>NZ_JAVTSB010000002.1:0-533374 GCF_032677645.1 Pedobacter gandavensis | reverse complement strand
ACACAAAGCCCATATACCTTTAATAGTAATGATTGCTATAGGATGCCTTCGGTATGTTGCCGTATTGCGTTCGGATCTTCTCAATGGTTGCGTAATGGTTGGAAGATGGTTGGATGATCCCTGGATGACCCTAAGGACCTTCCAACGATGTTCTAAGGATCATGTGAGGCTTGAGTAATCCGGAGCTCATCCCGAGGGCAGGTCGAAAGCAGGAGTCAGCTTTGAAGGGCTTAATAGCGTATTTACAAGCTTTGCTTTATGTTGTAGAAACCAAGCAGCTTAAAAGGCAGGTTAAGCGGAACATGGATCGTTTTCCCGAAGATTTTACGTTTGAATTGAGGCCAGAAGAATACCCTATTTCAAGGAGCCAATCTGGCACCTTGAAACAGGGAGGTAATGTAAAGTATACGCAATCCTCCAAGGATCAGGATTGGTTTTAAACCCGATATTCTTAAATAATTTATGGAGAAGTATCACATACTAATCTCCCCTCAGAATTATGTAAAAGATTCCCGTAATCATGTAATACTTATCCAAAACCTGGAAGCCATCTTTGTTCCATCCTATGAAAAAACTGTTAAGCCTGTTTCTTTGTCTATTGTTCCTGATCGTATCCACTGGATTTACGACCAGTGCACATATTTGCAAAGGCGTAAAACAGGAAACCCGGATATTTTCTAAGGAGCACCAGGATCAGGTATGTCCGGTTTGCGCTTTAAAAAACAAGCAGCAGACTAAGAAGGACAATTGCTGCAAGCATGAAAAGGAGCAGGTGAAGCTGGCGGATAAAGTGCAAAAACTCCTGCAGCAGGACAACATTTCAAAATTCTCAGGCGAAGCGGTTTTATACCTTCATCCTGCAATTACCACGATCTGGGACGATAAAGTAAGCAATGGTAAAACGGATGCTTTTTATTTTTCTACCCCATTACAGGGGCCCCCATTCTACATTTTACATTGTGTATATCGGATATAGGCCATCATCATTTTGAACACCGGAGTAGGACAATATCCTCCTTCATTATGATGGTTTAATTTCTAATTACAGCTATAAGACAATGAATATCAGATTCATTGCGTTGGCGGTGCTATGTGGCGTATCGACGATGTCGTATGCGCAAACTTTGCAGCTGCCCGACGCATTACAACGTTCTATTCAGAACTACGAAAAAATTAAAGCAAAAGAAGCATTGGTTAAGGCTTCACAAGAAAACACCAATTATCAGAAAAGCCAGTATTTACCCGATTTCACGGTGCTGGCACAACAGAGTTTTGGCACGATAAACGCGCAGAACGGGCCGATGTACGGTTATGGCGGCTTAGGTTCTGCGGCAACCTCGATGCCACTGGCAACACAAAACTGGAATGCCGCTTTCGGCTCCCTGTACCTCGCCAACGTCAACTGGAACCTGTTTACCTTTGGCAGGATCAAAAATCAGGTGAACCTGGCCAGGGTAGAAGAAAAGCAGGCGGCAACGGATCTGGAGCAGGAGAAATTCCAGCATCAGGTGAAAGTTGGGGCGGCTTATTTTAACCTCTTCGCCAGTCAGCGGATCAAATATGTGCAGGAGAAAAATCTGGAGCGTGCGCAGGTGTTTATGCACACTACAGTGAGCCGTGTGGCCAGCGGACTGATTCCGGGGGTAGATGCTTCCCTGGCTAAAGCGGAAGTCTCTAACGCCCATTCTGCGCGAATTAAGGCCTATGATATGGAGCTGGAGTATTCTAAAACACTGGCCGTGTTGCTTGGAGAAGAATACCAAAGCTTCACTTTAGACACTGTTTTTACCGGTAAAACTCCGCAGTTAATAGATAGTCAGCGGGTTACCCTGATGAACCACCCATTGCTGCTATGGCAAAAGACTAAAGTCTCCGGGAGTATGCAATCGGAAAAGATCCAGCGTTCGCAAACCATGCCTTCCTTATCTGCTTTCGGTGTGGTACAGGGGCGGGGTTCCGGCTTTGAATCCAACTATGTACAAGATAATAGCGCTTACTCAAAATCTTATCAAAAAGGGGTAGGGATAGACCGTGGAAATTACCTCGCCGGACTCACTTTGTCCTGGAATCTGACCAACATTTACCGTTTCGGAGCCAGGGTAAAACAGCAGAAACATCAGACTACAGCCCTTCAAAACGAGTACCATCTCCTCCATGAGGAGCTTTCCGCACAGACACAACTTGCCAATGCGAAATTAAAAAACGCGGTAGACAACTTTGAAGAGACCAAAATCCAGATCCAGGCAGCGGCCGATGCTTACCGTCAGAACAGCACTTTGTATCGCAACGGCTTAACCACCATTGTGGATTTAACCCAATCGCTATACGCGCTGAACCGTGCGGAGATCGACTTTGAGCTCGCCAGGAACAACATCTGGCAAGCCTTACTGTTAAAATCTGCTGCGGCAGGAGAGCTGTCTATTCTACTAAATGCCATTCCATAACCCCGAAAAACCCATGAATTTATTACGTATAGCCTTGCGCAAACCCATTTCCATTATGGTCATGGTGCTCGGGCTTTTGTTCTTCGGGATCAAAGCCTCTAAGGATATCAAGATCGATATTCTTCCGGAAATGAACCTTCCTGTGGTGTATATCGCCCATTCTTTTAACGGGTATACCCCGCAACAGATGGAAGGATATTTCACCAAAATGTATGTCAATATGATGCTTTTTACCAGTGGCATCAAAAGTATAGAAACTAAAAATACCCAGGGATTAACCCTGATGAAGCTCAATTTTTATGAGGGGATAGACATGGGACAGGCCATTGCAGAAATCAGTGCTTTGTCTAACAGGTCTCAGGTTTTCCTGCCTCCAGGGGCACCACCACCCTTTATTATCCGCTTTGATGCTTCCTCGCAACCTGTCGGACAGCTCGTTTTCCGGAGCGAAACCAAGACCAACAACCAGTTGCAGGACATCGCCAACTTTACCGCGCGTCCCTTCCTGATAGCCATTCCCGGATTAACTACAGCGCCTCCTTTTGGCGGTAGTCCGAGGACGGTAGAAATTAATATCGACCCGAATAAACTGCGCAGTCACCAGTTGTCTCCGGATCAGATTGTGGAAGCGATCAGTCGCAACAACATCACCGCGCCTTCAGGGAACGTGTATATCAACGATATCAATTACCTGACGCCAACAAATAACACGATTAAAGCGGTCGAAGATTTCGGCAACATTCCTATTTTCAAAGGAAAAGCCGATAACCTTTACATCCGCGATGTGGCCACTGTAAAAGACGGTGCAGATATTACTACGGGCTATGCCTTGATCAATGGCAAGCGTTCCGTGTACATCAATATTGCCAAATCCGGCAATGCTTCCACCTGGGATGTGGTCAGCAATCTGAAAAAAGCGATCCCTAATATCCAGAACAATTTACCGGACGACATCAAGATTTCTTACGAGTTCGATCAGTCGGTTTATGTAATTAATGCCGTTAAAAGTTTAATGGTAGAAGGCGTGTTAGGCGCTTTACTCACCGGCTTAATGGTCTTGTTGTTTTTAGGAGATAAGCGCAGCGCGATTATTGTGATCCTGACTATTCCAATTTCTATCATTTCGGGCGTATTATTCCTGAAGCTTTTCGGACAAACGATCAACATTATGTCCTTATCCGGACTGGCTTTAGCCATCGGGATTCTGGTGGATGAGAGTACGGTTACGATTGAGAATATCCACCAGCATCTGGCCATGGGTAAACAAAAATCTCAGGCCATTTGGGATGCCTGTAAAGAAATCGCCTTCCCAAAACTGCTGATCCTGCTGTGTATTTTGGCTGTTTTTGCCCCTG
Source organism: Pedobacter gandavensis (assembly GCF_032677645.1). Classification (GTDB taxonomy): domain Bacteria; phylum Bacteroidota; class Bacteroidia; order Sphingobacteriales; family Sphingobacteriaceae; genus Pedobacter; species Pedobacter gandavensis_A. Next base: position 529,575 of record NZ_JAVTSB010000002.1, on the reverse strand, counting down.
CATTTATGATGACGGGTATTCCGGGCGCCTTATTTATGCCATTAGCCCTGGCCATTGGCTTTTCGATGATTGTTTCGTTTTTACTGTCGCAAACCTTTGTGCCCATCCTGTGCAACTGGATGATGAAGCCACATTCGGCAGAAGAACTGGCTAAAGAAACGCGTTTCGACCGTTTCAGAAAGCGCTTTATCGCCTTCCTGGAAAGCCTGCTTCCTAAAAAGAAACCGGTTATTATCGGGAGTTTTCTGGCCATTGGCGTCCTGATTTACCTGATGTTCAGCATCACCGGAACAGACGTTTTACCTGCCGTAAATTCTAGCCAGTTTCAATTGAGAATTAAAGCGCCGGAAGGAACGAGGATTGAGAAAACAGAACAGAAAATCAAGCAGGTGCTGCGGGAACTGGAAACGGTGATCGGCAAAGATCACATTGCGATTTCTTCTGTGTTTATCGGTCAGCATCCTTCCTCTTTTGCGGTAAGTCCGATTTACCTGTATAACGCGGGTCCGCATGAAGCCTTGATGCAAGTGGCATTAAAGGACTATTCCGGAAATACCAGCGCGTTAAAAGATGAAATCCGTGCCCATTTGAAAAATAAAATGCCGGAGCTACAGCTTTCTTTTGAGCCGATAGAGCTGACGGAAAAAATCCTGAGTCAGGGAACCAATACGCCTATTGAAGTACGTTTTTCGGGCATGATGAAAAAGAGAAACGTGATGTATGCGAATAAGCTGCTGGCGAAATTGAAAGAGATCGATTACCTGAGAGATCAACAGATCCCACAGTCCTTAAATTATCCCGCATTGGCGATTAATATCGACCGTGTCCGTGCGGCACAATTGGGAATTGATGCACAGGATATTGCTAAATCACTGATCGCGTCGACGGCTTCCTCCCGTTATACCAGCAAAAACATGTGGGTAGAAGGGATGATGGGAATCGCTTACGACGTGCAGGTGCAAACGCCTCAAAACGTGCTGAACAGCAAAGACGAGCTGGCCAACATTCCCCTGTTAAAAAACTCATCGCGACCGGTATTGGGCGATGTGGCAACGATTATGCCGACCACCACCCTTGGCGAAAGCTACAACCTGGGCACCATGGCCTATACCACAGTAACGGCCAACCTGCACAATAAAGACCTCGGAAAGGCGCAAAAGGATGTCAACGCAGCGATTGCTTCCTTAGGAGAAATTCCTAAAGGACTGAACATTTCTGTAGCAGGAATGGCGCCGGTGCTGGACGAAACGATGGACAGTCTGGTTAATGGATTATTAGTTGCCGTATTGGTGATTTTCTTAATGCTGACTGCCAATTTCCAATCCTTCAAAGTTTCATTTGTGGTGCTCACTACTGTTCCTTTTGTGGTGCTGGGCGCTTTAGTGCTTCTTAAAATCACGGGATCGACGCTAAACCTGCAATCTTACATGGGCATCATTATGTCTGTGGGGGTATCTATTGCCAATGCGGTGTTGCTGATCAGCAATGCGGAAACGTTGAGGCTACAAAACGGCGATGCTTTTGCCTCGGCAATGAAAGCGGCTTCGCTTAGAATGCGCCCGATTATCATGACTTCCATGGCGATGATTGCCGGGATGTTGCCTATGGCTATCGGCCATGGCGAGGGTGGAGATCAGGTTTCCCCATTGGGACGTGCCGTGATTGGCGGATTATTCGCCTCCACCTTCTCAGTATTGATTTTATTGCCATTGGTATTTGCCTGGGTACAGGGAAAAACAAGTACAACTTCGCCTTCCTTAGATCCGGAAGATGAAAACAGCCTCCATTTTGTTCAAAAAAACGCTTAAAAAAATGAAAAGATTCACCTATATCCTTGCGGGACTAGCGCTTACTTTCGCGGCCTGCAGTAATGAAGAAAAAGTAACAGATAAAGCTGCGGCAATGCCGATGCCCATGATGATGCAAAGTTTTGAGACAATATCCCTCTTAAAAACAAACCCTAAAGTTTCTTTAAAGCTGGCAGGGGAGTTGTTGGCGGATCAGGAGACCGAACTATATGCAAAAGTAAACAGTTACGTACAGCAGATTAAGGTCGATATAGGCTCAAAAGTAACTGCCGGACAAGTGCTTGTGGTGCTGGAGGCGCCGGAGATTCAGGCACAACTGGCTACTGCAAAATCAAAACTGAAAGCACAGGAAGCGATTTATATCGCTACTAAATCCAATTACGACCGGATGTTTGATGCCGATAAAACCGAAGGGGCCATTGCGAAAGATGCTTTAGACCAGATCACCGCCCGGAAACTGGCCGATGAAGCCCAGGTAGCTGCGGCAAAATCAGTCTACAATGAACTCAAAGCGATGACCAACTATTTGGTGATCCGTGCGCCATTTAGCGGCACGGTAACCGATAGAAACGTAGACCTGGGGGCTTATGTTGGTCCGATGGGTAAAGCGGCAGATCTGCCCTTATTGGTTGTACAAAACAACCAGAAGCTGCGGTTGTCTTTGTCGGTGCCGGAAGCGAATACGCCTTACCTGAATATCGGGGATACCATCCGGTTTAAAGTAAAATCTATTCCTCAGAAAATGTACATGGCCCGGATTTCCAGAAAATCGGGTGCATTGGACGAGAAATTGCGTTCGGAAAAGATTGAAGCCGACCTGATGAATGTGAATCAGGAGTTAAAACCATTGATGGTCGCAGAAACGATGATTCCCTTACAAGCCAGAGCAGCCAGTTTCTTTATTCCAAAAACAGCGCTGGTAGATGCCAATCTAGGGGTTTATGTGATCCGCATTGAAAACGGGAAGACCAAAAACATCCCCGTTGCTAAAGGCAGAATGATGCCGGATAAACTGGAAATATTCGGGGAATTGATGGATGGGGATCAGATTTTGCTAAAAGCGACTGAAGAAATCGAAGAAGGAACCTCCATTAAAAAATAAGCGGCTCTTTCCATAAGAATAACCGGGTTTTTCCAGGTAACCAACTCACAAAAGCCAACTTCGGTTGGCTTTTGTGCTATAAAAGAGGTTTGATATTGGGCGGGAATAGCGTTTATTTGCGTTAAGGTTGCTGTAAGTCCTCGTACGGGTTACGATACAAACCCCTACAGCAAACTTAGAGCAAGTGTAGGTGGGGATGTACGATACTCTATTCGAAGATGCCACTCTTCCCGACCACAACCCGACCACTTCCGGCATCCAACCTCAGCAATGTTTTTTAAAGAATCCCGGAGAAAAGAAATCCTTCCAAAAAGCTGCGGGAATTTATTCCGCGGATTTGCGGTTGGAAAGGATCATTTGGGCGACTAAATAGCCAAAATTGGACAGTTTTTTAGAGCGTTTCTTTGTAACAGCGCCGTTATGATTCAAATATTATCCTGAATGTCAATTTTTTGACGATTATCCGCTAGTGCAAACGTTTGTGTAATGAAGAAAAATCAATTATTCAGACCGAAATCTGCAGCGGTATTTTCGTTTTATGACGAATAAAATTTAATCTTAAGGCGGATTGGCTTATCGCTAATCGACTGTTTACAAGTTGTTTCCAAAGTTACTAAACGCTTTTAGTAACTCCAGACAGTTTTTAGTTCCCCGAAAAAAATATCCTTACAGTTATTTGCCTTAAAATAAGAGCGGTCTGGATACTATTTTAATAGTTGTTTCTATAATACTAATTCAGGGATAAGATTTAATAATAATGTAATTATACATAATCATTTGAAATTAAATCTTTAATTTCTTGGTATGGAATACTGTTGTTGCGATAATTAAGGCTTAATCAAACGTTTGCGCTGTCATTTTCAAGAGAGTGGCGATTTAATTATTCTAAATTGCTTTCATTAAGTATTACATAATCCTTAGCTGTTGACCAACCACCAGAATAACATATTCTGCAACACTAGGATAGCTATACGAATGCCACTGAAAAGACATTTTGGCAAAATATGTTACAACTAACCTAACCAACAACCTAAACCAAACTAACTATGATTACAATTTTTACTCAACCTCAGCAATTGCCTCTAAATTGTTTGATCCAGATTTAAAATCCATTTAAAAATAGAACAATCAGGTTATTCCATTATCAAATTAGATAATTAACCCATCTCTATCCTATTCTTTTTTGGGCTTTATTATTTAACAAGAAGATTTTTTAATGATTAACCCCTTCCACAATATTTTGTGGTTAGTGGATTTCTATGGCCTGATTTATCCTACACGGGAACTTAACTAAGCTAACAATCTAATAATTAAATAATACGAATGAAAATGGTCCGAATTATTGCGAGTGTGTTCTTTGCGGTCCTGGTTTCTGCGCTTTGTTTTTTAAAGGCAGAGGCAAAGGCGCGTCCTACCGCTCCCCTGAATTACCACAGTATTCTCATAAGACAGGATACGGTGCCCGAAGACTCTGTGGAGTTAAAAAGGATAGAGAAAGCAATATCCAAGAAAATCAGTAACTCCGCGATCCTCAAAGGAACCCGGGATTCTGTCAACATCAAAGTGGTTGCTTTAAGTCCGAATGTTTCGCTACAGCAAATGCTGAAAGGAAATGTTGCCGGAGTTTACGTTCAGGAAACCACCGGAGAGCCCGGCGCTGAACAAAGTATGTTGATCAGAGGGCTTTCTGCCCCGATTTTCAGCAGAAGAGACATGTATGCTGTACAACCTGCAGTATACTTAAATGGGATTCCCTTAACACAGGACAATCCCTTTTCTTTTGAAATCCAAAAATACGATTTCAACCGTATTGGCCCTGCTACCAACCTTTTATCCTTTATAGACATCAACGATGTGAACTCTATTGAGGTGATCAAAGACCCCGTTGCCCTGGCTAAACTAGGCCCTAACGCGGCAAATGGCGCAATCTGGGTCACCACTAAAAACGCCAAATCCGGCCCGCGTCAAATCAGTATGAACAGTTATTTCGGGATGGTTCAATCCAGTAAGGTGAACACCGTGAATGGTGCTTATGAAAACGCCTTTCGCAAGCCTTTTTACCAGAAATATGCCACTGCCGATGACCGTGCTAACTATGTAGGTTACTTAAGGGATTCAACGAGTACCGATTATTACGGCCCTTCTAACTGGAATGACCTGTATTTCAAAACGGCCCCTGTTTACTCCCTTGATTTAAGCTTAACCGGTGGATCGGAACGTGCAAACTTCCGGTTTTTTGGTGGTAATACCCGTAGTGCCGGAAATGCAGATGAAACTGCTTTAAATCGCTATACTGCCGGATTTCAAATCAATATGGCACCCTTTGAATGGCTTACTTTATCTACAAAGATCAATGCCACCAGACTAGACAGAAACAGAAACAGAAGTGTGAGAGATCGTTTCGGAGAAACTACTTACCTGACGGATTTCACCACCCCACTGTCTCCTAATAAAGCACTTTACCAAAGCTTTCTCGATGAGTATACCAAGGTAATCGACGAGAATACCAATACCCTTTTACAGGGAGCAGTAGCATTGACGGTGAAACTGAACAAAATCAATTTCACCACCAGCTTGCTTTTTGATTATATGGAAGGCACCAGAGATGCTTTCTTCCCTTCTACTTTAATGGAGGACAATAACTTTGTTTCCAATTATTTCGGTTACAATCAACGCGTCATTTTTAATAATGCTTTCAGTTATAAATATGATTTAAACAGAGACCACCATTTTGAATTCGAACTGGGCCAGTCTTTACAGAATGATACCTATAAATATAACTATGCAAAAGCTTATAACGGACCTAACGATTTTATCAAGATCAATAAGGTAGATGGTAACAGAGATCATAAGGATGATTATTTAGAATCTCCATATGGCGGGTTCTATGTGTCCCGTTTCAATGACCGTGAAAAAAGCAAACTGATTTCCTTTTATGGCGCTGCAAAGTACCAGTTTAAAGACTTGTTAATCCTGAGAGGGAGTTTAAGAAATGATGGTTCTTCTAACGGACAACCAGATAGCCGCTGGATGGTAACGCCTGCAATTGGTGCAGAATGGAGCCTTAAAAACCAGTTCTTAACCGCAAATAATTTGTTCGATGATTTGAAGTTAACCGCTTCATGGTCTAGAATTATGAAACCATTTAACGACGATCGTTTCGCCGGTGGCCCGCAGTACAGAGTAAATATGGGATGGAATGAAGAGCCAACTATACCTACCTATGGTGGTTTTGCTGGTATCATGAGACCCTATACTTCCGGATGGGTGGGTTATGGCATCGGACTTCCTTTTGTAGATCAGTTTAACCTTGGTTTAGACGGTAGTTTCTTAGGAGGCCGCTTAAACGGAGGCATCACGTTCTACCAGAAAGACGATAAAAGAATGGTACTGAACTTACCGTTGGTTACAGAAAGTGGCTACGAAAGTATCAATGCAACCGGAATGGATGTGCGCAATACAGGGATAGACCTGACGGTGAATGCAGAAATTTTGAAAAATAGCCTGGGGCTAAACTGGACTTCAGGTTTCAACCTGAACTTCAATAAAAATAAACTGACGGCTTTACCGAATGGTTTAAAGGAGTTGATTATCGGAGATCGCTTACTTAAAGTAGGGGAGTCTATCGGTGCCTTCTGGTTGTACGAAAACAAAGGCATTTTCAACAATGCGACTGATATTCCGGTAAATCCGGCTAATGGACGTCCTTTAACCTTTGATGGAAATACGCTGAAAGCTGGTGACCCGATCTGGAAAGATCAGAATGGCGACTACGTGATTAACGATGCCGATAAGGTATTGAAAGGTAGCCGTCTTCCTAAGTTTACTGCCGGATGGACTAACCAGTTCAGCTATGCAGGTGTTGACCTGACTTTACAGGTTTTTGCGGCAATCGGACAAAAAGCATTGAATCAATATGATGCCAACCGTTACGATTTTATCAACAGAGAAAACTCTAATAACATCGGTTCCATCAGAGAGGTAAACTCCTGGCAGCTTAGCAGTAACGCGAAAAGTTACCCGATTTATAACCCATGGAGTGATGTAATCCCTTACCGTATCGATCAGGACATCTTTTTAGAGAATGCTTCTTATGTAAAATTAAGAACCGTGTCTCTTGGATATGACCTGACCAAAACAAAGGCCATCAAAAACATGAAAGCAGATGTAAAAAGAATCTATGTCTATGTGACTGCCAACAATCTACTTACACTGACTTCTTTCAGCGGTGGTGATCCCGAACTAATTGATTATACCGGTATGTACAATGGTTACGGAATGGCTATTCCGAGAACGTACACACTTGGGGTAAAGTTTGATTTATAGTTTTAAATAGAATAAATAAGATGATAAATTTTATAAACAGGAACACAAATTTTAATAAAGCCGTAACCGCTTTATTATTACTGGCAGTGATGTCAATGAACTTCTCCTGTAAAAAAGCATTGGATGTGCGATCCACCAGGTTATCTACCGAAGAAACTCAGTGGACTACCCTTGAAGATGGCTTATCCGGCGTGTTGGGAATGTATGCTTTAATGCGTACCGCGATGGCCAGTAACAATACCCACTGGTTAATGGGCGATTTGAGACAAGGAGATTTTCAGGCCACCAACAGGTCTGATTTGAAAGCCATCATTCGTGGAGATTTGAAAGCCTCTTATCCCATCATGAATGAAATTACCAACTGGCGTAGATTTTACTCGGTGATCAATGCAACCAGTTTGTTCATTGAAAGATCAGGTGAAATCCTGGCGAAGGATAAACGCTATACCAAAGTAAATAATGACGTGGATATCGCGCAGGCAAGAGCTTTAAGGGCTTTCGCTTATTTCTATATGGTACGGATCTGGGGCGATGTTCCTTTGATCACTTCTTCACACGATGGACAGTTTGAAGAGCATGAAAGAACTGACCAGAAAAAAGTGCTGGCATTTGCAGAAGCTGAACTGCTGGCCGCGGCAAAGACTTTACCGATCTATTACGGATTGGCAGATCCTCAGCTTCCAGGTGATTATTATGGTAAAAACCGTGATTACTGGAATGGTGTATTGCTGACTAAAATCTCCGCTTATGGGATCATGTCGCACATCACAGCATGGCAGGGAAGATACACGGAAACTGAGGTATACACCAAGTTTATCATGGACAATTACCAGAAAGATGGTACCCAGTCTGCCCCTAAATACATCGATATGGATGACCTGACTGAAAACGGATGGAACAGTCCTTTTGCCTTTAAAAGGGGAGTACAGATTGTCGGTTTCGCCTTTGAATATGGAAATGGTGAAGCTACGGCAAACGGTCATATTGAGCAGCTTACTTTAGCCGCTCCGATTATCCGTAAGCCAACACCAGATATGTATGTGCCTAAAGACACGATTCTTTCGGCCTTTAAAGACAGAAAAGATCTACGTTTTGGATTAGATACGGTTACAAAATTATTCCGTACCAATTACTTCGTCAACTTCAATACCGAGAAACCGATTTTCAAAAAGATTGCGGTAGTCCAGAACGGAGATATTGGCAACGACGGAACTTATGCGGTGTTCAGTTCTGCCGTATTGTTTACCCGACTGGAAGAATTAACCCTGCTGAGAGCAGAAGCGCTGGCGGTACTTGGCTTTAGAAATGAAGCAATTGAGGCCTTAAATACGGCTACTGCAAAACGCGGTATCACGAGCTTTCCAATTGGTTCTTCTGACGATGTCCTGGATGCCATTTTTGCGGAACGCAGAAGAGAGCTGATGGGTGAGGGATGGAGATGGTATGACCTGGTGAGGTACAACCGGATTAAACGTAACAACCCTGCCTTTAATAAAATCCTGGATGAAAACGGAATCTATTGGCCAATATCAAAGGATGTCCTGAATGCCAATAAAAGGATCGTTCAAAATAGTTACTGGAATTAAGCCCTTTCAGTTCATCACCTTAAATAAATTGTAATGAAAAATACTATAAAAAATCTCTTTTTTCTCCCGGTTATGATGGCCTTATGCCTTTTCATGATCCTGCCGGCCTGTAAAAAAGTGGATAAGACCTATTACGACTATGAAAACAAGAGTCAGGAATTTGATGGGAATACGATGGCTTACTTTAAGTCGCAAACCGGTATGTTCGACTCTCTTTTATTGGTGCTTAACCGCCTTCCTGCTTTGCAGGACTCCCTGACAAACAAAGACCTGACGGTTTTTGCAGTGACCAACAAGAGCTTTGAAGCGGCCATTAAGAACCTGAATGTCATGAGAAAGATGGAGCTGAAAGCGCCAATCTATCTGGCTAATGCGGATCTGGCAGAGCTGGATACCATGGTGTGTAAATACCTGCTGGCCGGTAAAAAAAGATCGGCAGATTATCAGGGCTACTCCGATGGTGTACACGTGACGACCATCAGTCATGGTTATCCAATGCACATCCTTTTCGAAAAAGCGAGTGCTTCAGGATTGATCAATGGCGGACCTCAGATTTTAACTTACAGTGATCCCAGAGGATCGATTTTCGTGAAATTCTGGCAGCGTAGCCCTACCAATGCGGTGAACGTCCTGACGCACAATGCAATTGTCAACGTTCTGGCACCCAGCCATGAATTTGGCTTTAATGAATTTACTAAAAGAATTAATAAATAAGGCCATAAGACATGAACAATAAATACTCCTTAACATCATGCTATATGTTTTTTATGGGGATTGCAGTCCTGCTGACTGTATCCTGCAAAAAGGACCTTCCTGATGATCGTTTGGCGCTGGGGGCAGATGCAATTTTTACCTCCACAATTTACAGCCCTACTTTAGGGCGCAATACCCTTTTTACCGAAAATTTTAATTCAGGAACAGGTTCTGGCCTGCCACTGGATTTTAAGATCATCAATTTGCGCAGAAGAGACGGTTCTGCCGCGCCTGAGCTGACAGAAAATTTTCCGGTTAAAGTATGGACAAAAGCCTATACCGGGACCGAGAAATCACTGGCAGAAATTGAAGAGAAAAGAAAGATAGAAAATCATCCGCTTTTTGAAATCCGCAAGCATTCCGGTCAGTTTCTGATGTGGGCAAACTCCAGTGCTTCCTTTATCAGGGCACGTCCGGATTCGGGCTATGTGTTTGATGTGGAAGTGAGCAATTCCGGTGGTAGAAGATACTTTAAAGACTTTAAACTGATCCCTTACAGAGAGCGCGCTTTTGAACCATCTAACCAGGATCCGATTACCGGACAGGCACAATCAGTAGGCGTAGGCATGTCGGAAATCCGTAATATGGAAGGGGAGAAAAGAGGCAATTTTATTAGTCCTTATGATATTGAAGCTGTTTTTAACAAAGTGAATGATACGGGAAACTCCCTGACCTTCAAGTTTAAAGATTCCCTGAACAATACGATGGATCCGGCCTTGTTTAGCACCACCAAATGGACTGAACTGGTGCATGGTTTTAACATGAAAATGACGCCTGAATATGTGAAATATGACGTGTCTTATCCTATCCCTTCCGTAGAATTTCCTACCATATATACCAATTCAAGCGGGAGTAGATCCAGAGCCGTTTTCCGTTACGAAAGAGTGGGTCGCGGTAATTCTCTGATCAAGGCTTATATGGCGCTTGACTTCAGTATCTATGAACGTGGAGATTGGGAAATCATCTTCAAGTTTAAAGGAGAGCGTCCAAAATTCACCAATGACTAACCAAGGTTCTAATTTTTAATATAAATCAGAGATGAAGTATCTAATTATAGTGTTTTCTTTACTCCTGTTCTGCGGCTTTAATACAGAGGTATTTGCGCAGCAGAAGCAGGTTGTAGTACAGGGAACTGTTTTTGATAAGGCCGAGAAAATGGGCATGCCCGGCGTCAACATCCAGTCCGGAAGCCCATTGAAAAGTGTGGGAATAACGAATGAAAAGGGACAATTTACCATCCGTGTTCCGGAAAATGCAGAGTTGTTTTTTAAGTATATAGGCTATACAACAGTCAGAAAAAAAGCCGATGAGAAATCAAAAATGAACGTCTACTTAGCGGAAGAGCAAAGTGCGTTAAAAGAAACGGTGATCATTGGTTATCAAACTAAAACAAAAGAAACGAGTACAGGATCAAGTGTGGTGATTACCGCCAAAATGATCCAGGATGTACCTGTTGCCAATCTGATGGAGTTAATTCAGGGTAAAGTTCCGGGATTAAACGTGCAGAACAACAATGGTTCTCCGGGGATGCGTGGATCGATCAACTTGCGTGGTTTATCCAGTATCAATGTTTCAGAATCCGGTGGTTCTGCCTTCTTAACACCAACATCGCCATTATTTGTAGTGGATGGGGTGCCAATCGAAGACACGAATAATTTTGACTACGGTTTTCAGCAGTCGGGCCCGGGGATTAGCCCGCTATCCCTGATTCCAGCGGAAGATGTGGAAAGAATAGAGATCCTTAAAGATGCACAGGCGACCGCATTATACGGTTCTCGTGGTGCCTATGGGGTTATCCTGATCACCACCAAACGTGGAAATTCGAAAGTGCCGATTATCAAATATGTATCCAACTATTTCATGAATACGGTTCCAAAATTAAGGAATGTAATCGGTGGCAGGGGAGAACGTGATATGCGTATCAATCAGATCAGGGCTAATGACAGCAGTTATTATCACGCCATGGAAACGATCAGTGGCAGTCCTTTCTTAGCAGATAGTTTAAATGCTTTTTACAACAATGCAACCGATTGGCAGTCTTATTTCTACCGCACTACCTATAACCAATCGCACAACGTAGACATCTCTGGTGGTGACAACACTTTTAACTATAAAGTGAACACCGGTTATTACGATGAAAAAGGGATTATGGAGAACACAGGGCTGAGTCGTGTGAGTTTAAATATGAACATGCAATATCAGCCAAGTCAGAAGTTCAGGATGTTTGCCAGTATTAGTAATGCCCTGGCTAAAAACAGTAAAGGGAGTGGAAACGGCTTATTGCAAGCCAAGGCGGCCGATGGCGGTAACCAATCCTCTTTATTGCCGGCTCCTTCTCAATACACTTCGGTGAATGCTGTATTGGCGAATAAGCAAACGCAAAATGAGAATAAATCCATCAATATGGTGGCCAATATGGACTTAAGATATGAGTTCTTAAAAAATCTGGCAGCTTCTACCAGCTTTAGTTATACGTATGCTTCCGGAACAGAAGATAATTTTATCCCTGCGGCCATTAATAACAATGCCGGTCAGCTTTACCTGTACAACGAGAAGAAAGTAGCCTTATACAACAGAAATACTTTGGCTTACAATCTTTCGATTGATGAAAAACATAATATCAATGCTACTTTATTTAATGAGCTTACCTCTACCAAGTTCTCGGCAGATGCCATGATGAACAAAAATACGGTAAATGATTATATCCAGGGGCCTACGATGGGCTATGGCTATCCCTTTTCTCCGGGTGGAACCTTAGACAATTTCTTCGACAAACGTTCTGTTGCTTTTGCAGGATCCTTCTCTTATAACTACATGCAGAAATACGTGTTGGATTTAAGTTACCGTCTGGATGGAACCTCTACGAATGGACCGGAATCTGGTTATGCTAAAAATCCTTCCGTTGGGGTAAGATGGAACTTTAGTAAGGAAGATTGGCTGTCTAAAGTGAGCTGGTTAGATTACGCTTCCCTAAGAGGAAGTTATGGTAGTAACATTGTGCCTACAGGAACGATTTATGATGTGTATGGCCGTTACGTTTCTTCGGGAAATTATAACAACAACCCTACCGTTAGTCTGGACTTAAAAACAGTGCCTAACGTTGCACTAGAGCCAAAATCTACGACTACTTACAATCTTGGTTTCGATGCGAGTGTGTTTCAGAATAAAGTAAGTGTTGTTTTCGATACCTACTGGAAATATGTAGACAATGAGTTGAGAGGAAAAGAGCTGGCAACGATGAACTCTTTCGAAAAGATTTCTACCAATGAGATGAGCTTTATGGTTCGTGGTTATGAGCTTGCCGTTTCCTTTAAACCACTTCCTGCAACCAGCAAATTGAACTGGACGATTGGTGTGAATGGTGATTACCGCAGGGAAATCCTAACCGGTTTACCAGATGGGGTAAGACAATTTATGGTGAAAGATGCGAATACCGGTCAGAATATTTTATACCGTTTAGGTAGAAATACGCTGTCTAATGTATTGATGAATTCAAATGGGGTCTATGCCAATACCAGTGATGTTCCTGTAGATCCGATTACCGGATTAAGGTACCGCACCGGAACTGGTGGTAATGTACAGTATTTCCAGGCTGGTGATCCAAGATGGACAGATTTAAACGGGGATTATGTATCGAATGATCAGGATTTAGTCTCTGTTGGTACGGCACAACCGTCCATGGTGGGTGGTTTTAACTCAACCATGATTTACAAACAGTTTAGTTTAAATATCAACCTTTCCTATACTTATCTAAGAGATATCCTGAACAATGCTGCGGCACAACGTTTCCAGAATTTTGGTAAACCAACGGAACAGAAATCATTAACACCGCTTTGGGGCTACAATTTCTGGAATAATCCAGGTGATATTGCGGCTTTCCCTAATCCTTTTGATTATACCCGTCAGGAAGTGGTCAGACCATTCCGTTACGACCAGACCTTGTTCCAGGAAGATGGTTCTTACCTGAAAATTAATGATGTGACTTTCGGTTATACCTTCAAAAAGGAATTGACAAAAAGAATCGGAATTACCGGATTACGCCTTTACCTGACCGGAAGAAACCTATATACGTTTACCAATTATTCTGGTCCGAATCCGGAAAGTGTAGATGCCCTGGGTAGAGATGATTCAGGAGGATATCCAAATAGCCGTTCTTACACCTTCGGTTTAAATATTCAGTTCTAATCTTCAATCCTATTTAATGATGAAAAATATAAAATATATAATAATCGGGCTTAGTTGCAGTGTTGCACTGTTCTCAGGCTGTAAGAAATTTCTAAATGTAGTGCCTATTGATAACCTGACCGGGAACAACTACTGGCAAAATAAAAAGGATGTTGAAGCATTTACCTCAGGCTTATACCAACAATTCAGAGCTAAGGTAGCCGGAAATGATGCCAAGTCTTTTTACTTAACTTTTGATGTTAGAAATGCCCCGATTGAGGCGATTGACAAGCATTTGAACATCCTGGCGGCGGGCAATATCAGGAACTTGCAAAAGGAGGAGGACTGGAGTATTTCCGGTGATAAACAAGGAGGGGGTTATGGCTATTATAACATGACCAACTGGAAGAAGTTTTATGACATCATCCAGGCAGCCAATATTCTTACTGTGCAGGTAGATAATATCCCTACGGCTACTTTTTCGGAGAACGATAAGAAGCGTTACCGTGCTGAGGCCGTTTTCATGAGAAACCTGAGCTATTTATTTATGGTAAGGTTATACGGTGATGTCCCTTATTATACGGAGGCTTACCATACTGCTCCTTTGGCAAGAATGCCCATGGTAGAGGTTTTAGAAAAATGTATCGCGGATATGAAAGCGGTAAAAGAAGATTTGCCATGGAGCTATGGTGATCAGTCTATCGTAGCCATCAGAGCCACCCGTGGTAGTGCATTGGCTTTATTGATGCACCTGAATATGTGGGCTGCGGCTTTTGATTCGGGGAAAGCCACCGCGCATTATGTGGAAACGCAAAAGCTGGGCGCCGAGTTACTGGCGAATCCGGGGGTCTATGAATTGCTGCCCTTAGAAAAAAGCAAACAAATATTTAAAGGACGTACCAAAGAAGGTCTTTTTGAAGTGCTTCAGAATTCTAACTACGGGGAGTTTTTCAATGTAAGGTCAAACTTAGCGAATCTGATGACTTACTATCCGTATCGCGGAACGATTAGGGAGACCACCAACAGGGCTTATTATACCACCAAATACATGGAATCGCTTTACCCTACGAGTGGAGGACCAGACAAGCGTTTGACCACCTGGTTTAATAAACCTTTTAGCGGGGATGCGAGCTTTCAGTTTTTAAAATTCATCAATGTGTATGGTGGGGAAGGAACCGCGGTAAGAAATGACGATAACATCATTGTATTCCGTTATGCTGATGCCATTTTACTGGCTGCAGAAGCAGCTGCTGAAACGGAAGATGTTGGCGAAGCGCAACGCCTGGTTAATATGATCAGAACCAGAGCCAATGCCTCACAAATCACCACCACAGGATCGGACCTGAAGGATGATATCTACAGGGAACGTTGTCGCGAACTCATGGGCGAAGGACATTATTACAATGACCTGGTTCGTACCAAGCGCATCATGAATGCCAAATTTAACTTGTCTACCGTCATGTCGGTGAGCGATTTTATTCAGGGCGCATGGACATGGCCGATTTATAAGGACGCGATGAACAACAATCCTTACATGAAGCTAAATGATTTTTGGAAATAATTACCAGCGGAGTTAACGCTATTAATAAAGAAAATATGTGTAAAATAATAAAGAATCCACTGTTGAGTTTACTGCTAGTCGTATTGATGTTGACGGCCTGTAATAAAGACAAATATTTTTATGATACCGGTGTGCATAAGGCCGAATATAACGGGAGTATCTTAAGCTACCTGAAATCAAAACCAGTATATTTTGACTCCCTGGTTCGGGTGATCAATCTGGCAGGAATGAATGACATTTATGAGAAAGAGAACCTGACCTTTTTTGCACCTCCAAGTGCATTGGTTCATAAATCAGTGATGCGTTTAAATCAATATTTAAGGTACAATGGCCGGGATACCGTTTCTCAGCTAGAGCAGATTAAGCCGGTGGTATGGCGTCAGATGCTGGCACTTTATACTTTTAAAGGCACTAACCGCCTGAAAGATTATCAGCAGATTGATACCAACTCTATTCTTGCTTTTCCGGGACAAGGCTATAAAGGCTACGGAAATGTGGAGGAGAACCTGAATAGAACCATGAATATCGGGGTGGTATTTAATGATGCCGCAGGGGTTAAATATGCAGGATACAGACAGCTGGTCTTGTCTTATATCTCCGACTTATCACAGCCTACCCGCTATTTGAACTATGCACAGGTGGCCAGTTCTGATATTGCACCCAACAATGGAATTATCCATGCTTTAAATATTTTGGGGATAAGCACCTTTAAGGATAAAAAGGATAAGCTCACCACCGTAAGGTACCCGCTGTATTTTGGCTTCGAGGCAGATGATTTTGTCTTGCTGGCCGTTGCGAACGGAATTTCTCCAAAACAATAAACAGGATTATTTAGAAAGGAATATTAATAGAAATAATGATGATATCAATTCATACAAAAAGGTTCATGCTGCCGCTGTACGGCCTCCTGCTATTGGCTGTTTTAACAACGCCTTCCTGCAAGAAAGTAACAGAAATTGCAGATCCTTATGAGGGGGGTAAACAACCACTGGGTATAAAATTTGCAAATGAATCAGCCATTCCCGAATCTGGAATCCAAGGTGAGGAAGCCACCTTTAAGGTAACCGGCCTAAGGGCATTTGAAGGGAAATTTAAAATCTTTTTAAATGAGAACGAGACGGAAGTTTTAAAATTAACAGATAGTACGATCACCGTTAAAGTACCACTTACTGCAAGTACAGGAGGAATTACGGTGGTTGCTGAAGGACAAACTTTTTTCGGCCCCTCTTTTCCTATTGAAGGGCGACTAAGTATTGATGCTTCTTTTAAAGTAGTTAGCGGGGCAAATGCTCCGATTTACGGGATGATTCCTTTTGATAACAGTTACCTGATGGTAGGCGTGTTTTCTGATTTTGATGGGAAAGCAGCATTAAAACCGGTAAATGGAGTTTCTATGATGAGCAAACAGGGGGAGTTTCAGGCCTTAAATACCGGCAAGGGCGCTGATATGGGCGCCTTGTTCTCGGTGAACCGACTGGATAACGGGAAATTTATCGTTGCAGGTCTACTCAATAGTTATAACCGCAGAGAAGGGATCAGTAACATTACCCGCCTCAATAGCGATGGTTCTTTAGATTCCTCGAGAGTCAATGTCATCAATTTAACGCCAATAGATACCTTGAAAGGCTATGATACTGTGGCCACCTTTAATGGAGGGGTGAATGGTATCATCAGGAAATCATTTGTTAGAAATAACAAAATTACGGTATTGGGATCTTTTTCACATTATTACCGCTACTTCTATGAAAGATCTACCAGAGAAGAGAAAAGAATAGATGCGACGAAAATGAACCAGATGGCAAGATTGAAGGCCGATGGAACCATGGATTCTACCTTTAATTTTAATCTGGCCACGCGACAAGGGATGGCGGGTCTTAATGGCTCGATTGCAGATGCATTTATGCAGGAAGATGGTAAAATTGTTGCCATCGGTGAATTTTCAACTTTCAACGGTGCCAGTGCAAACCGGATCACCAGAATCAATGAAGATGGTAGCCAGGATAAGAGTTTTAATACGGGTAGCGGAGCAGATGATATCATCACTTCAATCACCTATAACCGTGTGAAACGAAAAATTCTGATCACCGGTTTGTTCCGCAATTTTAATGGTAAGCCCAGCAATGGTGCCGTCATGTTAAATGAAGACGGAAGTACGGATAACCTGTTCAACTTAGGACCTGTAACCGGTGGTATTGTCACTTTTGCACATCAGTTGAATAGTGGTAAGATCATTGTTTCCGGTGGGTTTAAGACTTATAACAATGTGGTCAGACAAGGTTTTATGATCTTGAATCAGAATGGATCACTTGCTGCCGGATACAATAATACAGGAACCTTTCAGGGCTTGATCTCTACTGTAATTGAAACGACTTCTGCATTGGGGAACCCAGCAGTAATCCTTTCCGGTTACATCGGTAAGTTCGATAATAAAAGGGTAGGTAGTGTAGTCCGTGTCGAAATTAAGTAATTGTTGCACCTTATAAATGAATATTGATATGATCGGAATAGAAAAAAATACGGCAGGGAAGTGGAGGAGAGGATGCTTTTCCTTTGTGGCATTGATTGGCGTATTAATCGCAGGCTCTTCCTGCAATAAGGATTTTCCAAATACTTTACAGAAAGATTTTAAAAATGATACCGCAGGTATCAACCCTAAAAAAGCAAAGGTACTTTACCTGATTTTAGATGGCGTTCGCGGAAAAGCACTGAAAGTGATCGAAGCACCAAATCTGACACAGATTTATAAAAGGTCGATTTATGCCTTTGATGCGCTTAGTGATTTTGACGGAACGGGAACCACCAATGCGGGATCCTGGACAAATATGCTCACTGGCGTAACGCGTGCTAAGCATGGCGTCACTACGGAAGATTTTGCCGGTAATAAACTGGCGCAATACCCAAGCGTGTTCTCTTCACTGAAACAGCAGAATAATGGTAAAACCAGAACCGCAGCTTTCAGTGCATCGCCTGCTTTTGCCAATAACCTAACCATCGATGCAACAGAAAACAAAATCTTTGCAGGTAATGATGCAAGCGTAAAAGCGGCCGTGATCACAGAGCTGGAAAACCCGGATGCGACTTTAGTCCTGGGCGAATTTGGTTCAGCAGAAACTGCTGGTCAGCAAAGTGGTTATAGTGAAACCAACCCGGTTTATGTTAATAATATCCTGAAGTTGGATACTTATATCGGTGAAATCATGGCTGCCCTTGCCAAAAGGAAGACCTTTGCCGAGGAGAACTGGTTGGTGGTGATTGCTTCCAATAAAGGAGGGGTAATGCCTCCGGATCCAACGGTGACTGATAAAACGGTGTACGCAGATGCATTACGCAATAATTTCATCGTTTTCTATAACCCAAGGTTTGCCACTAGTTTTATCCCGAAACCGGATTCCGATAAAATTCCTTTTACAGGAATAGCGCCACGACTGACAGGAAATACAAATAACAAAGGACAAGCGGTGCTTGGTGGTGATAACGAGTTGTACAATTTTGGCGCAACAGGGGATTATACCGTTGATATCAGAGTGAAAATTAACAGTAATTCCAGCATTTATCCAACGCTTCTGGGTAAGCGCGAAAGCTTTACCATCGGTAAACCAGGCTGGGTATTCTTCCTGGAATATGATGTTTGGCAGCTGAATATAGGACGTGCAAACGGTGGGAATTTCCAGGCAAATGGCGGGAAAATCCGCGATGGCTTATGGCATACCTTAACGGCTAAGTTTTTTACAGATACAGACAACAAACGTAAAGCAAGAATCTTTACGGATGGGGTATCAAAGGCAACGATAGAGATTAAAGATGCCGGTAGTCTGAATTCTCCGGCTCCATTGATCCTTGGTTATATTGCTGGTGGTGGAGGAGACATTGATATTTCCTTTAGTAATCTACAGATCTTCAATGTGGCGGTTTCCGATGCGGTGATTATCGCCAATTCCCGTCGTACGGTTTTAAACCCGAATCACCCGAATATCAATAACCTGATTGGTTACTGGCCATTAGCTGAAGGTTTAGGAACGGTGATGTTCAATAAAGCGCCGGTTGCATTGGGTAGGAACTTCAATATGGTGGGTAATGCCGTCTGGACTGCCTTCAGTGAGTATTCTCCAAATCTGGATGCCAGCATCTCTGATGCTTTCTTTAAGATTGTGCCTAATAACGTAGACATTCCTTACCACATTTATCAATGGCTGAATATTCCTGCACCATCAGGAATTTCCCTGGAAGGAAAGCTCTGGAAAACAACTTTTACTGACCTAAAGCTGCCTTATTAAGGGGCCGCCACTGTTTACAATATTTAATTTTTCAATATGAAAAGCTTTAACATTTTATTCAAAATCAGCTGTTTTATTTTAGTCCTGAGCTTTGCCTCCTGTAAAAAATATGGCTATAGTTTTGAGGATGGAACAAATAAACCAAATGATAATCCGACAACGGATATAAAGATTGATACCTCGATGTCGAGGGTCGATCGTAGTATGTATCCCAGAGCCCGTGTTTTTCCGGGCTTAATGGAGCCTCAGGAGATTCGTCTGAAGGAAGAGAAGTTACAAATGAACTTCAACTTTGTGGATGTATCACCGGCGATGTTGAGAATGAACGTGACTCCTGAGCCACAATTTAGTACGGGCTTTTGGGCTCCTGCCGGTGAACTGATCAGGATCATCGTGCCTGCGGGCGTCGAAGGACTTAGCGTTCAGGTAGGTGGCCATACGGATAACTTATCGGCTTTCTCGCCGCTAAGAAGAGATCCTCTAATCACCACCAGGAAGCAATTGTTTCCGGGTGCTAACTTTATCCGTAACCTGTATGGTGGAACGGTTTATATCAATGCTTCTGTAGCGATTGCAGCTCCGGTAGACATGCGCTTTACAGGGGTGGTAAAAGCACCTGATTTTGTATTGGGCCAGACTACGGATGAGGAATTCGCAAAGTCGGTAGTAGAATCTTCTGTGCCATGGCTGGAGCTTAGAGGTAAAAACGTGATCTTCAGCTTACCAAGAGATTTGTTTATCCGCTATCCGTTATTAAATCCTACGGCATTAATGAAAGAGTGGGATGTGGTTATTGACAAAGATTACTATGAATGGATGGGCTTAACAGCAGGTAATTCTAACTTTAAACATAGAAGTCCGGATTTACCATGGCGCGTGATCCTGGATATCCAGCCTTCTGTAGGTTATGCACACTCGGGTTATCCTTTTGTTGCACAGCTGGACGACAACTGGTTTACGGAATTTACCAGACTTTCTGAATTGAAAAATGGTGGTAACTGGGGTTTCTTTCATGAAATTGGTCACAATTGTCAGCAACCACGAATCTGGAGCTGGGACGCTTTAGGCGAAACAACCAATAACCTTTTTGTATTTAAAGGGGCCAGAAGAAACGGTACTATCGCAAGACACTCTGCGGTGTTGGAGCAGTTCCCTAAGGCCCTGGCCTGGGCAGCGGTAAGCTCTACACCAGATCTGACCAAAAACTTTAATGACAATAAAGATCCTTTCTTTTTCATCCTTCCTTTTGTGCAGGTTTTTGAGAAACTGGGTTATGGTGCCATGACTCATTTATATACTGCAGCAAGAGATGCAGAGCGTTTTTCGATGAATGATCAGGATCGTCAGGATTTTGTATATGAGCGGTTCTCGGAATTTGCGAAACTTGATTTACAGACTTTCTTTGATGCGTATAACATCAGAATCAGCTCCCTGTCGAGAAAAAGAATTGCCAACCTTTACCCTGCTTTAACCACCCAGATCTGGACGTATAATCCGATTA
The DNA here is from genome assembly GCF_032677645.1 of Pedobacter gandavensis. Classification (GTDB taxonomy): domain Bacteria; phylum Bacteroidota; class Bacteroidia; order Sphingobacteriales; family Sphingobacteriaceae; genus Pedobacter; species Pedobacter gandavensis_A. The sequence continues at coordinate 508,500 of NZ_JAVTSB010000002.1, read as the reverse complement.
CTCAAACCGGCGGTACAGCAGCTATTGTGCCGGTGTATACGGCCAGTTCTTCGCAAAGTTCTGAAGGTTCGGTGAACAGTATGTTTGACGGGAATACCGCGACTTACTGGCATTCGCAATATGATCCTACGCCAACTGCACCAACACTGAAGCCTTTTACCATTAACATGGACATGAAAAGACAGGTTTCTACAAAAGGCTTGTCCTTCACACCAAGAACAAATTCTGGTGCTCAAAGACCAAAAACGGCAGATGTTTATGTGAGTCAGGACAATGTGAACTTTGTTTTAATGGGCACGGTTGTGATTGCCGATGCGGCTACAGCAACCAGGTACATTTTTCCTGATGCGCAAAAAGCAAGGTTCTTTAGGGTGGTTATTAAAGACATGTGGTCTTCAGGTTCCTATGCCTGTCTTTCGGAAATCGCATTTATTAATTAAGGGTTTTTATTGCTAGAAAATAAGATAATGAGGAAATATAAAAATACAAACAAGGTACTGGCCTTTTGCGGAATGGCTTTACTGCTGGCCAGTACTTTTACTGCCTGTAAGAAATACGCAAATCCAGCGCCTTATTTTGAAGAATACGGAACGATTGAGGTGAAACCTTCCCGGAGAATTCTACTCATCAGTATGGATGGAACGGATGGCGCGGAATTGCAAAAAATTGCACCGGCAAATATCATGAGCCTGATCAAAACAGGAAAATATAGTTTTAACAGGAGTCCGGAACTGGTTTCTACCGTAGAGTCTACCTGGGCAAGTCTGCTCACTGGTGCTTCAAGTACTACACACGGCATTATAGATGACCGCTACAGACCGGCACCTTCGGAGGATGATGAGCACAGCACACCTGCTTATTTTCCAAATATGTTGTCGAGAATCCTCGACATCAAACCAGAGTTGAAAACGGCAGTGATTACTTCTGATGCGGCATTGAATAAATACCTGATCGAAGGAGATCACCGCATTTTAGTGTCAAATGACGCGCTGATTAAAGATTCTACAATAAATGTGTTAACGAAAGAAAATCCGAGTCTGGTGCTGGTTAGCTTTAAAGATGTAGAAACGGCAGGTGCTGCGGGTGGTTATTCTGCAAGTGTTCCTGCTTATAAAGCGGCAATTGAGAAAACAGATGCTTATATCGCTGAAATGACTGCTGCGATAAAAAAGCGACCGAACTTTAATACCGAAGACTGGCTGATTATTGTGACCACCAACAGGGCAGGAACAGTAGCCAATCCTAAAGCAGGATTTATTGTGGCTTCGAATCCTGCGTTGAAAGAAGGAGTCCTGACAAAAGTGGGCTTTAATGGGATGAGATTCGGGAAAGTAGATATGGTTGGAACCGTAAAGAACGACAATGGGCTTTACGATGCAGGTAGCAATAAAGACTTTACCGTACAGGTACAGATGAAGTTTAATGTGATTACCACCTATCCGAGATTTCTTTCTAAAGGTACGGCATTGCTGAGTGATGCGATGACCGGCTGGACCATGTTGCAGAATGACGGCAGCACCTGGGCGGTAATTTTTGGAGGTAAAGCGTTTGGTGGATCTGGGAAAAATCAATTGGTAGGAACTTCTGTAGGCAATAAAGGCTGGCATACCCTGACGTTTACCGTAAAAACGGTAGGCAATACCAGGATTGCTTCTGTATTTACAGACGGTATCCCGGGGCCAACGGCCAATATAGCCAGTACAATTAACCTGAGTAGCCCAACTTCGCCGCTTAGAATAGGTGGTGTAGAGGGAACAAAGCCCTATTCTGATTTTTATGCTGCCGATCTGCAGTATTTTAATGTGGCCCTGGACCCTGCGGTTATTAAAGCAAATGTGGCGCTGAAAGATGTGACCAAACACCCAAACTACAGTAACCTTGTTGGATACTGGCCATTTGATGATGGTGCTGGTTCAGTAATTAGTAATAAAGCAACAACGGGTTATAACCTGACTGTTGCCGGTTCTAATGCCTGGTCTGCTTTAGGGAATGATATTCCGGTAAGCAGAACGGAACAGATTCTTGGTGATGTATCCATCGTGCCAACCAGTCCGGATGTGGCTGCGCTCTGCCTTTATTGGTTGAAAATCCCGATAGATGAAAAATGGGGAATGGAAGGAAAATCATGGATTTCAAACTATGAGATAGAATTCCTAAAAAAATAATTAACAGCTGAATAGTTAAAAATAACTTGAATACGATGAAAGGAAAGAGCCTTTATTTATTTGCGATAGGTACTCTTATGACGATTGCGTCATGTAAAAAGAGTAATGTGGAGCCAATTGCACCGGTTGAGCCACCAAAAGTGGAGGTAATACCGGAGGATCCCAATTATGAGACGGTTGCTAGTACGATTGAGGTTACTGCAGTATTGGGCGCCGCAAAGTTTGACTGGATTAATGCAGCGAAGAAACCGGTATATCTTAAATTTAAATATGTCCAGGACGCTGTGCCTAGAGAGGTAATTGTGGCCACAAGCTCGGAAGCAGCAGGTACATTATCCATCCCAATTGCGGCTTTAACGACTTTTAATGTGTTTATCTCTAATGTTGGCGGAACTGCCGTTAGCACCAGAGCAATGGCTATTCTTCCTATCTTGTACCCTGAAGTGAAATTGCCCAAAATTGGCTGGAATGCGACGGCTTCCAGTGAAATCAATGATGAGGACAATGAGCTTAATGGTGCAGCCAATATTGTAGATGATGTGAAGACGATGAGTTTAACTTCTTCCAGCCCTTCTTTCTGGCAAACGGATTATAATGTGGAGCCCATGCTCACTTACCCGCACTGGTTGATTGTAGATATGAAAACCGCACAAAAGATCACTAAGATTGGTCTGAATGCCCATACAGACCCAAATCAGGGCTTTAATACCTTTAGAATTGAGGGAAGTCTGGATGGTGTTGATTTCGAAGATATCGGCGGTTCCTTAAAGAACTTTGCTCCTTCGGTGACTACGGAACAATCATTCGCCGTGGTGACTCCGGTAGCGATCCGATATGTGAAGATTACTTTACTGAGCGGTTCTGATTATCCTTGTCTGGCCAATTTTGAAGCCTATGTAAGGAAATAGTTCTTATTAATCTTATTATTGTATGGCCCGGGTTAAACCCCGGGCCATTTTTGATAAAGATTCCCTTTTTTCAAGCTAAAAGAACCAATAAATTATGATGCTAAACTTTAAAAGACAACTCCTTCCCCTTATTTTATGTGTACTCAGTAAAGTGGGTATGGCCCAGGAAGTACCGGTTACGGTATATCCTACACCCCATCAATTGCAGATAGCGCAAGGGTCTTTCCCCCTGGAACAAGCTTTTTATGTGAAATCAGGGTCGGTAAATCCGGAATTACATGCTCTTTTAAGTACGGTATTGAAACTGGATGGCAATAAAAAAGCATTGCCTTTATCGGTAGTAAAAAGCAAATCTCTGAATCAGCGCTCCGGTGCTTATGAGTTGCTGATCGATAAATCGGGTTTGAAGATCATTGCTGCGGACGATAGAGGTGCCTTTTATGCTGCACAGACTTTAATTCAGCTGCTAAAAGGTCGAAATACGCTTCCTTTTGTTAAGGTAAGCGACTATCCTGATGTTCCTTTCCGTGGTACGGTAGAGGGCTTTTACGGAGATCCATGGACTCAGGAAGACCGGATTTCGCAATTGCGTTTTTATGGCGCACTGAAATTGAATACCTATATATATGGTCCTAAAGACGATCCTTACCATTCTTCGCCCAACTGGAGGCTACATTATCCGGAGAAAGAAGAAGCGCAGATCAAACAGCTGGTACAGGAAGCAAAAAAGAATTATGTAGATTTTGTCTGGGCCATCCATCCGGGAAAAGATATTAAATGGAACCTGGCAGACAGTACTGCGGTACTTAAAAAGTTCGAAATGATGTATGGTCTTGGGGTTCGCTCTTTTGCGGTATTCTTTGATGATATTGAGGGAGATGGCACCGATGCGGCAAAACAAGCCGGTTTATTGAATTACATTCAGTACGAGTTTGTGAATAAGAAAAAAGATGTGACCCCTTTAATCATGTGTCCTACGGAATACAATAAGGGTTGGTCTGATCCGAAACCGGGTACTTACCTGGATATCCTGGGCGAAAAACTAGATCCTGCGGTACACATCATGTGGACCGGGAATACGGTGGTTGCCGACATTACGAAGGAAGGTTTGGAATGGGTGAATAAACGCATTCGCAGACCAGCTTTTGTCTGGTGGAACTTTCCGGTAAGTGATTATGTGCGCGACCATTTATTAATGGGCCCATCTTACGGAATAGACATTGATGCGCAAAAGGAGATGTCGGGTTTTGTGTCTAATCCGATGGATAAAGCAGAGCCTTCTAAAACGGCCATTTTTGGCGTGTCTTTGTATACCTGGAATATGAAAACTTACCAACCTGAACAGGCATGGATCGCTTCTCACCGTTATATTATGCCGGAAGCTGCGGAAGCTTTTCAGTTGTTTAACACGCATAACAGTGATCCGGGGCCTAACGGCCATCGTTACAGAAGAACGGAATCGGTAGAGATGCAACCTTATACTCAGGCTTTTTTGAAGTCTTTAAAAGAAGGTAGTTATTCGCTGAAGGATGCCGCGCGACTTAAAACAGAATTTGAAGGAATGATTGCTGCGGCGAAAGAGATCTCTTTAAAAAGTCAGAATAAAAGGCTTGTGGAGCAGATTGCCCCCTGGCTGGCACAGTTTGATTTGCTGGGAAAAGCTGGTGTTGCAGTGATGGGACTGGCAGAAGCCTGGAACAACAAATCGGAAGCTGTGGCATGGACGCAGTATCTGGCAGCAGAACAGTACCTGGAGCAGATGGCTGATCTTGATAAAAAAATGAATCAGAATCCTTATCAGCCAGGTGTTAAAACAGGCTCTTTAGTAATGACACCTTTTGTAAAGGAGGTTTTGTTAACGATTGGACAGCAGATGACACCTGGAATCGGATCTGCTGCTGCGGGACTGGCCAGGAATGCTCCCGATCAAACGGTACTTTATACCAATAATGCGAAGCTGAAATCTCAGCCATTGCAGATTGGCAATCAGGCTGTGGCAATTAGCCCGGCATTGGAAACAGTTCCACTGAATGCCGGTGATTACTTTGGCCTGCGCCTGCATCCTAACTTAAGGCCTGTTGCGTTACAGTTTAACCTGGAATCAGCTACGCTGGCCACATGGGGCACTTTTGAAGTTTCGGCAGATGGGTTAAACTGGATTGCTTTGCCGGTCGAAGAAAAAAAGGGAAAAGGTATGGCGACTAATTTTGATGGTAGCACAGCTTCCTTCGTCCGTTTCCGGAACAAGTCTGATAAAGCACAGCATTTATACCTGAAATTGTTTAAATTGGAAGTTAAAACCAGGGATGAAGCAGACAATGGCGTGTATGTATTGGATGGTAATCTGGCTACTTATAGCACGTTTTCTAAAAATGAACCGAGGTTGGTCCACTTGCCAAAAGCTGTTCAGCAAAGCGATTTAAGATTGTTGTTGAGCTTAAAGGGGAATTCTGCTACCCTGTTTACTAAAGATAAAAAAGGTAAGGAGCTTGTTTTGTATAATGGGAAGGCTGATTATATCGAAATTGATAAGTCTGCGTTAAAGAAGGTGGATACCTTATATTTTAAAACTGATGCTGTAGAACCACTGCGCATTTATGAGATAGCTAAATAGCAAAGGGTTTAATTTTTATTACTTATTAAAACGTTAAATATATGCAACTATATGAATGGGCAATATTGGTTTTAGCGATTATCGATGGATTAATCGTGTTGTGGATAAGTGTAATGGATAAAAAGGTATAAACCGATAAGACCCGTCGGTTAGGTCGGGTCTTATCGCTGTTAAATGAATGCTATTGAAAAAGTTCCTGAAGGTCCCTGTCTGCGGTAGGGATCTTCTTTAAAAAGTCATCAAATCCAGCGCCTTCCTGAGAGCTGTACACCCCGTAAGCATCCAGGATGTACCCGATCTGACCGTCTTTATCTTCTAATATATAAAGTACGGAGTTGTCTCCGGGATCAGAATCACCTTCAAAGCGATAGGTTTTTATAATGGTTAAATCTTCCGGACTATATATTTTATTGAGGCCTACGCCTTGCATTTTACCATGATCGGTCATCGTTATTTCGTTGTCCAGTCCTTTTAATCTTAATTTCTCCAGGATCTGGCTAAGGGTATTCATTTCTGCGGGCTGTTCCATAATGATTGTTGGTTGTTTCCCTTAATTAACATTTTTTTGCCAAAATGGTTTTTTCTTTATGCAATCGGGGAGGTTTTGACATCCTTAATAAAACTAAACCTATTCCATATGGCAACTCTAAACCTATCCCAAAATGATAAGGGAAACGGCAGGAGCCGCAAGGCTGTTCCTACTGTAGATTTAACGGCAATGGTAGATCTGGCTTTCCTGCTGATTACCTTTTTTATGCTGACCACCTCTTTATCTAAACCAATCGCAATGGATCTGGCAAAACCGGTTATTGACATTCCTGATCAGCCTTATCCGGCTTCAAGAACAGTCACTTTAATTCTGGGGAAGGAGAATCAGGTGTTCTGGTACCGCGGAGAACCGGGGAAATCAGCGATATTAAAAAGCAATTATCAGGGGATAAACAACGTGTTGCAGGAAAATAAAAAGGCCATTGCCGGAATCCATGGTCAGGATCCGGCAAAGTTTATGGTGGTCATCATTAAGCCAACGGCTAAATCCAGCTATAAGAATTTTGTAGATGTACTGGATGAGATGAATATTGGATCAGTGAAATCCTTTTTAGTAGATGATGATGCTTTACTGGAGCCTGAGCTGGCTTCCCTGAAAAGGCTGGGGCAGTAAGTCAGGGATTGATGGTCTAAAAAAAAGGCGCTATCCGGAAGGGATAGCGCCTTTTTCAATAGGTTTTTTATCGTTCTACAAAGAGAAAGCAGCTTTAACCTGGTCTACGAAATCTAGTTTCTCCCAGGTAAACAATTCTACCGTTACTGTTTTTTCTTCTCCATAAGGAGTTTTGAAAGTTTTAGTAACGATTTCATTCTTACGCCCCATGTGGCCATAAGCAGCAGTTTCGCTATAAATAGGGTTTCTTAGTTTCAAACGTTGCTCAATAAAGTAAGGACGCATATCGAATAAGCCTTCTACAATTGCAGCAATCTCACCGTCAGTTTTAGCCACTTTGCTGGTACCGTAAGTGTTGATGTAAATTCCCATCGGCTTTGCTACACCAATGGCATAACTTACCTGAACAAGGATTTCTTCTGCAACACCGGCAGCAACAAGGTTTTTAGCGATATGACGTGTTGCATAAGCAGCACTTCTATCTACTTTACTTGGGTCTTTTCCAGAGAAAGCACCACCACCGTGCGCACCTTTACCACCGTAAGTATCTACAATGATTTTACGACCTGTAAGGCCAGTATCACCATGTGGACCACCGATTACGAATTTACCGGTTGGGTTGATGTGGTATTCAATGGCATCATTAAATAAATGTGCGTATTGAGGGTATTTAGTAATGATTCTTGGAATTAAGATCGAAACCAGGTCAGATTTGATTTTAGCAAGCATTGTTGCTTCTTCGTCGAAATCGTCATGTTGAGTCGAAATTACGATGGCATCAATACGAACTGGTTTATTGTTGTCATTATATTCAAGAGTTACCTGAGATTTTGCATCCGGGCGTAAATAAGTGATTTCGTTATTTTCGCGTCTTAGTTCAGCAAGTTCCTGTAATAGTTTATGAGAAAGGTCTAATGCTAAGGGCATGTAATCTTCCGTTTCGTTGGTTGCATAACCAAACATCATTCCCTGATCACCTGCACCTTGTTCCTCTTTGCTGCTTCTATCTACACCTTGGTTGATGTCTTGTGATTGTTCATGAATTGCAGAAAGAATTCCACAAGAGTTGGCCTCAAACATGTACTCACTTTTAGTGTAACCAATTTTTTTGATGACATCACGCGCAATCTGCTGCACATCAAGATAAGTCTTAGACTTTACCTCACCAGCAAGGATCACCTGGCCAGTGGTTACAAGCGTTTCACAAGCAACCTTTGATTCTGCATCAAAAGCAAGGAAATTATCAATTAGTGCGTCGGAGATTTGATCTGCGATTTTATCAGGATGACCTTCGGAAACCGATTCTGATGTAAATAAATATGACATCTTAAATAATTAATTTTATAATAAACAATTATATAAAATGGCCTCTGATCCTGCAATGCAGGCAGTAAATTGAAGTGTATGATAAGGTTAGCACTTTTTTTTACGTGGTTGCAATCCCGCTATTTTTGATGATAGCATCGCAAATCAGTCCACTTTAATGATGCAAAATTACTATATATATTCAAATAGTCAAAAAATATCAATTATTTTGTACCGTATTTAAACCACTGTTTTGTCAAAATCGAATATATTATTTATTATCAACCCGATTTCGGGAGGAAAGGACAAGCTGAAAATTCCAGCATTGATCGATGCGCATTTGGATCGTTCCAAGTTTAACGCGAATTACAGCTTTACGGAATACGTTGGCCATGCCTCAGAAATTGCGGAAGAAGCAGCCAGCAAGAATTTCGATGTGATTGTAGCCGTGGGTGGCGATGGAACCATCAATGAGATCGGTACGAAGGTGATGCAGCAAAATAAGATCCTGGGGATTTTACCCTTTGGATCGGGAAATGGCTTGTCGAGATTCTTGAAGATTCCGATGAAGACGATTCAGGCCATTAAGGTGATCAATGATTTCAAAGTCCGGGTGATTGATACGGGCAGGTTTAATGACAAGTCCTTTTTTAACATGGCCGGTATGGGCTTCGATGCGCATATCAGTTCCGTATTTGCCGGGAATAAGTCGAGAGGCCTGTCGGGATACCTGAAACTCGGGCTTAAGGAAATGCTGAATTATAAACCTCAGACCTACCATATTTATATAGATGGCAAAGAATATGTGCGCACTGCCTTTGTGGTGAGTGTGGCAAATTCCTCACAATATGGTAATAATGCGCATATTTCTCCGAATGCCTCCATTACGGATGGTTTATTGGATGTGTGTATCATAAAGAAGTTTCCATTGTTTAAGATTCCGGTACTCGCTTACCACATGTTGAATGGTTCGGCAGATCAAACGGCCATGGTGGAAATCATCCAGGGCAAGGACATCCGGATTGTGAGGCCGGTAAATGATGCGATTCACATCGACGGGGAGCCTTATTTTATGGGCAAGGAACTGAATATTTCCATGGCTCCCTTATCTTTAAATATCATTACACCGGATTATGAAGCGGCACAGCTTCCAGATTCATAAAGAAACAGCAAGATGAAAAAGAAAATATTGAATGATTTTGGAGGGATAATGTTTTCTACAGACCCTTCTTTTGTATATGAACAGGACAATGTAGCGGAAGATGCGCCATTAGCGGCCAATCAGCAAGACCTTAGGGTTACGCTGGACCGGAAAAACCGTGGTGGCAAGGGCGTAACTTTAGTGACTGGTTTTATCGGTACTACAGATGCTTTAGAAACTTTAGCCAAAATGCTGAAGTCTAAATGCGGGGTTGGTGGCGCTGCTAAAGACGGTGAGATCCTGATTCAGGGAGATTTCAGGGATAAGGTCTTGCTACTCTTGCAGAAAGAAGGCTATAAAGTTAAAAAATCCGGAGGCTAACAAAAGGCCTTCGTAATTTGTAATAGACTGATATTTAGTGGTTTTATTGTTAGTGTATGTACGACAATAAGTAAATTTTTTCGGGCAAAAGCACTGGTAATACCTTTTTATCTGTATAACTTTGCCTCACTAACTTATTTATTTATGAGCAGAGCATTTACGCTTAAGCCGGATTTGGGGTATTTGAATTTAAATTCAGATCATGCCCTGTATCAGCTTAATGTATCACAATTGGTTGAAGAGGCCTTAAAAAATGGAGAAGGAACACTTGCCGATACGGGAGCATTGGCAATCGATACCGGCAAATTTACCGGTCGTTCTCCAAAAGACAGATTTATTGTTTGCGATGAGGTGACGGAAGACACGGTGTGGTGGGGTGATATCAACATTAAATTTAGCCCTGAACACTTTGATTCGCTACTAAAAAAGGTTACTGATCACCTGAATCAGCAAAAATTCTATGTAAGGGATGCTTATGCCTGCGCGGATGAGAGTTATAAAACGACCATCAGAGTGGTGACAGAAAGTGCCTATCAGAACTTGTTTGCCCATAACATGTTTTTAAGATCTGGTGAAGAAGGTTTGCCTGATAGTCCGGAATGGACCATTATTGCTGCACCAACCTTTCTCGCAGATCCGGCAGTAGATGGCACCCGTCAGGGAAACTTCTCGCTGTTGAACTTTACTAAAAAAATGATTCTTATTGGTGGTTCCGGTTATACCGGTGAAATCAAGAAGGGCATTTTCTCCGTATTGAACTTCATCTTACCACAACAAAAAAATACGCTTTCTATGCACTGTTCTGCCAATGTAGGCAAGGATGGTGATACGGCAATTTTCTTCGGTTTATCGGGTACGGGCAAAACTACGCTCTCTGCTGATCCTGAAAGAGGCTTAATCGGCGATGACGAGCACGGTTGGGGTAAAGACACGATCTTCAATTTTGAAGGTGGCTGTTATGCAAAATGTGTGGACCTGACGGAAGAAAAGGAGCCTCAGATTTTTAAAGCGATTAAATATGGTTCTCTTTTAGAGAATATCAATTATTTCCCTGGTACGCGTGAGGTGGATTACAGTAACGTGGAAAAAACCGAGAATACCAGAGTTGCTTATCCTATTAACTATATTGAGAATGCGATCCTGCCTTCTATTGCAGGCGTACCTAAAAACATATTTTTCCTGACTGCTGATGCTTTTGGGGTATTGCCTCCGATTTCTAAGTTGACACCGGGGCAGGCGATGTTCCATTTTATCTCGGGATATACGGCAAAAGTTGCGGGAACTGAAGCTGGGGTAACAGAACCTCAGGTGACTTTCTCGGCTTGTTTTGGAAAGGCTTTCCTGCCTTTGCATCCGACTAAATATGCGGAATTGCTGGGCGAGAAAATGCGTAAGCACAATGTGAATGTCTGGTTGGTGAATACCGGATGGAGTGGGGGAGCCTACGGTGTCGGTAAACGAATGAAATTATCGTATACCAGAGCTATGATTACTGCGGCTTTAAATGGTGAACTGGAAAAAGAGCGTTTCAACGCAGATCCTGTGTTTGGTTTAGCCATCCCTGAGGCTTGTCCGGGGGTTCCATCAGAAATATTACAACCGAAAAATACCTGGGAAGATCAGAAGAAATATGATCAAAAAGCCAATGAGCTGTCACAGGAGTTTATTACCAACTTTAAGCAATTTGAAGCTTTCGCGAGTGCTGAAATCCTTGCATCCTTCCCTAAAGTTGTGGAAAACGCCTCATAAAGCTTTTTTTTTGCTCAAAAATTTGCATATCAATTTTTTTTTAGTTTAAATTGTGAATGATTGTCTCCGCAAGGGGACAATCATTTTTAATATACGCCGATGCGGACAGGGGGGAAACTTAGTTCAAGGGAAGAAAACTAACGATTATTTAATTTGGAATTAAAATCAAAGTTATAAATTTGTTCTTGCAACAATTGTTTGTAATGATCGTTGTGTGTATTACAGAATAATAATCTAATTTTAAAAAAACACGAGTACTAAAAACTAAAAAACTAAAAAACAATGGCAAACGCACCAAAACCAACAACAGGTCAAAAAGAAAGCTCTTCATCTGCTTCAAATTTATTCGCAACATTAGTAATTCCTATCTGTATCATTATCGGTATTTGTATTTTCAAGTTTGTCCTGGGTAGCAGAGATAACTTTATTGACGGTGCTGATCCAGATTTGCATGAGACTATGCCAAAAGTAGGTAACTACATGGGTATGGCATACAAAGGTGGTCCGATTGTACCAGTATTAATGGGTATGTTCTTAATGGTTATCGTTTTCTCTATTGAGCGTATGATCGTAATTGGTAAAGCAACTGGTAAAGGTAGCTTAGACGCTTTCGTTAAAAAAGTACAATCACTTTTAAACTCAAACAACATCGAAGGTGCTATGGCTGAGTGCGATAGACAACAAGGTTCTGTGGCAAACGTAATCAAATCTGGTTTGAAAAAATACAGAGATATGGAAGTTGAGCCAAACATGGATACAGATCAAAAATGTTTAGCTATCCAAAAAGATATCGAAGAAGCTACAACATTAGAAATGCCAATGTTAGAGCAAAACTTAACAGTAATTGCAACATTAGTATCAGTAGGTACATTAACAGGTTTATTAGGAACAGTAACAGGTATGATCAAGGCCTTCGGTGGTTTAGCTAACTCTGGTGCTCCGGATCAGGCTGCATTAGCAACTGGTATTTCTGAGGCTTTGATTAACACAGCTACAGGTATTGGTACTTCTACTTTCGCGATTATCATGTACAACATCTTAACTTCGAAAATCGATAAATTGACTTACGCTATTGATGAAGCAGGTTTCAGCATCATCCAAACTTACGCTTCTACGCATAAATAAAAAATAATGTATTTTTTTTACCGGCTTTTATGGAAAACCGGAAGAATTAACATCATTAGTTAAATACATAAGTAATTTTTAAAATTATGCCAAGAGCAAAGGTTCAAAGAAAGAGTACTTCGATAGATATGACCGCCATGTGCGACGTATCTTTCCTATTGCTTACTTTCTTTATTTTAACAGCAACAGCACGTCAACCTGATCCTTTGGATGTTACTATCCCTTCATCGACATTTAAACTTAAAGTTCCGGATTTGGACATGGGTATTTTGTCGATAGGTAAAGGCAAAGTGTTTTATGAAATCGTAGGGAAAGACATTAAAATGGCTACCCTTGATAAAATGGGCGATAAGTACGGCATTAAATTCACTCCGGAAGAAAGAGAGCGTTTTGGTGTGGTAGGTGCTTTCGGTGTACCAGTTCAGAGTTTAAAGCAGTTCATCATGATGAACGGCGATGAGCGTACTAAATCTGGTATTGATGCAGGTATCCCAACTGATTCAACTAACAATCAACTGGCGGAATGGATTATGCAGTCTCGTACTGCTGTGGCGGAGTTACACAATGCCCCAATGCGTATCAGTATCAAAGGTGATGCTAAAGAAGAGTATCCTGCGATCAAGAAAGTAGTTGATATTCTGCAGAAGCAAAAAATTAACAAGTTTAGTTTAATCACATCTGCCGAAGGCGATGCTCAATAAATAAATATTATGGCTGAATTAGATACCTCCGGCGGGGGGAAAAAAGGCAAAAAAGTAAGGAGTAAGAAAGCGAACACCAAAGTCGATTTGACGGCAATGGTAGATTTAGCCTTCTTGCTGATCACCTTCTTTATGTTGACCACTTCCCTGTCGAAACCAATTGCAATGGATATTGCAAAGCCTGATAAAGACGATAATTCAGAAGAGAAAAATGAATTACGTGCTTCTGAGACTATGACTATTTTATTGGGTAAAAACGATAAAGTTGCCTGGTATATGGGAGAAGCGAAGACTGCTCAACCACATGTTGAGGGTTTTGCTGAAGTCAGAAAATCAATATTAGAGAATAAAAAGAAAGTTGCTGATGCGACTGGCGGAAGACAGATCGTAATGGTGATCAAGCCTACTTCAGGAGCTACCTACAAGAACTTTGTAGATATTATGGATGAGTTGGCGATCACTAAGATCAAAACGGCTCCTGCGATCGATGATGAGAACATCACTGATGGTGAGAAACAGTTCATGAAACAAGCTGGAATTTTATAATAAAAGAATTAATAATATTAAAATAGTAAGCTATGTTAGGTTCTAAAATAGATTTATTGAAACGGGAATGGCTTGATGTTGTCTTCGCGGGTAAAAACAAGAACTACGGAGCTTACGAGCTACGCAGTACTAGTGCCTCGAATACGACAAAAGCTTTATTAATTGCATCTTGTATATTTGTGGGAGCGTTTTTAGCGCCGAAACTTGTAAATTTGATCAAGGGCAGTATTCCTGAAGAAGAGATTGTAAAACAGGTAGAGGTAACGGTTCAACCACCGCCACCGGTAAATCCGGATACCCCTCCACCACCGCCGGTACAACCACCGCCGCCAAAGCAGGATCAGATTAAATTCCCTCCTCCGATTGTAAAACCGGATAATGAGGTAATCGATAAAGAGCCTGTTCAGATCGAAGATTTGAAGAAAGCGGATCCTGGTCAGAAAACCATTGAAGGTGATCCTACTGCTGATATTGTAATTGCCGGTCCTGTTGGAGATGGCCCTAAACAAGCAGCTGCTGTAGAAGATACCAAGGTTTATGACTTCGTGAGTATCGAAACTCAACCAAGTTTCCCTGGTGGGATGGATAAATTTTACGGTTATTTGAAAAAAACGGTAAGATATCCTCCTATGGCTCAGGAAAATAACATTCAAGGTAAAGTGTTCCTTTCTTTCGTAGTAGAGAAAAACGGAACCTTAACTGACATCAAGGTGGAAAGAAAACTTGGTGGTGGTACTGATGAAGAAGCAATCAGAGTATTGAAAGCTAGTCCACGTTGGACTCCGGGTATCCAAAACGGAAAACCGGTTCGTGTGAAGTTCAATATTCCAATCAGCTTTACTTTATCTCAATAGTATTAAGGATGTTTAATTTGAAAACATTTATGCAGAAATCGCCTCAACAGCGATTTCTGTTCATTTTAGGCCTGGTGATGTTTACGTTTTATTTCGTATTAGGGCTGTTGTTGATATTCTGGACTGATATTCCTTTTGAAATTCAAAAAACTTATCGCATCTTGTTTGGGGGACTGCTAATCGTTTATGCAGCCATTAGATTTTCCCGGTTAATTAATCCAAAAGACGATTAAATCCGAATTATCCTAAGTTAAGGAGTTTGAAATAACTTAGAATAATCGCATTAACTAACAAAAAAAAATTGATTCAAATGAAGTACTTAAGTCTGATCTTGTTATTGTTCGTATTTGTGGCCTGTAAGCGCAAACCTAAGGCAGTTGATGCCGTAGAACAAAGCCGTACCACAGGTAGCGTAACGATCCTCGCAGACGAGTCTTTTGCCAGAGTACTGGCCGATCAGATTGATGTTTTTAAATCAGATTATCCCAAAGCGGAATTTAAAGTGATTGAAGGTAATGAACAGAAAATTTTCCCTACCTTTTTAAACGATAGCATCAGGGTGATGATTTCTTCCAGAATGCTGACTCCGGAAGAGGATAAAATGTATAGAAACAGAAGTATTGTTCCAAGAGCTTCGAGATTTGCCATTGACGGGATCGCTTTGATCAGCAATGTGGATAGTCCGGACAGTACCATTACGGTGCAGGAAGTGATTGATATTTTGAAGGGAAAGTCAACTTCGGGTAAAAAACTGGTGTTCGATAATGCTTACTCCAGTACCATTCGTTACTTTATGGAATTGGCTAAAATTAAAGAATTGCCAAAAACCGGAGTTTTTACACTACAGAACAATAATGACGTGATAAAGTACGTTGCGAATAATAAAGGTTTTATTGGCGTAGTCGGTGTCAACTGGTTAATCTCTAATCAGCCGGATATGGCCGGGTCAATTGCGAAAGTGAAGATGCTGGGGGTTAAGAATTTACCAGGAAAAAAAGGGGATGACGCGTATTATACGCCGATCCAAAAGAATTTAATTAATGGGATATATCCTTTTTTAAGAAATATCTACATCATTAATGCGGAGGGCCGCGAAGGTTTAGGCACAGGTTTTGCAAACTGGTTAGTAAGTCAGCGTGCACAACTGATTGTTCTTAAATCCGGATTGGGTCCACATAAGATGATGCCGAGAGAATTTAATTTAAAGAATACAAACTAAATTTTATATTTGAACTATGGAGTCTGGTTACAAGCTCCATTACAATTAAAACAATAGTGAACCATGAAAATGACAAAGAAAGCAATAACCTTAAGTTTAGGTTTAGTAGTGATGGGTTCTGCCTCTTTTGCTCAAAGCTTAAATGATGCAAAGAAGGCTGTAGATGCCGAACAGTACCAGAAAGCGACAACCATGCTGAAAGCATTGGTAAAATCACAAGCCAATAAAGGAGAAAACTACTTCAATTTGGGTGATCTTTATTTGAGAATGGATTATATCGATTCAGCCAGAGCAACGTTTACTCAGGGTGTAACGGCAGATCCAAAAAATCCTTTAAACTATATTGGTTTAGGTGAAGCAGATTTATTTGAAAAAAATCCGACTTCAGCAAAAACTAATTTTGATAAAGCTGTAGATGTATCTTCTAAAAAAGATTATATCCCTCAGTTATATATCGGTAAAGCATACATCGCAACTGATAACAAAGACTTTACTGCTGCATTACCTTACCTGCAGAAAGCAGATGAGTTAGATGCAAATGATAAAGACGCAGAAACTTTCTTAGCACTAGGTGATTACTATGCTGCTCAGAAAAAGAACTCTGAAGCTTTGCAAAACTACATGAGAGCATTGAACATCAATGCTGGCCTAATCAGAGCTACAACTCAGATTGGTAGAATGTACACTGAATCAAGAGCATTCCCTGAAGCAGAAGCGCAATTCAATGACGCTATTGCTGCTGATCCAAACTATGGTCCGGCTTACAGAGAACTTGCTGAATTGTACATGCAATGGGCAAATCAGGTAGCAACTGAACAAGTTGCGAAGTCTGCTTTGGCATTGACTAACTATAAAAAATATCTGGACCTGACAGACAACTCATACGACTCTAAATTGCGTTATGCGCAGTTCTTGTTTTATGCAAAAGACTACCCGGGTTTAGCGCAGGTAACTGCTGAATTGGCTACAATGAATCCTAACAATGAGAAAGCATTGGTAGTATCAAGATTACGTGGTTATTCTGCTTATGAGAATAAAGATTACCCTAAAAGTTTAGAGCTGATGAATGAGTTCTTTACAAAAGCTAAAGATACTTCACGTATTATTGCTGGTGATTACCTGTACCTTGGTAGAGCGCAAATGCAAGCTGGTCAGGATAGTTTAGCTATGGGAAACATTGTAAAAGCAGTTCAAAAAGATTCTACTAATGCAGAAGCATTAGAAGAAATCGGAAGTGCGCTTTTCAAAGCTAAAAAATATGATAAAGCTGGAGATGTGTTTGCAATCGCGATTAAAGAAAATCCTAACGGTAAAAACACTTTACAGAATTACTATTATGTAGGTGTAGCTAAATACGTTGATTATGGAACTAAAAGTCAGGCTGGTAAAAACCCTGATAAAAAAATCCTGGCAGATGCGGATTCCGCTTTTGTAAACATCATTAAAGGTAAAAGTGATTTTGTTTTAGCTTATGCTTACAGAGCTCGTATTGCTAAAATTCAGGATGATTTAAATGCCCCTAAATGGTTAGCTGTTCCTCAGTATGAAGAATTGGTTAAATTGTTAACGGTAACTAAGCCTGAGCTTGCAGCAGCTCAACCAAAAGAACTGGTAGAAGCTTACATCTATTTAGGGTCTTATTATGCACAAACTGATAAAGAAAAAGGAAAAGAATTCCTAAATAAAGCTTTAGCAATTGACCCTGCAAATTCAGGTGCTCAGGAGCGTTTGAAGCAATTAATGCCAGCAGCTGCTAAGGCTCCGGTAAAGAAAAAGTAATATTTTCCAATAAAAGAAAAAGGCAGGGTTGTTATCCTGCCTTTTTCTTTTAATTTTGTCCCAAATTTAATACCATGGAAACCCAAAGTGTACCCGTAGATTTTTTACCTATAGTATTTCAGATCATTGTTGCTCTGGGATTTGTTGTTGTGACTTTAATAGCCACACACTTTTTAGGCCCGAAAAGAAAGACAGCTGATAAACTAGCGACTTTTGAAGCTGGTGTAAAGATTGTAGGTAATGCACGTCAACCTTTCTCTATTAAGTACTTCCTGGTGGCTATCCTGTTCGTATTGTTCGATGTGGAGGTCATCTTCATGTACCCATGGGCAGTGAACTTCAGAGAGCTTGGAATGGCTGGTATGGTTGAAATGTTCATCTTTATGGGAACCTTATTGCTAGGTTTTATCTACGTTTTGAAAAAGAAAGCATTAGACTGGAATTAACCTATTTAGATTGTTTCTAAATGATCATGGCTTAGGTCAATTCCTTTCAAAATATTGTAAATTTGTGGTTCATTCTTTGTAGGAATGAACCTTTTTTCGTTTTGTATCATGAGTAACATCAATATAGTAGACGCGCCTCCAGGCATAGAAGGATCTGGTTTTTTCGCCACCTCTTTAGACAAAGTAATTGGTTTGGCACGTTCCCATTCATTATGGCCCCTGCCATTCGCAACTTCTTGTTGTGGTATCGAATTTATGGCTACAATGGGTTCTCATTATGACCTTGGTCGTTTTGGATCTGAACGCTTAAGTTTTTCTCCTCGTCAGGCGGATTTATTAATGGTGATGGGTACCATCGCTAAGAAAATGAGTCCGGTTTTAAAACAAGTATATTTACAGATGGCTGAACCTCGTTGGGTGATTGCTGTTGGTGCCTGTGCTTCCAGTGGTGGTATCTTTGATACGTATTCTGTACTTCAGGGGATCGATGAGATCATTCCTGTGGATGTATACGTTCCGGGTTGTCCGCCAAGACCAGAAGCAATCTTAGATGGTTTCGGAAAAATTCAGGAGCTGGTTAAAAATGAATCTTTGAGAAGAAGAGATTCAGATCAATACAAAGAAATGTTGGCTTCATACGGAATTTTATAATGGCAGAAGTGACAAATAATGAAATCTTAGACGCCCTAAATGTAAAGTTTGGCGCCAAAATAACAGGCGTAAATGAACCTTATGGTTTGTTGACGTTCGAAACCACAAAAGATGTCATCATCGATGTGTTGAGGTTCTTAAAAGAAAGCGATACTAACTTTAACTTCCTGACTGATATTACAGCAGTTCATTACCCGGAGAAGAAACATGGGATTGCAGTGGTTTACCACTTGCACAGCATGGTGAAAAAAGTAAGGGTAAGAGTAAAAGTGTTTATCGATGAACATCATCCAACAATTCCTACTGCAACCGTTCTTTGGAATGCAGCGAACTGGATGGAAAGAGAAACTTATGACTTCTTCGGAGTAAAATTTGAAGGTCACCCGGATTTAAGAAGAATATTGAACATGGACGAGCTTGGTGTTCATCCGATGTTGAAACAATATCCTTTGGAAGATCCAAATAGAGTAGATAAAAAAGACAAATACTTTGGTAGATAAGCATATGAATCACAATCAACCGGTATATACAGATAATGATCCTCAGAATGAGTTAGTAACCCTGAATTTAGGGCCTACTCACCCGGCAACACATGGTGTTTTTCAAAATGTAATTCAATTAGACGGCGAAATTATTGTTAGTGGTGTTTCCACCATTGGCTATATCCACCGCGCTTTTGAGAAAATTGCAGAACATCGCCCATTCTATCAGATCACTCCACTGACAGATAGATTGAACTACTGCTCATCGCCGATCAATAACATGGGATGGCACATGACGGTAGAGAAATTGCTGAACATCCAGATGCCTAAAAG
Source organism: Pedobacter gandavensis (assembly GCF_032677645.1). GTDB lineage: Bacteria > Bacteroidota > Bacteroidia > Sphingobacteriales > Sphingobacteriaceae > Pedobacter > Pedobacter gandavensis_A. Next base: position 488,939 of record NZ_JAVTSB010000002.1, on the reverse strand, counting down.
GGTAGATTACCTTAGGGTGATCGTTATGGAGTTGTCAAGGATCGCCGATCACATCATTTGTAACACCATTATTGCTCAGGATACTGGTGCAACCACTACTTTCCTTTACCTGTTCCAGTTCAGAGAACACATCTATGAAATCTTCGAGGAGATTTGTGGTGCACGTTTAACGACTAACATTGGTAGAATCGGTGGTTTTGAAAGAGATTTCAATGAAATCGCATTCGCGAAAATCAATAAATTCTTAACAACATTTCCGGTAGCATTAAAAGAATTCGAAAGCTTGCTTGACCGCAACAGGATCTTTATTGACCGTACTTCAGGTGTGGCTGCAGTTACTGCAGAAGCAGCTTTGGATTATGGTTGGACTGGCCCTTTATTGCGTTCTACAGGGGTAGATTATGATGTTCGTATCAGCGAGCCTTATTGTTCTTACGAAGATTTTGATTTTGAAGTTCCGGTAGGTACCAGCGGTGATATTTATGACCGTTACCTGGTGCGTAATGCAGAAATGTGGGAAAGTCTTAAAATCATTGAGCAAGGTATGGAGAAATTGAAGCATGAACCTGCAGGTGTTTTCCATGCAGATGTTCCTGAATTCTATTTGCCAGCCAAAGAAGAAGTTTACAACAATATGGAGGCTTTAATCTATCACTTCAAAATTGTGATGGGAGAGATTGATGCACCAAAAGCAGAAGTTTACCATGCAGTAGAAGGTGGTAACGGAGAATTGGGTTTCTATCTGATCAACGATGGTGGTAGAACGCCTTATCGTTTGCACTTTAGAAGACCAAGCTTTATAAATTATCAAATGTTTGCGCCCATGAGTGTTGGTATGATGTTATCAGATGCCATCATTAACATGAGTAGTATGAATATTATTGCAGGAGAATTAGATGCTTAAAGTAGAAGAACAACAACCTGTAGCGTTCTCCTCAGCTTTAGTTGAAAAGTTTGAAGAGATCGTTAAAAGGTATCCGGAAGGCAAGCAAAAGTCCGCTTTATTGCCAATTTTGCATGAAGTACAGGCAGTGCTGGGCTGGTTAAGTCCGGCGGCTATGGATAAAATTGCGGAATATCTGCGCATTGAGCCAATTGAGGTATATGAAGTAGCTTCGTTCTACAGTATGTACTTCTTACAGCCTAAAGGAAAATACGTTCTGGAAGTTTGCAGAACGGGACCTTGCTGTTTAGTTGGTGCAGAAAAACTGATGGGCCATATTGAAAAAAGCCTTGGCGTTAAAGAAAATGAGGTTACTCCGGATGGCTTGTTCAGCTGGAGAGGCGTAGAGTGTCTGGCTGCTTGCGGCTATGGTCCGGTTTTACAAATTGGCCCTGACTATACTTTCTACGAGAACCTTGACGAGAAAAAGGTAGACGATTTGATACAAGACTTACGCAAGAAATAATGAGTCGTAAACTATTATTAGAACATATAAACGTACCGGGCATTCATACATTGGATGTTTATCGCCAGAAAGGCGGGTACCGTGCTGTGGAAAAGGCGCTGAAAACACTGACTCCTGATGAAATCGTGGAAGAGGTGAAGAAGTCCGGATTACGTGGTCGCGGGGGTGCAGGATTTCCTACGGGAATGAAATGGAGCTTTTTAGCTAAACCTGAGGGGGTAGCACGTTACCTGGTTTGTAATGCCGATGAATCGGAGCCGGGAACGTTTAAAGACCGTTATCTGATGACTCACATTCCTCATGCACTGATTGAAGGTATGATTGTATCCAGCTTTGCGCTAGGTGCAAAAACCTCTTTTATCTATGTACGTGGTGAAATGATGCCTCAAATTCGTATTCTGGAAAAGGCAATTGCTGAAGCTAAGAACGCTGGATTTTTAGGTAAAAATATTTTAGGTACAGGTTACGACCTGGAATTATACGTTCAGCCGGGTGGTGGTGCTTATATCTGCGGTGAAGAAACGGCATTGTTAGAATCATTAGAAGGAAAACGTGGTAATCCAAGAATCAAACCTCCATTCCCTGCCATTGCAGGATTGTATGGCTGCCCAACGGTAGTTAACAATGTGGAATCTATTGCTGCTGTTGTACCGATCATCAATGATGGGGGCGATGAGTATGCAAAGATTGGTATTGGTCGTAGTACAGGTACAAAACTAATCTCAGCCTCTGGAAATTTGGTAAGACCAGGTGTTTATGAGATTGAATTGGGCTTACCTGTAGAAGAGTTTATCTATTCTGATGAATGGTGTGGTGGTATCGCCAATGGCAAAAGACTAAAGGCAACTGTTGCCGGTGGATCTTCTGTTCCGGTGCTTCCTGCTAATCTTTCTTTAAAACTTGCGAACGGGGAGCCTCGTTTGATGAGTTATGAATCTTTATCTGAAGGTGGCTTTGCGACTGGATCGATGATGGGTTCCGGTGGTTTCATCGCTTTTGATGAAGACCAGTGTATGGTTAGAAACACCTGGAATTTCTCCCGTTTTTATCACCATGAGAGTTGCGGACAATGTTCGCCTTGTCGTGAGGGTACCGGATGGATGGAAAAAGTGCTTCACCGCATTGAATATGGCCATGGTAAAATGAGCGATATAGATTTGCTGGTTGATGTAGCGAAGAAAATCGAAGGTAATACCATTTGTCCTTTAGGTGATGCAGCAGCATGGCCGGTAGCAAGTGCCATCAGACATTTCAGAGATGAATTTGAATGGCATGTGAAAAACCCGCTGTTATCCCTGGATACAAATTACGGCCTGGCAAATTATGCCGAGCCAATAGCTAAAGCAGTTAGTACAGAAAATTAACGATCAAACCGATGCCCAAGAGGCTTTAAGCCTTGAAAAGTAAAGTGATGATAAAGAATATCTTTAACAATGAGTGATAAAGTTAAGGTAACCATAGACGGAATAACCGTAGAAGTAGCACCAGGGACGACCATCCTTAATGCTGCGCGCCAAATCGGTGGGGATATTGTTCCTCCGGCGATGTGTTATTATTCCAAATTAGAAGGTAGCGGTGGTAAATGTAGAACCTGCATCGTAAAGGTGAGCAAGGGTTCTGAAAAAGATCCGCGCCCAATGCCGAAATTAGTAGCTTCATGCCGTACCACTGTAATGGATGGAATGGAAGTGATGAATATTACTTCTCCGGAAGTGATCGAAGCAAGAAGTGGTGTAGTGGAAATGTTGTTAATCAACCATCCATTAGATTGCCCTGTGTGTGATCAGGCCGGTGAATGTGACCTTCAAAACTTAGGTTATGAGCACGGTTTGCAGAAAACACGATATGAATTCGAAAGAAGAACTTTTGAACGCATTGATATCGGTGATAAAATCCAGTTACACATGAACAGGTGTATCTTGTGTTACCGTTGTGTATTTACAGCAGATCAGATTACCAATAAACGTGTTCACGGTATCTTAAACCGTGGAGATCATTCAGAGATCTCTACTTATATCCAAACGGCTGTCGACAATGATTTCTCCGGAAACGTGATCGATGTTTGCCCGGTTGGTGCATTAACAGACAAAACTTTCCGATTTAAAAACAGGGTTTGGTTTACTAAACCGATTGATGCGCATAGAGATTGCCCTACTTGTAGCGGTAAAGTAACACTATGGTATAAAGGAGCAGATGTTTTGCGCGTTACAGCTCGTAAAGATGTGTATGGTGAAGTGGAAGAGTTTATCTGTAATACCTGTCGTTTTGATAAGAAACTGACTGCAGACTGGACTCTTGAACATCCTACACACATTTCGGATACGTCTGTAATTGCCTCTAATCACTATGAAACCTTCGTTCCTTTACCGGTAATTCAGGAAGATGAGCGATTGAAGGAAGCAAATAGGGTTGAACTAGAAAAAACCACTAAATTCTAATGGATATATCTTTTGTAATAGAAAAATTTGTACTGGTAGCGATTATTTTCGGTATAAGTTTATTGATAGCCATGTATTCCACTTATGCAGAAAGGAAAGTGGCTGCATTTCTACAGGATAGGTTAGGACCAGACAGAGCAGGTCCATTTGGAATCCTTCAGCCTTTAGCTGATGGGGTGAAAATGTTCATGAAAGAGGAAATCATTCCTACGAACGCCAGTAAATGGTTGTTTATGGTGGGTCCTGGTTTATCTATGTTGACAGCTTGTATCGGTACAGCAGTGATTCCATGGGGTAGTAATATGACCATTGGTGACCGTGTGATTCCTTTGCAGGTAACTGACATCAACGTTGGTATTCTTTATATTTTCGGAGTTGTTTCTCTGGGTGTATATGGTGTCATGATCGGTGGTTGGGCATCTAACAACAAATACTCTTTATTAAGTGCGATTCGTGCAGCATCACAAAATATCAGTTATGAGATTGCAATGGGGCTTTCGATCATTGCTTTATTATTGGTAACGAACTCGATGAGTTTGGGTGAGATTGTTGCCAATCAGCACGGATGGCGCTGGAATGTATTGTATCAGCCACTAGGTTTCTTATTGTTCATGATCTGCTCTTTTGCAGAAACGAACAGAGCTCCTTTCGATTTACCGGAATGTGAGACGGAGCTGATCGGTGGTTACCACACAGAATATTCGTCTATGAAACTAGGTTTCTACCTGTTCGCGGAATACATCAATATGTTTGTTTCTGCAGCGGTAATGGCTAGTTTATACTTTGGTGGTTACAACTACCCGGGTATGGATTGGGTACTGGCACAAACAGGAACAGTGATAGCTCCACTAATTGGAACGGCTGTTTTCTTTATTAAAATCTTTGCTTTCATCTTCTTCTTCATGTGGGTACGCTGGACTATTCCTCGTTTCCGTTATGATCAGCTGATGCACTTAGGTTGGAAGGTGTTGATTCCTTTGGCTATTGCGAATATCATCATCACAAGTATTGTGATTGCTATAATTGAAAAGTTTTAACTATCCGCATTTAGCGGTATAATAGGAGGTTTAATGGAACCATTAACCAGTAAAAAGAAAGTATTAGAGAAAAAACCCCTCACGTTTGCAGAACGCATGTATTTGCCTGCAATCACTAAGGGTTTAGCTATTACCATCAGCCACTTCTTTAAGAAGGAAGCGACCATCAGATACCCGGAGCAAGAAAGAGAGTTTTCTACGAACTTCAGGGGTATGCACTCTTTGAAAAGAGATGAAGAAGGTAAAGAGCGTTGCACGGCCTGTGGTCTTTGTGCATTATCTTGTCCGGCAGAAGCGATCACGATGATTGCATCAGAACGTAAACCGGAAGAGAAAGACCTTTACCGTGAGGAAAAATACGCCTCAGTATATGAGATCAACATGTTACGTTGTATCTTCTGCGGATTGTGCGAAGAAGCCTGTCCAAAAGAAGCCATCTACTTAGACGGTCCGATTGTCCCTTCAGATTACCTGCGTAAAGATTTTATCTACGGCAAGGATAAACTGGTAGAGGCACCATTAGAAAAGAAATAATTAGCATACGTAACCTTCGGGTTATTAATATAAACAGTTTAAACATATAATAAATGGGTACATCGGTATTCTATTTTGTAGCAGCATTAAGCGTCATCTTTTCACTGATGGTCATCTTTTCTAAGAACCCGGTGCATAGCGTACTTTACTTAATTGTTACTTTCTTTACATTAACGATTCATTACATTCTATTGAATGCACAGTTTCTGGCAGTCGTGAATTTTATCGTTTACATGGGGGCCATCATGGTGCTATTCCTCTTTGTGCTGATGTTGCTCAACCTCAACAAGGAGAATGAGCCATTAAAATCTAACCTGGTTAAGGTGGTCGGCGTGATTGCAGGATGTTGCTTAGTAGTAACGATCATCGGTTCTTTAAAAGCAACTGCGATTTCTGATCCGGTATTACTGAAAAACCCGAACCTTGGATTGGTGAAGAATTTAGGTAAGGAGTTATTTGGGCCTTACATGTTACCTTTTGAGCTGTCTTCTATTCTATTGCTGACGGCAATGGTGGGCGCAGTATTGTTAACTAAAAAAGAAAAAGCATAGGATTTGGGTTTGCATCATCTGATGTAAAGCTCATGGTCATAAAATAAGTATAAACTGAATGGAAAACATAACTCAGGGATTGCAGGGAGTACCACTTAACCACTACATCTGGCTAAGTGCGATTATTTTCACCATTGGTGTAGTTGGGGTATTGACCCGCAGAAACGCCATCGTCATCTTTATGTCGGTAGAATTGATGCTGAATGCAGTAAATTTACTGTTAACCGCATTTTCGGTACATAACAATGATCCGTCAGGACAGGTATTCGTATTTTTCATTATGGCACTTGCCGCTGCTGAAGTTGCAGTTGGACTAAGTATAATTGTAATGGTGTACAGAAATACACAATCTATAGATATAAATGTGTTGAATCGCCTTAAGTGGTAATTAATAAGAATAAAGTAATAACATGATAAATTTAGTTTGGCTGGTTCCCTTAATTCCTCTTTTAGGCTTTGTTATCAATGGCCTGGGAAGAAATACGCTTTCTAAAAACCTGATCGGTTTCATCGGAAGCAGCGTGATATTCATTTCCTTTGCCATCAGTGTAGGTATCTTCTTCGAATTGGGAGCAGATGCGAATAAGTCGCACGAGATCTTTTTGTTCGACTGGATCAGCGCTGGTAAGCTGAACATTCCATTATCCTTCCTGGTAGATCCGTTAAGCTCAATTATGCTGCTGATCATTACCGGCGTAGGTTTCTTAATCCATATTTACTCCATTGGCTACATGCATACGGATGAGGCCTTCGGTAAGTTTTTTAGCTACCTGAACCTGTTTATCTTCTTCATGTTGCTATTGGTATTAGGCTCTAACTACATCGTGATGTTTATCGGATGGGAAGGGGTAGGACTTTGTTCTTACCTGCTGATCGGATTCTGGTACACGAATAGCAGCTATGCTTCGGCAGCTAAGAAAGCTTTTATCATGAACCGTATCGGTGATCTTGGTTTCCTGTTAGGTGTGTTCTTCATCTTTACCACTTTCGGTACCGTTGAATTCTCTAAAATCTTTCCTCAGGCGGCAAACATGCTTCCTGGAAATGGCAGCATCGCGCTAATCGCTTTACTGTTGTTTATCGGTGCTTGTGGTAAATCGGCTCAGTTGCCTTTGTTTACCTGGTTACCGGATGCGATGGCTGGTCCAACGCCGGTTTCTGCGTTAATTCACGCGGCTACCATGGTAACTGCAGGTGTATATATGATCGCAAGATCAAATGTGCTCTTCGACCTGGCGCCAATGATTCAGCATATTATTGCTATCGTTGGTTTAGCTACGGCAGTATTAGGTGCAGTGATCGCCTTGACACAAACAGATATTAAAAAGGTACTGGCTTATTCTACAGTATCTCAATTGGGTTATATGTTCCTTGGTTTAGGAGTTGGCGCTTACAACGGTGCTTTCTTCCACGTCATCACACATGCTTTCTTTAAAGCGTTACTGTTCTTATGTGCAGGTTCTGTGATCCATGCTTTACACCATGAACAAGACATGAGACATATGGGTGGCTTACGTAAGAAATTACCAGTTACTTTTATGACGATGTTGATTGGTACCATCGCTATCGCTGGTTTACCTCCATTCTCTGGTTTCTTCTCTAAGGATGAGATTCTGGCACATGTTTATGCACATGATAAAACGATGTGGGCAATTGGTGTATTCACCGCTTTCCTTACGGCTTTCTATATGTTCAGAATGTTGTTCCTTACTTTCTCCGGAAAGTACCGCGGAACGCATCATGCAGAAGAGAAGATCCATGAATCTCCGAAATCTATGACCATTCCTTTAATCGTGTTGGCAGTTTTATCTGCTATCGGTGGAATGATCGGTGTACCGGAAGCATTGGGTGGTAATCATTGGTTATCTCATTGGTTGGCTCCGGTGATTAAGCACACTGCTGAAGCTCCAGACCATGCAACGGAATATATGTTAATGGCAGTTTCAGTAATCGGGGTATTGATTGCTATCGGCTTTGCCTATGTGAAATATGTTAAACAAAGCCATATCCCACTTCCTGATGAAGGAAAAAGACCGGCTTTGGCTAACTTATCTTACCATAAATTCTATATCGACGAGATTTATGATATGCTGATCAGAAAACCTTTGGATGCATTTTCAACTTTCTTCTATAAAATTATTGACAATAAAATTGTTGATGGTATAGTGAACGGTTTAGGTTGGGGAACTTCGGAAGCCAGTAAAGGTTTACGTTTGGTTCAGTCCGGAAACGTTGGCTTCTATCTGTTAATGATGGTGGTAGGAATCATCTCATTGTTATTGTATACTTATTTATCTCTGTAAAAGATCGTTCAAGAAAACATAATGGAACAACTTTTAATACTTCTTATCTTTCTACCATTGCTAGGCGCTGTGGTTACTGCATTCACAGGTAATGCAGCAAAACATGTGGCTCTGGGCTCGGCAATCCTTTCATTAGGACTGACGCTCATCATGGTATGTAACTTTACACCAGATGCCAGTACGCAATTTGCGGTAAACTATCCCTGGATTCAGGATTTAGGAATCAATTTCCATGCGGGAATTGATGGTATCAGCATGATCACCGTTTTATTAACCAATGTGTTGGTTCCGATTATCATTTTATCGGCTTATCAACATGAGTATAAAAAGGCCAATGCTTTCTTTGCATTGATCCTGTTTATGCAGTTTGGTTTATTATTGGTTTTTACTGCTTTAGACGCGTTCTTATTCTATATCGGATGGGAAGCGGCTTTAATTCCAATCTACTTTATCTGCGCCATCTGGGGTGGTAAAGACAGAATTAAAGTAAACATGAAATTTTTCGTGTACACCATTGCAGGATCTCTATTCATGCTAATGGGTATCATTTACTTATACTTACAAAACCCTGCTCACAATTTCGAGATTCAGGCTTTCTATAACCTAAACCTTGATGCTGCACAGCAAGGATGGATTTTCTGGGCTTTCTTTATCGCATTTGCGATTAAGATGCCAATCTTCCCATTCCATACCTGGCAGCCGGATACGTATGTGGAGGCTCCAACTCCGGGTACGATGTTATTGTCTGGTATTATGTTGAAAATGGGTATTTACGGTCTGATCAGATGGTTATTGCCGATTGCACCTGCAGGTGTTGAGCAATGGGGCCATGTAGCCATGATCCTTTCGATTATAGGTGTGGTTTACGCTTCCCTGATTGCTTTTACGCAGAAGGATGCTAAAAGACTGGTTGCTTATTCTTCTATTGCTCACGTAGGCTTAATCTCCGCAGGTATCTTCGCGTTAAATACGCAGGGTATGCAGGGTGCTATGGTGCAGATGTTAAGTCACGGTATCAACGTTGTTGGTTTATTCTTTGTGCTGGACATTATCGCCAGTCGCATGAAAACTAATAAAATCGCGGAGTTAGGCGGGATTGCTAAAAAAGCACCTCAACTGGCCATCGCATTTCTAATCATTGTATTGGGAACGGTAGCATTACCGGGAACAAATGGTTTCATTGGCGAGTTCTTATTGCTGATCGGCATTTATCAGTACCAGGTATGGGCAGGCGTTTTCGCTGGATTGTCTATCATCTTCGGCGCGGTATATATGTTCAGAATGTATCAGAACATTATGCTGGGAAAAACCAATGACTTAACCATCGGCTTTACAGATATTAAAGGATCTGAAAAAGTAGTATTGTATGTCATTTGTGCCATGATCATTGCTTTAGGTGTATATCCTAAGCCAATTCTTCACTTATCTGAAGCCTCGGTACAACAATTAATAGAACAGGTAACACAAAAATTAACATCGGTAAACTAAGCAAATGAATATCATCATAACAATTATTGTTACAGCTTTAGTGGTGCTTTATGCAGGTTTGTTTAAAGCGAAAAAAGCGTTATTACCCCTTACCTTAATTGGGTTGCTTACCTCGCTGACTTTTGTCGTTACTTCCTGGAACACAAATCAGACTCATTACGGAATGATGCAAATGGATAACTTTGCATTAGCTTTCGCAGGTTTAGCGATTACCGGAACTATTTTAATCTTCCTGTTGACGCAGAATTATTTTGCGGCCAATAGTGAAAATGTAGCAGAATACTTTACCCTGATGCTTTTTGCCTTAACGGGGATTATCATCATGGTTTCTTACAAAAACATGTCGATGTTATTTATCGGTGTGGAAATCATGTCTGTGGCCCTATATATTCTGGCAGGGATCAGAAAGAACAATTTCGCTTCCAATGAGGCTTCTTTAAAGTACTTCCTGATGGGTGCCTTCTCTACAGGCTTCCTGTTGTTCGGTATTACCCTGATCTACGGTGCTACGGCTTCCTTTGATCTGGATACGATCAATAAATACCTGATTGATAATCCACAGGCGATTTCTCCTTTATTTTATACAGGAGTTGTCTTGTTACTGATCGGTTTGTGCTTTAAGATTGGTGCTGCACCTTTCCATTTCTGGACTCCGGATGTGTACGAAGGTTCACCAACATGGGTAACGACTTTCATGTCTACTGTAGTTAAAACTGCTGGTTTCGCAGCGATTCTACGTTTATTCGCAGATACTTTTGCACCGCTACATGATTTCTGGTTACCTCCTTTGATGGTGATTGTATGTCTGACTTTATTCATCGGTAACGTAACTGCGTTATTTCAAAAGAACTTCAAAAGAATGCTGGCCTACTCCAGTATCTCTCATGCAGGTTACTTATTATTCTCTTTAGTATCTCTTACTGCCAGTTCTATGAACAATGTGTTTGTATACGCTGCTGCTTATACTTTTGCAAGTATTTCGGCCTTTGCGGTACTTATCCTTGTGAAACAGAAAACAGGTAACGATAATTTCGAAAGCTTCAATGGCTTAGGAAAGCGCAATCCATTCGCGGCATTTGCCCTTACGGTAGCGATGTTGTCCTTAGCGGGTATCCCATTAACAGCTGGTTTCATCGGTAAATACCTGATGTTCCTGAATGTGATGCACGATTATCATTTTTATTTAGTTGCTTTCGCAATTTTGAATGCTTTAGTAGGGTTTTACTATTATTTCAAAGTAATTGTGGCGATGTATTTCAAAGAGGGTACGGAGATCGTGTTGGAAACGCCTGTGCAGTACAAAGTTGTATTGGTGTTGTCGCTGATCGTCACCGTTTTCCTTGGGATATATCCAGCTATAATTTTAAATCTGATATAGTCAATATCTGTAGATAATTATATGTAGTTTTACGAATAATTGAACTATGCAAGATTTTTGGAACTCGTTACTGCAATTCATTGATCCTGAAAAACTACTTAAAGAAGGTGGTTTTTATGTAGTAATGTTTGTGATCTTCGCCGAGACAGGTTTGTTTTTTGGTTTCTTTTTACCAGGAGACTACCTGTTGTTTCTTGCCGGCATGTTCGTCGCTACAGGCAAATTAGACGTCAACCTTTATGTGTTGATTCTAGGACTAATTGTTGCCGCCGTCTCAGGTAATTTTACTGGCTACTGGTTTGGTCGAAAGACGGGCCCCGTCCTGTATCAAAGAAAGGACTCCTTCTTCTTTAAAAAACGTTATTTAAAGGCTGCCGAAGATTATTATAATAAACAGGGAGCCTTTGCACTTATTATGGGGCGTTTTGTTCCGATTGTAAGAACTTTTGCACCGATTTTTGCTGGTGTAGTAAAACTGGACTTTAAAAGATTCGCATTATATAACTTTGCGGGTGCAATTATTTGGATTGCTTCCTTAACTTTGCTGGGTTATTTCCTTGGCAAACGATTTGAAAAAGAAATTAACGATTATTTATTATACATTATTATAGGTTTTATTGTCATCACCACCATTCCACTGGTTTACACGTTTGTAAAGAAGAAAGTGGTGAAAGACGACAATGACGATATATCAAACACTGAACATTAAAAATGATTAAAGACGAGCGTCATCCGTGGCATTTTGTTTCTCCAGGTGAAAACTTACCTGAAACAGTAAATGCAATTATTGAAATTCCTAAAGGATCTAAAGCAAAATACGAAATCGATAAAGATTCCCACCTGATTAAATTAGACAGGGTACTTTTCTCTTCTGTAATGTATCCGGCTAACTACGGTTTTATCCCACAAACTTATTGTGATGATAATGATCCTCTGGATATCCTTGTACTTTGTTCTGTTGACGTTTATCCGATGTCAATCGTAGAAGCAAAAGTTATCGGTGTAATGCACATGGTGGATAATGGTGAACAAGACGATAAAATTATTGCAGTAGCAAAAAATGATATGTCTGTAAACTACATCAATGATTTAGCTGAATTGCCTCCTCATACGATGAAGGAAATTGTGAAATTCTTCCAGGACTACAAAGCTTTAGAAGAGAAGCAAGTTACTATTGAACACCTGTTGGGCGTTCGATATGCGCATAAAGTGATACAGGAAAGTATCCTCCTTTATGACCAGAAGTTTAGAAATCAAACAACTTAATGGAAGGATTCAAGATATTTTTAACTTTCTTCCTGGTCGCACTGAACGGGTTTTTCGTTGCAGCAGAATTTGCAATTGTAAAAGTCCGGGCATCACAAATTGAAATTAAAGCAAAATCAGGTAGCAGGGTAGCCAATATTGCAAAATATATTACCCAGCATCTGGATGGATACCTGGCTGCCACGCAGCTAGGTATTACTTTAGCCTCTCTGGGCTTAGGTTGGGTCGGTGAATCTGTGATGCACAGTCTGATCCACGACTTCCTTGTCGGCTTTAATTTTTCTGAAGTTTACATCACTTCCATCTCTACCGCAATTGCCTTCTTATTTATCACTGTAATGCACATTGTATTTGGTGAACTGGCGCCTAAATCGATAGCGATACAACGTCCTGTAGCGACCACACTGTTTATCGCAGTGCCATTACAAGGGTTTTACCTGGTCTTCAGACCCTTCATCTGGGTGCTGAACGGATTTGCAAATATGATTCTTAAAGTATTCGGAATCTCCTCTGTTGGTGGCCATGAGTCGGTACACAGTACGGAAGAGCTTCATTATTTGTTAGATCAAGGTAAAGAGAGTGGTGCTTTAGATACCAATGAGCACGAATTGATTAAAAATGTCTTTGACTTCAACGAAAGAGTTGTAAAAAATATTATGGTTCCAAGAACCAAAATATCAGGAATTGAATTGTCTACACCTCCGGCAGTTGTGATTGATAAAATCATCGGCGACGGATATTCCAGACTACCGGTATATGATGGCATCATCGATAAAATCATTGGTATTATTCATGCCAAGGATATCTTACCGCTGTTGGCCTCTAAAAAGGACTGGGTCTTACAAGACATCATCAGAAAACCTTACTTCGTTCCTGAAACAAAGAAAATTAATGACCTGTTGAGCGAACTTCAACAGAAACGCATTCAGATCGCAATCGTAATTGATGAGTTTGGCGGTACCGCAGGTATGGTTACACTAGAAGATATCGTAGAAGAGATCGTTGGGGAAATCCAGGATGAGTATGATGAAGAGAAGCCAACAGTAGAGAAAATCTCTGATACTGAATTCATCATTAACGCTTATGCCACTGTTTATGATGTGAATGAGCATTTACCGCACGATCTTCCCGAAGATGAGGATTTTGATACCGTAGGCGGATTGGTATCTCATGCTTTTGGTAAAATACCGGAAGTAGGTGATAGCGAAGAATGCTATGGGTATCTGTTTACCATCTTAAAGAAAACTGAGCAAAATATTGAAACCATAAAGCTTGAACTGGTTATTGATAAAAGCGATATGGTGGACAAGCACTAAAACTTTTATACAATGCACGTTTTTTATACCCCTGATATTGATGCAACCGAGTATTCTTTAAATGAAGAAGAAAGTAAACATTGTCTGAAAGTCCTGAGATTAGGACTTGGCGATGTGGTGAATCTGATTGATGGAAAAGGAGGCTTTTATGAAGCAGAAATCATTGGAGAAGGAAAGAAAAATGTCCAGCTTCGAGTGATCAAAGCAATTCAGGAGTATCAAAAACGAAATCACCACTTACATATTGTGGTGGCACCTACAAAAAATATAGATCGCCTGGAATGGTTTCTTGAAAAAGCAACCGAGATAGGGATCGATGAAATTACTCCGATCATCTGCGAGCGCTCCGAAAGGAAGGTCATCAAAGAAGATCGGCTTAATAAAGTGATCACTTCTGCGGTTAAGCAATCTTTACAAGCTTACCATCCGGTATTAAATCCGCAGATCTCTTTTACAGATTTTCTGAAAATTGAAAATAACTCCATTAAAATGATTGCACATTGCATCGATGGAGAACCCCGCCTGTACATTAGTCAGGTGACCGAACCTCATCAAAACTACACGGTTTTGATCGGCCCGGAAGGGGACTTTAGTCCGAAAGAAATCGAACTCGCTTTGCAAAACGGCTTTAAACCCTTAACTTTAGGTAATACACGTCTGAGAACAGAAACTGCTGCATTAGCAGCCTGCTTTGAGGTGAATTATTTAAACAGATGAAATTAAAAACAGGCTTAGTTGTCGGAATAATGTTTTTGTTGTGTGGCTTTAAGCCGCCAACTTATAAGATGGCTAAGTTGAAATATAATGGGGGAGGTGATTGGTATGCCAACAGAACCGCGCTTCCAAATCTCATCGAATTCTGCAATAAAAACCTGAATACTAATTTCGCGCCTCAGGATGCCACCGTTGAAGTGGGCAGTGCCGAACTATTCAATTATCCTTTTGTATATCTTACAGGGCATGGTAATGTGGTTTTCAGCGATGCTGAAGCACAGAACCTAAGGAAATATCTTAATGGGGGAGGCTTTCTCCATATCGATGATAATTACGGTCTGGATAAGTTCATTCGCAAGGAAATGAAAAAGGTTTTTCCTGAACTTTCATTTGTAGAATTACCAGCAAATCATCCACTCTATCAGCAGAAATTTAAGTTCCCTAATGGCTTACCGAAAATCCACGAACATGATGGGAAATCCCCTCAGGGTCTGGCTTTGATACACGAAGGTAGGGTAGTTTGCTATTACACCTTTGAATGCGATCTGGGGAATGGCTGGGAGGATTTAGGGACCTATCCAGAGGATACACAAGATAAACGCCTGAACGCGCTAAAAATGGGCGCCAATTTGGTTCAGTATGCACTAACACAATAACTATGAAGGTAAAAGTAAATGAGCAGTACAATTTTGACGTAACCGTATCAAAAGAAAACTTAACGGTAGACGGAAAAGCACTGGAGATTGATGCCAAAGAATTATCGGCGAACACCCAACACATCATTTATGAGCATAAATCCTATACAGTAGAAGTCGTAGAACGGGAAGAAGGAGAAAAGCAGGCGACAATCAGGGTAAACGGGAATTTATATCAGGTAGAAGTGGAAGACCAGTATGATGAATTGTTGAAACAATTAGGAATGGACAGTGCTGCTGCGCATAAAGTGCAGGAAATCAAAGCTCCGATGCCTGGTTTAGTGCTCCAGATCATGGTCACCGAAGGTCAGGAAGTGGCTAAGGGCGACAGTCTGTTGGTGCTGGAAGCGATGAAGATGGAAAACATCATTAAATCTCCTGCCGCAGGCACCGTGAAGCGGATCTTAGTGCAAAAAGGAGATAAAGTAGAGAAGAATGGTATTCTGATACAATTTGCCTAAAGTAAAGGGTTGATTGTTAGATCATTCAAAATACATATACATTCAAAATGAACCTATAAAAAAAGAAGGCGTATCAATCAATTGATACGCCTTCTTTTATGATGATTTTTTAGTTTCTAGCCTTGAATGCCCTTGCAGGTTTCGGTTTAAACTGTGGTTTACCGGCTGATCTGATCTCTGGTGCACCCAACATCGTCATGGCGCAACGGAAGCCGATATCGGCTGTAGATTCATCCTGTTGCAGGAATCTTCTGGTCGCTGGGTTTAGCCATAATGCCTGATCATCCCATGAGCCACCTTTGAAAACTCTTGATTTATCGGTTACCAGGGTGATTTCGCCATATAATTCATTGGCTTTATCACGGAAGCCTCTTTGATCCGCATAAGTATTTGCCGTCACTGTGGCAGGCGCTGCTGCTTGTTTCTCAGCCCAGGTTTGTTTCTTATAAGCCTTAGCATCGGTTAAGACCGGTCTGTTGTACTTATCTATTTCTATTTTCCCACTGATTGGATCAGCAACTTTTTTGTCTTTATAATAGTTACCTCTATATGGGTTGAATGCATCAGCAGCTTCAAATGTTTTGGCGCGATAAACGTCAGCAACCCATTCGTTTACGTTTCCAGCCATGTTGTACAAACCAAAATCATTTGGCATATAAGATCTGACTGCAACGGTTACACCACCTTTATCATTCAGGGAACCACCAACACCCATGTAATCTCCTTTAGTTCGTTTAAAGTTGGCTAAAATCAATCCTCTGGTATTTTTTTTGGCAGAGCTTAAGCCCAGGCCATTCCATGGATAAATCTTGTTGGCATTGATATTTTCATATTGCGTGTTGCCAATCAATCCAAGGGCTGCATATTCCCATTCTGCTTCAGTTGGCAAGCGGTAAGGTTGTTTGATGATGCCATCTTCCAGTCTTACATTTCTGGTTGCGCCACTTCTGCCACCTGTATTGGTTGCTCCGTTAGCTGCATTGGAAGGATTAAGGTCTTTCATCGCTCTTTTTCCCTTATCGTCGTACTGACCGTTCAGGTAAACATCTGTATTGAAGGCTCCTTTGGAATTATTCGTTGTGGCAGCCGCTGCTGAGTTGGAGTTTCCGCCATTTTTGTCTTTGAAGCTGGTCATGTAACCTTTTTCGCGGAGTAAAAGCTCATTCACGCGGTCTGTTCTCCAGGCGCAATATCTTTCTGCCTGTTCCCAGGTTACACCTACTACCGGATAATCCTGGTAAGCGGGGTGCCTTAAATAATTATCTACGTAAGGTTCATTGTAGGATAGCGGTCTGCGCCACACTAAAGTATCCGGAAGTTCGTTATAATAGTATTCGTGATCTGTCGGATAAGTGGTACGAATCCAGCTCAGATATTCCAGCCAGTTGGTATTGGAAACTTCGGTTTCATCCATATAAAAAGAAGAAACAGTAGTTTCTCTTTTGTGGTTGTAATTGCTCAGTTCTTCACCGGCAACATTGATTGCACTTCCGCTCATCACGAAAACACCACCTTCAATTTCCACTAATCCAGGACCGGGGCCACGCTTAAATTTTTTATTTACTTCAAAGCCACCAAACTCGCGTTTGTTATACGCCATTCCTGTCTTCTCTGAAGTTCCTGATTTTGACTTGCAGGAAGAGAGAGAAGCTACGATTGCAAGGGATGCAATCGAATAATATAAGTATGATTTTTTCATATTGAGGGACTCATAGTGCTTTAACTGTTAAAATTACATAAAAAAAGAGTTACCGAGCAAGAAAAAACACGACTTAGATAAAAAATAATCTTTTGTAAAATATGTTTTGCGCATATCTAAGGCAGGTTTTGCAATAATCTGTCCGAATTAACCTGAAATTTTTAGCTGACCACAGAAAACAGGAGATGCGTCTAAAATTTAAGGGATTTGTGCTGGTATTTGGATATTTGCTGGCGACCGTCCAAAAATTCCAGCAGAAACACGTTAAGGTTAGCTTTATTGCTTAATTTCGGGGAGACCGGATTAGCAGCTGCTGATCATAAAATGATCAAGCCGGAAAAGATCGCGATAGTAAAAGAGAATACGTATAAACTAATAGATATAGAAATGAAGATTAAGGTAGGATTTGGCTTTGATGTACACCAGCTAAAGGATGGACATCCTTTCATCGTAGGAGGAGTAAATTTGGAACACCATAAAGGTGCTTTTGGTCATTCAGATGCGGATGTATTGCTTCATGCAATTTGCGATGCATTACTTGGTGCCGCAAACCTGCGCGATATCGGTTACCATTTTAAGAATACCGATCCCCGCTGGAAAGGAATTAGCAGCCTGATCCTGTTGCAGGAAAGTGTGAAGCTGGTCAAAGAAAAAGGGTTTGAAATTGGCAATATCGATGCGATGCTTTGTTTGGAAGCACCGAAAATCAACCCGCATATTCCGGCAATGCAACAACATATTGCTACCGCAATGGGCATGGATATCGAAGATATCTCGATTAAAGCGACAACCAACGAACAAATGGGATTTATTGGAAGAGAAGAAGGTGTGGTTGCTTATGCAGTCTGCCTGATTCAAAAAGGATAAAATACAAAAAGCCGGTAAATTGCTTTTTGCAATGGCCGGCTTCTTAAAAAGCATATAACGATGCTTAAAACGGTACTATTCTTCTAAATAACCAAATTTTCCCTGGTTATAGTCGGCAATAGCCTGTTGGATTTCTTCTGGTTTATTCATTAAAAACGGCCCGTAATGTGTGATAGGCTCGTTTATAGGCTCGCCGCTTAAAATAAGCACAACGCTATCCTGAATGCCTTCTACAAAAATCTGTTCCCCTTCATTTTTGAAATGAATCATTTGATCTGCTTTGGCGATTTCAGTGTCATTCACTTTGATTTCCCCTTCAATCACCACAAAAGCAGTGTTGAAATCAGCAGGAAAATTGAAAGTCGCTTTTCCAGTTTTATTCAAGCGTAAATTATAGGCATGAATCGGGGTGAAAGTGCTTGCAGAACCCTTTGTGCCCAGATATTCTCCGGCAATGACGGCTACCAGGCCAGCATGATCCGGCAATTGATGTTTCGCAATTTGTGCCTGACTAATCGCCTGATATTTCGGCTTGCTCATTTTATCTTTTGCAGGCAAATTGACCCATAACTGTACCATTTGGAAGGCACCGCCTTGTTTACTGAAAGCCTCTTCATGATATTCTTTGTGTAAAATACCACTTGCTGCAGTCATCCATTGAACATCTCCGGGATAAATTATGCCGCTATTTCCGGCACTATCATGATGCGCAACTGCGCCATGATAAGCGATAGTTACCGTTTCAAATCCACGATGTGGATGAACACCCACGCCTCTGGGCTCATTACGTGCAGAAAACTGGATTTTGGAATTGTAATCCAGCAAAAAAAACGGACTCATTTTCAATTTATACCCATTGGGGAAAAAATTATGAACCCTAAATCCGTCGCCAACCATATGAGGTGCCGGCGGGTTTAAAACCGCCGATACCTGTTTTATATTTTCATTCATTACGTCTCTCCATTCTAAATTAAGATGGACGTGTTGTTTTTAAGCTTGCTTTACAAACTGTAACTCGCCTAATATTTTAACGTCCTCACTCACCATCACTCCACCAGTTTCCAGTGCTGCATTCCAGGTTAAACCAAACTCAGTTCTGTTGATTTTACCACTAATGGTAAATCCAGCTTTAGTATTTCCCCATGGATCTGTAGCGATACCACCGAATTCTACATTTAACTTGATCGGTTTAGTTGTTCCTTTAACGGTTAAATCACCTTTTAAAACATAATCACCACCATCTTTTTCAAAAGAACTAGAGCTGAAAGTCATTTTTGGGAATTGTTCTCCGTCAAAGAAATCAGCGCTTTTCAAATGATTATCTCTGTCTGTATTACCGGTATCAATGGAGTTGATTTCTGCTTCAAAAGTCACTTTAGCATTTTCAAAATCTTCCGTATCAGAAGTTAAAGTTCCTGATAAGGTTTTCAAGCTACCAGTTACCGTAGTGATCATTAAATGTTTTACTTTAAACTGTAGTTCACTGTGTGTTGGGTCTAATGACCATTGAGTAGTTGCCATAGTATTGTTGTTTTTAGTTGTTCTTTATTAACAACACAAAATTACGGCCACAAAACTAAGCACACATTGATGTATGATAAGAAAACGCTATACTTTAAAATGCTTGTGCGCGAGGTCTTTACGAACCCTGCTGAGAGACTCCGGTGTGATGCCCAGATAGGATGCAATCATCCATTGTGGCACCCTTAGGGTGAGGTTTGGGTAGAGTTGAATGAAGTTTAAATATCTTTCTTCAGCGGTAGCACTGAGCAACATATTGATCCTTTTATGCATGAAACGAATAGAATTGTTCAGCATCGTGTTGTTTAAATCATACATGCAGGGAACATGTTTGGCCGCTTCATCAATAAAATTTTTGGGCATTACGATCGCCTGTGTAGGCTCAATAGCATCTATAAAAAACTCGGAAGCTTCATTAAACATCCCATTACGATCAGAAAGCCACCATTGTTCCGGGGCAAACTGGATGATATGGGTTTTTCCTTTCGCATCTATCGAATAGCTGCGCAATAATCCGCTGAGGACGAAATATCCATGAGAAGCGACTTCCCCCTTCATCAGGATCATTTCATTTTTATCAAAGCTCTTTACTTTAAGCCGACCAGAAATCAGGTCGAATTGCTCATCTGTAAGGGCGACTTTATTTTGCAAATAGAGTTTGAACTGCTCAAGCATATATGATATAGATAAAATCTATTTTTTAACAGGGTCGATATTGGAAAAATCTACACCGCATTTGCAGTTAGATGCACAGCCTCCTTTTTTGGGAGATACTGATCTGAAAATCATGCGCCCTACATAAAATATAGCAGCGATGAAAAGAATGACAACTAATATGGTCTGTATATCCATAAGTACAAAACTAGGTAAAGCCTGCTTCAGGCAGGTCTGTTAAATGTAAATTTACTTTTCCATCAGGCCAACGGTTCCGCCGACCCAATCGAAATCTTTATTGTATCGGACACCGATCATTTTCCCGCGACTTAACCGCGCAAGACTGATACAAAGTACCGGTTCTTTTCCATCCGGCCATAGATACATCAGCCTGATCTCTACTTTAATGCCGCCATCTGGAGCCTGAACGACAGGTTCGTAACTTACCTTTTGCTGGAGAATCCAGTTCTCCGGATCAGAAATGTTTTCAATGTCTTTCTTTTCAACATCAATAATCACGCCCATGCCTGCAAAAGAGAACAAAGGTTTCAAGACATAGTTTTCCAAATCTTCCGGAAGCTCCTCCAGATCTTTCAGAAACCAGGTAGGAGGCACAAAGTTGCTCTTTAAAAAGGGCATGGTATACTTGCTGATTCGGTAGAACCAGTTTGGATGTGTTACCCATTCTATATCCAGTGCTTCACGGGGATCGAAACTGTCTTTGAAAATAGCGGTGTTGTTGCCAATTTCATCAAAAATCAATCGGTTATATATCCTTTTGAGGATTATCTTTTGATCATTTTCCAGGTAATAAAGCTGCTTTCCTTCTCTTTTGATATCAGCAAGGCTAAGTACCTTAATCCCCAGATGTTTTGCGCTGATCATAAAGTCAATAGCAGTTTTCTGATGAGGGGCATCTATGTCCATCAAGGCAACTTCATGGGCTTGATGCTTGCCAATAATCACTTCTTTCAGCAAATCCAGGTAGCTTTCTTCATTTAAACCATTGAAATAGGGAGTCAGTTCCGGTGATAAATCAAATGATTGTTGAAAAGTCTTTGCTAAATGTGATTGAAAGCCATAAAGCGAAGGGAATCCCTGTAGTTCAATTAATTTTGGGTAGAGATTTCCTGCCTGATCTTTACAAATGGCAAAGTCGAACGTTAGAAAATGAGGATGATCATTTTCGGCAGGGACATTCCATTCCGCTGGAATAGCATTTTCTGTGAGCTTTTTAAAGTTTTCATTTTTAATCAAGGCGATGATCTCTGCACCGGCTGTGATCAATTGATTTTTTAATGCAGCCGGAAGAAATACAGGACTTTCAGCTACCCTGAATGGAATTTCCATAAATCCTTTTTCCAGCGCTTTTAAAAACAAAGCGTACTGCTCTTTTGAAAATTTCTCGTTGAAAGAAGCCCGGTAACTGTTGATCATATTTTATGTTGCGCTGAATGGTGATGCAATAGTTAGTGCATTTTACGCTTCCTGCAAGGCGTTTAAAGCTTCATTTAAAAAATTCGGTAAAATCAGGCTTTGGGTTAGGCTGATTCTATTCGGATCGTCCACGCTGTTCAGCATATCCAGATATTTTTCCTCGCCATGATTTTCTATAATTGCTTTTTTCTTGTCTTCCTGGAGCAGGTACAATTTCATGCCCACAGGGTCTGCTTCGGGATGGAACTGCGTGCCTACAATTTCCGGGGTAAAGCGAATGGCCATTACACAGCGTTCAAGCTCAATATGCGGACGTTCCTTTTCTATGGCCAATACTTCGGCTTCATGATTAGAAAAGAAAATATCTTCCGGATTGATCACCTGCCAGTCTCTGCTATCCACGGTATAAAAAGGATTTGGAACACCATTAAAAACCGGATCATTTTCACCCTCTTCCGTTAAGAAGATCGGGAAAATACCGAAGGCGGTGGAGCGCCTTTTGATCACTTTTCCTACGCCAAATTTTCGGCAGGCCATTTGAAAAGAATGACAAATTAAGAAAACATGTTTCTTTTGATGTTCATGCTCCAGGTTGAAAGCTTCCAATTCGTCCATTAGCGCAAAGAAATCACTTTCCCATTGCTGGCCAATGCCATCAAAAGGACTACCAGGGCCACCACTGGAAATATAAATATCATAAGTAGCATCCGGAATTTCTCCTTTTAGCCTCAAATCAAAAAGATCAAAAGATAAGTTAATTGCGGTTTCTTTTTGATAACGGAGCAATACCTCTTGTATCCCACGCATTCCTTGATTCGCAGCGCCATTATTCATGTCAATTACAGCAACTCTGATGTTGTTTTTATCTTTGTTCATACTTATCTGGCACCGATTAATGTTTGCGTTGTAATGTAATCTACTACTGATTCAAAGTTACCATTTTGTTCGTAGACAGCCAATTGTCTGTCGGCACCCGTGCCATTTGCCAAAATCGTGTGTACATATTTCAGATCTTCTCTACAACCCAGATCATCTACTACATCATCCACAAAATCTAGTAATTCCAGGACCAGGTTCCGACAATTTACCTCCATTTCTTTTCCAAAATCGATCAGATTCCCATCAATACCATATCTGGCTGCTCTCCATTTATTCTCATTAATCAAGGCTCTGGAATAGCTGATGAATTTCATGTTTTGCAAGCGAAGTTTGTATAATTTGGCGCATAGCGCCTGGAATAGCGCTACAAAGGCCATGGTTTCATCAATTAACATCGGACAATCGCAGATTCTGAACTCTATTGTCTCAAAAAATGGATGAACCCGAATGTCCCACCAGATCTTTTTGGCATTATCAATACTGTTCGTTTTGATCAATAACTTCACATAGTTATCATAATCTTCAATGCTATTGAAAATATCCGGAATTCCAGTCCTAGGAAACTTATCAAATATTTTCGTCCGGTACGATTTATAACCGGTATTTCTGCTTTCCCAGAAAGGCGAATTGGTAGATAAAGCAAACACATGCGGTAAGAAATAGCGCACCTGATTGGCAATATGTATCGCCAATTCTCTGGATTGGAAGCCCACATGTACATGCAGTCCAAAGATTAAATTAGACCTGGCGGCCTCCTGAAGCTCATTTACAATCTCGCTATACCTTGGGTGCTCCGTGATCAGTTGTTTTTCCCAGTGTGAAAAAGGGTGCGTACCGGCAGCGCCGATTCGTAAGCCTTGTTCCCCTGCCAACTGCGAAACCGTGTACCGCAATTGGGAGATTTCTGCGCGTGCCTGTTCTGTGTTTTTACAGATTCCGGTACCAACCTCTACTACCGCCTGGTGCATTTCTGCCTTCACCTGGTCTTTGTGTATTTTCTGTGCGGCCTCCACAATCTTTTGATCATGGGAGGTCAATTCGCGGGTTACAGGATCGATTACCATGTACTCTTCCTCTACACCAAGTGTAAAAATATTCATCGTTTGATTTTTAGCTTGTGATACCTGGTTATTTATGGCTAAATACTGTGGAGGCTGGTATTTAGTATTTTCTTTTGATACTAATTTTAAGTTTTATCTTTTGATTTTTTCTTTTGGCCTTTTTATGGTTTTATACTTTCATTTTTTCAATTAATGAGATTCCGGTAGCAGAAGTTCGGAGATATTCGCCCCAGGTAAGATTATCCTGACCGTCGATGTGTGCTTTTGCACGTTCTATGGCATATCTGGCGGAAGTTTCAACCACCCATTCAAAGTTTTCCAGACCTACGCTGGAAACATCAGCATCCGGTGCCGGATTACAAAAATCAATGGCATAAGGAATACCCTCTCTAACGGCAAATTCCACGGTATTGAAGTCGTAACCCAGGTATTGATTCAATAGAATCACATAATTATGAATGGTTTTCAAAAGTTTTTCACTGGAAGGTGGACTATCTACTACATATCTTAAATGCGCTGGATTTCGCGGCTCATATTGCATGATTTTCACATATTTCCCACCGATACAATAGCACCTGAAATATTCATCGAAAACGATTTCTTCCTGAAGCATCATGACCGTTTGTTTGGTTTGACTGTGTTTATCAAAAAATTCCTCTTTATCGGTTAATTTGTAAACGTCCTTCCATCCACCGCCATCATAGGGTTTCATGTAAGCTGGAAAGCCGATGTATTCAAAAATTCCTTCCCAATCCATGGGGAATGCGAGGTTGCTAAAAGAAGCGTCAGAAGTATCGGATGGCTGGTCATAAGAAGGGATTAAAGCTGTTTTAGGAACAGGAATCCCCAGTTTTACCGCCAATGCATTGTTGAAAAACTTCTCATCCGCACTCCACCAAAATGGATTATTGATGACTGCTGTTCCGGTAATTGCTGCGTTTTTCATGGCTGCCCGATAAAAAGGAACATCCTGAGAAATACGGTCCATAATTACGGCATACTCCAAAGGAGTAGCTTGAAAAATCTTGTCAATACTTACAGATTCTGCGATGATATCTTTTCCTTCGATTTCATTTACACGCTTTATAAAGGCTGCAGGAAAAGATCTTTCCTGCCCGAATAAGATTCCGATTTTTTTCATTCCTTGTCGATTTTAAAGGTTCTGTACTGCTTTCGTTGCTGGATTCCTATACGCTATGCTCCTTAACTTGTCTTTTTCTACTCTTTTTAATAGGTAAACTGGTTTAAACGGTATGTTGAAAATCCATTGCTTTTTAAACAAAAAAACAAGGCTAATGTTCTCTAAGGTATTGGGTTGCGATCTAAAATCCGGCAAGTTGATTACAATTGAGAGATATATTCCGGAAACATTTGTCGCCATGCCGGCCAGTCATGATCTGCATTTTCTTTGATATCCAGCCAATGATCAATTCCTTTGTCGGTTAATACTTTCGAAAGCTTTTCATTATCGGCTTTACAAGGATCTCTATCGGTAGTACCGAGTGCAATTTTCATATTCCACAACTCCCGGTTCTGATCATGGGGCAAAAAGTCTATTGGATTATTGAAATAAACATCGTCATTATAGAAGCCGTTCAGCTGACCACGAATATCAAATATGCCACTCATACTAAACAAATGACTGACTAGCCAGGGATGTCGGAAGGCGAAATTTGCTGCATGATAACCGCCAAAACTACAACCCGCAACGATAATTTTCTCTGCGCCGGTCTCCTGTCGGGCAATAGGGGCAAGCTCTTTGAGTAACAGCTGATCATACCAGATGTGGTTTCTAATACGGTCGGCCGGACTAATATTGATGTTATACCAACTGAGTTTGTCGATACTGTCCACGCAGTATATTTTCACTTTTCCCTCCTCAACATACTGTTGTACCGACTCTATTAATTTGAAATCTTTTGCTTCAAAATACTGGCCCATACTGGTTGGGAAAAGCACAATGGGATAGCCGGTTTCTCCGAAGATTAACACCTCAAAATCTGCACTTAAATGCGGACTATACCACTTTTTATAGGTCTCAACCATAATAGAGCAATTAGCTCTTTAAGGTATAGAAAACTATTTTCATCTACAAGATATATTTTCAGTTGTCACTAAAAATCTGCCAGTTAAGTAAAAATATTGTCAGTAGCAGGATGTTTTATGAAGAATGGTACCTTTGCCTACTATTCCATTGTTATGTTATTTTCCAAAGTCACATCTACTCAAGATACCATTCCCTCTGTCTTGTTAAAAAGAGAAGTTATACTGGATATTTTCATCCCTGATCATTTACTGGGAAATGAAACTTTAAATCTGCTACTTTTAAACGATGGTCAGGATGCGGTTGGGATGGCTATGGAAGAGACTTTGAATGTGCTTTATCAAAAGAATAAGCTGGAAGCCTTAGTGGTAGTGGCCATCCATGCGGGAGAAAACAGAATTCAGGAATATGGCGTTGCCGGGATGCCGGACTATCTTAGCCGGGGATCATCTGCTAAAACCTATAACGATTTTGTGATGACAGAGCTGCTTCCTTACCTTGAAAAAGAGCTAAAAATCCCAATCAACGGAAAAAAAGGTTTTGCAGGATGTTCGCTGGGTGGAATTTCAGCATTTGATATTGTCTGGAACAATCCGGATTATTTTGACCTCTGCGGGGTATTTTCCGGAGCCTTCTGGTGGCGGAGCAAAGACCTTAAAGAGGGATACACCGATGATGATCGTATCGTGCATCAAATGATACGCGAAAGCAAGAACAAGCTAAGACCCGGGGCAGATTCAATAGTAGAACCAAGTCCGGCACTTAAATTCTGGCTCATGACCGGAACTGAAGATGAAACTGCCGACAGAAACCGCAACGGCATCATTGATTCCATTGACGATACGATTGATATCATTAAGGAATTATTGAAAAAAGGATACCAGCGTCCGGAGCACATCAGTTATTACGAAATGGTAGGAGGTAAGCACAACGTCCAGACCTGGTCTAAAGCGCTACCAGCCTTTTTATGTTGGGCTTTTAGCCGGAAAAGTTACCTGTAGCAATTTCCTCAATCCGGTCCGAAGGATAAATAAACACCCCTTCCGTATCCTTCAAAGATACTTTTAACATCGCTAAAGCCACATTTTCAGTTTTTATGCTTCTGTATTTGCGGAGGCCTCCAATTAAAATCGGGTTTAAAACACGCATCACTGAAATCATAAATCCTTCAGCGCTCCGGTGTTCTTTACGTTCTCCATCTAACAAAGAAGGCCTGTAAATATGGATGCTTTGGAAAGGAATACTTTGCAGATCGCGTTCCGTTTCCCCTTTCATACGCGAGTAAAAGATGCTGGAATCGGGGTTTGCGCCTAGAGAAGAAATCAAATGATACTGTTTTGCGCCATTCGCCTGTGTAATTGCGGCAGCATCGAGGGGGTATAAATAATCGATTTTACGGTATTCAGCCGGGTCCGGGGTTTTACTTTTTGTAGTGCCGAGGCAGCAGAAGACCACATCACCTGTCATTTCTGAGCGGTAATCATTGAGTTTTTCAAAATCCACCACCAGTTGCTGCAATTTAGGGTGTGCAAGATCCAGCTGCTTTCTAACCACAATCAGGACAGCGCTATATTGCGGACTATCGAGCAGTTGCGTTAACAAACCAGAACCGATTAAACCACTGGCGCCAAGTAATATTGCTTTTTTCTTCATAGGGCAGG
This sequence comes from Pedobacter gandavensis, assembly GCF_032677645.1. Taxonomy (GTDB): domain Bacteria; phylum Bacteroidota; class Bacteroidia; order Sphingobacteriales; family Sphingobacteriaceae; genus Pedobacter; species Pedobacter gandavensis_A. Next base: position 461,526 of record NZ_JAVTSB010000002.1, on the reverse strand, counting down.
AATTTATTTTTTACAATGGGTCTTTGTTTTTTACAACGGATCCGATTCTTTTTATAACACGAGCATAGTTCAAACCCATGGACCCCTACAAAGTACGAATTCCCCCTTGTAGCTACAATAAACCTTCATAATAAAACGGTCAGTACGATTGTATTAGAAAGCCCTCGTTATTTTTCATTATTTGCTCTTAACTAATTGATTGATATGTCGATAATAAACTGTATCTTTGCGCAAAAATTTACACGCATTTTATGCAAAAAATAAGAAATATAGCTATCATAGCACACGTTGACCACGGCAAAACTACACTGGTTGATAAGATCTTACACTCTTGTTCAATCTTCCGTGATAACGAACAATCCGGAGATTTAATACTTGACAATAACGATTTGGAACGTGAACGTGGTATTACCATCGTTTCCAAAAACGTATCTGTTATGTACAAGGATGTAAAAATCAACATTATTGATACCCCTGGTCACGCCGATTTTGGTGGTGAAGTAGAACGTGTATTGAAAATGGCTGATGGAGTATTGTTATTGTGTGATGCGTTTGAAGGTGCAATGCCTCAAACTCGTTTCGTTACACAAAAAGCTTTAGCCCTTGGTTTAAAACCGATCGTTGTTGTAAACAAAGTAGATAAAGAAAACTGTCGTCCGGAAGAAGTTTATGAGCAAATCTTTGAATTGTTCTTCAACCTTGAGGCTACGGAAGATCAATTAGATTTCCCTGTAATCTACGGTTCATCTAAACAAGGATGGATGAGTACAGACTGGAAAAACCCTACTACTGACATCTTCGCATTATTAGATGCTGTTGTAGCTAACATTCCTCCTGCACCATCAAATGAAGGTACATTACAAATGCAAATTACTTCTTTAGATTATTCATCTTTCGTAGGTCGTATTGCAGTTGGACGTGTTCACCGCGGTTCAATCAAAGAAAACCAACCGGTTACTTTGATCAAACGTGACGGTAAAACTGTTAAATCAAGAGTAAAAGAATTATATACTTTCGAAGGTTTAGGAAAAATCCGTGCTACTGAAGTAAAATCTGGTGATATCTGCGCTGTTGTAGGTATTGAAGGATTTGATATCGGTGATACTATCGCTGATTTTGATGCACCAGAGCAATTGCCTGTTATCAAAATTGATGAGCCAACGATGAATATGTTGTTCACAATTAATAACTCACCATTCTTCGGTAAAGAAGGTAAATTTGTTACGTCTCAACGTATCAGAGAACGTCTTTACAAAGAAATGGAGAAAAACTTAGCCTTGAAAGTGGTTGAAACAGAATCTCCTGATGCTTATTTAGTATACGGTAGAGGTATTCTCCATTTATCAGTGCTAATCGAGACCATGCGTCGCGAAGGTTATGAGCTTCAGGTAGGTCAGCCACAGGTTATCATTAAAGAAATTGATGGTAAAAAATGTGAGCCTATTGAAACTTTAATCGTTGACGTTCCTGGTGAAGTTGCTGGTAAAGTAATTGAATTAGTAACACAACGTAAAGGTGAATTGTTGATTATGGAGCCTAAAGGCGACTTACAACATTTAGAGTTTGAAATCCCTGCACGTGGTATCATCGGATTAAGAAATAACGTATTAACTGCTACTGGTGGTGAAGCGATTATGGCTCACCGTTTCAAAGCTTACGAGCCTTGGAAAGGTACAATCCCTGGAAGATTAAGTGGTGTATTAGTTTCAATGGAAAAAGGTAGTACTACTGCTTATTCAATTGATAAACTACAAGACCGTGGACGTTTCTTCGTTGATCCGGGTGTTGAAGTTTACGAAGGTCAGATTATGGGTGAGCACATCCGTGACAATGATTTAGTAGTAAACATCGTTAAAGGAAAAGCATTAACCAACATGCGTGCATCTGGTACTGATGATAGCAACCGTATTGCTCCGGCAATTAAGTTCTCTCTGGAAGAAGCTATGGAATATATCCAGGCTGATGAGTACATCGAGATCACTCCTTTAAGCATGCGTTTACGTAAGATTCACTTAACTGAAGCAGCACGTAAAAACAACAAAATTTCCTAATTTTTAGGATTATCAATATTTTAAAAGCCCTTGAACGTCATGTTCAGGGGCTTTTTCTATTTAGAAGTCATAAGTCAGTCAAAGCCCTGAAGGAGCCCTTCTTTTTTCTTAATTTTGGGCACTATCAAACATAAATACAAGATCACATGGAATCATTGAAAGGAAAAAATGCAATCATTACCGGTGCTGGAAAAGGACTTGGACGTGCCGTTGCCATCGCTTTAGCACAAGAAGGTGTGAACGTAGGTTTAGCCGCAAGAACTACCGCTGATTTAGAGAAAGTTGCTGCAGAATTGAAACAATATGGCGTTAAAACGGCTATTGCGACGATGGATGTTTCCGACATCAATGCCGTAAATACCGCAGTTGAATCTTTAAAATCAGAACTTGGTGCAATTGATATCCTGATCAATAATGCCGGTATCGGTGCCTTCGGTTCTTTCATGGAACTGGAACCAGCGAAATGGGAAGAAATCATTAAAGTAAACCTTTTAGGCCCTTACTATGTAACCCGTGCCGTTCTTCCGGAAATGATCGAAAGAAAAACCGGTGATATCATCAACGTATCTTCTACCGCAGGAAAAAATGGTGCCGCAGTAACCAGTGCTTATAGCGCCTCCAAATTCGGATTAATCGGAATGTCGGAATCACTGATGCAGGAAGGTCGTAAACACAATATTCGTGTCACTACTTTAGTGCCGAGTACTGTAGCTACAGATATGGCAATCGACTTGAAATTAACAGACGGAAATCCTGATCGCGTGATGCAGGCAGAAGATTTTGCAGAACTGGTTGTTTCTCAATTGAAACTAAACCGTAGAGTTTTTGTGAAAGAAGCCGCTTTATGGTCTACAAATCCTTAGCTTACTAAGCGATAAAAACCAAAAAGATCAAAAGAAAACAGATCAAAAGAAATACAGGAAGGGGGGAGCGTTAAAGCTTTTCCCTTTTTTTAGGCCCTTAATCGTTGGTACGACGGTGGCGGATATAATACTGGCCTAAATTAACCGCAATGAAAAGGTGGTTGATCACATTTGGGATAAAACCATAATATTTGGTAAAGATCTTGAAACGTTCTTTCAGGCTCGCCATGTGTTTCTTTTTAGAAATCCCGCCAACCAGATATTTGGCCACATAACTGTGTGTATTGACAATACTCGAGGCATTTTTAGCGGCCCTGATGATCCAGTCGATATCTGCACTATACTTATATTGCAAATCGAAAGGCCCTGCCAGACTGCGTTTTACATAAATCGCCTGGTGACTGATACACATGCCATACCTGAAACTTCTCCAGCTAAAGGTTTGCGGAGCGCGGTGTCTCCTTTGGCCCAGACTATGCCAGTTTTCATCGTACATTTCCGTTTCTCCGTAATAAATATCGGCAGCAGAGGCACTTTCAAAAACCTCAGCAACCGTTACCGGTGCATAAATCTCATCACCCGAATTCATAAACAATACATAATCGCCGGTAGCTAAGGCCAACCCCTTATTCATCGCATCATAAATCCCTTGATCAGGCTCAGAAATAAACTGCGCCAACCGTGATTTATAATTGTAAATCGTGTCTTTAGTGCCATCCGTTGAGGCGCCATCGATCAAAATGTATTCAATATTCGGATAAGTCTGATTCAACACAGAAAGCATGGTGCGCTCAATATCCTTTACATTATTATAAACGATGGTGATGACACTGAGCTTTGGTTGCATAGAGTAGGGGGTAAAATTAATGTGGATGTAAATTAATCAGCGATTGATACAATAATAAGTGTTTTTCTGCAATAACTTCCTCCGAAAACGCAGTTAAAATCGTTCTTCGGGCTTCTTTTTGAATATCAGGGGCATTTTCGTCGTGGTACAACCACTCAATTCCCGTAGCCAGGTCTTCCGAAGACTTATAATTGGCCAGATAACCATTTTCCAGGTGTTTCACCATATCAGGGATACCACCCGTTTTAAAGGCAACCACAGGCGTTGCACAAGCCAGACTCTCCATAACCGTATTCGGCAGATTGTCTTCCAGAGAAGCAGTAATAAACACATCTGCGGCAGAGTAACACTTCGCCAGGTGACTATCGTTGTTAATGGTGCCCAGAAAAGTCGTTTTAAATGGGAATTCCGGCATATCCACCTGGTCTTTATTACCGAAAATCACCAGTTCAATGTTCTCTTTGATGATCCCCGGTCTGCCCGCCAGATCATTTAAAGCATCAACAAGGTAAGAGGTCCCCTTATGTTTGTCGTTTTTTGAAGGCATAAAACCACTCATCAACACAAATTTTTCCGGATTGATCTTTAATATTTTCTTGGCCTCAGATTTTACATAAGGTTTAAAAACCTTGGTTTCAATGGTGTTCGGAATCACAGTAACTGCTCTTGTGCCCATTAAACTGCTCAACTTTACAGAATCTGCCATCCAATGACTCGGCGCCACAATGTGACAATTCAATTCTGAATAGGCTTTTTTCTTCTTTAACCAGTTTTTATGGGAAAAATCATCCGGACCGCTAAATTTTAACAGCGGACAATTGCCACATTCTTTATGGTAATTCTCGCAGGAATAGCGCACATGGCAACCACCCGTAAAGGCATTGCTGTCGTGAAAAGTCCAGACCACCGGTTTATCCAGCTCATCGATCTGCGCCAGAAATTTTGGCGATAAAAATCCATGATTGATCCAGTGCAAATGAATAATGTCTGCGGCTTTAACTTTGGGGTGATGAATCACAGACCTGCCAAACCATTGTAATGAAAAAGGGGTTTTTAGTGCTTTAGAGAAGGCTTTCGACAAATATCGTTCGGCCAGAATCTTAAAAACAGCCACTGCTTTCTGGAATGGACTCCGGTTAAAGGCGGTAGTCAGTTTGCTCTCTTTAAATTGAAAATAAACCATCACTTCAGAATCCGCGCCATGTGCATTTAGCGCATCATTTAGCCTCAGGCATGCCCTTCCGGCGCCGCCATTTCCTTCGTATGTATTGAGGTGAACTACTTTCAATCTATCAAAATTAGCTGTTATTGTTAAATTCTTCTGTATTTTCGTTCCAAACTAGCTATGCTGGTTCGTATGCCGCTAAAATTAATTTAAATATCGAAACAATCCTAAGCTCTACGCTTACAAATGGTTTATGATCCTGATATGACAATAAATCAGGCCGTTAAAAACAATTAATTCAGCAGCAACAGTACATAAAACACTAAAATAGTTAAAAATATCATATGGAAAACCTGTTAACCAACAGACAGTTTTGGGTAAATTATTGGGAAAGTAAAGCCGGCTTAACGGTCAATATTCCATCAAATTACTTGTTTCATCAGGAACTTGGCGACATTATCAACAAACAGGGGGTAAAAACGGCAATTGAATTGGGCGGTTTTCCGGGATACTATGCGGTGTTCCTCAAAAAGTATTTTAAATTAGATGTCACCCTGCTGGATTATTTCGTGCATCAACCGGTTACCAATTCACTATTGGAAGCCAATCAATTGAAACCAAGTGATATCAATATTGTAGAAACTGATCTTTTCAATTACCAGCCAACACAACAATTCGACCTGGTTTTATCTTGTGGACTGATCGAACATTTTAACGATACCGCTGATATCATCAACCGTCACATTGCTTTTGTGAAACCAGGAGGAACTTTATTCATTACCCTTCCTAATTTTAAAGCGCTGAACGGCTGGTTCCAGAAATCATTTGACCGCGAAAATTACGATAAACACAACATTGATTGTATGGATCCAAAACTGCTGGCCAATATTTGCCAACAAGCTGGACTGGAAGTGGTACAGTCTAAATACTTTGGGAATTTCAGCTTATGGCTCGAGAATGAGCAGCAAAAACCATTAAGTGTACGTCTTTTAAAGAAAACTATGTGGTTTGTGGGAAAAGTTTTTACGAAGATTATTCCTTTTAATTCGAAAATGTTATCTCCTTACATTATCTTAGAAGCAAGAAAAATGTAAATTTATATGGGATTATGCTGGGGCTATTCGCCTAAAGTTGAAAAATATATACCATTAGGGGATTACCCGGCAGACCAATACCTTATCATTGCACAGCAAGTTGTCGAAAACCTCGGCTGGAAATTAAGCCATGTCTCCGAATCTGGCTTAATTGCCTATACCGGCCTTTCTTTTCAATCGTATAGCGAAGAAATTTCTATCCGGATCAAATTGAACTTTGCCATTTTCAAAAGCGAATGCGTTGGCGTTCAAATGCTGTTTACCGATTACGGAAAAAATGAAGAGAACCTGCAGAAATTCTTTGATGAATTTGAGTATGTGCAGTTTCAATTGAAAGACATCTGGGAAGAGCGCCTGGCGCAGTTCCACGCACATATTGCTACGCAGGACGACCAGTATTTCGAAAAAGCCCCCTTAGCCATAAAGAATAAGATCAAAAACGTACTCTATTTATTTGTTCCGCGAAAGGGGTATGTCGTTACGCCCATTCTTTTGATCCTGAATATTTTATATTACTTCCTGATGTTAGGCTTGTTACTGAGCCATTATGAGCAGGGGCGAGCTGCCGGATTAGAGCGTTATGAATTAAAGGGTGTCGCGAAAGATGTCCTGATGAATCTTGGGGCAAATTCCAGGGATCAGGTGCTGGCAGGGCAGGTGTGGCGCTTAATCAGCTATCAGTTTATTCATTTGACATTTTCTCACCTCTTCTTTAATCTATATGCGCTCATTTATATTGGCCTGATGGTGGAAAATAAGCTGGGGAGTTTGAAAACACTTGCTGTTTATTTGTTAAGCGGTCTTTGTGGTGGATTGATTAGTGTGGTTCCTTATAAATTTATCTTCACAATCGGCGCTTCCGGTGCTATTATGGGCCTGTTTGGCGCTTTTCTGGCCTTGTTAATCAGCAATGCTTTTGAAAAAAATGCTAAAAAAGCATTATTGATTAGTACCATTCTTGTAGCGGTTTATATGCTTGGTAACGGCCTGTTCAGTAAAAATGTGGATAATGCAGCCCATTTTGGTGGAATTTTAGCTGGTTTTGTGCTGACTTATTTATTATATAATCATAATTTTTTTAAGCAAAGTGTTCAGCTTTATCAAAGAGCAGCCTTAGCCTTTTTACTCGTGTTCGGACTGGGATTTGGGGTTCTGTGGTTTTCGCCAAGATATCAGGTAAAACAGTATCAGGAGCTTCGTGAGCAGTTTATGGTCAATGAAAATCTTTTCAAACAGGTGTATAACATGACCTGGGGGATGCCCAAAGAACAGAAACTTCAATTGATTAAAAATAACGCAGTGGATGCCTGGGCAAAAAACCTCAAAATTGTGGCGGAAATGAAAAAACTGACTTTGATGGACAAAGATAAAGCCGACCTGGAATACAGGGCAGAAATGGCCAGACAAGGGCAGGAGATTGGGTTATTGATGTATAAGGACCATCAAACCGAAGAAAGGTTGTTAAAATATAAGATTCAAAAGAAACTAAATGAATTCCTCAGACTGAAGTCGGATCAAATACCAGATTAGGCTATCGCGCAATCTGATACTAATGGAATAGCGATGCGATTCTAATGCTATACACGTGCTATACTGGTGCTGGTTGCCGGAGAGTTGATGGAGGGTTCCTGAGGACTTGGTGACGGTTGCCGTAGGGATATCCCTCGTCAACCCTCCGGCAACTCCTGAGCAAGCCTTCCTCAACAAGCACGACTATACAAGCTGTATAGCAGCTGTCTTATACCAAAATCCATTTACCTTCCGAAAGCTTGTTAAACTGTTAAGGTAAGTAGAAATTCATAGGAAACCTGTGTTTTCTTAGTAAGATCGTTCAACAGGTGCTAAACCTTAAGCCAGCCGCTGTTTAACATATCTTTTGATCCTTTCCCATAAACTTCCTTTCCTGGTCGACAGGAAGCTTTTAATCGTCTCATAAGCGGCTTTACTCTCTTTAATTTCCACCGGAAACTGTTCGATCCGCTTAGGATTGATGATCACATTGTAAATGTCGTTGATGCCGGAGTGAATTCCAGAACCATCATGACCGATGTTATTAACTAGTGATTGTGCAGGATTCAAGGTCAATCCTCCTTTTAAAAAGATGGAAGCGTACCAGCGGATCGCCCAGGAGTTGTTTTTCCCCTTTTTGAAATCCTCCATCTGCTTCCAGAAATTCATTTTATGTTCAATTGAAAACTCAGACCGTTTTTTAGAATCAAACTGACTCATTAAGGTATCAATATTCGGCTCAAAATGTTGCCAGGCGCGTTCCCATGTTGCCCATCCCCAGCTGGTTGCTGCGCGGTAAAAAAATGTCTCAGGGAGTTCATTTTCTTGCAGCGGATACATGTAAGCGCCGATATGCATCACTTTGGCTTCGTTACGATAACGGGTTAGTCCGTCGTTAAAATAAGTTAGGGTATGCGGAGAAACGATCAGGTCGTCTTCCATCACAATCACCTGCTGGTAATCTTTAACCAGCTGACTTACACCGGAAATGACCGAATTGGCCAGACCCATGTTTTGGGGACGCTCAATCACTTCTACAGACCTGAACCCATCAATATTTTTCAATAACTCGCGAACCTCCAATACCTTAGCTTCATCTTCTTCGGATTTAAAGCCATCAGAAAACACAAATAACCGGCTTTCTGTGGCCAGTGTATTCTGTTTAAGGAATTTTAAAGTGCGTTCCGTGTGTTTCGGACGATTATAAACGAATAAAGCGATGGGTGCAAATACTTGCATAATTAGAAGATCTCCAGGTTTTGGTTTGACTTTTTAGTAAGAACGGTATAGGCGTTCCCAAATTGTTCCCGTTTATTTTTCCCAAGGATCGAACCCAGGATATTTTTAATGCGGTGTTCCAGCTCAATTTTCAAGGTTTTGAGCACCGTTTTCGGTGTTTTCTTGACTTTAAATTCGCAGAATTTAATGGTATCAATAGGCGTAAGGGATGTTTTATCCGCTTCGATCACAAAACCTTCACTTTGTAAGAGGAAACGAATCAAAGTAGGGGTGTACATATTGATATGGCCATAATCCAGGAAATGTTTCATCCTTCGGTCTACACCAAAACGGTAGTCTAAAGGCACCTCAATTACCAGGTATTTCGCTACTCTTTTTAACTCCCTCAGTAAAACCCGTTCATGTTCCACATGTTCTAAAACATGCGCCAGAATGACCAGATCAAAGCTGTCGTCAGCATAAGGTATGGTATAACCATCAAAACGCTGCACCTCCTTTAGCTTTTTCAAATTGCGGTTTTTAATCAGATCGACGCCACTATCCGCAATTTCCAGCGCATAAAGCTCCTCCCCGAAGTTCCACTCATTTAAATAATGTAAAATACTGCCATCACCCGCTCCTACTTCCAATATTTTCTTTGGCTGAATTCCCTGACATACCTCTATCAGGTTTTTTGCTTTGGATTTTGCACCAAGCATACGCCATTCTACATCGTTCCCGGTGTAAAAGTCGTTGTAAGAGGCTACGATATCTTCTGTGATGATGGCCATTTGATTAGTCTTTTATGCCGTCAATGATCAAAGAAGAATAACCCAGTGGTTCGTTAAAACGCTTATCGAACCTTCTGGACCTTAAAATATGGCCGTCTTCACTTTTCCAGTCTACAAAATGAAATTGTTTATTTTCATCATAATATTCTAAAAGTTTAACACGGAAACCAGCATCTTCCAATACTTTGCTCAGTTGTTTATAGTCGTATAACAATTTATGGTCATGAGAACCCTCGCCATGTCCGCCAGGTTTTACCTGCTCAATATAAGCTGGGTTTGGGTGAAAACCGTCTGGTACAGCGATTCTGATGCTGCCACCTTGCTCCATAAATGCGTAACAGTTTTTTAAAGCAATTAAAGCATCAGCATAGCTGATGTGCTCAAAAACGTGTTCTGCAAGGAATTTCGAAGCTTTTTTATCGCCAAACAGCTTTTCAAAAGAGCTTGTTTCCAATAAATTTAAGCTTTCTATATTGGTAGGCAACCAGTTTTCATAGGCCGTATTTTCTGATCCAATGATGATGTTCAGCGGGCCTGTGGAGTTTTTAATTTTGGACTTCAACTGCATGAGGTCCAGTATGTTTTTCGGTTTTAATACGATTGATCTTACTACCTTTCTTAAGGAATTCATCTGTAAATATGTGTTTTTTTGTAAGATGGAACGGTCATGAGCATACATGCTACGGTTCACCTGTATTGTTTGTTTTTATACCGGTTTATACCCCCATAGCTCAAGGCCCGGAAGCAGGTCATTTGACTGTCAAAGTTAAAATGTTAAACGCAAAAAGCTAATATATCCGTATAATTATTGGGAGAGATAAATTATTTAGTTGCCTGAGGTCTGTTTTTGATCTTTTCAAACAGGGTAATCAGGAACAAAGATTTGAGCATCATGATGCCTTGTTGCCGCGTTTTTGGGATGAGCAGGATCATGAAATTGGAACTGAAATACGCAATCAGCGTAGCGACTGCGGCACCGGTAATCCCATATTTAGGAATCCACCAGATGTTTAAAATAATGTTAATAACCGCCCCTACACCAGTACGGAGCATGGAAAGTTTGGTATAACCCTCAGCAATCAGGAACTGACCGCTGGCAGTACCCAGGAAAGTGAAGATCCCGGCCCAGATATGTATCGTTAATACATGCGCTGCCGGCCAGTAATCCGGTGTGTAAAATAATTTGTAAATTAATGGTGAAGCAACCGTCATAAAAAGGGCGATGCTCATACTGATCCAGACCATCAGGTCGTACATATTTTGCATTCTCCTTTGATACCTTGCCGGATCATCTCTTTTTGCATTCATAATGGCCGGAAAAACCGCCGTTACAATAGCTACAGGGATGAAATACCAGGCTTCAGAAAGTTGTACCACAGAAGAATAAATCCCCTGTTGCGCAGAACCTAAATACCCCTGAATCATCAGCGCATCGATTTTCATATAGATGGAAATCAGGATGGCTGAAAAGGCCATTGGCCAGGAATTTTTTAGTAAAAACCGCGCTAAAGGGCTTTCAAACTTCCATTGAAAGATGGATCCGCCTTCTTTTTGGTAAACATAAACGTAACCAATTGCCAGGGCAATCACGTCCACTAGTAAAGCGGCAATGAACCAGTTTAGTCCCATGCCAAAAACAATCAACAGCACTTTAAAAGCGGCAGAAAGGAGGTTTCCCATGACCTGAACGCTCATGATAAATTTCCCTTGTGCTTTAGACTGGAAATAGCTGTCGATGATGTTAAATGCCTGGAATATCCCGGTAAAACTCACCACCATGATATAGGATAATGGCGCGTCGAGTTTTGTGAGGCCCATCACCAGGTGATAAGCGATATAAACCAAGGGAAGCACGATGATTCCCCCAATCAGTTTCAGGGTAAAAGCAGTGCCGAGTAACTGGTTTTTCTTTTCCGGAAAACGTAAGAGTTCCCGGGTCACAAAACCATCTAATCCTAAAGCGGCGGCGGCAATGAAAAACGTAGCAAATACGAGCGGATAATTGTAAACCCCAAATTCTTTGGGGCCTAAATAGTTTCCTACAGAGATGCTGACCACGATTTTTATCGCCAGACTGCCCACCCGGGCAATTAACAACCATCCTGCATTTTTTGCGTATTTCTCTATTGCTTCCTGATCAAAACCAGGAATATTAGGGATTTTCATGCTTGCCTGACCTGCTTAAATTAACTTAAAGGTGCACCAACAGGGAGCGCGCAATCATGACCTGGCAGGCCATGAGCCGGGTTTAATTTCGCTTCTTTCTGATTTGCAGGAACTTTTGGTTCCGCAGTAACCGGTGCAGTTTGAGGAACAACAACTGGTGCAGCAGGAGCAGATCCGTTAGCTGGTGTTGCTGTTTGTGCGTTTAATGGGGCACCAACTGGTAATGCACAATCATGAAAAGGTTGTCCATGCGCTGGATTGTTTGCTGGTTTTTCTCCGCTTGCGGTAACCGGGCCAGCTGTAGGAAGACCACCTGGTGTTGGGGTAATCACATTCTGACTTTGTTTAGGTTCGCTGTTACAGGCAGAAAGTGCCAGTACAAAACAACTAATATAAAGGATTCTTTTCATCATGATATACATTTTAATAATCTTCAAATAGAGATTAACAAAGATGTGAAAATTGTTGGGTTATCGTTTAAAGCTTAGGTCAATCCTATGTAATTGTTGCAGATGGTGGTTCAGGTGAATTTCAATAAAACGCAACCATTGCGGTGCATTCAGGTAGCCCAGTTTCGGGTGTGCCGTCTTCAAGGTTTTATCTGCATTTTGGATGAGTAGCATGTCTTTCGATAGCTGTTCGAGGAACTGATCCATTAATTCAACAGCCTCCGTTTTACTGATTTTTTTAACCCTTTCGGCGAGTCTTTTGGGTGCTTTATATTTCTTTCCCGGTGGTAGGGAGCCAAAAAACAGGATCAGTTTTACGGCAAAAGCAGTCGGTTTTTGCTGTCCTTTCCCATCTACCGTGCCCGTCATTTCCCTTAAAGAAAGGATGCTGGCATCAAAAATATGAAAATATACCTCGCTGTAAGACCAGCCCCCGATAGGCGGAGTTTCCAGAAAACGATCTTCATTTAAGACTGCGAGTTTGTTTTGATAAGACGATGCCAGTTGTTGAATCTTTTGATAATTTTTGCCAGTACTCATGGTAGTTTAAGGTTGTTTTTCGATGAAATCCATGATCTCTTTTTTCTCAAAATAACCATTTAATATACCGGCTATTTTGTAGAAATTATTTTTATCTACCACGGAAGGGTAGGCTTTTATTGCTGCCTCCACGCGGTCCGTTTCAGAATTTAATGTTTTTATGATGGGAATGAGCTGATCTGCAGTAACCATTGTGTTTTTTAAGGCAACTTTGATCATCTGTTTTTTATCATCAGTAAAAGTGCCTTTTCTGATCATGGGCAATAGCAATTCTAATTCCGAAGGGGTCATGATGGCTACTTCCTCCAGGATCAGGCCTGGTCCAGGACCAGGTCTGTTATTCATCAGGGGCCTGTCCCAATTGTCCAGGGCGTATTGTCCCTGGTCATATAAATTTAAGGTAGCAATAGGTCTCCAGCCGGTTTTTTGCGAATAACGCACGATTAAACGGGCATTCATGGGCACATTAACGCGCTTGCGAAGCAGCTCGGTACTGTCTTTCATCACCACCACCGTCGCAAAATTGTTCCTGATGTCATAAAAGCGGAAGCGTCCGTAAGCAGATCCTGCGAACTCATTGTCTACATAAACCACATAGTTACCCCTGGCAGGGATTTCAATGAAAAGTTCGGAAGAACCGCGTCCATTCTGGGCAAAACTAAAGGTCGTTTGCAGCAGTACTGCAAAAAGGAAGAGCAATTTTTTCATAGCGGTTTTTCGGTTGTTGTAGGTGATTAAAACGTATTCCAGAAGCAGCTTTCTTTTTCAGCAGATTCTCCGGCATTGAAATGTAACTTATAAACTAAAAACTCAGGAATAGCCCATTAAAAATGTTGCAATAATTCTTCCAGGTGGTTGATTTGCCAGGCCACATCGGCAGGTTTTTCCTTGTGTAGCGGGTTAAAAAAGATCGCTTTGATCCCGAAATCCTGTGCGCCACGAATATCTGCTTCCAGACTGTCGCCAATCATGATACTTTCCGGTTTTGTGGCTTTAGCTTTCGACAAGGCGTACTCAAAAATTGCTTTATCTGGCTTGTTCACACCTACATCCTCAGAAATGATCACATTTGAAAAATAAGGATTTAAACCGGATTTATCCATTTTTGTCAAGGTACTCTCTTTAAACCCATTGGAAATGATATGGAGCGTATACTTCTCTTTCAGGTAGGTTAACACCTTTTTTGAACCTTCAAACAGGTTGGTTCTGATGGGGGTAAGGCGCACATAATCGTCTTCAAATTGTGCAGGAATCAGCTCCGGGTTTACACCCAATTGTATAAAAGTTTTGCTGAATCGCTCAGAACGTAAGGTCTCTTTAGTGATTTGTCCGAGGTGATATTGTCCCCATAACAAATGGTTGTTTTCCGTGTAAGTGGCAATAAATGTGGCAGGAGAGGCCATACCCAATGCGGCAAGTTCATAATGATGGTATAATTCCATCAGGGTCTCCTCTGCATTTTTGTCAAAATCCCAAATCGTATGGTCTAAATCGAAGAAAATATGTTTAATCATGTTGTTTTTTTTAGGCGGCTCATCAATAATGAATGGTCATGCTGATGAGTGTTGCAAAGATAACAACAACCAGAACTTTTAAGTATCGAAGTAATCTGGTGGCCATTACGTACTGTCTGTGGGCGTTTTCCGGGGTAATTGGCGTTAGATAATTGAAATATTGCGGATAATTATTGACAAAAGTCAGCAGCATATATAGTGCGGTAGCCAGCATTGGCAGACTGTAAATATCAGATCGGTGACCAAAGCTATCGGCTTTGCCAGAAAAATTAAAGTGAATCGGAATCAAATCCGGCATACCAGAATATTGCACAAGGACGCATAACCACATGGCGATTAGCAGTAAAAAGCCGATACCTTCAATTATTTTATCAAATAAAGAGATCTCTAATTTAATAACAGGTCTTTTTGTGCTGGCCATGGTCTGTTTTTTGGCGGGTTAAGCCGCTATTGTTTAACGCCATAAGCGAGGTCTCCTGCATCGCCTAATCCGGGTACAATATAAGACTTACTGGTCATTTCTTCATCAATAGCACCGAACCATAATTTTGCCTTTGGCAGATTGGCTTTCACATGGTTAATCCCTTCTGTACTGGCGATTGCGCAGACGATATGGAGCTCTTTAATGCGGTATCTGGTCAACAATTCTTTGCAGCAAAGCACCATACTCATGCCGGTTGCCAACATGGGATCTGCAATGATCACCACCTTATCATTTAAGTCGGGCGAGTACACATTTTCTACCTCTACAATGAAGTTCCCATTCTTATGCAATTTGCGGTAAGCGGTAATAAAAGCCGATTCTGCCTGGTCAAAAATATTCAGTAAGCCCTGATGTAAGGGGATTCCGGCTCTTAAAATCGTTGCCAATACCGGTTGTTCGACCAGTTTTGCAGTTTTTGCGATTCCTAAAGGAGTTTGCGTTTCTTTTCTGTCGTACTCCAGGGTTTTACTGATTTCGTAGGCGAAAAATTCTCCCATACGTTCCATATTTTTACGGAAACGCATGGCGTCCTTCTGTATGTTTTCATCGCGAAGTTCGGCAAGAAAAATGTTGGCAATGGAGTTGGTGGTGTCCAGGTTGAAAATCATCGGGCTAAGAATAAAGGGTGTAAAGACTAAACAGCTAAAAACAGGTAAGGGTAGAAAGGTAAATCAAGTTTGATCAGGCCAGGGCGATTGTTTGATGTTGCCAAAGGCTATAAAAGCTGCCATTCACAAATTTCACCTGGTCCATCAGTTCATTTAGTAACAGCAAAGGGTCTTTATTAGTTTTCTTTCCGTTGGTAATTCCTGCATAACTGACTGCAAAAGGAAATATTTTCAATTGAGACTGCTTCTCTATTTGCAAATCATACCAATAGAAAGGGCTACAGGTTCCGGCTCTGAAACCGGGTGTATCGGCATAATACATGCTATAATCCCGGGAGATGTTTTTCGTGGACAGTTTGATATAGCTTTTTGGAAGGCTCAATATTTCTTGCCAATTGGTTCGTAATTGGGTATTTGGGAGCAGAAATTCCGGGGGAGCAGCTTTTCCGGTTTTCTCCATTTCGGCAATCAGCTGCCGGATACTTGTCATTTGCTGCGCTTTTCTTTTTCCTCCAAATTGATCTTTTACCAGTTGATTGAGGAAACCAAAGGCTTTTTTTGCCGATTGAACGCCGGTTCGAACGCGGGGAAAGGCAGTAGTAGGAACAACAGGAAGACCATTAACATGAACCCCGGGAGCCAACCCGGCAGCAATCCCGCTCTTTTGATGCTCCGGATTTAGCGAATAGGCGACCTTAAAGCTGAAATCTCTTTTTGGAAACTGAAGATCTGGAAAATGAAGGTGTAAGATATTCTTCAAAATGATCGCCCATCCATCAATCACCGGGAGCTGTAATAAACCTAGTTTATGTTGCAGACTTAGCTTCGCCGGAAATCCGGGGCCCTTTTTTTCGTCGAAAGGCAAATATTCTTCATACCTGCTCAGAAAATAAAAGGAAGCGGCAAAAGGGTCAAAGGGAAGGGTACTTCCTTCTACTGCAAAAGGAACGGCTTGCCCGCCAAAATCAGCGATTTTGATCTTTTGACGTTTTACCGAATGCTCCGTTAGTAATCCGGCGCTCTTAAAAAACAGCGTTTTTTCTACCGGATGTTTGGCATAGCAAAGCTTCGGGGCATCGGAACGGAGAAATTCCGCGAGATTTTTAGGGTATTCCGGTTCCAGGCCTAAAAGCTCTTTGAACATAAAATTGAAAATGTATTTGATACGGGGGCTGATCAATGGAGCATAAACAAGAAGCTTCATAGGTGTATTTTTTAAATTTTATAAATCACCCGGTATCTGGTGCTCTGGGACATGGAGCTGGCAAACACCTTAGGAACTAATATACAGTTGAAATTTAAAATTGTTTTGCCCCTGTTTGTGTTTTATTTTACGAGCTATGATATTGTGTGTTAAGATTTTAATGCTTGATCTAAAGCGGGAGTTGGCTCGGCGCTAAGGACAGGATATTCTGCTGCTGATGTTGAGTTCCTGACGCCTCGCCAGCAAATAAATCGTTATCTTTGTAAATCGAACTCAACATCACGATAAATAAGGAAATTTACACATGAAGTTTCAGCTTGTATCAGACTATAAACCAACCGGAGACCAGCCCAGCGCCATTAAGCAACTGGTAGAAGGGGTGAATAACGAAGAAAATTATCAGACACTTTTGGGCGTAACAGGATCGGGTAAAACCTTTACTATTGCCAATGTGATCGAGCAAACTCAAAAGCCAACGTTAATTTTAAGTCACAATAAAACGCTGGCGGCACAACTTTACGGAGAATTTAAACAGTTTTTCCCGGAGAATGCCATCAATTACTTCGTTTCCTATTACGATTACTACCAACCTGAGGCATTTATGCCCAGCACCAATACTTATATTGAAAAAGACCTGAGTATTAATGAAGAAATAGAAAAACTCAGATTACGGACCACCTCGGCCTTAATGTCTGGCCGTCGGGATGTGATCGTGGTTTCTTCCATTTCCTGTATTTATGGTATGGGAAATCCGGAAGATTTTTCGAGATCGGTATTCCGCTTTTCAGTAGGCACAAAAATCTCCAGAAACAGCTTTTTACATAGTCTGGTAGAGATTTTATACGCCAGAACCACCACCGAATTTAAACGGGGTACCTTTAGGGTAAAAGGGGATACCGTAGATATCTTTCCGGCTTACCTGGATGAGGCTTACCGCGTTTCCTTTTTTGGCGATGACATTGAAGAATTGAGCCTGATCGACCCTGTAACGGGGAAAACACTGGATAAAATGGAAGATATGGCCGTTTATCCTGCCAATCTTTTCGTGACGCCAAAAGATCGTTTTACCTCCTCCATCTGGGGGATTCAGGAAGAACTGGAAATCCGTAAAAATCAACTGGTCAATGATGGCCATATGCTGGAAGCCAAAAGGCTGGAAGAAAGAGTCACTTTCGACATAGAAATGATGAAAGAACTCGGCTACTGCTCCGGAATTGAAAACTATTCTAGATTCTTTGACGGACGGACCCCGGGAACAAGACCCTTCTGTTTGCTGGATTACTTCCCGGATGATTACCTGATGGTGATTGATGAAAGTCACGTTACAGTTCCGCAAATCCGTGCCATGTACGGTGGAGACAGGTCGCGTAAAATGTCGCTGGTAGAATATGGTTTCCGTTTGCCATCCGCATTGGACAACAGACCGCTCAATTTTGATGAATTTGAAAGCCTTGCACCGCAAACGATATATGTAAGTGCGACACCCGCAGATTACGAATTGCAGAAAACGGAAGGGGTAGTCGTAGAGCAGGTGATTCGCCCTACCGGACTATTAGATCCGCTGATTGAGGTGAAACCTGCCGTAAATCAAGTGGATGATCTGCTGGATGAAATCGATAAAACCATTAAAATGGGTGATCGGATCCTGGTCACCACCTTAACGAAAAGAATGGCAGAAGAGCTGACCAAATATATGGATCGCTTAAATATCAAATGTCGTTACATTCACTCCGAAGTGAAAACTTTGGAAAGGGTAGAGATCCTCCGCGGATTGCGCCTGGGTGAATTTGATGTGTTAATCGGGATCAACTTACTGAGAGAAGGACTGGATTTACCGGAAGTTTCTTTAGTAGCCATCCTCGATGCCGATAAAGAAGGTTTCTTACGTTCTGATCGGGCCTTAATCCAGACCATCGGAAGGGCCGCACGTAACGATAGGGGTAGGGTAATCATGTATGCCGACAGGATCACGGATTCTATGGCCAGAACCATCAGCGAAACCAACAGGCGCCGCGATAGACAAATTGCCTACAACCTGGAGCATGGCATCACCCCGAAAACAGTAGGAAAAAGCAGGGAAGCAATTATGGAACAAACTTCTGTGCTGGACTTCTCCGGAAACGCTGCAAGGGCAAAAGCCTATGTGGAGATCGACGAAGTCAGCATGGCCGCAGATCCGATTGTACAATATATGACCAAAGCAGAAATGCAGAAGTCAATTGAGAAAACGCGTAAAGATATGGCCAAAGCGGCCAAAGAAATGGACTTCCTGATGGCGGCAAGACTGCGCGATGAGATGTTTGCCATGGAAAAAGTATTTGAAGAAAGATTTAGTAAAGCAGCGACAGCTGATCAATTGAAATAACAATGGACGGAAAAAATAGAAAAGACGTATATCCAGGATTGGAAGTAGAAATTATCCTTAAAAAGGACCAGAGATCAGGAAATTTAACCAGAGGGATTGTGGCCAATCTGCTCACTTCATCGGCCTTCCATTCCAGAGGAATTAAGGTGCGTTTAGAAGATGGACAGGTAGGTCGCGTAGCTGAAATCTTAGAGGACTAAGCCGCTTATTGTAATGAAAAAGCAATAATCAGCGGAATTTTGTAATAATGAAATTCTAATTCCGTCTATATTTGTAAATATTAATTTAACACAATGGCATTTTTAAAATTTATTGTAGTCACCTTTTTAGTCATTTATCTTTTGCGCTTAATTTTGCGCCTGATATTTCCTATGTTACTAAAAAGTATGTTTAGCAAGGTACAGCGTCAGGCTGAAAACCAAGCCAGACAAGCTCAGGGCCAGGCCGGACAGCAAGACAGCAAGCCTGAGGGCGCGATTACTATCGATTACATGCCGCCTCAAACTAAGGGTGGTAAAACCGATAAACTAGGTGATTTCGTGGATTACGAGGAAGTGAAATAAAGTATTTTAGTCTAATCGATAAATTTCCTTCCTAATCTGTATCAATTTTATATTTTTGGGGTTAGTTTAAATCTTAAACAAACCTTAATGAATAATTGGTTAAAAGCGAATGGCATCCACCTGGCCATCATTGGATTTTTTGTGATCATCTGTTTTGTCTATTTCAGTCCTGTAATGCAAGGAAAAGCTCCTGCACAAAGTGACGTCATCCAGGCAAAAGCTACTGCTAAAGAAATTATGGATTATAAGGCTAAAGATGGCAAAGGCCCTCTTTGGACGAATCAAATGTTTGGCGGTATGCCTGCCTATCAGATTTGGGTGCAACACCCAATGAATATAGGAACTTACGTGATCTCGACGATTAAAGCCGTGTTCCCCGATCCGGTGGACGCAGTTTTACTGTACCTGGTAGGTGCTTATCTGCTGTTTTGTGTGCTCAGGGTTAATCCATGGCTCGCCGCAGTAGGTGCAATTGCCTTCGCATTTACCTCCTATAACTTTATTATTATCGCCGCCGGACACAGCAACAAGGCTCTGGCCATTGCTTTTATCGCTCCGATTATTGCCGGTGTAATCCTCACCCTAAGGGGTAAATATTGGTTGGGAGGAAGCTTAACCGCTTTGTTCCTCGCCCTCGAAATCAGAGCCAACCACATCCAGATGACTTATTATCTGATGATTGCGCTATTGATTTTTATCGGTATCGAAGTTTATCATGCCGTTAAAGAGAAAAAACTAGCCGCTTTCGGTAGGTCAATGACTTTCTTAGGCCTTGCTCTAGTGGTGGCTTTAATGGTAAACGCGGGTAAACTGTGGACAACCTACGAATACGGATTAGAGTCTAACCGTGGAAAATCTAACATCACAACCGATAAAGCCGAAGAGAAAAACGGCCTTTCAAAAGAATATGCCTATGGCTGGAGCCAGGGTGTGGGCGAAAGTTTCACCTTCCTGATTCCTAACCTTTATGGTGGTGCAACCAGCATCGACCAGATCGTAAAACCAGAAAGCCATACTTATAAAGCATTACAGGGAATTACCGGTGGTGATCCTACCCAGGCGATTCAGCAATTGGCCGGACAACTTGGTCTGCAACAATACTGGGGCGAAAAACCAGGTACTTCAGGACCGTATTACTTCGGTGCTATCGTATGTTTCCTTTTCGTATTCGGTTTACTAATCGTGAAAAACAGGTTGAAATGGTGGATCGTAGGGACTACAGTGTTGTTTATGCTGTTGTCTTTCGGTAAAAATGCTCCTTTCGTTTCCGATATTTTCTTCCAGTATTTCCCAATGTACAACAAGTTCAGAGCAGTAGAATCTATTCTTGCACTCGTTGGATTATTGGTGCCAATCTTAGCGGTTCTTGCCATTAAAGAAGTACAGGATGGTGGTTACGACCAAAAAACATTGATTAAAAGATTAACCATTGCAGGAGCAATTACTGGTGGTTTTGCTTTATTGGTAGCGGTAATGCCAACTGCTTTCTTCAGCTTTACTTCTTCTACACATCCTCAAATGCTACAGGCCTTGACTCAGATGTTGGATAATAACAGCGGAGTAGCGCAAAGCATTACGAATGCCTTAATTCAGGATCGTGCAGATATCGCTCGTGTAGATGCTTTACGCTCTTTATTCTTAATTGCGATTGGTTACGTACTGATTTGGGCTTTCATCAATAAGAAACTAAACGCGCAAACGACCATCATCATCCTTGGATTAGTGATTTTGACAGACCTTTGGCAGGTAGATCGTCGTTATTTAAATAACAGCAACTTCGCCAGCAAAAGCGATTTAACCAACCATTTCCAGCCTCGTGACGTAGATACGTTCATCATGGCGGATAAGGATCCGAACTTTAGAGTACTTGATTTAAGTATCTCTACGTTCTCAGATGCGAGTACTTCACAATTCCACAAAACAATTGGTGGTTACCATGCTGCTAAGTTGAAACGTTTCCAGGAATTGATCGACAATCAGCTTTCTAAAAGCGTGAATCAGGATGTGCTGGATATGTTGAACACGAAATATATCATCACCCAGGATCAACAAAACGGTTCTTATAAAATGCAACGCAATCCAACGGCTGCAGGTAATGCCTGGATCGTTCAGAATGTACAGTTTGCACAGAATGCGGATGAGGAAATGAAGGCCATCAGTAGCTTTGATCCTAAGAAAGAAGCCATTGTAGACATTCAATACAAGCCTTTAATCGATACTAAACGTCTGGGTGCAGATCCTTCGGCATCTATTAAGTTAGAAAGCTACCACCCGGATCACCTGGTGTATTCTTACAGCGCGCCAAGAGATATCATCGCGGTATTCTCTGAGATTTACTACGATAAAGGATGGAATATGTATGTGGATGGGGTTAAAAAACCTTATTTCAGAGCTGATTACGTATTACGTGCTGCGCAGTTAGAAGCAGGAAATCATAAAGTAGAGTTTAAATTTGAGCCGGTTTCTTACTATATGGGCGAGAATATCTCTTTAGTAGGTTCGATCTTACTGCTTGCTGGTTTAGGTTTCGCTTTCTACTCAGACCGTAAAAAGAAAAAAGCAGCATAACGCTTTAAAATAAACGAAAGGCCCGATGTTGAAAAACACCGGGCCTTTTTTATGCAGCAAGCTTTTAGACCCTGGCGGTTGTTTTTAACAACCTGATTTTCTTCAGGCAGGCAGCTTTTTCTGATGGCTTAACAAATAACGATTCCTTAACACGGGCTTCATTTTGGTATTGCAGTTTTGCATCATAAACTGTTAAACCTATGCAGGAATTATTGTTGATCATTTGTTTAGTCGTCGGGATTGCTTTCTTTTTCAGCCCTTACGACCTCTGGCTGGAGGAAGATGATGTCTAAAAGAGCCGTCGATATCGTGGTCATTTCCGACGTTCACCTTGGAACGTATGGCTGTCACGCCAAAGAACTCTTAAAATACCTTAAAAGTATCAAACCAAAGCAAATCGTCCTTAACGGCGATATCATAGACATCTGGCAGTTTAGCAAGCGCTACTGGCCGGAAACACACATGAAAGTGCTGCGGAAACTCATGAAATTTGTGGTAGAAGGGGTGCCTGTCTACTACCTCACCGGCAACCATGATGAGCTGTTAAGGAAATTCGCCGACATGCATCTGGGTGCTTTCCACTTGCAAAACAAACTGGTTTTAGAGCTGGATGGCAAGAAAGCATGGTTCTTTCATGGCGATATTTTCGATGTCACGATGCAACATTCCAAATGGCTGGCCAAATTAGGGGCTGTCGGTTACGATTCCTTAATTCTCATCAATAGTTTCACCAATTGGGTCCTTAAATTTTTCGGCAGGGAGAAAATGAGCTTCTCAAAAAAAATTAAAGCAGCTTTTAAAGATGCCGTTAAATTCATCAATAGCTTTGAAAGTACGGCAGCAGAGCTGGCCATACAAAACGGGTATCAATATGTAGTTTGCGGACATATCCATCAGCCGGAAATGAAGACCATTACCAGCGAAGAAGGATCAGTATTGTACTTAAACAGTGGGGATTGGGTAGAAAACCTCACCGCCCTGGAGTACTCCGAAAAGGAATGGAAGATCTTTAAATATGATCCCAAAGATTTTGAAGAAGAAGAACTCGAAGAAGGCGAATTGTCCGACAGCGAAGACCTCCACAGCAAACTGGATATCCATGTGCTGCTTCAAAAGATTAAATTAGAAATTGTCTAAAGCGTAAAAATTGTAGATATTCGGTGCGGATGAAAATACTATACGCTATTCAGGGTACAGGAAACGGACATATTAGCAGAGCAAGGGAAATCGTTCCACTATTGCAGCAATATGGCGACGTAGATTTACTGATCAGCGGTACCCAGGCAGATGTTCAATTGGTGCAAAAAGTGAAATACCAGTTGCATGGTTTCAGCTTTGTCTTTGGTAAAAAAGGTGGCGTAGATCATTATGAAACCTGGAAAACCATGAACCTTCCACGGTTTGTAAAAGACATGAGAACCATTCCTTTGAAGGATTACAACCTGATTTTGAATGATTTTGAACCGGTTACGGCATGGGCCTGTCGTACACAAGGACTGGAAAGTGTAGGCTTAAGTCACCAGGCCTCTTTTCAATCTAAAAAAGTCCCTAAACCTAAAAGTATCGACTGGGCCCAGCTCGTGATGAAATATTACGCCCCAGCCACGAATTACGTAGGTTTCCATTTCGAACAATACGACGATTTCATCTATACACCGGTAATTCGTGCGGAAATCCGCAATATGAAGGTCAGCAATCTTGGCCATTATACCGTGTACCTGCCTGCAATCGACGATAAATATTTAGTGCCTATCCTGAAACAGATTCCACAGGTAAAATGGCAGGTGTTTTCTAAACACACCCGGTTAAGTTACATAGACGGCAACGTAGAAGTTAGTCCGATCAACAACGAACTGTTCAATAAAAGCCTGGCTTCCTGCACGGGATTGTTTACCGGTGGTGGCTTTGAAGGCCCTGCGGAAGCGCTGTTCCTGGGTAAAAAACTACTGGTTGCCCCGATGAAATTCCAATATGAACAGCAATGTAATGCTTTCGCTTTGAAGAAATTCGGACTGCCGGTGATCTGGGCGAGCAACAGGAACTGGTTACCCATCATCAAGGATTGGGTGGCACAAGCTCAGGAACATCAGTTCCATTTCCCCGATCAAACTGCTGCGGTAATTGAGAAAGTAGTAAAGGATTTTGCCAGATAATTTGCTTTACTTTGCCCTAATATACAGGCATGATCAATCAATTTAGAAATTTAAACCCTATTAACCTGCTCCTGTTATTCGCATATACTTTTTTTATGCGCATGGCGATTTTTGCAGACCCGCCAGAACACCTGAATTTTGAATTCCTGGAACCTTATACCAAGTTTTTTATTCAGATTCCGGTTCAGAACAGCTTTTCACCCATAGGGAACGCGTTTTTTGCCGCCATTATCATTTATATCCAGGCGATTTTATTCAATAGGGTAGTGAATAATCATGGTTTGCTGAACAAGCCGAATTTTCTGCCTGCCCTGATTTATGTGACTGCTGCGGGATTATTTATGCCCTTCCTGGTGTTAAGTCCGACCTTAATCTGTAATTTCCTGCTGATCTGGATCATGGATAAACTGCTGAAAGTTGGCAAGTCTCCAAATGCTTTAATGATCATGTTCGATACCGGGATGCTGATTGCCATCGGTACCCTGATTTATTTTCCTTTTATTGTGATGCTGGTCATGATCTGGTTTACCCTGCTGCTGTACCGTTCTTTTAACGGAAAAGAGTGGATGGCTGGTCTGGTAGGCTTTTTAACCATATTTTTCTTCGTCTGGGTCTTCTATTACTGGAACGACAGCCTTTCGATGTTTTACAAAATCTGGCTGCCTTTGGGGAATAAATTCCCTTCGGTATTCAAGATCAATTACAACGATTACCTGGTCTTAGTACCGGTATTGGTGATGATGGTTCTGGCGATTATCCAGCTTCGTGAAAACTTCTTCAGGAGCTTTATCAGCACCAGAAAGGCCTTTCAGATGCTGTTTATCATGTTTGTAGTGGCCATCCTCAGCTTTTATACCAAGCCGGATTTCAGACTTTACCATTTCCTGCTTTGCGTGCCACCGGGATCGGTGTTGCTGGCCTACTATTTTTCTAATGCCAAAAAGCGCTGGTTTTATGAGAGCTTATTCCTGATTTTGGTTTTAGCAATCCAGTACTTTTTGTTTGTTTAACTTTTTTTAACAATTTGCCCCCTTGAAACTTGCTAAAGATTAATAGCTTTGTGCCATGAAGGTTGGACTTGGAGTGCAATTATTAGAACAATTATTTGGTGCATAATCTGGTTATAGATATCGGGAATACAAACAGTAAGGTTGCTGTTTTTGACGGCAGAGCGATTGTTTATAACGAAGCATTCAAAGAAATTACTCCGGAATTATTGTCTGGCCTGATAGAGAAATACCAGATTGTCTGCTCCACCATTTCCAGTGTAGGTCCCGAATTGGAAGAAATCATACAGCTGTTGAAGGACAAGACTGTTTATTTTCCTTTCTCTACCGGAGTGAATACCGGAATAAAGAATAATTATCAGACATTAGCCACCCTGGGACTGGATCGATGGTCAAAAATCATTGCCGCGAATCATTACTACAAAGGGGAAAGCTGTTTCATAATAGATGCAGGAACCTGTATTACCTACGACCTGCTGAACGCCCAGAGTGAGTATTTTGGAGGAAGCATAAGTTTAGGAATCGATATGCGTTTTAAAGCATTAAACCATTATACCGGGCGTTTGCCATTGGTAGATTGGGATAGGGAAGCGGAGCGCATACCGGAGGGTACCGATACCACTACCGCCATTCAAAATGGAGTTTTACAAGGAGTAATTAATGAAGTGGAGGGCTTTATCGCCCAACAGAATAATAAAAATAAAGACCTTAGGGTACTGATCACAGGGGGTAACGGGGCTTTTTTGCTGAAACAATTAAAAAACAGCATCTTTGCGCCTCAAATTATTCACGATCCGTATCTGGTTATAAAAGGATTAAATGAAGTCATTGCGTTCGAATATGTACAAAAAAATTAATTATATAGCAGCGGTATTGGTAGTGTTCACCGGCATTACTGCCCAGGCACAGATTACATCTCAATCTCCATATTCCAGATATGGTCTTGGAAATGTGAAACCATTAGTGCTTCCTCAGTTTAGGGCAATGGGTGGAATTTCTGCCGGTGTGTATAAGCCGAATGGTTACAACAATATCAACATGCAAAATCCTGCTTCTTATGCCGGAATCTCCATGACTACTGCTGATGTTGGCCTTTCAGGAACGATAAACACCCTGAAACAAGGGAGCCTTTCAGAAAAAAGCTTTAACGGATCTTTAGGTCACATCGCATTTGCTTTCCCGGTGATTCAAGGGAAAACAGGATTAAGCTTTGGTTTAATGCCTTTTACGCAGGTAGGTTATGATTATCAGACTTCCAACCAATTGGATGGTAGCGAGGTGATCCGTACTTTTACTGGTCAGGGTGGTTTGTCTAAAGCTTATTTAGGTGTTGGTCAGGCAATTGGTGAGAATTTCAGAGTAGGTGCGAACGTAGAATATATCTTCGGAGATCTACAGAATAACAGTACTTATGAGTTACAAAGACCGAATGCGGTTTATACCAGAGAACAGGATAAAAACAGTGTAGGCGGTGTAAGTTTCTCTTACGGTGCTCAATATGAAATTAAATTAGGGACTAAGAAAAGAATCACCTTAGGGTATTCAGGTTCAGCTTCCTCTAACGTAAACTCAACCAGAACTTATGTAGCTTCTCAGTTTTTCAGACAAGCTGATGGAGAAGATGCCGGCGTATCAGATACACTTTCTATCATTGATGGCGCAAAATCAAGCTTAAAACTGCCATTAACACATAACTTCGGTTTCACGATCCAAAAGGATAATAAATGGTTGATTGGTGCGGATTATAGAATGGGTGGTTGGAAAAAACTAACGATTGCAGGTGTTAATCAAGGATTACAAGACAGCTGGGGCGTTTCTGCCGGTGGTCAGTACACACCGGATATCTCTTCAATCAACAACTATTTTGCCCGTGTAGATTACCGTATCGGATATACTTACGATAAGACTTACATCCAGAGAGATGGTATGGACATCAAACAACAAGCCGTTACTTTCGGTTTAGGATTGCCAATGGCTTCCAGCAGATACTCGATTTACAAAATGAACGTAACTGCCGAAGTTGGTCAGAGAGGCACCCTTTCTAAAGGATTGGTTAAAGAAAATTACATCAACTTGCATCTTGCATTTACACTTAATGATACCTGGTTTATTAAAAATAAGCTTTATTAAGCAGCTGATGAAATCCTCAGGCATTACCTCTGGTTTGGCCATATTGTGCTTATTCCAGCTTTGCCTGAGTTCCTGTGGGGACGACGACTTGAAAAAAGCCGTGCCCCTTGCTAAGAATGAGATCATTAAAAACCGCGACCGCACCATTGGCGTAGAAATCATTTATAGTGATTCTTCGGTGGTTAAAGCGAAGGGTACAGCCCCGATCATGGATAAGATTACCCCTAAAAACGGCGCCACCTATCAGGAGATGCCAGAGGGGGTAAAGATCAATTTCCTGAACGATAGCCTGAAGGTCAAAGGTTCCATTACCTCCGATTATGCGATCTCCAAAGACGTAGAAAAAATCATCATCTTTAAACGTAATGTGGTGGTGGTCGATGAACAGCTGACTTTCAATACGGAAGAGCTGACCTGGGATCAGAATAAAAAAATGTTTTACTCGCCAAAAGGGGTCATCACCAAACCTGATGGTACGGTGATCAATGCCGTAAATTTCAGCGCTACGCAGGATTTTAGCGTTTTTAATTTCGAACAAGGCTTCGGTGAGACTTACGTTGACAAAAATTTCGGCGAATAATCTGCCCTTTTAAAAGCCCATATTTCCTTAATTTTTAAATACTTAATCAAAAACAATTTTATATTTTCTTTTTTTAGCAAAAGTTGTATCTTGCGACCTCTTAAAAAAGAATTATAAATAAGGATATTATGGGATTAATGACATTTTTGCGGAATCGCGCAGGGTACATTTTGATCGGTGCCATCGGTTTTGCAATTGTTGCATTTTTAGTTGGTGATGCAGTTAACGTAGGTAAGCCTTTCTGGGCAGAATCTCAAAAGGTTGTCGGATCGATTGACGGTGAAGATATTAGCATTGATACTTTTGGTCCTAAAGTAGACCAGAGTTTAGCGCAGTTTAAACAACAATACGGTGGCTCAGGAAATGCCCAAATGCAGGCAATGGCTGTAGACAACGTTTGGAACGGTGAAATTGCAACGGTTCTTTTAGGTAAAGAGTACAGCCGTCTGGGTTTAACGGTGTCTGGTGATGAATTATTTGATTTATTGCAAGGTAATAACCCAAGTCCACTGATTGTTCAGTACTTCGGTAACCCGCAGACTGGTCAGGTGAACCGCGCAGAAGTAATCGCTTCTCTAAAACAACAGGCAAAAAACCCACAGTTGAAACAACAATGGGATATGTTGCAGGCGGAAATCGAAAAACAAGCTTTACAACAGAAATATTCGAACCTGGTTCGTAATTCAGTATATGTTACCACACTGGAAGCAAATGATGAATATATCAACCGTAATAAATTGGCTAACTTCAAATATGTAGCCCTTGATTACGCTGGTATCCCTGATGCAAGTGTGAAATTAACAGAATCAGATTACTCTGATTATTACAATGCTAACAAAGAACGCTTTAACAGCCCTGCTGAAACCCGCTCATTTGAGTATGTAACTTTTAGCGTTAACCCAACAAAAGAAGATTCTCTTGCCGTTAAAACTCAGGTAGAAAAATTAGCCGGCGACTTTAAAACTGCTGCTAACGATTCTTTATTTGCGGCTTTAAACTCTGATGTTAAAGTTCCTTATACGTACTTAACGAAAGGTAAATTAGATCCTGCTGTTGATTCAGTAGTATTTAACCTTCCTGCTGGTACTTTCTACGGTCCGGTATTCTCTGGCAACTCTTACAAATTAGTGAAAGTTGTAGATACCCGTTTCTCTCCGGATTCAGTAAAAGCAAGTCATATCTTAATCGATCCAGCTAAATTAGGTGGTGTTGATAAAGCAATTAAATTAGCGGATTCCCTGAAAGGATTGATTCAAGGTGGTGCGAGCTTCGCAACATTGGCAAAACAATACAGTGTGGATGGTTCGAAAGATAAAGGTGGTGACCTTGGTACTTTTACCCGCGGACAAATGGTTCCTGAATTTGAGAACGCTGCCTTCAATGGTAAACCAGGCGATCTTAAAGTAGTAACTTCTCAGTTCGGTGTTCACTTAATCAAAGTGGAGAAACAAATCGGTAACTCGAAAGTAGCTAAACTGGCTTATATCGAGAAAAACCTTTCTCCAAGTAATAAAACTAAAGACGCAGCTTACAAGAAAGCAAGTAGCTTCCTTGCCGAAGCAAAAGACAATAACTTCAGCGAGCTGGCACAGAAAAAAGGTTACACTGTTGGTGTAGCTGATAAAGTGACTGCTTCTCAAGGTTTCGCTCCAGGTTTAGATAACCCTCGTCAGTTGATCCGCGATGCGTATGCTGCTGATAAAGGTGATATCCTTAAGGAAATCTACCAAATGGACAATGCATTTGTGATTGCACGCGTAACTGCTGTGAATCCAAAAGGTGCTTTGCCATTAGAAAGCGTTAAAAAAGAAATCGAGCCTTTAGTGCGCAATGCAGTAAAAGCGAAATTATTAACTGAAAAAGCGAATGCAGCTTTACAAGGCGCAGGAAATATTGATCAGGTAGCACAGAAATTAGGAAAAGCCGTTAATCCGGTTCAGAATATCGTGTTTGCTAACCCAATCATTCCAGGTGGTGGTCAGGAAAATAAATTGGTAGGTTCCGTTTTCGGTTCTCAACCAGCTAAAGTTTCTAAACCAGTAGATGGCGAGCGTGGCGTTTATGTGTTCTCAGTAGATAATTTCATCAATCCAGCACCTCTAGCGAATACCTACAAACAAAAAGAAGCGATGATGCAGGCAATTGCTCAACGTGCTTTAGGTTCAGCTTTCCAGGCTTTGCAGGATAAAGCCAAGATAAAAGACAATAGAGTGAAATTCTATTAATCTTATTTTACGTAATTTTGTAACCGGAAGTATTTTTGCTTCCGGTTTTTTTATTTTATAAGCATGGACATTCAAGAAAACTTCGTTAACAAAGTAGCTGCAAGTGGCTTGATCACCTTCAACCTGGAAGAGTATTACGATGCCGGTGAAAGGGTGGTTTATGATATCAAAGACAATCTTTTTCATGGCCTCATGTTGAGAGAGAAAGATTTTAGAGAGTTTATTAAAACCCACGACTGGGCAAGCTATACCGGAAAGAATATCGCAATCATCTGTAGTGCCGATGCCATCGTGCCTACATGGGCCTATATGTTGCTGGCCAATAAATTTAAACCTTTTGCCAATGAAGTGGTATTTGGTAGCCTGGAGACCCTGGAAGCCGTATTGTTTACCAAAGCCCTGGCTAAGGTAGACCTCAATGCCTTCGCAGGTGAACGTGTGGTGATTAAAGGCTGTGCAGATATCGATGTGTCTGTTGCCGCTTATGTGGAGATTACCAGCCTGCTTACGCCGGTTGTGAAGAGCATCATGTACGGGG
Source organism: Pedobacter gandavensis (assembly GCF_032677645.1). Lineage (GTDB taxonomy): Bacteria > Bacteroidota > Bacteroidia > Sphingobacteriales > Sphingobacteriaceae > Pedobacter > Pedobacter gandavensis_A. The sequence continues at coordinate 430,894 of NZ_JAVTSB010000002.1, read as the reverse complement.
AACCTTGTTCTACCGTGCCGATTTACAAGCGAAAGGATTAAGTTTGGATTGTTTTTTGATTAAACCCTGATATGAAGAAATCATTATTGATCATCATTGTTGCCTTTTTAAGTTTCAGGGGTGTGGCTCAAGAGCTTCCTTTTGTTAAAGAACCTGTTTTTCAGGTTGGGGAAGTGTTGAAATATAAATTGAGGTACGGTTTCATTACCGCCGCTGAAGGCACCATAAAAGTGTTGGATTCTGACCTTAAATTTGATGGTAAGCCGACTTACCGCCTCTCTGTAGATGGCGAGACCTCGGGTTCCTTCGATATTTTCTATAAAATACGAGATCATTATGATTCTTATATAGATCGGGTAAATCTTAAGCCTTATTTCTACCAGGAGAAGATCCGTGAGGGCAGCTACCGAAGAGAAGATAAAGCAAGGTTCTATCAGAATGAGCAAAAAGTAGTGGCCACAAAAGGGACTTTTAAAACCCCTGATAAGCAGACATTCGACCTGGTTTCTACCTATTATTTTGCCCGTAGCCTGGACATCAGCAAGCTGAATCCTGGTGATGAGGTCAAAGTAAACTATTTTTTAGGCGATGAAATCAGTCAGCTCCAGATTCAGTTTGTAGGCCGTGAGGTCGTGAAAACTAAGCTGGGAAAGATCAGGTGTTTGAAATTTAGCCCTTCAATTAAGCCTGGTAGGATCTTTAGAAAAGATAGCAGATTATACCTCTGGGTTACCGATGATGGAAACAGGGTGCCTGTAAAGGCCCAGGTGGAGATCTTAGTGGGCGCAGTGACCATGGAAATTAAATCAGCCGAAGGATTGAAGTATCCTTTAGCTATAGTAAAATAAATAAAATGATAGAAGTACAAAATACACTCGTTCACGAGGACCTGATCAGCGAAAGCTTTGTGTGTAACTTAAACAAGTGTAAAGGCATTTGCTGCGTTGAAGGTGACGCGGGTGCCCCTTTGGATGTCGCAGAAACCGCTATTTTAAAGGATATTTATCCTAAAATCAAGCACCTGCTGGAAGAAAAAGGAATTAAGGCCATCGAAGAACAAGGGACTTCAGTAGTAGATGCTGATGGTGACCTGACGACGCCTTGTGTGGATGGAAATAAAGAATGTGCCTACGTGACTTTCGAAAACGGGATCACCAAATGTGGTATCGAAAAAGGATATGAGCTTGGCCTGGTAGAATGGCAAAAGCCGATCTCCTGCCATTTATACCCGATTCGCGTCACACAATACCCTGAATTTGAAGTGTTAAACTATGATAGATGGCACATTTGCCACGATGCTTGTTCTTTCGGAAGAGAGTTAAAAGTGCCGGTTTATCAGTTTCTGAAAGGTCCGCTGATTAGAAAGTACGGTGCCGAATGGTATACGGAACTGGAAAATAGCGTGGCTAACAACCAGGGAGGATAAAAGACAAAATATATAATCACCAAAACCAAAAATAACTTGAAAGGAATAATTTTAGCAGGAGGAAGCGGTACAAGATTGCACCCTTTAACTCTGGTAATGAGTAAGCAAATGATGCCGGTTTATGATAAACCAATGATCTATTACCCCTTGTCGACTTTAATGCTTGCAGGAATCAGAGAAATTCTGATCATTTCTACCCCTCATGATTTACCAAACTTTAAGAAGTTATTAGGTGATGGTAAGGACCTGGGTTGTGAGTTCTCTTATGCAGAACAGGCCGTTCCTAACGGTTTAGCACAAGCATTTGTAATCGGTGCCGATTTTATCGGTACAGATAAAGTAGCCTTAGTATTAGGCGATAATATCTTCTACGGTGATGGCATGTCGAATCTGTTACAGGCGAGTGCTGATCCAGATGGTGGCGTGGTATTCGCTTACCGCGTTTCTGATCCGGAACGTTATGGTGTGGTAGAATTTGATGCAGAAAACCGCGCGATCTCTATCGAAGAGAAACCAGAGGTGCCTAAGTCTGATTATGCGGTTCCAGGCCTTTATTTCTATGACAATAGTGTGGTAGAGATTGCTAAAAATATCGCGCCTTCCCCTCGTGGTGAGTATGAAATCACGGATGTGAATAAGGTGTACCTGGAGAAAAATAAGCTGAAAGTTGGTGTATTGAGTAGAGGAACAGCCTGGTTAGATACCGGAACTTTCGCTTCGCTCATGCAAGCCGGACAGTTTGTGCAGGTGATCGAAGAACGTCAGGGATTGAAAATCGGATGTATCGAAGAGGTCGCTTACCGCATGGGCTTTATCGATAAAGAACAATTGCGTAAAATCGCTACACCATTGGTGAAAAGTGGTTATGGCGCGTATTTGTTGAAAATGATCAAATAAGCAAACGCTGAAATTATTGCTGCTGATCTGGCAGATGAGCTATAATTTATGGCATTTTATAACATCGCATGGTGGTATATAGGAAACCTGGCAATTGCCGGGTTTTTTAATGCCCTGATTTTTTCTGGTCCGGGGAAACTCCGATTTTGAGGTCTTAGCGCATAGGTAACAATTTTGCTGCTGCCAAAATCGTTTAGTCTTTTGACAAATACAGTAATTTTTCCCGCTAACAATCTGCTTACTTTGAATTTAGGTGCTTTTGGCTACCTTAACCGGCTAAGACGTCCGGGCTATAACCAAATAATAGATCAAATGACAACAAAACAGCAATCAGGTTTTTTACTGCTCCTACTCCTTTTATGTAGTAGCGTTGGTTTTTCACAACACGACCCTAAAGCATTGAAAGCCTGGCAAGATCAGAAATATAGTATGTTTATCCATTATGGGATTTATTCCGTGTTAGGCGGCGTATGGGAAGGTAAGGAGATCAGTAAAGGTTTAAGTGAACAGATTCAGGCCCATGCAGGGATTTATAGCGATACTTATGCCGGAGTTGCTAAAAGGTTTAATCCTAAAGACTGGAATGCAGATTCCATAGTTTCCCTGGCCAAAAAAGCAGGGATGCGCTCTATTGTGATCACTTCCAAGCATCATGATGGTTTCTGTATGTTTAAAACGGCTACAACAGATTTCAATGTAGTGGACGCGACGCCTTTCAAAAGAGATATTTTGAAAGAACTTTCCGAGGCTTGTCAACGTGCCGGATTAAGGTTCGGTTTGTACTTTTCTCTGATCGACTGGCATTATCCTCAGGCTTCCCCGATTTCCAGCAGCAATTCCGATTATATCACGCCTGAACATGTACAATACAATAAAAAACAAATCACAGAATTACTGAGTAATTACGGTCCGATCTCTGAATTGTGGTTCGATATGGGTTCTCAGAACGCCGCAGAAAGTAAAGAACTGAGGGATTTGGTACATAAACTACAACCCGATTGTATGATTGGAAGCCGTATAGGGAACGATATGGGCGATTTTAATGTGATGGGTGACAATCAGGAGCCTGATTATGCGATTGGCGTACCATGGCAGTCGCCAGCGTCTTTCTTTGATGATACCTGGGGTTACAGGTCATGGCAGGATAGAGGTAGCGAAGCCCTTAAAACTAAAGAAAAGTTAACCAGTCTGATTCGCGTAGTGAGTAGAGGGGGTAACTTCCTGTTAAATATCGGCCCAAAAGGCGATGGATCAGTAGTTGGCTTTGAAAAGGATATTTTACTCAACATCGGAAAATGGCTGGATAAAAACGGAGAAGCAATTTATGGTACGGATGCCGATCCTTTTCATATCGCTTTCAAATGGGGTAGCTTAACGGCGAAACCGAACAAGCTTTATTTGCATGTCATGACTAATCCTGAAAATGGACAGATCATTTTGCCTGGCCTCCGTGGAAAGATCAAAAGTGTAGGCGTATTGGGCGAGAAAAATCAAAAGATCAGCTTTTCGCAGAACGATCAGGGCGTTAAAATCAACGTTCCATCAAGTATAAATCCGGATCAGGAGTTTAAAGTCATCACTTTAACGTTTGTAAATGGCTATAGCGTGCCACCTTCAAACGTGATTCCTTTGTCTGCTGGAGAGTCAAATGCAGGGACTACAGCTGGTTCTAAATCGATGCCTGTAGGAGGAATAAGTCCTGTGGTTACTGCATCTGCTGAAGTACATGGATTAAATACTTCCCATAATTTGCTTGCGGGTGGGTTAAACCTAAATTCTCAGAACGCTTTTAAACATTACAGCAGCTCGGGTGTGGATTACAATACCAGATTTCAAAGCACCATCAAGGAATCCTGGACATTGCAACCGCTACAAAACGGGACTTACACGCCTGTCATCTATTATTCTGCAAAGGAAAAAGGAAAAACGATAGATCTGGAGCTAAACGGTAAAGTGAACCTGCTGACTTTCACAGGTGGAAAAACCGAGGCGATAAAGCAAAACGGCAACCTAAGCTGGGGCCCGATATACTTATCTGATGCACTGGAAACAGGGATTGAAGGTTTCCCGGGAGCTGTTAAAAATATAGATCCAACAAAACCCTGGGCTGGCAAAAGAACCGCTTTAAACTGGACAAAGAAAACAGGTTGGAAAAACAATGAAAAATATACATTGGAAGCAGACCGGAGCACAGCGGTTTACCTGCTACAGGAAATCACGGCAAGCGAGGATCAGCCTTTCCTGGCGGGGATCACCAGTACCGATGGCGTGTTGATTACCCTAAATGGCGTAGAGCTGGCCAAACACAATAATCCTTTTAAAGAAAACCAGTTAAACGAGCTGATTTTACTGCCACTAAAGAAAGGTAAAAACCAATTGCTGGTTAAGCTTTACAATGGTTATCAAAAGAAAATAGACCTGGGCATTGATATCAGTCAGCCACAGGAATTATATGCTAAAACCTTACCTGCTATCTCTTTTGAAAAGGGGAAATATTATCCTTTCAGCTGGCAGCTAAATAAACCACTTTCTCCACATAGTACGCTCGGATTGTCAAATGTTACCCTGCTTTTTAGGGAAAAGTAGCCAAAATCATTTAATGATATGATAATATCATTAAATAAAATGTACGAGAATTCGCGTCCTTTGAGTAACCAAATAACCTAAACCAATGACCAAAAATAAATACCTGTTTCCGTTTATCATGATTACGTCCCTGTTTTTTATGTGGGGCTTTGTTCATAATCTAGATCCGATTTTAATTCCCCATCTAAAGAAGTCTTTTAGCCTGTCTACGATGCAAGCTTCATTGGTGGATTCGGCCGTTTTCATTGCCTATTTCCTGATGGCGCTGCCTGCCGGATTTTTAATGAAGAAATACGGATATAAAGCAGGAATCATCATCGGATTGCTCTTATTTGCCATCGGTTCCTTTTTATTCATTCCCGCAGCAAATATGCAATCCTACTTTTTCTTTTTGATTGCACTTTTTGTCATTGCCTGTGGATTAACCATACTGGAAACAGCAGCAAATCCTTACGCTTCTTTACTGGGGCCTGAGGAAACTTCTACTTTCCGTTTGAATTTCGCACAATCTTTCAACGGTTTGGCCGCGACTTTAGCTCCTATTATCGGCGCTAAAATCATCCTCACCAAAGGAAATACAGAAGAAGAGCTAAACGCCATGACGGAGTCGGCCAGACAAATTGCCCTGGCTTCCGAAGCATCCAGCGTAAAAATGCCTTACCTGATCCTGGGTAGCATCATCCTGGTGATCGCGATTATTTTCGTGTTCCTGAAACTACCGGAGATTAAAGAAACAGAACAAAAAGCCGGAGAGAAAACCGGGATCATTCATGCCTTAGCACATAAACACCTGAGCTGGGCAGTAGTAAGCCAGTTTTTCTACGTAGGAGCACAAGTATGTGTATTCAGTCTTTTCATTTTATATGCCACTAAAGCTGCTGGAATTGACGAGATGGAAGCGGCAAAATATGCCGGTTTTGGTGTTGGTATGGCCTTCATGATCGGCAGGTTCTTTGGAACATTCCTGATGAAGTTTATCGCCCCGCCAAAATTACTATCGATTTACGCCTTTATCTGTATCTTGCTTTCTGCTGTGGCGATGACCGTTACCGGTATGATTGCTATATATACCGTCATCGGGATCGCGTTTTTTATGTCAATTATGTTTCCAACGATTTTCTCGCTGGGCATCAGAGACCTTGGTAAAGACACTAAATTTGGTAGCAGCCTGATCATTATGTCGATTGTTGGTGGCGCACTCTTACCCCTGGCAATGGGTCATATTGCAGACATTACCCACAACATTCAACTCGGATATATCGTTCCTTTAATATGTTTTGTAGTGGTATTCCTATTTGGTATTAAAGGCCATAAAGTAGTTCCAATTACCGCAGATAGTTCAAAATAAATTTATGAGTAAAAAGTATTATTTAACGCTGGATTTAAAAGCGGATGATCAGTTAATCGCAGAATATGAAGCGATGCACAAGGCCGTATGGCCGGAAATCATAGAAAGTATCACCTCATCCGGTATCGAGAATATGGAGATCTATAGGGTAGGAAACCGCCTTTTTATGATCATGGAAGTAAATGACGACTTTAGCTTTGCGCAAAAAGATGCTATGGATGCTTCAAATGAGAAGGTACAGGAGTGGGAAACACTGATGTGGAAGTATCAACAGGCTCTGCCGGGTGCTAAACCCGGAGAGAAATGGATGATGATGGATAAAATATTTCAATTATAAAGGTCGATGTCAGCAAGCAATAACAACAGTTTTTTACAAATCCATCCCGATGATAATGTGCTGGTAGCCCTTCAGGATTTACCAAAAGGACAGGTCATCGAATGGAACAATTCGCAAATTATCTTACAGGATGATATTCGCGCAAAACATAAATTCTTTATCCAGGATATGAAAGTGGATGATGAGGTCTTGATGTATGGCGTTTTGGTAGGCAAAGCAACCAGCCCGATTTTAAAAGGCGGACTGATGACTACCGATAATATCCACCATGCTTCTCAGGATTATAGTTTCAGAGATGTCGATTACCAATGGCAAAAACCGGATGTTTCCAGGTTTGCCAACCGTACTTTTAAGGGTTATCACCGTAAAGACGGCAGAGTGGGCACCGCCAATTATTGGCTGTTCATTCCTACGGTTTTCTGCGAAAACAGGAACCTGGACGTGATTAAAGAGTCTTTATACAATACATTGGGTTATGCGGTAACGGATAAATACAGGTCTTTTACAGACCAGTTGCTAACCGCTTTCAATGAAGGAGCTTCACTGGAATCTTTCCAGCTGGACCATATTTCTTCTGCAGAACCGGTAAAAAACAGGGTGTTTAAAAATGTAGATGGCATCAAATTCCTGAATCATCAGGGTGGTTGTGGTGGCACAAGACAGGATTCTGCCTTACTGAGCAATTTGCTGGCTGCTTATGCAGACCATCCAAACGTTGCCGGAATCACGGTATTGAGCCTCGGTTGTCAGCATTTACAAACTCAGGATCTGTTAAATGATGTGAAAAAGAGAAACCCATCATTTGATAAAAACATCCTGATCTTCGAACAACAACAAAGTCAGAGTGAAGAGCAATTGATTAAAGAAGCGATTCTGAAAACATTTGTCGGCTTAACCGAAATTAATAAGATTGAACGTGCAGCAGCGCCTTTAAGCGAACTGTGTGTAGGCGTTAAATGTGGCGGTAGCGATGGTTTCAGCGGTATTTCTGCCAACCCTGCTGTAGGTTATACCTCCGATTTACTGGTGGCATTGGGCGCTAAAGTCCTGCTGGCAGAATTTCCGGAGTTGTGTGGCGCAGAGCAGAATATTATCGACAGATGTGTAGATAAAGCAACCGCTGATAAGTTTATCCGCCTGATGCAGGAATACGATGCACAGGCACATGCCGTAGGCTCCGGTTTTCATATGAACCCTTCCCCTGGAAACATTAAAGATGGTCTGATTACCGATGCGATTAAAAGCACGGGTGCAGCCAAAAAAGCAGGGACTTCGCCAGTTGTGGATGTGCTGGATTATACCGACCCGGTTACGAAACCTGGATTGAGTCTGGTCTGTACGCCTGGCAATGATGTGGAAGCAACGACCGGAAAAGCAGCAAGTGGTGCTACCCTGATCTTGTTTACCACTGGTCTGGGAACCCCAACGGGTAACCCGGTTTGTCCGGTGATTAAAATCGCTACAAATACGGCTTTGGCGACCAGAATGGGCGATATCATCGATATCGACACCGGTGCCATCATCCGCGGAGAAAAAACAATCGAAGAAATGGGCATAGAAATCCTGGAATATTGTATCAAAGCAGCAAGTGGAGAAATCACACCGAAAGCAGTGTTACTGAATCAGGATGACTTTATTCCCTGGAAAAGAGGTGTTTCATTATAAAAGTTTTCATTATTTTATCATCATATGTTTAGTTTAAAAGGAAAATCAGCAATTATTACAGGTGGAGGCAGTGGTATCGGAAAAGCAATTTCCATGCTCTTTGCTAAACAAGGGGCAAACGTTCACATCATTGAATTAAATGCAGAAGCCGCAGCACAGGTTGTAGCCGAAATCAAGGCCGAAGGCGGTACAGCCGATGCCTATGGTTGCGATGTGAGTAACCAGGAAGCAGTCGTTAAAGTTTTTCAAAAGATCGGTGCAATTGATATCCTGGTGAATAACGCGGGTATCGCACATATCGGGAGAGCAGACAATACTTCTGAAGAAGATTTCGATAAAGTGTTCAACGTAAATGTAAAAGGAGCTTACAACTGTTTATATGCAGGCATACCGGCATTGAAGAACAGTAGTTCTGCTGTGATTTTAAATATGGCCTCTATTGGGGCGGTAGTCGGGATTTCAGACCGTTTTGCCTACTCGATGAGTAAAGGTGCGATCTTCGCCATGACACTTTCTGTAGCCCGTGATTATATGGCAGAGGGGATTCGTTGTAACAGCATTTCTCCGGCAAGGGTACACACGCCTTTCGTAGATGGCTTTATCGCAAAGAATTACGCCGGACAAGAAGCAGAGATTTTTGAAAAGTTATCGAAAAGTCAGCCAATAGGCCGTATGGGAAAACCAGAAGAGGTAGCTTCTTTAGCACTTTACCTTTGCTCGGAAGAAGCAGGCTTTGTGACTGGTAATGATTACCCGCTTGATGGTGGTTTTATTAAATTGAACAATTAACCAATACCAGGGTAATAAAAATGTCCATGTTGCTATATTAGCTACTGGAAAATTAATACAATAGAATACACACAAATTATAGATAAACAGCAATGAAATTAATCAGATGGGGTCTTGCCGATCAGGAAAAGACCGGTGTAATTATAAACGATATTTGGTATGATACTTCTGCTTTCGGTGCAGATTATAACGAGCAGTTTTTTCAAAATGACGGCCTGACAAAACTGGCTGCTTTTGTGAAAGAAAATGAAGGTAAATTACCTGTTGTTCCTGCGGATACCCGCCTTGGATCACCTGTAGCACGTCCTTCTAAAATTGTTTGTATCGGCTTAAACTACGCTGATCATGCGAAAGAAACCAATGCACCAATGCCACCTGAGCCTGTGATTTTCATGAAATCTACGACTTCATTAACAGGTCCTAATGATAACATTACCATCCCTAAAAACTCTGTAAAGACGGATTGGGAAGTGGAATTGGCCATCGTCATCAGCAAAAAAGCTTCTTATGTTGATGAAGCTGATGCACTGGATTACGTCGCCGGTTATGTATTACACAATGATGTGTCGGAACGTGAGTTTCAGCTGGAAAGAAATGGTACCTGGGATAAAGGAAAAGGTTGTGATACTTTCGCACCCTTAGGCCCATTCCTTGCTACGCAGGACGAAATTGCTGATGTAAATAACCTTCGCCTGTGGCTTACCGTTAATGGTAAAAAAATGCAGGATGGTAATACATCGAACTTTATTTTTAACATCCCTTTCGTGATTTCTTATGTGAGTCAGTTTATGACTTTACTGCCAGGGGATGTGATTTCTACAGGTACTCCTGCGGGCGTTGGCTTAGGCTTTAACCCTCCGGTATACCTGAAAGCGGGTGATGTTGTGGAGCTTGGTATTGATGGCCTTGGTACTTCAAAACAGCTGCTCGTAGATTATGTTAAAAATTGATTCACACCAACATTTCTGGAATTATGATGAGGTAAGAGACAGCTGGATCACGGACGATATGGACGTGCTTCGCGATGATTTCTTACCCCAGCACCTCAAGTGTATTCTGGAGCATTATGGCTTCGATGGCTGTATCGTGGTACAGTCGGATCAAAGTCCGCAAGAGAATGATTTTCAATTGAGCCATGCCGCCGCCCATCCTTTTATCAAAGGTGTGGTCGGTTGGGTAGATCTTCAGGCAGCTGATATCGATGATCAATTGAATAGTTTGAGTAAAAATGAAAAGTTAAAAGGGTTCAGGCATATCCTCCAGGGGGAGCCTGACCCTGCTTTAATGCTGAAGCCTGAGTTTTTAAACGGGATCAGCAAGCTAAGTGCCTACGGCTTTACTTACGATATTCTCATTTATCCGCATCAGCTGAAATATGCAAAAGAACTGGTCTCGATGTTTCCAAACCAGCAATTTGTCTTAAATCACCTCGCTAAACCTAATATTAAAGAGGGTTTAATCGAAGATTGGAAACAAGACATTATCGAACTCGCAAAACATGAAAATGTAAGCTGTAAGGTGTCAGGGATGGTCACAGAAGCCGATTGGAAGAAATGGAAAGTCAAGGATTTCACACCTTATCTGGATGTGGTTTTCGACGCTTTTGGTCCCAAACGGGTGATGTATGGCTCCGATTGGCCGGTATGTCTTTTAGCAGCCGACTATGGCAGAGTGCTCAGTCTGATCGGAAATTATACCGAAAAACTCCCTATAGAGGTACAGGAAGACTTCTGGGGAAACAATGCAAAGAACTTTTACAACCTAAAATAAGCTTTAATGGATTTGCAATTAAAAGATAAGGTAATCATCGTTACCGGTGGAGCCAAAGGTATCGGCGAAGCAATTGTCAGAGTCCTGGCAAAAGAAGGTGCGATACCCGTAATCGTGGGAAGAAATGCAGCCGATAACCAAAGGCTGGCAGATGATATTACTGCTGACGGAGGTATGGTATTTCAGTTGGTCGCCGAATTAACCAACCCGTCGGACAGTGAAAAAGCAATACAAACCGTATTGGAAAAGTATGGTAGAATTGATGGTTTAGTAAATAATGCTGGCGTAAATGATGGCGTCGGACTCGAAAATGGTAATTATGAAAGCTTCGTTGAAAGTTTGCATAAAAACGTAGTTCACTATTATTTAATGGCACATCATGCGCTGCCTGCACTGAAAAAATCTAAAGGTGCAATTGTCAATATCGGCTCTAAAGTGGCGGATACAGGGCAAGGTGGAACTTCAGCGTATGCCGCTTCAAATGGTGGTAGAAACGCGTTAACAAGAGAATGGGCAGTGGAATTGTTGCCTTACGGAATCAGAGTGAACTCGGTGATCGTCGCGGAATGTTATACGCCGCTGTATCAGACCTGGATCAATTCAATCCCGAATCCGGTGGAGAAACTGGCAGAGATTAAAGCGAAAATCCCTTTTGAGAACAGAATGACTACTGCAGAAGAGATTGCGAATACAACGGTGTTTTTATTGTCGGGGGTGTCTAGTCATACGACTGGTCAACTTGTTTACGTCGATGGTGGTTATGTGCATTTGGACCGCTCTATTAGCCCAATTTAAAAAAAGAAAATCCTTTTCCTCCTCAAATATTTGCTGAAGGGCAAACATTTGAATGTCGTCTAAGGACATTTCTTTTTTTACTAATTGCCCACAGATCTCGCGAGTCCAATATGCTTGTGGAGGGAAAAGGGAAGGATAGGGCAAGAGAAAGGGTAGGAAAAAGGGAAGCAGCGAAAGAGAACAGAAGTTCTCTATAATATAAAAGGGAGAAAGGAAGGGAATAACACCCTTTCTTTCTCCCTTTCTTGTTTTTACATATCCCAAAGAAATACGAGTTTTGTAGGAGAAGACATAGGAAATTTTGCCTTCTTCAAGGCAAAAGATTCCAGTCGCTGACTATAAAATTCGTTTTCTTTGGCCTTTAAAAACCAACCCACAAGGAGTGTTATTTAAAAATAGCTTTAGTATAAGATTTCAACCATTTCACCTCATCAGCTGCTAACATCGGGCTCAATCTTTCGAATACCATCGCGTTATAGCTGTTCAGCCAGTCAAGTTGATTTTGCTCCATTAACTCCGTTTTCACGATTTCAGTGCTGATCGGAGCGATAGTTAAGGATTCAAACGCGTAAAACTCGTTAAATTCATTGCTCACATCCGTAATGGTGTTCACCAGGTTTTCGATTCTTACCCCATGTTTGCCCGGACGGTAAACGCCTGGTTCAATGGAAGTAATCATTCCCAATTCGATAGCTACAGGTGTTGCAGTAGGGTTAAACACCTGCGGACCCTCATGAACATTCAGGAAATACCCTACACCATGTCCGGTACCATGACCGTAGTTAATGGCGTAATCCCATAATGGTTTGCGGGTAATGGCATCAATCTGGTAACCACAAGTGCCTTTAGGGAAACGGGTTTTACAACCATCGATCATACCTTTTAAAACTAAGGTGTAGTCGGTCTTTTCTTCTCCTGTACAGTTGCCCATAGGGATGGTACGGGTGATGTCGGTGGTTCCGTAATTGTACTGACCTCCAGAATCTACCAGGAATAATCCTTGTGCTTTTACCTCAACGTCGCTTTCTGGTGTCGGACCGTAATGAGGTAAAGCTCCATGTGCAGCATAGGCGCTGATGGTGTTGAAACTATCGCCAACAAAACCTTCCTGTGCAGCCCTGAATTTACGCAATTCCGCTGCGGCAGAAAGTTCAGTAATCTTGATTTTTCCGATGTTTTCTGACAACCATTTCAGGAACCTGGTGATCGCTACACCGTCTTTCGCCATCGAAATACGGGTGTTCGCTAACTCAGTTTCATTCTTAATCGCCTTTAAACTGGTGGAAGGGTTGGTATCTTTAATCACCTTTACGGAGGCCGGTAATTGCTTGGCAAAAGCAAAACAATTGCGCTTAGGGTCAATAAAAATGCTGTTGTTTTCAGGGATCGCAGCTAAGGCCGCTTCAATTGCTTCGTATGGTTTTACCTGTACACCACTGGCTAAAAGCGATGCTTTTTCTGCTTCAGTAAGCTTCTCCGGATTGATGAAAATGGTCGCTTCCGTTTGCCCGATTAAAGCAAAACTTAAGACTACAGGGTTGTAGCTGACGTCATTACCGCGGATGTTAAACAACCAGGCCATGTCATCTAAAGAAGAAATCAAATGATAGTTTGCTCCTTTATTGCTCAATTCTGTTCTCACCGAAGCAAGTTTTGAGGACACGGATTGTCCGATATGTTTTTCGTCGATCAGGTAGGCTTTTTCTGCGGGTAAAGCAGGTCTGTTCTCCCAGATTGGACTTAAATAGTCTTTATCGCTTAATACAAGCCCCTTGAAAGAGAATTGTTGCGTTAGTAAGTCTCCAAGAAGGATGGAAACCAGTTTTTCATTGCTGGCCACAATAGCACCTTTTTCAAGTTTGCTACCCAACCATTGTATGTATTCAGGGGCGTGTTGTATCTTTTGTTTTACTAATTCAAAACCGCTGTTTTCCAGCTCTTCTGCTGCTTGTTCGAAGTAACGGAAGTCGGTCCATAAACCGGCAAAATCATGCGTGATCACCAATGTTCCTGCCGATCCGGTAAATCCGGAAGCAAAAGGAATGCATTTATAATGGTCTGGTAAGTATTCGCTAATGTGTGGATCTGCGGATGGGATGATATAGGCCTGTACATTGTCGGCTTTCATTTGAGAACGTATCGCGCTTAATTTTTCCTGATATGTCATGGTTTAGCTTTTTTATGTCTATCGAGTAAACGCAAAGCTATGGATTTTAATTCCTCTGAAGAAACAATGCCAGCAGGGCAGGAGGAAGTTATACCATTAAGCCACCAGAGAACAAAGCCTTTACCTGACAATTTTGAAAAGAATTATCTTGTTTTTATGCTGAAATGAAGAAAAGAGTAGTTGATTATCAGGGGTAAAAATCACTGCAATTTCTCAGGCGACTTACGCAAAGTTACCAACATATTCTGTGGATAACCCTGATGATAACTTTGTTAAAGTGCAGTAAGTCATTTAGATACAAATTTAGTTTAGTGTTGATAACAAGCCGGAAGACCTAAAGTTATTAAGAGGGAGTATGAATGAGGAGAATCTATCTAATATGCAGATCAATAAATTGTGATTATTTCAGGATTGGGTGCCTAAAGCGCTGTTAACTGACGCATAGTTATCAACAAATATTGTTAATAACTATGCGTATAACTATGTTAACTATCAGTAGTTCTTTGTGATAGGAGTTTTTGTTTCTGTTAATAACAATGGGGAAACACCGTAGTTTTCCTCTGTTTGGAGGAGTTAACCAGGAAGCTTCCAAAGGTTATTAGCATTGAAATTTAGCTTAAAGTAATGAACTGATCACCGACTTTCAGGCCGATTGCGCACATTTTCTTACCACTAAAAATACCTTCCATCGTGCCTACAACATTCAATAAAAGCAATGCTTTATCGGAGGTAAGTACCATTGGGCCGTGTTCCGGATCGATATGGAAAACTGTTCCCGGAGCTACTTCAGCAGGGTCGAATTCACCGGTTACGGAGGTTACTTCAAAAATTCTTACTTGTTGTCCGCCGATATAGGTGATTGCACCTTGATATAATGGGTTTGCAGCATTTACTAAATGTTCAATTTCGCTGGCGGTGTCGGTATCCCAGTTGATGGTCAGGTCGGTTATTTCCGGAATGCCGTAAGAGCTTTCAATGTTCTCTTCATCAGCAATGTATAGGTATTGTTCCTCTTTGATTCTTTCCAGGATCTGAGGCATACTTTCACCAAGTAAAGCGGTTAAACGAGCTTTTGCCAGACCGTAATTCTCGCCAGGGTACAATTGTAATTCCTGTCTGAAAACCATAGGTCCACTATCTACGGTAGTAGTCATTCTATGAATGGTTAAGCCGGTTTCCAGCGCTCCGGTTTTCAATTGCCAGAAAAGCGGTGCAGATCCTTTAAAAGAAGGAAGCTTGCTGAAATGAACGTTGAAAAAGCCTTTTTCAGTTGATTTTAGTAAATGTTCAGGAATGATAAATGGGAAAGTCATCACCAATACCGCTTCCACCTGAAGTTCCTGGATCCAGGAAGCAACTTTTCCACCTTGCTCAAGGTCAGATTTAGCGATTTTTAACAAAGGAATGCCTCTGCTTTCCGCATAAGCGATGGTGCCAATTAGTTCGTAGTTTAGTTCCTCAGGAACAACAATTCCTGCTACATCGCAATGTTCGTGAATGCTTAAAGCGGTATTTAAGTATAAAGCGCTATTCGTAAAAATTAAGGTTTTCATAAAAGAGATTTTGGAAGAGGTATCGCCGTTTCCGGGAAATCCGGAAATGTAAATACACTTCAATAGCTATTAAAATTATTTATGTTCGTGTTAAATGTAGCGCAATAAATTTATTTATTTAAAATAAAGCAGGTATTATAATATGTTTTGCTTGCTTAGAAACAAATCTGTTCAAATCTAAATCAAAGATAAGACCTGCCTGGAATGGTAGCCTTGAGCGTCGCAAAAAAAGAGGATAGGCTAGGACAAGGCCTCGGAGGATTTTAATACTCCCTTAAAGGAGTATTAAAATATTCCAGCCTTGGAGTAGTTCCTGCCTCTTTTTTCATGAAAGCTTTTTTTGGCGAAATCCCTTTCCAACCCTTTCCATTAAAAACAAATACAAACCATCCAGAGATTCTTCTAAACTCATCACATCTGTTTCGATAACCAGGCCGGCATCCTCAGGAATTTCGAAAGTATCATTTACTCCGGTCAGGTTATAAATTTTATCCGGATGCCCATCAGGTAAGTATGCTTTAAAATACAACCCTTTTGTGTCCCTTTCCCTCAACGTTTCCAGGTTACATTTAATCCATATCAGGTTTTGAGAAGAGCCGGAAATAATCCTTCCTTCTTCAAATGGGTTGATTAATGCCATTAAAATCAGGTCATACTCCGCATTCAGACGCATTGCTTCTTCCTTGATTCTGCGTACATTTTCCAGCCGGTCTGCTTTACTAAAACCAAGATCTTTACACAGCGACTGTCGATATTGATCTCCATCCATGACCAGCACTTTCATCCCTTCTTCCCTCATTTTTGAGGCAATTCCGACTGCCAATGTTGTTTTTCCTGCGCCCGACAAACCACAAAACGAAATGATCAAACCCATTTTACAACTGGTTATAACTTACATACTGCACAAATCTCGGCAAGTCCGAGGAGTTCATACTTGCGGCATGCGGACAAGTATTGCGCCATAAGATTAAATCCGCTTTTGCACCCGGAACAAGTACCGGTTTACCGGTAATCCGGATATAATCATGCGCCCTTTCTAAGCTGGAAAAATCCTTTATCCATTCCTCGAAATGATGATGAAATCCAGGAATAATCTGTAGTGGGCCTCGGTTTTCAGGAACCTCATCCAGGTATATCATTCCTTGAATATGGAATTTAATCGGTTCGTTGATATCCAGGTCCCAATGTAATTTTCCCTGACCCGGGTTCCAGCTTTCGGTTTGCGGCGGGTTATAGCCTAACTTTTCAGGCACTGGAACCAGATAATCGGTCTGATAGAGTTCTGCAAAAATCTGTCTGATGAATGGCGACTGCCTAACCAGTTCTATATCCTCATTTTGATACATCTGGAGCATCGTTCCCTGCCAGTCGGGATGTGGAATATACCAGGTTTCCGGGAAATCCATATGCAGGTTCAGGTGTTTACAAATCCTTGTTTTCAGGCGATCGCAATGCGCGGCTTCTATTGCCTCTGGAATTCTTAAATAACCATTTTCCTCCCAGAATTGTATCTGTTCATCGCTGAGTACCCTCGTAATTGGTTCTTCAGGAACAGGGGAGCCCCCTTTGTTTTCCTGCCAGTTATGAAACTCCTGACTTGCTTTATCGATAAAATCTGCACCTTTTAATTCCGTTGCCCAGGTTAAGAAATGAGAAAAATCTCGGCAATCACGATAGATAAATGAATAAGTTTCGAATTTTCCGAGACCATACATACTGAGCCATATATCTTCGGTATGCAGGAAATCTTCGGTTTGCGGACTAGCTTTCCCGGTTCTGATGAGTTCGTGATGTTGGTAAAATAAGGTACTGAAACTACAGTCTTTCATGGTTATCTTTTTATGGTTTCGTAAACCTCCATACAATACGGATACTGGTGCCTTGGCTCCGGCTTCCGGTCTTTCTGATAAGGTAAACTGATTGTTTTACTATGGTAATTGAGGCGGTTGTTGAGCTGTTCCTGATCTTTAATCCGGATCCCCGAAAATTCGGAAAATCTTGCGACCATTGTGGATACCCCATCTTCATAATCTGCAAAGGCATTTTTGGGATGTTTTAGCTGCTGAATCAAACCCATTTGTTCATAAAATCCTTTTAAAACATCCGCTGCATATCGACTAAAATTGCCGCCATAATTTAGCTGTGGATCGATTTTAAGTAGCTTTTTGTTGACCATTCCCGGAATCGTATGTATTCCGGCCCGTTTCTCATGGGATGCCAGTACTTCATCGGGTCTGCGCGACAAAAAGAAGAACGGTGTCTCAGGAAACCAGCTGCGCAGGAGATCATAAAAATGGAGGTGCCAGCTGTCGAGCTTTATGATGTAAGCCGATTCGGTTCCATTTCTAAGCTGACCCATCAGCTGTATTGCTGCCATAAACCACTGTTTTCTTTCCTCCTCCGTAATTTCCTTCTTTTCTGAAGCCCTCAGGATCTCATCCAGTAAAGGTGCTTCTGCGATGATAATATTTTGGGAATCTCCGGTAAAAGCCTGACTTAGCAAGGTAGAACCGCAGCGCGAAACATGAAACACAAAGGCCGTAGGGGCAAGGTGTGGAATTCCGTCAGCGACCACCTTTAATAAGAAATCTGTGGTACTAACACTGGGCAATCGTCTTTTTTCCTTACGTCGGCAGGAGCAGAGCGTAATCGTTTCATCAAAAAAGGGCTCCAGCATTTGCCGGTTTTCCAGATCCATCCAATGGAGCATCCATTCTTCATTTTCCGAAATGGAGAGTTTGTAGGGAATCCAGTTTGTTAAAAGTGATTGATTCATCAGGCCTCGGTACTTTAGTTATTTCTCATTTGAAGGATCAGGGTTCTGGCGGTATCGGTATCCATGAGTTCCAGTTCGGCGATGATCTTTAGTTTAGTTTCCTCATCAAAGGATGAACCTTTAGGCGGTAAATCAATTGGATAACCCTGCATTTTGAACAACTCGTCTGTCCATGCATTTCTAATACCGTCAATAATCAGGTGAACCCTGGTTTCATTTCCTTCATTAATAATGCTATGCGTTTCATTGAAATCCAGATACCAGCATTCGCCTTCCTGCAAATGTAGCTGTTGTTCATTAATTATAAAATGCACTCCGGGATTGGTTACTATTGGAATATGGATCCTGAAACTACCTTCCGAATAGGAGCAACCCAGGTCCCGATGTGGTTTGATGATACTCCCGGGCGCTAGAGCCAGAAGCCGGACAGCCTCTTTTTCGCATTGCCAGGACTCCAGAATATTACTGAAATACGGACAGCTTTTTAACAATGGCGTATCCTGATAGCTGCCACTATGCGCATAAATATCATTGCTGAGACCGGATGCCGAGCGCAGCGAGATACTTCGCCAGTCTCCATTAAAGTCTTTGGTATTGAAATGCATAGGCCATTCCTGTTGCAGGCAATTATTCAATTCCTGTTGCAACTGTTGCCGGTCGTAACTAAAGTTAAATTTAAGATGACTTGGAAGCATAATTTTAGGATTCTAAGTTATACAAAGCAGGAGATTAAACTAATCTCCTGCTTAAAATGATCAATAATATTTTTGTTTTTCTCTCAAAAAAGGGGATAGGCTAGTCAACCCAACCATGACCGTATCGGTTTTCTTTAGCCTCCCAAAAATACCGATTGGTTAGTACACGGATAGGCTAGTCAACCCAACCATGACCGTATCGGTTTTCTTTAGCCTCCCAGAAATACCGATTGGTTAGTACACAGATAGGCTAGTCAACCCAACCATGACCGTATCGGTTTTCTTTAACCTCCCAAAGAAAGAGAATAGCCTGCGACAGGACCCAGGGGGATTTTAATGCTCCCCTCAAAGGGAGCAATGAAATTTTCCAGACCTGGAGTAGTGCTAACTCTTTCCAGCTAATTCTTTCCTGCTAACTCTTTCTTAATAATTATTTCGAAAGATTCAACCTCAGGTTAAGTTCAAAACTACCATTCGTATACCCGCTTAACGCCGAAGTCTGAGTCGTATACGTGCCTGATATCAGGTATTTATTCCTGAAATCCATACCTAGTCCGAACGTTGCATTTTCGGTGCTGTGATACAACCCGGTCAGGAACACCTGTTTATTGGCGATGGCTAACTGCGCACCGGCATCCCAGATATTATCATACCCTTGAACCCCTCTATACGCTACTTTCGGTTCCAGGTCGAAACCATTTACCCCTTCTGACAGCTTCACGCGGTAACTAGCTGCGGCATAAAAAGTAGAAACATCGGCTAGTTTGATTACATCCTTTTTCAGCACACTTTTCAGGTTAGGAACAGAAGCCTGAACCGTTAGTTTTTCTGAGGTGTATGCGATACCGAAATCACCATCCAGATAAGTTTGGCGGTCGTTGTACTGACCAACGGCAGGGTCATTCGGATTGCCATAAATATCACTATTCTCTAAGCGCTGACTCATAAAACCCAGGGACACTCCAAAATGCAGGCGGTTGGCCTCATTATTCAGTTTCAGGTGATAAGCATAGGTCCCAACTACACGCGTTTGTCTTTGCAGACCGGCGCTTTCATTGTAGACATTTAAGCCTAATCCTACTTTATCAAAACCATAGTCGGCGGTGATATTCTGGGTTAGCGGAGAGCCGGGCACATTGCTCCAGAGCTTACGGTAAGCGGCATTCAGTTTCAGCCCCTGATCTGTCCCTGCCATTGCAGGATTAATCAGGTATTGGTTGGTAAAATATTGAGCCGTTAAAGGATTGAGCTGAGCATTAGCGCTGCTACCTATGGCGAAAACCATAAGCAGCGCTAAGCCTAATTTATAAGTATTTTTCATCTTGTTGATGTTAAGGTCGGTGGTTGTTAGAATAACTGCGCTCATTAGTTCTCTCTTACGATGGTGATAAAACCTTTGAATCTCTGGCGGTCCTTACCGAAGTCAATCACATAAAAATAGGTGCCTTCAGTTAGTGGGCTGCCATTTAGCATACCATCCCAGGTATTGTCGTAGCCTTTTTTACTATAGACCATTCTTCCTGATTTGTCAAAGATTTTCACCTCATTATTCGGGTAGAAATCGATGTTATCAATGATCCATTTGTCGTTGTATCCATCACCGTTAGGAGATAAGATATTGGTGGCTTTGATTTTCTCCAGGTCGTCCAATACAGTTACGGTAAAGCTTTTCTGCTCCGTACAACCGTTGGCATTGCTAACGGTAACCGTATAAGTAGTGGTTTCTCTTGGTCTCACCGTTAAGCTGGCGGCGTTCAGACTGCCAACTGCGCTGTTACTAACTGCCCATGCGTAGCTGCTGCCACCGCTGGCGGTCAATACAACCGTTTCCCCTTTACTTACTGTAGTGCTGTTCGGGTTGTTGTCGGTTCCTTTATCGGCCGCAATTGAAACTACCGGTAAGGCATTTACAGTTAACACAAAGGTTTTGCTATACGTATCAACACCACCATTATCGGTGCCACCGTCATCTTTTACCGTAACGGTGATCGTGCTAACACCGGAAGCGCCGCTTTTGATGCGATAGTTAATCACCGCTTTACCGGCAGAAGAACCAGAAAGCATATCTGGCGTAACCGTTAAGTTTTGCAACAGTGCAGCATTGCTACTGCTTACCTTGATACTGATATGTTGTCCGTTTTCCGGACCTGCGGTAATTCCGGTTAAATCTATTGCCTGACTAGTCGTTGTATAACAAATCGTAGCATTGGCAATCGCGTTTAAGGTTGGAATTTCATTCACATCATTCAGGTTGATTTTGAAAGCCTGATCCAGGAAGAAACCATGTTGTGTGGTACTTCTAACCAGCACGCTGTACACCTTTTTGTTTTCATAATCCAGGCTGGCTGCGGTTAACAGCTGATCGCCGGAAATCTGGAAAGCAGCATTATCGGTGTCACCATTTCCAGTCACTAAGCTATAAGTAAAGGTTGCTTGTGGATCATCGGAAATACTCGATAACGTACCTGCTGAGGTTCCGGAACTCTGGTTTTCATAAACTGTTTTCGCGGCCAGTAATACCGAGGTTGGGGCAGCTGCTTTTAAGGTTAACACCCCATTTACAAATTTAATCGTGTAGTTAAGACCTGCCGCTCCGGAAGGGACAATCGGATACGTTCCAATCGGACTGGCAACCGTAGCAACCGTATTGTATACTGCCTGACTAGTTAAGACTGAAGCATCCTGACCATTTACAAAACCAGCATATTTACCGGTAAGTACAGGGTTTGGCAATCCTACAAATCTCGACTGATCATCGGCAGTCAGCGTTAGCGGAGCTGGATCAATCACGAAATTGGCATTGGTAAAGTTTAGCGTGTAATCCGGGCCAGCGCTTAATATACCTTTAGTAATCAGGTAAGTTCCTTTGTTTTCTCCAGGGGCTCTGGTTGGCGAACCACTAAATGTATCGCCACTTTCCAGCGCAGGAATCGTAGTATAAGCCAGGGCAGGATCTGTGGCGCCATAAGTTTTACCAGCAGCAGTCAGCTGAACGGCAATTGCCTTAGCGGTAATGTCCAGATTAGCTGGTGTATAATTCAACTGGTAATTTGTGCTTAGGGTCAGGTCACCTTGTCCGATGACATAACTGCCAACATGCGAACCTGGTTGGCGGGATAAGCTACCACTAAAAGTATCAGTAGCCACCAATGCCGGATTCAACAGATAAGTGAGTACAGGATCGGCAGTACCATAAACTTTAGATTTCGCTTCGGCAGTTACCTGGATGGTTTTTTTAGTGATCTGCAGTTCAGCACCAGGATTTAAAGTCAGCAGGTAATTATTACTCAAAGCTAAATCACCTAAAGTAAGGGCATACTTGCCAATATCATCTCCGGCAGCTCTTCCTAATGAACCGCTAAACTTGTCGCTGCCAATTAATGCAGGAGCGCTGGTATAAGTAAATTCCGGATCAGTATCGCCATAAGTTTTGTTCTTGTTAGCTGCAGTAACGGCTACTGGTTTTTGGGTAATCGTCAGGTTTGCCGGACTAAAGCTGAAATCATAATTCGAACCTAAAGAGATATTCCCTTTGGCAATGGCATAGGTTCCTACATCTGATCCCGGAGCTCTAACCAGAGATCCCGAAACTACATCGCCATTTGGCAAGGCATCAGATAAGGTATAAGGTAAAGTAGCAGGGTCTGCAATGCCATAAACCTGTGTTACCGGAGTAGCAGTTAATGTAATTGATCTTTTGGTGATCGCATAATTTTCCGGGCTCAGTTGCAGGTTGTAATTTCCTGCATTACTGGCAACCAGACTACCGATAGAGATTGGATAATCAGCAACAGCTGAACCTGTAGATCTCGCTAAAGCACCACTAAAGGTATCGCCATTGAGTAAAGCCGGGTTCGACGTATAATTGATCGTACCATCTATCTCTCCATATACTTTCCCCTGACCAGCGGCAGGCGTAATGCTAATGTTTTTCTTAAGCACCACGAAGTTCACCGGAGCAGCGCTGAAGTTAAGCGTGTAATTGCTGCTTAAAGCCAATGTACCCTGGTTGATCAGGTAAGAATTTGGTGTATTTCCTGCGGCTCTGGCCAATGCTCCTGTAAAGACATCACCAGATTTAAGCGCAGGTGTAAAGTTATAGCCGATTACAGGTTCTGTATCACCATATTGAATACTTGCCGCAATTGGCGTTACTGTAATGGTCGCATTGTTAATCGTGAATTGAGGCAGTGGACTTAAGTTCAGGGTGTAATTTGAACCTGCGTTTAGTGTTCCCAGCTCAAAGTTATAAGTGCCTGCATTTTCTCCTGGTGTTCTTGTCAATGTTCCGGTAATCACATCAGGTGATACCAAAGGACTAAAATTGTACTCAAATGCAGGGTCATTTTCACCATAATTTTTAGCCTTGCTTACCGCAGTAATGGCGATAGCTTTTTTGGTAATCGTTAAATCTGCAGTAGTAAAATCAAGGTCGTAATTTGAACCTAAAGCCAGGTTTCCCTGGTTAACAGGATAGCTTCCTACAGCAGATCCTGGAGTTCTAGCCAGCTTGCCGCTAAAAGAATCGCCGGTTGCCAAAGGAACAGATAAGGTATATGGCAAGGACAACGGGTCAGCATCTCCATAAACCTGGCTTACCGCAGTTGCAATTACCATGATCGGTTTTCTGGTGATGGCATAGTTTTCCGGACTCAGTTGCAGGTTGTAATTCTGTGGGTTACGGGCAACCAGACTACCGATAGAGATTGGGTAATCAGCAACGGCTGAACCAGCAGCTCTGCCTAAAGCACCACTAAAGGTATCGCCATTCAATAAAGCAGGGCTAGCTACATAATTGATATTGCCATCCAGTTCACCATAAACTTTTCCCTGACCAGCAGTAGGGGTAATGTTGATGTCCTTTTTAAGCACTGTAAAGTTCACTGTAGCTGGGTTAAAATTAAGCAGATAATTTGTGCTTAATGCCAGTGTTCCCTTGCTTACCGCGTAATTGCCCGGAGTTTCTCCTGGAGCCCTGGTTAGGCTGCCGCTAAAGTTGTCGCCAATTTTTAGTGCAGGAACATTAGTATAAGCCAGTGATGGGTCCGTATCGCCATATTGTTTGCTAGCAGCGGTCGCTGTCACCTCTATAGTTAAAGGGGTAATGTTGAATTTAGGCGTTGGATTCAGTGCCAGTTGAAAATTTGAACCTACTGTCATTCCACTGAGGTCATAACCATATGATCCTACATTTTCTCCCGCAGTTCTTTTGAGTGCACCTGTAACCGGCACGCCGGGAACATCAATCATAAAGCTTAGTGTAGGATCATTCTGGTTGAATACTTTTGTATTTACAAACGGATTAATCGTCACTGTTTTTTGGCTGATGCTGAAATTAGCAGGGACATAAGTAATGGCATATTTTAGAGGATCGAGTGTGAAAGTACCAACACCAATCTCATAATTACCCGCATTTTCTCCAGATGCTCTGGCTAGTGTTCCTGTGCTGACATCGGTGCCAAATAGCGCCGGACTGATGGTCGGGGCAGCTATGGCAGGATCTAAACCACCGAATACTTTCGTCTGCGCAGTAGCCGTTACCGTAACCGGTTTTGGCTTGATTTCCAACAGTCGGACTACCGGTGGGGCATAAGAATAATTCGCATTTCCAGGTTGAGTAGCAATGATAGACACTGATTTCTGACTGGTTACGCCTATTATAGTTACTGTATTGCCGGAAATCGTAGCCAGTGCAGGTTCGTTGGAAGTGAAAGTAACCGGTAAACCAGAAGTACTGGTAGCATTGAGCGTAAATGAACTGCCATATTCTGCAGCAACCGGTTGATCAAAAGTGATGGTCTGTGCATTTAGAGGTATTCCGCTGAATGTACTGCTGGTGTTTATATTACCTGCAGCATCAGTTACCCGAAGTGCATAGTAATAGGTCTGGAAATTCGTCAGGCCCGTCTGCGTGAAGCTCATTGGATTAGTGGCATTAGCCGCGGTAATGGTGGTCAGCACATTATTACCTAACGCGCCGGTAGCTCCACCAATCAATTCATATTTCGCATAGTCTGAGTCTAAAAACCAGGTCATCGTATTCTGTTGATTTCCAGGCGTTACACCCAGGAAATTAGGTGGAACAGGAAGCGTTTTATCATATCTAACGGTAGAAGCATCGTTGGTCGTAGTCACTGCAGTACCTGCATTTCCTGCAAAATCTGAATAACGGATCTCAAAAGGAACTGCTCCTTCCGTGTTCAAGGCGCTCAGGACTCCTATTGCAGTCCATACATTGTTTCCCTGGGGTACAATACTCATCGATGCTGATCCATAAAAGAATACGCCTGGTGATTGAATTCCTTCGGAAGCAGTAAAAGTAAGGGTCACCTGATCTCCGGGTTTCGCTAAAGCAGGATTTGGATTATTACTGCTGATACTCACATTACTTAGTGTAGGTATAGTTTTATCTAAGGTCACCATGGAGCCGGTGTTGACTGAAATTTGTTGCGCTCCGGTATTACCATAAGTATCTGTATAGTTGATGGTAAAAGGAACTACGCCATCTGCCAGACCCGAGGGCAGCGTATAGAGCGCTACCCAGTTAAATCCTCCCGCAGGAGATGCCGTAACCGTTGCGCCTCCAATAGTTACTATTGGGGTGGTGATGCTTTCAGAAGCTCTGAAGGATAAGGTAACTAAAGCCCCGGCCTTTGCATAAGCAGGATAGGAAGCATTATTAGCTACAATAGATACGAAGGGTAAAGTTGGTGCCGTTTTATCAAAAAATACATTGGTGAAATCGGTTGTTGTACCTCTTGGGATACCAGTATTTCCGGCAAGATCCGAATAAGTGAAACTGAAAGGAACCAATCCGTCGTTGTCTGATGCCTTCGTAATATAAGTCGCTACCCAGTCATTCCCTGCGGTATTCAGAACTGTGGCGGTGTTCCCATTGATGTTCACTACAGGCGTATTGATCGTTTCAGAGGTCCTGAAGTTGATGGTAATGATATCACCGGCTTTGGCGAGACTTGTGCCGGCAGCGCTGTTGGACCGAATAGAGATGGCGGTAAGGGTTGGTGCCGTTTTATCAATGGTATAGATATCACTTGGTCCAAATCCGGTATTAATAGGATTTAAAAACGCATTTACAATACCT
This sequence comes from Pedobacter gandavensis, assembly GCF_032677645.1. GTDB lineage: Bacteria > Bacteroidota > Bacteroidia > Sphingobacteriales > Sphingobacteriaceae > Pedobacter > Pedobacter gandavensis_A. Next base: position 404,988 of record NZ_JAVTSB010000002.1, on the reverse strand, counting down.
GTACCGCTGGATTTTAAATTAATTGACATGTTTCCGTTTACAGTTGCGGTTGATACCCCAACGATATAAACTGATCCTGATCCAGCTACTGATGAAATGACGGCACCTGGAATGGAGCCAGTGCTTTCAAAATCAGAAACGTCTACTCCGTTAACTGCTTCAGAAAAGATGACTGTATATTCCACTGCATCTGCATTGGTAATGCTGTTGGACGGGCTTTTCCTTAGAATGCTCATTACCCTTGGGCGTGTCGTATTCACCACGATGGCCGAAGTGTTTGCAAGAGAATTTAATAATCCCGGGACTGGTAATGTTAAAAGGGCATTGTTTTTTGCCGCATCTTTCAATGTTCCTCCTGCCAGGGTAAGGGAACCTGTGCCCATATACTCCAGATCCGGACTGGCTTGACCTTCCGCTATAGTATAGTTGAAAGTCAGGTTCGGCGTTCCAGTACCACTGGCATAAATTGCCTTTGCGGCAGGCATGCCAGCATTAAGGGCAAGTTCAGGATTTCCGGTAACGATGATGTTTTCTGAAAAGGTAATCGTTATGGGAACAATTGATCCTATCCCATAATTCCCGTTTGTTCCGGTTACGCTGACCACTGTTGGGATGGTGGTGTCTATGATGAAGCTGTTATTGCTGCCTAAAGATCCGGGTAATCCCGGCGCTTTCAGGGTAAGGGTTGCATCATTTAATGCAGCGTCTTTGATCGTTCCACCAGCTAAGGCAAGTGCGTTCGCAGCGGCATATTCAAGATGAGCAGTATTCTGATTTGCGCCGATCGTATAGCGGAAAGTTAAAATTGGGCTACCGCTTCCGGAGAAATATGTAGCAATACCTCCATTATTTAGGGCGAGTGTTGGTGTGCCTGTAACGGTTACGTTCTCAGGAAATGTGAGTACGATGTCGATGTTTTGTCCGAGACCATAACTGCCATTGGCAGTGCTGGAGCCAGCGAAAGAAACGATCGGGACAACGCCATCAATTGCAAGGGTACTACTACCGGCCAAAGAAAGCGGGCTTGCAATAGCCGGAAGTGTGCGTTGGGCAGGATCATTTTGTGAATCCAGAATAGTTCCTCCGTTTAATTCAAGTGCAGCGATGCTGCTATAATCAAGGTGAGCGTTGCTTTCGCCAGGCGCTACCGTATAGTTAAAAGTAAGGGCTTTACCGCCGGTTCCACCGGTATAATTGGCAAAACCACCGGTGTTGAGGCTGATTCTGGGGGTGCCTGTTACAGATACTACGTCACTGAAATTTACAGTTACAACGATTGATGCGTTGATCCCCTGAATTCCCGTTGACGGAGTCGCAGTTACACTAAGTACGCTGGAGCCCAGCTTGTATATGGGTTGAGTGCCTGGAAAAGCACCGCCGGTGGTACCCGGAGTCAGTACTTTAGCGTCAGCAGTATTGTCTGTTGCTGTCCAGCTTGTGGTATTTTTAATCTGGGCGAGTAAAGTTGATTTTGACCCGAAAAAAGTACCGGAATAGGCATTGAAATCCCGTTGATTATCAACGGTTTTAAAAGAGATTAAAGAGGTATAGGCATTTGCAGCCTTTAAGGTTGCTGGAAGTGTAGAGCTTTGGTTTTTAGGTGGTTGACCATCCTTTGTCCAGCCGGTAGTCTCGTCAATTTGGTCAAGATCCGGGTTTTTTGCATTGCTGAAACCGTACATGAAGTTCGGACTGGCTTTAGTGCCGGTATAGAGGAGCCAGGTATCTCCGGCATTAATCGGAATTGGTTCTGCGATAGCATGTGTCCAGCTGTCTGTAGCTAATGCTACATTCCCATAAGCATTGGGCAGGATGGATACAGAGGGACTTATACCTGCAAGTATGGTGATGGTAAATACAGTACCAGCAGGAACCTTAGTGGTTACGGTCCAGGTGGCAGTTCCGTCGGGACTAGTGATGCCGGGAGGAATAGGTGTGGTGACAAAACCACTGCCTGTATAGCCAATATCTGTAAGGTTTACTATGGTTCCCGAAGGGATTTCGGCTAAGGCAACAAAAGATATTGTTGCCGTTGGTACGGGATTAAGCAGTGTTTTTGCATTTACCCCAATGATGGCCAGATCACCGGCAAGCAGTTGTGCCCTGCTGGTTTTTGCAGAAAAGAAAAATAAGCAAAAAGTAATAACCAGGGTGAGTTTTTGTAGGTATGATGTCTTCATAGGGAGAGCGTTAATTTTAAAAGGAGGGCGTTAATTTTAAGCTTTATAGTTAGTTTCTGGAAGGGAATATGCCTTCCAGGGCAATGCAGTAATTAATTACAAGTGTTGGCTGCATGACTGATATTGGTAGACCATTACCGGTAGGGGCATTGGTAATGGTGGGACTAGCGCCAGCTGTTGAAATCGTAGGTGCCTCACTATTGTAGCTAAGAATCTTATTTACACTGGTATCTACCATTGCGGCTAATGAACTTCCTGAAACCGGAGCCGTTAGCGTTCCTTCTTTAGCATTTGCGTTCAGTGCGTTAGTTACAGTGGCCACATGTGTATGCGAGGGCATTTGTGTTGTTGAGATGGTAATACTCTCTGTTCCAGTGGTTTTTCCCATTGTTCGAGGGCTTAAATCTGTCCCCTGGCCCTGACCAATTGGCGCTCTGCCTCTAAGATCTGGCACACCAAAATTTTGTGTACCATTACCACCGAATTGCGTTCCTAAAAGGGCAAATAGTGCCGAGTTTTGTTGTATTGGAAGCATTTGTCCATCGCATAATGCCCAGCCACGAGGTGGGTAATAAAAACCGAATAATCTGATCTCGCCTAAGAAAGGTTCCATAATAAGTTGTGTTTAATATAATTGTTGAGTTGATTTGAGAAGCGAAAAGAATTTTCCAGTCCTGGTCCAAAGAGATGGATCCGCTCTGAAAGGAAAATTTGGAAATATGATATGTCCATGGGACAATTAGGTTGAGAGGTTAATTATCAATTACTTAATGTAAAATTATGTAAAATAAATCAAGAGATTGCTAATTCTTAGAACTTATAGCTATAGTTGTTAAGTTGAATTTAATTCTGATAATTAATGATTGTTTTATAATATTTTTTATAAATACTATAAAATTTTGATAATAGAAGTTTATGGCGAACTTTTGGGAAGGTTCGTTAACCTGATTAAACCTGCTGGTTTACATGGCGATTAGATATGGAAGGTATGTGTTGTTTACAATTAGCGTTTCGTGGTTAAGGGATTGTTATTGTATATAAATTGGTGTAAGGAATTACTGGTCGTTTTTAAATCGGTAGTCAGGTACCAGATGTTGTCAATTCTTTTCCCAACACTCTCTTTATCTAATGGGAATCTGGCCTGATCAATCGTTTTGTTTTTTGAATTTAAAATACTTCCGGCAAAGCCGAAAAGGGTCATATTGTTCATGCTGGTTTCGAGATTAGGGAGGATTTCTGTGGCAAAAACGGGAAATATTTCCTTACCTTTTGCTTTCAGCTTGTCGAAAATAGCAATGAGTACAAGCCTTTGACGCTCTGTTCTTTGGGCGTCACCATGGCCAACGGCTCTGATCCGGGTATAGGCAACCGCCTGTTTTCCGCTGAGTTTTTGCAAGCCCGGTTCTGTTACCGGAACCATAGGAATTTTATCATAAATGGACAGCTCTTTCAGGTAGTTATTGAGGTAGGAAAGCTCTTCCGGTTTTAGCGGAATCTGCACGCCACCCAAGGCATCCACAATCTTTGCCGCGCCATAAAAATCAACGTTGATATAATCTCTGATGTCCAGATCGAAATTCTGATTGATGGTTTTTATCGCGAGCTGCGGTCCGCCAATTGCGAAGGCTGCATTGAGCTTATTCATGCCTGAGCCCTCAATATTGACATAAGTATCCCTCATAATCGAAGACATTTTTATTTTTCCACTGAGCTGATCAATGGAAATCACGATCACTACATCGGAGTTTCCGGCCTCCGCTTCGGTACGCCTGTCGACCGCAAACAGGGCAATATTGACTGGTGGATTTTGTCTGGTTTTTTGTTTAGCAAGGGTCGCTGCAGAAATTCCCAGAGCCGCATCAGAGCGGTTCAAATGGACCACAGTTTTTGCCACAGGAGGAACCATAAAATCTACTTTTACAGTGGTACTGTCTTGTGCTTTTAGTCCGGATATTCCGAAGCTTAAACATAGGATCGATAAAAGGAATGTTTTCATTTTTCAGTTGGATTAGTTGAAAACCTGTATCAAGTATTTCAATAACCGTACCTCTGAACAATTAAAATTCTTTCTACCTTTAAAACGTTCTGGAAATTCGGGTAACCGGGTCTTAGAATTTTGAGCAGCTGGCTTGAGATTTGATCAGCTGATCTGGAAATTTTAATCAAAGGATCTGGAATCCGTTGCTAAAGGAAAAAAATGAATATGGATAAAGCGTATAAAATTGCAATTATAGGTTTAGGTTATGTGGGATTGCCGCTTGCTATTGAATTCGCGAAAAAGTATAAAGTACTCGGATTTGATATCGATGAACTCAGGATTCAGGAACTTTCCAATGGAGAAGACCGAACCAGAGAAGCAGACCTGGAAGAATTGCAGCAGGTATTGCAGTTAAAGAACAGCCAGGAAACAAGCACCGGCTTACAGTTTTCTTGTACTACCACAGACCTGGAATCCTGCCAGATTTATATCGTGACCGTTCCTACCCCGATTAACCGCTTTAAAGCACCGGACTTACAACCCTTACTGAAAGCTTCTGCCATGATTGGCGGTGTTCTAAAAAAGGGCGATATTGTGATTTACGAATCCACTGTTTATCCCGGGTGTACGGAAGAAGATTGCGTACCGGTGTTGGAGCAGTATTCTGGTTTAAAATTCAATATAGATTTCTTCTGTGGCTATTCTCCGGAAAGGATTAATCCCGGGGACCGCATCAATACCTTAACGAAAATCAAAAAGGTGACTTCCGGTTCAACGCCTGAAATTGCCGAATACATAGACCAGTTATATGGTCAGATCATTACTGCCGGCACCCATAAAGCACCTAGTATCAAAGTTGCCGAAGCTTCAAAAGCCATAGAAAATGCACAAAGGGATGTCAATATCTCTTTTGTGAATGAACTGGCCCTGATTTTCGACCGTATTGGTATCGATACTACAGATGTGATTGAGGCTGCGGGAACAAAATGGAACTTCCTGAAATATAAACCGGGATTGGTAGGTGGCCATTGTATTGGCGTAGACCCCTATTACCTGGCGCATAAAGCGGAGTCCTTAGGTTACCATCCACAGGTAATTTTGTCAGGCAGAAGAGTAAATGACAATATGGGCATGTTTGTGGCCAATAAAGTAGTCAAATTGATGATTGCCAAAGGCTTTCCAGTGAAAGGGGAGAAGGTATTGATCCTCGGTTTCGCATTTAAGGAGAATTGTCCTGACATCAGGAACACCAGGGTGATCGATATTTACCATGAACTGCAACAATTTGGGATGGAGGTTACCGTTTATGATCCCTGGGCAAATCCTGAGCTGGTGCAACAGGAATATGGTTTTCAGACCGATAACATCCTTATAGATAAAAGCTATAAGGCGATTATTATAGCCGTTTCTCATCAGGAATTTTTAAGTATTGATTATGGAAAATACCAGCGGGAGGGGACGATTATCTTCGATACGAAATCCTTTATTGACCGTAAATTCACGGATGCCCGACTTTAATACACGCAATATTGCTATTTTAGTATTATGGCACGTTTTTGGTTAGCATCAGGAAAAACTACAATAACCGATGCGCTCTAACTCCGTAAATGAGGTTTTTCAAAAGAAAAATGTCCTTTTTAACCTAATGGTCTGTCTCAAATGACACTATTAATTAGAAAATTCTTTTCCGGTATCAATGATATCAAAATCAAATATTTAAGTGTTGCTTGTATCAATTATTGCTGTATTTTTATGGCTCAATTAAAATCCGTGGGGGAAAATTAATGAAAAAACAATTACTCGTTCTTATGCTGTTATTGTCCGGGGGGACTGCTTTCTCTCAGATGAACTCAGATTACAACTATTCCATTACCCTGAGGGGCTATGGATCAATGCAAATGCCGAAGCTGTTTAATGAAACAGAGCCGGTTCGGTATATCAATACCTACTTTTCCGGAATTATGGTGAAGTTTAATGACAACCAGATCAATTACCGCTTAGGTGGAAGTTACGTCAAACAATCGAAAACTTTTTATAACAATTGTAATACTTGTGATATTGTGAAAGGCAATGTGACAGATTATACGTTTAAAGTAGGTTTTGAGAAAAACATGAACTTCGCAAGAGTGCAACCTTATATAGGTGCCGATCTGGGATACCGCTCCAATCGTTTTGTAGGAATTTCTGAAAATGCCAATGTCTTAAAAGCGCAACTGGCTGCCGGGATGGGTTTACCTCCTGTGAAAATGGAAACTTCAAAAAATGGATTTATTCTTTCTCCGGTAATTGGTATTAAAGTTCATCCGACGCCGCAGTTCACACTCTTTGTGGAAAGTAGCCTTGATTTCTTCTATTCTTATGAACGACAAGAAGGAGTTACTGAAGATGCGAGCAATTACAGAACCTTTACCAGGACCAATAAATCAGAGTTTCTACTAAATCCGATCTCTATAGGATTAAGCTTTCACCTGGGGAGCAATAAATAAAAATTAATTTTACTACTTTTGCGCTTTATTTAGATTAAATTCAAATAGGGTGCAGGGGATGATAAAAAGATTTTTGCTACTAAGCTTATTGGTTTTGCCAATGGGTGTTTTTGCTCAAAGTGTAATTACAGGTCAGGTGACGGACAAAAAAGGAAGTCCACTTGCTAATATCGTAATCAGCCTGAAAGGGAATACCCTGGAGACAGCCAAAAAAGCTGCGCCCGGAGCCTTATCAGAAAATTATAATAAAACCAGTCAGACAAACCTGACTGGTTTTTATACGTTTAAGGATTTAGATAGCGGAAATTATGTGTTAACAGCCTCCGCTGTCGGCTATCAACCGGTTTCTAAAACGGTGTTATTAAAAGGAACAGCAGCACTAACCGTTAATTTCAGGCTGTTAACTGCGGCTGGCGACCTGAATGAGGTGACCGTTACCGCTTCCAGAAATGCGGAAACGCTAAAAGATGTGCCTTCCTCGGTACGCATTTTAAACTCGAAACAGATCGAGATGCAAAGGGGTATTTCTACCGACCTGAACCAGATTTTAACCTATAACATCCCGGCATTAACTCTTGGAACCAATACGGTGGTGAACAAAGGGCAAACCTTGCGTGGCAGAAATGCATTGGTGATGATTGACGGGATTCCACAATCTACGCCCCTGAGAAATGGCGAGCGTGATTTCAGAAGTATCGACCCTTTTGTGATCGATAAAATTGAGGTAATCGAAGGTTCTACCGCTATTTATGGCAATGGTGCCGATGGTGGGATCATCAATTACATTACCAAAAAGGCCGATACCAGCAAAAAAATCAGCTCCCTGACGGAAGTATCTGCAATGGGTTCCCTGGTTAGTCCGAAGCATTCCTTAGGCTCGCGTTTCTCGCAGTTGTTTACCGGAAAAGTAAATCAGCTGGATTACGTATTGAGCGGTACTTATGAAAAAACAGGTGTCAATAAAGATGCAGATGGAAAAGTCGTTTCCCCTTTTCAGTCGCTAAGTGAGACCAGCAGCAAGAATTTATATGCCAAATTAGGGTATAGCCTCAACCAAAAGAGCCGCATCGAAGTGATGTATAATTACTACCATACCCTGCAAAACAGCAGTTATGTGGATTCTGCGGGGATTTATGGTGTTCGCCCGATTACCGGAAAACCAGGTACTCCAATCGGCGACAAACAAGGCACCCCATACAACCATAACGCCTATATTCAGTATACCAATCAGGAGATTTTTAAGGGGACTTCCCTGAATGTGAACCTGTATATGCAGGATTTCTACTCTATCTTCGAGTATTCTGATTTCTATAAACCAGCAGGGAACTCTGCAATCGCCTCTAAGAAAAAGGGATTAAGGTTTAATTTTAATACGCAATACCATCTGCTGGATCAGCTAAAAGGGGACGTAACCTACGGTTTAGATATGTTAAACGATGTGACCAAACAAAACCTGACCGACGGTAGGGAGTTTGTTCCGGAAATGAATATGAAAAATTATGCGCCATACGCGCAACTGCGGACTTTCTTATTCGAGAATCTGGTCTTTAAAGCCGGTGCCCGTTATGAAAACATTCAACTCGGTGTTCCCGATTATACCACCATCCCTTTTGGAAATTATGCCGGTGGGGTAGCGGTTAAAGGTGCCGATTTAAGTTACCATACTTTGGTGTACAATGCTGGATTAAGATATAGTAAATGGAGTTTGTTTAATCCTTTTGTGAGCTTTTCTCAAAGTTTTTCTCTGTACGATCTGGGTAGAACGCTACGTCTGAGTGCGGTAGATGATGTGAGCAAAATCGAAACGAAAGCCATTATCACCAACAATTATGAAGTCGGTTTTAGCAGTACCTGGGAGCGTTTAAATGTGACGGGTGCTTATTATGTGAGTACGTCGGATTTGGGATCGAGCTTAAAAGATGTAAATGGAGTGGCAGTTCCAGAAAGAGCACCAGAGCGTGTATCTGGTTTCGAGGCGACCGCAAACTATACGTTCCTGCCTAACCTTTCTATGTCTTTCGGATTTTCACATATGACGGGTACAAAGGAAGTGAATGGTAAGAAACTGGCTTTGCCAACCACCAGAATTGGCCCTGATAAGTTTACCAGTAGCCTGAGCTATTCTCCTGTGAAGGCCTGGGATCTGAGTTTATTCTGGATCTATTCGGGTTCGAGAAAAGAGTTTAAGCCAGATGCTAAAGGGAACTATGCCTTAGGCGAAGGTCCGGTGAACTCCTTTAATTTCTTCAATTTATATACTGCCTACCATTTTACCCCTAAAGTGACGGTAAAATTGGGTATCGATAATTTGCTGAATGCAGACTATTACCCGGTGTTGTCGCAAGGAAAAGTACGCACAGATTCTTATATCAAAGCGAATGGCGCACGTTTTAACCTGAGCATGGCGTATGCGTTTTAAACCTTTCGCTGCTTTTTTACATTTATGGGGCGGTCTGCTGATCGGTTCCCTGATTGTTGTGATTTCGATTACCGGTTGTATCAATGTGTTCAATGAGGAGCTGTTTGATCTTTTTCATAAAGACCTGGTCGAGGTAAAAGCAGAAACCAGGATTCCTTTGCCTTTATCGGTACTCGCTGAAAAAGCAGCACAGGTTTTGCCCGAAGGAAATAGAATTACTAAAATTGAGATCGCAGCTGCGGCGGATAAAAGTTATGTGTTCATCGCGCAGGAAGCCAATAAAAAGGCTAAAGGGATCACGTATTTTGATCAGGTCAAGTATTTCAGCAAGGTATATGTAAATCCATATACCGGAGCGGTGCTGGGACAAGTCAACATGAAATATGAGTTTTTCAATGTCGTGTTGCAACTGCACAGATATCTGTTGCTGAAAAAGGCAATCGGTAGCCTGGTCACCGGTATCACCGTATTGCTGTTTTTGCTGATGTTGATCACCGGATTGATCATCTGGCTGCCTAAGAAGTTCAGGAACTTCGGTAAGAAACTGAAAATCGACTTTGCCGGTAAGTTTAAAAAGGTAAATCACCAGTTACATACTGTTCTGGGGATATATGTATGGCCTTTTGCTTTACTGATCGTGATCACCGGACTCAGCTGGTCCTTCAAATGGTGGGAATCCGGAATGCTGAAAGTATTGGGTGGAAACACGAGGGTACTCCTGGCGAATGTCCAGCCTGTACCTGCGATATCACCATTACATGGTATTGCATTGGATGAGGCATTGCTTGCCCTTCGCGATCAGGCGAAAGGGAATTTTGAAACCATTGGCATCAGTATTCCCACAGAAACAGAAAAATCTGCTTCCGGCTATGTGGTGATGCGCGATAGCGGCGATGCCTGGTTGGGTATGAGCTACTTTTCTATTGACCATAATTCGGGCGCAATATTCGACAAGATGCTTCACCAGGATAAAAAAACGGCCATGAAATGGCGTAATTCTAATGAGGCGATTCATACCGGACGGATATATGGCTGGCCAACGCAAGCGCTTGCGTTTTTTGCCAGCTTTATATGTGCGACTTTACCGGTTAGCGGATTCTTAATCTGGCTTCGGAAGCGGAAAAAAAAGGGTTAAAGTGGTTAAGGTTTTTTTGCGAGATCGATGTTCATGATTTGTTCTTTGGTTAAACCGGTTGCTTTAGCTATTAAAAGAATTGATATACCCAATTTTTTCATGTTTAACGCTGTTTCTAACTTTTCTTCCCTTTTGCCTTCCCTTTTTCCTCCCATATAAAAGGGATCTTTTTCTTTTGTAAAAAAATTCTCTATTTCGTCCATAACTTCTTCTATTATTGGTCCCAGGTCCCTTAATTGATGTGTTTACGCTATTATTTTAAACGCTGGATTTCTTTCTTCGTTAAACCAGTTGTTTGAATGATTAAATGAATAGATATACCTAACTCTTTCATTTTACGTGCATTTTCCAGGTTATTTTCCCTTTTTCCTCCCATAAAAAAGGGATCTTTTTCTTTCACATAAAAATTCTCTACTTCGTCCATAACTTCTTTTAGTGTTTGTTCTAAGTCCCTTAATTGGGCAAAGACTTTTAATTGGTTAATATATTTGCCATAGGCAAGTTCTTCTACTGCTATTCTTTTAATCTCCATAACCAGCTCCGTTAACACCACTTTCGGCTCTACTGCCGATAAATCGGCCAGGATCGTCAAGAGCTTCATTTCAATCCCTTCATCATACAGGAACAGCTTATAATCAATCGTACTAATCGCTTTTGCATCATAAGAGAACTTCAGGTTTGCCGTATCAATATGCGTAGGCATGTTTAGTTTCTCTTTCCCCAGGTAAATCATATGCTGACTCACCGGCAGCTTATATTTCTTATGCAGCATAATACAGTAATCCGCCATCCGGTATGCCATATTCTGATCATTTTGCCGCTGATACTCGATGTGTAAAATAAACACCTGACCATTTTCATCCTGCACCTTTTTTAACAGGTCTGGTTTTCTTTCTTTGGTCTGTTGTAAATCATCAGCGATTTCCTCGCTGCGGGTGATTTTCATACTCAATACCTGTGCGACTATTCCCTCCAGATTCGCATCCATATTTTCCTTAAATATCTTATCATACTTATTGCTTTGCCTGGGATCATTGAGCTCCATATCTTCTTCAATCTTGTCTATCGAATATCGCTCAAATAATTAATTAAAACAATAATTAAAGGTCAAAATATTTCGTTTAATGATTTTAGTAAATAGATCTGATGATTTGCGATGAATTCCAGAAAACCAGTAGGTTACCGCATCATCTTTATGCCTAATGCGCATGTTTTAAAATTCAATCTGCTATGATCTGGACTAAACTCTACATTTTAATTTAGAAAAACCAGTTTTATTTCCTTTAAATGTTTGAATATTACTTATTAGTGTTAAGGTGTTGTTTTTCTTGTGTTTAAATAATATTTAATCTAATAAATTGGTGTTTTTTACAGACAGTTGCGCCTCATTTCTACAGACAGTATTTTTAATTAGGAATTTGATAATTATAGGTGACTATTTGTATTACTCAGATATGTCGTTTGAGGAATATTAATTTTTATGAAAAGATATCATTTTCTTATCAGTTGGAATTCAAGCCGTAATTTAAAATCTTCTGCTGTTGGTAAAGACACTGAACAACAATTGATTGAGTTGATTGCTGAAGCGTATAACCGCGGTAATCATCCGGATCACTATATGATGCCCTCAGTGAGGATCCTGGCTAAGGATCTGGGCGTTCAGCGACACCTGGTAGCAGGTGCTTACCGGTATTGGATTACACGGGAAGAGATCCTTTATTCAAGGGGTCGGCAGGGTACATTTATGTATTCACGCCAGGAAAAAAATCCGGCCATTAAGGTCGCCGCTTCTGCGCAGTTTTCATTTCAGGAGAAGCCAGTCCGACGTTCAGGGGCCGGGGAACATCAGGGACTGAATATTCTGACGCTGGGCAGCACCTATCCCACAGGGCCATCGACGGGCTTTAATTCCAATCAGAATAAAATGCCCGGGAATTTCCCTTCAGCAATGGCTTTCAGGCGCGCTTGTTTTGCTAAAGATATGTTGGGGATCCTCCGAAACAGAAAGCTCGTTAACCATGAGCGGCAGTTTTGCGCCATTCCAAATGGGAGGGCCGTTCATAAAGTATTAAAAATGATCACGGAGCCGGAAGATTTGATGGTGATGACCTCTATAGATGATTTTGAGCTGGTAGAGACTGCGGCACAACTGGGCTTAAATCTGGCCTTTACCGGGACAGATGAACAGGGGATGTCGGCAGAAAAGCTGGAAGATATTTGTCTGTCCGGAAAGGTGAAAGTGGTATTCCTGAGGCCGGCTCCTGATTTTCCTATTCCGGTCAGCATGACTCGTTTAAGGTGGAGGAAGATGGTCGAATTAGCCGAAAAATATGGATTTTGTATCCTGGTATTGGATGAGGATTACGAGTTTCTCCATAAAAAAAATGCGCCGCTACCCATTTCTCTGGAAAGTGGAAAGGTGATTTACATCGCTCCTTACAGCAAAGTAACCCCTGTTTCACACCGGGTCTGTATGGTGGCAGGTCCCGAAGATTTTATAGTGGCGCTTAAGGAAAGGGCAAAAATGGTGATCAACACCTGGAATCAGTCGGCAGAAAAAGCGGCTTTGCTCGCTTTATCGAGTTCAAAATTGAGGATTCAGGTGAAAAAAGGAAATCAATGCTGTGTTTCAGCGGCCTATAAATGGAACATGATGGTTGTTAATTACCTGTCTGGACTAGCGACACTGACCTTTGCCGATTCCGGAACTTTTGGGTTTTTAAAATTTAAAACGCCAATCAGTGGCTCCCTGGTCGCCAATTTCATGGAAAACCGGTTGTTTTTGGAAGAAGAAAATTTCGCTTTTGAACCAGATGAGCCAATTGACGGCTTTAGATTTAGCTTGTTTATCAGGGACTGGACTGCTATAGAATTTTTCATGAAAATGATCCGGGCCATGTTGGACGGAAGATAAGGGGAAGTAGTCGGGTTGTGGTCGGGAAGAGTGGCATCTTCAGATAGAGTATGGAAAGGGTTCATCATAGGTTGTTCATAGTTTGATGTGGGTTTAATTATCCAGACCCTTTCCTATAGTTTAGGCAACCGTAACTAGAATAAACGCGCTTCCCGACTAGTATCCATGCCTATTACCAAACGAATTATCATTTATAAACTAAATACTTTTTAATTATGGGAACTATCAAAAATGGCCGTCACCACGGTAAGGTTGGCAAAACAGTGACTTATATGTTGAATGGAAAGCTGGTCACCCGTTCGATTGGAAAATCGGATAAACCAGCTACGGATCTCCAGAAAGCGATTCGTCTGCGGACTAAAGTGACTTCTAAATTTTTACTGACACTTAAGGAATTCATCCTCGTCGGGTATGAAGCAGATGCCCGTCGAATTAAGCAGCATCCGATTAATCAGGCCTTCCGTTATCATTGGAAGCATGCTTCAACAGGTAATTATCCGAAGATCAAAATAGATTTCCCAAAGGTATTGCTCAGTTATGGCTCCATGCCCCTGCCTAAAAAAGTAGTGATATCGGTAGTGGAAAAGGGTTTTAATTTTAGCTGGGGCTCGCAAAAGGGCCTGACGGGCACACATTGGTCGGATCAGGTGATGCTGGTGGCTTATTTCCCGACTTTAAAAAGGGCGGCCTATAAGACTGCCGGTGCAACCAGAGATCAGGGAACCGATCTGCTGCCCATTTTCGATATCCTGCATGGCGTAGTTGCAGAAACGTATATCGCCTTCATTTCTAACGATAGAAAGACCATTTCCAATAGCGTGTATACCGGAAGGGTAACCTGGTAATGAAGGCGTTTAATTCGCTGTTACATCTAATCAGGGAGCTGTTAAAAGTACAGGAGAAGCAGCTGGATGTTTTATTGAAACTGGAACCCGCTGCATTGCCGGTTGTGGAGGAAGAGGTTTGGCTAAGTACGCATGATGTCATGAAGATTTTTAAAAGGAGCGAACGTACCCTTTATAGCTGGCGTAAAGGTGGGGATCTACGCTTTAAAATAAAGGGACGAACCTGTTACTATTTGAAGTCGGATGTGTTTAACCGGGTGAATAAAGAACGCTGAGTTCCAGCATGAGGGCGAATCGTTGAGCGGCAGATTCCGGCAGTTGAGCGGCAAGTTCCGGCAATCTCCGGCAGTTTTGCCTTGTAAATTAGGACGTTACTTTTTGCCGCTTTACATTCGTTCAACAAATCCAAAGTACCGGTATACAATTGATTTGAATAAACAGAATAATTAAACCTTTTAAAATTTAAAGTTATGGGAACGTATAAACCTGGAGTTTTTGGACCATTCAATGGTAGAGTTGGCGATGTAGTTGCCGCAAGATGGAAAGATGTTAATGTTGTAAAAAATCGTCCGGCGAAATCAAGTAAACCGGCCTCCATCCTGCAGAAGGATCAGCGGTCAAGATTTGGACTGGGAACCACTTTAGCAGGACATGCTGCTGACATGATTAATGTCGGATTCAGGGGGATGCCTGGGAATGTGACGCCAGCCAATATCTTCACGAAACAAGTGTTGAATAATTATATCACTGGTGCCTATCCGGATTACGTATTGGATTATCCCAATATCAGTTTCAGCAGAGACGGAAATCTGGGTCTGGGTACGAAATTAAGTGTTCAGGTGCTTCCGGAGCAAACGCTTGAGTTAACCTGGGTAATGGATACGAAGCCTGGAAAGGTGACAGATGCCACAGATAAGGTGCATATACTGCTTTACAATTCGGACAAACATAAGTCCGTAAAATCGGCAGATGGATTAACCAGGGGAGATAGCCCTGTGACCCTATATGTTCCGGGTTCTTTTGTTGGCGATCAGGTGCATTGCTGGCTGTTTTTCTCTTCGGTAAAGAATAAGGAGGTTTCTCCTACGGCTTACCTCGGTGTAGTCACCATTTTGATTTAATCACAAAGATCTCCCGGCAGTGTTTATGAGGCCCTGCCGGGGTTCTTTCATCTCTTAATTTATCTAAATAGAAATCATGAATACGAAAAAATTAAAGCTACCGGCCTTCCGATGGGAAGAGCCTGCGGGGATTTTTATGCTGTTAATGTTCTTATGGACTTTCGGTCCAATCGTGCTTCGGGGGATGGACGACACGACCGGAACTATAGATCAAAGCATTTGGCTGCTGGTTTTACTCAGTATCATCAGCTTTTTACTACTCACGGGCTTAGCCTGGTGGATTTTAAATCAGGCCTGGATGGCCATAGGGCTACCCGCTATTTCATTGATGGTTTTACAGTTTAACACCCTTTTATTATGGCAGCAAGTTCGTTTATTTCTGGCCTCCTTTGGATTGCTCTTGTTGGCAGCTACGGGTTGCCTGATCGCATTGTGCTAAAACCAGCAGTAGAGGCTTTGTCCAAAGCTGAGGTTGTCAAATATCGATTGTTGCTGGTCAAAATTGCGCAGGGCGAGTTGGGATTGAGGGAGAAAACCGGTCGGAATGACGGTAAACGGGTTGCTGAATTTTTAGCCAGTGTTGGCTTAAAGACGGCGGAGCCCTGGTGTGCCGCCTATATCAGCTGGGTTTTTGCCGAAGCAGGTTTTGTAAAACCCAGATCAGGCTGGTCGCCGGATTTATTTCCTGTTTCCCGGTTGGTTAGCGTTGCCTTACCTGGAAACCTGATCGGGATTTACTTTCGGGAGAAAAAACGGATCGCGCATGTCGGCATGATTGAAAAACAAGATGGCGATTGGTTGGTGTCGTTAGAAGGCAATACCAATATTACGGGGAGTAGGGAAGGTGATGGGGTATACCGGAAGCGGAGGCACCGGAAAACGGTTTATAAGATCGCAGATTGGGTTAGCAATGGGAGGAGGACACTGTGAAGCGTTTATGGTTGCTGCTTTTAGCGGGTATAACCGGTTGCGGTCTTTTTAAAAATACGGCAAAAAGTTCGAAAGAGGTAGCGTCGGAAGCTACGGTGCTTCGCTTTTATAGTGATTCCAGTAGTTATCAGGAGGAAGTGCTGATCTGGCCGAAAGGGGAGTTTAGTTATTCGCCGGGGACAGGTTTTTTTGGGGAGGCAGAAAAGGTTCAGGTAAAAGGGACGGGATATCGTGCAAAGCTGGGCGCGGAAATGAGTAGTGAGAAGTACGCAGCGGAGGAAAAGTTGCTGGTTAGGGAGTCAAAGTTGGATTGGATGTTATGGGTGTTGGTTTGTGGGTTGGGTATTTATTTATCTTTTAAATTTTATAAAATATGGCAATTGTAATTAAATCAATTTGTGGTCATCTATCAGGAGATGTTGGCTCAACTGTAGATCAGGGTAAAAATGATAAATCCCTGGTCAGGGACGTACCGGATCCTTTGGCTCCGAAGAAGCCTTTAACGGAAGGTCAACGAATTCAACGGGAAAAATTTGAAGTCTTAAAGACTTTTTTAAAGCCCTTTTCGAAAGTGTTGGATGTAGGGTTTAAAAACCAGGCGTCTGGTTTGACCCCTAAAACGAAAGCGCTCGCGGTCAATCTTCCTAGAATGATTATCGGATACAATAAAGAGATTTTGCTAAATGTGGTTGATCTTAAGTTGAGTGAAGGGTATGCAGCCCGATTGGGTAATTTACAAATGGAAGATAAAGGCGGCGGTCTTTTTCGCTTAACCTGGGATAAGTGTGATAACATTCTTGGGAAGTACAATGTGATCTCATTGGTTCTTTATGACGATAATCAGCATAAAGTTTTTTATACACCTAACCTTACTCCTGTTAATCGTCAGGAGGCTGAGTTTCTGCTGGGCGATTTGGTCGGGCATTGGGTGCATGTATATGTATTTACCGTAGGTGTTAAGGTAAAGGGTGTTAAAAATTCGAACTCTAATAGCCAGTATTTAGGGATGGTGTCTTAATTGATTTTGTACCCATGGCGCTTGGGGGGGCGCCATGGGTATAGAAAGTTTACTATTCGGAATTTTTCGAGTAGTTGAATCTTCATTTAACAATACGTCAGTGCAGAGTGTTCCTAATCTTGTGAATCAGCTCTTGTTGTCAAAGCGCTTTCTAAACCAGGCTAGAAACCACGCTTTTCTCCAGCCTTCCCGTTCTTAAAAACACCCTCTCTCTCTAAAAACACAAAAATTTTGCCTGTGTTTTCAAAACTTTTTGCTGTTTTCTCCGAATTCTTCATTTTTTATCCGACAACAAAATTCTGATATCGAATGAAGTGTGGTTTAGACCGTGTTTTTTGCAATTCCAATTGTCATGAATTTCCAACAATTCAAATAAAATCCTATATATTTGCTTCTTACACCTATACGATAGAATAATAAATGAAAGTTGCATTAATAACAGGCGTCACAGGACAAGATGGAGCATATCTTGCCGAGTTTTTACTGAAAAAGGGATATTTTGTGCATGGGTTGAAAAGACGTTCTTCTTCGTTTAATACAGAGCGTATAGATCATTTGTATCAGGATCAGCATGAAAAAAATCTGAACTTCAAATTGCACTATGGCGATTTAACAGATTCTACCAACCTGATCAGGATTATTCAGGAAACGCAGCCGGACGAAATTTACAATCTTGCGGCAATGAGCCATGTTAAAGTGAGCTTTGAAACACCAGAATATACTGCTAATGCCGATGGGATTGGTCCACTGAGATTATTGGAGGCCATCAGAATTCTGGGTCTTGTAGAAAAAACTAAAATTTATCAGGCTTCGACCTCAGAATTATACGGATTGGTACAGGCGGTTCCACAAAGTGAAACTACGCCATTCTACCCGCGTTCTCCGTATGCTGTGGCTAAAATGTACGGTTACTGGATCACAGTGAACTACAGAGAGGCTTATAATATGTACGCTTGTAATGGGATCTTGTTTAACCATGAGAGTCCGGTAAGAGGGGAAACTTTCGTAACGCGTAAAATCACACGTGCCGCTTGTAAGATCGGTTTAGGCTTACAGACCTGTTTATATCTGGGTAATTTATCTGCGCAGAGAGACTGGGGTCATGCTAAAGATTATGTAGAGGCCATGTGGTTGATCCTTCAACAGGAAAAACCGGAAGATTATGTGATCGCAACCGGGGTAACTACTACTGTTCGTGACTTCGTGAGAATGAGTTTCGCAGAATTGGGAATTGAGGTTGAGTTTAGCGGAAAAGATCAATATGAACGCGGTGTGATTATCGATGTTGACCAGGAACTTATACAAAAATTAGGATTAAATGAAGAGTTCTTAAAACCGGGTACGGTTGTTGTTCAGGTGGACGAAAAATACTTCAGACCAACAGAAGTTGATTTGTTACTGGGAGATCCTACAAAGGCAAATACGCAGTTGGGTTGGATACCAAAATATGATTTACCGGCCTTGGTTAAGGATATGGTACATTCGGACCTTCATTTGATGAAGAAAGATGAGTACCTGAAACAAGGCGGTTATAAGACTTTAAATTATTTTGAATAATATATAAAATAGTACAATAGATTATAAAAGGGGGCGGCTTCCGCTCCTTAGTAAAAGTTCTGATTGATCAGAACGGGGGCCACAAATTTTACTATATGAACTTTAAAAATACCATTACAGCTGTTCTTTTTTTTGTTGCAGTGCTGATTGCACAAAGTGCTTATTCACAAGCTAATTATGCAGATACTAAGGTCGATGACCTGACGGATGCGCAGATTAAACAAATGATTCAACGCGCTGAATCTGTTGGTTACAGCGATGCGCAGCTAGAGCAAATGGCAGCAGCTCAGGGGATGAAGCCCGGGGAAGTTCAAAAGCTTCGCGATCGCGTAGACAAGATCAGAAAAACTACAGGTGATGTGGCGGTTAAACCAGGAATGGATGTCTCAACGGATAGACAGTCGGATACTACAACCAATAAAATCACCAAGAATACTAAAACGCCAACCAGTAAAAAACAAGCCGATATATTTTCAGAATTTAAACCAAAAATATTTGGGGCAGAGTTGTTTGCAAACAGCAACATTTCTTTTGAGCCAAATCTAAGAATGGCTACCCCAAAAAGTTATGTGATCGGTCCTGATGATGAATTACTAATCGATTTAAGTGGTGATAATGAAGCTAGTTATAAGCTGAAAGTAAATCCGGAAGGAATTATTACCCTACAATTTGTAGGCCCTGTTGCAGTTGGAGGTCTTTCTATCGAGCAGGCAATCTCCAAGGTAAAAGCAAAAATGTCGGGCACTTACCCAGCTTTAAAAAGCGGTAGAACAGCCCTTTCGATTAACCTTGGAAATATCCGAAGCATTAAAATCACCATTCTAGGTGAGATCGTTAAGCCAGGATCTTATACACTATCTTCTTTATCAACGGTATTCAATGCATTAAATGCATCTGGTGGCCCAAACGCAAATGGTTCCTTCCGTAAAATTCAGGTGATCAGAGGAAACAAAGTGGTTTCTACGATTGATGTTTATGATTTCCTGTTAAACGGCATTCAGAAAAACAATATCCGATTACAAGATCAGGATGTGATTAACATTCCGGTGTATCAAAGTCGCGTGGAGATGTCAGGAGAAGTGAAACGTCCGGCTCTTTTTGAGGTGTTGAGCAATGAAAGCCTGGAAGACGTAATCAGGTTTGCCGGTGGTTTCTCTGATAAAGCATATACTGCTCAGGTCAAAGTATTACAAAATACAAATAAAGAACGCAAAATTTCTGATGTGTCTGCTGAGAAATTTGCTACTTATGGCCCGTTAAATGGCGATAAATACATTGTAGAAAGTATTCTGGATCGTTTTGAGAACAGAGTGGAGATTGCAGGTGCGATATTTCGTCCTGGACAATATGAATTGGATAAAGGTTTAACCTTAAAAGGTTTGATCTCTAAAGCGGATGGAATCAGAGAAGATGCCTTTTTAAATAGAGGATATATTTCAAGGTTAAATCCGGATAATAGTCTGGCCTTAATCTCTTTTGATTTGAATAAGGTGCTAAATGGTACGGAAGCTGATGTGCTTTTGTTCCGTGAAGACAAAGTAACAATTTCTTCGATTTTTGACCTTCGTGATGAGTATAAAGTGAGTATTCAGGGTGAAGTAAGAGCGCCGGGGATATTTGATTATGCGGATAACATGAGGTTAGAAGATGTGATTCAAATGGCTGGTGGTTTTAAAGAAGGAGCAACTCCTAATCGTATTGAAATTTCCAGAAGAATAAAAAATAGTGATGCCATGTCAGCCTCCGCTTTAACGGCTGAGGTCTTTAACGTGAGCGTTGATCCAAATCTTAAGATTGTAGATACAGATTTTGTCTTGAAACCATTTGATGTGGTTTCAATTCGTAGTGCAGAAGGCTATCAGATTCAAAAACAAGTAAAGGTAGAAGGTGAAGTGCTGTATCCTGGAACTTATACCATCATGCAGAAAAATGAAAGGATTTCTGATGTGATCAAAAGAGCTGGTGGTTTAACGCAAACTGCTTATCCTGATGGTGCTTCCTTAAAAAGACCAGGTGCAGAAAAGGCGAATCCTAATGACAAGAACGCCATTAACAATAAGGAAGAAGACGATAAGAAGTTTTTAAGCTTGAAACGTGCGCAGGAAGTCGGTACAAAAGATACAGCTAAAGCTGAGGTGGAGGAAAAACTGATTCAATCGGATTTGGTGGGAATTGATTTAACTCAAATTTTGAAAAAACCCCAATCCAGATATGATTTGATTGTTGAGGATGGAGATATTGTACGGGTACCAAGACAATTGCAAATTGTTAAAGTGACCGGGGAAGTGCTTAACCCGAATGGGATTGTGTATTTGCCAAGTAAAAACTTTAAGCAATATATCAATGGTGCGGGTGGATATACGGCTTATGCTCACAAGAAAGGTGCTTATATTAAATATGCCAATGGATCTGTTGAGGCAGCAAGGAAGTTCTTGTTTTTTAATAACTATCCGAAGGTGAAGCCCGGAGCAGAAATTATGGTACCTAAGAAGGCAGAGAGAGAAAGAATGACAGCACAGAGCTGGATTGGTTTAGGAACTGCTATTGCTTCTATGGGAGCAATTATCGTATCATTACTTAGATAGTAAGAACTGAAGTTTTGGAACATAAGATTAATATTTAACCAGATTATAATTTCTCTTTTAGTAGAGAATGAATGAACCTTAAAGAATTATAAAATTGAATACTGATACTAACATCAAAAATACGAGCACCTCTTCTTCTAAAGGTGGAGAAGATGAAGAGCTTACTCTTCGTGAATTAATTTTGAAGGTAAAAGAATGGTGGAAGTATTTACTCTCTAAATGGAGAATAATTGTGTTTGCAGGGATAATAGGCGGAATACTTGGTTTTGCTAATGCTTATTTTAAGAAAACAGTTTATAAAGCCGGATTGAGTTTTGCTTTAGAAGATGAGAAAAGTGGTGGTGGTTTAGGAGGGGCATTAGGCTTGGCAAGCCAGTTTGGTTTTGATGTTGGTAGCGGTGGTGGGGCATTTTCGGGCGGTAATTTACTAGAATTGATGAAATCAAGATCAATGGTAGAAAAGACACTATTAACTGCAATAAACGTCAATGATAAAGTACAAACATTAGCTGAATTATATATTTCATTTAATGGATTTCGAGATGAATGGAGCTCCAAGCCCTGGTTAAAGGATGTTCAATTTTTACCGCATTCTGATAGAACAAAATTTTCATTAAAGCAAGATAGTCTTCTTGGAGTTTTTAGTAGCGCGATCCTAAAGAATAATTTAACTGTTTCTAAAAAGGATAAAGACTTAAGTATTATACTTGTAAATGTAAAGTCTGAAAACGAGAAGTTTTCGAAGTTTTTTACTGAAATTTTGGTTAAAGAAGTGTCCGATTTTTATGTTATTACAAAGACTAAAAAGTCTGCTCAGAATGTGTTAATTCTGCAGCATCAAACAGATTCAGTAAGGAGAGCGTTAAATGGAGCGATCTCTGGTGTTGCCATATCTATGGATGCTAACCCAAATGCGAATCCTTCAAGACAGATTTTGCGGGTACCTTCCCAGCGTAAACAGGTCGATGTACAAGCAAATCAAAGTATCTTAACCGAATTGGTTAAAAATCTTGAGATATCTAAGGTTTCCTTAAGAAAGGAAACCCCATTAATTCAAATCATTGACACACCTATTCTACCATTAGAACAAGATAAACTAGGAAAACTGAAGGGGATGATTTTAGGAGGAATAGGCGCTGGATTTTTGGTTGCGCTTGTATTGTTGATAAGAAAAAATTTCAAGGAGATTTTGCAATGAAAATAGAAGATGTTGAGGTTATTGAATTACCTAAAATATTAGACGATAGGGGGAATCTTTCGTTCCTGGAGGAGCATAGCCACGTGCCTTTTAAAATACGTCGAAGTTATTGGATTTATGATGTGCCTGGTGGCGAGATACGTGGGGGGCATAGCTATAAGATAAACCGAGAGTTTATCATAGCGTTGTCAGGTAGTTTTGATGTTGTGGTCGATGATGGTTACTTGAAAAAGACATTTTCTTTAAATCGCTCGTACTATGGCTTATATATTCCTAATGGAATTTGGAGAAGCATGGAGAATTTTTCCACTAATGCTTTTGCTTTTACAGTAGCCTCTGAGGATTATACCGATACTGATTATGTAAGAGATTATAACGAATTTTTGGAGATATGTCATGATTAAAAACTCTGTATATAACTGTAATGTTATTGAACTTCCGAAAATTCATAATCGGGCAGGTAATATTACCCCAATTCATAATAATATCGAAATACCTTTTGAGATAAAGAGGGTATATTATTTATATGATGTTCCTGGGGGAGAAACAAGAGGAGGACATGCCCATTATGAATTACGTCAACTAATTGTTGCAGCCAGTGGCAGTTTTGACGTGGTTATAGAAGATGGTAAAAATAAAAAGACAGTGACATTGAATAGACCAAATTTTGGACTACTAATTACCCCTGGAATTTGGAGAGAATTGATCAATTTCTCTTCTGGTGCTGTTCTTTTAGTGCTTGCCTCTGAGACATACTCGGAAATGGATTATATAAGAGATTACCAAACTTTTTTAAATTATTCAAATGGAGAATAGAATTCATCATTTAGCCGATGTGCAATCCTCTAGAATAGGAGAAGGAACGAATATTTGGCAATTTTGTGTTGTCCTAAAAGAGGCAAGAATTGGTAATAATTGCAATATAAATTGTAATGTCTTTATAGAAAATGATGTTTTAATTGGGAACAACGTGACAATCAAACCAGGAGTACAAATTTGGGATGGTGTTACAATTGAAGATAATGTCTTTATTGGGCCAAATGTTACATTTACTAATGATCTTGTACCTCGTTCGAAGTCTGAAAGTTGGGAACTTAAAAAAATCACTGTCAAAACTGGGGCGACAATAGGAGCAAATTCAACATTATTAGCAGGTATTGTTGTAGGAGAATATGCCTTTTTAGGTGCTGGAAGTGTATTGACAAAAAATGTCCCTCCTTACACAATTTGGTATGGAAACCCAGCAAAACATACCGGTTTTATAACCAGGAAAGGCATACTTTTAAACTTAGATCTTTTAGATCCTAAGTCGGGAAAAAAATATTTTTATACAAATAATGAAATTCACGAATGATTAAATTTTTAGATTTATATGCCGTTAACCAACAATATAAGGAGGCATTGAAAGAAGCTTTCGCTAGAGTTCTTGATTCTGGCTGGTATATTATGGGGAACGAGCTAAATGAGTTTGAAGCAAATTTTGCTTCTTATTGCGGTACTAAGCATGCTATAGGAGTTGCTAATGGTCTAGATGCATTGATTCTTATTATTCGTGCATACAAAGAACTTGGTTTATTTAAAGATGGGGATGAAATATTGGTCCCTGCTAATACATATATCGCAAGTGTTTTGGCTATTTCAGCTAATAACTTAGTTCCTGTACTGGTTGAACCTAATTTGGATACCTATAATATTAACCCTAGTTTAATTGAAGGTCATATTACCTCTAAAACGGTCGCAATTTTACCGGTTCATCTTTATGGTCAATTGTGTGATATGAAAGAGATAACCAGAATTGCCAATAAATATAATTTGAAGGTTATAGAAGACTGTGCTCAGGCTCATGGGGCGATGTCTGAAAGTGGGAATAAGGCTGGTAATCTTGGCGATGCAGGTGGTTTTAGTTTCTATCCAGGTAAGAATTTAGGTGCATTAGGCGATGGAGGAGCAATAACAACGAATGACGACGAATTGGCACAGATAATAAGGGCTTTGCTTAATTATGGATCACATGTTAAATATGAGAATAAATTTAAAGGGATTAACAGTCGTCTGGATGAATTGCAAGCGGCTTTATTAGGGGTGAAACTACTAACTTTAGATCAGGAAACAGAGAAAAGAAGAGGGGTCGCAAACCGTTACATCTCCGAAATCAAAAACTCCAAATTAACTCTTCCAATTATTAATCATCAAGATGCACATGTCTGGCATTTATTCGTAATAAGAACTAATGACCGTGAAGGCCTCCAAAAATATCTTCATGATAATGGAATACATACCGTTATTCATTATCCTATCCCTCCTCACAAACAAGAGGCGTATGCTGAGTATAGTTCATTAGAGCTTCCAATTTCAGAAAAAATACATAAAGAAGTCTTGAGCTTACCTATCAGTTCAGTGATGAATGAGAATGATATAGATAAAATTATACAAATAATCAACGGGTTTTGATAACGAGTCCCAAATCTGTCGCAATTTCAGTTGTTATACCAGTATTTAATGGAGCTGGATATTTAGAACAGACATTGATGTCTCTTTTAGCTCAAGAATTTTTAGATTTTGAAGTCGTATGTGTTAATGATAGTTCAACAGATGATAGTTTATCAATATTAGAACATTTCGCTACAATTGATTCCAGGATAAAAGTCTATACTAAACCAAATGGAGGTAACGCAGCCAAAGCTATAAACTATGGACTGAAGTTTGCTTCAGGGCGCTACTTTATGTACTCTTCACAAGATGATCTTTATAGTAAAGATTTGCTAGAGAAAAGTTATAACAAGGCTTGTGAACTCAATGCTGATGCAGTTATTCCGAACTTGGTTTATTATTATGTGGATCTGGATCTGAAGAACAAAACAAATGAGATAATATCTGAAAGTCAGAACATTTTAACTGGAAAAGAAGCCTTTATACTTTCCCTTGATTGGAAAATACATGGGTTTGTACTTTGGAGCATGCAAACAGTTCGTAATTTGGGTTTCTTTGATTATGGATTGAACAGTGATGAATATACAACACGTATGCTTTTCTTTAACAGCAAGAAGGTAGTCTTTAGTAACGGTATTTTCTTTTATAGGCAAAACAATCCAAATGCTATAACTCAAAAATGGAGCATTAAATTATTGGATTATATCGATACAAATAAAAAACTGGTGGACTTTTTAAACGGTAACGGTTTTCCAAAAGTTGAAGTATTAAAAGTCTATAAATCTATCTTACATGATTTAATCCGTATACAACTCATCCTTAATAAAAACAGAAAATTATTAACTCGATCAGTTGCAATAGAAGCACAACAAAAGATAAAAGAAGTTTTTAATGCGCATAGAACTGAATTTAATTCAATAGAATGTAATGATCAGTTAAGTCTCTTTAAATTAAAGTTGCAAAGCAAAAGCTATATATCGTTCAAAAGTTACTGTAAACTGATACAGGTGCATCAGTTTCTTTTAAAGAGGTAAAAATATGGAAGAAGCAAAAACCTCCTATAGACAAATCGTAAAAACTACAACTCTATTTGGAGGGGTCCAGGTAATTCAGATATTAACCTCAATTATAAGGGGGAAGCTCGTCGCTGTTTTACTTGGGACAGCAGGTATGGGAATTAATACTTTGATTAATTCCGTCATTACAGTTATAGTGCAATTCGCAAGTTTAGGACTTAATTTTAGTGCTGTACGTGATATATCCCAAGCTAACATCAGTGGGGATAAGGATGAGCTTAATAGAACTGTTAAGGTATTTAGACATTTAATGTATTATTGTGCTATTTTGGGTGCCGTAATTATTATTGGGAGCTCATATTGGATTAGTGAGTTCACTTTTGGAAATAATAGTTATACTTGGGGGTTCGTTTGGTTATCTATAGTAGTTGTTTTAAATATTTTAAATAGCTCAAATATTACTGTTTTACAAGGAATGCAGCGCTTAAAAGATATGGCCAAAGCATCACTTATAGGTTCAGTAGCTGGGTTGATCTTTTCCGTTCCCTTTTATTATTTTTATGGCGAAAACGGTATCATTCCTGCGTTGGTAGTTGCAGCATTGATTACATTTTCGGTAAGTCAATATTTTTCTAGTAAGCTCAAATTTGATGTTTTAGCTTTAAATCGGCAGGATACTTTTAAGCAAGGATCCGAAATGGCTAAACTTGGAATTGCTATGATGCTTTCTACATTAATTGGGTCTGCAGTCACATATCTAGTGAACGCCTATATTGGGAAATATGGTTCTATTGCAGAAGTTGGACTGTATGGTGCAGGGATTAGTATCACTAATCAATATGTAAGTGTAATATTTACTGCAATGGCCGTTGATTATTTTCCAAGGCTCTCTGCAGTATGCAATGATCGTAAAAAGGTAAATGAAATAGTAAATCAACAGGCAGAAATAGTTGTATTAATAATAGCACCACTACTAATTATCATGATTCTAACTGCGCCGATTCTGATCAAAGTTCTTTTATCTAAAGAATTTTTAGTGATTACAGGATTCGTGACTTGGGTTGCTTTCGCGTTGCTATTTAAGGCGGCTTCCTTCGCCTTGGGATATATTTCCTTTGCAAAAGGAGACAAGAAAACATTCTTCCTTTTTGAAGGAATTACTGGTAGTTTACTTATTCTTATTTGTAATATTTCAGGATACAAACTCGGTGGATTAACCGGAATAGCAATATCAATTCTAATTAGCTATATTATTTACTTGATTGCCGTCAATATTTTAGCTTCGCGCTTATATGGCTTTAATCTTGAAAAAAAATTCAAATACATATTTCTAATTTCAATCCTTTTACTAGGATCTGTATTTTTAATCACAATGTTCTTTTCGAATTTATTTGGATATTTGGCAGGATCATTAGTTTTAGCGATTTCCCTGTACTATTCTTATTCAGAACTAAACAAAAGAATAGGAATAAAAGCCTTCATTTTATCAAAAATAAAAGCTAAAATATTAAGTTAGAGTTGTTCTAATTCAATCATTATTAATGAAAAAAATCAACAAAGCAGTTTTATTAAACGATTACAATAAATTTGCTGAGAAAGCGGCAGTTTTAGTGAGAAATAATGATTTAAAAAATGCATTGGTCTATATAGAAACTTGCGTAAAGATTGCGTATAATTTTAATTTTATATATACAGATGATAAATTGGAATCTTTATTGATGCAGATAAGTGAGAAGACACTATCTAAGCCTGAATTTATTCCGATTAAAGATAGATACGTCTTTTATGATTATTTTGGAAATACGAAGGTATTAACTCAACAGTATATTAGAGCGTTGATTAGTTGGGATGTTGAATTTCTTTACCTTTTACAAGACGGCACAAACTTTAGTAAGGAAATAAGAGATGAACTTGCTTCTTATCCTAAAGCTAAGGTTGTCGTGTTAACTGAGGATGATGTTTTTAACAAAATGCGGCAGGCTCAGTTAGAAATCGCTGAATTTAGACCAAGCAAAGCATTGTTACACATCGCTCCTTGGGACCTGATAGGTATTTGTGTTTGGAACAGTTTCACCAACGTTGACAGATTCCTAATAAACTTAACAGATCATGCTTTCTGGCTAGGGAAATCATGCTCTGATTTTATCTTGGAGTTTCGATCATATGGATACAACCTATCGCACGATGCCAGAAATATCCCAAAAGATAAGCTGTTATTGCAAGCCTACTATCCTATTCAGAACGATGTGCCATTTAAGGGATTTCCAATAGATCTTAAGGATAAGATTATAGGTTTCTCTGGGTCGTCTTTTTATAAAATCTATGGAAGAAACGGTAAATTTTTGGATCTCATAAAGAGTATTCTTGATAGGAATGAAAATTTCATTTTTCTTCTAGCTGGTTGGGGGATTGATGAGCCTATTCGTAAATTTATAGAAGACAATAACTTTAAAGACCGTTTTATTTTATTGGGAGAACGAAATGATATAGATCAAGTTTTTAAGCATATAGATATATTTATTAATACCTATCCTTTTATTGGAGGATTGATGACTCAATTAGCTGTAGTTAACAAGAAAGCAATTGTAAGTTACACAAGTGAAGACCTTACTTTTAATCTAATTGAAGATTTTTTATCAATAGACCGAGATAGGGCCGGCTCAATAATGGATGAATGTGCATTTCTAGATGAAGTAGATCAACTCATTAAGTCTAGTACATATAGAGATGAGAATATTGAATTATATTCAGGGAGCATTCCTTCAATTCAGGAATTTAATAATACACTTTGGGAAAATTGTAATCAACCTCATAATTCATGTACGCTAAAAATTCCGTCTATAGTTATAAATTATGATGCTATTCTAGAATTATACTTGGAAGTTGATAATGATTTTTTAAAGCTATATCAAAAGTTGAAGTTAGTCAACTTAAAGTCTTTGTATTTTAGACACTTTCCTTTTTCTGCTTTGAAGTGTGCGGCTCTAATTGTATTTAATGATTTTAAAACCGTTAAAAGGAATATAAAAGACTATATAAAAAACTAATATTAGTTAAATAGATTAATGAGTGAAATTGTAAATAATCAGACGACTAATAAGATTTCCAGAAAGCTTTTACAGTATTCTGGTGCGCTGCTATTTTTATTAATGCTGGCGGCGCCTTTTGAACTTAATGTAATTAAGATCTCTATAATTAGTTTATTAGTAACTATATCTATTATTAATATTTTAATCATAAAACGGATACAGTTAGCAAAACCAGTCTTAATTTGGTTTTTGAGTTTTATTGGATTTGGGATTTTTTTTTCAATTTGGGCGATGTTTATGCCCTATAATAGAATTGATCTGATTATTAGGTCTATGCCAGTTAATATATTGTGGCCAATATTATATTTTTTAGTAATGCCCTTTATTAATTCTGAGGAAGTTATTGAATTACTTCACAAAACTATGATTCTAGGGGCCTTATTGATTAGCCTGTATCTTGTCGGAGGTGCATTAAGCTATTTGGGCGTTTTACCTATTCCATCAAGTTTTTTTTCATTAGTCAAACCTGTGGTGGGTAAGTATGATGCTTCTATTCAGTTATTTCTTCCTTCAACGACCTCCTTATTATTTTTAATACCATTCTTAGTGTCGTATCTTTTATTGCAAATATTTAAGAAGCATCGGATAAATCCTACTTTCATTGTTTTGGCATTAGTGTTGGGTATCC
The DNA here is from genome assembly GCF_032677645.1 of Pedobacter gandavensis. Lineage (GTDB taxonomy): Bacteria > Bacteroidota > Bacteroidia > Sphingobacteriales > Sphingobacteriaceae > Pedobacter > Pedobacter gandavensis_A. The sequence goes on along the minus strand of NZ_JAVTSB010000002.1, from coordinate 375,459 downwards.
CAGCAATTATTATTACTGCGAGAAGGGCGCTAATACTCAACTTATTGATAACACCAGTTCTTATTTATATTTTTCTTTATCTGGCAAGAGTCAACCTTTCAAAAACTGTTAAAGCCAAATTAATTAAGCTTTTTGTTGGCTTTATTATAATATGTTTTGTAGCAGGAATAATCCTTATCAAGTATGAGATTTTAAACTTGGATCCTCTTGTTGATTTATTCATAAATGGATTTGATTTTAGTGAAAAATCGCAAGATGAAGGATCTATAGCAAGAGCAGAACAATCTGTAGGATTAATCCAGAGTTGGAAAGACTACCCTATTCTTGGTTCCGGATTGGGTTCTGCTTCTGAATATGTAAACCGAAGCGAGGCGACTCCTTGGGTTTATGAATTAAGCTATCTCACATTGCTTTTTCAGACAGGAATAGTTGGGTTGCTATTTTACTTTGGGCTTTTATTTTGGATCTTTTACAAAGGTATAATGCTAATCAGGGAAAATTCCAAATTTATTTTTATTATACCTTCTTTGATTGGGTGCTTCTGTTTCTTATTGGGAAATGCATCGAATCCTTACATAATTGCCTTTGATCACATGTGGACGATTTTTATTCCAATTGGGTTTATCAATTTTTGTTGCTATAAGAAGAATTCTTTAACGTAATATGTATATGGAAAATAACTTAAAGGTTCACATCTTATTGAGTACCTATAATGGGTCAAAATTCATTATTGATCAGTTAGACAGCCTGTTGAGACAGACACATGAGAATTGGATATTGATCATAAGGGATGATGGATCAATTGATGAAACTGAACAACTAATTAATCATTACCAGCAGTTAGATGATCGTATTTTTCTTGAAAAAGATTGTTATGGTAATTTAAGAAGTTGCCAAAGCTTTGGTAAGCTTATGGAAAGTGTTAGATTCACAGCTAATTATGTAATGTTTTGTGACCAGGATGATATCTGGGAGCCAAATAAAATCGAAAAATCACTTGCAGCTATTAAAAGCCTGGAAGTGCAATATGGGTCAAATGTAAACCTAATGGTCTATGGGACTTATAAAATGATTGATGATGAAAACATGCCATTGTCTCTTGATGTGCCGGATTATTCTAGTGAACCGAATTTAAAACTTCTTTTAAGCCAAAATTATGTTTACGGATGTACGGTTATGATTAACAAACATCTATTACGTAATTCTTTACCTATTCCGTTAACAGCTGAAAATCATGACTATTGGATAACTTTAACGGCAATACTGAATGAGGCTCGATTTTTGTATATCGATGAGCCATTAATACTATATAGACAACATAAGCATAACGTTTCAGGATCATATGTGGATGCTTTCCTTAGTAATAGAATTAAGCGACTTTTTAGCCAGACGGAAATTAATTCTATAAAAAACAGATTGCGTATGTTTACGTCTCTTTACGAAAGGTTCAAGTTAGAGATGTCTTATGAAAATCAAAATTTATTGAAGGGATATATTGATAATGTTAATAAGGGCGGATTGAAATCTTTAATTTTTTGTGCAAAAAATAGAATAAGTAGGCGCGGTAGGATTCAAACAATACTATTTTACTTTTATCTATTAAGGTTCACTCGAAGCTAATTTATTTAATGATTAAATAATAGTGTATATAATCAATGTCATGGATGAGTTTTTTAATGAAGTTTGGCCGAATAATATCTTTATTAAGATTCAAGTCTTTTAATAACAGTTTTCAACTACTATGTCTAAAAAAAAATGCATTATAATTAATTCAACCGCCGCTTCTAGTGGAGGTGCTTTAACTATAATTAATGAATTTATTGGTGCCATAATTGATACCAGTATTTGCAATGAGTATGATTTCATTTTCTTTACCTCCGTGGATTTTAAAGTTAGCTCTTCTGCCAATATTAAGTTTATCAACTTAGGAAAGAAAAGTAATCTCCAAAGGATTCAATGGGATTATGTTGGTTTTAAGAGCTTTTTAAAAAGAAATAATTTGAAACCTGATTTAATTATTTCCTTTCAAAATACGGGGGTAAGATATCCATCTAATTGTACCCAATTGATTTATTTTCATAATACTTTTTGTTTATTACCCTATAAATGGAATCTGTTTAAAAAGTCAGAGAGGACATTGTGGTTTTACACCTGGGTGTATCCGTTATTTATTAGAGCGCTTATTAATAAAAACACAAAATTTATTGTTCAGGCTAATTGGATAAAAAAGGATTTTGCCCGTAATTTCTCTGTTGAACCTGAAAAAATCACAGTAATTCCACCGACAGTAAAATCTTTAGAATTAGGTAACAATCATTTAATTGATGATGGTCAGTATCGTTTATTTTTTCCAGCGACCTCATTTGTTTACAAGAACCATGGACTACTTTTTAAAATGTTGTCTAGTTTAAAAAATAACCATTTTAAAATCTATGAAAAGATACTTTTAGTATTCACCCTTTCAGAAGATAATATTATAGATTTGGGATTACTTTCAGAATATAAGAAGGTGAGTGAAAGAGTTCTTCTTCTTGGATACATAAATAAAGAACAAATGGTTGAACAATATATAAATGCTGATATTGTGGTATTTCCTAGCCTAATAGAGACTTTTGGATTGCCATTGATTGAGGCTGCATCTTTAAATAAAAGAATCATTTGTGCTAATGAAAAATATGCTTATGAAACATTAGCAAATTACGGGAATGTTGACTTTATTAACAGTCATAGCCCAGATCTATGGGCTGAAAAATGTGCGGAAATTTTACCTTATGGGCCTGTGAGAGATCAGCGTTCAGATGAAGATTCAGGTAAGAAAGACTCTTGGGGTCAAATTATTGATGAAATAACTAAGATAATTAACTAATATGTTTAAAAATAAAACGTTATTGATTACAGGGGGTACTGGCTCTTTTGGCAATGCAGTATTGCATCGCTTTCTAAATACTGATCATTTTAAGGAAATTCGTATTTTTTCCCGTGATGAGAAGAAACAACATGATATGCGTGTTTCTTTGAATCATCCAAAATTGAAATTTTACATTGGAGATGTAAGAGATTTTACGAGCATTAAACAAGCTCTTCAAGGCGTAGATTATGTGTTTCATGCTGCAGCCTTGAAACAAGTACCTTCTTGTGAGTTTTTTCCTTTAGAAGCAACTAAAACGAATGTGTTAGGGACTCATAATTTAATTGAAGCTGCAGTTGCCAACAATGTAAAAAAGGTTATTTGTCTGAGTACAGATAAAGCGGCTTATCCAATTAATGCCATGGGGATTTCTAAAGCTCTAATGGAGAAAGTTGCGATTGCAGCATCACGTAATATTCCCGACAATAGCACCACTATTTGCCTTACTCGTTATGGAAATGTGATGGCATCTAGAGGTTCCGTTATTCCTTTATTTTTACAGCAAATTAAGAATGCTGAAGATATTACTATTACAGATCCAAACATGACAAGGTTCTTAATGTCCCTAGAAGAGGCTGTGGATTTAGTTCTGTTTGCATTTGAACATGGTAATCAAGGTGATTTATTCGTAAATAAAGCCCCAGCGGGCACTATTGGAGATCTTGCCCAAGCTCTTAAGGAGCTTTGTAAGACAGATAGTAAAATAAAAATAATTGGGACGAGGCATGGTGAAAAATTATATGAAACGCTTTGCACAAGAGAAGAAATGCTTAAAGCAGAAGATATGGGGGATTTCTATAGGATTCCTGCCGATAACCGCGATTTAAATTATAATCAATATTTTTCTGAAGGAGAACGTGATATTTCTAAGATTGAGGATTATCATTCGCATAATACTAAACAAGAGGATGTTGAAGGGATGAAGATATTACTCTCTAAGTTGCCTCTTATTCGTAAAGAGGTCTTTGGGGAAATGGATGTAATTCAGTATCCTGGATAGTTTATCGTTAGATTGTAAGAAAGTGTGGTGATTATTTATCATAACAAACAGTTTAAAATGATTTGGGTGTCTAAATACAGCCTGAGTATCAAAAGCGACGAAGCTAAAATTAATTATCTGGAAGATTTAAGTGCGTGTATTTAAGGGATACTTCGCAAATGAATAGTGCTTAGAAAGAGAATGAATAATAATTATATGTTGGCTACAATTAAAATTATAAATCCAACTGTGATTACATAAAATAATTATTAATAGTAATGACAAAAAAATTAAAGGTAGCCACGATTGTTGGTACCAGACCTGAGATCATCAGGCTCGCAGAATGTATAAAAAAGTGTGATTTATTTTTTGATCATATTCTGATTCATACTGGACAGAACTATGATTATGAATTAAATGAAGTTTTTTTTGAAGATCTTGAATTAAGAAAACCTGATTATTTTTTGAGTGTGGCGGGGGCTCATTTAGGTGAAACGATTGGAAATGTAATTGCAAAGTCCTTTGAAGTTTTACAAAAAGAAATGCCTGACGCTTTGCTTGTTTTAGGGGATACTAATAGTGTTCTTTGTACGATTGCCGCAAAAAGGTTAAAGATTCCAATATTTCATATGGAAGCTGGTAACCGGTGCTTTGACCAGAATGTTCCAGAAGAGATTAATAGAAAAATCTCTGATCATATTAGTGATATCAATTTAACCTACACAGAACATAGTCGTCGTTATTTATTAAGTGAAGGCTTCAGGAAAGACCATGTTTTTGTAACAGGTTCTCCACTTCGAGAAGTGTTGACAAAATATACCGCACAGATAGATGGTTCAGATGTATTGAGAAATTTGAATTTAAAGTCTCAAGGATACTTGGTTGTTAGTGCACATCGTGAAGAAAATATTGATTTGAGTAATAATTTCAATATTTTGTCTGAAAGCTTGAATGCTGTTGCTGAAAAATATCAGTTGCCAATAATTTTCTCTACCCATCCTAGAACAAAAAAGAGAATTATTGAATCTAAAATACAATTTCACCCTCTAATTAAGAACATCCAGCCATTGGGCTTTTTTGATTATGTGAAATTACAGAAAAATGCATTTATTGTTTTGTCAGATAGTGGCACAATAAGCGAAGAATCTGCAATGATGCAGTTTCCAGCAATAAGTATTAGGACCAGTACTGAACGTCCGGAAGCAATTGATGCAGGATCAATCATTTTAGGAGGAATAAGTACAGATCAAATGATCCAGTCTATTGATTTAGCTAAGGGTACCCAATCTAATGTTATAGAGCTGCCGTGGGAGTATAATGTGGAAAATACCTCAGATAGGGTTTTGAAAATAATTCAAAGCTATACTTCAATTGTTAATAGGACGACATGGAACAGGTAAAAAAAATAGTGCTTGTGGGTTCTAAAGGTATGGCGGGTCATATACTTTATACTTATTTTAGAGAAAACACTGGTTTTGAAATTGTCGATTTGGCTAGGGATGCTAAATTCCATACGCCAAAGTATCAATTGGATGTTACTGATTTTAGTAATTTGAGTGAGATTTTACAAGTTGAAAAACCTGCTTTTGTTATTAACTGTATAGGATTACTAAATAAGAATGCGGAAGATAATCCTGATAAAGCGATTTTATTAAATAGTTATTTACCACACTTTTTAGCTAAAAAAGGTGACGAAATGGGGTTTAAGCTTATTCATATAAGTACCGACTGCGTATTTAGTGGTAAAAAGGGAAATTATAGAGAAAATAGCGAAAAGGATGGGACTGGTTTTTATGCAAAATCAAAAGCTTTGGGAGAAGTTGATTATCATAACCATTTGACTTTAAGAACCTCAATTATTGGACCTGAATTAAATGATGGTGGAATTGGGTTATTTCATTGGTTCATGAATCAGAAAGGGATTATTAAGGGATATACAAAGGCTTTTTGGACTGGAGTAACAACAATTGAATTGTCAATGGCTATTAAAGCTGCTATAGATCAGAATATAAGCGGTATACACCATTTGGTTAACGGTGAGAAAATTAACAAACATGACTTATTAATTTTATTTAAGGAAATTTTTAAGAAAGATGATGTTGAGATTGACATTGATGACAAATACGAAATTGATAAATCTTTAATTAAGACAAATTTTGATTTTGATTATGTAGTTCCAACTTATGAAGTTATGATTAAGGAAATGAAAGAATGGGTGGATAGTCATCAGGATTTATATCCTTATAATCTGTAGAAAAAGTTAAATAAATGAAAATTCTTGTTGTAACACAATACTTCTGGCCGGAAAGCTTTCGAATTAATGATCTTTGTATTGGACTTCATGAGCGAGGACATGAAGTGGTTGTTTTGACGGGAAAGCCAAATTATCCTAAAGGCCATTTTTATGATGATTATAGTTTTCTAAATAAAAGGCAAGAGAGGTGGAATGGTATTAAAATATATAGATCTCCTTTAATCCCGCGAGGCAATGGTGGTGGAATCAGACTTTTTATTAATTATTTGTCATTTGCTCTATTTGCATCATTAAAGGTGCTTTTTATTAAAGGGAAATATGATAAAATATTTGTTTATGAACCATCACCTATTACTGTCGGAATTCCTGCAATTGTTGCTAAGTTTAAATTCAATGCTCCTATTTATTTTTGGGTTCAGGATTTATGGCCTGAAAGTTTAATAGCTGGGGGTGGTTTAAATAACACAGTAATAATTCGAGTATTTAATAGTATCACAAAATTTATATATAAACATTCTAAGGTTATCCTTGTACAATCAGAGGCCTTTAGAACATACATAAATAATCAGGGTGTTATTAATGACAAAATAGTTTACTATCCGAATTCTACAGAGGCCTTCTATAAGGTTATGAAAAAAGATGAGGTTTTTGATAAACTGCTTCCTGAGGGCTTTAAAATTATGTTTGCAGGTAATATTGGCGAAGCTCAGGATTTTGAAACATTATTATTGGCTGCAAAAATATTAAAGGATAAGAATGTCCCAGTTAAGTGGGTCATTTTGGGCGATGGTAGAATGAAAAAGCATGTCGAGAATCAAATTCAAGAATTAGGATTGAAGTCTGTATTCATTTTATTGGGTTCTTATCCTGCAGAAGATATGCCTCGTTTTTTTAGTTGTGTGGATGGATTGATTGTGTCCTTAAAGAAGAACTATATTTTTTCCCTAACTATTCCATCGAAAGTTCAATCTTATCTTGCATGCGGAAAACCATTAATAGCTTCACTTGATGGTGAAGGAGCAAGAATAATTAAAGAAGCACAGGCTGGTATAGTTGCTCCATCAGAGGATTTTGAGTCTTTAGCTAAAGCCATAGAATTTCTATATTTCTTATCAGATGATAAACGACTATCCATGGGTAACTCTGCTAGAGAATATTTTGAGAAGGAGTTTGAGCGTGAAACATTAATTGATAAACTGGAAGTAATACTAAATGAATAGAAATTAATCATATAATGAAAATAACTGTTACAGGGGCCTCAGGTTTTGTCGGCAAGAACTTGGTTTCTTACCTTAATAGAGCTAAACACAATATAACGACCTTGTCTGCAAGGTTTATACCGAATCAAACATTTGAACTAAATAATAACGCAATAATTCATCTTTCAGGAAAAGCACATGATTTGAGAAGTGTGTCTTTGCCAAATGAGTATTTTGAGGCAAATTACGAATTAACGAGGCAACTTTATGACGCGTTTTTGGTGTCTGAGGCTAAGGTTTTTATATTTATTAGTTCCGTAAAGGCTGCAGTAGATTTGGTTGAAGGAATTCTTGTGGAAAACACCGAATGTAATCCTCTAACAATTTATGGGAAATCAAAATTAATGGCTGAGGAGTATATTCAATCTTGTCGACTTCCCGCTGGGAAATCCTATTATATTCTTCGACCATGTATGATTCATGGACCAGGCAATAAAGGCAATTTAAATTTATTATATCGGTTTGTGCGAAGTGGTATCCCTTACCCACTAGCGGCATTTGAAAATAACCGTTCTTTTTTAAGTATTGAGAATCTTTGTTTTGTAATATGTGAATTGTTAAAAAAAGACATTCCTTCTGGTATCTATAATGTTGCAGATGATGGAAGTTTGTCTACCAATGAGTTAGTTGAAATTCTTGCAAGTTCCTTAGGGAAAAAACCTAAACTTTGGCACGTTTCTTCTAATTTAATTAGATCAATTGCGGTGATTGGCGATAAACTTAAACTACCATTTAACACAGAACGACTTAATAAATTAACAGAGAATTACATCGTAAGCAATGCCAAAATTAAGGCTGCATTAGAAGTGGAATTTCCGTTGACAATCAAAGAGGGATTAAAAATAACGGCCACTTCATTTAAATCATAATTTTTAAAATTTTTAACTTCAATGGAAACTAATAAAACAATTTTAATAACGGGAGGTGCTGGGTTTATCGGTTCACATGTAGTTCGCCTATTCGTTAAAACTTATCCGAGCTACAATATTATTAATTTAGATAAATTGACTTATGCTGGGAACTTACTGAATCTCAAAGACGTTGAAGGATTTTCTAATTATAAATTTATTAAAGGAGATATAACGGACGCCGAGTTTATAAATGAATTGTTTTTGGTGGAAAAACCAGATGCCGTCATACATTTAGCAGCAGAGTCGCACGTGGATAGGTCAATCAGCAATCCAATGGAGTTTGTGATGACCAATGTAATTGGCACAGTAAATTTGCTAAATGCGGTTCGTAAATCATGGGAAGGTAATTATGATAAGCATCGCTTCTATCATGTAAGTACAGATGAGGTTTATGGTGCCTTGGGCGAAACAGGAATGTTTACAGAAGAAACGAGTTATGATCCACATAGTCCATATTCTGCTTCTAAAGCTAGCTCTGATCACTTTGTTCGTGCATATCATGATACTTATGGTTTAGATATTGTAATCTCAAACTGTTCCAATAATTACGGATCACACCATTTTCCGGAGAAATTGATTCCACTTGCTATAAATAATATAAAAAACAATAAGCCAGTTCCTGTTTATGGAAAAGGAGAGAATGTTAGAGATTGGCTTTGGGTAGAGGATCATGCTCGTGCTATTGATACCATATTCCATAATGCCAAAACTGGAGATACTTATAATATTGGTGGACATAATGAATGGAAGAACATTGATTTGATTCATTTACTTTGCGATATTATGGACCGCAAGTTGAACCGAAATTCAGGTGAATCAGCTAAACTGATCTCTTATGTAACTGATAGAGCAGGACATGATTTACGCTATGCAATTGATTCAATAAAATTGCAAACTGAACTTGGTTGGGTGCCATCGTTACAATTTGAAGAAGGTCTTGAAAAGACAGTAGACTGGTATTTGGAAAATGAATTATGGCTTGATAATGTTACCTCGGGTAATTATCAAGAATACTATGAAAATCAATACAGCAATAAATAATAATGGAAATACAAGAAACAGGATTAAAGGGGTGCGTGATTATCAAACCCAAGGTAATTGAAGATAGTAGAGGCTATTTTTTTGAAGGCTTTAACTCAGCGAGTTTTGAACGTCTTACGGGTATGTCTGGTGATTTTGTACAAGATAATCAATCTTTTTCTTCATTTGGAGTAATCAGGGGGTTACATGCTCAGGACGGAGATTATGCTCAAGCCAAATTGGTGCGCGTATTACAAGGTGAAGTTCTGGATGTAGCTGTTGATGCCAGGCCAGACTCCGATACATATGGACAGCACTTTGCTGTTCGTTTAAGTGCAAAAAACAAATTGCAGCTGTATGTTCCAAGAGGATTTTTGCATGGTTTTGCTGTACTAAGTGATACAGCTGAGTTTTTTTATAAATGTGATAATTTTTATAATAAGGAATCCGAACGAGGTATTCATTTTGGGTGTCCGGAGTTAAATATCGATTGGTTAATAGAGGAAGATAAAAGGATTATTGCTGATAAAGATCTTTCTTTGCCATTCTTTTCAAAAAGATTCATATGAGCATAAATAACACAACTCTGGTATTTGGTGGTATTGGCCAATTGGGAACCTGTTTAGAGAAAGTTAGCCGGGAAAGAGGCTTGAGTTCACTGGTATATCTGGATGAAATTCAGGGGAATATCTTAGACCTGAATTTATTACATACATTATTTCAGAAAGAATCTCCTCAATTTGTCATTAACTGCGCAGCTTATACTGCTGTAGATAAGGCTGAAGATGATTTTGAACTTTGTAAAAAGATAAATCAAGATGGTGCTGAAAACTTAGCTAGTCTTTGCGCTGAATATAATGCTACGCTTATCCATGTTTCGACAGACTTCGTTTTTGAAGGAAATCTGCCAAAGCTTTTAAATGAACAAGATATTGCGAATCCAATAAATGTTTATGGCAAAACTAAATTGGATGGTGAATTGGGAATTGCCAGGGTTTTAGAAGCACATTATATCATAAGAACCAGTTGGTTGTATTCAGAATATGCAAATAACTTTGTGAAAACCATGCGTATGCTAGGAACTGACCGTGATGAACTTGGTGTTATCGTTGATCAGGTTGGTACGCCAACTTATGCAATTGATTTAGCTGGTGTTATTCTAGATATTGTAGCAATTGACAATAAAGAATATGGAACTTATCATTATAGTAATGAAGGAGTAACATCCTGGTATGATTTTGCGAAAGGCATTTTTGATATAAGTAATATTGAGGTTAAATTAAATCCGATTCCTGGATCAGCTTATCCGACTAAAGCGATAAGACCTGCTTTCTCAGTAATGGATAAAACAAAAATTAAAACCACATTTGGTATTGCTATCCCTTATTGGAGAGATAGCCTTATTAAATGTATTGAACAGTTAGATAAACAATCATAATGAAAGGTATAATTTTAGCAGGAGGAAGTGGCACTAGATTGCATCCTTTAACGTTGGTGATGAGCAAGCAGATGATGCCGGTTTATGATAAACCAATGATCTATTACCCGCTTTCTATTTTAATGTTGGCAGGGATCAATGAAATTTTGATTATTTCTACGCCACATGATTTACCGAATTTTGAAAAACTATTAGGAGACGGTTCGAAACTAGGTTGTAAGTTTACTTATGCAGTACAGGAAACTCCGAATGGACTGGCTCAGGCCTTTGTAATTGGGGAAGAGTTTATTGGTCAGGATAAAGTTGCCTTAGTACTCGGGGATAATATTTTTTATGGTGATGGGATGGCTAAGTTATTACAGGCTAGTTCTGATCCAGTGGGTGGTGTGGTGTTTGCTTACCAGGTGGCTGATCCGGAACGTTATGGTGTGGTTGAATTTGACGAGAACAAAAATGTGATTTCAATAGAAGAAAAGCCAGAGCAGCCTAAATCAGATTTTGCAGTGCCAGGTTTGTATTTCTACGACAATGATGTTGTTGAAATTGCTAAAAATATACAACCTTCACCTCGGGGTGAATACGAGATTACGGATGTAAATAAAGAATACTTACGAAGAGGAAAACTAAAAGTAGGTGTTTTAAGTCGTGGAACAGCATGGCTGGATACAGGGACTTTCGCTTCATTAATGCAGGCTGGACAGTTTGTTCAGGTAATCGAAGAGCGTCAGGGCTTAAAAATTGGATGTATAGAAGAAATAGCTTATCGTATGGGATTCATTACTGGCGAAGATTTGAAAATCATTGCAGCTCCATTAGTGAAAAGTGGGTATGGTAGTTATTTATTGAAGCAAATTAAGTAATGCTCTATTTGATATTAATTCCAGTTTTTTTTATAGGAATGCTCTTGTATTTCAAGATTGCAGACCATTTTAACATTATTGATCATCCGAATGAGCGTAGTTCTCATTCGGAGGTTACCATTCGTGGAGGTGGAATAATCTATCTTTTCGCAGCCTTGGTCGCATTAGTGCTGCATCCGGAATTCTGGATGCCAATCCTGGGTTTATTCATTATAGGCATCATCAGTTTTGTGGATGATCGGATTACCTTGTCTGGCAAGGTTAGGATTGTTTTCCACCTGGCCGCAGTTACACTACTTTTTCTTTCCATAGGGATTTTTCAAATGTTACCATTCTGGGCTAGTATTCTGCTTTACATTCTGGTGATAGGTGTAATCAATGCCTATAACTTTATGGACGGGATTAATGGGATTACAGGCGCCTATAGCATTGTAGTGCTCGGCGGATTACAATATGTAAACTACGAAGTGATTAACTTTATCCAGCCTGATCTAATCTGGTTACCGATTTTAGCCACTTTGGTTTTCTTGTTTTTCAATTTCAGAAAGCGGGCAAAGTGTTTTGCCGGAGATGTAGGAAGTGTAACTATTGCTTTTTGGATTATTTTCCTGGTATTGAAACTGGTATTGGTGTCTGAAAACTATGCTTATGTATTATTTTTAGCAGTCTATGGAGTAGATACTGTCTTGACAATTATACACCGGCTAAAGTTAAAGCATAATATTTTCGATGCACATCGTCTGCATTTTTACCAGATTTTAGCCAATGAACAAAAATGGCCGCATTTATTGGTATCTACGGTCTATGCAGTATTGCAATTGGGCATTATTGTTGCTGTGGTGTATTTGCCTTGGCATTTTTTAACTGTTTTTTTAGTTACCACTATACCACTGGTCTTGATCTATTGTCTGATTAAACCCCGAATAGTTGTAGTAACAGAAATGTAATTTATACCTGAGATTAAGTATTACTTTATGGTTTATATTTTATTAAATTTGGCAAGATGTACTAATTAAGCTCTATGTTCACTAAACTTGAAATTGTATCCCGCTGGATTATCTTTACCATTGATATCTGCCTGAGCCTCCTGGCTTTACTGTTTGCCGTTATTTTACAGCACAACTTTATCATTGATAAAATTAATTTTATAGGATTTTACAAATCTGTACTGTTGGTGATCGCCGTAAACACTTTGGTGTTCTATAGTGTGAAAACTTTTGCAGGTATTGTAAGGTATACCTCGGCACAAGATTCCTTCCGGATTTTGTTCTCAGTTATTCTAAGTTCCTTAGTTATTTTCTTTACCAATGCCGTGATCATTGTAGGCACAGGTAACTCTGTGGTGAGCAATGTTGCCATTGTGATCTATACACTGTTTAGCTTCCTGATGTTGATTACCTATAGAATTATTGTGAAATACTTCTTTATGTACCTTAAAAATGCGAAACTGGATAAGATCAGAGTGATCATTTATGGAGCAGGTGAAGCAGGGGTAGCGACTAAGCGGACTTTTGACCACGATGCTAAAGTAAACAAGACCATCATTGCCTTTGTAGATGATGATTTGAGAAAAGTAGGAAAAACCATTGATGGGGTCAAGATTCTGGATGCTTCCCAATTGGAACATTTGATTGTAAAGCATGAAGTAGATGAAATCATTTTTGCTTCTTATACGATTGCACCAGACAGAAAAAATCAGGTAGTAGATGTGTGTTTAGAAAATAATGTAAAAATATTGAACATTCCTTCGCCTGATGTATGGGCAAGAGGACCAGTGACTACTGCTCAGATTCAAAACTTAAACATCGAAGATCTTTTAAACAGAAAACCCATTGAGATTGATATCGATGGGATTCAAAATCAATTGAAAGATAAACGGATTTTAATTACCGGTGCTGCCGGATCTATCGGATCTGAGGTCGTTAGACAGTTGTTGAAATTTGAAACCGGCTTAATCATTCTATGTGATCAAAGTGAGACCGCATTACACAATATCTATTTAGAATTAGAAGAGACTCATGCCAGTACCAATTTCCATGCTTTTATTGGAGATGTAAGGGACGAAAAGAGAATGGAGTTTCTTTTTGAAACATACAAACCACACTACGTATACCATGCAGCAGCTTATAAGCATGTGCCATTAATGGAGGATAACCCTGCTGAAGCGATTAAAACAAATGTAATGGGGACTAAGATGATTGCTGATAAATCAGTGAAGCATGGGGTTCAGAAGTTTGTGATGATTTCTACGGATAAAGCGGTAAACCCGACCAATGTAATGGGCGCCTCTAAGAGAATTGCAGAGATTTATGTACAGTCCTTAAATAACTCGCTGCACCATACCAATCATATTTTTAGCAATGGATTAAGTTATATCAACGACTTAAATACAAAACCGATCACCAAATTCATCACCACTCGTTTTGGAAATGTGTTAGGTTCTAACGGATCTGTGATTCCTCGTTTTAAACAACAGATTGAAAAAGGTGGCCCGGTTACCGTAACGCATCCGGAAATTACCCGTTATTTTATGACCATTCCTGAGGCTTGTCGCCTGGTATTGGAAGCCGGTTGTATGGGTAAAGGCGGAGAGATCTTTGTTTTTGACATGGGTAAATCGGTGAAAATCGTAGAACTGGCTAAAAAGATGATTCGTCTAGCTGGTTTGGTGCCTAATGAAGACATTCAGATTACCTTTTCAGGCTTAAGACCTGGAGAGAAGCTATTCGAAGAATTATTGAACGATAATGAAAATACGATGCCTACGCACCATGAGAAAATCATGATTGGTAAGGTAAGAGAATATGATTTTAATGAAGTGCAATTGCAATTGGTGAAATTGGCAGGTTATGCAGTAACCGACCATACCACTAAAGTAGTACAGCAGATGAAAGTCATGGTTCCAGAATTTAAAAGTAAAAACTCCATCTTTGAAGAGTTGGATGTGGCACGTCAGGAAGCTCCTGGAATACCGCAGAACTAGAACACCCCTCATGAATTTTAAAATCAAACATATCTCCTGGATAGGAGTCCTCATTTTTGCGAGCTTTAACGTTAAAGCACAAACGCCTAATGTTAATATCCCATATTCTTACCCATTCTACCAGAAACTAAACAAATCTGTTTACGATGTAAATAACCGCATGCACTCTTCCATCAAGGGCTATTATGCGGATGATTCTTTGTTGGTTCATCGCTATAATGAATTGATGAAAATGGGTACAGATTCTTTAAATCATCGTTCCTGGTTAAGAAGGAAAATCACAGAAGAACACTTATTGAATTTTAAAGGGGAAGACTATGAAGTCTATGCCGATTTCCTGCCTGATTTTCAGATTGGAAGGGAATTTTCTGAGGGAAAAACGACCTGGATCAATACCAGAGGTGTTCAGTTGGGTGGAACAGTTGGAAAGCAGTTTTCTTTTTATACCAATGTCTATGAAAATCAGGGGGTATTTGCCAATTACCTGACAGATTTTATCAATAAAAACCAAGTGATACCAAGTCAGATGGCTAGTAGTAAGTTGGGTGCAACCACTAAAGACTGGTCTTATGCAACGGCTTTATTGTCTTACACCCCTAATAAGCATTTGAATCTGGCGGTTGGTTACGATAAAAACTTTATTGGGGATGGATACCGTTCCATGTTACTTTCGGATGTAGCCGCAAACTACTCATTTGTAAGGTTACGTGCGAGTTTAGGAAATGTACAATACCAAACGATTTTTGGCTATATGTTAGATCCTGGTGCAGAGAAACTAACCACAGATAGACGTTTAGGAGATCGTGGGAAATGGGCAGCAATGCATTATATAGACTGGAACGCAACGAAGCGTTTCTCTATCGGATTTTTCCAGGCAGTGACCTGGGCAGATGCAGAACCGGAAGGCAAAAGAGGCTTTGATTTTAACTACATCCATCCTTTTATCTTCCTTCGTTCTGTGGAAAGTGCAAATACGACCTCTCCTGATAAGATGCGTTTAGGGATCAACACAAAATATGAGATCTTAGATAAAACAACGGTGTATGGTCAGTTTATGATTGATGAGTTTACCGCTAAAGAGTTTTTTGGTAATAAAGGTTATTGGGCAAACAAATGGGCTTTACAGATCGGGTTCAGAGGTTCTGACTTATTCAAAGTTGATGGACTGAATTACCTGGCCGAGTTTAATACAGCCAGACCTTATACTTACGCACACTTTGATAGAGTATCAAACTATGCGGCCATGAATCAGCCTTTAGCACATCCAATGGGGGCGAACTTTAAAGAAGTATTGGGACTGATGAATTACTCGTATAAACGTTTCGATTTTCAGGGACAGTTGATGTATGCGAGATATGGTTTGGATCCGGAAGGAAAGAACTATGGTAAGGATATTTTTCAATCGTATGACACCAGAGTGTCTCAGTATGGCAACTATATCGGGCAAGGTATCAAAACTAACTTATACTTCGCTGAAGGACGCGTAGCTTACCTTTTAAATCCAAAGTATAACCTTCGCCTGGAAGTAGGAGGGGTTTATAGAAGAGAAAGCAATGATCTGGGAACTAAAAACACCGGCCTAATCACATTCGGATTAAGAAGTACGTTCAGAAACTTATATCAGGATATGTAATCCTGTTGAAACAATATTCATGGAAAGGGCCAGCATTTAAAAAATGCTGGCCCTTTCTTATATTTTACTTGAGGGAAGATCTTGGGCGATTCTGCTAATCCTTGATGTACCTTAATTATTGATTATTTAGAAAGGCCTTTTAGCAATTCTTTAGCAGGAATAGATTTTACATTTCCATCTTTATCACCAATAATTAAGCTTTCGTTATTTGAAGCCGCTTCTTCGGCTAATTTTCGCAAAGCTTTTTTGAGCCCAATCATCACCTTTTCAGTGAATGTAGCGTTTTGATTTATTGGATCAAGGTTTTTCATGGCTTTGTTGCATTATTCTATTCCAAAGTTCGGCATTAAAAATTGCTATTATCCGCATTTATAAACTCCTGGCATTTCAAGATTTCGGGTAGTATCGTATAACTAGCAGTGGTTTTACCCGAACCATTGCATCCTGATAACGTACAAATTAGGCATCTGAATTATTGGTTAACTTAATGTTTAATCTTGCAATCTAAAAAAAAATCCTTTTATCAAGGTTTATATAGGTAGGAAATTATAGATCAAGGTTTTTGTCACCTTTAGTTCATGGCTTAATTCTTCAACGTAATCACTTGCTTCTTTGTTACTCTGTTTCTTCTGCTATTTACTTATGTATGAGCTATTTCGTGTTTAAAATGCAACTTCTATTTTGAAATTGCATAAAATCTCCTGTGTTTTTTCCACCATCAATCAACAGGTCAGCATCCTCGTGTAATTTTTGAAATTTCTCTTTTTTTTTAGAGAATAAAGCCTACTTTTGCGTTTAATTAGATTTCTTCTAAATAACGAATGTAGATTAACTCGTTATTTTTCAATTAATAACAGGGATGCGGGGTAGCGATTATTTTCTTTTTATACTTATTTGTCTGATTTCAGTAACACTCATATTACCGGCCCAGGCGCAACAAAAAGACAAAAAAAACAATCCTTCTAAAAAGGATACAGTAAACAGTAAAGTCGACAGTTTAAAGGCAAAACAGGTTTCACTGGAGGAAGTGGTCATCACGGCTAAAGAATCCAAAGGTTTAAGCACCTCGTCGATCATTGACCGTCGGGCAATGCAGCATTTGCAACCTTCTAGTTTTACCGATTTATTGGCCTTGCTACCGGGAGGAAGATCAGTAGACCCTAACCTGAAAACTGCCAATTTAATTGGCTTAAGGCAGACAGGTACACCCAGCAGCGACTACGATATTTCTTCTTTAGGGACTTCATTCCTGATTGATGGCGCGCCCATCAGCACCCGTGCAAATATGCAATATACCGGTGGTTTAACCGGACAAACCGATCTCAACACCAAAAGAGATGTGACGGCTAAAGGTTTAGACATGCGAACCCTTTCCACCGATCAGATTGAACGGGTGGAAGTCATCAGAGGGATCCCTTCTGTAGAATATGGCGACATCACCAGTGGTGTCATAAAAATCACCCGTAAACAAGGCGAAAGCGGTGTTGAAGCAAGGTTTAAGGCCGATGGATTTAGCAAACTCGCTTATGTAGGGAAAGGTTTCGCCTTTCCTGCACAGAAAATACTGCTGAATGTAGATTTTGACTTCCTCGATGCTAAATCGGATCCCACCAACCGTTACGAAAACTATAAAAGAATAAATACCTCCATCCGACTGAATAAA
This sequence comes from Pedobacter gandavensis, assembly GCF_032677645.1. Taxonomy (GTDB): domain Bacteria; phylum Bacteroidota; class Bacteroidia; order Sphingobacteriales; family Sphingobacteriaceae; genus Pedobacter; species Pedobacter gandavensis_A. The sequence goes on along the minus strand of NZ_JAVTSB010000002.1, from coordinate 357,551 downwards.
CTTTGGGAAAATAACACCAGAGACATTAACCTGAAGAGTAGTCTGGATTATGGGACTTCCATGGATAACCAGCGTACCGACCCTGATATCGACCTGTTGGGCATAGATAAATATAAATCTGAGTATAACCGACTGGCTTTTAGCAACAGCCTGAACATTGATTTTCACCAGCAAAAATTCCTGAAATCTATTGTAGTCAACTCTTCATTGAGTATGCAGCGCGATCAGATTAATCAGACAAAATGGGTGCAGACAGATGCTGCGGCAATCTTAAACCCTTATACGGAACCAGGCGTCCATGATGTCGGTTTCCTTCCTGCAAATTATACGGCACACCTGTTGGTAGATGGTAAACCTATCGACGGTTTCCTGAAAGTGATGGCCAATATGGGTTTTAAATCCGGAAAAGTCAACCATGCGATATTGGTAGGAACAGAAGCGAATTACAGCAAGAACATGGGCCGCGGACAAGTATTCGATCCTTATTTTCCACCTTCAAAGGGCATGACCACCAGACCTAGAGCCTATAGTGACATCCCTGCAACGAAAGACTTGTCGTTTTTTGCGGAAGATCGTATTGATGTTAAACTAGGCGCGCATAAATTCGAAATGGTAGCAGGTGCCAGAGCTATGATGATGGCAGGCCTGTCGGCAGTAGACCCGCGTGCCAACGCACACTGGACTTTGCCGAAAATCAACATCGGTACCCAACAGTTACAAATAGAACTGGGCGCTGGAATCGGCTGGCAAAGTAAATTCCCGGTCATTGCTCAGCTATATCCGGATTATACTTATATGGATATGGAACAGCTCAACTATTACCACAATAACCCGGAATATAGAAAGGCGAATGTCATGACCTATAAGTTTCTGGTAGAGAATCCCAACCTGCAACCTGCAAGAAATAAAAAGTGGGAGCTGAAAGCAGATTTCTCCATGAACCGCAACAGATTGAGCATTACTTATTTCAAAGAATCCATGTCCAACGCCTTTAGAAATGGCACGGATTTGAGGATTATGGACTATAAGAAATACAATACTTCCGGCCTGGATCCGGATAAGATTACCTCGGCGCCGGATATTAAAGACCTTCCTTATGAGGACTGGAGAAGGATGACCTTGCTAAGTGTGGTGCAAAATGGAAGTGCCTTATATAAGGAAGGTATCGAATATCGTTTCTCCAGCGCCAGGATGAAAAAAATCAATACCCGCGTGACCATAGATGGTGCCTGGTTCAAGTCGGTTTATCAGAATAGTTTACCGGTTTATAAAATGAAAGACCTGGTGATTGATGACAAAGATTTCACCTACGCCGGTCTCTATGCGGAAAATGATGGCTATATCAGGTCACAGTTGAATACCAATATGATGATCGATACCTACCTGCCGAAAATTGGATTGGAATTTTCTACCTCTATTCAGAGCAGGTGGTTCTCCAGCAAACAAAATGCCCGTAGAAGCGGAACCCCAATGTCATATGTAGGCATCGATGGGATCAGTCACCCCTATACAGAAGCGGATAAATCCGATAAGTACCTGCAATGGCTAAACACGAATGTTTCGGATGAGCTGTTCCGGAAGAATACCATCCCAATGGATATAGACGTCAATTTTAAGGTGGTCAAAAACTTTAAAGACAAAATCCGCATGGGCATGTTCGTGAACAGGTTATTTAACTATGCACCGGATTATAAGGTGAATGGTTTTACAGTGAGAAGGACTGGATTAAACAGCCCTTATTTTGGAATGGAATTGAATTTTAATTTATAATAAAAGAGATGATGAAGATGACTCTACGTAATTTATGGATCCCGCTTTGTGCATTATTACTGCTCAATGCCTGTAAAAAAGATAACACTTTGCAGTTGAATGCTGTGGCTTTAACCCTGACACTTCAAAATCCGGCAGAGCTTACAGAGGCGAAATTATCGGAAGTAAAAGTGACTTTTAAAGAGATTAACAGCGGTAAGGTAACCGTAAGTACGGAGGTAAAGGATCAGAAAATGAACATCTCTCTGAGCGAAGGTTCTTATGATGTGAGTCTGGAAGGAACGGTCGAATATAAACTTAACGGAGAAACGAAGCGTAGAAAAGTTGGCGGCCTTAAACAAGGATTGGTGCTTACCGGAACGCAACACGTAGAAAATTTAGCCATGTTTACCGTGCTGGAAGGTAAAGGATTTGTGATTCAGGAGATCTTTTTCACCGGAACACAAACTGCCCAGAACAAGCCATATACTGGTGATAAGTACTTTGTGATCTTTAACAATTCCGCAGAAACGCTATATGCGGATGGTTTGGTAATTGCGCAGTCGGACTTTCTAACGACAATGAAAAGAGCCTATACGCCTGATGTCATGTCGCAGGCAGTAGCAGTAGGCGCTGTCATCAGGATCCCGGGATCTGGAAAAGATCACCCTGTATTACCAGGTAAATCTATCGTCATCGCTGATGATGGGATCAACCACAAAGAATTTAACCCGGTTTCTGTAGACCTGACAAAAGCAGATTTTGAGATTTTCACCCCTAACAGAGAAGATGTCGACAATCCGCAGGTTAAAAATATGGAAAATGTATACAGTAGAATGGTTTTCCATGACAGAGGATTCTCCAGTTATGTATTGGCCCATTTCCCTGATGGCACGGACGACTTTTTGCTCAATCAAAAATATGATTATAGCTATTCGCTGCTCGTAAACGGTGTGGTTTATCCAATGGATCAGGAAGAATATAAAATTCCAAACAGCTGGATCATCGATGCGGTAAACTTAAGCGTACAGTCGGAATTTCAATGGATCGTAACAGACCCTTCTTTAGATATGGGATGGACTTTCTGCGGTAAAATTGCCTCGGATAAAACCAGATACGGTAAAAGTGTAAGACGTAAAGTGCTTTCTACTACGCCTGAAGGTAGGGTGATCTTAAAAGATACCAATAACTCCAGCCTTGATTTTGATGCGGAAGCGAAGCCTTCCTTAATGTAATAAAAGATAATGTTGAAGCAATTACAGGTTTTTATAGTGATCATGATCGCTGGTGTCGGTTTTTCCCATGCCAGTGATACCACCAGGCTGGATAGCCTTGCGCTGCTGAAAAGAGTCAGGGAATACCAGGCGCCGGTCACACAGTTTACCGATGGCTTTTATAGCAATCCTGCCTTGAAATATTATGCCCGGAATTCCTCGCTAACGGAGTTGAATGCCGGCTATAAGGAAAGTAAACAAGGGAGGTATGAATTGCAGCAGGGGAACGGCGGACAACGTTTTGGCTTTAATACTGAAGCGTTTTTGAAGCATAAAGGCAAGGATGCCCTATGGGGTTCAGCGACCTATTCTAATGGGAAAAGGAAGAATGTGCAGTGGAATGAAAGTTCTGATTATGCCATTGTGGCCCCTTATGTAATGGCAGATACGGTAGGTGGCGATCTGTCTTATGAAGAATATTCATTTAGTGGCGGATATGGGATGCTGCTCGGTAAAACGACATTAGGGATCACCGGGGAATACAGGGCCTTACTGGAATATAGAGATATCGATCCGAGGCCTAAAAATATAGTGTCAGACCTGGGGTTTGAAATTGGTGCCTCCAGGGCATTAAATCAGAAATACCAGCTGGCCATGGGCCTTTCCGCCAGAAAGTATAGCCAGCAGAATATCATGAAGTTTTATAGTCCGCTGGGTACACCGATGGTTTACCACATGACGGGCCTCGGGACTGATAATAAGCTGATCGCCGGGAATAAACTGGAAAACTACTACACTGGTTCAGGGTATGGATTCCAGTTTCAGTTAGCCCCAAAAGATAAGATCGGTTTGTTTTCTACCCTGGAATACCGCGATTTCTCTGTGGAAAAAACAACACAGATTGTATTGCAGGTCTTGCCAATGTCGGAACTGAAATCTAAACTTTGGAAAGGCGAGCTGGCTTATTTACTGGGAAATCAGGAACGCCAGTATGGTTTAAAATTAGCTGTGGCCAATGAACAAAGATCTGGGATTGAAGCGAAATTTGACAACCGTGGACAAGACAATTTTGTGCAGATCGCTTCCAGTAAGAACTACCTGAATGAGCAGTCGGAATTCCGGTTAACAGGGATTTACAATGTGCAAAAGCAACAAGGATTGTCCTGGCAGGTATTGGCCGATATCGGCTATACAGCAGATAGAACAGAATATGTAGAGCCTGCCAGAAGCATGGATTTTTCCGCCATAAGCGGTGGTTTAAATGTTGGCCTAAGCAGTCTGATCGGGAAATCGATGTTGCAGGCCGCTCTTGGAGGAAGACTTTCTAAAAATGCCAATGCAACACGCTCATGGTCAGATTTAAACACCTCAAGCGCAGTTTACCGCATGTTGGAAAGTAACTATGCTTACCATATTTCCGATTATCAACAGTTAAATTTGTCCGCCAGATGGGACTACCCCCTTAAAAACGGAATGGGCATCTCCCTGAAATCGGTTTACAGTTATACCGCTTTCGATTCAAAATATACCGGAAATCAGTTCCTCCTTACCGGAGGGATCACTTTTTAATAAATTACAATGAACAGAATATTGATCATCCTTTCTTTTCTTTTGATCTTCGTGATCGGCTCCGCTTTTTATGCAGAAGATGAGCAGGAAACTTTAAGAGCACAGTACAGTAAACCAGTTAGCCAATGGCCAAAACCAACGATTGACAGTGGTGTGAAATGGACGGAAATGAGTTCCCTTCCTGCAATTGACAGTACTTATTTTGACCTGATGGCTGAACCAAAGGTGATGTTGGGACAAATCCTGTTCTTCGATCCATTGCTTTCCGGTTCTAACCAGGTCTCTTGTAGCAGTTGCCATGATCCGGAAATTTCCTGGGGAGATAAACGCGCTGTAGCCCTTGGAAATGATCATTTACAAGGCAATAGAAATACGCCTTCTCTGCTCAATGTGGCGGAACGTAAATCTTTGTTCTGGGATGGCAGAGCGGCATCTTTGGAAGCTCAGGTGGATGGCCCGATCACTGCGCACCATGAAATGAATATGAAACCTCAGGCTTTGCCGAAGAAATTAGGGAAAATCAAAGGCTATAGAGAACTGTTTAAAAAAGCTTATGGACAGGAAAAGATCACTTATCCACAAATTGTGGAATCCTTAGCTGAATTTGAAAGAACGATCAGAAGTAAAAGGAGTCGCTTTGACCGTTTTGTAGATGGGGAAAGCAAAGCTTTAGACGATCAGGAGCTGCATGGCCTACACCTTTTCCGCACCAAAGCGCGGTGTATGAACTGTCACAATGGAAAATACCTGACGGATGAAGATTTTCACAACATCGGACTTACTTATTACAAACGTAAACACCAGGATTTAGGAAGAAATCTGATCACCGGAAAACCGGAAGATGCAGGAAAATTCAGAACACCTTCGCTAAGAGATGTGATGCATACCGGTCCATGGATGCACAATGGCCTGTTCGATAATATTACAGGCGTTGTCAACATTTACAACAGTGGCATGCACATGATTGATCCAACGGAAGCACAGGCCAAAGCTGATCCGCTATTTCCGAAAACAGATCCCTTGTTAAAACCATTGAAATTAACCAATGGAGAGATTAAAGCTGTTGTTGCTTTTATGAATGCGATTTCAGCTACACAGTATCATATGGCAAGACCGGAATTGCCAAGATAATTCCCGGATTCAGATCGCTGATAAAAAATGTCAGCTCCGGTTCTTTGAAAATATATCCTCCCGGATTTCTTGCAATCTGTCTGGTAGACAGTTCGTTTACATACCCTGGTCCGGAGCTTTTCTGAGCCCCGGAAAGCCAGAAATCCCCCCTTGTCATTTTTGAAAATATCGCGGCAAAATGGGCCTTTGGGAGGGATTTTGCGTACTTTTGCGGTCTTTTAACTTATGCCGATGATAGACAGTGCCAAAATTCTTGACGTACTCAATAGCTCACCAAGTGTGAATTTGCTGAAGCTGAGGAACAGGGATATTGTGATAGAATTTCTTATCAATACTTTTATGAATGAGGAAGCAACCGTTTCCTCCGATCATGTTCATTCCTTGCTGGCTGATTTTCTGGACCTTAAGCAAGTAGATAAAGATGAAGAGAATGAAATTGAAAGCTTTGACTCTTACGAGGTAAAGGCTAGAAAATATGTGAGGAAGTGGACGGATAGTGGTTTCTTAACCAATTATCAGGACGACCAGGGGGAAATATTCTACGAGATTTCCGTGCATTCCAGCAAAACCATCGACTGGTTAATGAGCCTCCAGAAGAAAGAATTTGTAGGTACAGAATCCAGGTTTAAAGATATTTTTAATCAATTGAAAGAATTGGTAGAGTTTACCAATGGAGACCGCGACAATCGCCTGGCCATGTTAGAGGAAAAACGCCTGGAAATTGAACACCAGATCGAACAACTCAAAGCAGGTAAAAAGGTAAAGATCTACCAGGATTATGAGGTGATTCCACGATACAACCAACTCACTCAAGGGGCAAAAGAACTATTGTCGGACTTTAAAGAGGTGGAAGATAACTTTAAAGACATCACCAGAAGGATTTATCAAAAACATGCCGAAGGTAGTTTAACCAAAGATCATATCCTGGAATTTACCTTCGATGCTTTAGATCAGATTAAGGACAGTCAGCAGGGTAAAAGTTTTTACGCCTTTTGGTCGTTCTTATTAGATCCTGTTTTACAGGAGGAATGGACTACACTGAGCAATACTTTGTTCGAAAGATTAGACGAAAGAGGTATTGTAGTTGGCGATTTCTTCTTGAAAGGGATGAAGAAATACCTTCATGCATCCGGTCAGAAAGTGTATAAAGCAAATGATAAGATGGCAGAGAAACTCGGCCGTATCATTAGAGAATCTGAGGGTTCCAAAATTCAAGTCACGCAGAACATCATCCAGGAGATTAAAACGATGTTGATTGAGGTGGGCAAACAGGAAAACCGTCCGGATATTGGATTGGTTCTGGAGTCTAACCTGGAGATCTACCCGTTTTTTGAACAGCGTTTAATGCTCGAACAACCGGAAGAGCTGCTATACAAAGTAAGGCCTAAGCTGGCCGATAAGGATATCCTGAGCTCGCGCCATCTTGGTAAATTATTCGGTCAGACAAAGATCGATAAAGAAGTGCTGCGGAAAAAAATCAGAACGGTATTGTCAGGGAGAGCCCGCGTTTCCCTGTTCGAAATTATTGAAGCAGATGGGGGCATCGCAGACGGCCTTCCAGAGCTGTTTGGCTACTTATCCGTTGCCAAAGAATTTAAACATACCATCAACCCCGAAAACACACAGCGTATTTTATTCGATGCTCAAGGGCAGAAATCGATCAACGTACCTGAAGTAATCCTATTGAAGAATGAGTAATTTTGAAGATAAAACAAAGCCTTATTCCAAGGCAATCATCAGGCTGTTGAAAGGCCCGGTGTACTCCCAATCCAGCGTTTGGGAAGATATTATTCATTACCAGCGAGAGATTCAGCACTATTTAAATGTGATTGGTCTGGAACTGATTCTGAAAAAAGAAGAAGGCCTGGCTTTCTTCAAACAGTTCGAAAACAATGAAGGCAATACCATGGGACTTATTTCCCGCCGCCAGATTGGTTTCGAAACCTCTATCGTCCTGGTGATCTTACGCCAGATGCTCGAAGATTTTGACAGTAATCCAACCTTAATTGATGGCAATGAGAAATTCATCAGCCATAAAGAGATTCGGGAAGAGATCGAATTGTTCCTGCCTGAAAAATATAACCGCGTAAAATTCCTCAAAGAACTAGACAGCTATATCCGCAAGATTGTGGAGCTGGGTTATTTGAAAGAGCAACAGGAAGCTGATGCAGAACCGGTTTATCGGATTCAACGCATCATCAAGGAGAAAGTAACCCTGGATGTTTTAAAAGATTTTAAACTGAAACTGGAGGATTATGTATAGTTTATTTAGCACGAGTTCCGATAAAGCAGGATACCGACTGCAATACATGGAAGTGTACAACTGGGGAACATTTGATGGGGAAATCTTCAAGATTTCACCTAAAGGAAACAATTCCCTGCTAACAGGTGCAAATGCCTCTGGTAAAAGTACGTTTATTGATGCTTTACTCACTTTGTTGGTTCCGGTGAAAGGGGATCGTTTTTATAACCAGAGTTCTGGTGTAGAAAAAAAGGGAGATAGAACGGAAGAAACTTATGTATATGGCCATTACGGTAATATTCAGAATGAAGGGGAGCTAAAAGCAACCACCCAAAAGCTGAGAGACCATACCGCTTATTCGGTTTTACTAGCCTGTTTCGAAAATACAGAAGGACAGGTGATCACCCTGTTTCAGGTGCGTTGGTTTAGCAATGGCGAGCTGAAAAGAAGCTTCGGTATTGCGCATGTGCCGCTGGAAATTGAAAAAGACTTTGGCCAGTTTGATGGTAAAGGAATCTGGAAAAGACGCCTGGATAAGATCTATAACTATGCAGTTTCTAAAAAGCGCGTAGAGTTTCTGGACGGACCAACCAAGTACGCGGAAAGAATGGCACACCTCTTTGGTATGCGTTCGGTAAATGCTTTGAGCCTGTTTAATCAGGTGGTTGGGGTAAAAGTGCTGGAAGATCTGGATGAATTTATCCGCATGAACATGCTGGAACATCAGGATGCCGAAGCGGAGTTTATCCAGCTGAAAGAGAGTTTTATCACCCTGATGGATGCTAAAACAAATATCGAAAAGGCAAAAGAGCAGATCGCACAGCTTTCGCCAATTGATGACCTGGCTACACAGCTTTCGCAAATTGAAAGCAAGCTTTCGGTATTGCAGAAAGATAAAGACACGGCTGTTTTCTGGTTCGCCGGAAAAGGAGTCGAGCTGATCAGCGCCAAGCTGGAGAAAAATAAAGAGACGCTGCAACAGCTGAAACTGGATCTGATCCTGTTGAAGGAGAAAGACGAAGCAGCAAGGAAACAGGAGAGAGCGCTTTCCATGTCCATTGAAAATGAAGAAGTTTGGAAACAGATTGAAAAGATTGAAGAGGAGATTAAGCAAGCGGAGAAACTAAGGAATCACCGTCAGCATAAGTTAGAAAGCTATAACCGCTTGGTGAATGAGCTGCAACTTCCTCAAAATCCAGATGCCGGGGTGTTTGCAGATTCCAGAGCTTTAACGCAGGAAAAACGCTCGGAAGTAGACGTACAGCGCGAACTGGAAGAAGAAAAGAAAAGACAGATCAAGAATGAGATCGACAGGCTACAGGTAGAAGTGGATAACTTGTTGGCAGTAGTCGGATCTCTTCAAAAGAATAAAAATAACATCTCCGGAAGAGAAGCAGACATCAGGGAAGATATCCTGGCACATGTTGGCGCAACGAAGGACGAACTGCCATTTATCGGGGAACTGATTCGCGTAAGGGAAGAAGAACTGGATTGGGAGCCGGCAATTGAAAAGGTCTTGCATAATTTCGCATTAAGACTGATCGTTCCGGAAAAATATTACAATGAAGTCAATGCTTATGTGAACCGGACCAACCTGAAAGGGCGGATTACCTATCAGCGATACAAAGGTTTTACTTCAATGGGAAACCTCAGAAGGAAGTCGAATGAGGGGGATTTACTGGTTAACAAGCTCGAATTTAAAGAGGGCAGTACCTATTCGGAATGGTTAGAAGATGCGATTGCCGGACAGTATAATTACAGTTGTGCAGAAAGTCTGGAAGAATTTAACCGCTATGAAGAGAAAGCGCTGACGAAAGAAGGGCTGATCAATGCGGTCAAAGGAAAACATGAAAAAGACGATCGTCCACACATCGCCAGAAGAGAGAACTTTGTACTTGGATGGGACAATAAGGATAAGATCACGCTCCTGAAAAATGAGTTGACCGCTTTCCAGGATCAGCAAAAAGACAACCAGCAGCAATTGGAATTCATCAACCAATCCATCAAAAAGATGGAGGAGCTGAAAGAGAAATTCTACCAGTTGTATTCTGATTATGCCGTGTTTGAAGACCTGAACTGGGCAGTTTATGCGCAGGAAATTGAAGAAAAGAAAACGGTAAAAGAAAGTCTGGAGAAAACCAACGACAAGGTCAGGGAGCTGCAAAAGCAACTGGAAATTGTAAAGGGACAACTAGACGCAATTGATAAAGAAAAAGAGCGTAGCGTGAAGCTGAAGCACGATACGGAATGGATGAAGCAGAGTTTGGAGAAGGAACTGGCGCTAAACAAGGACACTTTAACCGTGTTTGATGGTCATGAACTGGACGTTACCGAATTTGAAGCGACACATGAACATTTATTGAACATTCAGCATGTCAACTTTAAGGCAACGCAGGACAGTTTCAGGGAGCAGAATATGAACCTTGGAAATGACCTTCGTGCAGAAAAGCATAAGAAAGAAAATGCCGCCAGAATCAAGATCAATAACTTTAAACAGCCTAATGAGCAGCTCATTCAGAAGTTTAAAGACTGGCGTTCTGATGTGAATGGCTTGCCGGATTCTACCAACCTGGAATTCATCAGCGAGTACCAAAAGCGCCTGCAACAGCTAAGAGAGGACAATCTTCCTAAATATGAGCAGAAGTTTGAGGCCTACCTACAAGAAACAATCATCAATAAAATCGGTGATTTCAGGATGTTCTTTGAGAACTGGGCAGAATCGATTAAAGAGAACGTAAAGGTCTTAAATGAAGCCCTATTTGAAATAGATTTCAAAAGTACACCGAAAACATACATCCAGCTGGTTGCACCGGACAGGATTTATGAAGATGTGAAAACTTTTAGAACGTTATTGAATAGTGCAATTCCTAACGGCCAGGAAGGCGACGACCTGATTGAAGGGAAGAGACGTCATTTTGACCTGCATATCGAACCTTTAATTGAGAAATTAGAGCAAGAAGAGTGGCGTAAAAAAGTGATGGACGTGCGTTCCTGGTACAGCTATAAAGCGGAAGAGTTTTATAAGGAAACCGGTCAGAAATACAAGACTTATGAGAATATGGGCCAGCTTTCCGGTGGAGAAAAGGCACAGTTAACGTATACGATTTTAGGTTCGGCAATTGCCTACCAGTTCGGCCTGACTAAAGAAGGATTGCAAAACAATTCTTTCCGTTTTATCGCCATTGATGAGGCTTTTAAGGCTCAGGATGAGGATAAAGCACGTTACCTGATCACTTTATGCAGACAGCTGCATTTACAATTGCTGGTGGTAACGCCTAGTGATAACATCCATATCGTGGAAAATGACATCTCTTTCGTCCACTTTGTGGAGCGTAAAGACGAAAGACATTCCTGGTTGTATGACATGCCAATTGAACAGTTTAAAGCAGAAAGAGAACACTTTGTGAAAGACTAAGGTTCGGGTTCTTATTTTTAGTTTGTAATTGGCTAAATTATAGTTAATTACAAACTAAAAACTACTGTTTTTTCAGTAGGTCTTACAATCATAAGATGAAACCAGACGCGATCCTAACTACCTTATCAAAAGACCTGCACCGCTATGGTGGAAAGTCCGGCTTTTGGGGCTTCGTAGCAGGTTTAAAAATCCCCGGCTTCCGCTATACTTATTTCCTCAGAAAAGCGGGTAGTACTTCCAATCGCTCGGTTTCCGGCATCTTTTACCGGTTTATGCTCCGCAGATATACTTATAAATATGGGATTCAGATTCCAATCAGCACGATCATAGGGGATGGTTTTTACATCGGCCATTTCGGCAATATTGTGATCAATAAAAACGCAGTAATCGGTCGAAATTGCAACATTGCACAGGGCGTAACCATTGGTCAGGTAAACAGAGGGAAATTAATGGGCTGTCCCGTAATTGGGGATAACGTATGGATAGGTGCCAATGCAGTGATTGTAGGCGCTATTCGCATCGGAAATGAGGTGCTGATTGCGCCTAATTCTTTTGTGAATTTCGATGTGCCCACGAATTCTTTGGTGATTAGCAGTAAATGTGAATGTAAAAGTTATGAGAATCCCACCGCCGGTTATATTAATAATGTGATGGGGGAGACTGCTGTTTCTGGGTAATGAGATTGTCGCTACGTTGTCGCGACAATTGGAGCGGTCTGCATATCATTTAGACTGCATTCGGGTCATTTAGTATAGCCGCTCAGGTTTTGTGTAATATTTAGTTTATATTTGTATTAACAGTACACGCCACGCTACCCTTAAGAACAGCGTACCAGGGCGTGTCTTTTGCTTTTATAGGGTTTCGTAATCCTAATTAAAATCTATTTATGTATAAAAAACATGCATTAACAATAGATGAGCAAATTCATCAATTAAATAAGAGGGGCTTAATTACCGGAGAAGATGCCAATCATTTTCTATCCCATATTAGTTATTATAGGCTTGCTGGTTACTGGTGGCCAATGCAAAAGGAGCCAAAAGAAGACCATTCTTTTAAAGAGAACAGCAAATTTTCAGATGTTATTGCACTCTATAATTTTGACCGTGAATTGCGCATTGTTATTTTTGATGCAATTGAAAAGATCGAAATTAGCTTGAGAACAAAACTGATTTATCATTTGTCTCATGAGCTAGGCCCATGGTGGTTTCAGAATCTGGATATTTATCAGAATGTTACGGAGGCAGAAAAAACTTTATTGGTAATAGAAACAGAGCTAAAAAGATCTAAAGACGTGTTTATTAAGGAGCATATCAAAAAGCATAGTGATGATCCCCGGCTACCTCCTTCCTGGAAAACATTAGAATTAACAAGTTTTGGTACGCTCTCGAAAATCTATGGTAATCTAAAAAACAACATAGTATCAAAAGCGAGGATAGCTAAAGAGCTCGGAGTAGTGAATCATACGTTTCTTCCAAGCTGGCTCCAATCAATTGCTCAAATCAGGAATTACTGTGCTCACCATAGTAGATTGTGGAATAAAAATTTACCAGGTAGACCGAGACTTCTTCCAAATCCACCAAATGCCTGGATAAATGATGTGCCAGTAGAAAGAGAACTGCATATGCTTTATATTCATCTTTGCTGTATAAAGTATTTACTTAATATTGTACAACCAAAAAATGATTTAACAACTCAACTTACTGCTTTACTCGGAAAGTATCCAAATGTAGATCCTAATGCACTCGGGCTGAAAATAAATTGGACGAAAGAACCACTATGGGATTCTTAATGAATCAATAATAAACATTAGTTTGTTGTAATGTTTATTAATTAACCTTGAATTGATTGATTTTAATGGAAAATAAAGAGCCTCCTATCGGGATCGAACCAATGACCTACTGATTACAAGTCAGTTGCTCTACCAGCTGAGCTAAGGAGGCTTTTATTATGGATCAAAAGCAAATAAATGCCCTTGATTTCTCTGGTGAGGCCACAAAAGTAGGATTTTCTTTCGTTCTGTCAAATTATTTCTGAGATAATTTCAGGCTAAATAAGACAATTTTTACCGGTTCTTATTTAACTCGCTAAAAATCAGTAATTTTAATTCCTGCCCTTTCTGATATAAAACTGGTTTAAATTTCAAAAATCAGGAAGGGCAGGAAGATTTAAATTAAGGAAGCTGGTAGACTGCCATCACAGGGAGGTGGTCCGAAGCGTCAATATTTGGAAATACCTGGTGTGAAATCACCTTCATCTTACTTCCTTTTTTCAATAAGATGAAATCGATCTCTTCCGTAGGATTATCCTGAGGGATGGTTGGCGCACAATTTTCGGTACAGCTGCGGGTAAAATATTGTTCTAACAACTTCATGGCAGGAGTGGTTGAAGTCAGGTTTAAATCTCCTGCAAGGATCACATCGGCCTTTTTGCTACCTATCACGCGGTTGATTTCTTTGATTTGCAACATCCTGTGTTCATTATTCAAATCCAGGTGCGTGCTGGCAAAGTTCAGGCCTTCACCATTCGGCATGGTGACATGGACTACGGCCAGGCTGCGGGCTTCCGCTTCTAAACCTGCTTTAGAAGGCAAAGGATAGCGGGTGCCTCTGTTAATCGGAAATCTGGAAAGAATGCCTACCCCGTATTCTCCACCATCAAAATCTATCCCTTTGGAGAAGAAATAAAACATCCCGGTAAGTTCTGCTAATTGTTTCAATTGATCTACCTGACCGGTTCTTTTAGTAACCTTATCAATTTCCTGTAGGGCCACCAAATCAGGAGTGTGTTGCTTAATTACCGCTGCAATTGCAGGAAGGTCGATTACTCCGGGACGTTCCGGAGGATTTCCATGATGAATATTATAAGTCATCACCCGAATAGTTTTCGGCTTGGTTTGCGCCATTGCTGTTCCGTTTAGGAAATTAAAAAAGAGTAAGATGGCGCCAAAAGCGAATGATAAATGAAAAGGTCTTTTTTGCATTAGAATCGGGTTTTGATTTGTGGTTGTTTGTAAGGTTGTAATTAACAAAAATCTCTGCTATAATTGAACTAAGATATTTAATTAAAACATATGAAAAGCAGGAAATTTCATAGCTGCGGTATCCTTCACAGGAAGGATGAATGGTTAAAATCATTTTCAATATTAAACAAAAACGCTTTTCAATATTAAAATTCTGATATTTAGAATTCCCAAAGGAAAAGCTTATGTTCAAGAGAGTTGTCTGTTGCTTATCGTTGCTACTTTACCTGTATTGCGCCAATTGCAATCCCGTATCTGCCCAAACGAAAAGTAAGGATGGCGGCCGACCGAAAATAGGACTCGCATTAAGTGGCGGCGGGGCCAAAGGGATGGCGCATATCGGCTTGCTCAGGCTGATAGACTCACTGGGAATCAAAATAGACTACATTTCCGGAACCAGTGCCGGAGGTATATTTGGCGGTTTATACGCCATGGGCTATCACCCCGATACCCTGAAAAATATCGCGCTAAGGATCAACTGGCGCAGGGTATTGAGCAATAAAGTCCCTTTACGACAGATCAATATCGAGGAAAAAGATGAGTACGATAGCTATATGATCGAATTTCCGGTATTGGGTGGCAGACCCAGACTGCCCAGCGCTATGGTGGAAGGACAATACATGTCGGAAGTCCTCAATACTTTAACCTATGCTGCCAAACACATCAACGATTTTAATAAACTCCCGATTCCCATTACGATTACCTCTTCCGACATTGTAAACGGCGGACTGGTTTTGCAGCATAAAGGTTCTTTGCCATTGGCGATAAGGGCTACACTGGCCATTCCAGCGGCTTTTGCACCCGTATATATCGACGGACACCTGTTGGTAGACGGTGGTTTAGACCGAAATTTCCCGGTGCAGGAAGTCAAAGATATGGGGGCTGATATTGTGATTGGCGGCTATACCGGCTTCCGGCTCTTTACGGAAAAAGAAATTGAGAACCCGATGAAACTTATCTACCAGACCCATGCCTTCAAATCGGTAGAAGACGCCAAAAAACAACAGGCATTGGCGGATGTGGTCGTAGATTTTACCCAGGCACTCAGCGATTTTTCTGCGGCAGATTTCTATAGGAACAAGCGTATCATAGAAATCGGGGAGCAGGAAGCCCGGAAATACCTGCCTCAGCTCATCAAAATAGCCGAAGATCAGAAGAAATACAAGCTAGACTCGATTTCCAGAGTGGTAAAAGATCCTCATTTGCCTGTTACAAAAATCGTCTATCAGAATGATAAAGGCCTTCCTTTGGACTTGCCCGTGATGGAGCAATTCGCCCATTCCCGCCTCGGATTAAAAACCGGAAGACCCATCAAAGTAAAAGACCTGAATGAAGGTGTGGCAGATATTTTCGGAACCCAGTTTTTTGATAAGGTATATTATACTTTTGACAACAATGCCGATACTGGTCTCACGCTCAATATAAGGCTCAAGCAGGGTAAACCAGGCGTATTTAAAGCCGCCGTACATTATGATACCGAACAAAGCGCCGGTCTGATTATCAATTATACTTACCGGAACATTTTCTTAAGGAAATCCAGATTGTTGGCCACCGTAGACCTTTCTGAACGCTTCAAAGCACGTTTTGACTACTATAAATTCATCAACAGTGGCAACCGGTTGTGGTTTAAAGCTTCCTTCAACTACCAGGCCCTGCAGAACAATTCTATCCTCTACCGCTTGATTTCTGACGAAAACTACTTCAACAACACCCTAAACTCAGAAGTCGCATTGGGTTATAGCCTCGGGCGTTCCAGTGCCATCTCATTGAGCCTCGGAAATGAGAATGAAGCGATCAAAAGAGGCCCTAATCTTTTCAAACGTTTCTTTGGAGAAGGAAATGATATTCGTACCCTCTACCGCCATAGCAATGAGGCTATTGCGCTGTTGTTCCGACAAAACACCTTAGACAATCTATACTTTCCAAAGCGGGGAAACGCGCTGGTGGTTCAGGCAAAATACCTGATCAACAACCGAATCAGTACCAAACCGCCAGATTCCGCAGATGCCAAAGGACAATTGATCTATGATTTTCTAAATCCTCCGGAAGGCGGTTTACCGGGCAATGTGTTCCGTTTTTTTCTGAATGAGAATTATGTGGCTAAACTAAGCAGGCGGATTTCCATCAATGCAAGCGCTACCTGGGGCTTCAATTATGCAGATAAATACGGCTTTAACTCTGCTTATATGTACGAAAACGCGAATTTCTCTATGGGCGGTATCGATCCGCGTCAGGACATCGGGCAAAGTAATTTTATCGGCTTAAAAAGAGGGGAGTTCGGTGTTGCCAATGTCACCAGCTTCGGACTCGCCCTGCAATACAACCTGCGAGGCAATCTTTATCTGACACCTCAAGTGAACCTGGCCTGGGAAAACCAAGGTTTAAACCCTTTTAAAGTCGCCTTTAACAACGATTACCTCTTTGGCTATGGCGCAAAGCTAGGCTATATGTCTTTTATTGGTCCAATTAACTTTTCTATCGCCAAAACCAATGGTTTCGACCGTAATCCATGGCGGATGTACCTTTCTATTGGTTTCAAATTTTAATAACAACAGTCATTTCTATATGGCCTCAATAAATATCTTTTTATTTTGCTAAAACTATTTATAACTAGTTTTAAGGGCTGTTAATGCCGCTTGTGATTTAGAATCTTTGTAGTATCTTGCCTTTTTAAAACCGCATCATTACAACCAAATATTTTCGAAATGAGAAGAAGATCATTTATTCAAAAAGCAGGGCTCCTTGGAGCAGGGTTAATGGCCAGCGACCTGGTGTCTTTTGCGACACCTGCGTTCTCAGGTCCGGTATCGGATTTCCCGACAGTAAGGGTTCCCCTTGCTTCCCGTCATTTCAGCAGTAAAGCCGTAGAAAGCGCGATTACTGAGTTTTCTGCAAACGTGAAAAACAAAGAAATGGCCTGGTTATTCAATAACTGTTTCCCAAATACTTTAGATACCACCGTAACTTATACAGAAAAAGCAGGCAAGCCGGATACCTATGTGATTACCGGTGATATTGATGCCATGTGGCTTCGTGATAGTACTGCACAAGTATGGCCGTACCTGCCATTCCTTAAAAAAGATAAACCTTTGAAAAACCTGGTAAACGGTGTCATCAACCATCAGGTGAAATGTATCCTGAAAGACCCTTATGCCAACGCGTTTTACAACGACCCAAATAAACAGGGAGAGTGGAAAAACGACGTAACAGATATGAAACCAGGCTTACATGAGCGTAAATGGGAGATCGATTCCCTGTGTTACCCAATTCGTTTAGCCTACCGTTACTGGACCGAAACCAAGGATACGACCCCTTTTGATGCCGATTGGCAGACTTCTGTAAAACTAACTTTACAGACCTTTAAAGAACAACAACGTAAAGAAAACGACGGACCATATAGTTTCCAGCGCCACACTTCATGGGCAACAGACGGTGTTCCGATGATGGGATACGGTTACCCGGTAAAACCGGTAGGACTAATCTGTTCAACCTTCCGTCCAAGTGACGATGCCACAGTGTACTCTTTCCTTGTCCCTTCTAACTTCTTCGCTGTAGTGAGTTTAAAACAAGCTGCGGAGATCTTTAGAGCAATAAAAGCAGACGAACAAACCGCTAGAGACCTGGATGCACTGGCCAAAGAAGTACAGGATGCCTTGCAGAAATACGCGGTATTTAACCACGAAAAGTATGGTAAAGTATATGCTTTCGAAGTCAATGGAATGGGCAGTTACAACATGATGGACGATGCCAATATCCCGAGTTTACTGGCTTTACCATACCTGGGCGCTGTTTCTGCTGACGATCCGATCTACCAGAATACCCGTAAAATGATCCATTCGCTGGATGATAACCCATTCTTCTTTAAAGGAACAGCTGCGGAAGGAATCGGTGGACCGCATATTGGTAAAGACATGATCTGGCCAATGAGTATCATTGCCAGAGGTCTTACCAGCTCCGACGACAAAGAAATCAAGCAATGTCTGGACATGTTGCAGAAATGCCATGGCGATACCGGATTCATGCACGAATCTTTCCATAAAAACGACCCTAAGAAATTTACAAGAGCCTGGTTTGCCTGGACAAACACCATCTTCGGAGAATTTCTTTGGAAAACCTACAAAGAAAGACCGCATTTATTAGCTTAAATTTATAAAACTGATACAAGAACGCCTCTGGAAAATCTATTCCGGGGGCGTTCCTGCGTCAGTTAATCTGCGTTTCTGTGCTTTGGAAATGAAAATATATTGATTAAACCAGCATCTTTTTGAGCAAATTTCTCGTATCTTTTTTTTAAAAGGTAAATGTTATATTTGTTATAGGACCTCAGTTCTGGTTCTTATAGTTCTCTCGTCTCTATGAAAATACCTAGTCTACCAATTGAGGAAAATGAACGTTTGCAAGCCTTAAAACGCTATCAAATTCTGGATTCTCCTGCTGAAAATGAGTTTGACAGAATCACAGAAATGGCCTCATTGATCTGTGAAGCCCCTGTTTCATTAATCGCCTTGCTGGATGAAGACCGACAATGGTTCAAATCTACAAAGGGAATAGAAGTGACCGAAACCCCCAAAGAAATCGCTTTTTGTCAATACACCATTCTCAGTGAAGCCATCTTTGAAATTGAAGATGCCAGAAAAGACGAGCGCTTCAAAGACAGTATATTAGTAACCGGTTACCCCCATGTGAGGTTCTATGCCGGGCACCCATTAGTAGACCCTTCCGGTTATGCCATCGGCTCCCTATGTGTATTGGGGCCCGAACCAAAAGTCCTTACCGAAGTACAGCGAAAAGCACTTGCCTTGTTGTCTAAACAAGCCATGACGCTGATTATCAACCGCAGGGAAAAAGCAGAACACCAGTATTTTGACCAGCTTTACGAATTGTCGAACGACCTGATCTGTATTGCCGGACTGGATGGCTATTTCAAGAAAATTAACCCCGCATTTGAAAAGGTGCTGGGCTGGAAATCAGCAGAAATCATGGCCCATAGCTTCTTAAGCCTCATCCACCCGGACGATCTTGTTGGGGGCTTTGAACAATTGGAAAGCCTCAGTACCGGAAAAAATACTACCAATTTTGTAACGCGTTTTTTAACTGTTGGTGGCGACTATAAAGTATTGCAATGGACCGCAACTCCGGAACCGGGTACGGATCATGTATTTGCCATTGCCAGAGACATTAGTGTCGAAACCGAACGCGATGAAAAGATCAGACTAAGTGAAAATAACATGCGCTCTTTCTTTGAGAATTCTCAGGGATTGATGTGTACACACGATATGAAGGGCGGCTTTATCTCCGTCAATATCGCTGGGGCATTATTGCTGGGCTACACATCCAGCGCACTTGCTAACATGACTTTGTTCGATCTTACCCACCCTAAACAGCTTCCTTATGTAGCCGATTACCTCAAAGAGATCAGGCAGAAAGGGAAAGCATCTGGCTTGATGACCATTGTGCATCAGGACGGAACTTCCAGGGTATTGTTCTATAACAATGCCGTAGAATATGACCTTTCCGGGAAAAAGTATGTGATTGTGAATGCGATAGACGTAACGGAGAAGCATCGCCTGGAAAGAGAACTGGAAAGGGCCACCAAAATGCTCGAACAAACCAATGAAGTGGCGCAGATTGGCGGTTGGGATCTGGACCTGATCCATGGAACGTTAAGCTGGACAGAAATCACCAGACAAATCCATGAAGTGCCCCTCAGTTATACACCTGAGCTGGAAACGGCCCTGATGTTTTACAAAGAAGGGGAACACCGCGATAAAATGGCCGCGACCGTAAAGAGCGCCATCGAAATCGGGGAGACCTGGGATCTGGAACTCCTCCTGCATACCCATAAAGGAAAGGAAATCTGGATACGCGTGCTTGGTCATACCGAATTTGAAGGAGGTGTTTGTAAGCGTGTTTATGGCACATTCCAGAACATCGATGAGAAAAAACGTGCGGAAATCGCCTTATCTGAAGAAAAAGGCAGACTTTCTGCTTTTGTCAGTCATGCGCCTGCCGCAGTAGCGATGCTCGATAGTAAACTCCATTACATTGCCGTCAGTAACCGCTGGCTCGAAGAACATCAGTTACAAGGAACAGACCTCTACGGGAAAGCACATTTCGACGTTTTGCCCGATCTGAGTCAGCATTGGAAAGACATCCACCACCGCTGTCTTGAAGGTGAAGTGATTAAAAATGAAATTGACATCTGGAGACCCAAAGGCTGGGACCATGACCAGTACCTGCGTTGGGAACTTCGGCCATGGTATCAGTTTGACGGAAAAATCGGTGGCATCATGATCTTTAGTCAGGACATTACAGAGAGCAGCAGGCAGGGCTTAGAACTCAATAAAGCCAAAGAACAGGCCGAACATGCCAGTATGGCAAAATCGGAGTTCCTGGCCAATATGAGCCATGAAATACGCACGCCCCTAAATGGTGTGATCGGATTTACAGACCTGGTCTTGAAAACCAAACTGAGTCCAACTCAGGAACAATACCTCACGATTGTCAATGAATCGGCCAATGCCCTGTTGGGGATTATCAGCGATATCCTGGATTTCTCCAAGATTGAATCCGGGAAACTGGAACTCGAAATCGAGAAATGCGACCTCTATGAAATGGGAAACCAGGCCATAGACATCAATAGATATCAGGCGCAGCGGAAAGCATTGGAAATGAAATTGATCATCGATGAAAACCTGCCAAGGTTTATATGGACCGACTATGTGCGGCTCAGACAAGTTTTCATCAACTTACTCAGCAATGCGGTTAAGTTCACCGATACCGGAGAGATCGCGCTTAAAATCGCCCCATTATCGCCAATAGCAGGAGGTATGATGGCGATTCGCTTCCAGGTGATCGATACGGGAATCGGAATCAAGTCTGATAAACATGATAAAGTGTTCGAAGCCTTTTCTCAGGAAGATGGCTCTACCACCAAAAGATATGGGGGTACAGGGCTGGGCCTCAGTATTTCCAACCAGCTTTTAGGTTTAATGGGCAGCAAACTGGAGCTCACCAGCATCCCTGGAAAGGGCAGTACCTTTTTCTTTGATATCCTGCTTAAAGTGGCTGCCGAAGATGAAGAAGAGACACCATGGGATGCTGATCCGGCAAGCAAAAGACCGGCGGCTACCGCAGGAAAGGATCAGCTGCGGTCAAATATGGAAAGGAGTCAGCAACAGATTCATGTCCTGATTGCAGAAGATAACCTGATCAATATGCTGCTCGCCAGGACCATCGTAAAAAGGATCGCCCCAATGGCGCAGATTCATGAAGCAGCCAATGGACTGGAATGTTTAGCGTATTGTAAAAAACAAATACCAGACCTCATCCTGATGGATGTTCAGATGCCCGAAATGAATGGTTATGAGGCCACACAATACATCAGGAACGAATTAGCGCTGTCTAATGTGCCCATCATCGCCCTAACCGCCGGAAATGTGAAAGGAGAGAAGGAAAAGTGTATTCTTTCCGGAATGAACGACTTCCTGTCTAAACCGGTGCTCGAAGAAGAGATTGCCCAGGTATTCAGGAAATGGCTTAAATAACACCCTGAGCAGGCAAAGGACACCTGTCCGGCAACACCTATTCTTACACTAAGTATCATAAAAAGATATTAAATGCCTGAATAAAGAACTTAAATCCTCAGTCGCTGCTCAGGCATAAGAATCTTGCCTGAGTATTTTATTTGTTGTAAATCATAGCTTTAAACAGGGTTTTTGATTCCGGAGGGCGTACAATAGTTTCAACTTTGTGTCGTTTGCCCTGTTATTTTTTTAAGAAAACAAAAAGAGTAGATCGGAGTCTTAAAAGTTGTTCTAAGACACGATGAGGGATTATACAACCGTTTGCGCGGAAGGGCAATGCCCCTGATACCTGATTATCGTTTCGTGTAAATCACTTTAAGGGGATTCTTACGCGCTTTAAATTCTTAGTTCCCGCTAAGTCCTTATAACTAAATAGTTAGCCTGTAATACTGAAAACAGGCTTTTCAGAAAAAAACAAACATTCCGCGGGGATTTCCTGATACGGAAAATAATCTGCACAACCGTTTGCGTAAACCAAACGCCTTTAAAGTACTTTAAATAGTGATTACTATACGTAACATTGATTCAAATTACTTCTAAACAACCAAATTTTATAATGAAAAAACCTCTACTAATTAAAACCACAGGGATCTGGGTTTTAATGGCAGTTATGCTTCTGTTTGTGCAGGATGCGATGGCTGCGGTTAAGCCCCGGGCTCAACGAAGCAACTTGCGGACTAACCTTGCCGATATCGTTGTTAAAGGAACTGTTAAAGACAGTCAAGGCCCATTACCAGGCGTAACCGTAACTCTAAAATCAGCACCTGGACGTGGTACCAGTACTGATGCGAACGGAAACTACTCCATCAGCGTACCAGCAAATGGTATCCTGGTATTCAAAATGTTAAGTTATGCACCGCAGGAAGTTGCGGTAAACAACCAAACTCAAGTTAATGTAACTTTAGCTACAGAAGCCAGTGATCTGGATGAAGTAGTCGTAGTTGCCTATGGCAAACAGAAAAAATCCAGCTTAACTGGTGCTGTAGCCACGATCAGTCCAAAAACATTAGCAAACAGACCGGTTACTTCGGTTCAGAATGCCTTACAAGGTGTAACACCGGGATTAACAGTTTTACAACGCCCTGGCGATGTACAACGTGCTTCTGATGGAACATCAGCAGGTACTGGTTCAGTCTCTATTCGTGGTAGAAGCAGTCTTTCAGCTGGTTCAGGCCCAATGTATATCATCGACGGGATTCCGGCAACTGCTCAGGAATTTGCAACCCTAAACCCACTGGATATCTCTAATATGTCTGTTTTAAAAGATGCGGCTTCGGCTTCACTTTACGGATCAAGAGCAGCCAATGGTGTAATTGTAGTGACTACAAAGAGAGGAACCGGTGATAAAACAACCGTTCAGTTCAATGCAAACTACGGCTGGCAAACCGCTGCTTACCTTCCGGAATTTGTAAATTCTGCAGATTACGCTTTGTTATACAATGAAGCAATGGTTAACGGTGGTGGAAAAGCAAAATATACTTCAGAACAAGTAGAATTGTTCAGAAATGGAACACAGCCAGATCTTTATCCAAATACAGACTGGTATAAAGAAGCTTTAAGAAAAAGTGCACCACAACGTGATGTGAGTTTAAATATCAACTCACCTGGTAAAATTACCAGCACTTATCTGGGTGTAACTTACATGGATCAGGAATCTCTGGTTCCAGGTAAAAGCCAGGACCGTATGGTCGCTAAATTAAACACGGACAGTAAAATTGTTCCGGATTTATTGACCATCGGAACTAACATCTCTTTCATCAACCAAAACTATGACCGTACAGGAGGTAATTTATCCTTCACAGAATTGAGTCGTTCCCTGCCAATTACCGTGCTACGTCAGTCTAACGGTGCATGGGGATCCATGAGTGGTGGTGCAGAATCTGCTGGTGATGCAGGTCGTAACCAGGTGCGTATGCTGGAAGAGGGTGGAAAATCCTGGGATAAAGACAATTACCTGCAAACCGCGGTAAATGCAAGCTTAACGCCGCTACCTGGTCTTTCCATCAATGGTTTGGCTTCCTTAAAATACTTCAATAGTAACTCCCTGAGTTTTGTGAACACCATGAAACCTATTCTGGGTTTTGAGTCGAAGACGCCATTGGCTAAAACCGATGTAGTGATCAATGAGATGAAAGAATACTGGCGCAAGCGTCAGGAAGTCCTGATTCAGGGAACGGTAGATTACCAAAAAACTTTTGGCGATCACTTCGGTAAAATTATTGTAGGTGCGAGTCAGGAAAGCAACGTCAGCAGAAACGCATTTTTGGGTAGAAAAAACTTCCCTAATAATGACATGACGACTGTTGGTAGTGGTTCCAGTAACCCGGAAGACATGAGTAAAGATGACGATGGTGATGCCAACCGTACTTTACAAACGGAATGGGCTTTACGCTCTTTCTTTGGTCGTTTCAACTATGCTTACAAAGACAAATACCTGTTTGAAGCCAATGCAAGGATCGATTATTCTTCCCGTTTCCGCGAAGATGTTCGTCGTGCAGTTTTCCCTTCTTTCTCGGCCGGATGGTTGGTGAGTAAAGAAGCATTTATGCAGGATATCAAATGGATCAGCAGTCTGAAGCTTCGTGGATCTTATGGTTCATTAGGAAATCAGGATGTGGTAAAAGTAGGTAACTACTATAACCTGTTAGATATTGGTTATGAATATAGTTTCGAAGGTAACGCACAAACAGGTGTTGCTCAGAATGTGCTTTCAGATCCTTTAGCGACCTGGGAAAAGGTTTATATGACCGATTTTGGTATTGATGCAACCTTCTTTAACGGTAAATTAGACCTGGTAACAGATTACTATATCAAGGATACCAAAGATTTACTGGTTCGTATTCCCCGCCTGGCAACCATTGGTGTGGCTTTCGATAAATTGCCATTGTCTAACGGTGCTTCTACCAGAAACAAAGGTTTCGAGATTGGCTTAACTTATAACGACCAGATCGGTGAAGATTTCAAATTCAGCATCGGTGGTAACTTCTCCATCATCAAAAATACAATCACTTCATTAGGTACTGGTGACGATGCTTTTGATGGCAGATGGATTCAGCGTGTAGGTCAGTCGATCGGTTCTTATTACGGCTATACCGCAGATGGTTTGTTCGTAGATCAGGCTGATATTGACAACCATGCAACGCAGGAAATTGCGCCTAAACCAGGTGATATCAAATACAGAGATACCAATGGTGATGGTTATGTAACTGCAGCGGATCGTACCATTATTGGTAACGATGTACCCTGGTTAAACTACGGTTTCAACTTTAATGCCGCTTACAAAGGTTTTGATTTAGGCATCCTAACCTATGGTGTAGGTAATGTAGAAACCTATTTCTCTGAAGAAGCAGCTTATCCTTTCTTCAATGGTGCTGGTGTGAAAACCGCATGGGAGAACAGATGGACAGCTGAAAATCCAAATGCAAAGGCAGATTTTCCACGTATCCTGACTTCAAATGATGGTGCTCAGAATTACACGGTAACTTCTTCTTTCTGGTTATTTGATGCTTCTTATTTCAGAATCAGAGCCATTACTTTAGGTTATACCTTCAAACCGGAAGCGATTAAAAAATTAGGCATGAGCAATCTTAGAGTGTATGCAAGTGCAAACAATCCTTTCACTTTTATGGCTGATAAACGCCTGAAAGATTTTGATCCGGAAATGGCTTCTGGCCGCGCAGGATACCCTGGTATGAAAACCTGGTCGATTGGTTTAAGTGCAGCATTTTAATCGCTATGTTAAAATTTAAAATTATGAATAAAAGATCATCAATATATATACTTACAGGCTTGTTGACCCTTACGTCAATCACCGCCTGTCAAAAAGATTTCCTGGAAAGACCTCCATTGAATCAATTGTCGGAAGACACGTTCTGGAAGTCTGAAGAAGATGTTTACAAAGTTGTAAATGGCGTTTACTCCCAGTTGTCGAGCGAATCACCTCCTTTTATGGATGGTGCAACAGACAATGCTCAGGTTCAAAATGCCTGGGATAGTCCTTCTAATCCAATCTCTGCGGGTACAATCAATGCCAACAACGATGCAGGTTGGGGATTTAAAGATATCCGTCGTGCCAATTATTTCATGGAAAATGCGGACAGAGTAACTGTTATCGCACCGGCACTTTTGGAAAGATATAAAGCAGAAGTACGTTTTATCCGCGCCTACGCTTATTTCAACCTGATGAACTCCTTTGGAGATGTGCCTTTATTTACTAAGGTATTGGCTTTGGGCGAAGAAAATATCCCAAGAACACCAAGAAAACTTGTTCAGGAATTTATCTTATCGGAGCTGGAAGCTGTAGCAAAGGTTTTACCTAAAATATACAGTGGTGGAAAACCGAATGAAAAAGGAAGAATTACGCAAGGGGCAGCATTGGCTTTAATGGCACGTGTTTACCTGTATGATAGTCAGTTTCAACAGGCAGCTAACGTAGCCAGTACTGTCATGGGTATGAACTATGAGTTATTTACCACTACGGCTGAAGAAGAAAAAGACAAACTGGATGATTATTCGAAATATGTAGACTTTAAAGATGCGGATGATAAAGAAAACTTCCGTAAAGGTTTACGTAGCTATGAGCGTCTTTTCTATCAAAAGAATGAAGGTAATAAAGAAGTGATCCTGGATCGTCAGCACATCAAACAAAAAGACGGTAATTTCATGAATACTTATTTACTTCCTAATGATTTAGGAGGCTGGAGTTCTCTTGTGCCAACACAATCGATGGTGGATGCTTATGAAAATTACCAAACTGGTGAAGCAATCGTTCCTGTAGACGCGGCGCAACGTGCCGTATGGTATGCAAATGTGAAAGATTCAACAGCTTACGTGAAAGAATATAGAAATCGTGATCCTCGTTTCTACGCGACCATTCAGTTTCATGGTGCCGTATGGAATGCAGCAGTGAAGAAACCGCCATATTTCTACAACTCGAGATTAAATGGAAATAACTCTTCCAAATCAGGTTATAACTTCCGTAAACTGGTAGATCCTACAGTGATTGAAGAGCAGATCGACAACCACTCAAACATGATTCTTTTCCGTTTTGCAGAGATTCTGTTAACTTATGCAGAAGCTAAAAATGAAGTTTCAGGACCGGAACCAACCATTTATGATGCCCTGGATAAGATCAGAACCCGTTCAGGTATGCCAGTGGTAAACAGAACTAAATATGCTTCAAAAGAAGCGTTAAGGGAGTTTATCAGAGCAGAGCGTAGAGTAGAACTGGCTGTAGAAGGTCAGCGTTATATGGACATCAGAAGATGGAAAATTGCACCTGATGTGATGAAAACTTTATATGATGTAAGAAATGGTAAAATCCAGGACCGTACCTGGACTGATAAATTATACCTGATGCCGATCCCACAGATCGAAATCGATAAGTCAAAAGGGGTACTGGTTCAAACCCCTGGATATAACTAATCCAAACATTGTTCCGCAAAATAAATCAGCTGAAGGCCGTTTCCCCGCAAGGGGTAAACGGCCTTCTAAATTAAGGGCGAAAAATTATTATTACCTTAGCATCCTACCAAAAAGACATACTAAACCATGGGTATTACAGGAGAATTAAGTAAAGCGGAAACGCTGATAGAGAAAGAAAACAAATATGGTGCGCACAATTACCATCCTTTACCGGTGGTATTGGAAAGAGGAGAAGGGGTTTTCCTTTGGGACGTAGCAGGTAAAAAATATTACGACTTCCTTTCGGCATATTCTGCTGTGAATCAAGGTCATTGTCACCCAAGAATTATAGCCGCTTTAAAAACTCAGGCCGAAAAGCTAACCTTAACTTCCCGTGCTTTTTACAACGATAAATTAGGTGATTTCGAAGAATTCCTCTGCAAGCTGTTCGGTTTCGATAAAGCATTGATCATGAATTCTGGCGTAGAAGCAGTAGAAACGGCGATGAAGCTGTGTAGGAAATGGGCTTATGAGGTAAAAGGCGTTCCTGCTGGTCAGGCAACGATAGTTTTTGCCAATGGGAACTTCCACGGCAGAACGATTTCTGTGATTTCGGCCTCTGATGATGAAAGTGCAAGAAATAACTTCGGTCCATTTGTGGATGGAATCGCCCGTGTACCTTACAACAATGTGGATGCTTTTGAAGCATTATTGAAAGCGAATAAAAACATTGCGGGATTCATCGTAGAACCGATCCAGGGTGAAGCCGGGGTAGTGGTTCCGGATGCAGATTACCTGCCTCGTATTAAAGCACTTTGTAAGCAGTATAACGTTTTGTTTATTGTGGATGAAATCCAGAGCGGGATTGCCCGTACGGGAAGTATGCTGGCCTCTTATGAAGTAGATTCAGCAGATAAAACCAACCAGCCGGATATGATCATCCTGGGGAAAGCAATTTCCGGAGGTGTATTACCGGTTTCTGCGGTTTTAGCCAATGATGAAATTATGCTGACCATCAAACCAGGGGAACACGGTTCAACTTACGGTGGTAATCCACTGGCTTGTGCCGTAGCGCGCGAAGCGATGCAGGTTGTGCTGGATGAGAAACTGGCTGAAAATGCCGCTAGATTAGGCGAGGTATTAAGAGCCGGACTAGAGGATATGGCCAAAAGAATCGGCATCATCGAACTGGTTAGGGGAAAAGGACTCCTGAACGCGATCGTGATCTATTGTCCGGAAGAATCCAATATGGCCTGGGACATCTGTGTTAAATTTCAGGAGAACGGCTTATTAGCTAAACCGACTCAGGGAAATAAGATCCGTCTGGCACCGCCATTGGTGATTACCGAAGATCAGATTAAAGAATGTCTGGCGATCATTGAGAAATCATTACTGGAATTTGTTCAGAAACCTAATTAATGATCTCTAAATAGAAGATCATTAATAAAGCGATAAAGAAAAAGGCCTGCTCATTTTAAATGGGCAGGCCTTTTTGGTATATTATTGATCCTGATCCAGGAAAGTTATTCCGTTAAGAAGCTATTGTTGCGGTTGTTCTCCGCACAGCGTTTTTTTTTACCACGGTAATAATCCCCGCAGTATCATAACCGCACAGTGCCCATAATTCCTGTTGCTCACCATGGTCAATAAACTCGTCAGGGATACCCAAACGCGTTACATTAGCATTGTACTGGTGATCGGCCATAAACTCAAGCACAGCGCTTCCAAGACCGCCCTGAAGGCAACCATCTTCCACAGTGATCACGTTTTTATAGCGTTTAAATACATCATGCAATAAAGCTTCATCTATAGGTTTTACAAAACGCATGTCGTAGTGTGCCGGATGAATCCCTTCGCTGTTGAGTTCTTTACAAGCTGCAACGGCAAAATTACCGACATGACCGATGGTCAGTATCGCTACATCTTCCCCATCACATATTTTGCGGCCTTTACCGATTTCTAAAGCTTTAAAAGGACGTTTCCAGTCGGTTAACACCCCGTTTCCTCTCGGATAACGGATCGAAAACGGGCCTTGATTTTCCAGTTGAGCCGTATACATCAGATTTCTCAGCTCTTCTTCATTCATTGGCGCAGCAACCGTCATATTTGGAATACAACGCATGTACGCTAAATCGTAAGCACCATGGTGCGTAGCCCCGTCAGAACCCGCAAAACCTGCACGGTCTAAGCAGAACACCACATTCAGGTTTTGAATGGCCACATCGTGGATCACCTGATCATAGGCCCTTTGCATAAAGCTCGAATAGATGTTACAGAAAGGAACAAGTCCTTGTGTAGCCAATCCGGCAGAGAAAGTAACTGCATGTTGTTCAGCAATACCCACATCAAAAGCGCGGGTAGGCATGGCTTTCATCATGATGTTCATCGAAGAACCTGATGGCATTGCAGGCGTAATACCCACAATTTTTAAGTTCTCTTCCGCAAGTTCTACCAGGGTATGTCCGAAAACATCCTGATATTTTGGCGGCTGAGGCTTATCTACGACCGATTTCTTGATTTCACCGGTAATCTTATCGAATAAACCGGGTGCATGCCATTTGGTCTGGTCTTTTTCCGCTAAAGCGAAACCTTTTCCTTTTACTGTGACACAATGCAACAGTTTAGGGCCGGGAATGTCTTTTAAATCGCGGATTACCTGGGCCAAACGCACCACATCATGGCCGTCTACCGGACCAAAATACCTGAAGTTTAGCGATTCAAATAGATTGCTCTGGTTCAATAAGGTGCCTTTAATGCTTTTCTCAATTTTCTTCACAAACTTATGGGCATTTGGCCCCAGTTCAGAAAGCTTAATTAAAACATTTGAAATGTCATCGCGGAAGCGATTGTATGATTTTGAAGTGGTAATACTCGTTAAATATTCCTTTAAAGCACCCACGTTAGGATCAATCGACATACAGTTGTCGTTTAGGATCACCAACAGGTTGGAGTTCTCAATGCCCGCATGGTTTAAGCCTTCAAAAGCCAGACCGGCGGTCATCGCGCCATCGCCGATAACGGCAACGTGCTGACGGTCTTTTTCTCCTTTAATCTGAGAAGCAACAGCCATCCCTAATGCTGCGGAAATAGAAGTGGAAGAGTGGCCAACACCAAAGGTATCGTACTCACTTTCACTGATTTTAGGGAATCCGCTGATCCCGTTAAGGAGGCGGTTGGTATGAAATTTTGATTTTCTTCCGGTCAGGATTTTATGTCCGTAAGCCTGATGGCCAACGTCCCAGACCAGCTTGTCGTAAGGTGTATTTAAAACGTAATGTAAGGCTACAGTGAGTTCCACTACACCCAGACTTGCGCCAAAATGCCCCCCGTTTACACTCACTACGTCAATGATGTACTGACGCAATTCCTGACAAATTTGTTCGAGATCTTCTTCTTTATACTGCTTTAAATCAGCAGGATAATTTATGTTTGGTAATAATGGACGGGTGATATCTTCCATGCAGTGATTTATAGAATAGAACTACAAAGTAAGGTATTTTGTTACCAAACTAAGAAGGAAAATCGTTAATTTTACAAATTAATACTTCAATAAATGACTAGAGATACTTTAATTTTTGATTTGATTGACAGGGAATTGGACCGTCAGGAAAATGGCCTCGAGCTGATTGCTTCTGAAAATTTTGTGAGCAAACAAGTAATGGAAGCCGCAGGATCATGTTTAACAAATAAATATGCTGAAGGCCTTCCGGGAAAGAGATATTATGGCGGTTGCCAGGTAGTAGATGAGGTTGAAACCATCGCTATTGAGCGCGCAAAGAAGCTTTTTGGAGCAGAATGGGTGAATGTACAACCACACTCAGGAGCACAGGCTAACGCAGCAGTAATGCTTGCAGTGATCCAGCCGGGAGATAAAATCTTAGGATTTGACCTTTCTCATGGTGGACACTTAACACACGGTTCTCCGGTTAACTTTTCAGGAAAATTGTATCAGCCTTTGTTTTATGGAGTAAAGAAAGAAGATGGTTTAATCGACTATGCTAAACTGGAAGAAATCGCCTTAGCGGAACGTCCTAAGTTGATCATTTGTGGTGCTTCTGCTTACTCAAGAGAGTGGGATTATGCTTTTATCCGTAGTGTTGCTGATAAAATCGGTGCTTTAGTTTTAGCCGATATCTCTCACCCTGCTGGTATGATTGCACGTGGTTTATTAGCCAATCCACTTCCACATTGCCATATTGTAACGACAACTACGCACAAAACCCTTCGTGGTCCTCGTGGTGGTCTGATCATGATGGGAAAAGATTTCGAAAACCCATTCGGAATTAAAACGCCTAAAGGTGAAATCAGAATGATGTCTTCAGTTTTAGACATGGCTGTATTCCCTGGAACTCAAGGTGGTCCATTAGAACACATCATCGCTGCCAAAGCAATCGCTTTCGGTGAAGCACTAAGCGACGAGTATTTAACTTATATCACACAAGTAAAAGCTAATGCACAGGCAATGGCTAAAGCTTTTGTAGCAAGAGGTTACGGTATTATTTCTGGTGGTACAGACAACCATTTAATGCTGATTGACTTACGCAACAAAAATATAACTGGAAAAGCAGCGGAAAATGCGCTTGAAAAAGCAGATATTACCGTGAACAAAAATATGGTTCCTTTTGACGATAAATCACCTTTTGTAACTTCTGGAATTCGTGTAGGTACAGCTGCCATCACGAGCAGAGGTTTTAAAGAGGCAGAAATGGAAATCATTGTTGATCTGATTGATCAGGTAATTACGAATTCTGAGGATGAGAATAATTTAAGCGCGGTAAAAGAAAAAGTAATCAGCCTGGTAAGTCAGTTCCCTTTGTACAAATAAACGGGAATAACTTACTCCATGCTAACGAATAACCAGACTTCATCAACTCATGAAATGGAACGCTTGCGGGCGTTGCAGGATTACGATATATTGGATACTCCGCCAGAACAGGAATTCGATAATATCACCAAGCTGGCCAGCTTGATCTGCAACACCCCGGTAGCCGTCATTGCCTTAGTTGATGAAGACCGGTTATGGTTTAAATCTGTGTTGGGCTTCGATTTTAAAGAACTACCCAGAAATGTATCCTTTGCCGAACAGGTGATTCAATCGGATGAGGTGTTTGAAGTATGTGATGCAACGGCCGATGAACGTTTCAATAGTCACCCCTTCGTGATCAGCCAGACGCATCTGCGGTATTATGCCGGTGCCCCCTTAATCGATGAAAATGGTTACCGCTTAGGGACCCTCTGTGTCTTCGATCGTGTGCCTCAGCAAATGACGGAAGCGCAGAAAGAAGGATTGCTGATCCTCGCCAAAGAAGTCATTACCCACATTTCCCTCCGTAAAAAAGCAAGAGAGCTGACCCTTAAAAACCAGCGCTTCGAAGAACTGCTTAATATTTCTACCGTATCCCCCGAAATTCATTGTATCCTGGATGATAAAGGTGAATTGCTCTTTGTAAACAATGCCGTTACGGCTGTATTGGGTTATGAAGTGGAAGAAGCCATTGGCTTAACCGCCTGGATGCTCTGCTACAGAGAAGACATCAACAGGGTACTCAATGCCATAGAAGCCGGACTAACTGCGGGGACCAGGCAGTTTAATATTGACTGTAGGATTGTCACCAAAGACGGGTTAATCCGTTGGCTGAGTTGGACCATGGTCTGCAAAAACAGACGCTGGTACGCGTATGGAAGAGACATTACGGAGAATAAAAGAGTAGAAAATGAACTGATGAAACTCTCCTTCGTGGCGAGTAAAGTGAACAATGCCGTGGTGATCAATGATGCGGATAACCATGTGACCTGGGTAAATGCCGCTTTTGAAAAGATTACCGGATTTACACTGGATGATATCAAAGGAAAACGCCTCGGCGACCTGATCCAGGGCCCGGGAACGGATCTGGAACTGATAGAACAGGCCAGAGAGCTCACCAACAGACACCAGTCTTTCACGGTAGACCTTTTAGCTTACCGTAAAGACAAGCAACCAATCTGGTTGTCCATTTACAACACCGTCGTCTTTAACGACGATGGAAAGGTGGAAATAGAGGTAGAGATCATCCTCGACATTACCGAAAAGAAAAAAGCAGAAGAAGAATTACAATTGCTGTCCTTAGTGGCCAGTAAAACCGATACCGGAGTTAATATAGCCGATGGAGATGGGTATACCACCTGGATTAACCATTCTATGGAGAAACTAACCGGTTATACATTGAGCGAATTGCAAGGCCTCAGGTTAGGTGATATCCTGTCCAAAGATGAAGCTCAGAGAGAACTGATTGTGGCTTCCAGACAGAAAGCCAACAACAGGGAGTCTTATACCATAGAAGTACAGGCGAAAAAGAAATCCGGAGAACCGATCTGGCTATCCGTTTCCAATACGCCCATCGTAAACGAGAAAGGAAAAGTAGAACGCCAGATTGACCTGATCACTGATATTTCCCAACGGAAACAGGTAGAAAAGGAAATGGTGGAAGCCAAAGAACAGGCCTTACAACTCAGTGCGGCTAAAGAAATGTTCCTTTCCGTGATGAGCCATGAAATCAGAACACCACTCAATGCGGTGATCGGAATGGCACACCTCTTACTCGATAATGACCCTAAAGAATCGCAGTTACCAGATTTAAATCTCCTGCGTTTCTCTGCCGAAAACCTGTTGAACATCATCAATGACATCCTGGACCTGACCAAGATGGAAACCGGGAATGTGCAGCTCGAAACCATCCCTTTCAGCATCAAAGCTCTGGCTTCTGATGTCATCAAATCTTTGCAGATGAATGTGGTAGCCAGAAACAATAAGCTGGAACTGCACTGCGATGAAAAGATTCCGACCTACATTAAAGGAGATAAAACACGCCTGTATCAGGTGATGATGAACCTTTTAGGAAATGCGATTAAGTTTACGGAGGACGGTCAAATTATTCTGGAAATCAAACTGCTTTCCGAAGAAGAAGACCGTGTCTTGCTTTATTTTGAGGTAAGAGATACCGGAATTGGAATCGCACAGGAAAAACTAGCCTATATTTTCCAACCTTTTATTCAGGCCAGAACAGATATCTCCAGAAAATACGGAGGCACCGGACTTGGACTCACAATTACCAAAAAGATGCTGGAACTGTATGGTGCAGACATTCAGGTGGAAAGTGAAGAAGGGAAAGGAACAGTTTTTAGTTTCAGTATATCTTTTGAAAAGGCCAGCGATTACGTCCCTCAGGTGAAGGCATTCACAGAACCGGATATGTTTAGTGATAAACGTATTCTTTTAGTGGACGATAATGAGATCAATGCCTTAATTGCCAAACGTATCTTCGGTAAATGGGGATTAAGTCTGGACTTTGCCGTTACCGGTGAAGAAGCCCTGGAGAAAGTACGCGATAATGTGTACGACCTGATCTTTATGGATATTAAAATGCCGGGAATAGATGGCTTCGAAGCCACTACCCTCATCAGGGCAATGGATGGCGATTATTATAGAAATGTGCCTATCCTTGCTTTAACCGCTTCTACCTTACACGATGAACACAATAAGTTTGCGGAGTCTGGTATGAACGGACACATCTTAAAGCCCTTTAAACCGGAAGATATGAGAAATATTCTCTCCGAGTACCTGAGCTAAAAAACAGGGGCAAAATCAACGACTTTCTGGAAATAATCAAGGGATAAAAGCGGAATTATTAGAAATGATAAAGGGCCGATATTCCACAGAAGTGAAGGTATCGACCCTTAAATTAACGCTCTCAAGGTCAAAGTAAAGGAATATATTTGAATAATCAAAATGTTTTTAGATTTATTTGTAAATATTGTTGAATTATCTTGAAAAGGCCTTAGGTACAGGCTTTAAGGAGCAATTGGAGGGCTTTGGAAACCTTCTTTTTGATTAGACAGTAAGAGGCCGGCATCCTGTATGAGGTGTGCCGGCCTTTACCATCTTAAATTAACGCTCTCACCTATATAAACGACTGACGGCACGTATTGTTTTACCGGAGAAAGATTTTATTTTACAAAGGCCAAAGTGGCAATACTGATCTTCTGCGGCCTTGATTTTAGCAGGGTTAGTGCACAAGCCTCCAGGGTTGCGCCTGTAGTGAGCACATCATCAATCAACAGGATATGCGTGTTTTCGAGTTCTTCGGCATGTTGTAGTTCAAAAGCAGTTGCCATATTTTCGAAACGCAGCAACCGGCCTTTGCGGGTCTGGGTATCGGTTGCGGCGCTGCGGAAAAGATGGCGGTTGCTCACCGGGACGCCCAATACCTGCGCAATGCCAGTGGCAATATAATCGCTTTGGTTATAGCCGCGTGCTGCGGCTCGTTTAAGGTGCAGGGGTACCGGAATCAGGAAATCCAGCCCCTTGTACTGCGGAGCCTGCAATAGACGTTCTCCGAGTAGCATACCCAGCTTTAGTCCAAGCTCCGGATGGTTCCCGTATTTTAAGTGGTGGATGAGTAGTCTGGTGGCATTTCCGCGTTTAAAAAAAAGCATGGCCATGGCCGCTTCCAGGGGGATGCGTCCCCAGAATTGTTTGGCGACGAGGTTTTCCGGATCCAGATGGTGATCGGTAAAGGGTAAACTTTCCAGACAGCTGGTACAAATATCAGCTTCGCCGGAAATTAAGGGTAGGGCACAACCATAACAGGCCATCGGAAATAGCAGTTGCAGGAGGTCATGAAGTTTAGGAAGGGAAAAAGACATGGGCTAATCTATGCGGATTAGCCCATGTCTGGTTGGAATACGGAATTTAGTTTTGCTCTTTTACGGCAAGCTGTCCGCAGGCGGCATCAATATCTTTACCTCTGCTTCTTCTGATGTTGGTATTTACGCCCTGATTTTTCAGGTACGTAGAGAAAGCATCAATCTTATCGCCTTCGGCATTCAGGAAGTCTGCAAACTGAATCGGGTTGTACTCGATTAAGTTTACTTTACAAGGTACGTGTTTACAGAATTTGGCCAGTTCCATTGCATCTTCAATTTCATCATTGAAATTGTTGAATACAATGTATTCGTAAGTAACCGGGTTCTTTGTTTTAGAGAAATAGTATTTTAAAGCTTCTTCCAGTGCTTTCAACGAGTTTTGCTCATTGATCGGCATGATTTCATTTCTTTTCTTGTCATTTGCCGCATGCAGCGAAATGGCCAGGTTAAATTTAACCCCGTCATCGCCTAGTTTCTTGATCATTTTGGCAATACCAGCAGTAGAAACTGTAATACGTTTGTACGACATGTTCAATCCGTCTGGTGCCGTAATACGGTCAATAGACTTCAATACATTGGCGTAGTTTAGTAAGGGCTCACCCATACCCATATATACGATATTCGTTAAAGGGGCATTGTAGTTTTTCTTTGCCTGCTGATCAATCAAAACCACCTGGTCATAGATTTCATCCGCATTCAGGTTACGTTTACGGTCCATATATCCTGTAGCACAGAATTTACAGGTTAAACTGCAACCTACCTGAGAACTCACACAAGCGGTCATACGTTCTTCCATCGGAATCAGTACGCCTTCCACAATATTCCCGTCATAGAGTCTGAACGAACTTTTGATGGTCTGGTCATTACTAAACTGGGAGTTATTTACTTCAACTACATTGATCGCATAGTTTTCATCGAGTTTCTTTCTAAGGTCTTTAGAGAGGTTACTCATTTCCTCAAATGAGCGCGCAGATTTCTCCCATAGCCATTGGTAAACCTGTTTGGCACGGTAAGAAGGTTCCTGCATGTTAATAAAGTGTTGTTGCAGCTGAGGAAGGTCCAGTGAACGTATGTCTGTTTTTTTTGTAGTAAGCATTTGATGCAAAGTTACCTAAAAAAAGAATAAGCCAGCAAAAATTGATTTTGCTGGCTTAAAATGTATGGAATTACTGCCTTAATATGACAGTCAAATTATGTTTAACGCTTTGGTCCTCTGCTTTTTCCAGGTGCACCCGAGTTTCCTCTTGAAGGTCTTACTGGTCTTTTGCTTGGTCCGTTACTCTTGTTCCAATCGGTAGTTGCAGAAGCACTACGGTATGGCGTGCTGGCTTTTTTATCCGCTCCACGTTTGCCCGAAGCCGATCTTGGTCTGTCTTCAGATTCTGATCTTGGTCCGGCCGATCTTGCGCCGCCAGCTCTAGGTGAACCCGGTCTTGGTGGGCCACCAGGTCTGCCTGAAGAGAATTTTCTCGGAGCAGGTGCTGCTTCAAAGTCTTCTGTTACAGCTTTCTTTGCTTTTTTCGCTGCTGATGCGGCTTCTAAAGAACTTGATTTGGCAACAAGGTTGAAAATCTCTGTTTGCTCTGCTGGAGTAAGTTCTCTCCATTCGCCAACAGGAATACCTTTTAAAGTAACATTCATGATTCTGGTACGTTCCAGTTTGGTTACCTCAAATCCGAAATGCTCACACATTCTTCTGATCTGACGGTTTAAACCTTGAACAAGCACAATCTTGAAAGTAAAAGTACTTTCTTTAACTACTTTACACTTTTTGGTCATCATGCCCAATACAGGAACACCTTTGCCCATTCCAGTGATAAATAACTCCGTAATTGGTTTGTTAACCGTTACGATGTATTCTTTTTCATGGTTATTACCAGCACGAAGGATCTTGTTTACAATATCTCCGTTATTGGTCAGGAAAATTAATCCTTGTGAATCTTTGTCCAGACGGCCAATCGGGAAAACCCGTTCGCTATGGTTTACATGATCCACCATATTGCTTTTTACGCCAGCTTCAGTAGTACTGGTAATGCCAACTGGTTTATTATAGGCAATTAAGATAGAGTTTTCAACTTCTTTTGGCTCAATGGTCTGGCCATTCACCGTAACGATATCCCCGAATAATACCTGGTCGCCTACCTTGGCTTTCCGGCCATTGATAAATACATTTCCTTGTTCTATGTATCTGTCTGCAGCTCTTCGAGAGCACAGACCGCTCTCACTAATGTATTTATTTAATCGGGTGGTAGAATCAGACATGGGTATGGGTATAAATTGTTTCAGTTTACAAAGAAATCAAAATATACCCACATAAACTATCAAAATATTGTAAAGCTATGATATTCTAAAATTTAGGGTCGTCAGCACTAGGGCCGTAACTGCCCGGAATTGGGATGTCTAATAAGCGTAGAAAGACCCCTAACTGTGCCCTGTGGTGGATAATCTGGGATAAAGTGTGTCTGATCAGACTGCCTTTTGTGAAGGTAGAATAAATTTGCTCCCCATTTCGTAAAATCCAGGGTTCAGAGAGGATTTCTTCTTTTGCTGCGGATAAGTGTGAGGTACTATCTTTTAAGGATTCTTCAAAATGTGCCATCAGTTCGGCATGGGTGTTGATGATTTTGGGCTCATAAGGCACGATGGCAAAGTCGAGGCCATCTGTAGTTACGCCATAGGTAATCCAGGTTGGTAGTTCTGCAACATGAGTAGCAAGCGCTCTTAATTTCATGCTTTTTGGGTGTGGCTGCCAGTCGAATTTTTCCGCAGGTACAATAGCCAGCATTTTTCGTGTAGTTTCTGACTCCTGTGCCAGTTCTTCTAAGAACATTTTAATCATTTCCATTTCTTTGTGTTTTAAGTTGTAGCAAGTTGTTTCTAAAACACTTCAGCTGTAAAACTTGTGTTTTAGAACGCGTGTTTTAAATTGTAACACAAAGAAAAGATGGCCGACTGACAACCCTATGTCAGCTGGTTTTATTTTTAACCACATTCCCGAAGATTTATGAGATTCAGGAAGGAGGACCGGAAAGGTTTTTAGGGATGGAATGTTGAAACAGGTTTAAGGGTTGGGTGATTTGCGCGCAATAGCCAGGGCTGGCAGGGGCTTTATGCCTTGCTTGATGGGGTTTTACAGCCTGATTTCGATCATTTTCCGTGTTTTCTGTTTTCTTTAGTATTTCCTTTTCCGGCTCAGGTTTTTCAATCTCTTTAGCTATTGAACCGGCATAAACACTGTCTGAAATCTCCTCGCCACCGGGCGAAATGAACGTAATATAGGCTTCCATTTGTGCGCCATACAGATTGCCATCGATATAAAGCGTGTCTGTTCCTTCGTGCCTTCTTGCACCACTTAAGCTGGAATATGATGTTTTTGATTCTGGGAAATAAATGAGCAACATGGCCCTGTCGTTACGGTGCCCGGTCAGCATTTTTTCAGGCATTTCCCATTTAAATTCAATACCGAGGCGGGAATCTGGCTTTGAAATCCCAGGTTGATCTGCCGGACGCAGGCTACCTTTACTCAGCATGGCTTTAGGATAATCAATACTGATGTTAGGGTATTCGCCCGTTAAAGCGTGTTTTTTGTTATAAGATAGGGCCTCATTATAGGTGTTCCGATCGGTTCCGATCACTTCATGCTGGAAACCTAATTTGATGAAATCCTGCATCCTCACCAGGAACTCATTAACCACCGTCATCTTTTGATAATTGGCCAGTTTAGGTAGGGTTGGCGATTTAGTGGTATGGCCGATCATTCTGATCACGTTTTTTCCGTGCAGCGTATAGCCTACCAGATTACCTACGCGACCATTAAAAGCACCAAATAGACCATTGTTTAGATTTCCCATAGCATGTTGAATTAGCAATCAGTGTTTTACTAATATAGGTAATGGCTTCGGTATCTGGTTGATAAGGGGTTCAACTGTGTTCATATTAACATGATCGTTACATAGTGCCCGGATAGTCCTTATATAGTCCTTGAAAGGTCATTTTGATCATGGAAGGATCATCCAACCATCTTGTAACCATTGAGAGAGGTTCTTGTAAATTAAGGGGCAATACGAAAACAAATCGAAAGCAGCCCGAATCGCTAAAATATCTTTCCTTTGTATTTATGATTTCTTATATCTCTGCGTCTTATGTTTATCCGGTGAGTTCCGGCCCCCTGAAAGAAGGGGTAATTGCTTTAGATTCCAATGGGCTGATTCTGGAAATCCTGTCGGCTGCCGAAGCGCGGTCGAAAGGGATTACTGAGGTTAAATTTTATGAGGGGATCCTGGTTCCTGGATTTGTAAATACCCATTGCCACCTGGAACTCTCTCACCTGAAAGGTAAAATTGCAAAGCATACCGGATTACCGGGATTTGTGGAACAAGTGATCCGACAAAGACAGGCAACGGATACAGAAGTCATCGACGCGATGGAAATCGCAGACCGGGAGATGTATGCGCAGGGAATTGTAGCAGTCGGTGATATTTCCAATAAACTGATTTCAAAAGAAGTCAAAGAAATCAGCGGAATCTATTACCATACTTTTATTGAAGCCATGGGTTTCAACCCGGAGAAAGCTTCCGATATTATCGAAGCAGCAAAAATCATGAAAAAAGCTTTTCAACCTTTAAAAGCTTCCATCGTTCCGCATGCACCTTACTCGGTATCCGATAATTTATTCAACGAAATTAACAAGGAAGCCGAAACACATCAGGATCTTTTGAGTATTCACAACCAGGAGACCCCGGAAGAGAACGAATTTTTTGAACATAAATCCGGCAGCTTTTTGAAACTGTATGAATTCCTCGGTTTAAATATCGACTTTTTCAAAGCCACAGGGAAAACCTCGCTGCGCTCTTATTTACCAAAACTTTCTCCTTCCCTGAAAACATTGTTAGTACACAATACATTTACGAGTCAGTCCGACCTGAGTTTTTCAAAAGAAAACCACCCGGATCTATATTGGTGTTTATGTCCGAATGCAAATTTATATATAGAGGATAAATTGCCGGAGCTTCCGCTATTTTTAGCAGCAGGTGTAAAAATCACCCTGGGAACAGATAGTCTGGCCAGCAACGACGAACTTAGTATTGTTGCAGAAATGAAAACTTTGCAGCAACACTTCAAAATCTCTTTAACGGAGCTGCTGAACTGGGCAACCTTAAATGGCGCTGAATTTTTAGGAATTGAAGATCGTTTCGGAAGTTTAGCTGCCGGAAAAACTCCGGGCATCAATCTGCTCGAATTTGTGGATAAAGATGGGGAAATGTGGATTACAGGTAATATCAAAAGATTAGCATAAATGAAAAACAGGATTACCACCTTATTTCAAATTAAATACCCGGTGATTCAGGCCGGGATGGTTTGGTGCAGTGGCTGGCGACTGGCTTCGGCTGTTTCCAATGCTGGCGGACTCGGCATCATCGGTGCCGGATCGATGTATCCCGAAGTCTTAAAAGAACACCTGAGAAAATGTAAACAGGCAACGGATTTTCCTTTCGCTGTCAATGTGCCCTTACTTTATCCCAATGTGGAAGAGGTCATGAAGATCATTGTAGCAGAAGGTGTAAAGATTGTGTTTACCTCTGCCGGAAATCCGGCCACCTGGACCAGCTTCCTGAAAGAAAATGGAATTACAGTGGTTCATGTGATCGCCAATACCAAATTCGCTTTAAAAGCAGAAGCCTGTGGTGTGGATGCGATCGTAGCAGAAGGCTTTGAGGCTGGCGGACATAACGGAAGGGAAGAGACCACTACCATGTGTTTAATTCCGATGGTGACGGAGGCGGTTAAAATTCCGGTCATTGCTGCTGGTGGTATCGGAAGTGGTGCTGCAATGCTGGCCGCGTTTGCATTGGGTGCGGAGGCAGTTCAGGTTGGATCAGCTTTCGCGGTTGCAGAGGAGTCTTCTGCACACCCGAATTTTAAATCTCAGATCCTTGCCGCCAAAGAAGGGGACACACGTCTGAGCTTAAAAAAACTAGTTCCTGTGCGGTTGCTGAAAAACAGTTTTGCCGAGGCAGTGGCGCAAGCCGAAGCGGAAGGTGCTGATGCGGAGGAGCTAAAACAGCTTTTAGGTAGGGCAAGAGCCAAATTGGGGATGTTCGAAGGAGATATGGAAGCCGGAGAATTGGAAATCGGACAGGTATCTGCAATGCTGGGGGAAATTAAATCTGCTGCAGAGATTCTGGATGTCATCTGGCAGGAATTTCTCCTGGAAAAGAATAGAATTTCTCAGCTAAAGTTCGGGTAAATTAACACCACCTTCGAAAAGAATCATAAATTTGATCCCATCCATAAATGTCTACACTTTAATAGCTGGTTAACCAGCATTGAAAATATACAAAACAAAAAGAATGAAACACATCAACATAAGAGTTACCGGAAAGGTGCAGGGAGTATCCTTTAGAGAGACCACAAAA
This sequence comes from Pedobacter gandavensis, assembly GCF_032677645.1. GTDB lineage: Bacteria > Bacteroidota > Bacteroidia > Sphingobacteriales > Sphingobacteriaceae > Pedobacter > Pedobacter gandavensis_A. The sequence goes on along the minus strand of NZ_JAVTSB010000002.1, from coordinate 315,125 downwards.
GCAATAGCAGATCAAATGGGTGTCCGCGGAATAGTGAAGAATGAAAAAGACGGAACCTTATATCTGGAAGCAGAAGGAGACGACGCTTCTTTAGAAGTTTTTGAAGAATGGTGTAATGAAGGGCCTGACAGGGCAAAGATTGAAACTGTAGAAGTAACTCCCGGAGAATTGAAGGGCTACCAAAATTTCGAAATCATCAAGAAATAACGCGTGTCTGTCATCAAGAAATTCCTCGGTCAGACTGCAATCTATGGTTTAAGTACGGTATTTTCCAGACTGTTTAATTTTATCCTGACCCCGATTTATACCAGCAAGTTTGCTGCGGGGACGTATGGTATTTTCACTACGATGTATGCCTATGCCTCGATGATCAATGCAATATTGGCATTTGGGATGGAGAGTACCTATTTTAGGTATCTCAATAAGCACGAGGATAGAAAACAGGAGGTGTACAACAACTCCTTCCTGGTGATCGCTTTCATTTCTACCCTGTTTTTAATTACAGGGCTGGTGTTGGCAAATCCGATTGCCGCTTATTTAACGGATGATCCGAAACAACTCACAGATTATAAACACTATGTGCAGTTCTTCATTGGAATCTTGTTTATCGATGCGATTTGTGTGATTCCATTTGCCAAACTAAGGGCAGATGAAAGGCCCATAAAATATAGTGTAATCCGGTTTTTGAACATTGGCTGTTTTGTAGGATTCAACCTGCTGTTCATCTATGTGATTCCATGGATCATTAAACACGATTGGCCAATGGCCGAATGGTTGTCGTCCTGGTACCGTGGGGTTTGGGTAGGTTATGTATTTGTAGCCAATTTAATTGCCAGTATAGTCACCTTTATGATGTTGCTGCCGGAGTTTCTAAAGCTTCAGCTGAAATTTGATAAAGAGCTGTTCAGTAAAATGTTTTCTTACTCCTGGCCGGTATTGATCGCCAACCTTTCCTTTATCGTGAACGAAAATCTGGATAAGATTGTCTTGAGCAGGTTGTTGCCAGATGCCATTGCTGATTATGAAGTAGGGGTTTATGGTGCTGTTTGTAAGATTGCCATCTTCATCAGTATTTTCGTAACCGCCTTCCGCTTAGGTGCAGAGCCTTTCTTTTTTAGTCATGCTAAAAAAGAAAATGCCAGGCAGACTTACGCCATTATCCTTCAATATTTTGTGATCGCTTTGGTGATTTTGTTTGTTGGTTTAATTGCCAACATAGAACTCCTGAAGCATTTTATCCGCAAGCCCGAGTATTGGGTGGGATTACCGGCAGTGCCTTATTTGCTGTTTGGTTACGTTTGCCTTGGGGTATATTCTAACCTCTCTATCTGGTATCGTTTATCAGATCAAACCCGTTTCGGTTTATACATTTCGATCATTGGCGCAGCAATCACGATTGTGTTTAACTTCGTGCTGATTCCAAAATATAGCTATATGGGCTCTGCATGGGTTTCTATGCTCGCGTATTTTGTGATGATGGTGATCTCTTATATATTAGGCCAGAAATATTACCCGATACCCTATAACCTGAAAAGAATTCTGATCTACCTCATCATTTCGGTGGTACTGGTCATTTTATCTTTCTGGGTATTCAACAGGAATATTTATATTGGAAATATGTTGCTTTTTGCTTTTGTTGGTGGCATCGCATATTTCGAAAAAGACCAGTTGAAAAGCATCTTGTTTAAGAAGTAACAAGGGCATTTTTAAGATTAATAATACATAAAAACAATTATTGCAATGAAAATCAATATCATTAACAACTCCGGACACGCTTTACCTCAATATGAAACTGCTCATGCGGCAGGAATGGACATGCGTGCTTTTGTGGAAACTGAAATCACCATTAAACCTTTGCAACGCATCCTGATCCCAACTGGATTACACATTGAGTTGCCTGTAGGTTTTGAAGCACAAATTCGTCCTCGTAGCGGATTGGCTTATAAACATGGCATCAGTATTGTAAATTCACCGGGAACAATCGACGCAGATTACCGCGGAGAGATCAAAGTATTGTTGGTGAACTTATCTGATACTGACTTTGTAGTGAACAATGGTGATCGTATCGCACAAATGGTGATTGCAAAACATGAAACCATTTCATGGGAAGCAGTAGCCGAATTGTCGGATACCGCACGTGGTGCTGGTGGTTACGGTCATACTGGTAAGTAATTATTTGAAGGGAGCTTATCGGAGCAATCACTCCGGGAAGATCCCTTCGGAATTAACCTTCAGAATAACCTTCTGAAAATAAATAAAACAAGGATGAAGCAAAGGACTCTTTTACTGTCATTACTTTTTGCAGGCTTGTCGGCTGCGGCACAACAACCTGTAAAACCAGGATTGGATAGTACGGAAGTAAAGGCCCTTTTCTTCGCCGGATTACGGGAAAAGCTGAATGAAAATTACAGCAAGGCAGGGGAGAGTTTCCAGAAAATCCTGACCCTCGATCCCAAAAATGCAGCGGTTTATTATGAACTCGCCAGTCTCAACTATCGCCAGAATAAACTTCCTGAAGCAGAAACAGCCATTAAACAAGCCGTAGCACTCGATAAGAACAACGTGTGGTATTGGAAGATGATGGCCGAACTGTATAAACGCAAAGGAGAAATGGAAGGCCTGGTTGGTGTTTTTAACGAACTAATCCGATTGTCGCCGGACAATGATGCGTTTTATTTTGACAAGGGAAATGCCTTGTTGTTATTGGGTAAAACGACGGAAGCGCTAAAAGCTTACGATGATCTGGAAAGGAAATTCGGGGTGTCAAAAGCGCTGATTCAGGCCAGGCACCGGATAGACCTGGGTAATAAAAAAGAGGCTGGTAAGGCGGTAATGGAAAACATGCTGACTGCGGGAGCAGATGATGTACCCGGGATGCTCGATCTTAGTCAGTCCATGTTAGAAAAAGGACAAACGGAAAATGCACTCGCCCTGCTTAAAAAGGCGAAAAGCATTACGCCCGAAGACTATGAAATTGATCTGGCTTTAGCCGATTACTATCAGCAAGTCAAGAAAAATATGGAAGCCGGACAGGCCTTAAGGGAGGCTTTCGCCAATCCGGAAATGCCGACGCAAAGAAAAGGTAAAATCATCCTCATGATTGCCGGAAGCGCTAAAAACGCTTCGCGCTTAGACGAAGCTATTGCTTTAACAAAGCTGACTTTGGAAGCCAATGCAAAGGATGCCAATGTGCTGGCTTTGTATGCCGATCTGCTGTACCAAAAAGGCGATATATTAGCCGCATTGCAGCAATATCAGGAGGTATTGAAATTAAGCGACCAGCTGTACCCGGTCTGGGAACGCGTATTAACGATTCAAAATAACTTAGGGAAATATAAAGATGCGGCGAAAACCGGAGAAGAGGCCCTGGCCATTTTTCCGAATCAGGGGATTCTTTATTATTACCTGGCTTTCGCCTTGCACCGTGATCAGCAGAATGCTGCGGCAATGACCAATATTAAGTCGGCCTTGCAGCTGGATGGTGACAATCCGGAACTTCAAGCCCTTGTTTTTGCCTTGCAGGGAGAAATCCTGCTGGACGCGCAAAAATTCAAGGAAGCAAATGCGGCTTTTGATAAGGCGGTGACGCTGTCACCGAATAATTACCTGCTCTTAAACAATTATGCCTTTTATCTCGCGTTGAGTAATCAGGACCTGGAGAAAGCGGAAGCCCTGGCGGCTAAAGCTGCAGCAGCCTTGCCTGGAAATACTTCGGTTGCGGATACCTATGCACTGGTATTGCTTAAACGTGGAAAGTACGATAAAGCGAAAACCTGGGCAGAGCTGGCGATCCAGCATGATGGTGCAGGAAATGGTCTTTATCTGGAACATTATGGCGATATCCTGTTTTTAAACGGGGAACAGGACGCCGCATTGATCCATTGGCAGAAGGCAAGGGATGCAGGAAATGATGCGGCCAATTTAAAACGAAAGATCAATGAGAAGAAATATATTAAATAGCCTGCTTTTTGTGGCACTGGTTTCTTTAACCATGGCTTGTAAAACAAAGAAAAAAGTAGTGGTAGTGCCTCCCGTAACAGGTGTGGCTCCGGCAGATGCCAAAAAAACGGAAACCTTAACGATGTTGCAGGGGAAGGATATTTCCTATACCACCTTATCATTAAGAGGAAAAGCCCGTATGGACATCAACGGGGCTGTGAATAATGTGAGCATGAACATCCGAATTCGCAAGGATGAAGGGATCTGGATGTCTATCGGTGGTCCGATGGGGATTGAACTTGGCAGGGTACTGATTACTCCGGATAGCATCAAGGTGCTCAATAAATGGCAGAATGTGTATCTGGGCAAGCCTTTCAGCTATGTGCATCGCTTTACAAATCCGCAGGTGAACTATAAATTATTGCAGGCCATTTTGTCTGGAAATACCATTCCGGAGTTCATGAATACGGAGGCGGATATATTGATTAAAAACGGCGTTTGGGAAATTAGCGGGGAGCAGGAAAATCTGGCTTACCTGGCTTTGTTCAATACCTTGTTTAAGGTGTCGGAGTACCAGTTAAACGACCTGAAATCTGCGAAAGCGCTGAAGGTAGTTTATGGAGATTACCAAAATATGAACGGGACTTTATTCCCTACTACAATCCAGATCAATTCTATGGCAGGAACGCAAAAAATAGCGCTGAATATTGATTTTTCAAAGGTAGAAAGCAATCTTCCGGTAGACTTCCCCTTTAATGTTCCGGGGAAGTATGAAGTAATAAACTGATTTTTTTTATACTTTTGACGCAATGAAGCTAAATAAAATATTATTCCTCTTCTTATTTTTATTGTCCGCCAACTTTGCCGTTGCGCAGAGCAGTTCAGAGCTTAAAAGAAAAAAAGACGCCATACAACGGGAGATAGAACTGCTTCAGAGAAACCTCACGAAGACGGCAAAAAACAAGAAACTTACGCAGAGCCAGATCGATGCCTTAAACACGAAAATCAGTTTAATGCAGGACAAGATTTCGGTGATCAATTCTGAGATTAAGAATCTGGACAACCAGATTCATGAAAATACCAATACGGTGGTTAACCTGAAAGGACAATTGTCGCAGCTTAAAAAAGAGTATGCGGGGATGATTCGTTTTGCACAACGCAACCAGAATGCTTACGACAAGATGATGTTTGTCTTTGCTGCCAGCGATTTCAACCAGGCTTATAAAAGGATAAAATACCTGCAACAGTTCGGTCAGTACCGGAAAAAGCAGGCAGGATATATCCAGGGGACGCAAAAAGACCTGAACTATAAGATTGTGGTGCTGGATAAAAACCTGAAACAGAAAAGCAGTTTGCTGCATGAGCAGGAAAGTGAAAAAGATAAACTGGGCAAGAACAAAAATGAACAGGCCCAGGTGTTGAATAAATTCAATAAGCAGGAAACGAAATACAAGCAGGATATTGTAAGCCGTAAAAAACAACAGGCACAGATCGACAAGAGTATCCGCACGGCAATTGCCCGGGAGATTGAGATTGCGAAAAAGAAAGCGGAAGCTGAGGCGAGAGCTGCAGCAGAACGTGCCCGAATTGCGGCCGCACGTGCCAAAGCGGAAGCAGATCGCCTGAGAGCGGCTGCGGTTGCTAAAGCAAAAGCGGAAAACAAACCGGTTCCTGTTGCCCCGGCAGAGGCTCCTGTAGCGAAGGCTAAAGTGGCTACGGCAAACAGTAGTAACAACTACCTGACGGCAACTCCGGAAGCGGCAAAACTATCTGCTGATTTTGAAAGAAACAGGGGTTCTTTACCATGGCCGGTAGCTACCGGAACCACCACGGAGACTTTCGGTAAGCACAAAGAAGGACAAGCCAGCTATAATAATGCCGGTATTACCATACAAACCAATGAAGGCGCTGCGGTAAGGGCCGTGTTTAACGGAAAAGTTACCACCATAGGAAACGCACTCGGCAAGTATTATGTGCTGATCAAACACGGACAGTTCTTTACCGTGTATCAGAACCTGAAATCCGTTAGTGTAGGGAAGGGAGACGAGGTAAGTACCAAGCAAACCATCGGAACTGTCGCTTCCTCAGGCGATATGCCGGAGCTTCAATTCCAGATCTATAGAGGTAACGTAGCGCAAAATCCTACGGGTTGGTTGTCTGCAAAATAGAGGATTGCGGGAGAAATGTTTATATTTGTATATTGACTTAAAAAATAGAGCTTAAATGTATTCAGGAACAGTATTGGAATTCTTAAATATGGGCGGAGGTGAGATTATGCTGATCCTGGCCGTTGTTCTTTTGTTATTTGGAGGTAAAAAACTTCCGGAACTGGCAAGAGGATTAGGAAAAGGAATCCGCGATTTTAAAGATGCTTCAGACGGTGTGAAAAGAGAAATCCATCGCAATATTAATTCCGTAGGTATCGTAGACGATCTTAACGATGTGATCAACGACAATAGTCGCCACCATCCAAAAGAAACTAGTCTGGAAGAGCAAATGTACCCTGGTAGTACCAACAATACAACCACTGCTACTGAAACTCCTGCCACTACTTCTACCGAAGGAATTGACTTAGAAAAAAAGGATGTAGTAGCTGCAACAAGCCATGAAAATCCAAAAATTGAAACAGATAAAACACAACTTTAACTAAAATATCATGTTAAACACATTCTTAATAGCTGGCTTAGGTGCCTCAGAAATCGCCATTATCTTGGTAATTGTTTTATTACTTTTTGGTGGTAAAAAAATTCCGGAACTGATGCGCGGCTTAGGTAAAGGCATTAAAGAATTTAAAGACGGAAAAGACGGGATGGATGATGCTACCGACAAAGTAGAACAAAACCGTACGAACAAACCACTATAGGTTTTAATCCGATTTTTAAATTTAACCTATTCTTGAAATTTGAAGAAGTATAACTCCTTATCAGAGATACAAACCCTTATTGCTCAAAAAAAACTTAGTTTAACTGAGCTATTGGATCACTATTTTAAGCAAATAGAAACTCAGAAACACCTCAATGCTTTTAATGAGGTGTTTTTTTATTCTGCGGCCGCTCAGGCTAAAGTAGTACAAGAGAAAATTGACAACGGAACTGCCGGCAAACTGGCAGGTATGGTGATCGGTATTAAAGACAATATTTGTTATAAAGACCACATCGTTACCGCATCTTCCAAAATGCTGGAAGGTTTTGTTTCCCCTTATTCTGCTACCGTAGTAGAGCGTCTATTGGCCGAAGATGCCATCATCATCGGAAGACTCAATTGTGACGAGTTTGCCATGGGTGGTTCCAATGAAACTTCTTATTATGGCGTGGTAAAAAACGCGGCAGATACGGAACGTGTTGCCGGAGGCTCTTCAGGAGGCTCGGCAGTAGCGGTACAGGCAGACCTATGCTTATCAGCATTGGGAACCGATACCGGTGGTTCAGTAAGACAGCCTGCGGCTTTTTGCGGTTGTATCGGGATGAAGCCTACTTATGGCCGCATTTCCAGATATGGCGTAATCGCTTACGCTTCTTCTTTTGATCAGGTGGGTACCATCACTTCTTCTATCTCTGATGCTGCGCTATTGCTGGAAATTCTGGCCGGTGCAGACGATTACGATAGTACCGTTTCTAAACAGGAAGTCCCGGATTATACCGCTGGTTTATCAGCAGGAGGCCCGAAAAAGATTGCCGTATTAAAAGAAACACTGGAAAGTGAAGCCTTAGACCCTGAAATTAAAGCGGGTATTCTCAGCGCAATCGAGCGTTTTAAAAGTCAGGGACATACCGTAGAGTATGTATCATTTGACTTGCTGGATTACCTGGTTCCTGCTTATTATGTCTTAACAACTGCCGAAGCTTCTTCTAATTTATCCCGTTATGACGGGGTTCATTATGGGCATCGCAATATGGACGCGGTTACTTTGAACGACTTATACAAGACTTCCAGAGCGGAAGGTTTTGGAGAAGAAGTGAAGAAACGCATCCTGATTGGTACCTTTGTTTTGAGTGCCGGATACTACGACGCGTACTATCAGAAAGCACAACAGGTGAGAAGACTGATCCGCGAGAAAATGGAAGAAATGCTGGTAGATTTTGATGTGATCCTGAGTCCGGTTGCACCAACTCCTGCGTTCAAAATCGGAGAAAACATGGACGATCCATTGGTGATGTACATGGCAGATATTTTTACAGTATTGGCATCTTTGACAGGAATTCCGGCAATTGCAATACCTTTGGGCAATAATAAAGATGGATTACCGTTAAGCTTACAGCTTATGGCAAAGCACTTTAAGGAACAGGAGCTATTATCCCTGTCCCATACATTTTTAACCTAGACCCATGTCACCAAACATTGCCTATGAAAATAAATGTACTTTTTGCATCCTGTTTTGTAGCATTAACCAGCTTTTCAGCAGCAGCTCAGCAACTACGGCAAATCCCAATAGCCTTACAAACTATTGATACGATAGCTGTTCCGGTTTTACCGGAAACACCCACCTTTTACAACCATAATTACGTGTTTAAGGCCCGATTGGATTCTATTCAGAAAATGGTTCCACTCAGTTATAATGAACATGTACAAAAGTACATCGACATTTATAGCGGCCGCAAAGATATGATGGGAAAAATGCTCGGACTGTCCGAGTATTATTTCCCTGTTTTTGAAAAAGCACTGAAAAACTATAACATTCCCGAAGAAATTAAATACCTGCCCATCATCGAGTCTTCGATGAACGCCCATGCGGTTTCCAGGGTAGGTGCCACCGGTTTATGGCAGTTCATGTTTGCTACGGCAAAAGATTACGGACTGAACATGGATAACTTTGTGGACGAAAGAAAAGACCCGGTTCAGGCCAGTTACGCTGCGGCAGCTTATTTTAGAGATGCTTACCTGGAACTTGGCGACTGGCTCCTTGCCATTGCCGCTTACAACTGCGGAATGGGTAATGTGAAAAGAGCCATCATTAAAGCAGATTCCCACGATTTCTGGGAGATCAGACCTTTCCTGCCTTTAGAAACCCGTAATTATGTGCCTGCATTTATTGCAGCCCTTTACGTGATGAAATGCTCCGGTCAACACCACATCGTTGCACAACAATCCCCATTCGTTAAATTTACTGATACGATCCATGTGAACCGTTTTGTGTCACTGTCTCAATTGGCAGGGGCGTTAAACATCGAAGAAGATGCCTTATGTGGCCTCAATCCGGGTTATAAAAAGCGCATTGTGAATGGCACCGAAGCGGAGCCCAAGCGCATCGTGATTCCTAAAGTGAACATGGCGCAGTTTGCGGAGATCTATGAAGTGTTGAACAATGCCGAACTGGAAGTGAACCAGAACGTATATCTGGCTTCTAATGACGACCGTAGACGTGCGAAGAAGAAAGTTGTCGCGAAACCTGCGACTGCAATCAGCTACCATAAGGTAACGCCCGGACAAACACTTGGCGCGATTGCCAATAAGTATCATGTAGAAGTTCAGGACATAAAAGTGTGGAATAGTCTTAAAAGCTCTTCCATTGTACCGGGGCAAAAGTTGAAAATCCACAATCCGGATTCAGAAAAACGTAAACTATCCGCTGTTAAAGGCTAATCTCCGCTTCCCAATACTGATTCCTTTTTTATTTCAGGGCTAATTAAAAGATTGTAACTTTGGCCCTTTATAAATGACTGATTTATGAGTAAAATTAACAGGAAGCAAGATGCTTTGGATTACCACTCGCAAGGGCGACCGGGAAAAATACAAGTTATACCCACGAAACCAACGAACTCTCAAAGAGATCTGGCGCTGGCGTATTCTCCAGGGGTAGCTGAACCTTGTTTAAAAATAGCAGAAAACGTTGAAGATGTATATAAATACACCGCCAAAGGTAACCTTGTAGCTGTAATCAGTAATGGTACAGCAGTTTTAGGTCTTGGCAATATTGGTCCGGAAGCGGGTAAACCGGTGATGGAAGGTAAGGGTCTTCTTTTTAAGATCTTTGCTGATATCGATGTTTTCGATTTAGAACTGGATACTACAAATGTTGACGATTTTGTGAAAATCGTAAAAGCCCTGGAGCCAACTTTTGGTGGGGTCAACTTAGAAGATATTAAAGCACCGGAGTGCTTTGAAATTGAGCGTCGTTTGAAAGAGGAGATGAATATCCCTGTGATGCACGACGATCAGCATGGTACTGCCATTATCTCTGCCGCGGCATTAATCAATGCTTGTGAGTTGCAGAAAAAGAAAATGGATAAGATTAAGATTGTGGTGAATGGTGCCGGTGCTGCCGCGATTTCCTGTACCCGTCTTTATGTTTCTTTAGGTGCTAAAAAAGAAAACATCGTGATGTGCGACCGTACTGGCGTCATCAGAGCTGACAGAGCTGTTCTTGATGCGATCAAAGCGGAATTTGCAACCACCAGAGATTTGAATACTTTGGAAGAAGCCATGAAAGATTCTGATGTGTTCATCGGTCTTTCTTCTGCAGATTGCGTAACAGTAGATATGTTGAAATCTATGGCTAAGAATCCTATTGTTTTTGCAATGGCGAATCCTAATCCGGAGATTGCTTATGAACTGGCTATCAATTCCCGTAAAGATATTATTATGGCTACAGGACGTTCTGATTATCCTAATCAGGTGAACAACGTACTGGGCTTCCCATACATTTTTAGAGGTGCATTGGATGTTAGGGCTACCAGCATCAATGAGGAAATGAAAATTGCAGCCGTGAAAGCAATTGCTGAACTGGCTAAGAAATCTGTTCCTGAGGCTGTAAACATGGCCTACAACGAGAAAAACATCAAATTTGGTAAGGATTATATCATTCCTAAGCCGGTAGATTTGCGATTGATGACCAATGTTTCTTCGGCAGTTGCCAAAGCAGCGATTGATTCTGGCGTTGCCCGTAAAATCATCACCGACTGGGATGCTTATACGGAAGAATTGAAAACCCGTCTGGGTATGGATGATGCGATTATGCGCGCCATCACCAATAAAGCGAAATCTGATCCGAAACGTGTGGTATTCACCGAGGCGGATAATTATAAAATCCTGAAAGCGGCTCAGATCGTGAAGGATGAAAATATTGCGATTCCGATTTTATTAGGAAACAGAGAAATTATCGAGCAAATCATTGAAGAAAATGCACTGGAATTAGAAGGTGTAGAAATCATTGATCCATTGTTGGAGCCGGCACGCATGAAAAAATATGCGGAATCTTTGTACCAAAAGAGACAAAGAAGAGGGGTAACCTTGTTCGAAGCCAATAAGTTCTTACGCGATAGAAATTACTTCGGTGCTTCTATGGTAGAATTCGGTGAGGCAGATGCCATGATCTCTGGTCTGACTAAAAATTATGTGTCTACCATTAAGCCTGCATTACAGGTAATCGGTACCGAACCAGGTGTAAACCGTGTGGCCGGAATGTACATGATGATGACCAAAAAAGGTCCTGTTTTCTTCGGAGATACGACTGTAAATGTAGATCCTACGGTAGAAGAACTGGTAGATATTACGCTACTATTAGACTCTGCGGTACGTAAATTCAACATTCAGCCACGTATTGCCCTACTTTCTTACTCTAATTTTGGGTCAAACGAAGGTGTTGTTCCTGAAAAAGTGAGAAAAGCAGTGAAGATTCTTCACCAAAACCACCCTGAAATCGTTGTAGACGGCGAAATGCAAGGAAACTTTGCGATTAACAATGCTTTATTGAAAGATAACTTTCCTTTTAGTAGCTTAGTGGATGCACCTGCTAACACGCTGGTATTCCCTAATTTAGAGTCTGGAAATATCGCTTATAAACTGTTGCAGGAGCTTGGTGGCGCAGAAGCTGTTGGTCCTATTTTATTGGGATTGAACAAACCTGTTCACATTGTACAGTTGGGTAGTTCAGTTCGTGAGATTGTGAACATGGTAACTTTAGCCGTGTTAGATGTACAATCTAAAGAACAGGAAGCCCTGGCTAAAAAAGGTGGTCTATTAAAAAAGTTAATTAAGAAATAAGCTATGTATGAATATATTGATGGTAAACTGACCTTTAAGTGCCCCGCTTATATTGTTGTGGAGGCCGGAGGGATTGGTTATCATATCAATATTTCACTAAATACTTATAGCAGTCTGGCAGATGTGGAAAGATGTAAGGTTTACCTCTGGACACATATCAAAGAAGATGCACATACTTTATACGGATTTGCAGAGGAGGGAGAGCGCAGGCTCTTCCTTCATCTGGTTTCCGTTTCCGGAATCGGCCCGAATACGGGAAGGATGATGCTCTCTTCGATCACCCCTGTGGAAATCCAAACGGCTATTGTAAATGGTGATTTACCTTTGATTCAACGGATTAAAGGAATTGGTGCAAAAACCGCGCAACGCCTGGTATTGGAGTTGCAAGACAAGTTGAAAAAAGAAGGTACAGGATCATTGATTGCTGCACCATTAAATAATACGGCTAGAGAAGAAGCCTTATCAGCCTTGATGATGCTCGGGTTTGCAAAACAACCAGCCGAGAAATCAATTGATAGTGCAGTGAAAAATGGAGGTACAGATTTAACCGTAGAACAAATGATAAAAATCGCTTTGAAGAACTTATAAAATTACCTTGAAAACCCTATTAACGCTCCTCTTTACCTGTTTGTTCTGCCTTGGCGGACAAGTTGGTTTTTCACAAACTGTGAGACCGCAGGTAAGATATTCCGATACGACCCGAAATTCCTTCAGTTTGAAGGAAAAACAACGATTAGGCCTTAGAAATCTTAACAATTCCTTCAAACCACTTCCCGATAATGTGAAACGGGAGGTCGAGTATGATGCGAAAAATAAACGATACATCATCCGCCAGCTCATTGGCAACCAGTTGTTCGCTGCCCCACAATACCTGACGATTGAAGAATATCAGCGCCTGGTAAACTCGGAGATGAAACGCGACAATTGGCGGATGTATTCCAACGAAGAAATTAATGACGTCAGAAAAAACGGGGTTATCCCCAGTTTAAAGATCAATAGCAAAGCTTTTGAAAAGATTTTTGGCGGTACAACCATAGATATACAGCCTCGTGGTGAGGCTGAACTGACTTTCCTCGGAAGGATCAATAAGAATGAAAATCCGCTGTTTAACGAGCGCCAGCGCGTACAGGGGAATTTTGATTTTAACCAGCGCATTCAGATGGATGTGATCGGTAGTATTGGTACCCGGATGAAGGTCAATATGAACTACAATACCGAAGCACAGTTTGATTTTGAAAATCAGGTGAAACTGGATTATGTGGGTGGTAAGGATGATATCATCCAGAAAATTGAAGCCGGTAACGTGAGTCTGCCTTTAAGCACTTCCCTGATTAATGGTACACAGGCCCTTTTCGGGATAAAAACACAATTGCAATTCGGGAAGCTGAATGTGAGTACAGTGTTTTCTCAGCAGAAATCGCAATCGCGGGAAATCCGCATCAATAACGGAGCGCAACAGAATGAATTTAGATTGAGTGCAGATAATTATGAAGCCAACAAACACTATTTCTTAGCGCAGTATTTTAGACAGAACTACAATAAAACCTTAGCAACACCTCCTACGATTACTTCAGGGGTGTTAATTACCAGGGTAGAAGTCTGGATTACCAATAAAACAGGTAATACCCAGGGTTCCAGAGATGTGATGGCTTTTATGGATCTGGCAGAAAATGCGCCTTATAACCCAACCTTAACCGGTGGTGCTTCGGGCCTTCCTTCCGGATTTGATAGTCCGCAGTTCCCAAGACAATCCAATAATTTATTGTCGCAATTGCCGGCAGATGCCAGGTTTACCAATTCCAATGCAATCATTCCATTTTTCGCGGGTAGCGGTGGCACAGACAACTATGCCAAGCTAACGTATGCAAGGAAACTGGCCGACAGAGAATTTACTTTCCACCCGCAACTGGGTTATATTTCCCTGATCAATGCCCTCAATACGGACGAGGTTTTAGCGGTTTCTTACCGATATACTTACCGCGGGGTGGAGTATCAGGTAGGGGAGTTCTCTACAGATATTTCTTTTGATTCGGCTACGCCAAAGGTGTTGTTCGCGAAGATGCTGAAAAATGAAACTTTGAAAACCAGGCTGCCAATCTGGGACCTGATGATGAAAAACATCTATTCTATTGGTGGTTATCAGATCAGCCCGATGAACTTTAAGCTGGACATTTTCCGCATTGATGATAAGACCGGGGTGGAGAAACCGTATATCGAGGTGGGCGAAAAGCTGGATGCAGACCGGAAGCCATTGAAGAATAAACAGTGGATTCAGGTGACGGGTTTAGACCGTTTAAATCAGCAGCAGGAACGTCGTCCGGATGGGGTTTTCGATTTTGAAGCAGAAAACAAACCTTTTGGTACCAACCAGGATATCGCGTTCAATACGCCGATCAACCCTAATAACAATCCGGGGAATACCAATGCCTCGAATACCAACCTGACCAATTTCTCTACCAATACCATTAGCGGTTATATCACGATCGACCCTTTGAACGGGAAGATCATTTTCCCTTTGATTGAGCCTTTTGGTAAGGATTTGGCCGATCAGTTTGATCCCTCGGAGCTTCCTTTGATCAATCAGTACACCTATCCGGCATTATACGACTCCACAAAAGTGGTGGCGCAACAGTTGTTTAGCAACCAGAACCGCTATTTCATTAAGGGCGCGTACCAGAGTCAGGTAGCTTCGGAGTTCAGTTTAAATTCGATCAATGTTCCGGAAGGTTCCGTAAAGGTGTTTGCCGGTACGATTCCTTTGCAGGAAGGGGTAGATTATACGGTGGATTACCAGGGTGGAAGGGTGAGAATCCTGAATACTGCGATCCTGATTTCCGGTCAGCCGATCAGAATATCGACAGAAAATAATGAGCTTTTTGGTTTACAGCAACGTTCGTTGTTCGGAACCAGATTTGATTATAAGGTTAACAATAAATTGAATTTAGGGGCTACCCTGATGAACCTGACGGAGAAGCCGCTGACCCCAAAGGTGAATGTGGGCGAGGAGCCGATTTCGAACACGATGTGGGGCGTAGATTTAAACTACAGCACGCCTTCCAGGTTCTTAACGAAACTGATCGATAAGCTGCCTTTTATCTCTACCAAAGTTCCTTCGAGCCTGACTTTCTCCGGGGAGTTTGCGCAGTTGATTCCAGGGCATCCGAAAGCGCTGAATGTTGGCGGTCAGAAAGGTGGCGTGAGTTACCTGGATGATTTTGAAGCTTCCCGTTCGGTGATTGATTTGAAGAGTGCCATGGCCTGGCAGTTGTCGGGTACGCCACAGCTGTTTTCTGAATCCAGCAGGATTGATGATTTGAGTTATGGGTTCAACCGTGCTTTAATCGCGTTTTATAACATCGACCCGATTTTCTACAATAAGAATGATGCCACGCTACCTTCTGGTTTAAGGAATAACAAGCAGGAGCTTTCTAACCATTTTGTACGTCAGATTATCGAACAGGAGGTGTTTCCATTTAAAGAAACCGGTTCCGGACAGCCTTTCGCTTTGCCAACTTTAGACGTTGCTTTTTATCCGACTGTTCGTGGTCCTTACAATTATACGCCTACAGGATTTACGCCTGATGGTTTGCTAAATAATCCACGTAGTCGTTGGGGTGGTTTGTTCAGAAGAATTGAAACCAATGATTTTGAAGCTTTGAATATTGAGTTCATCGAGCTTTGGGTAATGGACCCGAATATTTATAAACCGAATGGTTTAGGTGGTGATTTGTATTTCAACATCGGTAACATTTCTGAAGACATTTTGAAAGACGGTAGAAAGTCGCTGGAGAACGGTCTTCCTGCGGATGGTGATCCTTCAAAATTTGATGAAACGAACTGGGGTCGGGTGCCGAAATTGCAACCGGTTGTTCAGGCTTTCGACAATGATCCGAACGCCAGAAAAGCACAGGATGTGGGATTAGACGGTTTGGTGAATAGAGATGAGCAGACGAAATTTGCTGCTGTAGTGAATCAGATTAAAGGTCAGCTGAATCCAGATGCCGCTAATGCGATCGTAAATGACCCTTCTTCGGATGATTATGTGTATTTCAGAGGTTCGCAGTTAGACCGTGAAAACGCAGGGATTCTAAAACGTTACCAGCACTATAATGGTACAGAAGGAAACTCTAAAACCGCAGAGCAATCGCGTGCGGAACTGGGTGTAGAAAACTCGGCTTCGACTTCTTTACCAGACGGGGAAGACATCAACAGAGATAACAATATGACACAATCTGATGAGTACTTCCAGTACAAAGTTTCTATGCGTCCAGCCGATTTAATGGTGGGCCAAAACTTTGTAACGGATAAGGTGACTTCTCAGGTGAAGCTGGCAAACGGTAGTACGCAACCGGTAACCTGGTATCAGATTCGTATTCCTTTGGCACAATGGCAGGACCGTGTGGGTGGGATTCAGGATTTCAAATCGATCCGTTTCATCCGGATGTTCATGACCAATTTTGCCGATACTACGGTATTGAGGTTCGGAAAAATCCAGTTGGTAAGAAGTGAATGGAGACAATATAATGCCAATGATGAGGCTTCACAGACGATTGTGGATCCTGCTTTAGGCACAAATGCACCGGATGGTTCTACCATTGAGGTGGCTACAGTGAACATTGAAGAGAATGGTAAACGGACACCGATTCCTTATGTGATTCCTCCAGGTATTGAAAGGGAGCGTGATTTTAGCAATTACCGTGGAGATACGCGTCAGAATGAGCAGGCTTTATCGATCACTTTTAAAAACCTGAAAGAGGGTTATGGAAGGGCCGCATTTAAGACTGGTTTCAACGATTTCAGGTCTTATAAACGCCTGGAAATGTATGTCCATGCAGAGGCTTTAGGTTCAAGCAATCTGAAAGACAACGACCTGAGTGCCTTTATTAGAATTGGTACCGACAATCAGGACAATTATTACGAGTATAACCAACCTTTAAAGGTGACGTTCCCGGGTACCAGCGATCCTTATGCGATCTGGCCGGAACAGAATAAAATGGACATCACACTGGAGTTTTTCCAGAAAGCGAAACTTGCCAGAAATAACGCCAAAACAAGTACTGGTGCACCATGGCCAATCAATATCCCCTTCAATTATACGGTAGATGGCAAGACGATTACCATCAAAGGACAACCGGATATGAGTAAGGTGCGGGTCTATATGCTGGGGGTTAAAAACCCTTACCATAGCAACGGCGATGATATGATGGATAAGAGCGGGATTGTCTGGTTCAATGAGCTTCGTTTAACGGAGTTTGATGAGCGTGGCGGTTGGGCGGCTACGGCTAGAATGAATGCGAAGCTGGCCGATTTTGCGGATGTAAATGTCTCGGGTAGTAAATCGACCATTGGTTTCGGTGCTTTAGAAGCTAGAGTGAGCGAAAGAAACCGGGCGGATAATGTGTTTTTTGACATCTCTTCGAGCATGGAATTAGGCAAGTTTTTCCCTAAGAAAACAGGGATCAAGGTGCCGGTATTTGTGAGTTATTCGAGCCAGGTGGCTACTCCTCAGTACAACCCGAGCATGCCGGATATTGAATTGAAAAACGCATTGGATGCCTCTTCGAAAAAGCAAAAAGATTCTATCTTAAACTTTGCGCAGGATTATACCACAAGGAGCAGTATCAATTTCACGAATGTGAGAAAAGAAAGAACAGATCCGGAAGCTAAACCAAAGGTTTGGGACATTGAAAACTTTAATGTCAGCTATGCGTATACCAAGTATTCGCACCGCGATTTCATTATAGAAAGTAATTTCCAGAAGACTTACCGCGCTTCGCTTGGCTATAATTATGCCGGATTGCCGAAGACCTATGAGCCTTTCAAAAAGATCATCAAAGCGAATACACTGGCCTTGTTAAAGGATTTCAATTTTAGCCTGATGCCTTCTTCGATTAACTTCAGAATTGATGTGGATCGTTTCTATGCGGAAAACACTTTGAGAAATAATGATCCTAATAATTACATTCCGATCAATACGACTTTCAATAAAAACTTCCTGGTTTCAAGGGTTTATGGTATTTCCTGGAACCTGAGTAAATCGCTGACCATGGACATTGATGCGACCAATTATTCGATCATTGATGAGCCTTATGGCAGGATTCAAGGTTTAAAAAGAGATACGTTATGGCAAAATATGATGCGCTTAGGTCGTACTACGGATTATAGTCACAACCTGAATTTTACGTATAATCTGCCGATTAATAAGATTCCGGGGCTGGACTGGGTAAATGTGGCCACCCGTTACGGAACCAACTTTAACTGGCAAACAGAGCCGCTTTCTACCTTAAGAGATCCGAATATCAACCTTGGAAATACGGTTCAAAACTCGAGAACGGTTCAGGTGAATCCTAATTTAAACCTGGCTTCGCTTTACAATAAGTTCGGCTTTATCCGCAAAGGAAATAAGGACGGGAAACAGAATGTCTGGATCGGTCTGTTAACGAGTGTGAAGAATGTGGTGGGTGCGTATACGCAGACCAAGGGTATCTTTTTACCGGGTTATCTGCCGAGAACAAATTACTTTGGTATCGATGAGGCGACTGGTGCGCCGGGCTTAGGTTTCGTATTGGGTAGTCAGCGCGACATCCGGGAAGAGGCCTTAATGAGAGGCTGGATCACGCGTGATACCTTGCAGTCGCAGTTGTATATTAATACGATGCGCGAAGATTTAAGCTTTACGAGTTTGGTAGAACCGATCAAAGATTTATCAATTACGTTAACCGCCAACCGGAATAAAACGATGAATTATTCTACCAATTTCAGGTATGATGAGGAGTTGAGAGGTTTTGAAAATTTCAGTCCTTTTACCACAGGTGATTACAGTATTTCTTACATCAGTTTAGGAACGGCTTTCTCGGAGAAATCGGGAAGTACGGTGTCAAAATTGTTCAATGAATTTATGTCGAACAGGGTGATTATTTCGCAACGTTTAGGGGCGATGAATCCGAATTCGGCAGGGGTAAGAAATGGGGTTTATGCGGATGGTTATGGCGGAGAATCGCAGGATGTATTGACTGCTGCTTTCCTTGCTGCCTATTCGGGTAAGGATGCGAAGTCCTCCAGTCTGAGTTCTATGCCTAAAATTCCATTGCCTAACTGGCGCTTAAATTACCGTGGTCTGATCGGAATTCCATTCCTGGCAGATCGCTTTAACTCGATCGACCTGAGACATTCTTATCGCTCTGTGTACAGCATCAGCAGCTTTAATTCGTTGTTGAAGTACCAGGAGAATGATGGTGCGGTAGTGAGCAGGGATTTAAATGACAACTTCCTTCCGGTTTTCCAATATGCGCAGGTGACGATTGCAGAACAGTTTGCACCATTGATCGGTATTGATACGCGTTTGAAAAACAACCTGACGGCTAATTTCGAGATTGGCAGGTCGCGTTTACTGGGCTTAAGTATGGCGAATAGTCAGCTGGCACAGTTAACGGAGAACAATCTGGTCTTTGGTTTAGGCTATCGGACCACGAAGTTCAGGTTCCCGTTTGGCTTGTTTAAAGGTTTAAAAATGGACAACAATATGGACTTTAAACTGGATGTTGCGGTTCGGGATAATAAGACGGTAATCTATCGTGCAGACATTCTGGAGGCAGAAGTTTCTTCCGGTGCGAAGAACATTACGCTGAGACCGAGTGTCGATTATATCCTGAATCAAAGGTTTAATGTACGCTTGTTTTACGATTCCAATGTGACTAAACCTTATACTTCTCAAACCTTTAATACGTCATTTAGTAATTTCGGATTTAGTTTGCGAGTTACCCTGAATTAGGCATTGTGATAAATGCTTATATTAATTACCTTTGAATCGGCAGAAGAGCAATCTGAAGCCTGGTTTAAGCAACGACAATAAAAAATTATACACATGAATTTTCCATCAGAATTAAAGTACACTAAAGACCACGAATGGGTTAAAATTGAAGGTAACGAAGCGGTTATCGGTATCACTGATTTTGCACAACGTGAGTTAGGTGATATTGTATATATCGACATTACTACCGTTGGTGAAGAAGTAGCTAAAGATGAGGTTTTCGGTTCAGTAGAAGCTGTAAAGACTGTTTCTGATTTATTTATGCCGGTTACTGGTACGGTAACTGAAACTAATCCTGAATTGAATGACAACCCTGAATTAGTAAATTCTGATCCTTACGGAGCAGGATGGATGGTTAAAGTAACGCTTTCTGATGCTGCTGAAGTTGCAGGTCTATTAGATGCTGACGCTTATAAAGCTCTTGTAGGAGCTTAATCAATGAATTCTAAAGCATTAAAATATCAGATCTGGTCCATACTGTGGACCGTGGTCATTTTAATCCTTTGTAATATGAAAATGCCTGCCTCTACTACGGGGTCAGGCATTTTTTTTGAAGGATTTGATAAGCTGGTACACCTTGGGTTTTTCTTTGTATTGACCATTTTGCTGTTCTATGGAAGGATCAATTACCAGCATAGTTATAGCTTCCGCTCTTTAACGATCTTTAAAGTGATTCTGATTACGGCGTTTTTAGGGGCTGGAATCGAGTTTCTGCAATGGAAGGTGTTTACCTACCGGTCGGCAGAGTGGTGGGATTTTGGTTGCGATATGATCGGTGTGTTTATGGGGGTGTTCAGTTTTGTCTTGTTACATAAATCGGATTATCATCATGCTCATGACCGTAAATCGGTTGCTCCGGAGGCAGCTCCTTCAAATGATTCTAATATACTTTCAAATGAAAAAAACAGGGTTTAAATTATTGCTGTTATTTGTGGTCATTTCGGTGAGTGGATGCAGTATTTTCAGGCCGGGATGTCAATGTCCGCATGTGAGTTATCACCCTACGCCAAAAGAGGTAAAACTGGCCAGTATCTAAATAGTTACCCTACCATGACCTTAGGATTATTTAATAGGGTGTATGCTGCTGTTAAACTGGGTGCTAAGGGGCCAGGTTCGTGTTCCAGTATTTGGAATTATTATAAATTAAGGCTAAATTGCGCCTGGTTCAGGAAAGGAAATCTTGTCCGTTCCGAACATAAATAACCTATAGAAAGATGAAGCTATCACAATTGAATCCAGGGGAAAGAGGTACTATAGTTGAGTTTACAGATCTTGAAATGTCCGTAAAACTAATGGAAATGGGCTGTTTGCCTGGTGAGGTTGTAGAGGTAGAAAGATTTGCTCCACTTGGTGATCCAATTGCGATCCGTGTGGCCGGCTATCAACTTTGTTTGCGTAAGAACGAAGCATCTGTCATCATAATTCAGTAATCATATTGGCTAAGGATTTGAAAATAGCGCTGGTTGGGAATCCCAATACAGGCAAGTCTACTCTATTTAACCTGCTGACAGGTTTAAATCAAAAGATCGGTAATTTTCCGGGTATCACGGTCGACAAGAAAGTTGGTTTTTGTAAGCTTGCTGATGGCAAGGTTGCGGAGATTATTGACCTTCCGGGAACCTATAGTTTATATCCTAAGAGTAAGGATGAAAGTATCGTGTTCCAGGTTTTGGCCGATAAATCGAATGCGAGTTATCCGGATGTGATCGTTTTGGTGGCTGATGCGACCAATCTAAGAAGGAATTTATTGCTTTATTCGCAGGTAGCGGATCTGGAAGTGCCGATGATATTGGCGCTAAACATGACCGATATGGCGCAGAAAGAAGGGATTGACATCAATGTGAATATGCTGGCCGAAAGGTTGGGGATTCAGGTGGTGGCGATTTCGGCAAGAAGCAACACCGGATTAAAAGAATTAAAACAAGCACTGGAAAATACCACCAAAATCGCCACTCAGGCGAAAGGTGCAGATATATTGGCTTTAGCACCGGAAGCAATTCAAGAAGCTAAAGCGCGTTTAAAAACGGATAATGATTATTATGCCTTGCAGGTTTTACACCAGCATGAGCATTTAGATTTCTTTGCTCCGGAAGATCATGCGGCTTTTGAAAACATTAAAAAAGCTCATGATTTTGAAACTTCAAAATTACAGGCCGCAGAAACGATTGCCCGTTACCGTCATTTAGGAACTGTGCTTACCGGGGTAATCGAGGATACGGGTGCGGCTAAAAAGTTCGCCTTCTCTGATAAAATCGATTCGGTACTGACCAATAAATTCTGGGGTTTACTGATCTTTATTGGTATCCTGTTCTTCATTTTTAACTCTATTTTCTCCTGGTCTACGTACCCGATGGAGATGATTGAGGCAGGTTTTATGAAGCTGACAGAACTGGGTCACCAGTATCTACCGGAAGGTATATTGACTAATCTGTTCCTCGATGGGGTGCTGGCAGGTCTGGGTGGTGTGGTGGTCTTTATTCCACAAATTGCCATTCTGTTTGCGTTTATCTCCATTCTGGAGGATACCGGTTATATGTCCAGGGTGACCTTTATGATGGATAAAATCATGAGGAAATTCGGTTTAAGTGGTAAGTCTGTGGTGCCGATGATTGGTAGTCTGGCTTGTGCTGTACCTTCCATCATGAGTGCCAGAAATATCGAAAGCTGGAAAGATAGAATCATTACCATTATGGTGGCTCCTTTGGTGAGCTGTTCGGCAAGATTGCCGGTATATACCTTATTAATCGGGCTTGTAGTGCCTGAAAAGATGCTATGGGGTTTCATCAACCTACAAGGTTTAACCTTAATGGGGATGTATCTGATTAGTATTGTTGCTGCTGTTCTGGTTGCTTTCGTGATGAAATTTATCATCAAAGCGAAAGAGAAATCTTACTTCATCATGGAATTACCCGTGTATAGAATGCCACGTTGGGGCAATGTGCTGTACACGATGTATGAGAAATCAAAGACTTTCGTGTTCGAAGCGGGTAAGGTGATTATCGCGATTTCTATTATTTTATGGGTGATGTCTTCTTATGGTCCTTCGGATAGGTTTCAAATGATTGACAAGAAATACGACATTATAGAGGCTCAAAAGGATAGTGTGCAGATTTCTACGTTAGAAAGAGATAAGGCCGCTGAGAAGCTGGAAAGCTCTTATGCCGGGATATTAGGTCAGGCCATAGAGCCAGCGATTAAGCCTTTAGGCTTCGACTGGAAAATCGGGATTGCATTGATCACTTCATTCGCCGCAAGGGAAGCCTTTGTGGGTACTATGGCCACGATTTATAGTGTGGATGGTGGTGATGAAGAAGTAGGTACAATTCGTGACAAAATGCGCGCTGCTGTGAATCCGAATACAGGTTTACCAGTCTTTACTTTTGCGACCGCATTTTCATTGATGCTCTTTTATGCTTTCGCCATGCAATGTATGAGTACGGTTGCTGTGGTTTTCAGGGAGACAAAATCATGGAAATGGCCTATGATTCAGCTGACTTACATGACCGCAATGGCCTATGTAGCCAGTCTGATCGCCTATCAGTTTTTGAAGTAATTTACTTATCTTGGGGAGGTGGAAAAGAAGGATATCTTAGCGCAATACATGCCCCCGGCGGCGGCACCAATCATTGCGAAGTGGATAGATTATTTTCAATGTGAGTTTAAAATATCTAAAAACAGAGTGACGAAACTGGGTGATTACCGCCATCCCTATCAAGGGTTGGGGCACAAGATATCGGTTAATAACGACCTGAATCCTTATGCTTTTCTGGTGACTACCGTGCATGAATTTGCGCATTTGCTCACCTGGAACGACCATAAGAACAAGGTGAAGCCGCATGGCGGAGAATGGAAGCACAATTTTAAGCGCATGATGGCGCCTTTTATTGAGCAAAGTATTTTCCCGCAGGATGTGGAACTGGCTATTGTGAGCTACCTTGCCAATCCTTCTGCCGCCAGTTGTACGGATTTAAAACTCTCCCGTGCGTTAAAAAAGCACGATGTGTTAAAGGATGCTTCCCGTTTGGAAGAACTGCCTTTAAACGCTGTGTTTACCATCAAAGACGGTCGCCAGTTTAAGAAAGGGGAGAAGCTGAGAAAACGGTACCGCTGCCTGTGTCTCGACAACGGGAATATCTATTTGTTTAATCCTTTGGCCGAAGTTATATTAGCGCCTACAGGTACGTAAACAGCCTCTTTATCGTCGATTTCCCATTTAAAATTTAACTTTTCATGCTTGAATAGTGCAGGGTTTTTCTGTAGACTATCAATCAGGGCATCTGGTGTTCTTACGATGACGTTTGCGGTATAACCATTTCTGCTTCCGCCTTTTAGCTGTATAATACTTTCCTCAGGGATGTCTATAAATTGCTCAAAATGCATCACAAAGGCTCCGCTTTGCGCAAGGGCATCTTCCAGTGTTTTCAATTGTTTTTCTTCGTTGTCTGTAGTTTGAGAAGCCGTAGTTGCCGATCTTACCGATAGGAAAGGTTGTTTTTTTAGCGCCGCCTCATTAGCTGCTGTACGCTGTTCCTTTTTGAAAACGATGTTGTTTCTGAAAAAAGTACGGCTTTCTGTAAGGCCGGTATTGGTCTTTATGTTTTCCTGTAACAGGAGCAGGCTGTCGTTTTTGAGGTAGTATTTTTTGCTCTGGTTACTGATGAGCTTATTGTCCAGGTTCTGCTGATACAACAGGGGTTTGGCATTAGAACTGTACTTTTCTACGTACATCGATTGCTCGCCTTCGAGGAAGATGAGGCTGCTTTGCTTGTCTAATGTAGCGAGATTGGCGTTGATGGAGTCTGCATATTTGAGGATCTCATCATCGGTCATTGCCGTAGCGGTACGCTGGTTGATCAGGTCTGCCTGTGGGTGTTTGGGTTGTTGTGTACAAGCAAACAGCGATAATAACAAGGGTAGCGCGAATAATAAGGGAGCGTGTTTCATGGCCTGATCTTAAGTGTAATCAGGGCATAGCATACGATTATCGTGCCATGAAACAGATTATTGTTATCGGGAATTAATATATATATTCGACTCAAGGTATCAGCTTACTCCTTATTTTCAACAGCAGTTTATGGTGATTAGTTTATTTTAGTTCGTATATTAGTACTATGAGTACCAATAATCCAACTAAAATAAACTATTTACTGAATTCTCAGCCTTCTGGAACTGTCTTTACGAGTTCATGGCTGGTTAAAAATGGATACAGCCTGGACCTGCAGCAACGGTATAAAAGAAGCCAGTGGCTAACTTCAATCGGGACTGGGGCAGTAAAGAGAACCGGAGAAGAAGTTGGGATAGAAGGGGGATTGTATGCCTTACAAAACCAATTGAATTTATCGGTACATATAGGAGGTGTTTCTGCGCTTGCCAGGCTAGGTCGTGCGCAATACCTTGAATTGGACAGTAAGCAGTTATATTTTTTTGGCTCCCTTACTGAAAGCCTGCCAAAGTGGTTTAAGGACTACCAATGGGGCGTTAAGATCAACTACCATACTACTGGTTTTTTACCCCCGGATCTTGGTATGACTGAAATAAAAACCGGAAACATGACGCTGAAGTATTCAGGTCCTGTCCGGGCAATATTGGAATGCCTTTACCTTGCTCCAGTTGAGGTTAGTTTGATGGAGTGCTATGAACTACTGGAAGGGATGAGCAACTTACGACCCAATACGGTGCAAGAGCTATTGGAATCCTGCGGATCCGTTAAGGTAAAAAGGGCGTTTTTATTTATGGCTGAAAAGACCGGACATGCCTGGGTAAAACACATCGTGAAAGACAAGATTGATTTGGGGTCTGGGAAGAGAAGTTTGGTTACAAATGGGGTGTATGTCCCGAAATACGGAATCACAGTGCCTAAAGAACTAATATCTAATGCAGCAGGGCTATAAAAATCAAGTCAGTTTATTGTTGAATTGAGCTTAATAAGCTATCAGCTTATCAATCATTGCTGCTAACCGGCTTTTCGCCAAAAAGTCTTCTTCCAGAATCTTACTCATCGGAATTGCCGTGTCTGCACTTGCGCAACGCATTACCGGAGCATCCAGATCGCTAAAGCAATGTTCGCCAATCCATGCGGCCAGTTCTGCGCCAAAGCCGCTACTTAAAGTATCTTCATGCAGGATTAATACCCTACCGGTCTGTTTTACGGCAGCGCTTACTGCGGTTTTATCCCAGGGTTGTAAGCTACGTAAATCTACCAGGGTGATGCTCAATTCCGGATGTGCTTTGATATAATCCAGAGCCCAATGCACGCCTAATCCGTAAGTAATGATACTCAATTGAGAACCTTCTTTTAAAACATTTGCTTTGCCGATTTCCAGCTGATAATCGCCTTGGGGAACCAGACCGGTTAAACTACGGTACAGGAATTTATGTTCAAAAAACAAGACGGGATTCGGGTCCTCGATGGCCGCGAGTAACAGTCCTTTGGCATCCTCAGGGAATGCCGGATACACGATTTTTAGTCCCGGAGTTTTCGTAAACCAGGCCTCATTACTTTGGGAATGAAAAGGGCCGGCGCCAGTTCCGGCACCTGTAGGCATCCTGATCACGACATCCGCTTTTTCTCCCCAGCGGTAATGCGTTTTCGCCAGATTGTTCACGATCTGATTGAAAGCGCAAGTCACGAAATCCGCAAACTGCATCTCTACTACAGCTTTAAAACCGTTAATAGAAAGACCCAATGCGGCGCCTACAATGGCAGATTCGCAGATGGGGGTATTCCTTACCCTTGCCTTACCAAATAGTTTGGTAAAACCTTCGGTAATCTTAAAAGCGCCACCATATTCTGCAATATCCTGACCCATTAAGACGAGATTATCGTGTTTGTACATCCCGATTTTTAAGGCATCGGTAATGGCATCCAGGTAACGCATTTCTGTGAGGTCAGACTCCTTTGCTAAAGGCGGATTAAAGTTAAAAGGCGCATACATATCTTCCAGTTCCAGGGCAGCATCCGCTACCGGTTCCTCTTCCTGAAAAGCAGCTTCAATCTCCTGCTCGATCCCCGCTTTAAAATCCGCTTTAATCTCCTCGATAAGGTCGGGGGTCAATACGTTTTCCTCCAGCAGGAAGCGTTCAAAGTTCGCTACAGGGTCTTTTTCAGCCCAGGCATCCATCAGTTCCCGGGGAACGTATTTAGTGCCTGAAGCCTCCTCATGGCCCCTCATTCTAAACGTTAAACACTCCACCAATACCGGTTTCGGGTTTTTTCTGATTTCCGTAGCAATTGCGGCTAAAGTATCATAGACTTCCAGCACATTATTACCGTCGATTTGAACGCCATCAATGCCATAACCAATCGCCCGGTCTACCAGATCCTTACATTTATATTGCTCGCTGGTCGGGGTAGAAAGGCCGTAGCCATTGTTTTCTATGAGGAAAATCACCGGAAGGTTCCATACGGCGGCCACATTGATGGCCTCATGAAAATCACCTTCACTGGTGGCGCCATCGCCTGTAAATACTAAGGTTGCTTTTTCCTGACCGGAGATCAGGTCGGCAAGGGCGATCCCATCTGCAACAGCCATTTGAGGGCCCAGATGGGAAATCATGCCTATGATTTTATAGTCCTGCGTACCGAAATGGAAGGAGCGGTCGCGGCCTTTGGTAAAGCCGTTCAGTTTCCCCTGCCATTGGGCCATCAGTTTTTTTAAAGGGATATTACGCGCGGTAAATACCCCTAAATTTCTATGCATTGGGAGGATATACTCGTTTTCCTCCATGGCCAGCGTGCTTCCAATGGCAATGGCTTCCTGACCGATGCCCGAAAACCATTTGCCAATCCGGCCCTGACGTAATAGGATAAGCATTTTTTCCTCTACCATTCTGGGGTAAAGCAATTGCGTGTATAGATTTAGTAATACCGCATCGTTCTTATCTTTTCTGTCGAATTGCATAGCTAAGTGGTTTTGTTTGCTTTCTTTTTCTCTTCGTAAAGCTTCGCAAAGGACTTAGGAGCAACTTCCGGCATGTTCCGGTATTTACCCCAGGTCTTCTTGAAGAAAAATTTGAGAAAGAAGTTTTTCATCTTTCCACCTAACATATCCATTCTCGACCTTTTCTGCATCGTAGTGGTAAAGGCATTCCAGCCGATTTCCTCTACTTTGGTATTTAGATTGTCGGCCACAGCGTCTCTTCTGTTCAGCAACAACATCTTATGTACATCAATCTTTACCGGGCAAACTTCCGTGCACTTACCGCATAAACTGGAAGCATTGCTGAGGTGTTTAAAGTCCTTCATACCCTGTAAATGTGGGGTGATGATCGAACCAATCGGGCCACTATACGTGGTATTATACGTATGACCGCCTATATTTTTATAGACCGGACAAGCGTTTAAACAGGCCCCGCAACGGATACAATATAAAGCCTGACGTTGTTCTTTTTGTGCCAGCAGGTTAGTACGGCCGTTATCCAGCAGCACTACATACATTTCTTCCGGGCCATCAGTTTCTCCGGCTTGTCTCGGACCGCTCAATATGGTATTGTAAACGGTTAGATTTTGTCCGGTTCCGTGACTCGAAAGCAGCGGCCAGAACAAATCCAGATCAGCCATAGAGGGAATTACCTTTTCAATACCAACAATCGCGATGTGGATTTTAGGAAAGGTGGTACACAACCTTGCATTTCCTTCATTTTCCGTTAAGGCGATACTGCCGGTATCGGCAATTAAGAAGTTCCCTCCGGAGATGCCGATATCAGCTCTCAGGTATTTTTCCCTTAACAATTCTCTGGCTTTTTGAGTCAGTTGTTGAGGTGTAGCATCTATAGGAGTGCCAAATTTATCATGGAACAGCTTGGCAATTTCCTCTTTACTGAGGTGCATTGCCGGGGTAACAATATGGTATGGAGCCTGACCTAACAGCTGAACAATATATTCGCCAAGGTCGCTCTCTAAGGATTCAATGTTGTTTTTCTCCAGGAAATCATTGAGGTGAATTTCTTCGGTGGTCATGGATTTCGACTTGATTACCGTCTTTCCGCCACTCTTCTGGATGATGTTTAAGATTTCTCTTTGAGCCTCTTCTACATCATTTGCCCAGATTACTTTTCCGCCTCTACGTTGAAAATTGGATTCAAATTCAGGAAGAAACTTATCAAGGTTCTCCATCACCCTCCATTTAATCACATGCGCTTTCTTCTTCGAGTTTTCTAAATTCTCGAACTTCGATACACCTCGCTCTACCGCAACATTATACTTGCCAATATTATGATTAATTGTCTTGCGATGCCCTAAATCAAAGGCTTTTTCATCGGCCTTAACCAAAAATTCATCAGATATCTTCATCGTCCTCAAATATAAAAATAATTAAGCTTCGGGTGTGACCTGCTTCAACAATTAAAGCTCAAAAGCAATTAAGCAAAGCTGAAAAGCGGTTTCAAAGGAATTTCCCGGGCCTAAAACCCAATATAAGGAAAGGAAGAGGAGTATCGACGAAATAATTTCGTCGATTGGTCGAGAAGTTCCGGCATTTCGTCGAGAGGTACACTGTTGTGGTCTAAAGCGACGAAAACCGCTGAAACGTTTCTCCATCGGGCACGTCTTATCTACAAAACAACCATAAAAACTTAAAAACAAAAAGATATGAAAACTGCAATCAAAACTCTAATCGCTTCTACATTAACAGCTATCGTTTTAACTTCTTCAGCATTGACAACATTCGCTAAAGAGAAATCACCAGCCAATGCTGCGCCGGTAAAATTCAATAAAGTGGTAGTTACCGGAAATGCTAAGGTCGTATTGGTACAAGGAAACAGAGAAGCCATCAACAGCTACGATGACCTGGATCAAAACAATACCAGTGTAAAACAAAAAGGATATACTTTATACATCAACTCTACCGATCAAAGCACGATCTATATCCAGGTAAAAGACTTACAAAGAATTGAAGCGGCCAACACAGCAAGTGTTAAAACACAAGGTAACTTTGACCTTGCGGTACTTCAGATCTTCTTAAAAGATGATGCTAAAGCAAATGTGAATGCAACCGTAAAAAGTCTTTATACCGATTTAAGCGACCAGTCTGACCTTAAATTAAGCGGATCAACAGCAGATCACCAATTGGTAAACAAAGGCCTTGCTAAGTTAGATCAGCATGATTTTGTAATCGCAAAATTGTAAGTTTCAATCCTACACAGCCCACACACCTAAAGAGCCGGTCCGGAAAGCATAAGATCATCTGGACCTATACAAAGCAGCGCTGATACACACAAATAGCCCCATTACGAAGAAACCGCTCTACATCAGGGTGGTTTTTTTTTGCCCATAAAAAAACCTGCACGAGGCAGGTTTTTGATTAGTTCTTTTTGCTTCCGTCTTCGTTCTTATCTACTTTCGGACGAGTGGCGCGGTTGGCCAGTTCCCATGCGGTAAAGTAAACCAATTGCGCTCTTTTAGCCAACATTGGGAAATCGATCTTGCTGATTTCATCTCCTGGTTGGTGGTAATCCTCATGAACCCCGTTGAAATAGAAAATTACAGGAATACCATGTTTCGCAAAGTTGTAATGATCTGAGCGGTAATAGTAACGATTAGGGTCAGTTCTATTGTTGTAACGCTCATCAAGATTAATGTTCACATATGTTTTATTTGCTTTCTTACCGATCTGATCTAATTCAGAACTCAACATATCAGAACCGATGATATATACAAAATTATTGTCCGGATGGTCTTTATCACCACGACCGATCATATCGATATTCAGGTTGGTAATGGTATTTTCTAAAGGAAATACAGGGTGTTCAGAATACCATTCAGAACCTAAAAGACCTTTTTCTTCACCGGTAACGGTCATGAACAAGATGCTTCTTTTAGGACCTTTACCAGCTTTTTTCGCATTGGCGAAGGCTTCTGCCATCATCAATACACCAGTAGTACCAGAACCATCATCATCAGCACCATTGTTAATTTTATCAGCGCCTTTAGCTTCCGGCGTAATTCCGATATGGTCATAATGGGCAGTAACTACTAAAACTTCTTTTTTAAGTTTCGGATCAGAACCTTCCAGGAAGCCCAATACGTTTTCTGCTCTTACTTTCTCTTCTACTCTCTTTGCAGAAGCAGAAACCGAAACATTGATTTCCTGACTTGCAGGTTTACCCGTTTCAGCGATTTTCTTTTGAACGTCAGCTACATTAGTTTTTGCTGCTGCAAGAATCTGATTGGCTAAGGCGGTTCCGATATTGATGACCGGAGTTTCCTGAGGACCTTCTGCTTTTTCCAGCTCTTCCTTAGTTTTCATCACCATGACCGCTGAGCTTAGGTAAGCCCTAAGATTTTCAGGCATCGCATCTACCGTAGGGTCGATCAGCAATACCGCTGCTGCATTTTGTGACGTTAAATATTTAACTTTTAGAAGGGCTGCAGACCTGCTTTTTCCAGCAGTGGTAGCCGCACCAGGTTCCCCTGATTTGAAGATCATCACCACTTTTCCGGTAAGATCTACACCTTCAAAATCATTGTAACCTTCTTTTTTTACCCCATAACCTGCAAATAAAACATTGCTTACATTGAAGCCGAAACCTGCACCAGAAACTGTGTTTGGCGTGATATAAAAATCTTTCAAAGGTTCAGCCGGCTGTCCGTTGATGGTTAATACCTGGGAAAGCGAAATGGTGACCATATCAATCGGCTGGAAATAACTACCGTTTACCGGGCCTTTTAAACCCAGTTTCTGGAAAAAGTCCCTGATATAATCAGCGGTCATCCAACCTCCTTTTTTACCGGTTTCTCTACCTTCATAGGCATCAGAAGCCAATACAGAAAGGTGTTTATAAGCGTTTTCTTTGTTGATGGTTTTGCTGAACTTCACTGCATCCTTATTTTGGGCAGTAGCAGAACAGGCCATCGTAAGTACGAGACTGGCGTACAATAAATGTTTTTTCATCTGGTTATTTTCAGTTAATAATTAGCAGGATATTTTGTTGACCCTAAGCTCATGTCGGCCGCCTTCAAACTCCGTGTTTAAGAAGGTAGTGGTCATTTCTTTGGCCAGTTCTTCCGACACGAATCTTGCCGGAATACATAAAATATTGGCATTGTTATGCACTCTTGCTAAAGCTGCAATCTCGTTTAACCAACAAATGGCGGCACGGATATGCTGGTGTTTATTGGCGGTAATGGCCACACCGTTAGCGCTGCCACAAACCAGGATACCAAAGGTATATTCCTGACTTTCTACGGCCAGTGCCACAGGGTGAGCAAAATCCGGGTAGTCAACAGACTGGCTGGAATGGGTCCCGAAATCTTTGACCTCATAATCGGCAAGAAAAGACTTTAATAGTTCTTTGTATTCAAAACCGGCATGGTCGGCGCCGATTGCAATTTTCATTTTTGGAGCTGTTGACATCTTGAAAAATATTGGGTTAGTATTTTCTAATTCTGGCTACACCATAAAGTTCTTTGTTACGCTTACGCTCAATCGCGGCTGAGATATAAATACTGAATTCATACAGCAGGAATAGCGGAGCAGCAACAATAAGCATGGTATATGGATCTGCTGTAGGGGTTACTACGGCAGCAACAATCAGGATCAGTACCGACGAATATCTTCTGCTGGCGCGCATAAATGCAGGAGTCATGACGCCTAGTTTAGATAAGATGTAGATGATTACCGGCAACTGGAAAATCACACCAGAACCAATGGTCAGGGTCATTACAGAGGACAGGTAAGAATCGATGGTGAACGTATTTTCAATATCCGGACTCACCGTAAAGTTGGTCAGGAAGTTGATTGATAGCGGACAAATCAGGAAGTAACCGAACATAATCCCCAGGAAGAAAAGAAAAGAAGCGAAAGCAACGAAGCCACTTGCTGATTTTCTTTCATTTTCATGAAGGGCAGGTTTCACAAATAACCAGATTTCGAATAACAGGTAGGGGATACCTAAGATAATTCCCACCATCACACAGGAATTCAGTTGCAGCGTAAACTGACCAGCCATTTCCGTGTTGATAATTTTGGCATCGATCTTCGTAATACAGAGATCAGAACCCAGGGAAGGGAATTTCTCTACCAGTTTACACATCATTCTGTAGGTCCAGAAATTAGGGTTTTTAGGCCCCATGATGATGGTATTAAAAATGTAATCAGTAAAATAAAAAGCTCCGGCTGTTAATAGTAAAACTACGGCTAATGCGCGCAAGAGGTGCTTGCGGAGGATATCGATATGATCAAAGAAAGACATTTCTGCCTCTAAACTTTTTCCTTTTTCTTTTATAGCACCAATAAGGTCCCTTTTTTTAGTATCACTCATGTACGTTATTTGTAAAACAAAAATACCATTCTATTTTGTTTAGAATGGTATTTACGTTTTAAATCTACTAAATAGTTTTTATTAGCGGGAATTTGCTTTGTAATATTGTAAATCCCGCTGATGCTATTCCATATTCTTACTCAGAAAATTCGAAAGTCTCCATGAATTTCGTGGTAAAATTACCAGCTCTGAAGTTCGGATCTTTCATCAGTTTCAAGTGGAAAGGAATCGTTGTTTTAATACCTTCAATTACAAATTCACTTAAAGCACGCTCCATGGTACTGATGGCTTCTTCGCGGGTTTGAGCCACACAAATCAGTTTAGCAATCATAGAATCGTAGTTAGAAGGAATCTGGTAACCAGCATATACATGCGTATCAACCCTTACCCCATGACCACCCGGAGAGTGGAAATTGGTAATTCTTCCAGGACAAGGTCTGAAGTTGTTAAAAGGATCTTCAGCATTGATCCTGCACTCGATGGCGTGCATATTTGGTAAATAGTTTTTTCCGGAGATTGGAACGCCTGAAGCTACTTTGATCTGTTCTTTGATCAGGTCATAGTTAATTACTTCTTCAGTTACCGGGTGTTCTACCTGGATACGGGTATTCATCTCCATGAAGTAGAAATTACGGTGTTTATCTACCAGGAACTCAATCGTTCCGGCACCTTCATATTGTACCGCAATGGCACCTTTGATGGCTGCTTCACCCATTTTCTCGCGAAGTTCAGGAGTCATGAATGGTGATGGTGCTTCTTCAACCAGCTTTTGATGGCGACGTTGAATAGAACAATCACGTTCCGACAAGTGACAAGCCTTACCATATTGATCTCCGATGATCTGGATTTCAATGTGACGAGGATCTTCGATATATTTTTCTAAGTAAAGACCATCATTTCCAAAGGCAGCACCCGACTCTTGTCTTGCGCTATCCCATGCATTTTCAAAATCTTCATCTTTCCAGACTACACGCATTCCACGGCCACCACCACCGGCAGTAGCTTTCAGGATCACAGGGTAGCCCATTTCATTAGCCATAGCAATACCATCCTTGAAATTTTCAAGCAGTCCTTTCGAACCAGGAATAGTAGGAACACCAGCTTTTTTCATCGTTTCTTTTGCCGAAGCTTTATCACCCATTGAGTTGATTTGCTCCGGTGTAGCACCGATAAATTTAATCCCATAATCACGGCAAACTGAAGAAAACTTAGCGTTCTCAGAAAGGAAACCGTAACCCGGGTGAATGGCATCTGCATTAGTTAATTCAGCTGCTGAAATAATATTAGGGATGCTCAGGTAAGAATCCTTACTTGGTGGCGGCCCGATGCAAACAGCTTCATCAGCAAAACGTACATGTAAACTTTCTCTGTCTGCAGTAGAGTAAACAGCTACGGTTTTGATGCCCATTTCTTTACAGGTACGAATGATACGCAAAGCGATCTCGCCCCTGTTGGCAATTAGTATCTTTTTAAACATATATTTTTTCTTTTCCCCCCCGAATTTTTCAGGGTATAATTAGTAATCCTACAAGAGGAATTACATAGGTTCAACTAAAAATAACGGTTGGTCATATTCTACCGGAGAAGCATTTTCTACTAAAACCTTCACGATTCTACCAGACACTTCACTTTCGATTTCATTGAACAATTTCATCGCTTCGATAATACAGATCACTTTACCAACCGGGAATTCGTCACCTACATTTACAAAAGAAGGTTTATCCGGACTAGATGAACGGTAGAAAGTACCAATCATTGGTGATTTAATGGTGATGTATTTAGAATCATCTTCTACAGCAACAGTTGCTTTTGTCTCTGTTGGGGTAGTTGGTTGCGGAGCTGCTGCTGCCGGAGCCACTGCTGGAGCAATCTGAGCTGGTACCGTTGCCTGAACGTAGGTAGGAGCCTGATTGGTTTTAATCGTTATTTTGAAATCTTCCTGCTCAATAGCGACTTCATTTACGCCCGAACGAGAAACAAATTTAATAAGTTCCTGAATTTGTTTGATATCCATTTTTTGGTGTTTTTTAGAGAAAACAGTATGTCTTAACAATTATCTAAGTTAAGATTAATTATTTTATAAATTTAATAAGCCCATTTTAAGTACACAGAACCCCAGGTGAAACCACCTCCAAATGCCGCAAGGATGATGTTATCGCCTTTTTTAAGTTGGCTTTCCCATTCCCATAAACACAGTGGAATTGTTCCATTAGTGGTATTTCCGTAACGTTGAATGTTGATCATTACCTTTTCTGTACCAAGGCCCATTCTCGATGCTGTTGCATCGATGATCCTTTTATTGGCTTGATGTGGAACCAACCAGGTCACATCATCAGAAGTCAGGTTATTGCGTTCCATGATTTCGGCCGCAACATCTGCCATATTCGTAACCGCAAATTTGAATACTGCCTGGCCTTCCTGATGCACCACGTGCTCATTATTGTCAACAGTCTCATGACTTGCCGGTCGGGCAGAACCGCCAGCTTTTTGGTGTAGGTATTGACGTCCCGAACCATCACTTTTCAGGATGGAGTCCTGGATGCCCATGCCTTCCTCATTTGGCTCTAAAAGAACAGCACCGCAACCATCACCAAAGATGATGCAGGTGGTACGGTCCTCATAGTTGATGATAGACGACATTTTATCGCCACCAACAACCAATACTTTTTTATGTTTACCGGATTCGATGAACTGAGCACCTGTGGATAATCCGAAGATGAATCCTGAACAGGCAGCCTGTAAATCATAACCCCAGGCATTCTTAGCGCCGATTTTGTCGGCAAGAATGTTTGCCGAAGCAGGGAAAGGCATGTCCGGAGTCGTAGTACAGAAAATGATCAGCTCGATCTCTTCCGCAGTAATTCCACGTTTTTTAAGTAAGCCATTCACCGCATGAACTGCCATGTCTGAAGTACCTAATCCTTCACCTTTTAATATTCTCCGCTCTTTGATCCCGGTTCTGGATAAAATCCATTCGTCCGTAGTTTCTACAATGGATTCTAGCTCTTTATTAGTTAGTACGTAATCTGGTACGTAACCATTAACAGCCGTAATCGCAGCGTGAATTTTATTCATTTTCAATGTTCTTATTTAAATGCAGCTTGAATTTTACCTACCAAGCCAGTAGTGATCATGTCTCTTGACTGAAGAATCATGTTTTTGACTGCTGTCGGACTTGAAATGCCATGACCTATGACCACAGGGGCGTTGACACCTAGAACCGGGCTTCCGCCATAGTTTTCGTAGTTAAAGCGGTCAAAGAAATCATCCTTTAATCCTCTTTTTAGTGTCAATACATAAAATGATTCTGCCAGTTTCAGCATCACATTTCCTGTAAATCCATCGCATACTATCACGTCAGCTTTATCGTTGAATAAGTCCCTACCTTCTACATTACCCACAAAGTTGAATAGTTCGGTATCTTTCATTAAAGGGAAAGTGGCCAAACTAAGCATATTGCCTTTCTCATCTTCCTCGCCAATGTTTAATAAGGCGACTTTAGGTTTTGCAATACCAAACATACATTCAGCATACAAACTACCTACAGCACCAAATTGAAGCAAGGTATCCGGCTTGCAATCGGCATTTGCGCCAACATCAAGCATTAAACCTAAGCCTCCACTGAGTTTTGGAAGAATTGTAATGATACATGGCCTGATGATTCCCGGGATAGTTTTAACACTAAACACGGCACCAACAAGCATTGCACCAGAATTACCGGCGCTCGCAAAGGCATCGATTTTACCTTCTTTAAGTAAGGAAAAGCCGACAGCAATGCTGGAATTAGGCTTTTGAACAATAGCCTTAGTGGGATGTTCGCCCATACCAATCACTTCTTCGGTATGAACATATTCAAAGTGATCCGGATTGAATCCGTTTTCAGTGAGAAGGGGCTTAATCTGCTGCGTATCTCCGATCAACACTATGTGCTCCCCGGGAGATAACAATTGATGGGCAGCTATTGCTCCTAAAACGTTAGCTTTAGGAGCATAGTCTCCGCCCATTATATCGAGACCTATTTTCATAGTAAAAAATCAGTTTGTGTTAGAAGGCAAAATTGCCTTTGTTTCCAGTCGCTAAAGGTAAACTTTCAGAGACTTAAAACACAAACTATTTTTCAAGAAAATTAACCTATTGAAGTGTTTTCAATAACCAATTTGCCGTTGTAGTATAGGTTACCATCAACGTTGTATGCATGGTGAGGTACGTGAATTGCACCAGTGGTTTGACAAGTAGCCAAAGAAGGAGCTACTGCTTTATAGTGAGTTCTTCTTTTATCTCTTCTACTCTTAGAAATCTTGCGTTTTGGATGTGCCATTGCTGATTTGTTTAATTATTATTTTAATTTTTTTAATGCTGCCCAACGCGGGTCATTATCGTTATTTTCTTCTTGTTGTTCTTGTGTATTGATTGAAAAACTTTCCAGTCTTGCAATCATCTCCTCGTCGCATTTCTGGCCACTGCCATCCTGCACACAGGCTTTAATATAAGGTACCGATACATTGATGAGTTCATAAATCGGAAGTGATACATCAAGCTCACTCTCTTTTCTATTCAGGACAATGATTTCTAAATCATCACTTTCCAGTTCATCTTCAGCAAACTTTACAATCTGCCTTTCTTTGATTGAAATCGGTGCATTAAACTCCGACAAGCATTTGTCACAATCTAATACGATTGTTCCCTGAATGTCGAAATACAAAAGTAACATTGTTTCCTGTTTATCCAGTTCAATGCTAACTTTTAAGTTTCCTTTTTTTACTAAAGAGTATTCAAAGGTGTCAAAAAAAGTGTTATCTACCTCAAAATCAAACTGATGCTTGCCAATTTTTAAGCCGGTAAAGGGGATCGAGAATTGTTTTAATGGTTTCAATTGTAACAAAATTTTAGCCCGCAAATGTAGGAATTATTTTATAGAATTAAAATGTTTTTTCATTCTAATTTGCGTCGTCTTTTATATCGGACGCAGTTTCTATAATTTTTCCGCCGGTTCTCAGCTGGTTTTTCAATAATTCTTCCTGTTCTCTACGGTTCCTTACGATGTGAGTTGCTGCAAATAAGGCTTCTATAAATGAAGACGGATCTGCAAGGTTCTTTCCTGCAATGTCGTATCCTGTGCCATGATCCGGCGAGGTACGCACGATTTTTAGGCCCGCAGAATAGTTCACTCCAGTGCCAAAAGCGATGGTTTTAAAGGGGATTAATCCCTGGTCATGATACATCGCCAATACCGCGTCAAATTGCTTGTAACTTCCCTTGCCAAAAAATCCGTCAGCAGGGTAGGGTCCGAAACAAATGATCCCTTTATCGAAGGCTTGCTGAATCGCCGGCATAATAATATCCGCCTCTTCTGTGCCTAATAATCCGTTATCACCAGCATGTGGATTCAATCCCATTACCGCAATTTTTGGTTTTTCAATCCAGAAATCTTTCTTTAAACTCTCATTCATCAGCACCAGTTTCTTCACAATCTTCTCAATGGTGATGCTTTTTGAAACTTCTGTGATTGGAATATGTCCGGTAACTACGCCTACTTTAATGTCTTCACTCACTAAAAGCATCAATACGTCGTTGCTTCCACTGCGTTCCATCAGGTATTCGGTATGGCCCGGGAATTTAAAGGTCTCAGATTGTATGTTGTGTTTGTTGATCGGGGCAGTGACCAGGGCATCAATTTCTCCTTTGATCAGGTCTTCTGTAGCCTTTTCTAAAGAAAGTAACGCATATTTTCCCCCGGTTTCATTGGCTACGCCAAGTTCGATTTTAACATCTTCTTCCCAGCAGTTGATCATATTCGCCTTCTTTGGATTGGCTAATGCAGCCTCAGTAATCACATTGAAGTTGAAATCGCCCAGGCCTAAAGCCTTGCGGTGGTATGAAGCAACTTTGGTATGTCCATAAACGATAGGGGTACAGTAATCGAGGATTTTGCTTTCCGCAAGGGTCTTCAGGATCACCTCTAAACCGATACCGTTCACATCTCCTATACTGATTCCAATTTTAATCTTATTGCTCATACTTCAAAAAAATTTAGCGCAAATTACAGAATTCATTTTAAAATGGTTGGTTTTTTAGGCGTTTGTATTTGTGCTATTCCGGAAAATAGGGGGGTCAGGAAAACGTTAGGAAAACGATATCCTTAATTTTAGGGGTGTAGAGGCTGTTTTAGCCGATTGTTGATCCGATACTCGCAAAACTTTGCTTATTTTGCAGCTTTTAGAAGGAGAATATATGAGTTTGGTAAGGGCAAAAAAACATTTAGGACAACATTTTTTAACGGATAAAAAGATTGCCGCGAAGATTGTAAACGGTCTGGTACATACCGATCAGTACAAACAAGTACTGGAAGTTGGACCGGGAATGGGGATCCTTTCAGACCTGCTGCTGGAAAGAGAAGATTTAGAAACTTTCATGATCGATATCGATGTGGAATCTTATCATTTCTTAAAGGAGAAATATCCGCAATTGGGCGACAGGTTAATCAACGGCGACTTTTTAGCCTTAGACCTTTCGGCGATCTTCAAAGAAAAATATGCCATCATCGGCAATTTCCCCTACAACATCTCTTCACAGATCCTCTTCAAAATTTTGGAGAACAGAGGTCAGGTGGTAGAAATGGTTGGGATGTTCCAGAAAGAAGTGGCAGAACGTTGCGCTTCCAAAGAAGGAACTAAAGATTACGGAATTTTAAGCGTCCTGATTCAGGCGTATTATAATATAGAATACCTGTTTACGGTGAAACCGGGTACCTTTAACCCACCGCCAAAAGTAAATTCAGGCGTGATCAGGTTGAGTCGTAATGACGTGGAAACACTTCCTTGTGATGAAAAACTGTTCTGGCGTACCGTGAAAGCTGGTTTCAACCAACGCAGAAAAACCTTAAGAAATGCTTTATCGGGCGTAGTGCCAAAAGAGAAAATGGACGACCATATTTTCTTCGACAAGCGTGCCGAGCAATTGAGCGTCGCTCAGTTTATCGAGCTGACCCAACATTTAGCCCATCTTTCCCAATAATCAGTCTGCATTTATGAGCAAAGGAAGAATTTTAATCGTGGATGAGTTACATCCTGTTTTTAAGGAGCGTGCCATCGCTTTAGGTTATGAAGTGGATGATTTGCCCTTGTATACCCGGGAGCAAACACTGGCTGCAATTGCTAATTATCAGGGAATCGCTGTGCGCACGAAATTCAGAATTGATCAGGAGCTGATGGCTGCCGGAACGGCGCTGAAATTTATTGCCAGAGCAGGTGCCGGATTAGACAATATTGATGTGGATTATGCAAAAAGCAGGAACATCGAACTGTTAAATGCGCCGGAAGGCAATATGGATGCCGTAGGAGAGCACGCTACGGGGATGTTGTTGTCATTGATGAACAACTTGCGTAACGCCGATATGGAGGTCCGCAATGGCATCTGGGACAGAGAAGGCAACCGTGGTTATGAACTGAAAGGGAAGACTGTCGGGATTGTCGGTTACGGATTTATGGGCAAAAGCTTTGCAAAAAAGCTGGCTGGTTTTGAAGTAAACGTGATCGCTTATGATAAGTATAAGACTGGTTTCAGCGATGCTTATGCCAAAGAGGTGAGTATGGAAGAGATCGTGAGACAAAGCGATGTGCTGAGTTTACACCTCCCACTAACTGCAGAAACGCGTCAGATGGTGGATGAGGAGTACTTATTCCATTTCCGCAAACCTTTTTTCTTTATCAATACCGCCAGAGGCGAAATCGTAAATACGGAAGCCGTTCTACAAGCCATCCAATCCGGGAAAATCCTGG
Source organism: Pedobacter gandavensis (assembly GCF_032677645.1). Taxonomy (GTDB): domain Bacteria; phylum Bacteroidota; class Bacteroidia; order Sphingobacteriales; family Sphingobacteriaceae; genus Pedobacter; species Pedobacter gandavensis_A. The sequence goes on along the minus strand of NZ_JAVTSB010000002.1, from coordinate 274,358 downwards.
CGGCTGGTTTAGACGTACTGGAAGTGGAGAAATTTCCGGCATTACAAAATACCCCTTGGTTTAAGGACCTTAAATCGGCAGGGAAAGTAATCCTGAGCCCGCATGTTGGGGGCTGGACCTTTGAATCTTACCGTAAAATATCGGAAGTTTTAGCGGATAAGCTTTCGGCCATCATTTAAAGAGACAATTTTGATAAACTGCCCAAAATCAAATTAAATAATTTGTTTTTGTGGTTATACCCCATTATCTTCGTTTTTATTGAAGCAAGACTATGTAGGCATATACAGCCGATATAGTCTTGTTTGTTTTTATAGTACTACATAAAATAAATTGAGCTATGACAGAGGTTACCTATTATACCCAAGATGGTTTAGACCGACTAAAGGCAGAATTACATCATATGAAAACCACCGGAAGACAACAGATCTCTAAGGCAATTGCCGAAGCCAGAGATAAGGGTGATCTTTCCGAGAATGCGGAATATGATGCAGCGAAGGAAGCACAGGGTTTACATGAAGCTAAAATAGCAAAGTTGTCTACTACACTTTCTACCGCCAGATTAATTGATGAATCGAAGCTGGATACTTCTAAAGTATTGGCATTATCTATAGTTAAGATCAAAAATGTAAAAAACGGTTCCACCATGTCTTACCAGTTGGTAGCAGAAAGTGAAGCGGATCTTAAAACCGGAAAAATCTCCGTTAAATCACCGATTGCCAAAGGTTTACTTGGTAAATCAGTTGGTGATACCATTGAAATTCAGGTTCCTGCGGGAATGATCGAATTTGAAATCTTAGAGATCACCCGTTAATCCTTAATCTCCCCAATTCTATGGCAAGTATATTTTCAAAAATAGTAGCTGGTGAAATCCCTGCGCATATTGTAGCAGAAACCACCGAATTCATGGCTTTCTTAGATGTTAATCCACTCACGATGGGCCATGTCCTGGTGATTCCTAAAAAGGAAATTGATTACATCTTTGATATGGAAGAGGAAAGCTATGTTGGACTGACCATGTTTGCTAAAATTATAGCTACAGGGCTAAAAGAAGCGTTCCCTTGCAAAAAAGTAGGCGTAGCCGTCATCGGCCTGGAAGTACCGCATGTACACATCCACCTGATCCCTATGAACGCAGTGAACGATATGAATTTTAGTAAGGAAAAATTGAAACCTTCGCAGGAAGAACTGGAGGAAGCCGCATTAAAGATCAAAGCAGCGTTGAATGAAACGACCGCTTAACAGATAAAAGCATTGGGTGTTTACCCGAATTGAAAAGGGTGTCTTAACGGGCACCCTTTTTTTGTGGAATAAGGTGACTGATAGCCGGAATAGTGTTCTGGATCTGGTCGTAAAGAGCGCTTAGTTGCGAAAGGGTTGCCTAACCTTTTGGAAGGGGTCTGGATAGTAAAAGGGGTACCAAAGTACCAGCAACCTATGCTGAACCCTTTCTCAACCCTATCCGAACATGCCACTCTTCCCGACCACAACCCGACTACTTCCCGATATCGTAATTCTGAGTTTTTTTGAAAGAAAAATGAAAGGCTGCCCGGGAATTCCGGGCAGCCGATTTCTATAGGGGGGTAAATGTAGGGGCGATAAGATCGGCTATCAGTTCATCAATCTGCGCGCAAGTTACATTGGGCATACAGATGACGTGGGACAGGCCGTTTTCTGAGGCTAGCTGCCACTTCTGACAGATCCATTTGGCTGGAGCAGGGAAAACAACGGTGATCGCATTTGGATTGCTCCAGGCGGCTATTCCGATGCTTTTCAATTGCGCTTCCGCATAGGCAGCAACAGCAAGGCTGTGTAAGGCTCTTTTTTGGAGACCTTCCAGGCCTAGTTTTTTTAAGGTATACCAGAGAAACAATGGCGTATGGCCGTTTCTGGAACCAGTAATCGTGGTATCAATGCTGCCGATATAATCGATAGAACGTGCAATCCGGTCGCGGTTGGTTTTCTTGACAATCACCAGGCCGCATGGGATCGGTGAACCCAAAAATTTATGTCCGCTAATCGCCAGGCTATCGGCCCCATCGGCAAAGTCGAATGCCGGTCTGGGTTCAATAAAGGCACTATAGCTTCCGGATAAAGCAGCATCTGCATGAATATAGTGATTTTTAATCGCCAGATTCTTCAGGATGCTTTTGATCTTGCGCACATCGTCCTTCGCTTCGGTCATCGTAGTGCCGATATTGGCAAAAATCACAACCGGAAGGTGTCTGTTCATCAATAAGGTACTGTGCAGGTCTTCATAATCCATTTCGCCGTTTTCCTGCGAGCGAATGGCAATATTTGGCATGTTTAACAACAACAGGTTCTTCTGTACACTGTAATGGGTCGCGTCAGAATAGTAAACCATGGCCTTTGGATACAGCTCACGGGCCAGATAAAGGCCGTATAAGTTGCCTTCAGAACCACCATTGGTTACGTATCCCCACCAATTGTCGGTAGGTGCACGGAACAGATCTGCAAAAAACTCAATCACTTCTCTTTCCATGGCTCTGGTATCCACCGCATACGTGGATTCCGTAAATGGATCTCCAAGGTTATTGATTGGATATTGAAGAAATGGCAGAAGATCGGTATAATCGAAATCTTTAGAAACCGGATACCCCAGAAACAAACGGGTTTTATCCTGTATTTTTTCGTAAAGATCGGATAACCTTTGGTTATCTTCTGGTGATAGGTTGCTGGTCATTTTCTGTAGGTGGTTCAGACTGCAAATCTATTATTCTCCATTCGATTGACCTTAGATGTGCTTAATATTAGAAAATAAACACTTAATTTTGGCGATAAGTAGTTTTATTCGTCTTTATGGAGGCAAATTGCTGCAAAAATCAGAAAAACTAAACTAGATGGAACAGTTCGATAAGATGGATCAGCGCATATTAAATGCGTTACAACAGAATGCAAGGCTAAATACGAAGGAGATTGCGCATAAAGTAGGGCTTACCGTGACGCCAACTTACGAACGTTTGAAAAAGATTGAGAAGACAGGGGTGATCAAGAATTATGTGACCTTGCTGGATAGGGAAAAGATCGGAAAAACCCTGGCGGCATTTTGTAACGTCACGCTACAGGTGCATTCCCTTCCTTTATTGAAAAAGTTTGAAGCTGCAATGACTAAGCTCGATGAAGTGATGGAATGTTACCACGTTGCCGGAACTTATGATTACCTGCTCAAAGTAGTAGTCAATGATATGAATAAATACCAGGATTTTTTAACGAATAAGCTGGCCGCCATTGAGAACATTGCCAACGTAAACAGTTTGTTTGTGATGACAGAAATCAAGCACAATACCGCTTATACGATTGATAAGTAGTCGCTTACTTCAGCTTCTCGTTGTTGCGGTGTCTGTCGGTATCTCTGATGGTCTTTTTAACCAGATTTTTTTCTAAAGCGCTGGTCAGGTCGATTCCGGTCTGATTGGCCAGACAGATCAATACGAATAACACATCGGCCATTTCATCTGCAAGGTCTACCGCTTCATCGCTTTTTTTAAAGGATTGTTCGCCATATTTCCTGGACATGATTCTGGCTACTTCACCCACTTCTTCCATCAGAATCGCGGTATTGGTGAGCTCATTGAAATAACGGATTCCTGTTTTATTGATCCATTGGTCTACGGTTTCCTGGGCTTCTGCTATGGTCATGTTATTCTTTATTTTTGGTATCCATCATGATGGTGACAGGGCCATCATTTACTAAACTGATTTTCATATCTGCCCCAAATATCCCTGTTTTGATCTCTTTTTGCAGGAGATTGGACAGTTTGGCAATCATTTCCTCGTATAAGGGAATGGCTTTGTCGGGTCTGGCAGCTCTGGTAAATCCAGGTCTGTTGCCTTTTTTTGTGGCTGCAAAGAGGGTAAACTGACTAATCAGGAGAATATTTCCACCTACATCAGCCAGGGATTTATTCATCAGGTCGTTCTCATCGCCAAAGATCCTCATGTTCACAATTTTCTGACTTAACCAATCCAGGTCTTCGGAGGTATCGGTATCTTCAATACCCAATAAAACCAGAAAACCCGTGTCGATATGGCCGGTAGTTTCTCCTTCCACCACACAACTGGCTTCGGTTACTCTTTGTATAATTGCTCTCATAGCGGTTAAAAAGCGGTGTTAAGACCTGGGTTTAAGACCGGGTTTCGTTACCATGGAAAATACTCAGGTAACTTTCATATCTGCTGATTTCAATTTCTCCATCTTCTACCGCTTTGAGTACGGCACAACCTGGTTCATTGACGTGGCGGCAGTTGTTAAACTTACATTTATTCATTAAGGCACGCATTTCTACGAAATAATGGCCCAGTTCTTCCGGTTTAATATCAAAAATACCCAGTTCACGGATGCCCGGTGTATCAATCAGGTAACCACCGAAAGGTAAAACATGCATTTCCGCAAAAGTGGTCGTATGTTGCCCTTTGTCACTCGCTTCCGAGATTTCTCCCGTTTTGATGTGTCTATCGGGAAGTAAAGCATTGATCAGACTTGATTTTCCTACACCGGAGTGTCCGGAAAACAGCGTTGTCTTATCTTTCAACAGGCTTTCTATTTGTGGGATATTGGTTCCTTCTAAGGCCGATACCGTATAACAAGGGTAGCCGATGTTTTCATAGATGTGCTTGTATTCTGCTAAAACCTCGAGTCCCTCTTCATTAAACAAATCCAGTTTGTTAAAAATCAGGATGGCAGGAATGCGGTACGCTTCGGCAGTTGCCAGAAAACGGTCAATAAAACCCAAAGAGGTTCTTGGTGAAACTAAGGTCACCACCAAAAAGGCCTGATCCATATTGGCAGCAATAATTTGCGCCTGTTTAGAGAGGTTGATGGATTTACGGATGATGTAATTGTTCCGGGGATGTAATTTATGAATGACTCCGTTATCCGAATTTGGCTCCAGCTCAAAATCTACCTGATCGCCTACGGCAATCGGGTTGGTCGTTTGAATGCCCTTGATCCGGAACTTACCTTTAATACGGCAGTCGTATCTATTCCCGTCTTCCGCCTGTACCTGATACCAGCTTCCTGTTGATTTTATGACTAATCCTTGCATATGATACTGCAAAGGTAATAAAATGTTTGTCGGGAATCAGCGTTTACAAGCGCTTCAAGTTTGCTTTCCGCAAAAGAGGCTTAAATCTGGCCGCTGGTATCTGATTTCCGTTTTTTGGTGTTGAAAATGAAGGGCTTACCAAAGCTGCTGTTAAAAACCGACCTCCAGCCCCTTTAGACGCAATTTATTTAAAATTCGCGCAAATATATTTGTAATCATTTGTTAATTAGAAAAATATAACTTTACTTTACGACTCAGCACACTAAGTGTAAAAATTACAATGTTTAATAATTCAACCATTATTTCCATTATTATTACCACCGGGATATCTCGGAGGGAGGATAGCTAATGGGTATAAAATACTAAAAATAAAAACCACAAAAAGCGCCTTCCTCTAATCGGGGAAGGCGCTTTTTTTTTAACCTAAAATTATGAATATCTTAAAATTTGGAGGTACATCTGTTGGTTCCCTGGAAAGCATCACTGCTTTGCTGGGTATCTTAAAGGAGCAGCAAGGGGCTGAAAATCCTATCGTCGTCTTATCCGCCATGAGCGGGGTAACGAATGCCCTGGTAGACATGGCAGAAAACGCCGGGAAAGGAAAAAGCTATGGCCAGGAACTGAGCGCAATTGAAAAGAAACATTTTGAGGTCATCCGTGCGCTGTTGCCGGCAAGCGCTCAGAATCCGGTACTCACCAAACTTAAAATCTATTTCAATGAACTGGAAGATATTTTGCAATCAGTCTATAACCTGAAAGAACTGAGCCTGCAAACCAAAGACCTGATTTTAAGTTATGGCGAACGTTGTTCGGCAGTGATGGTGAGCCATATCGCCAAACAAACTTTCCCGAATGCGCGCTATGTAGACGGTTCGGAACTGATCAAAACAGACCATAACTACGGACAGGCGAAAGTAAATACCTACCTCACAGAAACGTTAATCAAGGATTTTTACGAATCCAATGCCGATAAATTGTTGTTCGTAACTGGTTTTATTGCGAGTAACGAGGAAGGCAGAATGACTACTTTAGGCAGAGGCGGAAGTGATTATACTGCTGCCATCTGGGGTTCTGCCCTGAATGCGCAGGAAATCCAGATCTGGACGGATGTAGACGGGATGCTGACTGCTGATCCAAGGATGGTTAAAAAAGCGTTTTCGCTGGCCGAGTTGAGCTATACCGAAGCCATGGAGCTGTCGTATTTTGGCGCTAAAGTGATTTATCCGCCAACGATGATCCCTGCTTTTCTAAAGCGCATTCCGATTGTGATCAAAAATACCTTCAATGTAGACTTCCCGGGTACTTATATTAAACATGGTGCCGGGAGTTCAAAATTACCGATCAAAGGGATTTCTTCTATCGATGAAATCAGTGTATTGAACCTTTCGGGGAGTGGAATGGTAGGAAAAGCCGGTTTTAGCGGTCGATTGTTCTCCATGCTTTCCCGTGAGCAGATCAATGTGATCCTCATTACCCAGTCTTCTTCGGAGCATAGCATCACTTTTGCCGTTAAACCGGGCGATGCTTTAAAAGCGCTGGCCTTGATCAATAAAGAGTTTGAATTAGAGCTACAAGCGAGAAAACTGGAATATCCGGAAGTAGAAAACGGATTAGCCGCCTTAGCTATCGTAGGCGAAAACATGAGACGCACCCCGGGTATGTCGGGTAAGTTGTTCCATGCTTTAGGCAGAAACGGTGTCAATGTAAGGGCGATTGCCCAGGGTTCTTCGGAATATAATATCTCGGTGATCATCTCTAAACCTGATTTGTCGAAAGCTGTAAATGCGGTGCATGATGCTTTTTATGCCAATCTGAAAAGAACACTCCATGTTTTTTGTCTGGGAACAGGCAATATCGGCAAGACTTTATTTGCCCAGCTGGAAGCACAAATGGATTTCCTGGCCACCAATAACGACCTTCAGGTGAAGGTCATGGGGGTTTGTAATACCCGTAAAATGCACCAGAATGTAGATGGGATCGCCCTGAGCAATTGGGAAGAAACATTAGAAAGCAATGGAGAACCCGCAGATTTACCGCTGTTCATCAAAAAAATGAAAGCGATGAACCTGCCGAATTGTGTGTTTGTAGACAATACCGCCAGTCACAATCCCATCCAGTTTTATCAGGATGTGTTACAATCGAGCATTTCTGTGGTTACTTGTAACAAGATCGGTAATTCTGCGGATTACGAGCAATATGTGGCCTTTAAACAGGCGGCAAGAACGTATGGCGTAGATTTTCATTACGAAACCAATGTAGGTGCAGGCCTGCCGATCATCCGTACTTTAAAAGATCTGATGATGAGCGGGGACCGGATTCACCGCATTGAAGCCATTTTATCGGGTACGATCTCTTATATTTTTAACAATTATAAGGGCGATAAATTGTTCCATGAAGTGGTGAAGGAAGCTCAGGATAAAGGTTATACCGAACCAGATCCAAGAGATGACCTGAACGGAAAAGACTTTATGCGTAAAATGTTGATCCTTGCCCGTGATGCCGGTTATCCATTGGAAGAATCAGATATCGAAATCGAAAGCATGCTTCCTCCAGCTTGTCTGGCCGCAGCTACCGTAGCCGATTTCTATCAGGAACTGGAAAACAATACCGCCTATTTTGAGAATTTAAAGAAACAAGCCGAAGATGGCCATAAAGTGTTGCGTTATATCGGGAAACTGGAAGATGGGAAGGTAGAAATCACCTTGCAAATGGTAGATGAAGGCCATCCTTTTTACATGTTATCGGGTAGTGACAATATTATTTCATTTACCACCGACCGTTACAAAGACCGTCCATTGGTAGTTAAAGGCCCTGGTGCAGGTGCAGAAGTGACTGCCGCAGGTGTTTTCGCTGATATTATAAACGTTGGTAAACGATGAGAGAATCTATAAAAGTTTTTGCCCCGGCTACTGTAGCTAATGTGGTGTGCGGATATGATGTTTTAGGCTTCGCGGTGAATGAACCGGGTGATGAAGTGATCATGAAATTAACTGGTGGTTCCGGAATCACCATTACAAAAATTACCGGTGATGAGGGGCGTTTACCCCTTGATCCGAAGAAAAACACGGTTAGTGCCAGTGTGCAACATTATTTAAACCATATCGGGAAACCAGATACGGGGATAGAAATTGAGCTGCATAAGAAAATGCCGATTGGCAGCGGCCTGGGTTCCAGCTCTGCCAGTACGGTAGCGGGATTGTTCGCGGTAAACAACCTGTTTGATAACTTGTTGACGAATAAAGAACTGGTTCCTTTTGCGATGAAAGGGGAGGAACTGGCTTGCGGTTACGGACATGCGGATAATGTGGCTCCGGCTTTATTGGGCGGTTTTGTGCTGATCAGAAGTTACGAGCCTTTAGATATCATCAGTTTGCCGCATCCGGAAGATTTATACGCGGCCATCGTGTACCCGGAAGTAGATGTGCCTACCAAAGATGCCAGACAGATGATTCGTTCCAAGGTGTTTTTGAAAGATGCCGTTACCCAATGGGGAAATGTGGCTGGTCTGGTGAGTGGTCTGTTTTTAAAAGACCATGAGCTGATTGGACGCAGCATGACGGATATTTTGATAGAACCTACGCGTTCTATTCTGATTCCTGATTTCTACAAAATGAGGTCTCTGGCCATGAAAACAGGTGCCATTGGATTTGGAATCTCCGGTTCCGGGCCTTCTGTTTTCGCCTTAACTAAAGACGAGGATACGGCAAGAGCCATCACCCAAAAACTTCAGCATCATTTAAAAGGAATCGGCATCAACAGCCTTTCTTTTGTGTCATCAGTAAATAAAAAAGGACCTGTTATCTTAGATTAAGCAGCATGAAATTATACAGTACGAACAACCACGAACTAAACGTCGACTTTCCAACGGCTGTTTTTAACAGCATGCCTTTGGATAAAGGCTTATATATGCCAGTAAATGTTCCTTTGCTAGAGGAGGAATTTATTCAGAATATCCACAAATACAGTATGCCGGAGATTGCTTTTAAAGTGGCTTCTACCTTACTGGATGGTGCAATTCCTGTAGATGATCTTAAAAAAATCATTGAGGATACACTGAGTTTTGATGCTCCGGTAGTGGAACTGGCAGAAAACACCTATGTTTTGGAGTTGTTTCATGGCCCTTCCTTAGCTTTTAAAGATTTTGGCGCGCGTTTCATGAGCCGGGTGATGGCTTATTTCCTGGAAGAAGGGGAGCAAATGCTGGATGTTTTGGTGGCTACTTCGGGCGATACCGGTGGTGCGGTAGCCCTGGGCTTCCTTGGCGTACCCAATACGAGGGTGACTATCCTTTATCCGCAGGGAAAAGTGAGCGAAATCCAGGAGTTACAGCTTTGTACCAATGGCCATAATATCCATGCCATTGCCGTTGATGGTACTTTTGATGATTGTCAGCATTTGGTGAAACAGGCTTTTGCAGATCCGGAGCTCAACCAGAAACTGCGCTTAACTTCTGCAAATTCGATCAATATCGCCAGATTGATTCCACAGACTTTTTACTATTTCAATGCCTGGGCAAGATTGCGCAGGGCAGGGAAAACGGAAGTTGTTTTCTCGGTGCCTAGTGGCAATTTTGGGAATATTGCGGCCGGATTACTCGCTTACAAAATGGGTTTGCCGGTGAAGCAGTTCATCGCTGCTACCAATGTAAACGATACGGTTCCACGTTTTCTGGAGACCGGGGTTTATGAAACCAGGCCTTCCGTACAGACTTACGCAAATGCGATGGATGTTGGTGCGCCAAGCAATTGGGTGCGGATCATGGATCTTTTTGATCAGGACCTGACTGCTATAAAAGCGATTTTGAAAAGCTATACCTATACCGATGCGGAAACACTGGCCGGGATTCAGTCTGTTTATGACCAGTTCGGCTATATCGCTTGTCCACATACCGCGATTGCGGCCCTGGCTTTGCAGGATTATAAAAAAGAAAACCCACAGGATAATGCTGCGGGTGTGTTTTTATCTACGGCTCATGCCTGTAAGTTTCCGGATGTATTTCCTCCTGAATTAGCGGCAAAGATCAAGATTCCGGCAGTTGTGCAGGAACTGGATCTTAAAACTAAGCAACTAGAGAAAATGGATACCGCCTATAGTTCTTTTAAGAATTACCTGGCTAAATTTTACGAAAACGCATAATGGCAATATCGCCCATCATGAAATTGAGGGTGCTATCGCTGATCGAATAACTGCTGGTTTTTTTCAGCATCTCCATAAAAGTGGCCTCTCCTTCACCGGGACAGGCCATTTTTGTCATGGCCATCGGGTGGGTAAAATTGATCATGCTATCATCCGCCACTAAAGTGCCGGAAAAAGAATTACAGCTGTTGTTGCCACTGAATTTCTTGTTGGTAATATCGAAAGTAAGGGTTGGTTTTTTTGCCGGATACAATCCGTTAAAGGCTATTCTCGGACCGGAAATATAGTTCAGCTCCCAGGTTCCTCCCAGCTCAGACAAGCCACCATTTCCTATTGATCCAGGTTTTAGGGTGGTGCATGCAGCGAAAGTACTGGTCACAACGATTGCCAGTATGATGATTCTTTTCATAGCCTTAGGATTTAATTGATAGCCGAAAGGTACAAAGAGTATTCCAAAAAATACCCATCGGCTATCAGGAAGGCCTAAAACACTGCGTTGGCGATCTTTTTTGTAGGTTCTGGATTCCCCATCGTATAGAAGTGAAGCACTGGTGCGCCCATTTCTTTCAGCTCTTTACATTGGTTGATCATCCATTCGATACCCACTTCTTTTACGTCCTTTTCAGACTTACAAGACTGGATTGCTTCGCTCAGTTCAATAGGAATATCCAGGTGGAAAATCTTAGGTAAACTGATCAGTTGTTTGCTGCTGGTAATTGGTTTCAATCCCGGGATAATAGGGACGTTAATCCCGTTCTCACGGCATTTATCTACCAATGCTTTATATTTTTTATTGTCGAAAAACATCTGGGTAACGATGAAATCTGCACCCAGATCTACCTTATGTTTTAAGTATTTAAAATCAGTATCCAGGTTTGGCGACTCATAATGTTTCTCCGGATATCCGGCTACACCGATACAGAAATCTGTCTTTTCAGAGTTCTCCATATCATCATGCAGGTAGCGGCCATTGTTCATGTCTTGTACATGTTGTAACAATTCTGAGGCATAGGCATGGCCATCCGGTGTAGGGATAAAGGCATTGTCGCTTTTCCTGGCATCACCACGCAAAACCAGGACATTATCGATACCCAGGAACTGAAGATCGATTAAGGCATTTTCAGTTTCATCTTTGGTAAAACCTCCGCAGATCAAATGAGGAACCGCATCTACTTTGTACTTGTTCATGATGGCGGCACAAGTGGCTACGGTACTTGGACGTTTGCGGTAAGCAACTTTTTCTAACAGGCCGTTAGCATGTTGTTTGTAGATATAATCTTCCCTCAGATAGGTCACATCGATAAAAGGCGGATTAAATTCCATCAAAGGATCAATGGCGTCAAAAATGCCTTTAATGCTTTGTCCTTTTATAGGTGGCAAGAGCTCAAATGAGAAAAGGGTTTTTCCTTTTGCGTTACTGATATGGTCTACGATCTTCATTAAAATATGGCTTGTTAGGTTCGGTATCTGTTAATTAGTAAGCCAGATTAGGGCTTAACCATCTTTCCACTTCTTCCAGTGGCATGTCTTTTCTTGTGGCATATTCTGCTACCTGATCTTTGGTGATTTTTCCCAATCCAAAGTACCTTGACTGTGGGTGGGCGAAATAGAAACCACTTACAGCGGCAGTAGGGTACATGGCATAGCTTTCTGTTAAGCGAAGTCCGATTTTATTTTCGGCATCCAGCAATTCAAAAAGTGTTCCTTTTTCACTGTGTTCCGGACAGGCAGGATAACCTGGTGCCGGGCGAATTCCTGCGTATTCTTCTTTAATCAGGTCTTCGTTGCTCAGTTTTTCATCTTTCGCATAACCCCAGTAATCTTTACGGACCAGCTCATGCATTCTTTCTGCGAAAGCTTCGGCAAGCCTGTCGGCCAATGCTTTTGCCATGATGCTGTTGTAATCGTCGTAGTTGGCTTCAAATTCTGCTACCAGCTCATCGCAACCAATACCTGTGGTAACTGCAAAGCCACCGAAGTAATCGGCAACACCGGATTCTTTTGGTGCTACAAAGTCGGACAGCGCATAGTAAGGTTCTCCGGCCACTTTTTCCGCCTGCTGGCGAAGGGTGTGGATGGTGACTTCTTTGCCTTCAACGTCTAATACGATGTCATCGCCAACGGTATTTGCCGGCCAGAAACCAATCACCCCTTTAGCGGTTAGTAATTTCTCGTCTACAATACGTTTCAATAAGGCCTGAGCATCATCAAATAGTTTTTTGGCTTCGTCTCCAACCAGTTTATCGTTGAAAATTTTAGGGTAACTGCCGCGCAACTCCCAGGTATGGAAGAAAGGCGTCCAGTCGATATAGGGAACAAGATCTTCCAGTGGATAATCTTCAAATACTTTAGTTCCGGTAAAAGCAGGGGCAGGTGCTACCTGGTCCAGATCAATCTGAAACTGATCTTTTCTGGCTTCTTCCAGTGTTTTAAAGCGTTTATCAGAGCGCTTGTTTAAATGCGCTTCTCTTGCTTTATCGTATTCCTGTCTGATGCCATCAATATAGGCACCTCTGGTTTCCGGGTTCATCAGGGTACTGCAAACGGTTACACTTCTGGAAGCATCCAATACGTGAATTGCAGGGCCAGAATAGTTTGGCGCTACTTTTACAGCGGCATGGATTCTGGAAGTGGTTGCGCCACCGATAATTAAAGGAATGGTAAATCCTTCACGCTCCATCTCTTTGGCAAAATGTACCATTTCATCCAGAGAAGGGGTAATTAAACCACTTAATCCGATGATGTCGGCATTGATTTCTTTTGCTTTCTGAATGATGGTTTGTGCAGGCACCATCACGCCCATATCTACGATCTCGAAGTTATTACAGGCCAATACAACGCCTACAATGTTTTTTCCGATATCATGAACGTCACCTTTTACGGTAGCCATCAGGATTCTTCCTGCCGAAGAGCTGGTTTTTCCATCAGGATTGTCCAGTTTTTCCTGCTCAATAAATGGAAGGAGGTAAGCTACGGCCTTTTTCATCACACGGGCAGATTTTACGACCTGTGGCAGGAACATTTTTCCGGCACCAAAAAGGTCTCCAACGATGTTCATCCCGTCCATTAAAGGACCTTCGATCACGTGGATTGGTTTTGGATATTTTTGTCTCGCTTCTTCTACATCGGCATCCAGGTATTCGATAATACCTTTAACCAGAGAATGAGAAAGTCTTTCTTCAACGGATGTTTTTCTCCATTCTTCGTCTCTGACAATCTCTTTACCTTTAGATTTGATCGTTTCGGCAAATTCTACCAGTCGTTCAGTGGCATCATCTCTACGATTCAGCAGCACATCTTCCACACGTTCTAATAGTGCCGGTGGAATCTCCTGGTAAACTTCTAACATCCCTGCATTTACAATCCCCATATCTAAACCAGCTTTAATGGCATGGTAAAGGAAGGCAGAGTGCATCGCTTCCCTCACGGTATTGTTTCCGCGGAAAGAGAAGGAAATGTTAGATACCCCACCACTTACTTTAGCATGAGGCAGGTTTTCTTTAATCCAACGTGTCGCATTGATAAAATCTACGGCATAGTTGTTATGTTCTTCCAGACCGGTGGCTACGGTCAGGATATTCGGGTCAAAAATGATGTCTTGTGGTGGGAAACCAACCTGATCTACCAGGATATCGTAAGAACGTTTACAGATTTCTTTTCTACGTTCAAAGTTATCCGCTTGTCCTTTTTCATCAAATGCCATCACCACTACCGCTGCGCCGTAGTTCATGATTTTTTTAGCACTTTCAATGAATTTCTCATCGCCTTCTTTTAAGGAGATCGAGTTCACGATTCCTTTTCCCTGTAAACACTTTAATCCGGCTTCAATAACCGACCATTTAGAGGAATCGACCATGATTGGCAGTTTGGAAATATCCGGTTCCGAAGCAATCAGGTTCAGGAATTTAACCATGGCCGCTTCACCATCTAACATCCCCTCATCCATGTTTACATCGATGATCTGGGCACCACCTTCTACCTGCTGACGGGCAACAGTTAAGGCTGCTTCATAATCACCACCTAAAATCAGTTTCGAGAATTTAGGAGATCCGGTAATATTGGTACGTTCTCCGATGTTCACAAAAATGCTTTCCGGAGTCACGGTTACCGCTTCTAATCCACTTAAGCGCAGGTATGGAGCTACAACAGGAATTTTTCTAGGGGTAATTTTTCTAGCTTTAGCAGCGATGCAGGCAATGTGTTCCGGCGTTGTTCCGCAACAACCACCTACAATATTTACGAAGCCATGCTGAATGAAATCTTCCACCAGGTGGGCAGTTTCATGTGGCATTTCATCGTAAGCGCCAAACTCATTAGGTAATCCTGCATTTGGATAGGCAGAAACATAACAAGTGGCTTTTGCAGAAAGCTCTTCAATGTGAGGTCTCATGTCTTTTGCCCCTAAAGCACAGTTAAAACCGATGCTGATTGGGTTGGCATGAATTACAGAGTTTAAGAAAGCCTCTACCGTTTGTCCGGATAAAGTTCTTCCTGAAGCATCGGTAATGGTACCGGAGATCATGATATCAATCGTTCTACCGATTTCTTTCTCGTATTTTTTGATGGAATATATGGCTGCTTTTGCGTTCAGCGTATCGAAAATAGTCTCAATTAACAACACATCAGAACCACCGTCAACCAGTCCGCGGACCTGTTGGTCATAGGCGGATACCAGCTCATCAAAGGTTAGGGCCCTGTAACCAGGGTCGTTCACATCCGGTGAAAGGGAAAGGGTTCTGTTGGTTGGGCCAACGGCTCCTGCTACGAAAGATATCCGATCTGGATTTTTAGCCATGAACTCGTCTACCGCCTCACGTGCTACTTTAGCACCGGCGAAACTCATTTCATAGTCCAGCTCTTCCATCTGGTAATCTGCCAGGGAAATGCGTTGGGTACTGAAGGTATTGGTCTCAATAATATCTGCACCGGCCTTCAGGTATTCGGTATGAATTGCTTTGATAATATCGGGACGGGTAAGGTTCAGCAAATCATTATTGCCTTTTACATCACAAGGGTGATCTTTGAATCTTTCACCTCTAAAATCTTCTTCCGTTAAGATATAACGCTGGATCATGGTACCCATGGCGCCATCAATAATTAAAATGCGTTTCTCTAACTCTGCTCTAATATCCATTTTTTTAGTTCTCCGGGTAACGCGTAATTTTTTATAGCCGGATAGGAATGCCCTGTCGGTTAAGTTTTGTACGCAGTTAAAAGCTTATTGAAAAGTCCGGTATCGGGTCGACTTTAACTTATCTTTCGGAAACCAATGGTCCGGTTTCCAGTAGAATGTAGCACCTTGTAAGCACAGGTTGCTAAGACATCGCAGGGTCTAATCCCTCCGTCTTTCTCTATAAGCTCTGCAAAAGTGCAACAAAGAAAAATCATTTCCAAAAAAACAGCACTTAAAGCATATAATATTGCAATAGCCGGTGGTATTGTTTGTCGGTTCGGAATAAAATTCTGAAAACCTGTGGGTTTACGCTCAAAATCAGGGTTGCAAAGGCTGGTTTGCGTTATGGATTTTCAGGAGCTAGAGGAATTATAAGGTAGCAAAAAGGGCTGCCAAAAAATTGACAGCCCTTTTGCGTATAATTTACAGCTTCTTATCTTCTGTCTCCGAAGATTCTCAATAAGAATAAGAAGATATTGATAAAGTCAAGGTATAGTGATAATGCACCCATGATTGCTAATTTTTTACCATCAGCTTGTACGATTGGGTCACCACTTTCTTCCAGGCCTGCACCGATACGTTTCAGTTTTTGAACGTCATAAGCGGTTAATGCCGTAAAGATGGCTACACCGAAGAAGCTCATTACGTAGCTGAATGTTGGGCTACCTAAGAACATATTGATGATACTGGCGATAAATAAACCAGCTACACCTACCATTAGGATCGGGCCAAATTTGGTTAGATCCACCTCTGTGGTGTATCCTAAAAAGGCCATGATCCCAAAGATACCTGCTGCGGCACCAAAACAGGCTACAAGAGACCCTGAGGTATATATCAATAGAATATAGCTTAAACTTACGCCTAATAAGACCGAGAAAAGCACAAATACACCCAGTAGAGCGCCATAAGAAAGACGGCTAAATCCGGCTCCCATTAACATGACTAATCCCAGTGGGGCGAACATGGCAATCCAGCCCAGAACGGTGTTTTTTCCGGTTTCAAGGTTCATCAACTGGCTTAATAAGGCCGGTGAGCTTGAAACTACGTAGGCCGCAAGTGTAGAGACACTCAGGGCAACGAACATCCATAAGAATACATTTGCGAAGAATTTCTTAGCAACGACTCCTCTTTCCTGCTCGACAAATACTGATTTGTTTGCCCATTGGTAATTATTGTTGTTATCCATTTTTCTTTTAAATTTTATAGTTAAAGATACTAATTAGTTTACAGGCCTACAAAACTTATGCCCCAAGCCTTTTTGTCAGCGTTTCTTCTACTTTCTTGAAAATTTGAATGGGTTTTAAGGTTCTCCATGCCAAATCGTCAAGTTGCCCACCAAAGTTGATGTAGTAATCCAGGTTTGCAGCACTGAATTCTTTGATGACATGTTCCTGGAAATTGATGCCGCAAATCCAGCCATCTTCCACATCCTGGAACCACTCTTCATAGTAGCTGTCTTCGGAAGCATGGAAGTTCAGGATATTTTCGCCGATGAGGATGAATTTGTTGATCCCTTCGTCGATCATCAGTTCCAGAATTTCTCTTTTCAGGAGCATAATGTCATTGTCGATGGCATCATTCCATTCTCCGATAAACTCAATAATCGCATAATTACGGTCGTAATCCGCATACAAGACTTTTATGTATAGGGTGTTGGAGCCGAAATCATCCCATTGCGGGTGAATCAGGAAATTGTAAAGCTGTTTATCAAAATAGAATTCCGAGTATTCGGTGTTGTAAAATGGAGAACGTTCATCTTCCGCCGCGATATAATCATCACGCCACAGGTAGAAAGGTTCGATTTCGTGCATATAATATTCCGGTTATTTGCTGCCGGCTTCTACTGCTTTACGTACGCTGCCGTAGCGTAAAAGCAAGTCCTCCGCCTTCGCGTAATCAATGTTTAGTTCTTCCATTACCATTTGTGTGCCACGATCTACCAGTTTATGGTTGGTCAGCTGCATGTCCACCATTTTGTTTCCCCTGACGTGGCCAAGCTTAATCATGACGGTGGTACTTAACATATTTAACACCAGTTTTTGTGCAGTACCGGATTTCATACGGGTGGAACCGGTCAGAAATTCAGGGCCTACCACTACTTCTACCGGGAAATCGCTTTCTGCGGCAATCGGGCCACCGGCATTACAAACGATACAGCCGGTTAAGACGCCATGTTGACGCGCGGTATTTAATCCGCCAACCACATAGGGCGTAGTGCCCGAAGCAGCAAGTCCGATTAAACAGTCTTTTTCGTTGATTTGATATTCATTAAGGTCGATCCAGGCTTGTTGCGCATCATCTTCCGCATTTTCTACTGCTCTTCTGATGGCGGTATCGCCACCGGCAATGATCCCAACCACCCGGTCGAATGGAACGCCAAATGTTGGCGGGCATTCTGAGGCATCTACCACGCCTAAACGGCCGCTGGTACCTGCGCCAATGTAAAATAAACGGCCGCCATTTTTCATGCGTTCGGTGACTGCGATAGACAGTTTTTCGATTTGCGGAATCACTTTTTCAACCGCAAGTGGAACGGTCTGGTCTTCTTTATTGATGCCCTGAAGAATTTCAAGGACAGACATCTGATCGATGCCTTGATAGGTTGATTCCTGCTCCGTTACTCTGATCATGTTTTTTTTGTTAAAACTCGGGAATTTCTTTTTAAAGACGAAATAATCAAGGTTGATATTGCTTATTTGGGAACAAAGCTGCAACATTCTTGTTAATTCCTATAAAGCGTAAACAATTGTGAATGATTAGGACTTAATTTACTAAATGATAGGGTTATTTTATAACTTTACGCAGCAATAAACCATGAAAAAGACCACCCGAAACCACCTTTTAATCGCACTCACCTATTCTCTTACTTTAATAGGGGGGATGGTTGTTGGCTATAAGTTTTTAAAAGATCAGGGGTATCAGCTTCAAAAGCCATTGGCTTATGCGGCAGATAGCAGCAGGAAGGTCGATGAAATCATTCATATCATCAATAAAAACTACGTGGATGAGGTGAATGCAGACAGTATGCACCATTTGCCTATTGATAGTTTACTGCATCAGCTGGACCCACACAGTGTGTATCTGCCTCCGGCGAAAGCCAATGAATTTGCAGAGACACTGGGCGGTAATTTTGAAGGCATCGGAATTGAGTATTACATTTTAAATGACACTTTACTCGTGACTAATGTGGTTAAAGATGGTCCGGCATTTCTTTCCGGAATCCGCCAGGGGGATAAAATTCTTAAAATCGACACCATGTTTGTGAGTGGAAGAGATTTGCCGAGAGATCAAATGATCGGTAAGATTAAGGGTAGAAAAGGAACTGCGGTTAAATTAAGCATTTTACATCCGGGTACTGCGCAGCCGGTATTGCTGTCTGTGAACCGGGCAAGGGTAAAAGTGAGCAGCATTGATGCCGCTTATATGCTGAATCCGGAAACGGGTTATGTGCGCATCAGTAAGTTTGGTGCGGATACAGATTCGGACTTTGTTGAGTCTGTGCGTAATTTGAAAACGAAGGGCATGAAAAAGCTGGTCTTAGACCTCCGCGATAATGGGGGAGGCTACCTGACTGCGGCAACCGGTCTGGCGAATCAGATTCTTTCAGAAAATAAGTTAATTGTATATACTCAGGGAAAACATGAACCACGTACCGATTACTTTAGTACCGGTGGCGGGGAGTTTGAACAGGGGAAACTGGCGATATTGATCAATGAAAACTCGGCTTCGGCCAGTGAGATATTAGCGGGTGCGGTTCAGGATCTGGATCGTGGGGTAATTATCGGCCGTCGTTCTTTTGGGAAAGGCCTGGTACAGGAGCAATTTCCTTTTGTGGATGGCTCTGCTTTAAACCTAACCATAGCGCGGTATTACACCCCATTGGGTAGAAGTATCCAGAAATCTTATAAGAAGGGCTACAATGCCTATCAAAATGAGATTGAAGATCGTTTTAACGATGGTGAGCTGACTTCGGTAAGCGCGAAAGACAGTCTGAAGAATAGTAAGGCCTTTTTAGGCGGAGGCATTCAGCCGGATATCTATGTAAAAATGGATACCAGTGGTTTCAACAGGTTTTATGCGAAACTGATTGCGAAGAAAGTGTTGTTTGATTTTGTGTACGACGTATTGGGAAATCGTTATACGCCTTCTTTTATAGAACAAAACCTTGCAACCTTTACCATAAATGATGCAGATTACAAGGATTTAGTTAAATATATTCAAAGTAAGAATATTGTGATAGAGCCTAAATTACTACAGGCAGCAAAACCTTTAATCCTGAATGATGTTAAAGTTTTGCTTTGTAAATACCACCTGGGTGATGCCGGTTATTACAAAGCGCTCAACTTGAGTGATGCAATGGTCAAACAGGCATTATCCAGTTTGCAGTAATTCAATTTCTATTTCTGTCTGAAATAAATCTGGATCGGTGATCCGGAGAAATCAAAGTTTTCACGTAGTTTGTTCTCAATGAAACGTTTATACGGTTCCTTGATGTACTGAGGTAAGTTACAGAAGAAAGCAAACATTGGTGAAGTACCATTGATTTGCGTGATGTATTTGATCTTGATGTACTTTCCTTTCAATGATGGTGGCGGATATTTTTCAATAATCGGCAACATCACATCATTTAATTTAGAGGTTGGAACTTTCTTCCCTCTGTTTTTGTAAACTTCTAAAGCAGTTTCTACTGCCTGGAAGATACGTTGTTTAGTGATTACAGAGGTGAAAACGATTGGTACGTCAGTGAACGGTTGTAATTTAGTACGAATCTGTTCTTCAAAAATCTTAGTGGTTTTTGAATCTTTTTCTACTAAATCCCATTTGTTAACCAGGATTACGATACCTTTTTTGTTTTTCTCAGCAAGATGGAAAATGTTCACATCTTGTGATTCTAACCCTTCCATAGCGTCGATCATTAAGATCACCACATCAGCTTCTTCCAAAGCTTTGATGGTACGCATTACAGAATAAAACTCGATGTTCTCTTTTACTTTGGTTTTCTTACGAAGACCTGCAGTATCGATGAACATGAACTCATGTCCGAATTGGTTGTAGTGGATATGTATAGAGTCTCTTGTAGTTCCGGCAATTGGAGTTACAATATTTCTTTCTCTACCAATCAGTGCATTGATTAGTGATGATTTACCAACGTTAGGTCTGCCAACAATGGTCAGTTTAGGTAATGCATTCTCTTCTTCTACGATATCTTCGAAGTGTTTGATTACATCATCTAACAGATCACCTGTTCCAGAACCAGTCATAGAAGAGATCGGGTAGATCTCACCTAAACCAAATCCGTAAAATACGGATGCATCATTTTGTAATTGCGTATTATCTACTTTATTTACAACGATGAATACAGGTTTATTGCTGCGTCTAAGTAACTGTGCAATTTCGTCATCCAGGTCGGTAATGCCGGTTACGACATCCACCATAAACAACAATACAGTTGCTTCTTCGATAGCAATTACCACTTGTTCGCGGATAGCTGCTTCAAATAAATCTTCGGAATTGGCTACATAGCCTCCGGTATCAATAACAGTAAACTGCTTATCAGTCCATTCTGCCGATCCGTAATGACGATCACGGGTTACACCGCTAAAATCATCAACAATGGCTTTACGACTCTCTGTTAAGCGGTTAAATAGGGTAGATTTGCCTACGTTTGGTCTTCCGACGATTGCGATAATGTTGCTCATGTGTATGTATGAATTGTATTAATTATTAAGGGGTTGCAAAGGTAAGCTTAATTTTCGTACCCGAAACTTTTTAAATAGTTCTTTTTACTTCGCCAGTCCGGAACAACTTTAACGAAGGTCTCTAAAAACACTTTTTGATCCAGGAATTTCTCAATATCCTTACGGGCCTCAGTACCAACCTTTTTAAGCATGGCGCCACCTTTACCAATCAGGATATTTTTCTGCGAATCACGTTCTACGATGATCTCTGCACTAATCCTGGTAATTTTCTCTTCTTCTTTGAAGGAAGTAATCACAACTTCTGTACTGTATGGAATTTCTTTCTGGTAGTTATTGAAGATTTTCTCTCTGATGATTTCGGAAACGAAGAACCTTTGTGTACGGTCTGTCAAATCTTCTTTATCATAGAAAGGAGCATGTTCCGGTAACTGATCTAATACCGTTTCCATGATGCCGTCTAAGTTATATAGGTGCAATGCAGAGATGGCATATATATGTTTAGGATTTAACTTCTCCTGCCAGTAGGTCATTTTAGCTTCCACTTCTTCCTGTGTGGCATTGTCGATCTTATTGATCAGGACAATCATTGGGATGGTGGTATCAATGATCTTATCTAATACATCGTTCTCATCATGTGTTTCGTTAATGTCGGTAACGAACAGAATAAGATCTGCATCAGTAAGGGCACCTTTTACCGAACTCATCATAGAATCTTGTAAACCATAACGTGGTTTTATGATCCCCGGAGTGTCCGAAAATACGATTTGATAATTTTCTTCATTGACAATTCCCAGAATACGGTGACGGGTAGTCTGAGCTTTCGGAGTAATGATAGAAAGCTTTTCACCCACCAGGGCATTCATTAACGTTGATTTACCCGCATTGGGCTTACCAATTATACTTACAAAACCTGCTTTATGTGACATGAAAATATTTTTTGAAATAAATTTGCACCGCAAAGAAACGAATTATATCTTTGCATTCCAATTCGGAGGAAGAGTTAACCAATTAATTAACACAATCGGAATTGTATATAGTGCGGGATGGAGCAGTTGGTAGCTCGTCGGGCTCATAACCCGAAGGTCATCAGTTCGAGTCTGGTTCCCGCTACCAAAATTGATTCGCTAATTGTAAAGTTAGTGGCAGTCAAAATGGCCCGTTCGTCTAGGGGTGAGGACGCCAGATTTTCATTCTGGTAACAGGGGTTCGATTCCCCTACGGGCTACGATCTTCCTTACGTGTAAGGAGGGTATTAATAAACTAAACTACAGTGGTAGGATAGTAATAACATAGAGTGCGGGATGGAGCAGTTGGTAGCTCGTCGGGCTCATAACCCGAAGGTCATCAGTTCGAGTCTGGTTCCCGCTACCAAATTAGGTTCGTCAACGCAAGTTGAAGGCAACCTTAAATGGCCCGTTCGTCTACCGGTTAGGACGCCAGATTTTCAT
Organism: Pedobacter gandavensis; assembly: GCF_032677645.1. Lineage (GTDB taxonomy): Bacteria > Bacteroidota > Bacteroidia > Sphingobacteriales > Sphingobacteriaceae > Pedobacter > Pedobacter gandavensis_A. The sequence continues at coordinate 251,839 of NZ_JAVTSB010000002.1, read as the reverse complement.
TCTGGAAATAGGGGTTCGATTCCCCTACGGGCTACAATCTTTCTTATTCGTAAGGAGATATTAATAAGCTAGACTAGTTGTAGGATAGTAATAACATAGAGTGCGGGATGGAGCAGTTGGTAGCTCGTCGGGCTCATAACCCGAAGGTCATCAGTTCGAGTCTGGTTCCCGCTACCAAATTAGGTTCGTCAACGTAAGTTGAAGGCAACCTTAAATGGCCCGTTCGTCTACCGGTTAGGACGCCAGATTTTCATTCTGGAAATAGGGGTTCGATTCCCCTACGGGCTACAAAAACGGAAAGATTGTGGAGATCACATTCTTTCCGTTTTTTTTAAACATTAACATAGAGTGCGGGATGGAGCAGTTGGTAGCTCGTCGGGCTCATAACCCGAAGGTCATCAGTTCGAGTCTGGTTCCCGCTACCAAATTAGGTTCGTCAACGTTAAGTTGAAGGCAACCTTAAATGGCCCGTTCGTCTACCGGTTAGGACGCCAGATTTTCATTCTGGAAATAGGGGTTCGATTCCCCTACGGGCTACAAAGCCGCTTTACGAAAGTAGAGCGGCTTTTTGCGTTTAACGCATTTTCAAATCCCCCGGGAGGATTGCTATTTTAGCTGTGTGTAGGGCTCTGTTTTCTTTATCCAGACTGAAAGCTTGATACATTAACGGTAATTTAAGGAAGCTAGCAGCATATAGCTATTATACATATATTTCTAAATATGATTGTAATTGATTGATTACTAGTTTGTTTTGTTGTCCATATGTTTGTATTTTTTTGGATGGCGAGTTCTATTAGAATTTAAATCTGAAATGATAATTTAGGAAAAGCAATTTTTCCGTATAAACACAACAAATTAAACACGATAAACAAATGAAAACTCTTTTTTTAAGAATGCTGATTTTGGCATTAATCCCATTGTATTCAATCGCTCAGAAGTCGCCGCGTGTACTTGTTATAGGCCTGGATGGTTTTAGCACGGAAGGCTTCAAAACAGCTAAACACCCAAACCTGGATAAAATGATTGCAGATGGCGTGCTCTCTTTAACCACCAGACCGGTGATGCCTTCTATTACCTTACCGAACTGGACCAGTCATTTTACGGGCTCCGGACCGGAAGAACATGGGGTAACGAGCAATGGCTGGACCATGGAGAAGCATATTCTGACGCCCATAGAAACGGATAAGGATGGTTATTATCCTTCTATTTTTAAAGTGCTGAAAGCAGAAAAGCCTAAAACTAAAATCGCCTATTATTACAATTGGAAAGAACTCATCTATCCGATTAACAAAACTTACCTGGATGAAGTCTCTTTTCAGGAGAAGGATCAGTATAAAGACAACTATAATAAAGCGTATGATTTCCTGCTGCAGCATAAAAAAGATCCTGCCCTGGTCTTCTTATATAGTGTACATACCGATCATGCCGGTCATGGCTTTGGCTGGATGTCGCCGCAATATATTAGCTCGATTGAAGCAGCAGATGTGGAAATTGGTATTTTGCTGGAGAAATTAAAGAGCGCCGGATTGTACAATGACTTACATTTTATGCTCATCACAGATCATGGAGGTATAGGTAAAGGCCATGGTGGTACCACGATGAACGAGATGCAGGTGCCCTGGGCAATTACAGGACCAAAGATCAAGAAACTGGGCCTGATCACGGAGTTCAATAGCAATAAGAATACGGCATTGGTTCTGGCAAAGATTTTTGGTGTCAGCAAGCTTCCAGCTTCCTGGACTGGAACAGTGCCAAAAACAATCTTTAAATAAGATCAAAAATCCCCCTGATTTACTGCCAATAACCAATGGCATTTCCCCCCCCTGATGAAAAGAGATTGCTGAATGGCAATCTCTTTTTTTTATGCCGGATTGTTTCCCCAACAATTAAATATTCGCCTGCAATCCCGTAAAGCAGAGGAATTTAAACTTAGCCTGCGCATATTTTATTTAGGAAAGGTATAGATTCAATCCTGAACCCGGATCCCCCTTTGTTTTTTATACACCTTGTGGTGGTTATGGAATAAATCCATTATACATAAGCTTTTGTGTTTAGATGTATTTGTCTGTAAATCAACATGATGGGTTATCCATATGTTTGTATTCCTTTTGGATAAGGGCTTGTATTATATTTTAAATCCGTAATGATAATTTAGGAAATACAAAACCTTAATTAATTCTATGTAGAGAACTATACGAACCTTTTACTCCTAAAATTTTAGGCAAAGAAACATCGATTTATCATTGATCCTTCTGGTTTCTTTAAACCCTTCAACCTTCTTTATTGATCATTATTTAATCAAAAAAATTATAATGTTTAAAATTTCAACAAGCGTTTATTTTGCCTTGTTATTGTCTTGTGTTGGCCTGGATTCTTTATATGCCAAACGTGTTTTGCATACAAAAAGTATGTTTAATGACTTTGCTCAGCAACAAGATACGACAAAGACTAAACGAGACAGCGTTCAGATTGCAAAGACAGATACCATTGGGCAAATGGTTATGGCCCTGCAAAAGTTTAAAAATGTACGTGATACCCTTCACATTCGCTCCATCAGCGCGGTACCAAATTTATCCCTGCAGCAAATTGTGAAAGGAAACTTAGCCGGGGTATATGTTCAGGAACCTAATGGTGAACCCGGAACCGAGCAAAGTATGATCGTTAGGGGCCCCTCGGGAGTTTTGTTTACCAAGCGGGATATCTACGCCTTACAACCTGCGGTGTATTTAAATGGTGTTCCTTTAGCACAGGATAATCCCTTTGCATTTGATGTGCAGAAGTATGATTTTAACCGGATTGGTCCGGCAACAAACTTACTTTCTCAACTCAATATAGATAACATCCAATCTATAACCGTGGTGAAAGACCCCTTTGAGCTGACAAAGCTAGGGCCGAATGCCGCCAATGGTGCCATTTATATTACCACTAAAAATGCAAAAGCCGGGGTTAGAGACATTAGCCTGAATACTTATTTTGGATTTGTTAGTCCGCCAAAAGTAAATACCGTAAATGGGGTTTATGAGAATAATTTTAGAAAACCATTTTATCAAAAGTATGGTACTGCTGAAAATCAGGAAAGTTATGCCTCCTACTTAAGCGATTCTACCAATACCGCCTATTACGGTTCCTCAGATTGGAACGACAAGTTTTATCAGACCAGTCCGGTGTATGCTGCGGATCTTGGAATTACGGGAGGTAGTGACAGGGCCAATTTCAGATTTTTTGGTTCGGGTACTAAAAATGCAGGTAATGCTGATGATACCAGTCTGGATAAATACAATTTATTCTTTGGGATCAACATGGCGCCATTCAAATGGCTTACCGTTTCGAGTGTGGTTAATGCGGCACGTTTAGACCGGGTCAGGAATAAAAGTTTAAGAGATCGTTTTGCCGAAGCCAGGTATATTCCAGATTTGTCTAGTCCCTTATCACCAAATCTGGAAGTGTATAATGGCTATCTGGAAGAACTCGGTAAAGCGGTAGACAATAACCGGAATACCATTTTGAACGGGAGCTTTACTTTGAGCAGTAAAATCAATAAAGTGACGATTGCTTCCAGTCTGATCTTCGATTACAATGAAGGCAGCAGGGATTATTTTATGCCATCTACTTTGATGGATGGGGTAAGTTTTCTGTCGAATTATTTTGGTTACACCCAGCGTATTGGCATAAATAACCATGCAACCTATAGTTTTGAACTTCAAAAGAACCACAAACTAGCTGTAGAGGCCGGATTAAATATTCAGGACGATACCTATAAATATAATTACGGCAGAGGGTACAATGGCCCTAATGACTATGTAAAAATCAATTTGGTTAGCGGCAATCCATTGGCTGCGGATTACCTGCATGCCAGGGACTTTCTGGTTTTTAGATACATAGACAAGGCAGTGAGTAACCTGTTCTCTTTTTATGGAACGGCGAAATACAGTTACAAAAACCTGCTGTCTGTGAGTGCCATATTAAGAAGAGACGGTTCTTCCAATGGGCAACCCGATAGCAGATGGGTGACTACACCGGCTTTTAGTGCAAATTTCAATCTTAAAGAAAGCTTTTTCAAAAGTTCTACTGTTTTTAATAGCCTTAATTTAAGCGGAGGCTGGGGTAGAACGATCCGGGTATTTCTGGATGATAAATTTGCGGCAGGTCCGCAATATCGCTCTGAAAACGGTTGGTTTGAAGAACCTACCATACCAGGATATAACGGTAGACTGGGGATAAACAGGCCTTATGGAAGTGGTTTCGTGGGTTATGGTATCAAGATGCCTTTTGTGGATAGAACAGACCTGAGCCTGGATGGAGCCTTCTTAAACCAGCGTTTAAATGTGGCAATTACAGTCTATAACAGAAATGATAAAAACCAGCTCTTAGGTATTCCAGTGCCATTTGAAACCGGCTATACGCAGAAATATGAATCGGGATTGGAGTTGAATAATAAAGGCGTTGAACTTTTGTTAAACGGTAATGTGATCGGCAATACCTCATCGCTGATCTGGAATACCGGACTTAACCTGAACTATAATGTGAACCGGGTTAAAGCCTTGCCTGGTGGTTTAAATGAAATCGTAATTGGTGAGAATAAACTGGTAGTCGGCAAGCCGGTAGGTAGTTTCTGGTTGTATACCAATGCAGGGATTTACAATAGCGATGCTGAGGTTCCGGCAGGAAGAACTTTTAATGGGATTCCATTGAAAGCAGGAGATCCTGAATGGCTGGATTATAATTCGGACAACCGGATCGACAACAAGGATAAAGTTTTAAATGGCGACCGACTTCCAAAGTTCACGGGCGGATGGAACAACACCATAAGCTACAAGAATTTTGACCTCAACTTTAACTTCATTTTTGCCCTGGGCCAAAAAGCAATCAACCAATATGAGGCGAGTCGTTACGGTTTTATCAATAGAGAAAGCAATAATGACATCAACTCTGTTAAGGAGGTTTCATCCTGGCAGATATTTGATAAGGCGAAAACCTATCCGCTTTACAACCCTTTCAGCGATGTAGATGCGTATAGAGCCGATCAGGATTTGTTCCTGGAGAATGCTTCTTATGCGAAATTAAGGTCGGTAACTCTGGGTTACGATTTCGCAAAATCTGGTGTTTTTAAGAAGCGCCATGCGGGTTTCAAACGTGCTTATTTGTATGCTACTGCAATGAATCTGCTAACGATCACCAGATTTTCCGGTGTTGACCCTGAACTCATCAACTTTAACGGCTATTACGATGGCGCCAATCTGGCGATTCCAACCACCATTGTACTGGGGATTAAACTGGATTTATAAAGAATAATTACTGAATTAAATACTCAACATCATGAATAGTTATTATAAAATTTCGATTGGAGTTTTAATCTGCTTGTCAGGGGTTATTAATTTCTCCTGCAAAAAGATTGAGGATGTAAAGTCGACGAGGTTAGCTACAGATGAAACCAATTGGAAAACACTGGAAGATGCGCGGGCCAACTTATTCTCCGTTTATGGTTTGCTGCGTTCCGCTACAGTTGCTGATAATGGATACTGGTTAATGGGGGATTTAAGAAAAGGAGATTTTACGGTAACCACCAGGTCTGATATGAAGGCGATTGTTAGAGGTCAGCTGAATGCTTCTTACCCTGTGATCAATAGAATGACCAATTGGCGCAGCTTTTATGCGGTGATCAATGCCGCCAGCTTATTTATTGAGCGCTCCGGCGAAATCCGTAAGGTAGAACAACGTTATACCGAACAGAACCACAACGTAGATATTGCACAGGCAAAGATGTTGCGTGCATTTGCCTATTTCTATATGTGTAGAATCTGGGGAGATGTACCACTTTTAACGGCTTCTCATGATGGTGAATTTATAAAAGTGGGTAGAAGTCCTCAGCAAAAGGTACTGGCCTTTGCAACCCGGGAATTACTGGAAGCCGCACAAGTGCTACCCTTTATCTATGGTGGATCAGATCCCATCCTGCCTGGTCCATATTATGCGGGTAGCTGGAGTACCTGGCATGGCAGTCTTTGGACCAGGTTATCTGCGTATGTAATTCTGGCACATATCGCTGCCTGGGAAGGGAACTACCTGGATGCTGCGGATTATTCCAAATTTGTACTGGATAATGTTTCCAAACAGGTTGGAAAAGGCGTAGAGGATCTGGAGTTCCTGAGTATGACCGGACTTACCGAAAACTCTGACAGCAGTCCTTTTGCCGGCAAAAGAGCCACATGCATCGTGGGTTTTCCTTTTGATTATGTGAATGGTTTATCCACCGCGAATGGCCATATCGAACAACTGACACTTGCCGCCCCTTTTATTCCTAAAGTACAGCCGGAAATGTTTGTTTCCAGGGATAGTATTTTGAAAATATTTACCTGGCCTACAGATCTGCGCTATAGTATTGACCAGAATTCAGGCAAGTACAGAGCTAATTACTTCTACGATACCGATTCAGAAAGACCGATTTTCAAGAAAATAAAAGTGGTTAACCCGGCTAGTGCGGAAGGGAAACTAACCTATTACAATTCTACCATGGTATTTAGCCGACTGGAAGAAATCACCTTACTCCGTGCGGAAGCACTGGCGGTTTTAGGTCAGAAAGACCAGGCATTAACGGAATTGAACAGGGCCACTGCACTGAGGGGAATCGTTTTTACTACCGCAAATACGCCGGATGTGATCCAGGCGATTTTTGAAGAACGCAGAAGGGAATTGATGGGGGAAGGCTGGCGATGGTATGACCTGGTGAGGCTCAACAGAATTAAAAACAGCGATGCGGCATTCATAGAAAAGAATGGTCAGAAACTCAGCTTTAAGCAGTTTGAGGCTGCCGGAGGTGTTTACTGGCCGGTTTCGGAAGAGGTCATCACCGCCAATTCCATGATTACACAAAATCCATACTGGCAATAATTCTTATGACCAAAGACGATATGAAAAATATATTTTATAAAATAATAATAGCTGTTTTTTTGGGATTGATGTGCATGTACTTCAGTTCATGTAAGAAAGATGAATCTGTTTACCACGAATACGTCAATACCGTCCAGAATTTTGAAGGTTCGGCAATGGATTATCTGAAGGCCCAGCCTAAAGGTACATTTGATTCTTTGCTATTGGTATTGGCACGCTTTCCGCTCCTGGCCGATTCTTTAACCACACAGCAGGTTAGCCTTTTTGCACCTGTCAACAAGAATTTTCAGGCCTCGGTTAAATACCTCAATCTGAAAAGAGCCGCTGAGGGCAAAACGCCTGTGTATCTCTCCAATGCCAACCCGGTCGCCCTTTTATTCATGATGAGCAAATACATCATCAGGGGGAATAGAAACACTGATTTTTATGCTGGCGCTGTAGACGGACTGCCGTTAAATTCGATCCTGTTCGATTACCCTATGCATGTTAAATATGTGAAATTAAGTGCTGCCGGTTATGTAGGCGGAGGGCCAGGGGTTTTAAATTTCAGTGATACCCATGGTTCTACGTTTGTCAGTGCCTGGACCACCACCCTCACCAAGGCGGTGAATATCAAGACGAATAATGCAACGATAAATATCCTGTCGCCACTGCACAATTTCGGTTTCAGTGAATTCAGTTCCCTATTAGATCAATAAGCGATAATGAGAAATAATAAATATACTTTGAAACTATTTTTATCCCTTCTTTTTGGGATGATCTTGTTTTCCTCCTGCAAAAAGAATTTGCCGGATGAAAGGTTGTCAATTGCAAATGATTCCAAATACACGCAATTTATATATCAACCGGTATTGGGAAGAAACACCTTGTTTGCCAATGTTTTTCAATACGGAAGTTCCAGCAGACCCCTGGATTTTAAGATTGTAAATATGCGGTCATTTACAAACGAGGCTGCTCCGGAGCTGACCGATAAATACCCCGTTCTGGTATGGAAAAATATCTATGATGGTACCGAGAAATCTTTAGCAGAAATTGAAGCTAAACGCGTGATCGAGAATCATCCGCTATTTGAAATCAGACCGCATTCCGGGGATTTTATGATGTGGGCTTCCGCGAATTCAAATATGATTAAGGCTCAACCTGATTCGGGCTATGTGTTTGATGTGGAGATGTCTAATTCCGGGGGAAGAAAGTACTTTCAGAATTTTCGGTTAAAGCCTTTTAAGGAGCGGAGTTATGAGCCTTCTAATTTAGACCCGATCACCGGCCAGGGGACCTCGGTTTCGGTAAACCCATCGGCTGTAAATATTACAGGGGAGCGGGGACAGCCCTTAAATACCAGGGATGTAAAGGTGTTGTTCCGGAAAAAAGGCAATGGAAACAGCCTGACTTTTAAGTTTATTGATTCCTTATCTAATCCCATCAATCCGGATAAGTTTGCGACCACCGATTGGGCGAACCTGGTGCATGGTTTTAACATGGTAAAGGATCAGGAACAGGTAAAGTATGAGGTCGCCTATCCAATCCCCTGCACTCCATATCCCACTAAATATACCTCAGTTTCAGGAGAACAGGCCCGTATCGTATTCCGGTTTGAACGACTGGGTTTTGGCGGGATTCTGCAAAAACACACGCTCCTTTTCAATTTTAATATTTATGAAAAGGGCGATTGGGAGATGACTTTCTGGTTTAGCGGGGATAAGCCAAAATTCGGGAATGACTAATGAAAGCAAATAGATTCAAACAAAACATATTTCCAATGAAGTATTTTTACACCATAGTTATGCTGTTGATTTTTGGTCATCAAAATAACTCATTTGCACAGCAGCGCCTGGTGGTTACCGGCGTCGTTTACGATGGCAGCACCAGATCGAAACAGACCCTGCCAGGGGTCACGATTGTAAGTGATAATAAAGTGATTGGTACAACGAATACTGATGGTAAATTCAAAGTTACCCTGAGTGGTAATGCCAGCCTGACTTTTAGAATTATAGGTTATAAACCGCAGACGGTTAAGGTGAACAACAAAGCCGTAATTGATGTGATCCTGCAGGAAGACAATACGGCGCTGAACGAAGTAAAGATCACCTCTGGTTATCAAACAAAAAGCCGGACTTTAAATACCGGATCGGCAGTCATGATTTCCGGTAAAGAGCTTCAAGGACAACCTGCCGGGGATGTAATTTCTCTTTTGCAGGGTAAAGTAGCCGGTTTGAACATTCAGAATAGTACCGGTGCGCCAGGTTTCAGAGGCTCTGTAACCATTCGTGGGATTTCAAATATTAACGTGTCCGGTTCTGGTAACTCAAGTTTCCTGACCCCCACATCGCCTTTATATGTGATTGATGGGGTGCCTGTAGATGACAATGCGGACTTTTCTTATGGATTTCAAACTGCAGGACCAGGTACTTCACCGGCCTCTCAGATCCCTCCGGAAGACATTGAGAATATTACCGTACTGAAGGATGCGGCAGCAACTTCTTTATACGGTTCACGTGGTGCTTACGGGGTGATTTTAATTACCACAAAACGAGGGAATTCAAAAGTTCCGGTAGTCCGTTATAGTGGCTCCATGTTTATGTCGGCAGTACCACAATTGCGTTCGGTAATCGGGGGTAAATATGAACGTTTGCTCCGGATCGACCAGATTCTAAGGAATGATACCTCAGCGAACCATGCTTTCGAAATGATTAATGATACCCCATTTTTATCAGACAGTTTAAATGTGTATTACAACAACTCTACAGACTGGCAATCTTATTTTTACAGACCAACCTTTAACCAAAACCATAGCTTAAATGTTTCAGGTGGTGATTTGGGCTTCAATTATAAAGTTGCCGTTGGGGTGTATGATGAAAAAGGTATTCAGGAAAATACCGGTTACTCCCGGTATAACCTGAATATGAACATGTCTTTTAACCCAAACCGTAAGTTTAAGCTGGAAGGACAGTTGAATAACTCCATTCAGAAACAACAAACAGGGAGTGGGAACGGCTTGCAGAATGCCGGGGTGGCCAACAGCAGCAGAACCTCTTCTTTATTACCTGCTCCATCCTTGTATTCGAGTGTGAATAGTGTTTTGGCCGCTTTAAGGACGGAGAATGACAATAAAGTTTTAATTACTACGGCGACCGTCAATGCGGAGTATGAGTTTTTTAAGAATTTTAAAGCAGGTTCTTATCTCAGTTATAACGGGCAGTCCGGTACCAAGGATAATTTCTCTCCTGCGGCGTTGAATGCCAATCAATCTCAATATTACAGCTATAATGATCGCGCAACGACGCTTTATAACCGGAACCAGCTGAGTTATGTTTATTCTATAAATGATGCGCATAATTTTAACGTGTTTGCCTTCTCCGAGCTCAGGTCTTCTTTCTTTAAATCGGATGCTATCCTGAACGACAGGGGCGTAAACGATCAGTTGCGAGGGCCTTTAACTAACGTTAGAGATGGTTCGCGCTTATCCTACGGGGGAACATTGAGGTATACAGATTTAAGATCCATTGCATTTGCAGGGGCTTTCTCCTACAATTACAAACAAAAATATGTGATCGATCTGAATTACCGGATCGACGGGCTTTCTACGAACGGTCCTAATGCAGGTTACAAGAAAAATCCGGCAATTTCTGCCAAATGGAACTTCAATAAAGAAGCATTTTTAGCCGGTTTAACCTGGCTGGAATATGGTGATATCCGTTTGAGTTACGGTTCAAATATTCAGCCGAATGGCAACATTTATCAGGCCTATGGTAAATACGTTGGTGGCGCAAACTACAACAATAGCGGATCCATCATGCCTGACTTAAGCATCCTGCCAAATCTTAGTCTGGAACCTACTAAAGCGACCACTTATAATGCCGGTTTTGATATCGGTTTATCCGGGGGTAAGTTTTCCCTGGCTTTTGATACCTACTATAAGCAGAATGATCATATTTATCAGGAGAAGGCCATCTCTACTTCAAATTCGTATGCCACCATTGCCTCCACAGAGATCAGCAATGTGAACTATGGCTGGGAATTTCAGGCTACTGCAAGGCCATTGAGTACCAATAGTCCATTTAAGCTGGCCTTAACCGGAACTTTAGCCATCAACAGGGAAGTGCTTGCCGCATTACCGGACGGTTTAAGAGAGAAAATTTATACAGATGCAGCTTTAGGACAAGATATATACTATCGCTTAGGGATCAATTCTTTGTCGAACTACCTGTACAATACCAAGGGGGTGTATGGCAGCAATAGTCAGGTGCCGGTAGATCCGCTCACTGGTTTACCTTATCGTATCGGTAGCAATTCAGCCTTAAATTATTTCCGTGCCGGTGATCCTGTTTTTACGGATCTGGATGGTAATTATGTATTAAATGAATTTGACAAGGTGATTGCGGGTAATTCACAACCGCAGATTACCGGGGGCTTTACCACATTACTCCAGTGGAAAAGCTGGAGCCTGGAAGTGAATACCTCTTTCACTTTTAACCGTGATATCCTGAATAACAGTCTGGCGGCTCAGCTGGCAGGATTTACCACACCTACTCAATTAACGGCATTAGCCCCATTGAACCAATATAATGTGTATGTGAACCCAGGTGATCAGGCGGTTTATGGAAATGCTTTAGACTTTGTAAGGGCGGGTGTGATCAATCCTTTTAGAACGGCACAAACCTTATTTCAGGAAGATGGCTCCTACATTAAACTGAACTCCATAAAGGTGTATTATAACTTAAATCAGGCCTTTACCAGAAGGTTCGGGGTAAACAGGATGAGTATCAATGCGACGGCAGCTAACCTGGGTTTCATCACCAGGTACTCGGGCCCGAATCCTGAAAACGTAACGGCATTGGGCAGGGACGATTCCGGTGGCTACCCACTGGCCAAACAATTTGCATTAGGGTTAAACGTCGAGTTTTAATTTTTATTAAATAATCACATGAAAAATATTAAATATTTCATCGCATTAACGGCCATAATCATGGTATTTAGTGGTTGTAAAAAGTTTTTAAATGTCACCCCGATTGATGCTTTGTCTGGTAACAATTTTTGGAAAACCAGGAAAGATATAGAGGGCTTTACCAATGGTATTTATACGGTACTCAGGGATAAAGTAGGCAAATCGATCTTGTTGCCAGCCTTAGAAATGAGAGGCAATTATGTATCGACTACAGGTTCTATTGATGGAAGCGGTAATAATGTGGTCAACAATCTGATCAATAATAATCTAAAATCTATCGTTACAGCCAGTACTTCTTACGATACCCGGATGAAGACGGTGATGAACTGGAAGCCCTGGTATGACATCATCTCCGCCAGCAATATCTTAATTGTGGAGATCGATAAAGTGCCTGCTTCAGAATTGTCTGATGTGGAGAAAAAGCGTTATAAAGCGGAAGCGGTATTTCTACGCAACCTGAGCTATATGTTCATCTGCAAAATCTTTGGTGATGCCATTTATTATACGGAGGCCTACAATAGTAAAGCCCTTCCCAGAACCAATCAGGTACAGGTGATGAAAAACTGTATTGCCGATATGACTGCAGTTAAAGATGACCTGCCTACTGTTTATGCTGATGCGGCATCTAAAGGTTTCAGGCCAACAAGAGCAAGCGCGGTGGCGCTGTTAATGCACCTGAATATGTGGGCTTCGGCCTGGGATGAGCCCAATAAAAACGGCTATTATACCTCGGTATTGAAATTGGCGGAAGAGCTGGCTTCCTATACTAATTATCGTGTGCTACCGATTACAACGGAGAATACCATGCGGATTTTCAAAGGGCGCAGTGAGGAGAACCTGTTCGGCGTTTTGCAGGATTTTAATTACGGGGAAACCTTTTCGACTTTCGCCAATTACTCTTTCTTTTTTTCTTCTTATCCCTATCGTGGCACGGTGTCAAAGACGACAAGTTTTATGTCTTATGATAAAGAATACATTACGAAGCTCTTTCCTCCCGGAACACGCGATGAAAGGTTATCCACCTGGTTTGAAAATTACAATTCCGGGAGTACAACCTTTCAATTCAAAAAGTTTGCCAACAGATATGCCACCGGTTTGGGTACTGCGCTTACGGTTAGTAATGATGATAGTGCCATCATATTCAGGTTACCGGATGCCTTGTTACTTGCTGCGGAGGCTGCTGCGGAATTAAACGACCCGGGCACTGCCCAGGGTTATTTGAATCAGGTAAGGGCCGCTGCTGCCGCACCGGAAATTACTTCTACAGGGGCGACGTTGAAAAAGGACATTTATGAAGAAAGGTGCAGGGAGCTAATCGGAGAAGGGCATTTCTTTTTTGATCTGGTACGCACAGGCAGGGCTACCGAAACAGATTTTTCTAAAGCATTGATCTCTGTTGGGAATTTTAATGCCGGGGCATGGACCTGGCCATTGATTCTTCCCCCGGCGGAAGCTGCGGCAAACCCTCATTTAGTTGGCAATAATTTTTGGAATTAACTCATAAAAAAATGCAGAATAAAACCTTATTACTGGCACTGGGATCAATCTTAATCCTATTTGGCAGTTGCAAAAAATACTACTTTGATTCCGGTATACACGATTCGAAGTATGCAGGATCGACCCTGCAATACCTTAAATCAAAACCCTCTGTTTTTGACAGCACACTTACGATTATCAACCTGGCGGGATTAGATGAGTTGCTCGACAAAGAAAATGTAACCTTCTTTGCTCCGCCAGCCGGCTCAGTGTTTAAGTCTATAAAAAGGTTAAACAATGCGCTGAGAAGTGTTGGGAAGGATACCGTTGCGACACTAAATCAGATTAAACCAGAGGTTTGGAAGAACACTTTATCCCAGTATATTTTTTCCGGATCCTTCCTGTTGAAAGACTATCCTCAAAGAGATACCCTGGCGTATACCGCTTACCCTGGTCAGAATTACTCCTCTTTAGGGGGGCGGATTATGAACGTTGGAGCGATATTTAATGATGCGGGGGGTGTACAATACGCAGGTTACCGACAGTTATTTCTGGCCTATATCCCTGATCTATCCAATCCACAGGTGGCTCTGCAAAATAATCCGGTAGCCACTTCAGACATTCAAACCAGTAATGGCGTACTGCATGTGCTCACCAAAAGCAAGCATAACCTGGGATTTAACACGGATACTTTTATCGATCAGGTCATGTCTTCAGGGATTTTACCTCCAAATAAATAATCAATTCATTATCAGTAATTAATTTAGGAATGTTAGCAAACATAAAATATAATCCCTTAATCGCTTTGGTACTGCTTTGTGCAATACTCATGGCTTCCTGTGAAAAGCAACAGGGGATAGGAGCGGATCCCTATGCGGGAGGTAGAAAAATTGCACCTTTTGCCTTTGTTTCAAAAAGCACGACCCCGGATATTGTGGTGGCGGGGACTGTTTTAAACCTTCAGGTTAGGGGTTTAGCCAGTTTAAAAGATGACTTTAAGCTCTACGTAAATGAAGTTGAGGCCGAACTGAAAAGCTACACGGATACCACTATTCAATTCGCCGTCCCCTTAACGGCAAGTACGGGGAGTGTTTGGATTACCTCCAAGGGGGAAACATTTTTTGGTCCAATCCTTAAGGTAGGCGGGAAGGTGAGTGTAGACGCAACCTTTAAAATTATCAATGGTGCCGCAGCACTCCAGGGTGAAAGAACAGCAACGGTTTATGACCTGGAGAAATTGCCTTCCGGCAGGTTCTGGCTTGGTGGCTCATTCAGCAATTTCGAACAAAAAGGAACCACGGCCTTACCTATTGGTGGGATTGTACAGTTAGATGCAAATGGAGCTTACCTAACCACAGACGTCAATTTTGGTAAAGCTGCCCTGGGTGCTGCCAAAACAATTTATTCCATTTCCAGAATTTCAGAAGGTAATCAGGTAGGTAAATTTATTGTTGCCGGTAGTTTTAATGGGTATAGTAATAGTCGGAACAACCGGCTGACTTTAAATAACATTGCCAGATTGAATGCCAATGGCAGGTTAGATACTATGGTGACTACGGAAATCATCAATCCTAAGCCGCAGGAAATCAGTAAGAATGCGGATACCATTCCGACGTTCAACGCCGGTGTAGATGGCCCGGTTAGGAAAGCCTTTGTTTTTGGAGAACAGATTTACATCGTAGGGAATTTCCAAAACTTCAAAAGGATCTATTACCCCAATTCAACTTATGATGAAAAGGTCTATGATGTGACCAGGATGCTCCAATTGGTACGGGTGAACGAGGATGGTTCCATGGATTCCACTTTTCATTACAATAAAGCAAATCGTCAGAGTGCAACAGCTGCCAATGGGGTGATTCTGGATGCTGCAATGCAAACAGATGGCAAATTGATTCTGGCAGGTAGTTTTACCAGTTTCAATGGAGTTACCGTAAACAGACTCGTCCGGTTAAATCTGGATGGTTCTGTGGATCTGTCCTTCAAATCAGGGCTTGGTGCAGACGGCGATATCAACTCCATCAGGTATAATGAGAACACCAATAAATTTACTTTAAGCGGCAGTTTTACCAGGTTTAACGGGAAAGCATCTTCAGGTATCGCTTTATTAAATGCGGATGGTTCTAATGTAGACAGTTTTAACACGGAACAGATTACCGGAGGTATGGCCACTTTTGCCGCGCAACTGAACAATGGGAAAATCATTGTTGCCGGTTCTTTTAACAAGTATGGCAATTACCTAAGACAAGGTTTTATGATTCTTGAAGCGAACGGGAAACTGGCAGTTGGCTATAACAATACCGGTGGTTTTCAGGGAAGGATTTATGATATGATGGAAACAGCTGTCGGGAACGATACTCAGGTGATTTTGGTAGGAGAGATCAGTCGCTTCAACTCCATGTTCCCTAAAAATGTGCTGAGGTTAATCATTTCAAATTAAGGGGATCATTTATTTATATTTTATGAAAAAGATTTTGAGATTAAAATTCATTGTTTTAGGTGTGATTCTTCTGAGTTCATCTTGCAATAAGGATTTTGAAAATACCTTACCAGGCTCATTTAAGAATGACACCTCAGGTTTGGGTAATGGATCAAGGAAGGTCTTGTACATCATTTTAGATGGTGTAAGAGGTGAGGTTGTTAAAAATTTAGCACCGGAAAATATCAGCAGTATCACTGCAAATTCGACTTTTAGTTATGTGGGTTTAAGTGATAGCAGACTAAATGTTTTAACAAATGCAGCAGGCTGGGCAAATATGATAACCGGTGTTGATTACACCAAACATCAGGTGACCTCAGAAGATTTTGCAGGCTTTGATGCGCAGGCTGCACCCAGCATATTTAGCCGTTTAAAAGATCAGACCAAAAAATATACAACTGCTTCTTTTAGTGCTACGGCAGCATTTAATGACCATTTGGCTGGCGATGCCTCGATAAAGGAGACTTTTCCAGGCGAGGACAATAAAGTTAAAGATGCGGTACTGAAAAATCTGTCAGCAAGTAATACGGATTTGGTCGTTGCACAATTTCATGGGGCTGAAATCGCAGGTAAAGCGGCTGGTTATACGGAGGTAAATGGGGCGTATATCTCACAGATTAATATTTTGGATGGCTACGTTGGGGAGATGTTATTGGCCTTAAAAGGTAGAAAAGATTATGCGAAAGAAAATTGGTTAGTCATTGTCTCCTCTAATAAAGGTGGGGCTGCCAGTTCGGGAGGGTCAACAGGTTCCAATCGCTATCTGGATGCATCCAGAAACACTTTTGTAGTTTTTTATAATCCTAAGTTTTCGGCTGCTGGTATTGATAAACCGGATGTAGATAAATTCCCATATCAGGGTGTAGCCCCTAATTTTTCTGGAAACAGTGCGAATTTTGTGAACGCGAAATTAGGAAATACGACCACCGGAGAATTTGGTGCCAGTGGCGATTTTACGCTGATGTTGAAAATAAGGGTGGATCACGCAAGTGCAGATTTTGCCCCCTTTATCGGAAAGACACTTGCATGGGCGAGTAGCACCAATAAAGGTTGGGTGCTGTATTATTCTGGCACGAGCTGGGTAGCGCGTATCAATGGCGGTGGTGCTTTTTCGCGTGCAAATACAGTCATCAGAGATGGAAAGTGGCATACCATCGCCTTGCGTATTTACACCAGTAATGGGAGGAAAATGAGGACCTATACGGATGGAATTCCAGGTGATGAATCGGCAATTACGGCGAATTTTGCCGCGCCTGCTATTCCTTTAGCCCTTGGCTATATTCCTAATGAGGATAATAAATCTATTAATATGCTGATGAAAGATGTGGCCATTTATAATGTAGCCATCCCGGAAGCG
Source organism: Pedobacter gandavensis (assembly GCF_032677645.1). Lineage (GTDB taxonomy): Bacteria > Bacteroidota > Bacteroidia > Sphingobacteriales > Sphingobacteriaceae > Pedobacter > Pedobacter gandavensis_A. The sequence continues at coordinate 234,697 of NZ_JAVTSB010000002.1, read as the reverse complement.
GAAATGATTCCATATATGCGGAAAACGGTCAGATACCCTACTGATATTTACTATAACAATTTGGTTGGCTATTGGCCATGTGATGAGGAACAGGGCGCTGTAATTAAAGATAAGAGCGGTAAAAGTTCAGATTTCACTTTTACGGGGACGCCTGCCTGGAAGCCATTCAGTGATATCTCGGCGAATGTTTCACCTGAATTATCGGAAGCCATTTACACGGTGGTGCCAAATGGAGTGGATATACCCTATGCCATATTCAACTGGATGAATGTGATCGTGCCAGACAACTGGAATCTTATGGGCAAACTGTATTTGCCGGCTAAAACTTATCCAAACAACTAGTTATGAGAAAGAATCTATTTTTAGCAATGTGTGCCTGCACATTATTGTTTTTTGGTCAGGGATGTAAAAAGTATGGCTATACCATTCCAGATGGATATGCTGATGATTCCGGGAATGTTGCTGATGGAGCGATCGATACCAATATGAAGTGGATCGATAAAACCATGTACGCCAAAGCGAAGGTTTTTCCGGGTCTTGTAGACCCTGCTGAACCTCGTGTTCAAAATGAAAAGTTTACGCTGGATTTAAATTTCACAGATCAAACGGCTGGCAATTTACGGATCACGGTAGCCCCGGAACCACAATTTAGCACGGGATATTATGCTGCGCCAGGTGAATTGATCAAAATTGAGGTTCCTGTAGGTATTGAAGGATTAAGGGTTCAGATAGGTGGGCATACGGATAATCTTTCCGGAAAATCACCGCTTTTAAGGGATCCGGTCATTTACAATCGTCAGCAACTTTATGGAGGAGTAAATTATGTCCGTAATCTGTATGGTGGTACGATTTATTTCCTGGCCAATAAAGCCTTTCCTGTTCCGGTAGAGTTTATCATCAGCAATGCCTGCGTTTCTCCGGATTTTATATTGGGAAAAACAACGGATGCTGAATTTAGAGCGAAGGTAATTGCTTCTAAAGTACCCTGGTTAGAATTACGTTCGAAACGGGTGATTTTTTTAGTACCGCGAGATAAGGTCCTGAATAGATTGTCATCGGCAACAGTGCCCTTTTATCCGACGCTAGCCATTTCAAAATGGAATGAAATATTTGATCTGGATTATAATGCCTGGATGGGCTTGTCGGACAACGCGGCAGATGAGAAAGATAGAAGTCCTCAGGGAGCCTGGAGAGGAGCATTAGATATACAAATTACCAATGGAGGTGCGCATTCCGGATTTCCGTTTATGGCACAAAATACCTATGGTTGGTTTGATAGCTTTACCAGTGTAAAGGCATTGGATGTGACGACAAGTGGTGGTTCCTGGGGCTCATTGCATGAGTTTGGACACAACTGTCAGCAGCCCTCTGTTTGGAGCTGGAGTACATTGGGGGAGACCAGTAATAATCTTTTTTCTTTCAAATATGCCAATAGGTTGGCTGCCACAAATTACGGAGTACTGCACTCAGCCCTGCCAAGATTGTGGCCGGGTGCTTTAGCCTGGGGCGCAACCTTATTGCCAAAGAATTTTGACGGGACTGATCCGGCAATCAGCAGCCCTTTTACCAGATTGGTGCCCTTTGTACAGTTTTTTGAAATCTATGGTTATGAGGCGATGACTTATCTTTATACGCAGGCAAGGCATGCTGAAAGGCTAAATGGGAGTGATATTGCGAAGCATAACTTCGTTTACGAAAAATGGAGTGATTACAAAAAGATAGATTTTGCCCCGTTTTTTGATGCCTGGGGAATTGCTTTAAGTCGGGCAGTGAAAGACAAAGTCGCGGCGAAGTATCCTGAAATGACTGATAAGACCTGGGAGTATAATCCACTTAGCCATACCGGAGGAAAAACCAAAATCACTTACCCGTATATCCAGACCATTTCAAATATTAATTCAACAGAAGGATCGGGCAATAATTTAACAGATAATAAAGCGACAACTTATTGGATTTCGCAAAAAACACCAGCGATATCTGCCAGTAATGCTTTTCCAATTAACCTGGTGCTCAAAGCAGCGAGATTTCCAATTGCCATTAAAGGAGTTACGCTTACGCAGCAGCAAGGCAGTGCGAATTATGCCAAAGATATGGAAGTCTTAATTAGTAATGACGACAGTGAATACAGCACTGTAGGTACATTTACTTTGCCTGCAAATACAACGAAGTTCAATTATAATTTCTCTGCTGTAGCGAATGCAAGGTTTGTGAAGCTGGTCATCAAAAATGCAGTGACCATGTCTACCACAAATGCATTTACCTCGCTTTCAGAGTTCAATATTATAAAGCCTTAATTATGAAAATCAGAACAGATTATATTTTATCGGCCATCCTTGCAATGGTTATATTTTCTTCTTGCAAAAAGTATCCGAATCCGGATCCTGTATTTGAAGAATTAGTCAATAATGTGGCACCTCAGCGTAAGGTTTTGGTGATCAGTATTGACGGGTTAACCGGGGCTGAGCTGCAAGCTGTTGCTCCGGTAAATATTGCCGGACTTCAAAAAAACTCGAAATATTCCTACCAGACCCTGGCTACGGGATCTGATGCAGGAGGCTGGGCCTCCATGGTGACAGGAACTTCTTTCAGCAGGCATCAAATCGAGTCTGATGACTTTGAAAGAATTGAGGATCCGGATAATGATGAACATGGCACGATAGTACTGCAAAGGAATGTATTCGATTATATTACACAGTATAAGGCAGTAAAAACAGCTTTGGTGACGCCCTGGCCTAATTTACGGGATTACGTAAAAAACACTGATTTCAGCCCTGTGGTGAGTACCGATGTGGCGGCTAAAGATAGTGCCGTGCATATCATTCAAACACAGCAAAGCTTAGGAGCTATTTTTGTAAACTTCAGAGCGGTTCAGGCTGCGGGTACTCATGGCGGATTTGTGGCCGGTAACCCCGGCTATAAGCAAGCGATTGTTCAATCAGATGACTATGTTGGTCAGATTTTAGCTGCGGTTAAAGCCAGAAAAAATTACGGGAACGAAGATTGGCTGATCATCATTACGAGCAACCATAGTGGTGACGTTAATCAGCCAAAAGATGGTTTTACAATGGTATATAATCCAGCGTTTAAACCATTAGAATTAAAGAAGTCAGGCTTTAACTCTGTCTTGTTTAATAATGCCGGCCTGCAAGCCATAGTCCCTGATGATCAAGGCCTGTATAATATGGGAGCAGATCAGGATTTTACAGTGCAAATGCAGGTGAAATTTGCAAAGGTGACTTCAAATAATGCTTTCTTATCCAAATCAAATAACGCCGGTACTAATTTCACTGGCTGGATGTGGTATCAGTCATCCGCTGGAAATATGACGATGTGTGCCGGTGGAAACCTAAATGGCGCAGCAACAGGAAGAGTCAATTTGACGGGTATTGGCCCGGTATCTGATAACACCTGGCATACGGTAACGATGACCGTGAAAAGGATAAACGCGACCACTAGAACCATGACTGCTTATGTAGATGGTGTTTTAAAAGGAACTCCGGTAAATATTCATAGCCGATTGAGCGTTTCTTCTGATGAACCACTTAAAGTTGGCAGAAGAACGGTAGATGGGGTTAATGCTTTTTCGACGTTAAATAGTGCCAATTTATTGATCTTTAATACCGCTTTAGATCCAGGCACGATCAGTGCAAATGTCAGTTTAAAGGAAATGAGTAAACATCCAAACTACCAGAATTTGATTGGTTACTGGCCAATGGACGAAGGTGCGGAAAGCGTTTATTATAATAAAGCAGCACAAGGGTACAACATGACGCTTTCAGGCGCTTATTCATGGGCCAGTCTGGCGGATAATTACCCGCCTGGTACAACGCCAGAACCTATTTTGTCGAACCTGTCTATACCGACCACGGTAAGTGATGTAGCTGCTTTGTCGCTTTACTGGATGAAAATCGATATTTTACCTGACTTTAATTATGATGGAAAACCTTACTTAAACAATTTTGAGAAGGAATTTTTGAAATAAGCAAGGCCCATAGGATATTACTAAAAAAGCGCCTCTAAATTTTAGAGGCGCTTTTTGGTTTAAAACTATAATTCTAGAATTTCTCTCCGGTTTTAAGATCTTGCAGTTTAAAGTCTGAGAAAGAACCAATTCCGGCGAAGTCGATTTTTATACCCATAAATTTGCCGATTGGTTTGCTGTATTTGGTTTGAAAAATCTCGCGTCCATCGAGGTAGATATAAACATTTTTCTGTGCAATTCGCAGACGAAGATGGCCTCCCTTTCTAAGGTCATGGCCCAGGGCTCTTAAATCGGTCTTTCCTCCATCCTGCTGTACTTCAGAAAATTTAAAAGAGTTCCATGCCGCACATTCTGGTCTGATGATACTAAAAGCATGGTTGTCATTTTCAGCATAGATGTGGATGTTTGTTTGAGAACAGCGTATCCCGGGGCGGTTTGCTGATGTTTTTATATTGGCGCTGAATTCAAAGTTATCCGCACTGATATTGGTGGGCTTGACATGCGCAAAAGATACAAAAAACGTTTTGCTGGTATCTACTCCGGCATTGAATACTTCCTTTGCTGAAACATAATGGTTGGTTACATGAGCCGGCTCTTCCCGCAAAATGGGATATACTCGGGAAGAATCGTGTTCCATCGTTGATATGATGCTCCAACCCTCACTTTGCAGGTATACCGATGCGGTATCTATCCTCTTGTTATGGTGATAAAGAACAGGGAAATACCGGCCGGGGGTTTCATAATAATGGTTGATTAATGTGTCTTTAAAGATTGATCTCCGAGGTTTTGAATCTGCAAAATCTATAGAGAATGAAGAGGTAGCATTCGGTAATACGCCTGATGTCTGCAACTGAAAAATGGCAGAGTGCGGACTTTGTCCATTGGGGTTCACACATAGCAATTTAACCTTGGTGATCAGGCCATCATCCAGGCTCTGCGCATAAAAGTAACCACCTGTAAGCAATAGGATTAAGATCAATACGCTGAGGAATGGGATATAGCGCTTCTTCTTTTCTTTCTTTAGTTCCTCCGGTATTGGTTTTTCTATTGGTTCATTTAAGAGGTTAGGTTTTTCTAAGGTTACCGGATGTAGCAGTTCGAATTCATACCAATCTCTATAACCAATAAATTGTGCCAGCGCATCTCTTGTCGCTTTTTGTGGATAGTATCTGGTAGATGTTTTAAGTTTCCCGAATATTCGTTTTAAAGTATTCTCACTTAGGTTAACCTTCGTTTCACGACGTAGCAGTCCGCTTAGTTTAACATAATCACTGTTTTTCCAATCTGCTATGCTTTCCTGGCTAGCCTTTTCGGCTACTTTTTGGCAACAAATATCTAATTGCTGGAAGAAAATAGAATTTTCGCCTTGTACAGAATTACTTTTCATTGTTGGTAATAGGTTGGTGGTTAGTTTGTTGGCTTGTAAATAATAATGGTTGGTACTTTGGATAATCTCTTTTGAATATGCCTGGTTATTGGCTCTTAAATTTACATAAAAGCTGAATATTTCAAAGCAACCAGCAGTCATTGTAAGATTTAATAATACCTAAAATAAAACACACAAAAATTAACTAATAAATTGATGAATACCTTTAAACTCAAACTACCCATTATACTCGGTTCTGCCTTTTTAGCAATAAATGTTATGGCACAAAATCCTGGTAAGCCCTTACAGGTAAGCGGCGTTTATCCACATCTGGCAACTTTTAACGAAAGCTGGGCTTTGCCCGGAAGTAAAAAGAAAACGAATGGCGATGGAGGAGAAAATGGTATTGGCGCAATTACGCCATGGGCCAATCAATTGTGGATGGTCACTTATTCTCCTCATTTACCACTCGGAAGTTCCGATAAGCTGTATAGCATAGATAAAAATCTAAAAGTGACCATACATCCGGAAAGTATTGGTGGTACTCCGGCAAACCGGATGATCCATAAGGAATCTAATCAATTGATCACCAGTAATTATCTTATTGATGATAAGGGCAAGATAAGAACAATCCCTTTTTCGGTCATGCCAGGTAGGATGACTGCCACTGCACGTCATTTAACCGATCCTAAAAACATGGTTTACTTTTATGATATGGAAGGTATGCTTTATGAGGTTAATGTGAATACACTCGCGGCAAAAAAGCTTTTCAACAAACCGGTACCGGGTTGGCATGGTAAAGGGGCTTACACTGCTCAAAATCAGTTGATTGTAGCTAATAACGGGGAAGAAGCCGTTTTTAAGTTAAAAAAAGAGATGCTTGAGGCAGGGGACTTGCCGAAGAATGAAGAAGAGAAGGGGGTACTGGCCAGCTGGGATGGTAAGACCTGGAAAATTATAGAACGACGTCAGTTTACTGATGTAACCGGTCCGGGAGGGATTTATGGCTCGCCAACAGATAAAAGCCCCCTTTGGAGCATCGGATGGGACAAACGTTCAGTGATCCTAAAACTACTGGACAATGGGCAATGGTATACCTACAGGTTGCCAAAAGCAGCACGTACTTACGACCATAGAGGCGGATGGTATACGGAATGGCCACGCATACGTGAGGTGGGCAATGGAAAAATGTTAATGGACATGCATGGTATGATGTACGATTTCCCTAAATCATTCTCCAGGAAAAACAGTGGCGGTATTGCTCCGGTAAGTAGCCACTTACGATACATTCCAGATTTTTGTAGCTGGAACAATCAAATTGTCTTGGCTACGGATGAAACTACGGTATTGGAAAATCCTATGGCAGGTCGGGCGCAATCTAACCTTTGGTTTGGCCAATGGAGCGATTTAAAAAACTGGGGCGGGGCAACAGGCTGGGGCGGTCCATGGGATAATGATGATGTAAAAGCCGGTATCGCATCAGATCCGTTTTTGGTAAATGGTTTCGATAAAAAAGTATTACACCTGGCGCAAAATGCCAGCAAAACGGTAAACTTCAGCATCGAGATCGACAAATCAGGTAATAACAACTGGGTTAATTATAAAACCATTGCTGTTCCTGCCAATACCTATCATTCTTTTATTTTTCCGGCCGACTTTAAAGCAACCTGGGTACGTTTTAAAACTGATGCCGATTGTAAGGCTTCTGCATTTTTTCACTTTACAGGTAAAATGCACGAGAATCAGGATCCAATGTTTAATACCCTTGCAGGGATTAACGAGAAGGTGGAAATTAATGAGAATTTAATTCGCCCTTCCGGGTACAATAAGAATCTACAGGTATTCAATACAAACAAAAATAAATACACGGAAATTGATGAAAAACTTCAGGTTTTAACCAATACAGCAGATAGTACCGCGGAAATGAAAAGACTGTTGGCTATAAAGAAAAACTACACGATGGATGAGGCTTCTGTCATCATCAAAGATAAAACGGGTACTTTTCGTCTGCCAGCTAATGCTAATTACGAGACTTTTGCTTACAGGGATAAAAGAGAAATAGAATCTGAACGCTTTATGTTGAATATTCAGGGTACTTTTTATGAGGTGGGTCGCGAATCCGGGTTTATCGCTACGCGTCCGGTTACCACACATAAAAAGAAAATCATTGACTTCTGTACCTGGAGAGGCTTATTGGTGTTGAGTGGAACTAAGCTGGATGCTAAAAAGGATGATCATTATTTTGGAGAGGCAACTAACGGGTTGTGGTACGGAGGTATCGATGATCTCTGGAAAATGGGTAAAGCGACCGGAGAAGGTGGCGTATGGAAGAACAGTAATGTACAAGCCAATGAGCCTTCATTACCTTACTTAATGACTGGATATGATCAGAAAAAGGTATCGTTAACGGCAGACAAAGACACCAAAATTACACTCGAGATCGACTTTGATCTGACCGGCTTTCATCAATACAAAACTTTTGAGGTAAAAGCGGGGAAAACCATTGATTATCAATTCCCGGCAGGTTTTAGTGCACACTGGGTACGTGCAATAGCTGATCAAGGATGTAAAGCTACTGTTTGGTTTACTTACCAGTAAGTTGAGCACAATGGTATTTACACATCGAAAACATTTCCTGATCAAGGTCATGTTTTCGATGTTTCCATAAACAGCGTACTATATTCTAAATTAAGCGCATTTAATTTCAATCCCCCATAAAGTTCGATATATTGCCAGCTGACTCTAAAGACTATGGAAAAAAGAACAGTTTTAACCATCTCCGCATTTTTGTTAATCATCCTGGGGGTTGCTATTATTTTTGTGGGGATGTCCGGACCTAAATTGATGTTGCCACCAGTGATTACCGGGCTGGGCTTTTTTGTGATCAGCTGGGCGCTTTTTGCGCTAAATAAATAGAACAATACTTTCGTTTTCTTGTTTATTTCGATAATGAATCTGCTAATTTACAAGGCAAGTAGTTTCATTAAAAATAATTATTCATTATATTGAGTTAATCATTGACCATTAACCATTTACTTATCGAAATCATTTTATCATGAAAAAATCAATTCTTTATCTGGCCTGTATGGCAGTGCCTTTGGCGTATAGCTGTCAGGGCAATAATTCGGAAAAAAAAGCTGCGGCTAAAACGGATTCAGTAGTTAGTAGCGAGTGTTATCTGGCTATTGATGGTGTAGATACTGCAGATCTTCATTTGAATACCAGTGCTAATGGTAAAATTACCGGAGATCTTTTGATCAATTTTAAGGATAAGGGAGATAATGTAGGTAAAATAGCCGGGGGATTTAAGGGCGACACCTTATTTGTGGATTATACCTTTAAAATAGGTAAGAATAATCCAGAAGTTTATAAAAATCCATTGGCATTTTTAAAGAAAGACGGGAAATTGATATTAGGTGTAGGCCAGATTGTAACTTCTGTAGGCAAGTCTTATTTTGAAAAAGGAAAGCCGATTTCTTTCGATAAAGGAAGGTTTACTTTTGCTCCGGTAGATTGTAAAAAATAAAAACATATACTATACTATAAAAGGCTGCGGAAATTCTATGTTTTCGCAGCTTTTTTTTGCATCGGATTTTTAACTTGTTTGCTGATATGTTAGGGAAGTACATATCTGATTCCTCTGAATGCCTTTTAAAGGGTGATTATGAGTGTTGTTTCCCTGGAGTAAAAACTATTTGTAAATATATTCTATTAAATTAGTAGACTTTATTATATTTGAACCAGAAAGCTTTAAGAATTTGATTCTCAGTCCGTCCGGACTGATGCTTTAAAAATATTAGATGTTTGGTTAGATCTAAGTTTTGTTTGGTTAAAAGCCAGGTTGGATGACCTGGCTTTTTTATTGTCCGACGCCCCGGAATCAAGGTTTTTGGGGATGAATCATTCAGAAATTAATTATTAATTTACAACACACAAATAAATGAACCTATAAATGACCAAAATTTCAACCAAAACCAACAAATTCCTAATTCATGAAGATTGGGCCGTCGTAATTCTCGGATCAGCCGTGATCCTGAGTAGTCTTTTCTTTTTCCTGTTACCAATTCCTGTTTTTAAATGGGAAAACACTGCCAGTTTAACCGACAAAATTTTCCAGTTGAATAATTTAAGCGCGATTTTAATACAATTTGTATTTATGAGCGTGATTGGCGCTATAGGCGCATTCATCATGGGTAAATCTGTGAAAAACTTCTTAATGGGTTTTCCGGTAGTGTATGTACTCACCATTATTGCCTTATTAATTGCCGGGAGTTCCAGCATGCGTGCGCTGAATCTGGAAGCTGTAATTTTCAGTCTGATGATTGGCCTGGCGATCAGTAATTTCTTCAAACTTCCCAAATGGTTTACTTCAGCCCTTTCTACGGAGCTTTTTGTAAAGATCGGATTGGTGTTACTGGGTACTACAGTCATCTTTGCAGATATCTTAAAAGCCGGTTCTCTGGGCTTGATTCAAGCTTTGGTGGTCGTGGTTTCTGTCTGGTATTTCGCTTACTGGTTATGCCGTAAACTCAAGGTAGACGATGAGTTAACGATGATGATTTCCAGTGCAGTGTCTATCTGTGGGGTGTCTGCGGCTATTGCTACTTCGGGAGCCATCAAAGGGGATTCTAAAAAACTATCCTATGTAATTTCGATGGTACTGATTACCGCTATCCCGATGATGATTTTTATGCCTTATATCGCCCATTATTTTTCTTTCCCTCAGGCCGTAACCGGTGCCTGGTTAGGCGGAAGTATTGATACTTCCGGTGCGGTAGTGGCTTCGGGAAGTTTAGTAGGAGAAGAGGCTTTAAAAATCAGTACAATCGTTAAGTTTTCGCAAAATGTATTGCTGGGAATCGCCGCTTTTGCCATCAGTATCTACTGGTCTTATACCAATCATAAGGATGAAAATGGAGAACGGGTGAAACCAACTGTTGGCGTGATCTGGGAACGTTTCCCTAAGTTCGTTTTGGGTTTCATCGGTGCTTCTTTATTGTTTTCTTTTTTCCTGCCGCAAGCCACGATTGCGGGGGTAAAAGACAGCTTGAAAAACCTGCAGGGCGCATGGTTTGCACTGGCATTTACCAGTATTGGTTTAGAGACCAATTTCAAGGATCTTTTCGGTAATCAAAGTAAAAAACCTTTGTATGCCTTCCTGATTGCGCAGTTGTTTAATGTGATTATTACGCTGGTTATCGCCTTCTATTTGTTCGGAAACGCCTAAATTTTCTCAAATCACAGATCATGGCAGGTTCCTTGCTGTTCTATCTGTACATTTGAAATTGTGTTTGTGAAAATGAGTGATACCCCAAAGAAAAGTTTATTTAAAGCGATCAAAGGAAAGGTGATTTTAGCCGTTCTACTCGCCTGTTTTGCGCTGATTATGGCCTGGGCGGTGAGTAAGGTCGCTTTTAATGAAATGCTGAATACCGTAGAGAACATTTCTACGCCTAGTGAACGGCTGAGGATGGTGAACCTCATTTCTTTAAAGATCAGCCGGCTGGATCAGTTACAGAAAACACAAGCCTCCAATGATCCAAAAAATTATAGTAAACTTTTAAAAGAATCCAGGGAGCTACGCGCTTCTCTGGATTCTTTATCTAATTTATATGCGAAAGATTCCGTGCAACTTCAGCGGATCAGCAGTATTCAAAAACTATTGAAGGAACGTGATAACCAGTTTGTCAATTACCTGAAGGTTAGAGAACGACTGGTAAACAACAAATCTTTCTCTACCCAGGTGCAAAACCTGAGTGAACTGGTGAATAAAGGAGGGAACGACAGTACCGTTCTGGCTTCTCAGTTGCAAACATCTACCACCACCATTTATTCCTCAGAAGATAAAAACAGAGGCTTTTTTGGTCGCCTTTTTGGAAAAAAGAAAGAAAGCGAAGACAATAAATCCTATAAGATTATCAATGAAAAGAATTTGAAAGTAGATACCATCTCTCTTTCAAATGAGGATAAAACGTCTAAGAGTCTCGAAGAAACACTCCGGAATATTGAAAAAGAACAACGTCGGAACAGTGCGCGGTTTTTGGATAAAGAAGCGGAGCTGGCCAATGCAAACAATCTTTTGATCAATCAGATGCTGGACATTCTCCGGAAGGTGGAATCGGAGGTGGTGACCCAGATTGAGCTCAACGGTATCCAGGCCAAACATGTGGTCAATACCGGCATCAATACGATTAGTATCATTATGCTCGTGTTTTTCTTGCTCATGCTCCTAATGCTTTATTTCATCTTAACCGACATCACCCGAAGTAACCGTTATAAAAATGAGTTGGAGCAGGCCAGAGATCTGGCCGAATATCATGGGATGGCAAAGCAACGTTTCCTTTCTAATATGAGTCATGAAATCAGAACGCCACTCCAATCGATTATTGGTTATGCCGAACTGATTCGTCAGCAGGATAAACCAAAAGCCAGGGATATTGATGCCATTTATCATTCCTCAGAACATTTATTGCAGATCGTAAATGAGGTGTTAGACTATAACCGGATCATTTCAGGGAAGTTTACCTTCGTAGAAAAGCCATTTGACATTGCTAAATTACTGGAAGAGGTGGTCTTTGTGATGCGTCCCCAGGCAGAGCGGAAATCGCTGAAACTACGCACAGAGTTCTCGCTCCATGAAACAAAATATATCAGTGGAGACCCTTTCCGCTTAAAGCAAATCCTTTATAATTTACTAGGGAATGCGATCAAATTCACCAATGAAGGGGAGGTCGTTTTATCCGTCTTTTATAAACGACAAGGGGCAAGCCTGCATTTTACTTTTATGGTAAAGGATACTGGTATTGGTATTTCAGATGCTTCGCAAGCGCTGATTTTTAATGAATTTGAGCAGGTAAATGCAGACAATCAGGAAATCCTACATCAGGCTGGAACCGGTTTGGGGCTGACCATTATTAAATCGCTGATAGAAACCCAGGGCGGTAGGATTTATGTAAAAAGTAAAGAAGGCTCAGGTAGTGTGTTTACGGTTTACCTTACCTTTAAAGTTGCCGATAAGCCGATAGAAGAGACTTTGTCTCAAGCCAAAGACCGTTTGAGCTGGAAACCATTTAAGGTTTGGGTGGTGGATGATGATCCGCTGATTTTAGAACTCTGCACGATCATTTTTAAACGCAATCACATTGATTATAAAAGCTTCGATTCTCCATTGCAATTACTGCAGGCAGCGGATGCTGCGGAAGGTTTAAAATATATCCTGTTGGATATGCGAATGCCGGAAATGAATGGTATCGAACTTTGCCGTCTGCTGCGGGAGAAATTGGGAACCAGTGTTAAGATTTTTGCCATTACTGCGCAGGTACTGCCTGATGAAAGGGAGTTTCTTTTGAAGAATGGCTTTGATGGGTTGGTGATGAAACCTTTCCGTGAAAATGAATTACTAGCTGTTTTCTCGGAAGAGCTGGAAGCAACCTCTTTTTCAAAAGAAGTTGTGGAAGAAAAAGAGGAACCTGCCCCTGATGCTACAATTGAGCTGGATCTTGGGCCATTGAGAAAAATGACTTTTGATGATGAAGATCAATTGAAAAAGATCCTGACAAGGTTTTCATTGGATTGTGAAAATGATCTGGAGGAGATAGAAGAGGGGATAACAAATGAGGATGCGGCAACGCTCAGTTTACTGAGCCACAGGCTGGCTGGACGTATCGCCCAGATTGGTGCCAAAGCCCTGGCTTCGGATTTCCGACAACTGGAGATTTTGCTTCATCCACAGGATAGTCCTGATGAAAACAGCAAGAAAAGGCTTAGGGAATTATCCGGAAAATTAAAGAAACTCATCGCTCAGATCAGAGCGATGTAGCCTGCTTACTCTATTTCATAGCGTTCCATTTTACTGTATAGGGTCTTACGATCAATATTCAGTAATTTGGCAGCTTTTGATTTGTTATATTTTACTTTAATCAGGGTCTCGATGATCAGCATCTTTTCGTTGACTTCATTGATGGCTTTAAGATCGGAGCCATTAGGTTTAGGAACCTGATTGATAGAAATGATCATTTCTTCCGGCAAAGACTCAATTTCTGCAGTTTCATGTGGCGTTAATAACACCATTCTTTTGATCACATTTTTCAGCTCTCTCAGGTTTCCCGGCCAGTCGTATTGAAGCAAGAGGTCTTTGGCAGCCGGAGAAAGGTGCTTTACATTTCTGCCTAACTCCTCATTTGAAAGTTTAATGAAATGGTTGATGAACAATTCCACATCTTTTCCCCTGTCTCTCAATGGAGGTAGCTGGATTTTAAACTCATTTAAACGGTGGTAAAGATCTTCTCTGAAATCCCCGTTGCTCACACTATTTTTAAGGTCATCGTTGGTAGCTGTAATAATTCTGACATCTACTTTAATGTTTTTTGTGCTGCCTAATGGCTGAATGGTTCTTTCCTGTAAGGCGCGTAACATTTTGACCTGGACTTCGTAACTCAGGTTTCCTACCTCATCTAAAAATAAGGTTCCCCCGTTGGCTACTTCAAACTGACCTTTTTTATCATTTAATGCACCGGTGAAGGCCCCTTTGGCATGGCCAAACAGCTCACTTGCGGCAAGTTCTTTTGATAGTGCGCCGCAATCTATGGCGATAAAAGGTTTGTCCTTCCGCTTGCTGTGCATGTGTAAGGCTCTGGCTGCATATTCCTTGCCTGTTCCGGTTTCACCTTGAATGATGACCGACATATCTGTTGGGGCAACCAGGTTGATGTGTTCGTATAATTTATCGGCAATATTGCTTTTTCCTTTGATGGCGTCGGCATGTTCGATCGAATTGCCGGTAGCGGGTTTTTCTTTTTTACCTAAAGCATTGTTGATGATCATCAGCAATTCATCAGGGTTTACAGGCTTAGTAATGTAATCGAAGGCACCTAATTGAATGGATTTTACAGCGGTTCTGACATCGTTAAAACTGGTCATGATGATCACCGGTTGGGTCATCCCCATTCCACGGATATGGGACAAAACATCGAGTCCTGTTCCATCGGGAAGTCGGTAATCGACCAGGAATAAGTCGAAATTTTGTTCTGCTGTTAACTTCAGACTTTTCTTTACTTCATTGACTGCGGAAGGTTCATGTCCATGCTTGGTTAGGAAGCCTTCCAGAATTTGCGAAAAAGTAAGGTCGTCTTCAATAATCAGTATTTTTGCCATAAGAATCTCGCTTGTAATTATAGCAAAAATACGAAAGCCGGGGGACATCCGGCTTTCGTACACTATATTAATTGTTATTTATTGATGGTTTACTCAATAATAGCACCGTCTTTGGTGATTTTTAACGAAGCAGCTTCGTCTCCTTTTTTAACATCTACCTGGAAGAACTCAGTTTTGTCGGCATTAACGATTAAAAACGCTGCTGCTGGAGTCCATTCTTTATATTTATCGGATGCCAATGTAGTTTTTACTGCATCTGGAAGATCTTTCAATTCAACCGGAGTTTTTGTTGTGCTATCTTGTTTTACACTAATGATAACCGGGTTTTTAACGTCTGTTGCTTTTACTTGTGTTAACCCTGCGAATGCTAAAATTGCTGCTGATAAGATGATCTTTTTCATAACTCTATATTTAAATTTAAATTCTTTTTGTTTCAATTACGATTAGATATGGTTCATAATGGTGCCAAAGCGGTTGGATGTGTGCTAACTAGCTTGTAATCAGTGTTTATTCGGGTTGTGCCAAAACAAAAACTGTTGCATTGTTCCACACTTTGTGGTCAAAAGAAACAGGAGGACTCACTAATGGTGGGATAGGGAGGGCTTAAAGCCTGAAGCAGGGCAGAAAAATAACAGTTGCTTTGGCCATAATGACTTGTTTAGCCATATAATTCGGCATTGCCGGCCATTTCTGACAAATTATTACCTGATGAGAAAGTAATGGATTTTTCTTAACTTTGCTTTATGCTATCTAAGAAGACTAAATATGCAATAAAGGCACTTGTTGCGCTCGGAAAAAATGCTGGAAACCCTCCTATGCAGATCGTAAGGTTGGCAGAACAGGAAATGATCCCCCGCAAATTCTTAGAGCAAATTCTATTGGATATGCGTAATGCAGGTTATCTATATAGTAAGAAAGGTGCCGGTGGCGGTTATTCTTTAAATAAAGAACCAGGTGATATTTACCTGGCGGATATCCTTCGCATCACTGATGGCCCTATTGCCATGGTGCCTTGTGCCAGTCTTAAATTCTATCGCAAATGCGATGAATGCCATGATGAAGTCACTTGCGGAATCAGAAAAACCTTTATTGATGTTCGTGATGCTACGCTAAAGGTGTTGGCCCAAACCTCTATTGCAGATGTAATTGCACGCGAAACTGATGGTCACTTCATCGAGTAAATAAATATTTACAGATAAAGTCTACTACTTCTATAGTCTTTTTATATATTTGTATAATCAATACAAATATATAATCCCTTTAAACCTAAGGCTATGATTTTAAATAAGATTGAAAGTGGTGTAAAAGAACCTAAAATTACATTGGTAGGTGCTGGTCCGGGTGATCCTGAACTGATCAGTTTAAAGGGAGTGAAAGCCATCAATACAGCAGATGTCGTGTTGTATGATGCACAGGTGAATGAAGCGTTGCTAAACCATGCGCCTGAAAAAGCAATTAAGATATTTGTAGGTAGTAAATCTGATGATGATTCCTTTTCTCAGGATGCGGTTAATAAACTGATGATCGATTACGCTTTAAACTTTGGCCATGTGGTGCGGTTGAAAAGCGGTGATCCTTTTGTGTTTGCCCGTGGTTTTGAAGAAGTGGACTATGCAGAATCTTATAACATCCAAACCGAAATCATCCCCGGGATCTCCAGTGCTTTAGGAGTTCCGGGTTTACATAAAATCCCGATGACCTATGATTCACTGAGCGAGAGCTTCTGGGTGTTGAGTGGTACAAATGCTGCCGGGGAGCTTTCTCCGGATCTGAAAGTAGCCGCGAAATCCAAAGCAACCGTAGTGGTATTGATGGGAATTGAGAAAATCAGAGAAATCACTGCGATTTTTCAACAGGAAGGAAAAAACAGGTTACCGGTTGCTGTCATTGAAAATGGCTCCTCTGTAAATGAAAACATCAAGATAGGCGTGGTAGACACCATTGCCGAACTGATTGAAGACCATAAGATCTCTGCGCCGGCACTATTGGTGTTTGGAGATGTGGTTTCTTTACATCCTTCTTTTGCGAGAATCAAAAATTTCTATGAACTGATCGCTATGCAATAAACAAAGGCAGGGGAGGGAATAACCTCCTGGTTTTGTCAAAATAACTATTAAACCTGATTTTGAAGATTAGCCGGATATCTCTATCCGGCTTTTTTACGTTTATGGGAAGGATATAGGTGATCGTCGCACATTTGATACGAACACCATTCCTCAATTATTATTTAACTTTGCACAAAACATCTATATAATATGAATATGAAGAAAGCGAACTTTTGCTATCGTGGAATATTAAGCTTGTCCTTATTGGCCATGGTTCCATTTGTGTCAGTAGCGCAAAAACCAAATTGGCAGAATCTGGATCTTAGCGCAGATTCAACCTTTGGAATCAGTACAGAAAAGGCTTATAACGAATTGTTAAAAGGGAAGAAATCTAAACCTGTGATCGTTGCAGTGTTAGATGGTGGGGTTGATATTAAACATGAAGACCTTAAAAAGGTCATCTGGGTAAATAAAAAAGAGAAAGCCGCAAACGGAAAAGATGATGATAAAAACGGATACATTGATGATGTAAATGGCTGGAGTTTCTTAGGATCTGAGAAGGGTTCTATCAATTACGAAACTTTGGAGCTGACACGTTTAGTGCGCAGAGATAATGCAAGGTTTGCAAACCTGGATGCAACCTCAGTAAAAGCCGAAGACCTTCCTGCATTTGAAGCGTATCAAAAGAACAAAGCAGAATTTGAAAAGCAAATTGGAGAAGCTAAAGAAAACCTTGCGCGTTATACAGGGTTGAAAATGGCAGTTGATGAATTGGTAAAAAAGATCGGTAAGGAAAATCCTACTGCTGCGGATTTCCAGAATTTCAAGCCTACAAATGATATGGAAAAAAACGTTCAGAGAATCATGGTGCAGCAATTGCAAAACACCAGCTTCAAGGAGTTTTATGATGATCAGGTTAAAGGTGGGTTAGATCATTTTAAAGACCAGGTGGAATATAACCTGAACATTGATTTTGATCCAAGATCAATCGTTGGTGATGATCCTAATGATGTTAAAGACCGTTTCTATGGTAATAATGATGTTGCCGGACCAGATGCGTTACATGGTTCTCACGTTGCAGGAATCATTGCTGCGGAAAGAAACAATAATATTGGGATCAATGGTGTAGCTGATAACGTGGTGATTTTGCCGGTTCGTAATACACCAAATGGTGATGAGCGTGATAAAGATGTGGCCAACGGTATTCGCTATGCGGTAGATAATGGGGCAAAAGTGATCAACATGAGCTTTGGAAAAGGCTATGCATGGGATAAAAAGATCGTTGATGATGCGGTGAAATATGCAGTATCAAAAGATGTGCTTTTAGTTCATGCAGCAGGAAATGACAATAAGAACCTGGATGAGGAACAGAATTTCCCTAATCCGGAATACCTGGATGGCGGTGTTGCTGCTTCATGGATCACAGTGGGTGCTTCAGGATGGAAAAATGATGAAACAGTGAAAGCTGATTTCTCGAACTACGGAAAAACTAAAGTAGATGTTTTTGCACCTGGTGTAAACATCAATTCTACGACTCCGGGTTCTAAGTACCAAAAACTGAATGGTACCAGTATGGCAGCTCCGGTGGTAGCTGGTCTGGCCGGTTTAATCCGTTCTTACTACCCTAATTTAACGGCATCAGAAGTTAAAGACATCATTATGAAATCTGTTGTTAAAGTAGATCAGGTAGTGAAAGTAGAGCAAGGTGATAAAGTGAACGAAATTCCTTTTGCTGATCTTTGTGTAAGTGGTGGTATTGTGAATGCTTATAAAGCACTTCAATTGGCTGCTGAATACAAGAAGTAATCGTCATAGTTTTAGAAAAGGGCCTGCATCTTATGATGTCAGGCCCTTTTTTATGGCCCTGTTTTCTACCCATTACCGGGTATATTTCCTTAATTACAAGCGGAATCAACAAATTATAACGCAGGTAATCTATCGCTATTGTATTTTTGTTAAAACGACAAGCAGATTTTGTATGGGGTTATGAAATGCGGGCTTGTTTTTCAAAAAAATTAAAAATTCTAAGATGTTTTCTTTTTTTAACAAAAAAACGCACATCGACCATATTGAATGGTTAGGTGTGGATATGCATGCACATTGGTTACCAGGTATTGATGATGGTGCTAAAGATATGGCATCGGCCCTGAATTTTATGAAAAGTTTGCAGGAGCTTGGCTTTAAAAAATTGCTGGCTACTCCTCATATTTTTACGGAGTTGTATCCTAATAATAAGGAGATCATTGAAAACACCTTAGAAAGTACCAGAACGGCTTTAAAAGCCACCTCATTGCACATCGAGACCGCTGCTGCTGCCGAATATATGGTGAATGAAGATTTCGACGTGAGCAATGACCTTGTCTGCCTTCCCAATAAGCACATCTTAATAGAGATGTCTTATATTTCTGAAATGCCAAATATTGAGCAGATCATTTTTAACCTCCAGGTTAAAGGATATGTAGTTGTATTGGCACATCCCGAACGCTATAGTTTCTATCAGGACAAACACCAACGTTTTCACCGCTTCAAAGAAATGGGCGTATTGTTTCAATTGAACCTGCTTTCCGTATCCGGCTATTATGGAAAAGACGTGAAAAGACTTGCAGAGTACCTGCTTCAGAAAAAATACTATGATCTGGCAGGAACAGACCTGCACCATGAGAAACATTTACATGCTTTAACCCGGGAAATACAAAGCGGACGACTTCACGATAAGCTCGGAAATGTTGATTTCAAGAATATGGAGCTGTTTTTCTAGCTAAATACCCATTTGTAGCTAGGTGTAATTGAAATTTAAAACGATTATTTTTGCTTTCACATGATTCTGGTGATTAAGCCGTTTTTTAGATCGAAATTACTATGGTTAAAGTTTTGTTATCAAGAAAATACCTGAATTATTTGGCTATTTTCTCTATTATTTTACTGAACGCTTGTTCTACGACGAAAAAAGTTCCTTATTTTCAGGATATTACTGCTACTGGCCAATCAAGTGTTGAAAATTCTGCCGCTTTTAAAGGGTTAACTATAGATCCTGATGATATTTTATCGATTTCTTTGATAACTGTTGACCCAATAACCGGTATGCCAGTAAATCAATTGGCCAGTCAGATGGTAAGTAGCAATGTTGTAGCTGCAGTTGCAACCGCAGGAAGCAGTACTTCCGCTGCCAGTGGCTTCCTCGTTGATAAAAACGGAGAAGTAGACCTTTCCATCATTGGTAAAGTGAAAGTCGCCGGACTAACCACTTACGAAGCCCGTGAGCTCCTGAAAACCAAAGCCGCCGTCTTTTATAAAGACCCAAACGTGCAGGTCAGGTATGCAAATTTCAAAGTTACTGTACTGGGGGAAGTCGCAAGACCCTCTTCTTATATCCTGCCAAATGAAAAGGTGAGTGTACTGGATGCCCTGGGTATGGCTGGTGACCTCACCATTTTTGGAAGAAGGGAAAATGTATTATTAATCAGGGATAATGACGGCAAAAAAGAGTTTGCACGATTAGACCTCAATTCCTCCCGGATTTTTGACAGTCCGTATTATTATCTGAAACAGAATGATGTACTCTATGTGGAGCCTAATAAAGGTAAAGCAGCCTCATTGAACCAGGCAAGAACTCAAACGTTTGCCGTCATCGGAACAGTCCTGTCCGTTTTAATTGTGTTGTTTTCAAGGATTTAACCGCCATTACTTTATTAACCGCTAGACTTTAAAAATGAAGAACATAAATTCTGAAGATAAAACCGCGCATGAAAATTCAGATGGCCTGGATGTTAAACAGCTCTTACTACGCTTATTGGACAATTGGTATTGGATTGCGTTATCCGTATTCCTTTGCCTTGGGCTTTCTTATTTATATGGGAAGTATAAAACGCCCTACTATAAAATTTCGGCCAGGGTTCTGGTAAATGATGAGAAAAAAGGAGCCGGATTATCAGGCGGGGGAGATACGTTAGGTGATCTTGGTGGGCTTTTAGGTACCAAAAGCACCGTAGATAATGAAGCGGAGATCCTTAAAACCAGAAACCTGATGGAAGGGGTGGTTAAGGACATGAACCTGAACATTACCTATTATACAAAAGGGGCAATTAAGAGTGTGGAAATGTATGAATCCCCTTTTCAAGTGAAGGTTTTAGCGCCGGTGGATACGATTAAGTCGGCCGAAGTAAAGGTCAGCTTTGTAGAAAAAGGAAAGATAGCAGTGACTGCTGATGGCCTGGATACCCTGGTTGCTTTTGATCGTTCCTTTACGATTCCAGAGGTTGGAGTGGTGCAGATCATAGAAAATCCGAAGATTTCTCCTGCTAATGAAGATTACAGCTTTACCATCATGTCTGTGGATTCCAGGGTAATTGACCTGATGTCTGCATTAACGGTAGAAGTTAAAAATAAATTGGTGACCGTTATTGACCTGTCAATGAATCATCCGGTCCCGAAAAAAGGGGAAGATATTTTAGGGAAACTCATCGAAAAGTATGTACAAGCCAATCTTAGAGATAAGAATGAAGTGGCCGATAGTACGGTCAAGTTTATCCATAACCGATTGATGCACATCAGTAATGAGTTGGGTGGATTGGAAGGGAATATTCAAAATTTCAAGGAAAAGAATAGCCTGTCAGATATGTCTGAGCAATCTAAATTACTGGTACAGACTACCGGACAATATGTGAATGAATTGGGGAAAATAGAAACCCAGATTAGTGTTTTAAGTAGTTTACAGGACTATTTAAAAGATGAAGGCAAGAATAAAAAAGTACTGCCAAGTTCATTGATCCCTACCGATATGGTGTTCAATGCAGTGGTAGAGAAATATAACACTCTGACTTTAGAAAGAGCCAGACGTATGATTGGGGTAACTGAATTGAACCCGACCATCCAGTTGATGGATAAGGAAATCCGGAATGCCAGAGCAGATATTGAAACTAATATTGCCAGTACGCTAAAAGGTTTTGTGATCTCCAGAGACCGTATTAATGATCAAATGAAAAAGGCAGAAGGCCAGGTTAAAAACGTTCCTCAGATGGAGCGGAGTTACCTGAATCTTGCCAGACAACAACAGATCAAACAGGAGCTTTACATCTTCCTGATGCAAAAAAGCGAGGAAACTGCCATTTCGAAAACAGCGAACATTGCCAATTCAAGAACAATAGATCCGGCTAAATCTGAAATCAAGCCATTTAGCCCTAAAAAAGCTTACCTGTACCTTTTTGGATTGATCGCCGGATTAGCCATCCCAATGGGATTAATGTACCTGAAAGACCTTTTAAATGATAAGGTTCAATTGAAAGAAGATGTGACGAATGCTACAAAAGTTCCGGTGATCGGAGAGATCAGTCACCAGGATGAAAGTATGGGCATTGCCAACAGTTCCCGTTCTGCAATTTCAGAACAGTTCAGGGCCTTGAGAACGAATCTTTCCTTCTTCTTTAAGCACAAAGAGGAGAAGGTGATCCTGCTGACCAGTAGCATGTCTGGCGAAGGAAAATCATTCGTCGCCATTAACCTGGGGCACATTCTGGCTTTGGCCAATAAAAAGGTATTGCTGATGGAACTGGATTTACGTAAACCAGGTCTTTCCGCGAAATTAAAGCTTCCCGGTACGGTTGGATTTACGAATTATATCGCCAATCCCGAACTCAATATCGATGATATTATCATGCCGCTGAAGATTCAGAAAAACTTGTTTATGGTAAGTTCAGGGCCGATTCCTCCAAATCCTGCAGAGTTGCTGCTGAGTGAACGCACGCAATCGCTGATGGAAGAATTGAAACAGAAATTTGATTATATCATCATTGATGCACCACCAATTGGAATCGTGACAGATGCGCAATTGATGGCTTCTTATGCGGATGTCTGCATCTATGTGGTGAGACAAAACTACACGTTAAAACAACAACTGACGATTGTGGATGACTTGCAAAGAAGTCAAAAAATGAAAGGTTTAAGCATTGTGATCAACGATATCGAAGCAACTAAGGGATATGGTTATGGATACAGCTATGGCGACTATGGTACCAGTCCTCAGAAAACAGGTTTTTTTAATAGATTATTCAAATAAAATAAGAATCAGATCAAATGAAATCAGGAAATAAGGTAGTGATGAACATGGGCATATTGTATGCGCGGATGTTGATTACCATGGGGATTTCATTATATGCAACACGGTTGGTTTTAACCGCGTTAGGAGCGGTAGATTATGGGGTATTTAACCTGATCGCCGGACTCATCGCCATGCTTTCTTTTTTGAATACGGCCATGGCAACCTCAACCCAACGTTACCTTTCCTTTTACCAGGGGAAAAGTGATCTGGATATGCAGAAAAAAGTTTTTAAAAACAGCATTGTCCTGCACCTTGGAATCGGAATCCTGATTGTTGCAGGCCTGGAGATCGCAGGTTTGTTCTTATTCAATGGCTTCCTGAATATCCCGGCGGATAGGGTACCTATCGCTCAAATGATTTATCATTTTATGTCGGTCACGGTCTTCTTTACAGTTGTTGCCGTTCCTTTTACCGGTTCCCTCGTAGCACATGAGAATATGCTATGGGTGGCCGTTGTGAATGTGGTGGAAACCCTGTTGAAACTGGGTATCGCTTACCTATTGTATGTGGTTGCTCAGGATAAACTGGCTGTTTACGGCTTATTGACAGCAGGAATCAGTATCATCAGCTTTTTGCTATATGCCATTTACTGCTTCCGTAAATATGAAGATTGTACTTTGAAAGGCGTTTTTTCAATTGATACAAAATTGATGAAAGAGCTGACTTCTTTTGCCGGTTGGAATTTATTTGGCTCCTTATGTGCCCTGGGAAGAGTAGAAGGACTTGCAATCCTATTGAATATCTTTTTAGGAACCGTGGTCAATGCTGCTTTTGGTATCGCCAACCAGGTTGCTGCGCAACTTAACTTTTTTTCCTTTACCCTGCTACGTGCCATTAACCCGCAAATTATGAAAAGTGAAGGTGCGGATAACCGGGAGAAAATGTTGAGACTATCTATGATCGGAAGCAAATTCTGTTTCTTTTTACTGGCCTTTGTAGCCGTTCCCTGCATTTTTGAAATGAATACCATCCTTAATTTATGGCTCAGGAATGTTCCGGAATATACCGTGATTTTTTGCTCTTTAATGTTATGCGCAACGTTAATTAATCAACTGACTATTGGTTTGCAATCGGCAGTACAGGCTACGGGAAAAGTGAAAGCTTACCAAATCGTAGTGGGTTCCGTCTTATTGCTGGCCTTACCATTAGCTTATACCCTGTTAAAATCTGGTTATCCGCCTTATTTTGTGTTTATCGGCTATTGTTTCGTTGAATTGATTGCCTGTACATTGAGACTGTTTTTCTTAAGAAGTATTGCCGGATTGTCTATCTCTCTGTATTTCTCAAATGTCATATTCAAAATCATCACCCCACTTTGCCTATTGATATTGACCTGCTATTTGTCAGTTTCTTACCTCCATTTCCAGTTCAGATTTTTCTTTACCGGAATTGCCGGGGTATTGGTCTTCGCAACTAGTATCTATCTTTTTGGATTGTGTGCCGATGAGAAGTTATTCCTGAAAAAAATGATTCCCGCTTTGCTTGATAAACTGCAGGCAAGGAAACAATTGAAACATACATAAAACCAACCAAATATAAACTCTGATGAACTTAACCAGCGCCGAAAAATGATTTCGGCGCATTTAAGCATGACTACCATTAAAAAATTATAACACTCCGAATGAAAAATTTAATTAAAAAAATCGTTCCAAAATCAGCTAAAAGGCTTTATAGATCGAAGCAAACTCAGTTGTCGATTATTAAAGATTATATATATGATTATCGGAAGTTTAAAAGAGAATCGGCTTCATTTAAGCTAAGAAGTAAAGAAATGATGCAGGCATATATCCTTAAGGAATATCATGCGGTGGAAAAAGGACTGGCTCTTCGCGAACCGCGTCCCGGGTTTGGTGGGCCAAGGATTGGAGCATTGGCTGATATCGTGGATGATTATGTGACTAAGCATGGAGTAGATGCGATTACAGATATGACCGCTTACACGCTTCGCGAATATCTGAACTTTGATGAAGGCCACCGTCAGGTATCCACAGAATTAAAAGATAAACTGGAACGGTTGTTATTGCGCTGTGATGAATCAACGCTGAACAAAACCGGAGGGACTAAGATGGTTCCTAAACAGGAAATTCTGGACACCCTGAATTTTGATTACGAACGTTTTTTCAAATCCAGAAATAGTGTCAGAGATTTTTCTGATGAACCAGTGCCTACGGCCACGATACTTAAAGTAATTGATACCGCCAGATATACGCCTTCGGTATGTAACAGGCAATCATGGAAGGTCTATGTCATTGAACACTCCAATGTGGAACTCAAGCGGAAACTGTTAAACGTGCAAAATGGGAACAAGGGCTTTGGCGAACACATCAGCTCTTTAATTGTGATCACCGGTAAGCTGTCTTCTTTTTTCGCTTATGAAAGAAATCAGGTTTATATCGACGGAGGAATGTTCGCGATGTCCATCGTTCTGGGCTTACATGCACAGGGATTAGGGGTTTGTTGCCTGAATACCAGTTATGCCAAAAAGCAGTACGAAGCATTTACAAATTCCATGGAAATGGATAGCGACTGTGCCCCGATCATGTTTTTAGCTGTGGGCCACCTCAAAGACAATTATAGTGTGGCTATTTCAGAGCGTAGACCATTGGCAGACATCGTTGAAGTAAGATAATAGAATTAATTTTTAATATATAATTGATGAACAAGTTAAAAGAAGTATTTAAAGGGATCTATGTCGAGTTATTCTGGTCTTTAGCCCTTTTTTGTTCCCTTTTTGTAAAGGGTAAAAAGGATGCAAGGAAGGTGTTAGTGCTTCCTGCTGCCAATTTAAATGGTGGTTTTGGGGAGGATATTATGATCACTTCCTTTATCAATAACTTCGCAAATGATGCGCAGGTTTTTATTTTAAACGGTCATAAAATCATTCGTGAAGACTATAGAACGATCAATAAAAATGTGGTGTTTCTGGATGGCTTTAATGAAAAGGTTAATTTTTTGAAGTTGTTGTTTCTAATGAAAGACTGTGCTTTAGTCTATGTGATTGGTGCAGATATCATGGATGGAACGTATCGTGTTCACAATTCTATCAACCGCCTGAGGGTGATTGAGCTGGCGCACCGCATCGGTGTAAAAGCTCAGATCTCCGGATTTAGTGTCAGCAAAAATATACTGCCGGAAGTGAAAGCTAAATTTATTGCAGTATCAAAAGACGTTAAATTGAAAATCAGAGATGTGGAATCTTATGTAAGAATGAAGGAATTTATTCCTGCCGACAGGTTGATTCTCACCAATGATATCGCTTTTATCTGTCCGGATCTTCCGGCTGTTTATCAGAGTAAAACTTATGAAGCCTATAAAACATGGGTAGCTGCGGTAAAGGCAAATGGTAAAACAGTCATCGGGGTTTGTCCGAATGCCATCCAGGCAAAAAAGATCGGTTTTGATAAATACCTATCCGGCTTCCAGAGTTTGTTAGCAGGATTTTTAGATACCGGTAATTACGCTTTTGTCTTTCTTTATCATGACATCAGGCCGATTTGTGAAGAGGCCAGCGACAGTACCATCAGTGATATTCTGAACGAATATTTCAGTGCTAAAGGTGTAGACTGTTTCTTTACCGATCAAATTAAAAATGGAGTGGAACTGAAAGGTTATGTTTCCCTGGTCGATTTTACGATCACCGGAAGAATGCATCTGGGGATTTCAGGACTGACTTATGCCAAGCCAATGTTCGGCGTTTCTTACGCCAATAAATTTGAAGGCATGGTGAAGTTGTTTGATATTGATCCGAACCTCTGCCTGATTGATTATGACAAGCTGGACAACTCAAAAGAAAAGATCCGTCTGTTCACGGAGAACTTCCCCGCTATTCAGAGTAGTGTCAAAAAGAACATCAACAGCGTAAAGCTGGAAACCACCAACAACTATACGCATGGGTAAAGGAATACTGCTATTTCTGGTCATCTTCTGCTATATCTTTAGATCGGTAGTCCTTAAATCTAAAAATAAGGATACTAAATTTTTGTGGGTTAGTTTTTTCATTTTTTGCATTCCATTTGAATTTGGAAAAGCATTAAATACCCCGAAATTCAATGAGATAGCCGGAACAATACAGCCGATTTATATGATTTCCTTAACCATAGGATTGATCATCGCGGTATTGCCTTCTGCAAAAAGGAGATGGATGGAGTATTCCTTTAAACCAAATAACTGGGTCAACTGCGTTGGCCTGTTACTCATTTTATCTTTTCTGAATCCCTACAATTCTTTTCCTACGGGAACCTGGGTAATGGCGATCTTTTTCTTATCAAACATACTTTTATTTAAACTACTCAGCAGTTTTCTGAGTATGGATGATGTGTTGAATGGTCTTTTTGATGGCCTGATGCTGTTAACTGCTGCTCAGTTCTTTCTGGCCATTTGTTTTCCGGTATTGGGCATCTCGGCGGTGACAAAATTGTTTCATGAATCCGCAGAGATATGGGCCACCAGACTGGATACCCGAAGCGGAGCAGTAGGGTTCTTTAATCACCCCGGCAGACTGGCTTTATTCATGGTGATTACTTCCGCATTTTTCCTGTCTACCTATCTTTATGATTTTAGGAAAAAGGCGAGTAAAATGGCGCTGATCCTTTGTGTCGCGATTATTTTTCTGACCTATTCCAGGACTTCTTATCTGGCGCTGATCATCACCCTTTCTGCTTGTTATTACCTGAATAAAAATGCCCATAAAAACCTTTTTTCCCTTGGTAATGTCCTGAAGTTTGTCGTACCAACAGTGTTGGCATTGGTTTATCTGATTGCCTATTCTCCTTTGAGTGAACTTTTCATGGGTAGCGATTCTTCGGATCAATACGACAACAGGATGGTGCACTGGCTGATGGCCTTTCATTTATTTGATGTTTCGCCGATTATTGGCGTAGGATTAAACGGGCATCTTTCTTATCTCTCCCAACATCTGGGAATCATCAATCAAATGACAACCGACGATTTTTTTGCCATTAATCCCATCCATAATATTCACCTGATTGTCCTCGCTGAACTGGGGATTTTGGGCATGATCTTATGGCTGGGCTTCTTATTTGGCAATATTTTTAAAGCTAAAAAAGAAATTAGTGAGGGACATAATCAAATCCTTTCCCTCAGTATGATCGGTACGTTTATAGCCTACATTATTTATGGACTTAGCGGTTGGGCTCCATTTTCAACTGCCATTTTACCCCTGTTTCTTTTCATCACCTTTTTTTCAATTAAATATAGACAGCAATGAGGAAGATATTAATTGTTACCCCCTATATGCCATTTCCTCTAAATTCGGGAGGCAGGATTGCCCAATTCGAATTCGATAACGAGTTGCGCCATCATTTTGACATGACCATCGCATTTACCATGAAAGCCGCCGATCAAAAAGATTTAGAGCAGCTGAAAGTATTGTGGCCAAATGTGAAGTTTAAACCTTACCTGATTACAGAACAATCTCTTTCCGGTAAGTTCAGCTCGGTGATGTTCCGGTTCTCGGAATTCCTGAACCGGTTAATTGGAAAGGGCGTGTTTTCTGCCTTTTGTAAAACAAATTTAGATCACCTGTTAAAGGTAAATACAACGCTGTTCAGGTCGAAAAGTTTTGGCTTCCCGCGTGGATTTATTGACCATTTCAGGAATGTCCTGTTGGAGAATAACTTTGAATTTGTACAGGTAGAATTTCATCAATTGATCTCTTTTGCAAAATATATCCCTCAGAGTTCTTACCGGATTTTCGTACACCATGAGTTGAGGTTCGTCAGAGAGAAAAGAGAACTTGATCTTTTTAGTTTTCAATCGGCTTTTCTAAACCGTGTATATAAAAGGAATAAATCATTTGAATTGTCTGCCCTGGAAAAATTTGATATGGTCTGCACACTTTCAGAGGTAGATAAAATTATCCTTGAAAAAGATCTTAAAAAAGCACGACTGGTTTCTTCTCCCGTTCCCATTAAAGCATTAAGCGCGGGAATGGACTATTCTTTTGACAACAAACTTGTCTTTTTAGGTGGAGAAGATCATTTTCCAAATAAAGAAGGACTGGATTGGTTTTTAAGAAACTGCTGGTCCGGATTGAAATCAAACTATCCTAAACTGGAGTTACTGGTGGTCGGAAAATGGCATCAGGCCAGCATCGATGAGTATGCAGCGCAATTGGGTGCTGTAAAGTTTCCGGGTTATGTAGAAGACTTGTCTTCGGTACTCGCGAACAGCATTTTTATTGTTCCGATTCGTATTGGTAGTGGTATTCGCATGAAGATTATTGAGGCTGTAAATATGGGTATCCCGTTCGTTTCTACAGAAGTAGGGGTGGAAGGATTGTGTTTCCAAAATGGCAAAGATTGTTTGATTGGAAATACCGCCCAGGAGTTCTGTTCTTCTGTCGCCAAGTTGATTGAATCACATGATTTAGGAAGCCGCTTGTCAAAAAATGCGCTGAATACCTTAAATGAAGAGAATTCTTATGAAAAGCTGATGGACAAAAGATTGGCGATATATAATTAATAAGACCTGATCAGCTTTAACCGGAATTTAGCTGGTTACACCCCTGGACAGTAGCAGACAAATGATAAGGAAATGAAAAGTATTGAAAAACAGCCGACAGGATTTCATCAAAAGACAGCAGATAGCTGGATAAAAGAACAGTTTACTAAACCGAAATTACTCGTTTTAGTGGTGTTGTATAAAAAGCTGATTTCGGAGTCTCCAACGATTAAAACGCTGTTGCTACAGCATAGAGATTTGTTTGAGATCGAACTGGTGATTTGGGATAACAGTCCGGAGCAAGGTACCGAAGCTGAGGTCAATGAACTTGAAAAGGATTTTGATCAATTTCAATACCGCTGGAGCCCGGAAAACACCTGGTTGTCTAAGCTCTATAATCAAGTGCTTAGTGCGAATACTTATGATTATGTTTTACTGTTAGATCAGGATACAAATATTCCGCTTTATTATTTTGATAAGCTGAATGAGGCCCTGTTTAAATTCCCGAAAATAGGGCTTTTCTTACCCCTGGTACTCCATAAAGAAAAAGTAGTTAGCCCTGGTTCCTGGGTATATTTCAAAGGAAAACATTGGGGAAGAATTAAAACAGGGATTATTCCTGCAAAGAATGTACTGGCCATTACCAGTGGCATGGTGATCTCTGAAAAGATGTTCCGTGTTCATCAAATGAAATTCGATGAACGCTTAAGTCTTTATGGAATTGATACTGGCTTTATGCTCAACTTTTCAAAATTTGAAAAACAGTTGTATGTATTGTCCATCAAATTTGACCATGATACGGTATTGTGGTCAAATCCTTCTGCCGATGTCATGCTAGGTCGGTTTAGGAATTTGAAGAGTACCTGGCCTAAGATTTTATCGGATAGGCCGGTAGCAAGGGTGCTGGTTTATTTTTACAGTATGGCCGTTTCTTTCAAACTGGCGCTTAAATATCAGGATCTCAGATTCTTGAAATAGAATTTTAAAACATAACCGCTTAATAATGAATATTATTTGTGTACACCAGAGTGCTGATATGTATGGTTCCGACAGGAGTTTTTTACAGGTTATAAACTACCTGAGCTTGTCGCCCAATTTTCAAAAGATAACTGTTATTCTGCCACGAAATGGACCCTTGGTTGAGGAGCTGAAGAAATTAAAGGTGGAAATCATTTTCATGAACCTTTCTTTATTAAGCAAAACCTATTTGATGAAACTCCAGTGGGGGAAAATCATCTTTCCGTTGTTTTCATTTTCCGCTAAAAAGAAACTGTTTGATCAATATGATGTGGTCTATGTGAACACTTCGGTGATCCTGGATTTTTATCTGTTGGCACCCTTCCTGAAACAAATGAAAATCATTCATATCAGGGAAATTCCAAATGGAATCATCAGCAAAGTGCTGTCTTTCTTTTTGAAATGTTCGAAAGCTAAAATCATATTTAACTCCCAATCTACGTTAAAGAGCTTTAGTCCTTTGGCCCAAAGTCTGGTTATTCATAATGCATTTGAAGGTTTTATGAAAAAAGATGCTGCAGGAATACCGATAGTTTCTCCTGGAAATGAACGCGCGGATATTACAAAAGAAGCGGCTACTACAAAAGAAGTGGATGCTGCAAAGGAAATTACCGGGTCGGAAGTTAAGCAGCCGGAAAAAGCACCATTGAAGGTCTTACTGATTGGTAGAATTAACAGTTGGAAGGGGCAGGATTTCAGCATTGAAGCATTGGCCGGAATACCAAATGCAAATGTGCTGTTGAGAATCGTTGGCAGTACTTCTGCCGGAAATGAGGAGATGGTGCAGGACTTAAAGAAAAAGGTAAAGCAGCTTGGCTTAACAGATAAAGTGGAGTTTATGGACTTCGTTTCGGATACCGCAGAAATTTATAGCTGGTCGGATGTAGCCATTGTGCCGAGTATCAGACCGGAGCCTTTTGGTAGAATTGCTATTGAAGCAATGAGTTTAAATAAGCCCGTTATTGCGGCAAATCATGGTGGCTTACCCGAAATTATTGAAGATGGATATAGTGGTTTCTTATTCGAGCCAAATAATAAAACGGAGTTTACCAAGGCAATCAGCCAGTATATTGAGGATCGCGAATTGCTGAAAAAGCATGGAAGGAATGCCAGATCGGTGTTTGAAGAAAAGTTTTCTTTAGTCGGATTTTACAATAAACTGGACGAAGCTTTTAAAAAAGAGCTGGTCTAAAAATATCAGTTCCTCAAGTCAAAGGAATGAGAAAAAATATCATTGATAAGACCCATATAAAAAAAACGGTATTGAAATACCGAGCATTGAAGAAGACCAATATTGAAAATATAATAACATAAAAATCAAATGAAAAAAACAATCTTCTGCTCTTTTCTGGTTTCTCTGGCATTATGCTCAGCATCTGTTGCGCGTGTTTACGGGCAAAACAATACGGCTGCTCCATTGAAAGTTGGTGCTTATTATTTTGATGGCTGGACGGGTAAAACAAGCCATATTTCCAGATCCTTGAAGGAAGATTATCAGGAACGGGCTCCGGTTTGGGGTTGGGTAACCAGCACGCCTGCCATCATTCGCAAGCAAGTAACGGCCGCAGTAAAAGCAGACCTCGACTTTTTCACTTTCTGCTGGTATTATTCTGAACTTTCAAAGCATAATAAAGCGGAACCAAGGAATAATGCGCTTGAAATATTTGTCAACTCAAAAGATAAACAGGGGTTGAAATTCAATTTGTTGGTGGCCAATCATTATGGATACATCATCGGCCCTGCCGATTGGGATAAAGTATCTAAAATATGGCTCGATCTTTTTGAAATGAATGCTCATTTGAAATTTAATGATAAACCTTTGATCAGCTTTTTAAGCCTTAAAATGCTCATGAGCTCATTTGGTTCCGCTGCAAAAATTAAAGTGGCACTGGATCAACTGAGAGCTGGGGCAGTCAAAAGAGGATTAAAAGGGGTCAGTATCGGCATCAGTACCAGCCCTGATGAAAAGGAAATTGCACTGGCTAAACAAGCGGGATTTGACGTGCTGACAGGGTATAATTACCATGACCAGACGCTAATCAATGGGCAGTCGGTTAGTCCGATCACGGCAATCAGTAAGCGGGAAAAGGCAGTCTGGTCTCAGTTTTTAAAGTTCGATATGCCTTACATACCGGTCAGTACTTTGAACTGGGATCCTCGTGCATGGGATGAAATAAATAAGATAAAAAGACCTTCTCCGCATTTTAAAGGTTATGCTCCGGCCTCAGTTTTTCAGTCGGTTAAAGGCTTAAAAGATTGGGTTCTGGAAAACAATCCAACCAGATCAAAAGATCAGATTGCAGTACTCTATGCCTGGAATGAATATGGGGAAGGGGCATGGTTAACACCCTCAGTGACCTATAAAAACGGGCTCTTAGAGGCCGTAAAAAAAGCTTTAGGATCATCTGATTAGTTGATGCCCTGAACCGGATTTTGAATACAAAAAACAGCTTTGTTTAAAAGCTTTGAAAAAAAATAATACGTTAATGAAAGCAATATTTCAATCGATAATCAGGAAGAGAAACCCTTCTTTCAAATTTGATGAAAACATCAGTAGCCGAACCTTGTTCAATCTGGCGGCCAGCAAAAGCTTTGAGCTTTTAAGAGGATTGTTGTTCCAGATTTTTCATTTGAAAAAGCCAAAACCTATCTTTTTAGGCAGAGGGGTACGGACTTTCAATAACCAACACATCAGTATCGGAAAATGGGTTAAAATTGATACCGGTGTATATTTGAGTGGGCTGGGCAAAGGGAAACTGATCATCGGTGATTCTTCCGGAATTGGCGCTTATTCCCAAGTGGTCATTTCTACTTCATTTAACAATTTGGGGGAGTATATCCATATTGGTAAGCAGGTGGGAATCGGGCAATTTGCCAGCATTGGTGGTTCTGGTGGTGTGTCTATCGGAAACAACACGATCATCGGGCAATATTTTAGCTGTCACCCGGAAAACCATAATTATAATGACCCAACTAAACTGATCAAAAATCAAGGCACTACCCGTGCTAAAATTACTATCGGGGAGAATTGCTGGATAGGGGCGAAGGTGACGATCCTTGCCGGAGTCACTATTGGTGATAATTCAATCATAGCTGCGGGAGCAGTGGTTAACAAAAGCATGCCAGCAAATTCTATTATAGGAGGTGTTCCTGCCCGGGTAATTAAAGGGACTTATGATTAGTAAAGAACCTCATCCGTTAAGATCAAAAAAGAAACGAAAATGAAAACAGAGCCACTATTTAACCAGAAGAAACTATTTAGAAGTATAATCTTAACCGTTTTTTATAGCCTGTTTTTTACGGTCAACATCAATGCTTTTGGACGAGCTTTGCCGGACTCCATCCCTTTAAAAGTATTGGTTTTGGGGAACAGTATTGCCTGGCATGGGGCAAAACCTGCAGTTGGCTGGAAGGGCAACTGGGGAATGGCAGCCAGTGCTGCGGAAAAGGACTTTGTGCACCTATTGAAGGGGAAGGTAAAAGCAACCAGTCCTCAGACGGAGTTCCAATGGGCCAATATTGCAGACTCCTTTGAACGGAAATTCTGGAAATATGAGTCAAAGGATTTCAAGAAATTCAGCGACTGGAATCCGGATTTAATCATCCTGGAAATAGGGGAGAACATCAATGATACCCTTGCGGTAAAGCATATGTTGGGCGAACACCTGGATCGTTTCGTAAAAGAACTGTCAGCTGGAAAGCAGGTTAAAATATGCCTGGCAGGAAGCTTCTGGCCCAACCAGCACGTAGATCAAATCATGAAGGCCGCTTGTGCCCGTAACAACTGGATATACGTAGACCTTCAGGGCCTATATGAAGATAGAAATAAAAATACCGCCATTCAGCATTATCAAAATAAGGGGGTAGGTATGCACCCTTCAGATGCTGGAATGGAGCAAATAACGAATAGAATCTGGAATGAAATACAACACTTATTTAAGTAATCTATAATGAAAATAGCAATTATTGGTACCCGGGGAATCCCAAATCATTATGGAGGATTTGAGCAATGCGCAGAATATTTAGCGTTGGGTCTGGTGAAAAAAGGACACGAAGTCCTGGTTTATAATTCGCATAACCACCCTTATCAAAAGAGTAAGTGGAATGGTGTTGATTTACGTCATTGCTATGATCCAGAGTATAAACTGGGGACAGCCGGTCAGTTTATTTATGATCTGAACTGCATTCTTGATGTCAGGAAGCAGGGATGTGATGTGATTTTACAACTGGGTTATACCAGTGGTTCGGTATGGGGATGGCTGTTGCCAAAGAAAGTGGTCGTGACTACAAACATGGACGGACTGGAGTGGAAACGCACCAAATACTCTAATAAAGTAAGGAAATTCCTGCAATGGGCAGAAAAACTAGGGGTAAAATATAGCGATCACCTGATCTCTGATTCCATCGGAATACAAGATTATCTGAAAGAAAAATACAATGCAGATTCCACTTTTATCGCCTATGGAGCAACCTTATTTAAAGATCCTACGATAGGAGTTCTTAAAAGCTATGATCTGGTTGCCTATCAGTATGATATGCTGATTGCCAGATTGGAGCCGGAAAACAGCATTGAAATTATCCTGGATGGTGTGGCAAAAGCAAATGTTAAACGTCCGTTTTTAGTAGTGGGTAAACACGAAACAACCTATGGTAATTATTTAAAAGAGAAGTTTGAGGCTTATCCGCAGATTAAGTTCATCGGGGGTATTTACAACATCGATATTTTAAATAACCTGCGGTATTACGCCAATATTTATTTCCATGGCCATACCGTTGGTGGAACAAATCCTTCACTGCTGGAAGCGATGGCTTCCAATAGTCTGATGTGTGCCAATGACAACCCTTTTAACAGGTACATACTAGGGGAAGACGCCATTTATTTCAGGACTGCGGATGAAGTAGCAGATCATTTGAAAAAGGTGCGTTATGACCTTGAAAAGTATCAAATGATGAGGAAAAATAACTGCGATAAGATTACCGAAATATACGACTGGGAATTGATCGTAGACCAATACGAAAAGCACCTTTTAGGTGTCAAAGGCGTATTGACGAGGTAGCTTTAAAAGCTAAAATATTAAACGTTTAAAAGGCGCTGGGGGGCGTTTTCCATAAGCAGTATTGTAGCGCCATTGAGTTGCGCCGCAATACTGCCTGGAATATTGAAAATTCTGCTATTATCTATTGAAAATCCTTTTTCAATTTCAGCATCAGACCAAAAGAATTGTTGAGCAATTTCCCCTGATCCACCGCTGTCGCAAAACCAGCACTATACCCGTTTTTCAGGGGCTTACTGCCTTCTAAATAAAAGGAGAACTGTGGAACTGTCTCAAATATTTCGCTGTTTACAGGGCTTTTGATACTCCCGGTGGAGTTCCCGTATTTACTGGTTCCAAAGGTTCCGTAGTTATTTGAATAGGTCACTTTGGTCATAAAATCCCAGTTGTACAGTCTTCCGCTAAGTCCGGCATGAAGCGCTACTACGCGGTTATTGATGAAGTAATCAGCCGGTTTTACCGCTTGTCCGGATCTGGCATCATGTCTTGGCGTGATCAGTGGATTTCCGATCCCCATACCCTGGTAAGACCAGCCATTTTTATAATAGAAGTTGTTGTAGTAATCTTCGTCTCCCGATTTGGTAGGCGTAGACCAGGGGTATCCCGCCTGATCTTTTGAATAAAAGACTTCAAGTAATATTTTCTTCCAGGCAAAGCCGGAACTCTGTGGATTGAATCGTTTATTTTCCACAGAAAGCCCGTTTAAACCATCTTTGATATTGGCTAATTTTGACAAAGCACCAACATCATAAAAGGTTTGGCGGTAGAGCATCACCTTCATATCATTAAAGTCGTACTCCATTCCCAGGTCAATTGAACCGAGTTGATTCCCGATTTTGGAGGTCGGAACCCCCTTTGTACCGTAAGATTTTCCGCGCACCACATACAAAAAGGTCTCGGCAGGGGAGAGTTTGAAATTGTCGCCATAAGCAGCCTGTTCATTTCCCCAGAACACCTGGTGATTGAATCCACCATAGGCTTTAAAGCGCCAGTCGGCTTTTCCTAACCGCACATATAAAGATTTCTGATGGAAATAGCTGACCGGTTTCGTGTCCTTGATATAGTATTTAATCGTGGGTCCGGCAATGATACTATCGAGGATGCGGGTTCTCCCGATCCAGCCATGAACAAAGTTTCCTTTGACCGCAAAGAGGCCGCCAAATACCGGTAAAGTGTAATAATCAGGAATGGATAGCTCTAGTTTTGGGATTCCCGGTGCATTTCCGGAAACTGCAAAATTGCCGGAACTCAGCACCGTATCACCATTTAAGCCCATCACATCTTTTGATCTGCCTGCTTTAAGCTGAAAGACACCCATTCTTGCCTTCGCATAGGCAGAAATCAATTGAACGTTCGCATCTTTTCCTGCATTTGCTCGGGCTTCAAAACCAAAGCCCCAGTCGAAAAGTTTCTTTTTGCGAAGGCTGTCGGATAGGAGGTAAGTACTATAATCTTTCTCCGCTTTTCCAATAAAACTTCCCGATAAACCGGAAAGCGGGATGGAACCAAACTGGTTGGAGCGCATCCAGAAAGGAACAACCTTGTTCGTCGTGCCTATCGCTTGTGCCTCCAGTGAATACTTAATTTCAGGCTTTTGTGCCTGTACTACACTGGATAATGTCAAAAGCAATAGTGTCGGGAGCAGCGTTTGTTTTACTTTTGGGATGCCATTCATAGAGAAGGTGTTTAGTTTTTATACATAGTGATTGCCATAAGTTTCTGCCATAGTCTTTACGACTTCTTTAATTTCCTGTTCCTCATCTTTAGGATAAATCAGCAAAGCATTTCCATCGTCCACGACAATGAAATTATCAAGCCCACGGATTACCGCCAGCTTGTTTTCATTGATCTGAATGATACTGTTTTGAGTGTCTTTTACATCAATCTGTTTGGCAGAAATGACGTTTCCAGACGCATCTTTGTCTGCGGATTCATGTAAAGAAGCCCAGGTGCCAAGGTCAGACCAGCCGAAATCTGCAGGAATGGTGTAGATATTATCCGCCTGTTCCATGATGGCATAATCGATAGAAATGTTTGGTGCCAGCGGGTATTTCTGGTCAATAAAAGCGCGCTCTTCGGGCTGATTATAATAGACATTCCCACTTTCAAATAGGTCATGAATGTCAGGAGTATGCTGTTTTAACGCCTGGATAATCGACTTCGCTTTCCAGATAAATATCCCTGCATTCCAAAGGTAATTCCCTTCTTTCAGGTATTCTTTTGCGGTAGGAAGGTTGGGTTTTTCCCTGAATTTCTCGACTTTATAGATGCCTTTCTCCGATTCCTGACCATACTGAATATAGCCATAGCCGGTATCGGGTCTGGTTGGATTAATGCCCAAAGTAACCAATGCTTCATGACTGGCAGTATAGGCTAAAGCGCTGCGGATTTTCTCTACAAAAATGGCCTCATACTGGATAAAATGATCTGAAGGAGCCACCACTAGGTTCGCTTCCGGATTCAGTGCTGCCAACTTAAAAGAGGCATAAGCAATGCATGGAGCCGTATTATTTCTGCTGGGTTCGCAAATGAGTTGCTCCGGGGCAATACCCGCCAGCTGTTCCAGCACAAGGTCACTATATTGGCTATTCGTGACAATATAAATGTGGGAGGCCGGGCATAATTTCAGAAAACGCTCGTACGTAAGCTGTAGCAACGACCTCCCTGTTCCTAAAATATCTAAAAACTGCTTCGGAAAATGATTACGGCTTTTTGGCCAAAAGCGACTGCCTACACCGCCAGCCATAATCAATACATAATTGTTTTTATCCATGTTTTTCAGGTGTTATAAAGACACAAGTTCGTTTGGGTTTTGTGTTTTTGCTGTAGCAGAACCTTTAACAGTACCTGTAGTGGTCGCAGCAGACGTGTAAGGTATTGCCGGATTGGTAATCAGCGACCTGCCAATACTATTATAATAATAACCCAGATCGATCATTTTTTGAAGATCATAAAGATTACGGCCATCAAAAATGACTTTATGACTCATGATTTCTTCCATTTTTTCAAAATCAGGATTTCTAAACACAGACCATTCTGTAGCGATTAATAAGGCATCAGCGCCTGCTAATGCATCATACTGATTGTCTGCATAATTGATCTGATCACCCAATAAAGTCTTAATATTGTTCATGCCTTCAGGATCATAAGCGGTCACTGTAGCGCCATTAAGCAGCAATCTGTTGATGATATATAAAGCTGGTGCCTCACGGATATCGTCAGTTTCCGGTTTAAAAGCCAGTCCCCATAGCGCAAAATGTTTGCCTTTCAGGTCCCCTTTATAATACTTCAGGATCTTATCCACCAACACGGTTTTTTGTTTCTCATTTACGGTCATTACCGCTTTCAGGATCTGGAAATCATATAGGTGCTCCTCGGCAGATTTCGATAACGCCTGCACATCTTTAGGGAAGCAACTACCGCCATAACCAAGGCCAGGGAATAGAAAACGCTTACCAATACGGTCGTCAGAACCAATCCCAAGGCGCACAGCATCTACATCTGCATGAACCAGTTCGCATAAATTAGCAATCTCATTCATGAAGGTGATTTTTGTGGCCAGAAAGGCATTCGCTGCATATTTTGTCAATTCAGAAGACTTCTCATCCATAAACAAAATCGGGTTTCCAGACCTCACGTAAGGGGCGTAAATTTCGGTCATCAGTCTGATGGCTCTGTCGCTTTTTGTCCCGATCACTACGCGATCTGGTTTCATAAAATCGTCTACGGCAACACCTTCACGTAAAAATTCAGGGTTGGAAACTACATCAACTCTAACCTCAGTATTCGCTTCAAAAACCGCCTTTACTTTGTCGGCTGTACCTACCGGAACGGTGGATTTATTGACGATTACCTTATAAGAAGTGATCAGTTTCGAGATATCGGCCGCTGCACCCAGGATATAAGAAAGGTCGGCTGTGCCATCTTCTCCCGGAGGCGTTGGTAAGGCCATAAAGATGATCTGAGCATCCTTAATAGCCATTGCCAAATCGGTTGTAAAACTCAATCGCTTCTGCGAAATATTCCTTAGAAACAAGATGTCTAGTCCTGGTTCATAAATTGGAATAATCCCATGTTGCATCTTTTCAACTTTCAACTGATCGATGTCTACACAGATCACCTCATTTCCTGTCTCAGCGAGACAGGTACCGGTTACTAGACCGACATACCCTGTTCCTATTACCGCGATTTTCATAAATGATATATTTTTTAATCTTATTTTATTGTAAAAATACCCATCATTTTGCGAAATGAAGTCCTGTGGATGTTGTTAATGTTGTTGTTTTTGTTAAAATACCTATTTGTGGGGAGCTTTTTATTCTGTAATGGAGTTAATTTTGGTAATTGTTATTGGGTTTTTATTATAGCAGGAATATTTCCTGTTATTTTTCTCAGATAACATGTTTTTTGAGCATTATTTATTGATAATACTTTAATAATTCAACTTTAACTTATCCAAATCCAGATGCAGACTCGTTATTTGTACCTACTTAGATATATTTTGCCTATTACGGATGTCGTAATGCTTAATTTGATCTACATTTTAGCTTATTATCTTACGGAATATTTGGGAAAAACAGTTTCATACGAGTTATGGCAACATTATATGGTTGTTTGTAACCTTGCATGGTTGTTTAACTCGGCAATTTTCGGTCTTTATACCGATTATGGCTCCAGAAGATTGGAAAGAATTTACAGGGGAACCTGGCGCAGCGTCGCCTTACATGCGGTGATTTTCGCCTTGTATCTGCTTTTTTCCAGAGATATCGAATTTTCAAGAACCTTTTTGGTGGTCTTCTATGCCCTGTTAGTGTTCGGGTTTATCCTGAATCGTTTTCTGGGCACGGCCTTCCAGTCCCTACTGGTTCATCGCTTTAATGTCAGTAAGAAAGTAGCCTTGATTGGGGTAAATCCAACGGGACTCCGCCTTGCGCATTATTTCGATCGCCAATACAATATAGATTTCTATGGATACCTGGATGATGGCAGCCGTATTTATGGGGATGAAAACGGTCGCCTCTCCACAAACTTCATTTCTAAAATGGGAAAAGCGGCCTTAAATGGGGTTAAAGACATCTATGTGGCTTTAGAGCCACATAAAATGGCTTTAGTTCAGCCCTTTTTGCAGGAAGCCGATAAACACTGTCTCCGTGTGAAATTTATCCCGGATATGGCCGCAACCATCGCTTCACCTTATACCATTAGTTATGTAGGGGGGGAGTTTCCGGTCATTTCACTACGAAAAGAACCTCTGGAAAGTATCGGAAACCGATTCAAAAAACGGGCTTTCGATGTGATTTTCAGCATTAGCGTGATCGTATTTCTGATGAGCTGGTTATACCCCTTAATTGCCATTCTGATTAAACTGGAAAACAGAGGACCAGTGTTATTTAAACAACTGAGAAGTGGTCGTAATGACGAGCCGTTCTACTGTTATAAGTTTAGAAGCATGAAGGTGAACAACGATAGTGATCAGAAACAGGCCACTAAAGATGACGACCGCATCACCGGAATCGGGAAATTCCTGCGTAAATCCAGTCTCGATGAACTCCCGCAGTTCTTTAATGTATTAATGGGCAATATGAGTGTAGTAGGGCCAAGGCCGCATATGTTGAAACATACAGAGGAGTACCGCGCCATCATTAATCAGTTTATGGTGCGCCATTTTCTGAAACCAGGTATTACCGGATGGGCCCAGGTAAACGGCCTTAGAGGGGAAACCAAGGAAGAAGGATCTATGCAAAAACGTGTTCAGCACGACATCTGGTACCTCGAAAACTGGACGGCTATGCTGGAAGTAAAGATTGTCTTTATGACAGTCATCAATATGATCAAAGGAGAAGATAATGCCTACTAATAGCTTTTAACCTATAAAGAATGATGAAAAAGATTTTAATTACCGGGGGAGCGGGTTTTATTGGCTCTCATGTAGTCAGACAGTTTATTAAAAATTATGCTGATTACCAGATTATTAACCTGGATAAACTAACCTATGCAGGGAATCTGTTGAACCTGACCGATTTAGAAGATGCCCCTAATTACCGTTTCATCAAAGGAGACATCACTGATGCGGCATTTATAAGCGAACTTTTTCAAGCTGAAAAACCTGATGCAGTGATTCATCTGGCGGCAGAATCGCATGTAGATCGCTCCATCAGCAACCCTATGGAATTCGTGATGACCAATGTGATCGGGACCGTAAATTTGTTAAATGCAGCAAAAGAAAGCTGGAAAG
The DNA here is from genome assembly GCF_032677645.1 of Pedobacter gandavensis. GTDB lineage: Bacteria > Bacteroidota > Bacteroidia > Sphingobacteriales > Sphingobacteriaceae > Pedobacter > Pedobacter gandavensis_A. The sequence continues at coordinate 193,289 of NZ_JAVTSB010000002.1, read as the reverse complement.
GCGATTATGAAAATCACCGTTTTTACCATGTAAGTACAGATGAAGTCTATGGCTCTTTGGGCGAAACAGGGATGTTTACAGAAACCACAGCTTACGATCCACACAGCCCTTATTCAGCTTCAAAAGCGAGTTCTGACCATTTTGTGCGCGCTTACCATGATACTTACGGACTGGATGTGGTGATTTCCAACTGTTCTAATAATTATGGATCTCATCATTTTCCGGAGAAATTAATCCCATTGGCGATCAATAACATCAAGAATAATAAACCCGTTCCGGTATATGGAAAAGGGGAGAATATCCGCGACTGGCTTTGGGTAGAAGACCATGCTTCGGCCATAGACCGGATCTTTCATCAGGCTAAAGCTGGCGATACCTATAATATTGGTGGCCATAATGAATGGAAAAACATAGACCTGATTCATTTATTATGCCGCATTATGGACGAGAAATTAGGCCGTGAAGCCGGAAGTTCTGCCGCATTAATTACCTATGTAACGGATCGCGCAGGGCATGATCTTCGTTATGCAATTGACTCTGGAAAATTACAAACTGAACTGAACTGGACACCTTCGCTACAATTTGAAGAAGGTCTGGCAAAAACCGTAGATTGGTATCTTGAAAATGACGAATGGTTAGAAAATGTAACCTCAGGGAATTATCAGGACTACTATAAACAACAATACGAATATAATGAGCAATAAAGGAAAGGTAATCGTTTTTGGCGGAATCGGCCAGCTTGGACAATGTCTCAGCAAATTAACTACAACGCATAAGCTACAGGATTTTGTTTATCTCGATGAAATCGAAGGCAATATCCTGGATCTGGAAGTACTGAGGGGGGTGTTTACCAGCGAATCGCCTGAGTTTGTGGTCAATTGTGCAGCTTATACTGCCGTAGATAAAGCCGAAGACGAACCTGAACTTTGCGAAAAAATCAACAGTACAGGGGCCGCAAATCTGGCCCTGCTTTGTGTAGAATTTAAGGCGACGCTGATTCATATTTCTACGGATTTTGTCTTTGAAGGGAATATCCCGGCTTTGTTAAAAGAAACAGATCCGGCAGTGCCGATCAATGTTTACGGGAAAACAAAACTCCAGGGGGAGCTGGAAATCGCGCAGCAGCTGGATGCGCATTATATCTTGCGCACCAGCTGGCTGTATTCAGAATTCGCGGGGAATTTTGTAAAAACGATGCTTAAACTAGGTGCAGAACGCGATGAACTGAGCATTATCGTAGATCAGGTAGGAACGCCAACTTATGGTGTAGACCTGGCTGCAGTGATCCTAAACGTAATTGCTTCCGATAATAAAGCTTACGGAACCTACCATTATAGTAATGAAGGATTATGTTCCTGGTACGATTTCGCGAAAGCAATCTTCGAAATCAGTGCAACAGAAGTCAGGGTTTATCCCATTCCTACCAGTGCTTACCCAACCAAAGCCCGCCGTCCAGCCTTCTCGGTGATGGATAAAACTAAAATAAAAACTGCATTTAACCTTGAGATTCCTTATTGGAGAGACAGCCTGGTTAAGTGTATTCACGCCATAAAATAACCAATACATGAAAGGAATTATACTTGCCGGGGGAAGTGGAACACGTCTGCATCCCTTAACCCTGGTGATGAGTAAGCAAATGATGCCGGTTTATGATAAGCCGATGATTTACTATCCATTGTCCACACTGATGCTTGCCGGAATTAACGAAATTCTGATCATCTCTACACCGCATGACCTGCCTAATTTTGAGAAACTACTGGGCGACGGAAGTCAGCTGGGCTGTAAATTCTCTTATGCGGTGCAAGAGCAACCCAATGGTTTGGCTCAGGCCTTTGTGATTGGTGCCGATTTTATCGGAACAGACAAAGTGGCATTGGTTTTAGGAGACAATATCTTTTACGGAGATGGAATGGCTAAACTACTGCAAAGTAGCGCAGATCCTGAAGGTGGGGTCGTTTTCGCTTATCAGGTCTCAGATCCTGAACGTTACGGCGTTGTAGAATTCGATGAAAACAAAAAGGCAGTATCAATTGAAGAGAAACCAGTAAATCCTAAATCTGATTATGCGGTTCCCGGACTGTATTTCTACGACAATTCTGTAGTAGAAATTGCGAAGAACATCAAACCTTCTCCAAGAGGGGAGTATGAGATTACAGACGTAAATAAGGTCTATCTGGAGCAGGGCAAGCTTAAAGTCGGCGTATTAAGCCGTGGAACAGCCTGGTTAGATACCGGCACTTTTGATTCCTTAATGCAGGCTGGTCAGTTTGTACAGGTCATCGAAGAACGCCAGGGACTAAAGATCGGCTGTATTGAAGAAGTCGCTTACCGAATGAACTTTATTGGCAAAGAACAGCTGTCGGCAATTGCTGCCCCTTTAGTGAAAAGTGGCTATGGAGCTTACCTGTTGAAAATGATTAAATAGAGAAATCTCGTGTATTTTATTTAACTATTTTGTCTTCTTATTTTCAGGATAGTTTATAATATTTTTAGTCGTATTTTCTCTAATGACTTTTTTGAAGAAGAATATCTGGTCTTTGTGTGCAGGTTTCCGGATTTCGTGACAGTTTTGTAGCTATTTGACACAATTATAGAGCTTTAAAAACTGTCATTTCCGGTAAGTATCAGATTCCGGGGGTTTTAATCTCCCGAAAATTTCATAAATAAATATAAAAGCATCCTTTTAACTACGTGTAATCCATTTGTCGAATCCAGGTTCAACAAAATCACTAGTTATAGGGATGCTTTTTTTGGGTACTTGGATTAATTTTTGCGGTTCATTGCGCATTAGAAGTTCAAATCCCTTGAGCCTATATATGCTCAGGGCTTGTGAATCACTTGAATTTCTTTTAAATTAAAATAACTCGTTTTTTATGCCGATGCTCATCTTTAGTTTAACCCTTTCCAATCGCTATTGCTCTTCAATCGAAGCAATAATCTTTCATTTGTATCGTTTTTCAATTGTCACTTTGTTGATACCTTCTGAGGAGGCTGCTCGTTATTTGCGCATCCCGGCAGGAAATGATAGTTTTTGATTTGGAAAAAGATGATGCAAATGAAAAAAAGCATGAGTTATATCCTTTTAAATATGAATCTAATCAATCCATAATTATTAATCTAATCCCTATTTACAATGTTAAAAATTTCTCTTAATTCTTTCGCTTCACGAGTCGTCAGCGAAACCAGTACACAACACGAAAACCAATCTTTAGAGGTCTATCTGTTAATGAATAATTGTATCTGGTAGCCGCAAGGGGGTAAGCTAGATTAACCCTCCGCACTACAATTTTACATTTTTAAAAAAGGTAAAAAACGAGCTTTTTTATTTTTTTAATCTATTTAATTAACCTTATGGAATCTAATAACAACGTCATTTACGATACCTGGAACAGGTATAGTGATTTTTATACACGTTCGACTATAGCCCTGCCTGAATTGAACTTAGATCAGTATCTACCCTCATTTCTTAGCTCCGGAAACTTTTACTATGTAGTAGATTTTTGCGATAAAAAAATCAAATATGTAGATCCCGGCATTGCAGCCGTTTTAGGTCTGGACCCAACATCTGCCACAGTAGATGATATCTTAGGCCGCATACATCCGGCGGATGTCAATTATGTGGCTCAGACAGAATCGGCAAGCGTCCGCTTCATGTTGGATCAAATGAATAAAGAAAACATTAAAACTTATTACAAAACCTCTTATTGCCTGAGGTTTAAAATGGCAGACGGCAGTTATGAACTCTTTCATAATGAGTCTGTTTATCTTACTAAAGATGATTCGGGCCGTATTGCTCAGGTATTGCACATTCATACCAATGTGAACCACATTACCTCGGTAAACAATTACATTCCTTCCCTGGTAGATACCATGGGTACGAAGAAAGCCTGGCCGGTCACCCTTAATCCGGAACCGGAAAACCTATCTCTAAACCTGCAGTTTAGCAAAAGAGAAATGGAAATCATTAAGCTGATTGCACTCGGTAATAAAAGTGAAGAGATCGCGGATACGCTGTTTATCTCCCTGCATACTGTGCATTCGCACCGCAAAAACATCATCAGGAAGTCTGGCGTAAAAACCAGCTCTGAACTGATCAGTTTATGCGTAAGAGAAGGGTTGATTTAACCTGTACATTGAAAAGGGTCTGTTCTTGAAGCGCAGGCCCTTTTCTATTGATAATGAACTTTGATAATAAGTCAAATGAAAACTATCCCACCGTGACTAATAAACGATGCGGGATTTTTCTTTCCTCCATAAAACATAGCCTTTCATACTTATACTCATTCACCTTGACCGTATCATGCAAGTCCTGGAAGATCGAAATCATCAGGTCATAGGCCATAATGCAGTTCAGATTGAGTTCGTTTCTTTTGAAAATCTGTAGACTTTCATTGGAATACTCATAAGCTTTTACAAATTCCCCACGCAACCTCAATTGATTGGCCATCATTAACCTAAACATACATTCAGAGTATTCTGTTAGCCTGAATCTAGACTTGTTCTCATGGATTCTTGCTAAAATATGCTCCAGCTGATCTGTTTTCTTTCCCGGATTAACTTTAGAATTGGAGATGCCTAATATGGTCATCATAAAGATGGAAAAAGGAGACCTTCTCGAAAACATTCTGGGATGCAGCTTCGTGATGCGCTGAATGATTTTCAGTGTGCCTTCTTCCGGACCATAGAACTTATTGAGCATCAGCAGCAGCAGGTAAGAAATACCCTGTCTGGTGTCAATGACGGCTCTGTTTTCCGTCATTGGATATTTGAAGTTTTCCAGATCACGGATGAGTGGGTGGGAGGTGTCGGGCCGGTTACTAAGTTTTAAGTAAATCAGCCAGCAAACCTCATAAGGACTGATCGGCCAGCCGGCTAAATCCATTGCTGCGATTTTTGTCAGCCTGATCGCAATATTGTCCTGATCCATGCTCAGTACATCAAAAATGGCCAGAATACTCTCATAAATAGCCCTGTTCTCATCACTGTCGGCAACCTCTGCCAGTACATTGACGGCTTCTTTATAACAGGAATCTACAAAATCAAAATTGATCAGTTGTTTGATCAGGATGTCATGTAGCTTATGTTCTGTCAGCAATTTAAACGTATCCGGACTGTATCTGGAACGGAATCTGATGTTTTCAGCGATAAATAAAATCAGGTAATTGCGCTCAAAATGATTGAGATCCAGATCAAATATATGTGCTAATGCACTGAAATCGCCAATCCTGATGATAAAACGAATCGTCCATTGTAACAGGTGAAAACGTACATTATTACTCTCATAATTACGTTGGATAAATTCAAAGAAAGTCCAGTTGACCTGTAAATGAAACTTTTCCAGTAACTCTATAAATAGAAAATATTCGAAGATATGCGGATAGATAAAACGCACAAATTCCCTTGGCTGGTAATCATCCTGACTTTTTTCCTCCACTAGAATACCTTCGGAAACCAGTTCCATATAGGCATTCTTAAAGGCCGACAACTCCGCAATCAGCAGGTCTTTCGGAACTGCATTTGCTTTCTTGCCATATTCTGTGAGCTGAATTACCTTCTTTAGAAACAAGATCTTCTCCGTGTAATAATTGGATTTATAGATCTTTTCCTGAATGAATCTCGAAATCAATTCATGGAAAGTAATGCTGCTGGAATAATTGAAATAAGGATCTTCTTCTTTCAGCTGATAATACAGCTGTATATATAAAGGGAACTTTAATTGTGTTTTAAGCTTCGGATTTAAGTCATGGACATCCGATTTATTGATTTTATGAATGATCCGGTCTATTTCCTGACCCGTTAGGGGAGGGACATTAGACACTTCATTGTGGTTGAAATAATTCCCTGAAAACCATTTAGACCTTAAAAAAGCCGAATGTCTGATACAATCATAAAACCTCATCCAGGTGGTAGAGCGCATACTCATCACCAACTTTATAGCATCATTGTGTTCAATGGCACAGATAAAGCTAATGATGTTTTCAAACATCTGTTTTTTTAGATCCCGTTTCACCATCACTTCAGAAAAACCATCGATCACCACCACGAATTTTTTGCCGGTAGCTTTATAGTTTTCACTGATATGCTCCAGCAGGCTCTCCTGATGGGGGATGCCCAGTTGTATTTTCAGACGGTCTTCAAAACTAAGGTGGTGTTGATCCGGGTTGAAAATAGTACTGGCCGTAATGAACAAGGCTGTTGAGTCTGAATGGGAAGCCGTTTCCGCCTGAAAAAACTGTTCTATTAAATGGCTTAACAGGATCGTTCTGCCATAACCTGGCTGGGAAATAAAACAAGTAAAACTATGATCGCTTTTAAAGAAGTCTTCAAAATCATGTTCAGCAAACTTTCTGCTGATCGTCATTTCATAGGGAATACCAGATCTGTTCCTGATGCCTTTTAGTGTGAAGTTTGTTATTTTTTTCGCATTCGAACGGATGTCAGACCAGGTCTGTACAGGAGCCTGAGCGTTGGCAGGTAGGGCATTAGTCCAGCTTTTTGGATCTTCCTTGTTTACATATTCCGCAAGGGTAGTCAGTGTAAATTTGGAAAAATTATGCTTAACAACAGCAAAACCAAACAAGCGTTTGATGGTCGTCTCGCTGACGTTTTTATTGAGTGTTTTGCTGATTTCAATGGAGATCCTTTTACAATCAGCAGGAGTGATGGTCCGAATTCCCGTTTTCACCAGAATAAGACTCTTCACTTCATTTAGGGTAAATATATCCTCCATAAGTAGGCTGAGTGGCGTTAATTGCTTAAACTAAACGAATATAATGCTTTCAACACAATAATGAACAGGGGTAAATCAAGTAAAAAACGAACATAATACGTGTGTTCAGTATAAATACCTGCTGATTAGGTTTTTATACGGGTTTTTACGCAAAACGGAAAATTGGCTCACAGCAAAATGAACAGAATGAACAGGAAATTCATTCCAATTTGCTTAAATGAACAATTCGAACAAGCCTTAGGAACGCAGGTATGACTAAAATTGCACTAAAGTATAATTAAATAGTTCCAATTCCGCTCCTATGAAATCTACATCTACCCTCCCGGGCATGCTTAGAAACTTAAAGGTAATAATTTTTATTCTTATAAGTTGTGTCTTATTAACGTTAAATAATTTTAAATCGTATGCACAGACGAAAAATTATGCAACAGTACCGCCCTCTAGCGGAGTAACGAAAGCTGCGATTGGGCTGTTTCCGTCTGCACCTACACCTAATCCTGATGGAGGTTCGGTGGTTAATGAAGGAAATGCGGCAATAGGCGATCTGACTTTTGCAACATTAAAGGCTAACTTTTCTGCGACCCTGGTTCTGGGTTCAGTTGGAGAAGCATGGTTGCAACTCAAGTTTCCACAACCCCTCAGTCCCGGACAAACTACGTTTATCCGTTTTGATCCAATCGTAAAGGCTGGGTTGAACCTGGATTTATTAGGTCTTGTAAGTGATCTGACAGGTTTACTGAAGACTGATATCGTCAAGCTGGATGCTTATTCAGGGGCGGCAGCGGGTAGTGTCGGAACTAAAGTGCCTGACGCTAATGTAACGGCCGCGATTGTTCAGGATGGCCAGGGCAATAATTATTTTGCAGTTACCTCAACAGATGCCTATAATTCTGTCCGTATCAGGCTAAGTTTCGTACCAAAGCTTCTGGCTATTACTGATGGATCAGTAAGTATGAACGTTTATAATGCTTTTACAATGGGATCAGCAAGTTGCGGAACTTCTGCTTTTGCCAGTGTAGGGGAGAGCACAGGCGTTAATGTAAGTCTATCGACTTTGGTAAAAAATCCTACATTTTCAGTAGATCAGCAATTAAGTACGGCAACTCAATTACAAACGGGTTTAGTCGGACTTGGAAATACAACTTCACAAATTGTTTTCTTCAATCAATTGTCAACGGCAAGCGATGTGGCGAAAGTTTCAGTTTCTGTTCCTGCAAGCCTGCTTAACCTCGGCTTGTTTAACAATATAAAATTTCAGGCCTATAATGGGAATACACCAGTAGGTAGCGAGCGGTCCATCAGTTCTCTGATTGGCCTTGATCTGCTCACCTTATTTGCCAATGAAAAAGTAATTCCCGTGTTTTTTACACCGGGTCTTCCATTTGATCGTATTAAAATCAGCATCACCAACTTTCTTAACGTAGGTGGAAACTTGCTGGCTGGTGGTTTAAATGTCCATGAGGTAGAACAAACAGTAGCCAAACCAACCTTTGCGGGAGCAACCAATGGTGCGGCCTTAGCTGCGGTCTGCGGAAATAGTGTCACTTTAAACGTGACCAACCCGGTCAGCGGATTTACGTATAGCTTTTATCGTAGAATTCCGACCAGCACTAAAGGATTTCGTGGCACGAGTGATACAGGAACCTACACCGAAACAGGAGTGCTTCCGGGTGCTTACACGTATTACGTGTCTGCAAAGAAAGCCGGATGTGTTTCTGAATCAGACCTGGACAGTGTAACGGTTAACGTAACTGCGGTTCCGGTTCAACCTACAGTTACCGCAAATGCGATTTGTGCGGGCTCGCCGGGTATTTTTACGGTAACCAACGCAGAAGCAGACGTAGTTTACAACTGGTATACGGCTTCCAGCGGTGGCGCTCCTGTTTTTACAGGTAGTTCATTCACCACTGCTGCTTTAACCGAAAATACAACTTATTACGTGGAAGGTGTTCGCGGTACTTGTTTAAGTGCGAGGAGAACAGCAGCCACCATTACCGTAAGTGCCATTCCGGCAGACGCAGAATTGTCGGTGACCAATGTCATCATCAGTAGCGGACAAACGGCAACACTTACCGCCATTGCACCAACAGCAGGGAGCACCATCAACTGGTACCTGGCTTCATCAGGTGGTACACCAATTGCAACCGGCGCCACCTTCACTACACCTCCATTAACAACCGCAACTACCTATTTCGTAGAAACACTTGGCGCGGGTGGTTGTGTGAGTGTAAATCGCAAGCCGGTAACAGTAACCATCGCGGGCGTAGTTCCTGCATTGAACTGTAAAAGTCCAACCGCACAAACCAACGGAGTGGAAGGCCTGCTTTGCCTTTTATGTGGCGTGAGCAATCCAATCAATGCCATCGATTCAGATCCAGCTACCTTTAGCGAAATTCGTGTCAATGTAGGTGTAGCCGCAGCAGCTTACCAGCGCCTGATTTTTCCGGTAGCAGGAGTAGCTACGGATAGCATCCGTTTCATCTTGGGAACACCAGGTGGATTAGCAGATCTTTCTGTATTGGGAGGAACTGTGGTGAATGTGATGAACGGCAATACCGTGGTCAGTACTTATAACCTGAACTCCGGATTGATCAACCTGCAATTGCTGGACAATAAAACCGCTAAAGTCACTATTCCTGCCGGAGCAATCTATGACAGGGTAGAACTAAGAGTGGGTGGGGTAGTATCCGCATTAACTTCATTGTATGTTTATGCTGCGGAAGTCATCTATCCAAATCCAGTAATCGCGGCTACCGGAAAAGACATCTGTTCAGGAGCAACAGCGAATCTGGTAGCTACACCAGCAGCAGGGATCATCCTGAACTGGTATGCAAATCCAAGCGGAGGAGCAACACTGGCAACGGGTAATACCTATTCGCCAACCGGACTAACAGCTACCACGATTTATTATGTAGAAGTAAGCAGAGGAGGTTGTGCCAATACAGACCGCGTACCGGTTACGGTAAACGTGAACCCTGCGATTGTATTTGCCGCAAGTACCTTAAACAATGCAACCGCATCTTCTCCATATTCAAAACAAATTACTGCGGCTACCGGTGGTACACCAGCCTTCACTTATACGCTGGCTCCCGGACTGGGCAACCTGCCGGCAGGATTAAGCTTGTCGACCACAGGATTGATCAGCGGAACACCAACTGCGAACGCAACAACCGATTATAATTTCTCGGTGATTGCTACAGACAGCAAAGGATGTATTGCAACAACCGCTTTTAACTTAAAACTAACTTCAGCATTAACGCTTCCTGCGGCAACATTGCCTAATGGAACGGTAACGGTGCTTTATCCAAACCAACTCCTTCCTGTAGCCACAGGAGGAACGGGGCCTTATACCTATGTGGCAACCAATACGCCTCCGGGATTAACCTTTAATAATGCGACTCCGGGTATTTCCGGTACACCAACCAAAGCGGGTACTTACCCGATCCTGGTTACGGTAACCGATGCCAATGGAAATACCATCACTCAGAATTATACGATTGTAGTGAAAGACCTGTTGGTATTACCTCCGGCAACTTTGGCTAATGGTACAGTAGGCATCAACTATCCTACACAAAGAATCCCTGAAGCTATAGGCGGAACAGGCCCATATACTTATGCGGCAACTGGCCTTGCTCCAGGACTTAGCTTTAACACCAGTACCCGTGAAGTAACCGGAATCCCAACTACAGCCGGACCATATACGGTAGTCGTTACGGTAACCGATGCTGATGGTAAAACAGCAACCAACAACTATCCAATAACTGTTGGCCCTGCACTGGTACTTCCTCCGGCAACACTTGCGGATGGAAATGTAGGTATACCTTATACGCCTCAGACTATTCCTGCTGCAACTGGCGGAACCGGACCATACACTTATGCCGCAACCAACCTACCTTTAGACCTAACCTTTGATCCACTAACCAGAATTATTAGCGGAACACCTGCACAGTCCGGTTTATACAGCGTTTCTGTAACGGTTACAGATGCTGCCGGAACTACAGCAAGCAATACTTATGCTTTAAGGGTGATCGGTGCTTTGTCATTACCATCAGCAACTTTAGCTGACGGAACAGTAGGCACAGCCTATCCTCCGGTAATCTTACCATCAGTAAGCGGTGGAACTGCACCTTATACTTATACGGCGGCAAATCTGCCAAATGGATTAAACTTCGACCCGGCAACAAACACCTTGTCTGGTACGCCAACAACTGGTGGAACGTTTACCTTCCAGATCACGGCTAAAGATGCAGCCGGCAATTCTACAACTACCGACTTTGTCATTAAAGTAAAAGTAGGGGATCCGGTAGTCGCTTCAACCAGCACTTGTGCCGGTACAACAGCCACATTAACCCCAACCAATATACTAAGCGGCGTTACTTATAGATGGTACGGAGCAACAGGAAACACACCGGTCTTTACTGGTAATTCCTTTACTACACCAGCATTAACAACCAACACTACGTATTATGTAGAAGCGGTTTCTGGTACAGCAGTGAGTAACCGTACTGCGGTAACGATCACCGTGAGCCCGGCACCAGCTTTAGCAGTGGTTACTGCCAATCAAATTATCTCTGCCGGACAAACAGCAACGATACAAGCTACTGCTGATGCAGGAAATACCATCAGCTGGTTCGCCAACTCAACAGGCGGAACAGCCTTACAAACTGGTGGCAGCTTTACTACACCAGCATTAACAGGAAGTACTACTTATTATATTCAAACTCAAAATGCATCAGGTTGTGTTAGTGCAACCAGAGTTCCGGTAACTGTAACTGTAACGCCAATCCCAACCAATGCGAATTGTAATGCGGCAAACAAACAAGAAACCGGCATAGACGGTATTTGTCTGTTGTGTAACGTTAACGATGCGGGAGGTTCTACCGATGCAGATCCGGCTACTTTTACCACCATTCATTTAACGGTAGGTGTAGGTGCAAACGGTTACCAACGTTTAATCTTTGCAAATCCAGGTAACGCTGCAGATAGTATCCGTCTGGATATTGGTGCTTCTGTTGGATTAGCTGATGTAGGTGTATTGGGTAGTGCTGTAGCTAACATTTATAATGGTACTACACTTGTAAAAAGCTACCCTTTAAATTCGTCATTGATCCACCTTTCCCTGTTAAATCCTAACAGAGCGCAATTAACCATCCCTGCAACGGGCGTTTATGACCGCATAGAAATTCGTTTTGGTGCACTGGTTTCGGCCCTGAACAGCCTTGACATTTATGGCGCTACCGTGATTTATCCAAATCCAACAGTAGCCGCTACAGGTCAGACGACTTGTGCTGGTAGTACAACCACTTTAACTGCTACTGCAAATGGTGGTACCGATTTAAAATGGTATGCCACTGCAAACAGCGGAACAGTCTTATTCACAGGCTCAACTTTTACGACCCCGATCTTAAATGCAACCACTACTTATTATATTGAAGTAAGCAGAGGCAACTGTCCAAATCCAACCCGCGTACCGGTTACGGTAACGATTACTCCTGCACCAACAGCGCCGGTATTGGCAACCGTACTTCCGGTATGTTATGGCAGCGCAGCTAGTCTTACGGTGAGCAATGCAGTGGCGGGCTTAAATTACAACTGGTACACTTTAGCTGCCGGAGGTACTCCGGTATTCACGGGTGCAACTTTTGTAACCCCTGGATTAACAGCAAATACAACCTATTATGTAGAAGCAATCAGCCCTGGATGTGGCGGTTCTACACGTACGGCAGTACCGGTGACGGTTAACCCAATCGTGGCCCTACCACAAGTTCAGGCTTCTGCAACTACAGTAAATGCCGGACAAACTGTAATTCTAAACATCAATCCGGTAACAGCTGATGTAACCTATAACTGGTATACTGACGCCAACAGAACTACCCTTGCGTATACTGGTCCAACTTATGTGACCCCACCGCTATCGGTAAACACTACTTATTATGTAGAAGCAAAATCAAACCTGACCGGCTGTCTTTCTGCCAGTCTTGTACAGGTTTCGATTACCGTAAACAATGGAGGTAATCCAAACCCGGTGCCATGTCAGGCTGCAATTTCTGAAACACATGGTGTGATCGGAGTAGCCTTGCTTTCTGATGTATTTAACCCTCAGCTGGCATTCGATAACGATACACAAACAGGTTCATCCCTGGTGATGCCGGTTGGCGCATTAGGTGCCTATGTGTACCAACGCCTTAACTTTGGCAGCGTTTCTACAGTGGGTGATACCGTTAAAGTATTGTTAAATACACCTGGTAGATTACTTTCTCTTGGTTTATTATCAAATATTGAAATCGGAACCCTTAACGGAGCTGCAAGTAACAATGACGCTGTGGCGATCAACAACAACCTGGTTAACCTGGTACTGTTGAGTAACGACAATCAGGCCTTACTTACTTTTGTACCGACCAAAGCTTTCGATCAGGTAGAAATCAGATTGAATGCAGGTCTTGCTGGTGTATTAACCACGGTAAACTTAAACTATGCACAAAGAATCCTGATTGCACCAACATTAGCTGTTGCTAATCCAACCGCATGTGCAGGTCAGCCGGTTACTTTAACGGTTCAAAACCCGGCGGCAGGTATTACTTATAAATGGTATGATGCCACAGGTGCAACGGTTCTTTTCACAGGACCAAGCTATAGCCCAACGGTAAATGCCAATACCATTTTCTATGTATCTGCAAATAGCGCAACCTGCGAAAGTTATAAAACTAAAGTATCAGTAACGGTAACGCCAAAACCTGAAGTACCAACGCTGGTAACGGCTAACGTGGTAACCTGTCCGGGAAGCGATGTAATCCTGGAAGTAAAAGATCCGATCGTAGGCGTAGTCTATAAATGGTACAACAGTGCCGATGTTTATCAGGTAGGTAAGGATGGCGTAACTTTTACCATCCAGAACGTACTGGCTGCTGATTCTTATTCAGTAGAAGCATCCTTAACTTCCTGCGGAGGAATTACCAGTGCAAAAGCAACTGCAACTATCGGTCTTGGTGCTTTAACATTACCAATCATCACACCATCAGCATTAACAGTAGCTTCGGGTACACCTGCAGTATTAACGGCAAGTTCAAGTACAGCAGGCGCAGTGTTTACCTGGTATACGGATGCAGATCTAACAAACCAGGTGTCTACGAATGCGATCTTCCAGACTGGTCCGATTACCAATACTACAGGCGCCAATATCAATAATACTTATTATGTAACGGCTCAGGTTCCTGGCGGATGTGTTTCGGCCGCAGCCAATGTGACCGTAACAATTTTACCGGCAACAATACCGGTAGATGCACCTTGCGAATTTGCTTCGGTTGCTGTAAAATCAGGAGTAGATGGCGTAGCCTTACTAACTGATGTATTTAATAAAGAAAGAGCAGTAGACAACGATGCAAATTCTGCTTCTTCACTGGTGATGCCGGTAGGTGCCCTGGGCGCTTCGGTTTACCAGCAAGTTGGATTTACCAGATTATCGAATGTTGGAGATACGGTTCGTATCCGCATCACTTCACCTGGTAAATTGCTGAATGTTGCTGTGCTATCTGCCATTGAAATCACTACTTTCAATAACCTGGTGAGTAACGGTGACATGATTACCGCGAGCAATCCTTTAATCACCTTAGATCTCTTAAGTAATGACGGAAGTCGTATCCTTTCTTTTGTTCCACAAAAACAATTTGACGGGGTAGAATTGAGGTTGAGATCTGGTCTGGTAGCCGTGTTAAGTTCTGTAGACCTGAACTATGTTCAACGTGTACAGGTAGCACCGAAAGTAGCCAACGCTACAGTCTCCGCTTGTGTGAGTACTGCCGCTATTTTAAGCGTACTTAACCCTGATGCTGCGGCCACTTATAAATGGTATAAAGGAACATCAACAACTCCGGAAACTCAGACAGGTCCAACATTTACTACAGCAGCTAACCTTGCGGTAGGTACTTATGATTACTTTGTAACGGTAACCCGCGACAATTGCGAAAGTGCAAAAACCAAAGTAACAGTAAACATATTGCCAGCACCGGATGCACCGGTAGCAGTAGCAGGAAACCCGACAACCATTTGTCCGGCTTCACCAGCAACTACCCTGGCCGTAACTGCAGTAGCAGGAGTAACTTACAACTGGTATGACGCTTTAACCGGTGGTACATTATTAGCTGCAAATACAGCTTCTTATACAACTTCGGCAAACCTTAGTGTTGGCGATCATGATTTCTTCGTAGAAGCGGTAAATGCAAATTCATGTACCAGCACTGCGGCAAGAACAAAAATCACCATCAAAGTAAATCCTGGAGCAACAGCTGCCGATATCACGGTAACAGGTGTAGATAAAGGTTTCTGTAATGGTAGCATCGCTACCCTGACTGCAAGCTCTATCACAGTAGATAACCCGATATTTAAATGGTACACAGACCCTAATTTGGGTGGCGCTCCAATATTTACCGGACCAGAGTATAAACCAACAGTTACGGTAAGTACCACTTACTATGTCACCGTAACCGGAACAAACAAATGTGAAAACAATGCAGCAAATGCGAAAACGGTAATCATTACCGTGAATCCACCTGCAACTTCAACGGATATTAACGTAAACGGTGCAGCTACAGCATTCTGCGCAGGAGCAAAAGCAACCTTAAGAGCAACCAGCCCTAGTGTAGTGAATCCGGTATTTAGCTGGTACACGAATGCGAATTTAACTGGTGTTCCAGAATTTGTAGGCCCTGTATTTGAGCCGGTAGTTACCGTAAGCACTACGTATTATGTGAGTGTGAGCGGCGACAATAAATGTCCAAACCTTCCCGGAACTGGAAAAGAAGTGGCCATTACCGTAAATACGCCAGCTACTGATGCTGATCTTGCGGTAACCGGTAATGGTGCTCCTTTCTGTGCAGGTGCTAAAGCAACATTAACAGCAAGCAGTACTACCGTAGATAACCCTAAATTTATCTGGTATAGCGACAAAGACTTAACTAAAGAAGTATTCAGAGGTAATGTTTATGAAACTATAGTAACGGTAAATACCACCTTCTATGTAACCGTTAGCGGAGATAATAAATGTCCTAACAATATCGGTAATGCAGAAGTTGTTGCACTGATCGTAAACACGCCTGGTACAGCAGCTGATATTACAATCACCGGTATCAATAGCAATTACTGTAAAGGATCAGCTGCGAAGCTTACTGCAAGCAGTCCTAATGTAGTTAACCCGGTATTTACCTGGTATAACGATGCCAACCTGACGGATGTAGCTTTCAGCGGTCCGGTGTTTGAACCTGTATTGAGTGCCAGTACTACTTATTATGTAACGGTACGTGGAACAAACAGATGTGAAAACACCATCGCTTCAGGTGCTAAAACAGTAACCATCGAAGTGAACCCAACAGGCGTATCCGGCGACATTAGTGTAGCTGGTAACACTGCACCGTTCTGTATCGGTACCAAAGCCTTATTAACCGCTACGGCTGATAAAGTAACCAGTCCGGTATTTACCTGGTATAGTGATGCTGCCTTAAAAGTTCCTGTGGCAAACGGTCCGGTATTCGAACCAACAGTTACAGTAACGACTACCTTCTATGTAACCGTATCCGGTTCAAACAGATGTGAGAATGTAGCTGGCGATGCCAAAATTGTAACCCTGATTGTGAATCCACCGGCAACGGCTTCAGACCTGATCTTATCAGGCGGAGGAACTACGGTTTGTGAGGGTACTTCTGTAAAATTAACTGCAGCAAGTACTAGCGTAACCAATCCGGTATTTACCTGGTACACGGACGAAGCATTAACAAATGCCGTGTTTACAGGACCAATACTTGAAAAAGTATTCACTGCAACCACCACTTATTATGTGACGGTTAAAGGGGCCAACAAATGTGAAAATCTACCTGGTACCGCGAAAGTGATTACCGTAACCGTGAATCCATTACCGGAAGTACCGGTGATTGTGAACGGAGCTGGTGCTGGTATCTGTGCAGGTGATGGCGTTACTTTAAGTGTACAAACCCCAAGAACAGGAACTACCTACCAATGGTACGACGCTGCAACAGGAGGTACCTTATTAGGTAGCGGATCAACTTTACAAACAGGGGTATTAAACCTGACTAAAGATTATTACCTGTTAGCAACCAATACTTCCGGATGTGGTATCGCAAGCGGAAGAGTTAAAGTAACCGTAATTGTGAATGTGAAACCAGCAGTACCGTCGGTAGCCTCAGCAGCAGTAAGTACCTGCTCAGGATCTACAACAGTGCTGACGATTACTAACCCGGTAACCGGAATCACTTACAACTGGTACAGTAACCCAACTGGTGGATCTCCACTGGGAACCGGTGTTAACTTTACAACGGCGGTAATTAACACAACCACCACCTTCTATGCAGAAGCAGCAACAGCTACTTGTACGAGCACAAGCCGTACCGCAGTAGTGGTTACGCCATCAGCATTACCAACGCCACCAACATCGGTGTCAGGTGCAGTAGATCCATTATGTAGCAGCAACACTGCGGTATTAAGGGTCAACAATCCTGATCCGGCATTAACTTACCGTTGGTACAGTGTAGAAACAAATGGTACGCATTTAGCAGAAGGAACAACCTTTACTACGCCTGCATTAACGGCCACTACTACTTATTATGTAGGCAGTGTAAACACCCTTACGGGATGTCTGAGCAGTACCCGCAGCGCAGTAACGATTACCATTCTTCCAAAACTTGCCGCACCATCAGTTTCCGTACAATCGGCTACCGCATCAACTGTCACCTTCAGCTGGCCTGCAATAACAGGCGCCAGAGGATACGAAGTATCAGTAGACGGTGGTAGCAACTGGACAACACCAAGCTCAGGAATAACCGGAACTACGCATGTGATTAACGGCTTAAAACCAAATCAGGGTGTAACCATCCAGGTGAGGGCAACCGGTCAGTTGGCTTGTCAGATGAGTGATGCCACAACCATCAATTCAAATGCAGACAACCCTGCCGGTAATCAGATCTTCATACCAAATACATTCACACCAAATAATGATGGTAAAAACGATGTATTGTATGTGTACGGAAACACCATCTCGAAAATGAGATTCCGACTGTATAACCAATGGGGTCAGTTCCTTTTCGAGTCTACTAACGTTCAGAATGGATGGGATGGAACTTACAAAGGGCAGGTACAGCCTAATGGGGTCTATGTCTACCAATTCGAAGCCGAGTTGAACGACGGTACTAAAACAACTAAAAAAGGAACAATAACCCTATTGAGATAATTAAAAACACATTTCTTATGAAGAACCTAATTCGAATTATTATACTAAGCGCGTTTTTAAATCTGGGAGCAGAAAGGGTTATGGCACAAGTCGATCCTCACTTCTCACAATATTATGCCAATCCGTTATGGCTGAACCCGGCCATGACGGGGGTTATAGATGGCGACTATCGTGTCTCCATCAATGCAAAACAACAATGGGGGTCTATTGCCAATTCGTTTTTAACCGGGGGTGCGTCATTTGATATGGCCCCCGTTAAAAACCTGGCCTTTGGTGGAATGATCTTAAATCAGAATGCCGGAGATATCGGCTACAATCACCTGAGTGCCCTCGCCTCTGCTGCTTACCGCATTCACTTCGGACAAACCGGATTGAATATGATCAACTTCGGGGTGCAGGCAGGGATCATTAACAAAAGTTTTAACGCTTCCAAAATTACCCTCGGAAGTCAGTTTAACCCGGAAACAGGTTATGATCCGGGCTTTGGGATCGGCGAAAATTATGGTGCCACCAATACGCTGGTTCCTGATGTGAATGTAGGGGTGATGTATTTTGATGGAAATCCAGACCAGACCGTGAATGTGTTTGGTGGTGCAATGGCTGCCCACTTAACCAGACCGGTAGATAAGTTCTTAGGAGCTGATGTTAAAATGCCGATCCGCTATGCCGCCCATGGTGGTGCAAGAGTAAGGGTAACCGATATGCTTGACATTACCCCAAATGCCCTGTATATGAAACAAGGTACGGCCAAAGAAACCTCTATTGGCGCTTATGCCAAAGTAATGGTCAATACAGAAACTGATCTGATGTTCGGCACAAACTATAGGGTAGACGATGCTGCAATTGCCTTCTTTGGGGTAAATATTAAAAATATGGTGATTGGGGTAAGTTATGATTTCAATACCTCCAGCCTCAATAAAGCCACCCAAAGTCAGGGAGGATTGGAGTTGTCGATCTCCTTTACCCGAAGAAAAGGAATTATCGGTCCTAATTTCTTTTGTCCAAGATTATAACCCTACGTATCATGAAACTTAGATTATTACTCGTCTTTATGCTGCTTGGCAGTATTGCTTCTGCTCAGTTTGTAACCAACAGTAAAAGGGTTGCAGACATCTATTACCAAAATAAAGAATATTATGCTGCTGCGGAATATTATAAAAAAGCCCTGCAGATTTCTGCGGATACTGCCGGATTTGTTGTCCCTTACGGTTTCGTAAATAAGCTGACAAAAGATAGCCCGAAGAAAGAAGATTACGAATATTCTGTCTACCAGCTGGCGGAGTCTTTAAGACAATATAAAAACTATAGAGATGCCGAAAAATGGTATGCCATTGCCATGACTTTTAGCAACCCTAAATACAAACTTGCCGATTTCTATTATGGCGTTACCCTAAGAGCCAATCAGAATTATGAGGAAGCAATTAAAGCTTTCAAAACCTTTCTGAAGAAAAATAACGGCCAGGGGGAATACCAGGAAAAAGCGAAAACAGGGATTGCTTCCTGCGAGTTTGCTTTGTATGAAGTCAGTCACCCGAGACTATTTAAACTGGCCAGATTAAACAACGATATCAATCAGGCAGGTTCTAATTACACGCCATTACTAAGAGGCAGTACCTTATATTTTACCTCTTCCAGACCGGTAGATAGTAAAGGTAAAAGCGTAGTCTTATCGGATGATAAAAGCGGTGCAAAGGTGACCAGAAAACAAAGTCCTTATATCAATGCGATCTATGAAGCAACCGGAAGCCTGATGAAGGAAAAAATCACCGTGACCAAAGTAGCCATCAATGTAAAAGATAAAGAGCTTGCGGCACCTGCTTTTCTTCCAAATGGAAAGGCGATGTTCCTGACCGGATGGAATGAAAAAGAAACCAGAAAGATCTATCAGGCCAACCGGAGTTCTTCCACTTCAGCCTGGTCTGATCCGGTAGAACTGAGTGGAAGTATCAATATCAATGGCTTCAATTCCATGCAGCCTTTTGTCAGTAAAAATGGAAAATATATGATCTTCTCTTCGGATCGTCCGGGTGGATTTGGTAAATATGATTTATGGTATTGCGCCATTCGTCCAGACGGATCTTTTGGGCAAGCCGTCAATATGGGCAATACCATCAATACTGCCGGTGATGAAGAAGCACCATACTACAACGTCAGAACTAAAAAATTACTGTTCAGCAGCAATGGAAAAGTAGGGCTTGGTGGTTTCGACTTCTACGAAAGTGAAGGCGATTTCGATAGCTGGTCTGATCCCCGTAACCTGGGCTACCCAATGAACTCTTCCAAAGATGATCTTTACTTTACTCCGGCAGATGACGAGGATGAGGAAGGTTATATCAGTTCCGACAGGGAGTCTTTATGCTGCCTGGAAGTATTCCACCTGAAACGTGAATTCCTGAACCTGAAAGGTCAGGTGTTTAACTGTAAAGATGGCAAGCCATTGGAAAATGTAATGATTACCGTCTCGGATTCTTTACAGCGGTTCATGTTTACAACCGGCCCGGATGGAAAGTACAGTTTCAAACTGAACACCAACCGCCAGTTAAAAATTACAGCTTCAAAAAAGGACTTCTTTGATAAAATCCTGACTTATTCTTATGACCAGCTGGCACAAAAAGATACCTTATTAACCGAAGATATTTGTCTGGTGCCATGGCCACCGGGACCTATCGAGTTGAAAAATGTGCTTTATGAATTTGATAAAGCCGAACTGACGGAGGCCTCCAAAGAGAAGATGGATTTCCTATATACCATTCTGGTCGATAATCCAACGATTGAAATTGAACTGAGTGCCCATACCGATAGTAAAGGTACTCCCGAGTATAACCTCGACCTGAGCGATAGAAGGGCGAAATCATGTGTGGATTACCTGGTGAGTAAAGGGATCGACCCAAGCCGCATGACCAGTAAAGGTTATGGCATGAGCAGGCCAATCGCCGAAAACAAATTTAAAAATGGAAAAGATAATCCGGAAGGTCGCGCCTTAAACAGACGTACCGAGTTTATCGTCACTAAGAGATAATAACTTAAAGGTTAATTATAAATTCCCGGTAAACCCCGGTTGATGAAAGCCCTGAAAAGCGCTTTTATCAACCGGGGTTTTTACTTTTCAGTTCATAATCAACACTTTGTTGAAAAAACATTTACCACTGCATTCTATAATAATGTAAATTGGTCCTTATTTTTCAATTATGCGCTACTCTATATATACCATACTGGTATTTTTGCTCTTCTGCTTCGGGAAAGCTAATGCCCAAACTGTTCAGGTAACCAACATTTTGGATGCGGGTCCAGGTTCTTTAAGAGCCGCTTTGGCAGCGATACCCGCCAATAGAACCCTTCCATATATCATTCAGTTCAGTATTCCAGGACCAGCCAACACTGATGGCGACCGTACCATTCGCTTGCGTAGTGCTTTGCCCCTCATCCCTTCCAATGTAGTTATTGATGCCAGTACACAGAGCTGGTCTACGCTGGGCGTGTCTGGTGCAAAAGTAATCCTGGAACCTGAGCGGCCGATCGGAAACACCTTTCCCGGATTAACAATAGGGAACGACTATAGTACTTATGTCCCGGTGTCTAACGTAGAAATCTATGGTTTATATCTGAAAGACTTTGCACAGATTACCGACCTGAGAAATGTGAACCAAAACCAGGGCTCCGGAATTGTGATCCTCTACAGAGCCAGTAACATCAAAATCGGTGCCCCGGGAAAAGGGAATGTGATCAGTGGAAACTTAAATGGAATCCAGATGATGAGCTCCTATTATAACTTTGGTGCCCCGGTAAGTCCGATCAGCATCCAGTCCAATTTAATCGGAGTCAATTACGACGGGATCACCGCAAAATCAAATGTAACCGGAATCCGGGCAAGTCTGGATGAAACCTCCATCAATATCGGAGGTGATAACGCGAATGAAGGAAATGTGATTTCTGCAAACCAATATAATGTGGTCATCAACCGGATCAACCAATACAACAATGTCAGGTATGAGATTAACATCATCAACAATAAAATTGGAACAAACTATACCGGAACAAACGATTATCAGCGATTGGCCTTATTTCTTTCTTCGGCCGGACTGGAGATTTCAGGGGTAAAAATAGATGCGCCCGGCGCCAATGTAACCATGCGGAATAATATCGTTTCGGGGAACAGGACGCAGGGAATCTCGATCAAAAATGCAGACTTTGTATTGACGGGAAATAAAATAGGTACGGGTACCGCAGGAACGGAGAACATGAAAAACGGCATCGGGATCAAAATAGAAACCGAAGGCAAAGGAACCATTGGTGGTGGTGATGCCGGAGACGGAAACACCATTGCTTATAATGATTTCGGTTTTGAATCGGTATCCAATAAACCCGTAAGAATTACACGGAACAGTTTCTATTGTAATGTCAATACCGGAATCGGATTAACCAATTTTATTCTGCAACCCTATATTCAGCTGCTCGTAAAACGCAACGGTTTTGTTTCCGGGAAAGCGATGCCCAACTCGGAAGTAGAACTGTTTTATACCGACAATTGTCCGAATTGTGAGGGCAAGGAATATTTTGCAACGGTACTTACCGGAAGCGATGGCCGCTGGCAATCCCCGGTGCCGCAAAATAGAAATGTAACCGCCACTGCCAGTTTACAAAATACGACTACTTCTCCTTTTGCAAACGGAGATCTGCTACCCAATGAAGCTATCGTAGAAGATGTAACCTGTTTGGGTGATGGCTCTATAAAAGTATTGGAACCAAGGGAAGGGATTACTTTCCAATGGTATAAAATTTTGCCCGATGGTGTACAGCGCCAGGACCTGGGCACTGCACAGGAAATTCTGAATCTGAAAGAAGGACAATATGAACTGGTCATCAACGATGGTTGTAAAGTGATTAAGCATGCGCCACTTTTTGAGATTAAAGACCAGCGTCTGGGGGCAGCATCTATTTTTGTTCCCGCACCCGGTTGCGGAGACAGGCGATTTACGTTTAGCGCCAATGCCGAACGGGGAAAAGGAATCGTAACTTACGAATGGTTCAATCAGGCGACCGGTCTTTCCATAGGCACCGGGAGACAGATTAGTCTCGAAGAAGGGAGTTATTATGTGATCGCCAAAGATGAGGCTGGATGCGAGCAGACTTCCCCGGTTACCACTATCGTCAGAAAACCAATGCCGGTTGTCAATACTTCTGCTATACTCATTACCCAGGCCAGCTGCGGTCAGGCCAATGGCTCAATCACCAGATTAACGATCGACGATGAGACGGGAGCATTACGATATAACTGGGATAAATTAAATCCGAACAACGGAGATGTGATTACACCCGGAATAGCCAATACCCTGGATTTAACAGGTATGGAAGGCGGCCGGTACCGCTTAACCGTATACGACGACGGAGCCTGTTCTCCGGTCATGAGAGAATATACAATCGGGATCATCAATACCATTGCCATCAGCCAGGGACAAATCAGAAATACAACCTGTAATGAAGATAACGGACAGATCAGCAATGTGACCATCATCAATGCAGATCAGTACGAATGGTTTGCACCTTCCGGAGCCAGCATTATAAAAGTAACTGGTTATATCCCCGGAAGTATCATTCCGCCATTAACTGGTCTGAAAGCAGGGGGCTACCGTTTGGTGGCCAGCCTGAGCAATGCAAACTGTACGCAGATCGCCACCTTCAATGTAGCGGCAACGCCATTACCGATCTACCTGTTCAATCCAACGATCAGCCCAACTACCTGCGAAAAAATCAATGGTAGAATCTTAATTGATTATGCTTCTGATTCTCCGATTCCATTTAATTTCCAATGGAAAGATGCCAACAATATAGACAGGGCAGGAACCTTCCGGGAATTGAAAGACCTGGAAGCGGGGAGCTATACCTTATACACTTATGACCGAAATGGTTGTGTGGTTAAGCTTGGGCCATTTGTAATAGGCAATATTCCTTTACTGGTGATCGAACCTTCCAGTGGTGTAGCCACAGACGATGGTTGTACTTTGCTGCGGGGGTCGGTTAAAGATGTGCGCATCAACGGAGGTCTTCCTCCTTATGCCTTTACCTGGACTAACGAAGCTGGTGCCAGAGTACAATCAACACAAGACCTGATTGGCGTACCGGAAGGAAAATATACGCTGACTGTTAAAGACCAGACCGCCTGCGGCCTGGCGGTGAGTCAGGTTTTTACGATTGCCAATCCAGCGATCGTAATTCCAACCCCGGTAATGAACGACCTTCGGGTATGTTACGCTACCGAAATTATGCTGCCTGTGGTGGCACCTGAAGAAGGGACTTACCAGCTGTTCCAGGACGAAAACGATTCCGCACCGATCATGGAATCTACCAACGGACGTTTCGTTTTTAAAGCCTCTAAAACCGCTGATTATTACCTTCGCCGCAAACTGGGAACCTGTACCAGTGAGTTCCGGAAAGTGAAAGTAGAAGTCACCAATGACAACCTCGATATCAAGAACACCATGACACCTAACGGGGATGGGATGAATGATTACTGGATGATTTCCGGATTACCGGAAAAAGTGAACGTAGACATTAAGCTGTATACCAGAAGTGGACAACTGGTCTATGAATCATTGGGTCAGTACAACAAACCTTTTGATGGCCGCTTTAGAGGAAAAGACCTTCCTGCCGGAGCCTATTATTATGTGATAGACCTCAGGGCCGATTGCAAACCTTTGGGAGGGAGCTTAACGCTGTTGCGTTAAGTAAGCAGAAGTAAACCGAAATAAACTAAGCAAACCGGAGCAAACCGGCTTTGGAAATTAAAATTGTCTGGTGGCGCATTTTGCCTGATACCTGTTATTGAGCAAAATGCCCAGCACGATTTCATGCGTTCCGTTATTCACGGATCTTAAGGCAGAAGTGGTTACATCATAAGAGTAGCTGACATTAACGAAGGAGCCTAAGTTTAAGCCCACCAGGGCAGAGAAAGAGTCATTGTTGCGGTAACTTCCACCAACCCAGAATTTATCCTGATACGCGATCTTTACACTGGCATCCAGGGTAGGTGGCGCAGAGATCCAATAACTTAACAGCGCAGAAGGGATCATGGCAATATCTTCATCTACAAAGAATTTATAACCGGCAGTACCATAGAAAACGGTGGTCTGGTAGGCGGATAAACTGGTGCTTTTTACTTCAGTTGGGGCGCGGTAGCCTAACAGCTGTTTGGCAGAACCGCCAAGAAAGAATCGTGGACTATACAACCAAACGCCAAAACCTACATCCGGCCTGATCTTATTGTTGTAATCTGCCGTCAGCAAAGGATCACTGCTATTGTCAACATTTACACTTTTCACATCAATACTTGTAGAACCCATTCCGCCGGAAATCCCTACCGAAAGATTCAGGTCGTAACTCAGTCCCAGGTGGTACGCATAAGTGGCATTCACATTGGTTTGGCGTACCCGTCCGGCCTTATCTGTAATCGCATAGAATCCAATCCCATGGTGCGGTTCGGCAGCGGTATAAGAGTTCACATAACTTCGACTCAGCGGGTTTTCTCCGCTACCGGAAAAGGAGTTCACAGAGCTTCTTACAAAATCTTCACCTATAGGCGCATGAATAGAAACATATTGGGTAACCGGTGCCCCCTCCAATCCTTTCCACTGTGCCCGGTAACCGAGTTTCACATCCGTGTAATTGTCGATTCCGGAAACAGCAGGATTGAACAAATAATTGTTGAATATATATTGCGTAGACCGTGGGTTTTCCTGTGCCAGCCCGGAAAGGCTTAACAGCAAAAACATTAAGAGGCTAATATTAGATTTCATTGTAACTAATTACTAAATGACCATCAATAATAAGATAAATTTTACTCATAATGAACATGATCCTGATTTCTATCCTTAGATTTGCATATGAATTACCCAGAAAGTCACATACAAATGGTTGCGGATACCTTACTTCCCGGCTTTTTACCCAAAGATCCTAACGAAACCATCCTGGTTTTTCACTTCACTTTACCTCCTAATGAGAGCTTCAAGGTCGAATATCTGAAGTCTGCTAAAAATGTATGGGAATTTAGCAAATCGGAGAAAGTGATTCGTTAAAACAGTCTAATTATTATTTTTTAAGAAACTTAAGGAATTTGATTACTTTTGATTGATATTCAGTGTTATACACTGAATTGGTGTGAGGGCACCTCTATTTATATTTAGGCTAATAAAGTATTTTATGAATCAGGTAGCGTAGTAAAATAGGCTATTAAATCAACAGATTGAGTAATAATTACCCGGTGAAACCCAGGTCGTTATGCGCTGTTTATGAGCCGGTTGTTATTCGAGTAGCAAGCGGCGTCTTTGCATTTGGCAGAAATTATTGCACAAAGATGCTATAGGGATTGATTTGGTTTCAATATACATTTTTTCCTGTCTACCATAGAGATAGACCATACCCGGGTATGGTAATTGTTAAAAGGTAATAATTAGATCTTAAAAAATTGGAAAACAACATGGGGGGGCTTCTGATTTCATTGGATGAAGAGGCAAGATTAGAAAATTTAAAAAAATACAAGATATTATACACCAAAACGGAACCTTTCTTTGATCAGCTGGCTGCGGTCACCGCAACTATGATGAATACACCTATTGCCATGATCAACTTTGTGGATCGGGATGTGGTATGGACAAAAGCAGACCAGCATGGCCAGACGGGTAGTGAAATGGTACGGGGAATGAGCCTCTGCTCATTAGCCATATTAAATGAAAGCGTAACCGTATTTGAAGATTTAATACAGAATCCGGTCCTGGTTTCGAACCCAATGTTTGTGGGAGAAGCTGGATTGGGCTTTTATGCGGCAGCAGCCATTACCACAGATGAAGGTTTTAGGGTCGGATCGGTTTGTATCGTAGATAAAAACCCAAGGGTATTCAGCGAAGAAGACCGTAAGAAATTAGAGCGGATGGCCCTGATGGTCAGACTAGAAATGAACAGAAGAATAGAAAATCAGGAGTAATTTAATAGGGGAATAAGTTAAAGCGGGCATTACCTAAACAGTAATGCCTTCTTTTCTTAAGATATAATTGAAAATGCCCGTGATCGGTTTCTGGTAGATCTTACCTACATGCACCTGGTTTTTTGCACAGATTTCCCGAAGGATATCCTGATAATAAAAAGCAATAGAACCTACAAAATGGCAATCCAACGTTTTATAATTGGCGTAATCTTTCACATTGCTATCCACAAATTCCTGAAAACCATCTCTTAAAATCTGTATAATATAAGGATGATCGGTATGGTCTGCCATAAAACGGCTGATGGAAGCGAGGTAGGTATTTGGCGAAGGTTTCTGATACAGGTTGGTCACCACCGTTTCTTTATCCACCGGATAAGCCTTAGCAAAAGCAACACGCAGTTCTGCCGGCATGGTTCCATAAAGGTAGCCGGTGATCATCTTGCGACCGAAAAAAGTACCCGATCCTTCATCACCCAATACATAGCCTAAGCCATGACGACCGGGATGAACAGTTTGTCCATCGTAATAAGAAATGTTGGAACCAGTGCCCAAAATACAGGTCAGACCTTCCTGATCTCCACAGGTTGCATACGCAGAGCCGATCAGATCATGCTCCACAGAAACATAAGCCTGGGTGAAAAAAGAGGAAATCCCGTTAGAAATTACCTCTACTTTGTCTGGCGAAGAGCAGCCGGCACCAAAAAAGTAAATTTCTTTGACCTGTTCAGCATAAGCGGCAATTTCTTTCTTCTTCGAAAAAAGCTTAAAAATATCATGAGCATTTAGAAAATAAGGATTAATTCCTTGAGTGCTAAAGCTAATGGTTGCTTCCGGGGTGTATCCCATCCAGTCTGTTTTCGAAGAACCGCTGTCTGCTACTAGTATCATTCGCTAAAAATAACAATCTTATTGAATATTTAACGTTCCGCTAATTTCTTTTAAGCTGATTTCTGTCAGCTTTGCCTGGTATTGTGCATCCAGGTAACGGGTAATCGCCATTATAGAGTTTCTTTGGGCCTCCCGAAGCTCCAATGGAGGAATACTGCCCAGGCGGTATTTCGCCAGGGTAATGTCAAGATTCTGTTTCGCAATGTCCAGATTGTGCTGCTCTACTTTCAAAAGCTCCAGATTGGTCTGGTAATTTTGAAAAGCAGACAATAACTGCGCATTCAGATCCAGGCGCATTTTCTCCAGGTTAAGCTCCGAAGAATTGATTTCTATTTTCGCATTGCGCTCATTCTGGCGCTGTAAAAAGCCGTTAAACAGGTTCAGACTGGCGGTAACGCCATAGGTGAAGCCCTGGGCGCGGAACTTCTGGTTAAAGCCCGTCGGACTGGTGCTATTCGAAAACTCATAACCACCGTTTAAGCCAACCGTAGGGTAGCGTTGTCCTTTGACCTGCTTTAAGTTTAATTCTGCAATTTTCTTATTGATAAAAGCAGATTGTAGCGTCGGGCTCAACTGTTCCGTTAAACCAACCAGTTCCGTATAATTCAGGTTTTGTTCGATGTTAATCGCTTCGTCTACCTGGAAAACAAGGTTCAGGTCCCGCGCCATCACTTGATTTAAGGTCACCATACTGTTCCTCAACAGGTTTTTCTGTTGCAGGTAAGCAGAAGTATCCGCATTATAATCTACCGTTGCAGCAAGTACATCCAATTTGGAACCTCTTCCGATGGCCAGTTTATTCTGGGCAATGGTTAAGCGCATTTTAGAAATGTCGAGGGCAGTATCTGTGGCCATCACCAATTGCTGTTGTCTGGCAACGGCATAATAACCGCTGATGACATCGGCAACAGTGGTTAAGATCGTTCCTTTGGAATTTACTTCACCCAGTTTCTGCAATTCTTTCAAGCGGTCGTAATTGGCAAACATCTGGAAACCATCAAAGATCGTCCAGCCCAATGCAGCGCCATAATTCTGGTTGGTACTCCGTACCCCATCTGATTTTTTCTCTACCCCGGTAGCTGCGGTTTGCACTGTATTTTGTCTGCTGCCGCCCTTGCTGTAATCGGCGGTCAGTTGTGGCAGCATCCCTGCATTCCCCGGGTTCACATTGTTTTTCGCAATGCGGATATCATTGTTCACGAGCTTGATGTCGTAATTGTTCTTTAAGGCCGTGCTGATGGCTTCTTCCAGACTCAGTTTTTGCTGGGCAAAACCAGTGGTACTGCCAATCAGCAACAGGGCAATGGGGAACAATAGCTTCCTGAATTTCAGGAGCTGAAAGTGATTAAGCTGGTTCATGTGTCTTCGCTAGTTTTTCTGACGCTTCTTCTGCCAATGCGGCTTTCAGCGAAAGGTCTAATTCTGTATTTGCTTTATGTTCTTTTGACCAGTACGAGTAAATGGCCGGGATCACGAATAAGGTCAGGATCAGGGCAAATAAAGTTCCCCCAACGATGACAATACCCATCCCCATTCTACTTTTTGCGGCAGCACCTAAAGCCATTGCAATTGGTAATGCGCCAATGGCAATCGCCAGACTGGTCATTAAAATCGGCCTTAATCTGGAAACCGAAGCTTCGCGAATGGCATCATGCACACTCTTGCCTGTTTCTTTCAGCTGATTGGCAAATTCCACGATCAGGATACCATTCTTGGTCACCAGCCCGATGAGCATAATCGTTCCAATCTGACTAAAGATATTCCAGCTTTGTCCGAAGAGCCATAGCGATAAAAACGCACCGGCAACGGCTAGTGGAACGGTGATAATGATGATGACCGGATCTACAAAACTTTCGAACTGTGCAGATAAAATCAGGTACACCAGTAAGAGCGCCAAACCAAAAGCAAACATGGTGTTCGAAGAACTTTCCTGGAAATCTCTGGACTCCCCGCCTAAATCTGTAGAGAAGGATTCGTCGAGTACCTTTGCCGCAATCCTGTCCATGGCCGCAATACCGTCACCGATACTTTTACCAGGTGCCAGACCTGCGGAAACCGTGGCAGAAATGAAACGGTTGTTCCGGTACAATTGTGGCGGACTACTTTTTTCATTTGCCGTCACAAGGTTATCAATCTGAATCAGCTCACCTTTGTCATTCCGCACATATACGGAACTCAGGTCTAAAGGATCTTTGCGATCACTCATTTCAAACTGCCCGATCACCTGGTACTGCTTGCCATTCATAAAGAAATAAGAGAAACGTTGTCCGCTTAATCCCAATTGTAAGGCAAGGCCGATATCGGAAACCGATACCCCCAGATTTCTCGCTTTATCACGGTCGATGGTTAAATCGATCTCCGGTTTATTAAATTTAAGGTCTACATCAGAAGTGGTAAACGTTGGATCTTTAGCCACCTCATCCATAAACAAAGGCACTTTATCACGAAGCTTCTCGAAGTTCTGTGCCTGGATGATATAGTTCACCGGCAAGCCACCACGACGGCCCACAGAAATCGTAGGCTGTTGCGTCACCACCACTTTCCCTTCGGTATAACCTCTGGTAATTTTGGTCAGCTTTGCCGCGATCTGATCCTGAGTCATCGTACGATCTCCCGGATCACTTAAGCCCATCCGGATGAAACCACTGTTGGTAGAACCCGAACCACCAAATCCCGGAGAAGTAATCGTAATGTTTACTTTCTTTTCCGGAATAGAATCCTGGATCATCTGCGCAATTTTCATCATGAAACGATCCGTATATTCAAAAGAAGAACCCTCCGGAGTAGTTACTCTCATATTGATGGCACTTCTATCATCATAAGGAGCAGTTTCTTTGGGTAAAAGCTGCCAGAAAAGTCCGATAATAGCCACACAGACTACAATAATCGGAATGGCCAGCCATTTTTTATCCAGGAATTTATTCAGGTTTTCCGCATAAGTTTCATTTAGCTTCACAAAGAAAGGCTCTGTCATGTTGTAGAACTTAGACTTCTTATGCCCTGTTTTTTTCATCAGGTAAGCATTCAGCATCGGAGTCAGGGTTAAGGACACAAATGCCGAGATGAGGACGGCAGCGCCGATCACAATTCCGAATTCCCGGAAGAGCCGCCCCACAAATCCTTCCATAAAGATCACCGGCAGGAATACTGCGGCCAGCGTTACCGAGATCGAAATAACGGCAAAGAAAATCTCATTGGAACCTTTAATTGCGGCTTCGAAAGGCGAATAGCCTTCCTCCACCTTTTTGAAAATGTTTTCCGTCACGACAATCCCGTCATCCACCACCAGACCGGTAGCCAGTACAATCGCCAGGAGCGACAATACATTGATGGAGAAGCCGAAAATGTACATGATAAAGAAGGTGAAAACCAGGGATACCGGAATGTCAATCAGCGGACGAATGGCAATGGCCCAATCCCTGAAAAACAGGTAAATGATCAGGATCACCAGCACCAGTGATAACATGATGGTTTCCGCAACTTCCGTTACCGACATTTTGATGAACTTCGTATTGTCTAAAGAGATATTCAGTTTAATATCTTCCGGAATGTCTTTCTTTAACTGCTCAAATCTTTTGTCAAATTCCTTAGAAATCTCCAGGTAATTGGCCCCTGGCTGAGGAATCAGACCAACGGCAACCATCGGTTTTCCGGATTCTCTTAAAATCGTTTCTTCGTTTTCAGAACCTAAAGCGGCATAGCCCACATCTTTTAAACGAACCACCTGATCACCATCATTTTTCAGGATCAGGTTGTTAAATTCGTCCTCATTGGTTAGTTTACCCAATGTTTTTACAATCAGTTCGGTATTGGCACCGGTAATTTTTCCGGAAGGCAATTCTACGTTTTCATTGTTTAATGCCGTTACAATATCCTGGGTCGTTAAACCGTAAGCAGCCAGTTTATCCGGAGAAATCCGGATGCGCATGGCATATTTCCGTTGTCCCTGGATTTGTACGCTACTGACCCCGGTAATGGTCTGGAGGCGGTCGGCAATCACGTTTTCTGCATAATCACTCAACTCCATTACATTCCGTTTATCACTTTGAATGGTCATGGTGATGATGGCATCCGAGTTGGCATCGGCCTTACTGACTACCGGATTTCCATCAATGTCTTTCGGCAAACTTCTGGCTGCCTGGGAAACTTTATCCCTAACGTCATTGGCGGCATCATCGATGTCTTTATTCAGGTTAAATTCTATGGTAATGTTACTGCTTCCCTGGTTACTGGAAGAGGAAATGTTTCTGATCCCGTCTATCCCGTTGATGGATTTCTCCAGGGGTTCGGTAATCTGCGATTCGATAATATCAGAGTTGGCACCCGGGTAGGAAGTCCGCACAGAAACTACCGTAGGGTCGATGTTCGGGTATTCCCGGACACCCAGAAAATTATAGCCGATCACTCCGAAAAGGAGGATCATCAGGTTCATCACGATGGCCAGAACGGGCCTTTTTATACTGGTGGTTGAAATACTCATATATAAAACTTAATTTTTAACCAGTGTAACTTTCACAGGAGCATCCTGCTTTAAAGACATGGCACCGGTTGTTAATACGGTATCTCCAACTTTTAATCCGGAAGTGATCATAATGTTTTCCGCAGTACGGGTGCCCGCTTCTACCGGAACCTGATTTGCTTTTCCATTTTTGCTGATGAATACGGTTTTTCCTTTCAATACCGGAATGATGGCTTCATTAGGAATCAGAATGGCATTTTTGGTGGTCGTTAAGTCGATCTTAATTTTCGCAAAAGAACCCGGACGAAGTTCCTGATCTGCATTAGGAACCAATGCTTTGATTTGTAAAGTTCTGGTGGCGGTATTGATGCCTGGCTCTATCGCATACACTCGACCGGTAAATGTTTTCGGATAACCATCCGTAGTAAAGGAAATGTCTGCACCTGATCTTACTTGTCCGATGTATTTCTCCGGTACAGAAAAGCTGAGTTTTAAAGGGTTGATGCTCGATAAATTGGCAATCACCATGGTAGGGGTCAGGTAAACGCCTTCCGAAATGGAGCGTAAACCAATTTTTCCGCTAAATGGCGCATATATAGACGTTTTTGCCAGCTGGGCGCGAACCAGATTTACCTGTGCTTTTAAAGATTGCAGGTTGGCAAGCGAAGTATCATATTCTTCCTGACTGATCGCTCCTTTTTCCAACAGCTGTTTAGACCTGTTTTCATTGGTGGCACTCAATCGTTGTTTAGTTAAAGCATCCTGTAGTTGCGCCTGAATGTCGCGGTCGTTGATCTTCACCAATAAACTACCCTTCGTTACATTAGAACCCTCTTTGAAATTAATTTTAGTCACCAATCCAGATACCTCAGAACGAAGATCTACAGTTTCATTGGCTTCCAGCGTTCCGGTAATGTCCAGATTACTGCTGAAATCACTGGTCGAAACCACCATCCCGTTTACCTGTAATCCCTTTGCCGGACCACCTTTGCCTTTCGACATTCCGGGACCATCACCGGCGATTTTTTTATTGGCAGAGATTCGGTAGTAAACTAAATAGGCGATGCCTAGAGCGATGAGGGTATAGATAATGTACCTTAGTTTCATATTTGTGTGCTGAATAGGATAATTTAACAAGCAAAAATATTTATTTAAACCGCCTCTAATAGCTTGTATTAAGTATGTTACAGCTTAATTACCATTTTAAAGGCAACAGAAACGGATAAATTATAAATTTGCGAAACAGTATGACCGGGAAAAGGACAGATGGTTTAGCTCACAAAAAAAAATGCCGCTTTGAAAACAGGCGTGTAGGGGAATATATAAATCAGCAGGAAAACAATTCAATGAAAAAAACATTAACAGGGTTAGTAGTATTACTATCATTAAGTATGACCGCAAAATCGCAGGTAAAAGTAGCTTTTGAACTGAGCTTTATAGAGCCGCAAGCACATTATGTAGAAATGGAAATGAATATTTCCGGACTAACCAAAGATTTTGTGGATGTGAAGATGCCAACATGGGCACCGGGTTCTTACCTGATCCGCGAATTCGAGAAAAGTGTAGAAGATTTTACAGCTACTGCCAACGGCAAAGCTGCGAAAGTAGAGAAAGTAAAAAAGAATGCCTGGAGAATCTATTCTGCAAAAGCAAAAAACGTTAAAATTAAATATAGAGTGTATGCATTTGAAGTTTCTGTGCGTACTTCTTTCATCGATGATCGTCACGCATTTTTATCTAGTACAGGAATTTTCATGTATCCTGATGGGATGCTGAACCTGCCGAGCACGGTAAAAGTAATTCCTTATAAAGGATGGACGCAGGTGTCTACAGGTTTAGAGCCGGTTGCCGGACAAAAATTCACTTATAAAGCAGCAGACTTTGACACCTTATTTGACAGCCCGATAGAGGTTGGAAATCAGGACATCTTCGAATTTGATGCTTCTGGTGTAAAACATACCGTAGCCATGTTTGGTGGTGGTAACTACGATAAAGAACGCTTAAAAGTAGATATGGCGAAAGTTGTAGAACAGGGAACAGCCATTTACGGCGAAAACCCAAACAAGCATTATACCTTTATTGTACACAACTTTGAAAGAGGTGGTGGTGGTTTAGAGCATTTGAACTCTACGGTGCTTGGGGCTTCCCGCAATGCCTACAATAAACCAGATGGTTATTTAGGCTTCCTGAATTTGGTGGCCCATGAGTACTACCATTTATGGAACGTAAAAAGAATGCGCCCGATTGCTTTAGGCCCATTTGATTACGACAATGAAAACTATACGACTAACCTATGGGTATCTGAAGGTTTCACTTCTTACTATGAGAATAAACTGGTATTGCGTGCAGGTTTTGTAGACCAGCCAACTTTTGTGGATGGCCTGGCCACCGCAGTAGCTACGGTAACCAATACACCGGGTGCTAAAGTGCAATCCGCAGCAGAATCTAGTTATGATGCCTGGATTAAAGGTTACAGACCAAATGAAAACTCAAGCAATACCGGCGTTTCTTACTACAGTAAAGGTGAAGTTGTCGGTCTGATCATGGACATCGAAATTGCCAATGCTACTAAAGGAAAGAAAAGCCTGGATGATGTGATGAAAGCCATGTACCTGCAGGGAAAGAAACTGAATAGAGGTTATACCGATGCGGAATTTAAAGCGATGGTAGAAAAAATCAGTGGCAAAGACTTTACTGATTTCTGGGCTAAATATGTAACGGGAACGCATCCTTTGGAGTATGATAAATACTTCGGTTATGCTGGAATCCGCGTGAAAAATGAAAACGAAGGAAAACAAATTCCTTATATCGGTGTCGCTTCTAAGAAAACAGAAGGAAGAATCTACATCTCTGCGGTATCGAGAAATTCGGCTGCCTGGGTAGATGGACTAAATGTAAATGATGAAGTAATCAGCGTAAACGATATTCCGGTAGAAGCGGCATTAGAGCGCATGCCGGTAATTGCGGATAGTAAAGTTGGTGATGTGGTTATCGTGAGAGTGAGAAGAGATGGCGAAATACGTGATTTCAAAGTAACGCTAAAAGCGAACCCAAATGTTAAACTGATCGCAGTTATCGACCCGAATGCTACGGCAGCAGAAGTTGCCGTACGTAAAGGCTGGATGGGCGTTTAAAATAAAGCCGCTTTAATTAAAGCGGCTTTATAAATAGAAAAGGGTTAAGTAGTATGAAATTCATACCGCTTAACCCTTTTCCTTTTTAGAATAACGTTGACTTAGAAAGTGAAACGTAAAGATAGTCCTACGCCAGAAGCGTCAAATTCAGTTTCAGGAACCAATCCGATAGCTGGTTTCCAGTCTAACGAAAGGTTGATCGGCGCATCAGCAAATTTATAATCCAGACCTAAAACACCATCTAAACCTAAGTAAAGATCGCTTTCGTTATGTGGTTTGTATTTCACAGATCCTACAGTACCACCAATACCATAGTACCAGTTTAAGCCGGAAGCATTGCTGATTGGGTTATAGATTTCGTATAATCCTGTTACACGGAAATAGCTATAGTTACCGCTTGATCTAAAGTTGGCAATTAAATCTATCATTTTGTTGCCACCCAATGTTGTTTTAAAAGTAACGCCATTAGCCGCACCAAAACGTCCACCAATAGCATTCTTGTAACTTTGCGCGTTTGAAGTAGATTGGAATGCAAACGTAGCAATCACTGATAAACAAATAATAGTAAGTAATTTCTTCATAATTGTGTTTTTAATTAATTTTTGTAACCGATTCCTAGCCTTACAACTATTGTGCCGTAAGTCATGCTAAAGTGTTTTTTCTGTAATATTTCCCGTGATTATGTCGTTTTGTGCGGGGATTTATCTGGAAAGGTTATATAGTTTTACCCGGGGTTACAGATGCCGTACTTTTGGTTTATAACTGCGCTCAGGATGCTGGAAAGCCATATTTTGAGCCAGGCTACTCCTTCAATACTGCTTAAATCTGCGCGGCTGAACGGGTTTTAAAATACAGGCAGGGCCACAAAATCTTCTCCTGTTTATTCTGTACAAAAGAAAACATACCATTATAATAATTGGTTTTAATAGCACATATAATTTGTTAGATTTGAGAAAGGACCAGGTATTAATTATAAAAATAACCACATATGGCTGTAAATATCACACGCGTATTTGATTTGCTTCAATACAATTTAGAGAATTTTCCCAAAGCGGAGTTTATCAGTGGTAAGGTTAAAGGGGAGTGGAAGAAATATAGTACAACACATTTTTGTGAAACGGTTGATGCTTTGAGCAGAGGACTGGTTGGCATAGGGGTAAAAAAAGGCTCCAGAGTAGCGGTTATGTCTGCCAATCGTCCGGAATGGAACATTACGGATTTCGCAATTGTACAGCTGGGCGCCTATCAGGTTCCTTTATATCCGACACTTGCCGAACATGATATTAAATTTATTCTGGAAAATGCGGAAGTGACTACCGTTTTTGTTGCCGATGAGCTGATCTATGAAAAAGTGAAAGCCGCATGTGCGCAGCTGAAACATGAAGTGAAAGTTTACAGTTTCAATCCGGTGAAGGACGTGGCTTCCTGGGAAGAACTGGTTGAAGCCGGAAAAGCACAGCCAGACCTTGACCTGGAAGTCTACCGTAAAGCCGTAACACCGGAAGACATCTTAACCTTAATCTATACCTCCGGCACCACCGGTACGCCAAAAGGTGTCATGCTTACGCATGATAACCTGGTGAAAAACTTTGAAAAATCTTCTGTATTGGTGCCTGAAGGACTAAACAAAGCCCTGAGCTTTTTACCCTTGTCGCATATTTTTGAACGCATGATCATTTACCTTTATATGTTTAAAGGATCAGCCATTTATTATGCAGAAAGTATGGAAACCATTGTGGCCGACATACAGTTCGTGAAACCCAATGCCTTCTCTACCGTTCCGCGTTTGCTGGAAAAAGTCTATGATAAAATCATGGAAAAAGGAAAAGCACTGACGGGGATCAAAAAAGGAATCTTCTTCTGGGCGTTAGCTGTTGCGGAGAAATTTGAATTTGATAACGGGCCTTTTTATAATTTCAAACTGAGTATCGCGAGAAAGCTGGTCTTTAAAAAATGGCAGGAAGCCCTGGGTGGAGAAATCGTGGTGATCGTTTCCGGAGGTGCAGCGCTAAACCCACGTTTATGCCGTATCTTCTGGGCGGCAGGAATGCCGGTATTTGAAGGCTACGGACTGACAGAAACTTCTCCGGTGATTACCGTAAACTACCACGGTGCCGCCAGATTTGGAACGGTTGGTCCTCCGATTGACGGGGTGGAAGTTAAAATTGCTGCGGATGGCGAAGTGCTGGCCCGGGGACATAACATCATGAAAGGTTATTATAACCAGCCGGAAATGACGGCCGAAACCATCGATAAAGATGGCTGGTTCCATACCGGAGATATTGGCGAATTGATCGAAGGCAGGTACTTAAAAATCACAGATCGTAAGAAAGAGATTTTTAAAACTGCAGGCGGTAAATATGTAGCGCCACAAATGCTGGAAAATAAACTGAAAGAATCGCCATTAATCGAGCAGGTGATGGTACTCGGTGAAAACAGAAAGTTCCCATCGGCCTTGATTATTCCTACTTTTGCGGCTTTAAAAGCCTGGTGCGAGAAAAAAGGAATCCCTTATACCACCAATGAATTAATGATCAAAGACCCATCGGTCTTGAAAAAATTCGATGAAATTGTGGCTTATAGCGGCAAAGAATTTGGTAAATGGGAACAAGTGAAACGCGTAGCCTTGCTTTCCAAAGAATGGAGCATCGAAGGCGGTGAACTGACCCCGAAATTAAGCTTAAAAAGAAAGGTCATTCTGGAGAAAAACGGAATAGTGATCGAGAAAATATATACGGATGCAGCAGATTATAAGGCACAGACTAGTGAGTAAAGAAAGGTTGTTTTTAAAAGTTAATGGATTTGTGCTGATTGCGGCCTTCCTGCTTTCAGGTTGTGCCGGCAGCGGGCCTGTTAAAAACAGTAAATCAACATACCGCAATGGGATGGTGGTTACCGCCAGTCCTTTTGCTTCTAAAGTAGGTCTGGATATCCTGAAAAAAGGCGGTAATGCTGTAGATGCAGCCGTAGCCATACAGTTTGCGCTGGCCGTCGTATATCCCAATGCCGGAAATATCGGTGGCGGTGGTTTCATGGTCTACCGTGCTGCTGCTGGCGAAACCAATACCCTTGATTTTAGAGAAAAAGCAGGTGCTGCGGCTTCCAGAGACATGTATCTGGATCAATCCGGTGCCCCGATCGTAGATAAAAGCCTATATGGCCCACTGGCATCCGGAATTCCTGGATCCGTAGCCGGCATGGTTGCCGCGCATCAGAAATATGGAAAGCTGCCCTGGGCAAAGCTTGTGGAACCGGCAATTTTGCTGGCCAGAAAAGGTTTCCCACTGAGCGCACAGCAGGCCAATGAATTAAACGGTTTGGCAGCACAGCTTCAACAATTAAATCCCGATGGGACGGCCTTACTGAAAACCGGTAAATGGGCACCGCAGGACTTATTGATCCAGGAAGAGCTGGCTGGTACGCTGGAGCAGATCCGCGACCATGGAAAAGCCGGTTTTTATGAAGGTAAAGTCGCAGATCAGCTGATTGCCGAAATGAAACGTGGAGGTGGGATCCTGACCAAATCAGATTTACAACAGTATGAGGCCGTTTGGCGAAAAGCCATTACCGGTGCTTACAAACAATACCAGATCATTACCATGCCTCCGCCTTCCAGTGGTGGTATTGCCCTCATTCAATTGCTTAAATCCGTGGAACCTTATCCTTTGAAAAGATGGGGTTATCAGCAGGATTCTACGGTACAACTGATGGTAGAAGCCGAACGCAGGGTTTACGCAGATCGTGCAACTCACCTTGGTGATCCCGATTTTTATCAGGTTCCTACTCAGGGGCTGATGGCAGATCAATATGTGAAAGATAGAATGAGCAGTTTTAACTGGTCGAAAGCCAGTTTGAGCAGCGCGGTTAAAGCGGGTGAACCGAAAGGAAAAGAACACGAAGAAACCACCCATTTTTCTATTGTCGATCAAGCGGGAAATGCGGTATCGGTAACGACTACTTTGAACGGTTCCTATGGTGCGGTTGTATTGGTTAAAGGCGCAGGTTTTTTGCTTAATAATGAAATGGACGATTTCTCTGTAAAACCCGGTGCGCCAAATATGTACGGATTAATTGGTGGCGAGGCCAATGCCATCGCTCCCGGCAAGCGGATGTTAAGCTCCATGACCCCTTGTATTCTCGAAAAAGACGGGAAACTGTTTATGGTGGTGGGTACACCTGGTGGATCAACGATTATAACGTCTGTTTTTCAGACCATTCTAAATGTGGTCGAATTTGACCAGAATATGCAGCAGGCGGTATCAAATAAGCGGTTTCACCACCAATGGTTGCCTGATTTGGTTTATGCAGAGAAAGGAGCGATTGATTCCCTTACCCGCCTTAAACTGGAGTCTAAAGGCTATAAAATAGAGCCAAGAGGCCCGATGGGTAGGGTAGACGCGATTCTAAAAACCAAAGATGGAAGTTACCAGGGTGGCGCAGACCCCCGTGGCGACGATCAATGGCTGGGTTGGTAGCTGTCTAAAATTCTGCACACTTACCCCCAAATTACAGTCGTTTAAAGCAGTTTAAATAATTGGCCTGAGTATTGAAATGAGTTCGGTGATTAAACATTGTAATAATAATTTCAATACTTATCTTATGAAACAAAATTTTATTAAAACCCTGCCTGTAGCTATTGCTGCGCTCCTAATCGGAGGTTCTGTTCAGGCTCAGGACCAAACAGGTGCAAAATCTAATGAATTGACGACCTGGTCAATTGGTGTGAATGCCGGAGTTTTAACTCCATTATCTCCGTTGGGTGGTAAAAATGATTTTTCTAATATGAAATCTAGTCTGGGTTACGGATTATATATCAAGAATCAGATTACTCCATATTTCTCCCTTCGTTTAGACGGGGTTAGAGGTAAACTGAAAGGTGATAACTCGGAGAACTGGAAAAGCGGTGCGCCAAATACAAGCGCTGTAAATGCTTTCGAAACTGACCTTACTTATTCAGGAAGTTTAAATGCAGTAGTAAATTTATTTAACATCAGCATGTTCAATGCCAACAGTGCGGTACAATTGTACGCTTCTGCGGGTGCTGGTTTAGCAGGTTACAAAGTGAAAACTTCGGCAGCTGCTAATGGTCCTTTAGTGGATTATGCAGGTGATAAAACCATTTCTGAATTGATCATTCCTGTTGGATTAGGTGCTAAATTCAAATTGGCAGAACGCGTAAACTTAGATTTAGGCTGGACAGTTAATTTTGTTGATGGTGATAACCTTGATGGTGTTTACCGTGGTAACAACGATAAATATAACTACGGCTATGCAGGTTTAGAATTTGCTTTAGGCAAAAAAGGTGCAAAACAACTAGCATGGAACAATCCGGTAGCTTTAACTTACGAAGAAGCATTAGCGGCTAAACAAATTGCAAATTCATTAAAAGCCGACAATGATAAATTGAGAGCTGAAATGAATGATCTGTTGAAAGATACAGATGGCGATGGTGTTGCTGATAAATTGGATAAATGTCCAAATACACCAGCAGGAGTCGTTGTTGATGGTTCTGGTTGTGCTTTAAAAATCCCTGTTCCGGTAATTCAGGAAAAAGTAATCATCACTGAAGCTGACCGTAAGGTAGTAGAAGAGGCGATTAAAAACTTAGAATTTGATTTAGGAAAAGCAACAATCCGTGCTAAATCTTACCCTACTTTAAACCGTGTTGCGGCATTGTTAGTAGAGAAAAACTTTGCGCTTAAATTAGCAGGTCATACTGATAATACAGGTTCTATGGCTTTAAACATGCGTTTGTCTAAAGAAAGAGCAGAAGCTGTAAAAGCTTATTTAGTATCTCAGGGTGCTAATCCTTCTCGTATTGAAGCAGTAGGTTATGGTCCAAACCAACCAATTGCAACGAATAAAACTGCCGCTGGTCGTCAGTTAAACAGAAGAGTAGAATTTACACTTTACTAGACTGTATTCTTATCATTTGAAAACCGCCTTACCTTAACTGGTAAGGCGGTTTTTTTGTGCAGGAGATTTTAGTTTGGTGATTTCCTGTGCTGCCTTTCTGGTAAGTTTCTGGGGCCTTGCAGGGCAAAATTGCCTGTACGGCCTGAATTAGACCTGCATCGGGTTGGTGTAGGGTTGCTAATTTATTTAGTATTTTTAACACCAATCCATAGGATATCTTGTTGTTTAGTAGTATCTTGGTTAAAGTCAATACAGACGAATTAATCCATAATATCATGGCAGTATGCAAAGTAGGCCCATTTGGGCATCCTTCGGGAAAAATAGGAGACCTGGTGTTTTATATGTCAAGGGGACAGGCCTTATGCCGTAGTAAGGGTAAACCGGGGAAAGCGACGCTGAAACAAAAGGGGAACCGGGAGGAGATGGCGGTAACGATGGAATTGTTGAAGCCCATGAAGGATTTTATCAATGTGAGTTTTAAGCTGGAGGCGGAAGGTTCGCTTAGAAATCCGCACAATCTGGCTACTTCTTACAATAAAAAACAGGCTTTAACCGGGGTATATCCCAACATTAAGGTCGATTATAGTAAAGTTGTGCTGAGTAAGGGTGCATTGGAAATGGCAGCAGACCTGAAAGTCAGCAAAGAAAGGGATGGCTTGCGCTTAACCTGGGATTCTGGTATTGAAGCAAACGGGCTTCCGGATGATCTCCTGCTGGTCCTGGTTAGTCACCCGGGGAAAAAACGTGCCAGTACCTTTCTGAATGCTGGAAAAAGGGAAGATGGGTCTTGTTTTATCCCCCTGGATAAAGACTGGATGATCAGGGAGCAAATGGAAGTTTATGTGTGTTTTAAATCCGCCAATGAAAGATTAATCTCTGATAGTTTTTATGTGGGTAACCTGAATGGTGCTGCGGATACTGCGGAACAGATCGCAGAAAAAGCGAAGTATCAGACTGTTAAATCCCGTTTTGATCAGGTTGCTGCGGATTATGAAAAGAAAAAGATGGACTATGCGGAGGGGACTGTCGGGAGCAAAGCTTTCCGGTACCTGGAAAAGGAATATCTGGTGTTAAAAGATAAACTGACACACCTGCCCGGGAAGCCTTCCTGATCCTTTTCTAATTTTTTTTTCTTTGCTTGCATTTGATTTATTTATTCGATAGCTTTGTTATGCAAGCATAGTAATTAATGAAACAACAAGAGACAGTAGATTATTTCCTGAAGGTGGTTTGGCAGAACGTTTCCAACACTTATAATCAGATCGCTTCCGGGTTCGGAATCACGCAGGCCATTGGCTATGTGCTGATCAATATTGAAAAAGAAGGTACCGCTGTTTCCAAGCTGGCGGGATTACTGGGCGTTAAGGCAACCAGTTTATCACGAATGCTAAACAATATGGAAGAACAGGGGTTAATATATAGGGAAACTTCTATCGGCGACAAGCGTTCGGTGAAAGTTTTTCTAACTGATCTGGGCCGTGAGAAAAGAGCGCTCGCAAGGGAAGTTGTGATCTCTTTTAATGAATACCTGAACACCCATTTTAGTACGCAGGAAAAGAACAATTTGATCTCTTCTTTACAGAAACTGAATAAACTTACACTGGCATATAAAATTCCTACTTAAAATTATGAACAAGAAGATAAATAGAGTAGCAGTATTGGGCTCAGGTATTATGGGTTCACGTATTGCTTGTCACTTTGCGAACATTGGAGTTGAAGTACTTTTACTGGACATTGCTCCAAAAGAACTGAGCGCGGAGGAGCAGTCCAAAGGACTAAGCCTGGACCACCCGGCAGTGAAAAATAGAATTGTAAATGCTGCTTTGCAAAACACGGTGAAGACTAATCCTGCTCCGGTGTATACCAAAAAGGTGTTGAATAAAATTACCACAGGGAATTTTACCGACGATATGTCAAAGATCAGTACATACGACTGGATCATTGAGGTTGTGGTAGAGAATCTTGATATTAAAAGAAAAGTATTTGAGCAGGTAGAGCAATTCCGTAAACCGGGTTCTTTAGTGACTTCCAATACTTCGGGTATCCCGATTCACCTGATGGCAGAAGGTAGGTCTGACGATTTCAAAGCGAATTTCTGCGGTACCCACTTTTTTAACCCACCGCGTTACCTGAGGTTACTCGAAATTATTCCTACGCCGGATACCCATCCGGAACTGGTAGATTTCTTAATGCATTATGGCGACAAGTTTTTAGGAAAAACAACAGTTTTATGTAAGGACACCCCGGCATTTATTGCCAACAGGGTAGGCGTATATTCGATCATGTCGCTATTGCATTTGGTAGAGAAAATGGATCTTACCGTTGAAGAAGTGGATAAATTTACCGGTCCGGCATTAGGCAGACCAAAATCCGCGACTTTCCGTACCACAGATGTGGTTGGTTTAGATACCATGATTAAAGTATCGAAAGGACTTTACGACAATTGTCCGGATGATAAAGCCCATGATCTTTTTAAGCTTCCCGCTTATGTAGAGAAAATGGAAGCCAACAACTGGCTAGGCGATAAAACCAAACAGGGTTTTTATAAAAAAACAAAAACTGCTGATGGCAAAACAGAAATTCTGGCCCTGGATTTAAAAACCCTGGAATACCGTCCTCAGGAGAAAGTGAAATCAGCTACGCTGGATATCACCAAATCTATAGAGAATGTAAAAGACAGAATGAAAGTTTTTGCCGCAGGAAAAGATAAAGCCGGAGAATTGTTCCGCGCCTCTTTCTTCGGATTGTTCGAATATGTATCGGATCGCATTCCGGAAATCTCTGATGAGCTGTACCGGATTGATGATGCCATGCGTGCCGGCTTTGCCTGGGATTTAGGTCCTTTCGAAGTTTGGGATGCCGTAGGTAT
This sequence comes from Pedobacter gandavensis, assembly GCF_032677645.1. Taxonomy (GTDB): domain Bacteria; phylum Bacteroidota; class Bacteroidia; order Sphingobacteriales; family Sphingobacteriaceae; genus Pedobacter; species Pedobacter gandavensis_A. Next base: position 149,086 of record NZ_JAVTSB010000002.1, on the reverse strand, counting down.
TGCCGAAGCGATCGAAGGCATGAAAAAATACGGACACGAGGCTGCGCCATGGGTTCATGAAATGCTGGCTGCCGGTCATACGACCTTCTATAAAGTAGAAGATGGCGTAAAAAAATATTACGACATTCCTGCTAAAAGCTATAAAGCGGTTCCGGGAACGGAAGCCTTTATCATCCTTGATAATTTAAGAGCCAATAAAACCATCTGGAAAAATGGTGGTGCTTCCATCATTGACCTGGGCGATGGCATCCTGAATGTAGAGTTCCATTCTAAAATGAATACCATTGGTGGCGATACCTTACAGGCCATCAATAAAGCAATAGACCTTGCCGAAAAAGAATATAGAGGGGTAGTGATCGGAAACGATGGCGCCAACTTCTCTGCCGGTGCAAATGTGGGCATGATTTTCATGATGGCCGTGGAGCAGGAATGGGAGGAACTGAATCTTGCGATCCGCATGTTCCAGAACACCTCGATGCGCATCCGTTATTCGTCGATTCCGGTAGTGGTTGCCCCGCATAATTTAGCGCTGGGTGGGGGTTGTGAATTTAGTTTACACGCCGACCATGTGCAGTTGAATGCGGAAACTTATATGGGACTGGTAGAGTTTGGTGTTGGGGTAATTCCTGGCGGTGGCGGTACTAAGGAATTTGCGTTGCGTGCTTCTGATGAGTATAAAGCCGACCAGATTGTACAAAATGTGTTGAAAGACCGGTTCCTGACGATTGGTATGGCCAAAGTTTCCACTTCCGCGGTAGAAGCTTTTGAGCTGGGTTACCTGCAACAGGGAAAATATTCGATTACGATGAACAGAAGCAGGTTGATCGCGGATGCGAAAGCAAAAGCTATTGAGCTGGCAGATGCCGGTTACACGAAACCGGTGCCTAGAAAAGATATTCTGGTATTGGGAAAACAAGGGCTGGGCATCGTTTATGCCGGCGCAAATACCATGTATTCTGGTCAGTATATTTCTGAACATGATAAGAAAATCTCGGAAAAACTGGGTTGGGTAATGTGTGGTGGAGATCTTTCCGCACCAACGGAGGTTACAGAACAATATCTGCTGGACCTGGAAAGGGAGGCCTTCCTGTCGCTTTGCGGTGAACGTAAAACGCTGGAACGTATTCAAAGTATTGTGACCAAAGGGAAACCTTTAAGAAACTAATTTTTTTCTATTAAAAGACACAGATCATGCAAGAAGCATATATTATAGCAGGATATCGTACCGCAGTAGGCAAGGCTCCACGTGGTGTATTTCGTTTTACCAGAGCTGATGATTTAGCAGCTGATGTGATCAGACAGCTGGTGGCCTCGGTGCCCAATCTGGATACCACACAAATTGATGATGTGATTGTGGGTAATGCAACTCCGGAAGCAGAACAAGGCCTTAATATTGGCCGTATGATTTCGCTGATGGGCCTGGATACGGATAAAGTGCCGGGGGTAACGGTCAATCGTTATTGCGCTTCCGGTTTGGAAACGATCGCAACTGCGGTAGCAAAAATTAAAAGTGGCATGGCAGATTGTATCATTGCCGGTGGCGTAGAAGTAATGTCGGGCATGCCTTTTGGCGGATGGAAAGTAGTTCCAAATGCAGGTGTGGCGATGAAAAACCCGGATTGGTACTGGGGAATGGGCTTAACTGCTGAAGCGGTGGCCAATGAATATAAAGTGAGTAGGGAAGATCAGGATGCTTTCGCTTTTCAATCGAATATGAAAGCGGTGGAAGCGATTAAAAATGGTCATCTGAAAGCTGGTGTTGCGCCCATCACGGTAGTAGAAAATTACCTGGATGCCAACATGAAAAAGAAGACCCGCAGTTATGTGGTGGATACGGATGAAGGGCCAAGAGCAGATACTTCGCTGGATAAATTAGCGAAACTGAGACCTGTTTTTGCCGCTAACGGTAGTGTAACTGCCGGTAATTCTTCTCAGACTTCGGATGGTGCTGCTTTTGTAATGGTGGTTTCTGAAAAGAAAATGAAAGAACTGGGTGTGGATCCGATTGCGCGTTTAGTAAGTTATGGGATTGCCGGTGTGCCGCCAAGAATTATGGGTATCGGCCCGATTGAAGCGATTCCAAAAGCCTTGAAAATGGCGGGTATGAAACTGGAAGAGCTGGATTTAATTGAGCTGAATGAGGCTTTTGCTTCTCAGTCGCTGGCCGTGATCCGCACGTTAGGGCTGGATACCGAAAAGGTAAATGTAAATGGTGGTGCCATTGCACTCGGTCACCCACTGGGTTGTACCGGCGCCAAATTATCCGTACAGTTATTTAATGAATTGAAACGAAGGGATCAGAAATATGGTATGGTGACCATGTGCGTGGGTAGCGGACAAGGGGCTGCCGGAATTTTTGAAATGCTTTAATAAGATATTATGGAAACTACAGACAAAAAGACAATTAACGGTGGAGCGTTTTTAATCACAGAAACCGATTTCCAGGATGTATTTATTCCTGAAGAATTTGATGAAGAGCAGCAAATGATTGCGCAGACCTGCCGCGATTTCCTGACCGCGGAAGTTTACCCAAACCTGGAGCGTATTGATGCGCAGGAAGAAGGTTTGATGCCTGCGTTAATGGATAAAGCGGGTGCCCTGGGTATTTTAGGTGTTTCTATCCCCGAAGAGTTCGGTGGTTTTGGGAAAAACTTCAATACTTCGATGCTGGTTGCGGATGTGATTGGTGCAGGTCATTCTTTTGCCGTTGCCCTTTCTGCACATACCGGAATCGGTACTTTGCCGATTTTATATTATGGTAATGAAGCGCAAAAAGCGAAATATATTCCTAAACTGGGAACGGGTGAATGGAAAGCAGCTTATTGCTTAACAGAGCCAAATTCTGGTTCGGATGCCAATTCCGGAAAAACTAAAGCAAAACTTTCTGCGGATGGAACGCATTACCTGATCACTGGTCAGAAAATGTGGATTACCAATGCTGGTTTTGCGGATATCTTTATTGTGTTTGCTAAAATTGATGACGATGCCAACTTAACCGCTTTCATTGTAGAGCGTGATTTTGGGGGCATTACCATGAATCCGGAAGAACATAAAATGGGGATCAAAGGTTCTTCTACGAGACAGGTTTTCTTCAATGATTGCCCTGTTCCTTTAGAAAACATGCTTTCTGATCGCCAGAATGGCTTTAAAATTGCCGTAAATATTTTAAATATAGGAAGGATTAAATTGTCGGCCGCAGCGATTGGTGCTTGTAAATCGGTGATCGATACGGCTGTTAATTATTCCAATGAAAGAATTCAGTTCGACCGTCCGATTTCTAAATATGGGGCCATCCGTTACAAATTAGCGGAAATGGCCGCAAAAGTATATGCCGTAGAATCTGCAAATTATCGCGCTGGTCAGAACATTGACGATGCTTATGAGCGTTTGGTGGCCGGTGGAATGGATGCCAGTAAGGCCAAACTGAAATCTACAGAAGAGTATGCGGTAGAGTGTGCGATCCTGAAAGTATGGGGTTCGGAGGTATTGGATTACGTGGTTGATGAAGGGGTACAGATTTACGGAGGTATGGGATTCTCTGCGGAAGCGCCGATGGACCGTGCGTATCGTGATGCCAGGATCAACAGAATCTTTGAAGGTACCAACGAAATCAACAGGTTACTGACTGTAGATATGATGCTGAAACGCGCGATGAAAGGGGAGTTGGATCTGATGACGCCTGCTACGGCCGTGGCTGCAGAATTGATGTCTATTCCTGATTTCGGGGAGGAAGATGATGCCTTGTTTGCCGCAGAAAAGAAAATCATTAAAAACCTGAAAAAGGCGACTTTAATGGTGGCCGGTGCTGCGGTTCAGAAATTGATGATGAGCCTTTCTAAGGAGCAGGAGATTTTGATGAACATTGCCGATATGGCCAGCTACGTTTATGTAGCGGAATCAGCGATGCTGAGAACCGAAAAACTGGTAAGCCTGCGTGGAGAAGCGGCCTGCGAAGGTCAGCTGAACATGATGCGCATTTATTTTGTAGAGGCTGTGGATGCGGTACAAAAAGCAGGTAAGGAAGCGCTTTGGGCTTTTGCCGATGGCGATGAACAACGCATGATGATGGTGGGCTTACGCCGCTTCACCAAAATGGAAGCTTTCAATGTGAAGGAAACCCGTCAAAAGGTAGCACAACAGGTGATTGCAGCCAATAAATATTGCTATTAACGCATTGATTCATAATTAAACTGGACGCTCTTAATCTGATTAAGGGCGTTTTTTTTGTGCTGGTTTTTCTATTTGTTAAAATTGGTTAAATATTGCGGCATAGCCAATAAAAGACTATTTTTGTCTATTATGTTTAAAAACAAGATTTTGTTGTCTTTACTTCTTTTGTGCGGTTTATTTGCTGCATGCGAGAAAACACCTCCTTATGATGTGGTGAAACAGCAGGAACTGGATGCTTTAATCATAGAGAAATATAAGGAAAAAGCCGGACTGCTGGATCTGACCGTAGACCCTTCCGGGTTGAATTATGGGATTATATCGATTGGAACGGGAGCAGATTTCCCTACAGACGCAGATAGTATTGTGGTTCGCTTTGAGGCGCGTATTTTAGGCCAGGAGGCGGCTTTTCAGTCCATTTCGGCCACGGATTCTGTGACGTTAAAACTGGGGACTGCCATGGAAGGCTGGCGAATCGGAATGCCAAAAATTAAAACAGGAGGCCAGATCAGAATGATCATTCCTTCTGCTTTAGCTTACAAGGATTTTGGGAGTACCGATAACAGAATTCCGCCATTCTCCATATTAGATTATACCGTTACGCTAATGCATATAAAATAGAAAATACAAAATGATTAAAAAGTTATCACTTTATACCTTTGCCTTACTGGCGACAATAGTTATTTTTAGTTCCTGCAAAAAGGATTATACAACTGTTCAGATGATGGATGAAAACATTCTGACAGACTTTTTCAAAAAAAACAATATCAATGCGATTCCAGATTCAGCAAAGACCGGTTATTATTATGTGCTTAATCAGCCGGTAGCAGTTCCGGGAGATCCTGTTGCGGAGGTTTATAAGCTTTCAGATTCGGTAAGATACAGCATTACTTTAACGGGTTTCTCTAATGGAATCGTTTACCTGAGCACGCCTGCACTTCGTAATGAAGGTCAACGTGTAGGGACTACCTTCGGATTTTATGGTAAAGGAATTCCTGCGATTTCTCAGGTGTTGAATAAATTAAAACCAGGTGGTAGCACTAAAATTTACCTGCCTTCTTATCTGGCTTTCGGTAAAAATGGTTTTCCAACAGCGAACATTCCTTCTAATGAAATTATGGTCATCAGCATTACCACGTATAAAGAATCGCAGAAAGAATTGGATGATGTTCATTTGAAGGCTTATATCGCGGCAAACTCCTTTACTGATGTGATTAAAGATGCTTCTGGTATTTATTATCAAATCCTTGCGCCAGCTACGGGTACTGATCCGATCACACTGATTTCATTGGTGAATTTTAGTTATAACCTGAAAACATTAGATGGCGGTGTAACTCAGGATGCGACCACGACCTTTGCGCCTAAAGATTTGATTCCGGCATTCAGAATTATGATGCCTAAATTTAAAAAAGGTAATAAAGTAAGGATGTTCCTTCCTTCTGTGTTGTCTTATGGAAATAGGGCTCAGGATGGGACTAATTCTTTTCCTGCAAACTCCTGCTTAGATTATACGGTAGAAATATTAGCGGTAACGCCATAAAAAATAGGGCGGCATTATTCATTTAATGCCGCTTTGAAAACTTTCAAGACCCTTTCTCTGGCAAAAGCATGTTCCACACAGGGTGGGACGTGCTTTAGTTGTTTATAGGCAGGGACCCAATGGTCTACATATTTCAATTGAGGATCAAATTTCTTCATTTGAAGCTCCGGGTTAAAGACCCGGAAATAGGGGGCTGCATCATTCCCTGATCCGCAGGCCCATTGCCAGCCCCCCACATTGCTGGCCATCTCATAATCCAATAGTTTTTCTGCAAAATAAGCTTCCCCCCAACGCCAGTCGATGAGCAGGTGTTTACAGAGGAAACTCGCCACCACCATGCGTACGCGGTTGTGCATATAGCCGGTTTGGTTGAGTTGTCGCATGCCGGCATCTACTAAGGGATAACCGGTATTTCCCTGGCACCAGGCTTCAAATTCTTCCGGTCGGTTTCTCCACTGGATGAGGTCGTATTTCGGTTTAAAGGAGCGTTCTGCGGTATGTGGGAAATGCCATAAAATCATCTGGTAGAAATCCCGCCAGGCTAATTCCGAAATCCATTTTTCTGCGCGCTGTGTTCGTGCTGTTCTTAAGGCTTTACGGATGCTGATGGTGCCAAAACGCAGGTGAACGCCGATATGTGAGGTGGCATCTGCGGCCGGAAAATCCCGGTTTAGCTCGTAACCTTCCAGCTTATCCTCGAAATCTTTACCTGGAAATGTTTGACTGGTTGCTTCAAATCCGAGGCTGGTTAAGGTTGGAATCGGGAATGGGCCGGCTGGCCAGAAATTGGAAAAGTATTTTTCTGTGGGGTAGGCACTGGCGTAAAAGTTGTTTAACTTTTGTTGCCACTGACGGAAATAGGGGGTAAAGACGGTATATGGCAGTCCGTCGGATTTGGTGATTTCGTTTTTCTCGAAAACCACCTGGTCTTTATAGCTGTGGAAACTGATGTTTTTTAACTGGACTTGCGCCTGGATGGCGGCATCTCTTTTGATGGCATCAGGTTCGTAATCATGGTTGGTATATACGGCATGGATCTGGTAAGTTTCGCAGAGTTCTGCCCAGATTTCTTTCGGATTTCCGTGTTTAATCAGGATGGACGTTTTTTGATTTTCCTGGAGCTTCGTGTTAAGTTCAGTTAAGGTTTGATGAATAAAACTGACCCTTGCATCCTGCTTGTTTTCCAACTTTCCGAGGATATTTTTATCGAAAATAAACAGCAGTAGTGTTGGGTATTCGCTTTTCAGGGCATGGTAAAGGGCAGCGTTATCGTCGATTCTCAGGTCTCGTCGCAACCAGCAGATGTTAATTTCCGGCTTCATGATTAGGGTTTATTGGGCTTGTAAATATCGGATAAAGCGGATTCCAATTGCGAATATTTAAATTTAAATCCGGTATCCAGTAATTTTCGGGGAGAAGCATTGTTGCTGATCAGCACAATTTCGCTGAGTTCTCCAAGAATGATTTTTAAGACAAATTCAGGGACGTTGATGGGCCATACCGGCCTGTGGAGTTGTTTGGCAATGGCTTTGGTTAACTCGAGATTGCTTGCCGGATGAGGCGCACAGGCATTGTATGGGCCTTCAAACCTTTGGTTTTCTACAGACTGACTGAACATCTCCAGGATATCATCGATATGCACCCAGGGCACCCATTGTTTTCCGCTGCCTAGTCCGGCCCCTGCAAAATAGCGGATTGGCTGTTCCATCGCTTTGAGGGCCCCTTCATGGTGGGCAAGGATGAAACCTATCCTCCATTTGACCACACGGATGCCCATCGCAAGGCCTTCATCTGCGGCAGCTTCCCATTGCCGGCAGCAACTGGCCAGAAATCCGGTTCCATTGGGATCTGCTTCGGTTAATATTTCATTGCCGGCATCGCCATAATAACCAACTGCTGAAGCGGAGATGAAGTTTTTTACCGGGGCGTTTTGCGCTTTGATGGTTTTATAGAGGAGTTGCGCGGATAAAACCCGACTGTCGACAATCTTTTGTTTGCGTTCTTTGGTCCACTTTTCTGAGGCAATGTTTTCCCCGGCAAGGTGAATAATCGTGTCTACACCGGTTAAGCAATCCGGGTCTATCGTCGCTTTACTGACATCCCATAAATAGACTTTTACGTCTTTTATATTGGCCATTTTCCTGGAAAGGATGGCTACCTGATGACCTTTTTCCAATAAAATCCGGATGAGTTTCTGACCAATCATCCCGGTGGCTCCGGTAATTAAGACCTGCTTGTTCATATTTATATAACCCCTTAATTGTGTTTTAGTTTAATATTGCTGATTTATCTGCAAATGTTTGTTTCGCTTATGTAAATATTACTTTATGGATTCGTACTAAGCTAAAAATTCGTATATTTTTGTTAATTGTTATGTCAGTTACTCAGTCCTTAATGAAATCTAAAAGAATACTAGTCTGGTTTAGAAATGATCTTCGATTACACGACAATGAAATGTTGGTTGAAGCGCTTGCTAAATCTGAGAGTATTTTACCGGTTTATTTTTTTGATCCTCAGTATTTTCAGGAGACTAGATTTGAAACTTTAAAGACAGGCGTCCAAAGGGCGAAGTTTTTACTGGAAAGTGTGGCAGCTTTAAGGCTGTCTTTTCAACAGTTGGGTGGAGATATTTTGTTGGTTCATGGGAGTCCGGAGGATTTTATGACGAAACTGGTGACTGATTTTGACATTTCTGAAGTCTACCACCATCGGGAGGTGGCTCCGGAAGAGACCTTAATCTCTACCCGGATGGAGGATCTTTTATGGAAACAGAAGATCAACCTCAAACATTTCATCGGTCATACCTTATATAATAAGGAAGACCTTCCTTTTCCGATTAAGGATATTCCAGACGTTTTTGCACAATTCAAGAAGAAAACAGAGCGCGATGCGATGGTGAAAGCTTGTTTTCTGAGTCCGGAGGAAATCACCTTTGTAGAAAATGAAGATTGGGGTACTTTGCCAACACTGGCTGATTTAGGTTTTGAAGTAGTTAGCGATGATTTTGGGCCGGATGTGTTTACGGGTGGCGAAGCTGCCGGATTAGCACATTTGAAAGAATTGTTGCTGGAAGGTTCGGAGATTCATCAAAAGCCATTGAAAAATGCCGGAGATAAGCCCGGTTTTTCTTCCAGATTATCAGGATGGCTTTCTTTAGGCTGCTTATCCCCAAGGAAAGTATATTGGATGTTGAAAGCTGCGGAAGCTGAATTTGGTGGCAATGCGAATTTCAATCAGATTCTTTTGGGTTTACTTTGGCGCGACTATTTCAGGTTCATGTTTAAAAAGCATGGTATTGCGTTTTTTCAGGAGCCGGAAGCGGTAGAAAAAGAGCTTTTTAGTCCTGCGGATATCGAAAATCCAGATTTACTGAAATGGAAAAACGGGGATACCGGGCATCCGATTATCGACCGCTATATGCAGGAGTTGAATGCACATGGTTTTATTCCCCATACCGGAAGGTTACTGGTTTCTACTTTTCTGATCCATATTTTAAAAATTCACTGGACCAATGGGGCGGTTTATTTTGAGGAAAAGCTGATTGACTATGCGCCGGCAAGCAATTGGGGGAATTGGGCAAATGTTGCCGGCGTAGGGAAGGACTTAAAGTCGAAGAATACTTTTGATCTGGAAAAACAGATCAAATTATTGGAAACACTCATTTCAGACACGCCCTCCATCGCTTAAGCATTATTTCTTATTTAATTAGGATTTAGGGAGGGTATCGATCTCCGTAATATCGTCTTCTGTTGCCCTGAGGGTGATAATTTTTTTGTTATTTTCTATATTGACTACCCATACTAATACCGATGGTGTGTTTACCCTGATCGCGGAAGTGATGTCATAGTCTTCATAATTTTTTTGAATTCGTTCCCTGATGATGTCCGGAATGTTTTTTTCTGTACCATAAGCAAGGTGGTAAACCAAATTTCCATTTTTTGTAAATACGGCTTTGTTTTTTTGGTCATTGAGGATGAAGTTGACCACAAACCTTTTGTTGATTTCCACCCAGCTGGGCTCCGTAGCATCCTTAAAAATTTTATTGAATGAGTTGGATACCTTTTCTGTAATCATTGCTTTTGTCGCATTCCCCTTAATGGTTACGGTTTCCAGATTGATCTGGGCATTGGCATTTTTCAGCCCCATGAAAAGCATGGAAGCGATCATTGCCAGGGAAATTATTAATTTTTTCATTTCAGTATAGATTAATTGTAGGGTAAATATCGCGGGAATAAACACACTAAAAATCAAATTTATCCGGATGCCGGATATCCAGGTTTAGACTACCTGTTTGTCTGTCTGAAACGAGATGTGGCCTTTAAATTGTGATTGAAGGCCGAAATCAGGTTGTTCATGAGCGCTTTATTGTCGTTTATTGAAAAACGTTTTTCGCACTGAAGTGTTATTAAACAATTGCCGGTGTTTTCTGTTTTAATACGGTACAAAATTCATCCCTGATTCTGATTGTTGCAAAGGTTTTGTTCCAAGCTGTGGTTCAATGTTTTTATAATTTTTCAAAGGGTGTAAGGTATGAACTTGAAATGTTTACTAGTAGATGATGAATTAATTGCGCAGAAGATACTCCGGCAATACATTGGTCTTGTGGATCAGCTGGAATTGGTAGGGGTCTGTAGCAATGCCTTTCAGGCGATGGAAATCTTAAAGACGGAGAAAGTCGATTTGATCTTTCTGGATATCCAGCTGCCAAGGTTGCTGGGAACGAGTTTGATCAAGACGCTGCAACATCCGCCAAAAGTAATCTTTGTTAGTGCCTATGGGGAGTATGCGGTAGAGGCCTTTGAACTGGATGCCCTGGATTTTCTATTGAAACCGGTTAGTTTGGAACGCTTTTTAAAAGCGGTAAATAAAGTGATCGACAAAGGTGTTGTTCCGGAAGAGCGGAATTCGGGTGCTGACCGGGAGTTTATTTGTTTTCGGGCCAACCGGAAGACGGTAAAAGTATTTGTTGACCATATCATCTATATAGAAAGCATCAAAGATTATGTTAAAATATACCGGGATCAGGAATCACCATTATTGGTCAAGTATTCCTTAACGGCATTGGAATCGACCTTATCTCATCATCAGTTTATGCGGATTCACCGGTCTTTTATTGTTTCCATCAAACGCATTACCGCTTTTACCAGTTATGATGTGGAGATAGATAACCTTGAGATTCCGATAGGCAGGCGTTTTGCAGCCCAGGTAAAACGACTTTCTTTAATGAAAGGATAGCCTGGTTCCGCATTGTTTTTTAAACAAAGCACCTGGAGGTTTGTTGTCTGTGTATCGTGAGGAAATTTTCAATAAGTGATATCGAGGGGCTGATCGGGATTAAAGCACACACCATCAGGGCCTGGGAGCTGCGGTATAACCTGGTCCCGGCAAAAAGAACCCATACCAACATCCGTTTTTACAATGAGGAAGACCTCCGCACATTGCTCAATATTGCGGCTTTAAACGACCATGGTTATAAAATCAGTAAGATTGCGCGAATGAATCTGGAGGTTATTTCCGATCTGGTACTGCAATTGAAAATCGATTTAAACCCGGAGTCCTTGCAGCTGATGAGTTTATGTAAAACCATGATTGCTTATGATGAGACGGAATTTGTGAAGCTTTTAAATGGCTGTATAGCAGAAATGGGTCTGGTTAAAGCAATGGATCTGGTGATTTTCCCTTTCATGAAAAAAGTAGGGATGCTTTGGCAAACCGGCGCCATTGATCCTGCACATGAACATTTCGCTTCCAATCTGATCCGGGAACGGATCATCATCGAGATTAATAAGGTGGGGGAACCTCAGCGTGCTACCTCTAAAAAATTCCTTCTTTTCCTTCCCGAGGCAGAAATGCATGAAAATGGCCTGCTTTTTGCCCGTTACCTGTTGAAAAGCCGGGGGCACGATAGTTTGTACCTCGGATTAGAGACACCCTATTCAGATTTGAAGAAAGTAGCAGATTCGTACCGGCCAGATTTCGCTTTTACGGTTTTAACTTCCTTAAACCTGGGTAAAAATGTCAATAAAATTATAAGCAAAGTGATGGATCACCTTAACGTGCCCCTGTTAGTTGCTGGCAGTTTAATCTCTGAATTTGATATCCTTGTTCAAGATCGGCTAACGCCGCTAAAGAATGTCCGTGATATGACGGATTTTTTGGAATATTTATAAAGAAAATTGCCCTACTTAATAGGTAAAATCCTAATTTTGCTTCAATATAGCATATTCACAAATAATGGATAATTTATCTTATCTCAGCGGCGAAAACGCCGAATACGTAGAGTCCCTTTATCAAGCATTTAAGGAAGATCCCAATTCGGTTGAATTTGGTTGGCAGAAATTTTTCGAAGGTTTTGACTTCGGCAGAAGCTCCTCTCCGGTTACAGGAGAAGAAACGCCCGATCATTTTCTGAAGGAAGTTAGTGTTTTAAACATGATTAACGGTTACCGTCAGCGTGGCCACTTGTTTACACACACAAATCCGGTTAGAGAAAGACGCAAGCATTTGCCAACTTTAGATCTGGTAAATTTCAATTTGTCGGATGCGGATCTGGATACTGTATTTAATGCAGGTATCGAGCTGGGAATCGGTCCGGTAAAACTAAGCGAAATCGTTGCTTTCTTAATTCAGACTTACTGCCGTTCTATCGGTGCGGAGTACAAATACGTTCGTACCCCGGAAGTATTGACCTGGATTGAGCGCAAAATGGAAAGCGTTCGTAATACGCCTAATTTCTCTATCGAGGAGAAAACAAGGATTTTAAGAAAGTTGAATGAGGCTGTAGGCTTTGAGAATTTCTTAGGTACGAAGTTCCTTGGACAAAAAAGATTCTCTCTGGAAGGTGCTGAGGCATTGATTCCGGCATTAGACTCTGTGATTGAAAAGGGTGCTGCTTTAGGTATTCAGGAGTTTGTGATTGGTATGGCGCATCGTGGAAGGCTGAACGTTTTGGCTAACATCATGCAAAAATCCTACAAATCTATCTTCGCTGAATTTGAAGGTAAAGGCTATAGCGCAGATTCACCGTTTGGTGGTGATGTGAAATATCACTTAGGTTACTCTACGGATGTAACGACTAATGATGGTAAAAATGTTCACTTGAGTTTATGTCCTAACCCTTCGCATCTGGAAACAGTAAACGGCGTGGTTGAAGGAATGACCAGGTCGAAAATAGATTTCAAATACGATGGTGATGATGCCCGCATTGCACCAATTTTGATTCATGGTGATGCTTCTATCGCTGGTCAGGGGATTGTTTATGAAGTGATTCAGATGGCTGGTTTAGACGGTTACAAAACCGGAGGTACCATTCACCTGATCATCAACAACCAGATCGGTTTCACTACGAACTATAAAGATGCCCGTTCGAGTACTTACTGTACGGATATCGCTAAAGTAACTTTATCACCGGTTTTCCATGTAAATGGCGACGATGTGGAGGCTTTGGTTTACGCGATTAATCTGGCCATGGAGTACCGTCAGAAATATAAAAATGATGTGTTCATCGATATCTTATGTTACCGTAGATTCGGTCATAATGAGTCTGATGAGCCTAAATTTACCCAACCTTTATTGTACAAAGCAATTGAGCAACATGCAAATCCTCGTGATATCTATGTAGCGCAATTGATTAAAGAGGGTAAATTAGAAGCAGCTGCCGCAAAAACAATGGAAAAAGACTTCCGTAGTATTTTGCAGGCTTCTTTAAATGAAGCTAAAGAGATCACTTCTACTTATGAAGATGTGAAATTTGGTGGTGCCTGGAAAGACATGCGTATTGCTACCGTGAAAGATTTTGAAATTTCTCCGGATACTTCGGTTCCTGAGGCAACTTTATTATCGGTCGCTAAAAACATCAGTACCTTACCTGCTGATAGAAAGTTCTTCAAGAAAATTGAGAAACTTTTTGAGGAGCGTAAGAAAATGGCAAATACGACGCATGTATTTGATTGGGCAATGGGCGAGCAACTGGCTTACGGTACTTTATTGGCCGAAGGTAAACGCGTTCGTTTAAGCGGTCAGGATGTGGAAAGAGGAACTTTCTCTCACCGTCATGCCGTGTTAACTTTAGAAGATTCTGAAGAGGAATACATCCCGTTGGCGCATGTATCTGCTGATCAGGCTTCTTTTGATATTTACAATTCTCACTTGTCTGAGTATGGTGTATTGGGCTTTGAATATGGTTATGCCATGGCAAATCCAAATGCATTAACGATTTGGGAAGCACAGTTTGGTGACTTCATGAATGGTGCGCAGATTGTAGTAGATCAATATATTGCCAGTGCAGAAACGAAATGGCAACGTGAAAATGGTTTGGTGATGTTATTGCCACATGGTTATGAAGGTCAGGGTCCGGAACATTCTTCCGCACGTATTGAGCGTTTCATGGAGCTTTGTGCAGATTATAACATGCAAATTGCCAACTGTTCGACGCCAGCGAATTTCTTCCATGCGATCCGCAGACAGTTCAAACGTGATTTCAGAAAGCCATTGGTAATTTTTACACCGAAGAGCCTTTTACGTCACCCTGCCTGTGTTTCTAAACTAGCCGACTTTACAGAAGGTAAGTTCCAGGAAGTGATTGATGATGCGAATGTAAAAACTGCTGAGGTAACCAGAGTGTTATTCTGTAGCGGTAAAATTTACTATGAGCTATTAGAAAAACAACAAAAAGATCAGGTTAAAAATGTAGCTATCGTAAGAGTGGAACAATTGTATCCTACTCCGGTAGCGCAAATGGAAGCCGTTTATGCGAAATATAAAAATGCTAAAGAAGCCGTTTGGGTTCAGGAAGAGCCTGAGAACATGGGCGCATGGCCATATTTGCTACGTAGGTTAAGAAAAACTATCTTTAGTGATATTGAAGTGATTTCAAGAAAAGAAAGTAGCAGTACTGCTTCTGGTTTTGCAAAACAACATGCAGATCAGCAAGCGTATATTTTAGCGAAATCTTTTGAAGTAGCGGTGTCTAAAACAGAGCAGGATATTGCTAAAAAGTCTGTGAGTAAAGTATATAACGTAGATTAGAAAATATAATACATCAGTTATGAGTATAGAAATAAAAGTTCCGCCAGTAGGCGAGTCGATTACCGAAGTTGTTTTGTCACGTTGGATGAAAAATGATGGTGATGCAGTAGAAATGGATGAAGTTATCGCGGAATTAGAATCTGATAAAGCAACTTTTGAATTAACTGCTGAACAGGCTGGAACTTTAAGAATTGTTGCCGGCGAAGGTGATACCCTAGCTATTGGTGCAGTAGTTTGTAATATTGAAGAAGGTGGTGCTGCTCCTGCTGCTAAAGCAGAAGAAGCTCCTAAAGCAGCTGTTGCTGAAGATAAAGCCGCGGCTCCTGTAGCTGCTGCAAAGTCTGGCGATAGCTATGCTACCGGTACGCCTTCTCCTTCTGCAGGAAAAATCCTTGCAGAAAAAGGTGTGGATGCTGCTGCTGTAAAAGGTACTGGTGTTGACGGAAGAATCACTAAAGAAGATGCGTTAAAAGCAGAAAAAGCAAGCCCTAAAGCTGCTGCTCCTGCTGCTGCACCGGTTGTTGCTGCTGTTGCAGGCGCAAGAGCGGAACGCAGACAAAAACTATCGCCATTGCGTAAAACTGTTGCCAAACGTTTGGTAGCCGTGAAAAACGAAACAGCGATGTTGACTACTTTTAACGAGGTAAACATGAAGCCAATCATGGACCTTCGTGGAAAATATAAAGATCAGTTCAAAGAAAAATATGGTGTTGGTCTGGGTTTCATGAGTTTCTTCACTAAAGCAGTTTGTGAAGCAGCAAAAGATTTCCCTGCAGTAAATGCAAGATTAGAAGGTGAAGAGATCGTTTACAATGACTTCGTAGATGTTTCTATCGCTGTTTCTGCTCCTAAAGGATTGGTTGTTCCAATCATCAGAAATGCAGAAAGCATGACTTTGGCTCAAATCGAGAAAACAGTGATTGAACTGGCTACTAAAGCCCGTGATAGCAAATTGACAATCGAAGAGATGACAGGCGGTACGTTTACCATCACTAACGGTGGTGTTTTCGGATCGATGATGTCTACGCCAATCATCAACTCTCCACAATCAGCAATCTTAGGTATGCACAATATTATTGAGCGTCCTATTGCAGAAAAAGGTGAGGTTGTGATTCGTCCGATGATGTATTTAGCATTGTCTTATGATCACCGTATCATTGATGGTAGAGAATCTGTAGGTTTCTTAGTAAGAGTTAAACAATTATTAGAAGATCCAGCTAGATTACTATTAGGTATCTAAGCTCTGGCTTTCATAATATTCGAAAAAGAGGTTGTATCATCTGTCTAAGATGAGCAACCTCTTTTTTTTGCCTGATCTTTTCCAGCTTTCCCTGGAATTTCGACAGGATTGTCCCGGTTAAGTTATTATATTTGGTTCTCAACTTAGACAAATATTACGCTGAATGCCTGGGGAAGAGTTAAAAGATATTGGCCAGATAGAATTGTTGCTTAAACTTAAAAATGGCGACAAATCGGTATTTACCCATTTTTATAAAATGTACAGTGGGCAGATGTATGTGAATATCCTGAAGATGGTGAAAGACGGGCAAGTTGCTGAAGAACTGGTTCAGGAGCTTTTCACAAAAATCTGGCATAAAAGGGAGTTGATTCATAACGCCATCGATTTTAAAGCCTATCTCTATAAAACAGGACAAAATCTGGTTTACGATTTCTTTAGAAAACTTCAGCGCAATCAAAAGATGCAGGAACGCTTTCGCAGTGTGGTTACAGAGTATTATTCGCATATCGAAGAAGCACTGCATTTGAAACAAAGTGAAGAACTGCTTGAAAAAGCATTAAACAAATTGTCGGCACAACAAAGGAAAGTATATCAACTCTGTAAAATGGAGGGCTATACCTATAAAGAAGCTGCCGAAGAAATGGGGATATCTGTTCATACTGTAAAGGAGTATTTAACGAAGGCCAACTTCCTGGTCAAAGGGTATCTGGTAGAACACCTCGATATTTCGATGAGTATTCTGCTTTTTGTATTGCTCAGATAAAAATTAAACAACAGCCCCCCCCATATTATTTTTTGAAGCGTCTTTAGTCAAAGAATGCTTTGCAAATGAAGGACCATATCTCAAATGAATTTTATCGGTTATTGAATAATCAATGTTCTGAAACAGAACTTGAAGACTTCCTTCGTAAAATAAATGAGGAGCAATACCAGGAGATTTACGGGCAGTTAATATGGGATAATTTAGCCGCAGAAGTTCATCCCAATGAATTAGATGCTAGTCTGCAAAAACGCCTTGATCAGCGTTTAGAATTTATTTTAGCCACTGAGCAAAACATAGAAAGCAAACAAAGCATTCGCAGCCGGATTTTTAAAGTACCGCAAAAATACCGGATGTTTAAATACGCTATCGCAGCATCTGTTTTATTAACAGTTTCTGTTGCATTGGTATTTTTCGGAAATAAGAACGCTTTAGTATCAGTAAATCCTGTTGCTGCAAAATTACCTGTTCCAGGGGGCAATGAAGCCATATTAACCTTGTCGGATGGCACCAGACTGTTTTTGAACGATATTAAAAATGGTAACCTTGCGCTGGAATCCGGGATCTCTATCGTAAAAACTAAAGACGGGGAGTTGATTTATCAGGCCCTGAAAGATTCGGAAACCGGACCAGTCTCCGGGCAGAATTCAGACAAGGAAGCTCCTCTGGAGTATAATGTATTGGAAACACCCAAAGGCGGACAATATCAGATTGTATTGCCGGATGGAACCAAAGTGTGGCTCAACGCCGCTTCTTATCTGAAGTTTCCCGCAAGTTTTGCAAACCATAAAAAACGTGAAGTGGAACTCAGGGGTGAGGCTTATTTTGAAGTGGTCAAAGATAAGTTTAAGCCTTTTAGCGTCATGGCAACCGCTGCTGCCGGTCTGAAGGAAACCGTAGAAGTATTGGGGACCCATTTCAATATCAGTAGTTACCCGGATGAGTCTAAGCTCAAAACAACACTGTTGGAAGGTTCGGTTAGGATTGGGACTTCTGGAACGCAGGTGCTTTTTCCCGGTCAGCAATCGGTCCGTAGCAATTCCGGTTTGAGAATTAAAGAGATTGATGTAGAAGAAGTGATTGCCTGGAAGAATGGTTTTTTTGTTTTCGAAAACGACAACCTCGAAGGGATATTAAAGAAATTATCGCGCTGGTATGATGTGGATATAGATTACGATGGTCGCCTGAACCACGTTCAGGTAACTGGTGAAGTGTCGCGAAATACAGATTTGATGGAGGTGCTCCGGATGCTGGAAAAAACGGACAAGTTTAAATTTAAAGTGCAAGGAAGGAGGGTCTCAGTGATGCCATAAAACTACTTTATTACGCTTACTGAGCTTCCAAAAAAGCCGGAGTGTTAGTGCACCCCGGCTTACAAAAATTTGGAATAGCCAGTCAATTACATTCAAACGATTTTACCTGCAACCAAAGCGGATGAGGAGAATTTTGTCCTCATTTTCCTAAACCAAACTATTCAAATGTATGAAAATTTACGATTTTAAATCGTACTGGAATTCCAGTATGAAAAAGAAAATTCTACTCCGCATGAAGCTCATCGTTATACTGCTAACCACAGTGCTACTACATGTAAACGCCAGCACCATTGCTCAGAAAAAAGTTACCCTATCTGAGACCAATGCCAGGCTTGAAAATGTTTTAAAGTCAATAAAAAAACAAACCGGCTATAATCTGCTCATTATCTCAACCAATATTGATGCAGCCATCCCAGTCACTATAAAGGTTAAAAAAGCATCTTTAGAAAGTGTTTTAGCTGCCTGTTTTATCAACCAACCGCTAACCTATGTATTAGAGCCGGGAACCATCATTGTTAAAGAAAGACCATCCTTACCCTCAAAAAAGAGTATCGTTAATTTCAAGGTTTCCGGACTGGTAAAAGATGAAATGGACCTGCCTATACCAGGCGTTTCTGTTCGTGTAATGGGAACAGATAAAGGTACGGTGACGGGGAATACCGGTAAATATTCCATTGAAGTGGAGCTGAAAGACAGTTTAGTCTTTGCTTATGTGGGGTATAAAACACAAAAAATTGCGGTGCGTGGCATAGACGATATCAACGTAGTAATGCATGCCGATGAAAATAACCTGAAAGATGTAGTCGTAGTGGGTTACGGTACACAGAAAAAAGAAAGTGTAGTGAGTTCCATCAGCAGTGTAAAAGGAGATCAACTGCGCTTTCCTACGCGGAGTTTAACCAATAATATTGCCGGTCAGGTATCCGGAGTACTTGCTATTCAACGTTCTGGTGAACCCGGTTATGACAATTCCGACTTTTGGATCAGAGGGATCAGTACTTTTGCCGGGGGGAGTTCTCCGCTGGTACTGGTCGATGGGGTTCCAAGAAAAATCAGCGACATAGAGCCTGATGAAATTGAAACCTTCTCGGTATTGAAAGATGCCGCAGCAACGGCTGTATATGGGGCTGAAGGTGCGAATGGGGTAATTCTGATCACCTCTAAAAGAGGAAAAGTGCAAAAGCCAGTCATCACTTTCCGGACGGAACATAGCATTGCGAAACCAACGCGGCTTCCGGAATTTGTAGGCTCAGTGGATTATCTGAACTTATACAATGAAGCCCTGGCCAATGATGGCTTGTCGCCGATATTTTCTGAGGAGCTGATTGATAAATATCGTACCAATGCGGATCCGGATCTCTATCCGAACACAAATTGGATGGATGAGTTGTTAAAAAAGACCACAGCAAATCATAGGTACACGATTAATGCCCGCGGTGGTTCAGAAAAGGCACGTTATTTTGTGTCGGGTGCTTATTACGGAGAAAATGGAATCTTTAAAGATAGTCCGGACAATAAATATGATACTAATATTGGTTTAAAAAGATACAACCTGAGAAGTAATGTAGATCTTGATATTTCTAAGACGACTACTGTCAGTGTAGATTTGAGCGGACAATACCTGATGACCAGTTATCCTGGTGTTGGAACCGCAACAATCTTTCGCCAGATGTTGTTGACGCCACCCTATTTATTTCCTGCGATGTATAGCGATGGAACCATTGCAACCTATAAACAGGAGCGCGATAACAACATGAGGAATCCATACAATCAATTGATGAATTCTGGTTATGCGAAGGAATGGAGAAGTGGCATACAATCTAATGTACGGATCAACCAGAAATTGAATTTCATCACCGAGGGACTTTCTATAAGAGGGAATATCAGTTATGACTATGACGGAGATTTTGGTTCACGCAGGGGCTATAATCCGAGTCGTTATTTTGCAACCGGCAGAGATGCCAATGGTAAACTGATCTTCTCAAAAACCTTTTCCGGAACCCCGGATCTGGGAAGTCCATCCGCATCAAGCAGCTCCATAAAGAAAATTTACATTGAAAGTGCTTTGAATTATAACCGGACTTTTGGCAAGCATACGGTAGGCGCAATGGCCTTATATATGCAAAAGGAAGCTCAGAACTGGGATAATCCTCTGGCCTTTAGAAAACAAAGTGTGGTAGGTAGGGTAACCTATGGTTATGACGACCGTTATTTTGTGGAAGGTAACTTCGGGTATACCGGTAGTGAGACTTTTGCAAAGGATTTCCGCTTTGGGTTTTTCCCTGCTATTGGTCTGGGCTATCAGGTGTCTAATGAGAAGTTTTATCCGGAGGCCTTGAAACAAGTGGTTTCAAACCTGAAATTACGCGCTTCCATCGGGCGTACCGGTAACGACAATACGGGGACGGATCGGTTTTTATACCGTCCGACTTATGCCATGGATGCCGCAGGTTTTAATCAGGGGATGAGTTCTTCCGGAGGTGTAAATGGCTTAGGAGCTGGAATTGTGGAAGGAAGGTTTGAAGCGCCATATTTAGTTTGGGAGATTGAAGACAAACAGAATTATGGCCTTAACCTGGGCTTGTTTAATGGAAGAGTTGATATTGAAGCTGATTATTTCAAATCCGAAAGAACCGGAATCTTATTGCAAAGAAAGACCATCCCAAATTTAGCCGGCTTTAGAGCTGCGCCATGGCAAAATTTTGGTAAGGTAAAGAATCATGGCTTTGACGGGACGATTAATGCCAGGCAAACTATCGGTGATTTCAAATTGAGTGCCAGAGGTACTTATACTTTCGCCAGAAACAAAATTACGGAGTTTGATGAGTTGCCTCAGCCATTTCCATATATGGCAACCACCGGAACAAGAGTCGGAGAGCTGGTCCTTTATGTTGCGGATGGACAATATACGCGGGAGGATTTTACCATTACCAGGAATCCAAATGGTACAGAATCGTATAAGCTAAAACCTGGATTTCCAACACCAACATTGGGCGGTTTATTAGGCCCTGGCGATATCAAGTATAAGGACTTAAACGGGGATGGGAAAATCGATGGTTTTGACCGGAAGCGTGGTGGTCTTGCTTATCCGGAGAAGCCTGAAGTGGTTTATGGTTTTGGGTTAAATGTAGAGTATAAGGGCTTTTATGCCAGTGCATTTCTCCAGGGAACCTCGAATACTTCGGTTATTCTGGGTGGTGCAACAGGTGAAGGCTGGTACCCTTTTACCTGGGGAAATGACCAGTCCAACTATAGAACTTTTGCCTTAGACAGGTGGAGCGCAGACAATCCGAATCAAAATGCGCTGATGCCGAGAATACACAGTGGGAGTATTAACAATGCCAATAACACGGTAGCCAGTACTTTCTGGCTTAGAAGCGGCAGTTTCCTGCGACTTAAAAACGTAGAACTTGGTTACAATATACCCAAGTCGTTTTTAAATAAGTTGATGATACAAACGGCAAGAGTTTATGTCATGGGCTATAATCTGGCTGTTTGGGATGATATTAAATATTGGGATCCGGAAGTTGGAAATATCAATGCGGGAAATGCTTATCCCTTGCCAAGTACTTACACCTTCGGTTTAGAAGTGTCTTTTTAAAAACCTATAAATAAGATAAAGATGAAATTAAAAATATGGGTCATTGTACTTTTCTTGATGTCGGCCACAACGGCTTGTAAGAAAGGTTATTTAGATGTATCAGATGAATTGGCTGGTGGCTTAACTTCCACAGATCAGATTTTTGAAAACCCGGGTTATACCAAGCGCTGGTATGCCAATGTGATGTCTGGAGTGCCGGATTATTCCAACATTATTGCCGGGGGTATGAATGGGCTTCAAAATCCATGGACGGCGATGGCCGACGAAATTACGGTGTCTTATGGGGATGCAGCAAGGTATAATATTTCCGCTAAAAACAGCACGAATATGGGCTTTCAGAGGTGGGGAACGTTGTATCAGTTGATTCGTCAGGCCAATATTTTCCTGGAAAAAGGGAAGCCAATTATGTCCACCGGATCAGATGCAGATCAGCTTACAGAAGCAGAATTTAAGACAATGAGGGCAAATACGCTGTTTATGCGGGCCTATTATCATTATTTGTTGTTCGAACAATACGGCCCTATTCCAATTTTGGATCACTCGCTGGAACCTAATGCCGATCTTGATCTGCCAAGACGACCGCTGGATGAGGTCATTGCTTTTATTGATCAGGAGCTGACTAATGCCGCGACCTTACTGCCGCAGTCGGCGATAACAGATGAGCAATATCTGGCAAATCCGACGAAAGGTGTGGCCCTGGCCGTGAAAGCAAAGCTCTGGATGTATGCCGCAAGTCCTTTGTTAAACGGTGGTTATGCGCCGGCTTTAGCGCTGGTCAACCCGGATGGGAAGCGATTATTCCCGGTAAAAGATCCTGTCAAATGGACGAAAGCTGTTGCCGCGTTAAAGGAATTTATAGATTTCGCCGAACAGGGGAATTATGAGTTGTATAAGGCTTATACCAATGGGCTGCTGGATCCCGATAAATCGGTGTATGATCTTTTCCAGGTCTATAATAAAGAGATCATCTGGGCGACTTCAAAAAATGGTTTTGCGGGTATGGATGGCGATCAGTTAGACCGTAGGTCTACGCCCAGGAGTGAGCCTAATGGTTTAGGAAGTACCGGTGTGCTTCAGGAATTGGTGGATGATTTCTATATGAAAGATGGTCTTCCGATAAATGATGCTGGATTTTTACCTGCTTCACCACTGTATACGGAGACGGGTAAAAGTGCCTATAACGGTGTTAATGTGTCAAATATGTATGTAAACAGGGAAGCTCGTTTTTATAATACGGTGTTTTTTGCCGGAAGAAAGTGGCATATCTCTAATAAGGAGATCAATTTCTTTGTGGGTTCCCCAAATGACAGGAGCGGTCAGTATACAGTAAGCGGTTATATGCTTTATAAACGTTTCAATAGAAAAGTGCATAAAACAAGTCCGGGGGTAGCTAATGTGTTCCGGCCTTCTATTATTTTCAGGTTAGCAGAATTCCATTTGCTCTATGCTGAGGCCTTGAATGAAGTGGATCCTTCAAACGCTCTGATCCTTAAATATGTGAATATGGTTAGGGAGAGAGCAGGGATTCCGAAGTTGGAAACGCTTAATTCTTCGATTTCAGGGAATCAGGAGCTTCAACGGGCAGCCATCAGAAGAGAAAGCAGGGTAGAGCTTTGTACCGAAGGACAGCGCTATTTTGATGTGCGTAGGTGGATGATTGCCGAAAATCCTTCTGGAAAGGATAAACAAGGAGGTGCTTTTTATGGCATGAATATGAACGGTGATGCCAATACTTTTTTTCAAAGGTCAGTGGTAGAAACCAGAGTATTTGAAACCAAACAATACCTTCAGCCGATTGCTTATAATGAATTGGAGAAAGGGAAGAATCTGGTACAGAATCCAGGTTGGTAATTTCCTGTGAATGGAAAAGGCCCCGTATCGAAATTTCGATACGGGGCCTTTTCAGTTTAATTAGTTTGCTTTTCTTACTTTTCCAGAACCCGAAGCTGCTTTGCTTACTGTTGGATTTCCGGTGTAGTTTACACTTCCGGAACCACTGGTAGCTGCATCCAGGCGTTTTTGTACGTCGATATAGACTGATCCGGAACCGCTAACGTGTGCATCAACTTCCTCTGCAGTGAATGCTCTGCCGGAAAATCCTCCGGAACCGCTAACGGCTATATCTGCTTTTTTAGCTTTTCCAATGATGGTCATACCGCCGGAACCACTGGTAGCCGCATCAAAATTCTGAGCGTTTACAGTCGCTTTAATACTTCCTGAACCACTAAGTGATGCATCTACTTTCTGAGCATTCACCGTAGCTTTAATACTGCCGGAGCCACTAAGCGCCATATCAAATGAATTGGCGGTTATAGGTTGTTCCACTTCAATGCTTCCAGAGCCGGACATCGCCAGACTGGTTAGTTTTTTAGCGGTGATGTAAGCGGTTACCTTAGTATTCCCATATTTTTTGAACCATTCTTTCCATTCTGCTTTTTTAGGTCGGATGGATAAGGTTCCGTCTTTGACTTCCGTAATCAGCTGGTCTATCGCCTCCTGATCGCCTTCCAGCCTTAAGCTTTCCGTGTTTCCAAGTTTTACAAGTACTTTAAGGGAGCCGCCAACGGCGATTCCTGTGAAACCGCTCACTTTTCTTTCTTCATCAGATAGATGAGTAGCGCTGATTCTTATAGCCGCATTAGCCTGACTGTATAATCCGAAGCTTAATAAGGCAAAGGATAAGAGTAAACTTAATTTTTTCATGTTTTTTCGGTTTTCTATAAGACGCAGCGCTAATCCATTTTGTTGCAGTATTTTGCGAATTTTTATAATATATTTTTGGTTTTTATATAAAAGTTAGGATCTGCCTGAAAATTGGCCTGCGTTATTCCATCTTTTAGCATGGTGGTTTTCCATTTTTCGGTTGGATAAATCAGGGAGAATTCGCCGGGTTTCAACGTTACTTTTACCGGCATATCGAAACCTTTTACGGTATCGCTCCAGCGGTAAGTCAGTTTGTTGCCCTCAATTTTATATTCCAGCACCGGAACCATGGTGGTTCTCAGGTATTGGTCAAATATTTTATTGAGCTTCAATCCGCTTTGTCTTGCGATATATTTTTCTATTTCTTCAGTGGTCACGGTTTTATGGTAGAAGGTTTTGTTCATTCCCCTTAGGATGCCTCTGAATTTCTCGTCATCGTTGATGAGTTGTCGGATGGTATGCACCATATTGGCACCTTTATAATACATATCGCCCGAACCTTCCTGGTTAACGCCATAGGTTCCTATAATTGGAATGTCGTTGGCAATGGCTTTTCTGATGCCGATGACATAGGCCGTACTGGCTTCTTTGCCCTGGGTAGATTCGGTAAACAAGGCTTCAGAATAGTTGGTGAAGCTCTCATGGATCCACATATCGGCGATGTCTTTGGCGGTGATGTTATTTCCAAACCACTCATGACCACTTTCGTGGATGGTAATGAAATCGAAGTTGAGGCCATAGCCTGAGCCGGAAAGGTCTCTGCCTAAATAGCCTTTTTTAAACTGGTTGCCATAAGCAACTGCGCTCTGGTGTTCCATGCCGAGGTGTGGTGCCTGAACCAGTTTATAGCCGTCTTCATAGAATGGATAAGGGCCAAACCAGTGTTCAAATGATTTGAGCATCGGTTTTACATCGGCATCCCAATGTGGACGAGCCTTGGTACTGTCTTCTTTTAAAGACCAGTAATCGATGCTGAGTTTTCCTTTTTCACCTGGAAAATCATCCGTCCAATGCGCGTATTTTCCAATATAAAGAGCTACGTTATAGTTGTTGATCGGGTTAGCCACAAACCAGTTGTATTGGGTATAGCCGTCCGGTTTTTCAACGATGCTTCTTAAACGACCGTTAGACACATCCTGTAATCCTTTCGGCACAGAAATGCTGATCATCATGCTGTCTACTTCATCACTTTGGTGGTCTTTGGTTGGCCACCAGCTGCTGGCGCCTAATCCCTGACAAGCCATAGAAACCCATGGATTGCCGGATTTGTCTTTGCTGAAAATGAAACCGCCATCCCAGGGTGGTGTTTTGGCAATGATCGGATTTCCGGAATAAAACACCGTAAAACTTTCTTTGCTGCCTTTTTTTATGGTCTGAGGGAAGGTGACAAATACTGCATTGAATTCTCTTGTGAAAGGGAGTTCCTCGTTTTTGTAGACTACTTTATCAACTTTCAGGTTGGCAAATAAGTCGAACTGAAGCTTGTTGAAGTTTTGAGTAGCGGTAAACTGGAACTCATTGCTGCCGGAGATGAACTTGTGGTCAATATCTACTTTCACATCAAGGTGGTAGTAATTGATATCGTAACAACTGCGCAAAGGGCTTAAAGTGCCTCTTAGGGTATCCGCGCGACTAAATGTCGGTTTCGCTTTCAGCAACTGTGCCTTACTAAGCTGACTGAAGCTCAATAAGGACAGGCATAGGTATATAATCTTCTTCATTTTTAAATTAGGGCTTTAACAGGGTTACTGATATCGCTGAGGCATTATTGTTATCGTGGTAAATTCGGTGTGTTGCTTTTTTGAAATCGCTGTCATCGGCATGGTAGATATCTGTGAAAACCTGTGGGTTTCTGTCTACCAATGGGAACCAGGAGTTTTGTACCTGGATCATGATGCGGTGGCCTTTTTTGAAGGTATGCGCTACATCAGGAATGCTGTAATTTACTTTGGTGATTTGTCCGGGGATAAATGGCTCCGGTTTTTCAAAGCTGTTTCTGAATTTTCCGCGCATCACTTCGCCACGAACCAGCATTTGGTAACCACCCATGATGATGTTTTTAGGGTTTGGCTCCATTTTTTGAGCGTCCTCCGGGTATACATCAATCAGTTTTACGACATAATCGGCATCCGTTCCGGTAGTGGAAACGACAAGGTTAGCCATTAAAGGGCCGGCCATAGTCATGTCTTCCGTCAATACAGCGGTTTGAAAAACCTGTACATCTGGTCGGCGGGCAGCAAAACGCTGGTCATCGATCATGTATTCTCTGGTTCTTCTCGCTTGCACGCCATCCTGATAAGGAACCGGTGCATTCGGATCACTTTCATATTGATCAAAACTGTTATTAACTGATGGTTTTTCGAAGCTCAGTTTTCCTTCCGGCTGGAAGTAAAGGTTTTTTGTCTCGGTGTTTTTTGGTGGCCAGGTTTCGAAACCTTTCCATTCGTTGCTGCCGGTTACAAAGATATTGGCTTCGGCAAGTTTAGCATCTGTGGCATCTTTCAGGTATTGCATGAAGAAAGGGAACTCCAGGTTTTTCTGGTAGGAAGTACTTGTTGCTTGTCCGAAGTTGATGTCTCCGAAACTTTCGCCGGTACTTCTTGACCAGCCGCCATGGAACCATGGGCCCATAACCAGGTTGTTTTTGGCGCCCGGGTTTTGATCTTCAATGGCTTTATAAGTATGTAATGCACCATACGCATCTTCGGCATCAAAGAATCCGCCAACCACCAATACTGCTGGTTTTACGCCTTTTAAATGTGGTCTGATATTCCTGTTTTTCCAGAATTCATCATAGTTGCCATGCGCCATCAGGTCGTTCCAGAACTGGATGCTATCGGCGAAGTATTTCTGTTTTACATTTTTTAGGGCGCCTAAATCCAGGTAAAACCTGTAATTATCGGTAATGCCATAATGGAAAGGTTTAGGGCCTTGATCCGGGGTGATGGGTTTTGGTCTGGGTACGCCAAAAGAGGAGTAAAAGCTAAAGGCATCCGCCAGCATAAAAGCACCGTTGTGGTGAAAGTCATCCCCTAGAAACCAGTCGGTAACCGGTGCCTGTGGCGATACTGCTTTTAGTGCTTTATGGGCAGCTGGCAATGCTGCCGAGGAGTAAAAACCCGGGTAGGAGGTGCCATACAATCCGGCTTTCCCATTGTTTGCAGGGATGTTTTTAAGCAGCCATTCGATGGTATCATAGGTATCAGAGCTTTCATCAAATTCTTTTCCTTTTTTATGATCGTTATGAGGCCTTACGTCTACAAATTCGCCTTCGCTCATCCATTTTCCGCGGACATCCTGGTACACAAAAATGAAGCCTTCTCTAAGGAATAAAGGTGAGGGGCCGAGTGTAGTTTTATATTTATCTTCACCATAAGGGGAAACCGTATAAGGGGTTCTACTGATCATGAAGGGGTATTTGTGGTTTTTATCCTTAGGGATATAAATGGCAGTAAACAATTTAATGCCGTCGCGCATTGGGATATTGCGTTCGATTTTTGTGTAATTCTGACGTACATACGCAGAATCAGACAGCTGTGCGAAGCCGGAAGTTCCTGTAAAGAGGAGCAGGAGGGCCAGCCATGAAAATTTAAAGCGGGTCATGTGGGTATTGTTTTTTATGGAAGCTTAAATATACAGAAATCGGCACTTCATTTTTAGGTATGTAACATTAAAGATGAGGAAAGAATTGCTTTTAGGGGGATAATTGGGATAGGTTTATTAACTTTGTTCCACAAAAAAAAACCTTAATATGCAATACGATGTAGTTGTTATTGGCTCCGGCCCGGGCGGTTATGTTGGCGCAATCAGATGTGCTCAACTTGGCTTAAAAACGGCAGTGATAGAAAAATATAAAACTTTTGGGGGAACCTGCTTAAACGTAGGTTGTATTCCTTCAAAAGCATTGTTAGACTCTTCAGAGCATTTCCACAATGCTGCACATACTTTCCAGACTCATGGAATTAACCTTAAAGATCTGTCTGTGGATATGCCACAAATGATTGCACGTAAGGATGATGTAGTGGCTCAGAATACTGCCGGAATTCAATACCTCTTCAAAAAAAATAAAATTGATTCTTTCCAGGGATTAGGTTCTTTCGTGGACAAAAACACGATTAAAATCACTAAAGAAGACGGAAGTACAGAAACCATTACCGCTAAAAATGTGATCATCGCTTCAGGTTCTAAACCTACTGCATTGCCATTTTTACCAATCGATAAAAAGAGAATCATTACTTCAACAGAAGCGTTGAACATCAAAGAAGTACCAAAAGAAATGGTGGTTATTGGTGGTGGTGTAATCGGATTAGAGTTAGGTTCTGTTTATGCACGTTTAGGTACTAAAGTATCTGTTGTTGAATTTATGCCTGCGATCATCGGTACGATGGATGCTGGTTTAGGAAAAGAATTACAACGTGTGTTGAAAAAATCTTTAGGCATGGAGTTCTTTATGGGTCATAAAGTAACTGGTGCAACTGCTAAAGGCGACCGTGTAACGGTTACTGCTGAAAACGCAAAAGGTGTTGTCGTTAGTCTTGAGGCTGATTACTGTATCGTTGCAGTGGGTCGTACGGCTTATACTGAAGGTTTAGGATTAGAAAATATTGGCATCAAAACAGAAGATCGTGGTAACAAGATCCCTGTAAATGATCATTTAGAAACTTCGGTTCCTGGTGTTTATGCCATTGGTGACGTAATTAAAGGTGCAATGCTTGCACATAAAGCAGAAGATGAAGGTATTTATGTTGCGGAAACTTTAGCCGGACAAAAACCACACATCAACTATAACCTGATTCCAGGTGTGGTATATACCTGGCCGGAAGTTGCCTCAGTAGGTTTTACTGAAGAACAACTGAAAGAAAAAGGTACAGCTTATAAAGCAGGTTCTTTCCCTTTCAAAGCTAGTGGACGTGCAAAAGCAAGTATGGATACGGATGGTTTCGTAAAAGTATTGGCAGATGCGACTACCGATGAAATTTTAGGTGTACACATGATTGGCCCACGTGCAGCAGATATGATCGCTGAGGCTGTGGTAGCTATGGAATTCCGTGCTTCAGCAGAAGACATCGCGAGAATTTGTCATGCTCACCCAACTTATACAGAAGCATTAAAAGAAGCAGCTATGGCTGCAACTGATAACAGAGCGATCCATATTTAAGGGATTGTTTTGATAAGAAGAGAAACCTCACAGCAATGTGGGGTTTCTTTGTTTACAGGCAGTTTTATTTAGCGCAGGAGTTTTGATTTTGGTCATAAAAAAAGAGGGACTTGCATGATGCAAATCCCTCTTTTTTATGAACTGGATGGTTTAGTGTTTACCGTCCAGGTCGTATTCTTTAACATCTTTATGGTCGTATGGTTCTGCGATCAGTTCTTCCATCGACGGGCCTTTTTCATTGAAGCCGAATCTGGTTAAGATATTATCAAAGATCTGATACATTACCGGTACTACAATCAGCGTCAGGAATAGGGAACTGGTTAGTCCACCTACAATTACCCAGGCCAGACCGTTTTTCCATTCCGCACCGGCACCACTGGCCAATGCAATAGGAAGCATACCGATTACCATGGCAATCGTTGTCATCAGGATCGGACGTAAACGTGCATGGTTGGCCAGAATAAGCGCTTCATGCGTTGATTTACCTTCTGCTTTCATCTGGTTTGTAAAATCGACCAGGATGATCGCATTTTTCGCTACCAGACCGATCAGCATGATCAATCCTAAGATCGTAAAGATACCTAAAGAGTTGTTGGTGATCGCTAAGGCCAGTAAGGCACCGATTACCGATAAAGGAATCGAGAACATCACCACTAAAGGATACACGAAACTGTCATATAAGGCTACCATGATCAGGTATACTAAGATGACCGAAGCCATCATGGCGATACCTAAAGTACCGAAACCTTCACTTTGATTCTCCTGATCACCACCCCATACATAACTTACGCCTACTGGTTTTTTCAGTTTACCATTGTTTTCAAGTTCGATCAGTTTATTCTGTAGATCAGTTACGATGGTACCTGTTGGTCTACCGATAGACTGTGCTTTTACAGAAACAGAGGTACTCTTATCTCTACGTTCCAGCTGACTCGGGCCTGAACCTTCTTTAATATCAGCGAATTGAATCAGTTTCACTTTCTCCCCTCTGTCATTGATAAACGTCAGGTTTCTTACATCGTCGATGTTACGACGGTCGAAGCTTTGGAACTGGATATTGATGTCGTATTCGTACTCACCTTTACGGTATTTACCGTCTGTATTTCCACTAAATGCAGTTTGCATGGTCATACCTACCGTTTGTAAAGTCAAGCCTAAAGCAGCCATTTTATCACGATCTACCTGAACGTTAATTTCCGGACTACCTTTTTCTACAGATAATTTCACCTCTGCAGAACCAGGGATCTCTTTTAAAACGGCCATTGCACCTTCTGCGTATTTCATGGCGCTATCCAGATCGGAGCCCATTACGACAAGGTCAATTGGTGCATTTTCTGCGATACCTAAAATACTGATTGGTACTGTTTTTACTTTCGCACCAACTAAGAATTTCGACAATTCACGACTCACTTTCGTGGCGTAAATATCAGAAGCATCTGCACGCTCTTTACGTTCTACTAATTTTACGTTGATCTCAGATTTGTAAGCGGTAGCCTGAGAAGCACCCATATCCCCACTGGATTGTCCAACGGTAGTAATCATTTGCGTGATCTCTGGTTTCTTCGCTAAGAACGCTTCTGCTCTTTGTGTAAACTGGTTTGTTTTCTCCAGAGAAGCATCTTTAGGAAGCTCAATCTGTACTAAGAACTCACCTTTATCACTCTTAGGGAAGAACTCTGTACCGATGAAACCACCGATTGTTAATCCACATGAGCTCAATAACAGCATAAATACACCGATAATGGTGATGGCTTTATGACGTAAAGTCCATTCTAAGATACCAGTTACCCAAACTGTAAATTTATGTAGTTGTTTCTCGAACCATAAAATGAAACGTCCGAAAGCATTTTTACCTTCAATTTTTTCCAGTTTACCGAAACGTGATGATAATAAAGGAACGATGGTAAATGAAGTGACTAATGATAATAAGGTTGCAATGATTACGACCACACAGAACTGACGCAGGATATTAGAAACTAATCCTGAGCTCACTGCGATCGGGAAGAATACCACCACAATTACTAAAGTAATGGAAACTACGGTAAATCCGATTTCGGCGGTTGCATCATAAGCAGCACGAACACGGTTTTTACCCATCTCCATGTGTCTGTAGATGTTTTCCAGTACCACAATCGCATCATCCACCAGGATACCTACCACCAGTGATAGTCCAAGTAAGGACATCAGGTTTAAGGTATAGCCAAAGATGCTCATTCCGATAAATGTAGCAATCAGGGAAGCCGGAATGGATACCATTACGATTGCCGCGTTACGTAAACTGTGTAGGAAGAACAACATCACGAAGGCTACGAGGATAATGGCCATGATTAAATCGTGGATTACCGCATCAGCAGATTCCAGCGTAAAGATGGAACTGTCGTTCGCAATGATGATTTTCAGGTCGTTTGCTTTGTAGTCTTTTTCAAGGGTTTCCACAATTTTGTGCATGCCTTTACTTACTTCTACCGCATTCGCATCAGATTGTTTAATGATCTGAATCGCAATCGCTCCTTTTCTGTCGATACGCGCAATTTTCTCTACTTCTTTCTGTGAATCCTGAACGTCAGCAACATCACTTAATCTGATTTGTGCACCAGTTTTGCTGGTTGCAACCACTAGATTTCTCAATTCATCAACCGTTTTAAATTTACCGGAAAGACGAATTAATACGTCCTGGTTTTCCGTTTTCACACTTCCTGTAGGGAAATCGAGATTGGAAGTCAGGATGGCTTGTTGAATTTGTGGGATAGAAAGGTTGTAGCCTTCGATTTTAGCGGCGTTTAGTCCGACAACGATTTCACGTTCTGAACCACCAACCAGGTTGACTTGCGCCACACCTGATACCCTGGAAAGGATCGGGGCAATACGTTTATCGATTAAATCGTAGAACGCAGCATCATCCATTTTGGCGGATGCCGACATCGTGATCACCGGTAAATCATCCAGTGAGAATTTATTCAGGGAAGGTTGTTTTACATCCGTTGGTAAATCCGCAAGGATAGAGTTTACTTTACGTTGCGCCTCATTCAATGATAAATCCACATTGGCTTTATCATTCAGGGTGATGGTTACTACGGATAAACTCTCATAAGATACTGCGTTTAGTTTCTTAATGTTCTCCATGGAGGAGACGGCATCTTCAATCTTCTTGGTTACGGTATTCTCTACCTCATTAGGAGAGGCACCCGGATATACCGTAGAAATAGAGACTACGTTATTAGAGAACTTTGGTAATAATTCATAGCTCAGGCTAAAGTAGCTCAATAGCCCCATCAGCGTTAGCGCGGTAAAAACCACGATAACGAGTGTTGGGCGCTTTATAGAAATTTCTGTTATTTTCATCAGAATAGTTTTGTTATATAGTCATGCTAAAGTGTTGGTTATTTTACAGGAACAACCGGTGTTCCATCAACTAAGTTGATCTGACCACTGGTGATCACTGTTTCGCCTTCTTTCAGACCTTCCAGCACTTCAACGTTTTCTCCAAGGATTCTACCTGCAACTACTTTACGCAATACTGCTTTGTTGCCTTCACCCAATACAAATAACTGGTTGCTACTTACACTACCGAAAAATGCACCACGAGGAACAATAATCGTAGGAGCAAGGTGTGGGAATTTGAAGACAGCAGTACCATACATACCTGCTTTAATCGTGTTTTTCTTGTTGTTTTCTACTAATAATTCTACCGGGAAGTTTAGAGAAGCATCCGCTTTTGGCGCGATAAACGTGATTTTTCCTTCAAAGTTATCTGTTGGGAAAACGTTTGCTTTAATCGGCACCTGATCGCCAAGGTTTAAGTTAGCAACCTGAGATTCGTCTACATTTACTTTAAGTTTCAATTTAGAAACATCAACCAATTCGAACAATTGTGTACCCTGTGCATTTGCATAAGCACCAACTTCTACGAATTTTTTGTTCACAATACCATTGATAGGAGATCTCATGTTGGCATCACTTACTCTTTTTTGTGAGCTCTGTAGTCTTAATCTGGCGTTTTTAACGGCCAGTTTCGCCTGATCTAATTGTTGTTGTGTTACGCCACCTGTCTGGAAAGAGCTTGCATATCTTGCTTCATCTCTGATTGCATTTTGAAGATTTGCTTCTGCTGTTTCTTTGTCTGTGTTTAATATTTCAGCGTCGATACGTGCTAATGGCTGACCTTTAGTTACTCTATCACCTTCTTTTACGTAAATCTGGGTCACACGACCTGCGATTTCCGCCATATAAATTAACTCCTGAATAGGGGCAAAGACTCCGTTAACGCTAAAGTCGAGGTTAATAGGTTCCTTTTTCGCTACTTCTGTACGAACAGAAACTGCACCGCTACCTTCTGCAACAATTGCCGTTTTTTCTGCATTTTTCTTTTTATTGTTTTTCAACACCAGGGCGATCCCGGCTATGGCAAGTATGATTATTAAGGCTGTAATGATTCCTTTTTTCATTGTAGTAGTGATTTTATATTTCCGTTTGATTTGATTAATTGTATTTCGGCGATCTTATAGTTCAATAAGGCCTGGGTATGGCTGTTCTGTGCTTCAGTAAGCGCATTTTCAGTATCTAATAAGTCTGTTAATGCTGCAAGACCGTTGTTGTAATTGTTTTGAGTGCTGTTATAAATCTCCTGAGCCAACAAGACGTTGGCGCGTTGAGAATTAATGGTGTTTACACTATTTTTCAATTGGATCTTTGCATTCTCAAAAGATAAGTTTAATGCGTTGCGGGTTTCTCTTCTGTCTTCAGTTGCTTTTTTCAAGTCTACATCTGCCTGACGAACTCTGGAACGCGTAGCGAAACCATTGAAAATCGGCACTTTTAAGGTCAGACCAACTGCTGAGGCGCCATACCAGAAAGCTTCACCGTTTTTCTTGAATAAATCAAATTTATCACTTTGTCCGGTGTAAGAATAGTTTGCAGCTAAGGCAAGCGTAGGGTAGTATTCTGCTACATAAGCTTTACGTTGTAAAGTAAGCAACTCTTTTTGGATGTTTAACAGCTTCATTTCCGTTCTACCTTCTATGTTTACAGAATCTGAGAAGTTAGGAAGTGTTGGGTTGCGGTCTAATTCCGTTTTAGGTAAAATGATCACCGTTTGTACAGGCATACCCATTGCAAACTTCAATTGGTTTTCTAATTGAACGATACCGTTTAAGGTTTGCTCACGTCTGGTTTCCAGGTTAGTCAGGTTTACCTTAATTCTATCTACATCAATTTTTCTGGCCAAACCGTTTTTATATTGATTGCCAATGATCTTTTCTACAACTTTTACGTTTTTGATATTGGTATCAATCACATTTAGCTGTTGTCTGTTCACCAACACCTGGTAGTAATTGTTAGCTACCTGCTCAATAATCTGCTCGTCTGTTAATTCAGCACTGGCATTGTAATAGCTTTCGCTGGTTCTAGCCGCTTTCAGGCCTGTGAAAACCTGCTGATTAAAAAGTTGTTGATTCAGTTGAACACCGGCGCTTGAATTCCATGCTCTTCCCATTTTGAATGCTAAATCCGGTCCCACTACCAGTTGTCCGATGATTGGGTTATAGGTTAGTCCAGCATTTCCAGTTACTGTTGGAAGTGCCTGAGCCCTGATTTCCTCGGTTTTATAACGACCTCCTTCAATGTCGAGTTTCGCCTTGCGCGAATTTGCGCTGTTTTGGATGGCGTAGTTTAGTGCGTCTTTGAGAACCAGCGTTTGCTGTGCGCTTGCTACATTAGATAACAACAATCCCAGCAGTAGTAGTGGGATCAGTCTTACCTGTTTAATTATAGTATTCATGTTGATTATAATTTTTAGTCTATTGTACGATGTGATATATGATGTCTGTTATTTTAATCCTTTGATGAATATCTTAGATAAGCTGTGTTGTTTCTCCAGAATGGTTTTCATCTCTTTTTTACTTGGAAATAGTTCTTTATTGCCATGTAGAATACACAGGGAGGTAATTCCGGCCTGGCTTTCCAGGTATAGTTCTGCTATTTTCGGGGTATCTATCGCAGCGATTTCTCCCTGATCGACGGCACGTTGTAAAACCTTCGCATGAAAATCTTCGTTTTTAGCTTTCATCGCCAGGAATGCAGCTCTGAGTGCATCCGAGTTCAAGGAAGCGTCCGGGCTACCACCGGAAAGGTGTAGCATGTAATACTTTTGGAAAAACTTGTGTCTGATCTCAATGAAAGCAGCTAAACACTCTTCTAATGTGTTTTTGGAGGCCTGATCTTTTTCCATAAGCTCAAAGTAATCGGAGAAAATTTTCTCAATTACGCCGAGTATCAGACTGCTTTTGTCCGGGAAATAATAGTAAAGGGAAGGTTTAGAGACTGATAAATCGTCTGCTATTTCGTTCATTGTGGTTTTGTTGATGCCATAATGAATAAACCGCTTGATCGCCCCCTCAATAATCAATTCCCTTTTTTTATCTGTCTCTACCATTCTACTTTTTTACTTTCTGACTTTTTTATTTCTACAGTCAAAAATACTACCATAATTCCGTAACTGGGATTTTGTCAGGAAAATCCAGGTAAACTTACTTTAGGATGACAAACAGAACTATTTAGGTTTGTGGTTTAGCTTTTAAGCCTTCTAAAAAGATATCGGCGAACATTTTCTCCTTTTGAAAGATCAGTTTGAACTGTTCTTTTCCCGGAAACATGCTTTTATCTTTAGAGAGGATGTTGAAATGAATACCTGATAAGGCATCAATAAATATTTCTGTGGCGAGTTTGGTGTCGCTCATGAAAAACTCTTTACTGGCTACACCACGGCTAAATAAGGAGCCGATAATGATGGTTTCAAAAGTTCTTGCTTTGTGGAATTTCTCTGCGAGGTTTTCAGGGAGTTCATTGCCGATGATCTGGCTGGATTCGAGAATGTTGTAGTATTTCTGGATAAAAGCCTGTCTTTTTTGTAGCAGTTTCAGCATACCTTCTGAAGCTGTTTTTGTTTTGTCGATAGACTTCACCAGATCTCTGCTGATGATCTGCATGAGGTGTTCTATCGCACTTACATAGAGGCTTAGTTTGTCAGGGAAATAGTAGTAAAGTAATGCTTTTGAGAAGGAAATGTCTTTTGCGATTTCGGTCATTGTTGTTTTTGCCAGACCGTAATGTGCAAAGCGCTTTAATGCCGCCTCAATTATTAAAATTCTCTTTTTATCCTGATTTTCCATCTAAATTTTTTGTTCCCCTTTCTGGTGTTAGTAGCTCTATTTAAGCAATAGAGACGAAAAATAGTCAATTTTTTTAAATATTTATTTAATCATGTTGATTCCCCTCCCGAACAATTACATTTGTAGCCTATAGCAAATCAGTACATTTTAAGTATGACCATCTTCCAGCAACACACTTCATTAAAACCTTATAATACGTTTGGTATCGCTGTTAAAGCCCGTTATTTCGCAGAGATAGTGACACCAGCAGACCTGCAGGAGCTTCTGGCTTCGGAGCTGATTAACACACAACCGTTGTTGATTTTAGGCGGGGGGAGCAATGTGTTGTTTACCCATGATTTTGAAGGATTGGCTGTTAAAGTGAGTATTCCTGGTATTTCGGTAGTGGATGAGGGTGATGAGGTGATCGTAACCGCAGGGGCAGGGGTAGTATGGAATGATTTTGTCGGTTATTGTGTACAACATGGTTATGCCGGCGTAGAAAACCTGACTTTGATTCCCGGGACTGTAGGCGCTTCGCCAATCCAGAATATTGGTGCTTATGGCGTAGAACTGAAAGATGTTTTCGAATCTTGTATTGGTATGGAAATTAGTACGGGTGTAGCGAGGTCTTTTAATCATGCGGATTGTAAGTTCGGTTATCGCGACAGCATTTTTAAAAATGAGTTAAAAGGGCAATATCTGATCACAGAAGTACGTTTCCGCTTAAGTCGTGTAGCGAAAATTAACACGCAATATGGAGCGATTCAGCAAGAGCTGGCCAATCGTGGCATTAGCAAGCCAACCATCGCCGATGTTTCCGCTGTAGTCGCGCATATCCGCGTGAGCAAATTACCTGACCCTACAACTATTGGGAATGCTGGTAGTTTCTTTAAGAATCCTGTAATTGCAGCGTCTGAATTTAAAAAGGTTTATGAGAACTTTCCTGAAGTTGTTCATTATCAGGTTCCTCCTGATAAAGTGAAACTTGCTGCAGGTTGGTTAATTGAGCAATGTGGGTTTAAAGGTAAGGTAGTTGGACAAACCGGAACCTGGAAAAATCAGGCATTGGTGCTTGTTAACCATGGACAGGCTACTGGACAGGAAGTGTACAGTTTTTCAGAAAACATTATAAATACCGTGGAGGCCAAGTTTGGGGTCCGATTAGAAAGGGAAGTAAATATTTTGTGACACAGGGCTCTTTGTCATAGCCAACCCCGAAAAACAATTTCTTAATATAGCTATTGATTTTTTGGTACTAATGTTGTATAGCATTTGGTGTGTAAGATTAAACAAACTAGCGAGCGCCACTCATAAATCTTTGTTTGTTTGCCTTTTTAACCTTAAAACTTAAAACATTATGACAAAAAATGAATTCAACCTCCAACTAAACGATCATTCTGTTTCGTTGCAGTCATTCGCTTTAAATTTTACCAAAGATATTGAGGATGCAAATGACTTAGTACAGGACACAATGTTGAAAGCTGTAACCTATTACAGTAAATTTAAAGAAGGTACCAATTTAAAAGGATGGTTGTTCACCATCATGAAAAACACCTTCATCAATAATTACAGACGCTTAGTGAAAACTAACGCTTTAATTACCAAATCAGACGATATTTCTTCCGCTAATCTGCACTATAGTGCATCAAAAAATACCAGCGATAGTAAGTTCATTATAGGCGATATCAATAAAGCTTTAGCCACGCTTCAACCAGAGTATTATGTGCCATTCATCAAATATTTTGAAGGATACAAATACCATGAAATTGCAGAGATTTTAGATATTCCAATTGGTACCGTAAAAACAAGAATTCATGTTGCCCGTCAGATCCTTAAAAAATATCTGAAGACTTATTCTAAAGAGATTTTAGGAGCCGAGATCATGTAATATTCCTTGTGAATGATATTTAAAACGCCTTAACGCCTACGTTAAGGCGTTTTTTTTGTGGTGAAAAAAAGAAAAGTTGTAGCTGGAAAAAAGAAAATTGGGAACTGAGGTCAAAATCATATTTTTGGGCTTAACTATTTAATAAATGAACCTTACTTATCTGTTGCTGGCTTTAGGCATCCTGCTGATTCCAATCCTGCTACTCTTTGTTAAAAAAACAAACTTCCAACAAACGATAAAATTTGCCCTTCCGGCAGCGGTTATTACCGCATTGATCTTCTCTTTTTGTGCGACACTATTTGTGATTTTTGGCGCCTGGGTATTTAATCCGGCTTATGTATCGGGAACCAAACTCTGGATCATTCCGATCGAAGAATGTGTTTTTTACCTGAGCAGCTGCCTTGCAGGAATTGCCATCTACCAAAGCTTAAATGCATTTTTTCCGGAGAACGGACTGGATAAGTTCAGCCTTTCTATGAGCAACCTGATGCTGGGTATTTGTATTGCCATGCTGTTTTTTGCACACCTGAAATGGTACAGTACGGTTACTTTTGGACTGCTGT
Source organism: Pedobacter gandavensis (assembly GCF_032677645.1). Classification (GTDB taxonomy): domain Bacteria; phylum Bacteroidota; class Bacteroidia; order Sphingobacteriales; family Sphingobacteriaceae; genus Pedobacter; species Pedobacter gandavensis_A. The sequence continues at coordinate 109,978 of NZ_JAVTSB010000002.1, read as the reverse complement.
TCGTATTGATCCTTTACATAGAATACCTCAACAAACTGCGTTTTAGCTATCGGTTTTACCGTGGTTATCTGGTTTCTCTACTGCTCTTTTTTATAGCCTATGGGGTTATTTCTAGCCTTCCAGTGATCTCTTATCAGGACACACTGGACTTAAAAATCGGTGCCATTCCTTTCGAAAGTCACTTTTATTTTATGGGAATGTTATTAATGAGCGTTTATCTTTTTGAATGGTTGAAAAGTAAATCCAAAGTCTAATGGAGCTACCTGTTTATACGAAACAACAATTGGCCCTGCGTAACGGACAGGACAAGCCGGAGATCTGGGTGGCCTACCTCGGGCTGATTTATGAGGTTACGGAAAGCCGTTTATGGCGTAATGGAAAGCATTATGAACATTGGGCCGGACAAGACCTGACGGAAGAACTCGCTGATGCACCGCATACGGAAAGCGTGTTTGAGAAGTTTAAAGTTGTAGGGAAATTATAAGGGTTTCCCCTGTGGAAAGGGGTTTGATTTCTAATTTTAGTTCATAAAAAAAACGGAGTGCTGGTCCAGCACTCCGTTTTTTGTTTTCAAATGATCTGTAATTATTGATTAAGCCTCAATGGTAAATGAGCTTAGTTTTACAAATTCCTGAATACGATCAGCAACTTCTTTGTCTGTCAGGTTAAGGATCTTTTCTGTTCCGAATTTCTCTACGCAGAAAGAAGCTAAAGCAGAACCGTAGATAATTGCATTCTTCATGTTATTGAAGTTTATCGTACCTACTTTTGCCAAATAGCCAATGAAACCACCTGCGAAAGTATCTCCCGCGCCGGTTGGATCAAATACTTCTGCCAATGGCAATGCCGGTGCAGAGAATATTTTATCTTCATGGAATAGCAATGCACCATGTTCACCTTTTTTGATGATCAGGTATTTTGGACCCATAGTCAGGATTTTCTTAGCAGCTTTCACTAAAGAGTATTCTCCTGATAGTTGACGGGCTTCTTCATCATTGATAGTCAATACGTCTACCAGTTTGATCGTTTCCAACAGGTCGTCCATCATGATGTCCATCCAGAAGTTCATCGTATCTAAAACGATTAGTTTTGGTCTGTTTTTTAGTCTTTCGATTACTGTACGTTGAATAACCGGTGTAAGGTTACCCAGCATCAGGTACTCACAATCCTGGTAATTTTCAGGAATGATCGGGTCGAAATCCGCCAATACATTTAATTCAGTGACTAAAGTGTCTCTGCTGTTCATGTCATTGTGGTATTTTCCTGACCAGAAGAAAGATTTTTCTCCTTCTTTTATTTGTAATCCTTCGGTATCAATTCCGTGTGCATTGAAGGTATCAATGTCTTCTTTTTGGAAGTCATCACCCACAACTGCGACGATTTTCACCTTATCATAGAAGTAAGATGCAGCTAAACTTGCATAAGTAGCGGCTCCTCCGACTATCTTATCTGTTTTTCCGAAGGGAGTTTCAATAGCATCAAATGCCACAGTCCCTATGATTATCAGGCTCATAGATATTTTCTTAAAATTATTTTAAAATATTTCGTTACAAATATTGCATAAATAAATTAAAACCCCTAATATTGCATTCCCAAAACGAACGAAACTTATTGTTGTTTTAAAGCTTCAAAAAGACGTTTATTTTGGTAGCCAGTACTCCTTCTTAGCTCAGCTGGTTAGAGCATCTGACTGTTAATCAGAGGGTCGCTGGTTCGAGCCCAGCAGAGGGAGCCAAAGTAGAAAGCCTTTCAGTGAAAACTGAGAGGCTTTTTTGGTTTTACAACAAATCGAAATCCGGCGCCATCCCCATGTTTCTCCATTTTAACTGAACAATTCCGCGTGTTTTTTGTCTTTTCCTAAACAGCCTTTTATTTTTTAACCCTTTAAATGCTTAGTTATGAAAAGATTACTACTACTCTTTGTCGTTTCATTTTTCAGTATGTCTGGCTATGCTCAGACCCCTGCTGCTATAGACACCGCTAAAAGGTGGACTATCCATGGAGAAAATACCTTTTTGATTAACCAGAGTTCCTTTTCGAACTGGGCAGCGGGAGGGGTCAATGCCTTTGCCGGAAATATCCTGTTCAACTACGATTTTAACTATAAGAAGGATAAACTGAGTTGGGACAATAAAGTGATTCTAGGCTATGGCCTGAGTAAACAGGATGGGGTTGGTGTTCGTAAAAATGATGACAAGGTGATTCTGAATAGTTTGGTGGGTTATAAAGCGGCTAAATATTGGATGTATACCTTTTATGCCAACTTTCAAACGCAGTTTGCAGATGGTTATAATTATTCCGGCACTGGAAGAACCTTGATTTCTACGGCTTTTGCGCCGGCATACCTAACCTTCGGACCAGGTTTTGCGTATAAACGTTCTGATAATTTCAGAATCAATATCTCTCCTGCCGCCGTGAGAATGGTTTTTGTAACCAATAAAGCGCTTTCTGATGCGGGTGCCTATGGGGTAGATCCGGGTAAGAAAAGCGATTTCCAATTTGGAGCTTCCCTGGATGCCTATTATAAAATCAACCTGATGGAGAACATTAGTTTTGAGAATATTCTGAAATTATATTCAAATTATCTGGATAAACCACAGAATATATACACAGATTATACCGCCAATATCTTCCTGAAGGTTAACAAGTTTGTTTCCGTAAATGCAGGGGCACAATTTCTCTATGATGATAAGACCAAAATTGCTAAAAATGATGGTTCCGGAGAATCTCGTCCGGTATTGCAAATAAAACAGATCTTTGGGGCCGGTTTAACTTACAAATTCTAACATGAAGTTTCTTTTTCTTTTCATCGCGATTATTGCTGAGGTAATTGCTACAAGTGCTTTGAAAGCCTCTGAGCAATTCTCTAAACCCCTTCCTTCCATTATTGTGGTTGTTGGGTATCTGGTTGCTTTTTACTTTCTCAGTTTAACCTTAAAAACCATTCCTGTGGGCATTGCTTATGCTTTATGGTCTGGAGTAGGGATTGTATTGGTTTCCGCAGCAAGTTATTTCCTGTATAAGCAGTCGCTGGATTTACCTGCATTACTGGGGATCGGATTGATCATTGCTGGTGTAATTGTGATCAATGTGTTCTCAAAAACAGCCGCGCATTAATTAAACAACGGCAATATATTTATCTTTTGAAAATAGAAGAGGGCTTATCATCAATGATGATTACCCTCTTTTTTAGATTTTATGCGGTGATCAAGCCACCCATTTCCTTCATAAAGATTTCTTCAATGATTTTGATTTCTGCGGCATAGATGGTCTTTTTCCGCGTAGAAAAGTAAAGCGTGTTTTCAATCACATCATTCCCTTCCCAGATCACTTTCATTTGACCACTTTCTATCTCTTTTCTACATAAAAAATCAGGAATGATAGCTACACCGTTTTGTCCGCTAATGCAGCGCACAATAGAGCTCAGGTTGGGCACAATGTAGTTGGGCTTGAAGTCTGGGCGCTTATTGAAGTTAAGGTGCCAGAAACGCCTTAAATGCTCCATATCCGCAGTAGTGCCATACCAGGTTTGTTGTTTAAGCCAAGCATGTACCTCCATCATGTCTCCTGTTTTAAGCAATTTTTCGAAATTACCGGTCTCCGTCTGGCTTCCGGCAACCAATACAATCTTTTCTTTTGAAAAAGGGAGGTAATTGATATTGTTAGAATCTCCTTTCTGAGGGGTGATGATTAGGTCAAGGATGCCATTGTCCAGATCGCTCAACATTTCCGGATATTCTCCGAATTTGATGATCACATTGAAGGGAAGGCTTGGTAAATAAGATTCCAGCGTAAATTGAAAAGTCTCAAAACACATCCCGATGCTGATCGTTGGGGTATCTTTTTCGGTGCTCTTATGAAAATGATGCTCGGCAGTTTCCAGTTTGGTGATGGCATCCAGGATATAGTTGTACAACACTTTTCCTCTTTCTGTAGAGACCATTTTTCGGGAAGTTCTGTCGAATAGTTTATAGCCTACATAGGCCTCCAGTGAGTTCAGGTGTAAGCTGACCCCTGGCTGTGAAATGTATAAAACTTCTGCGGCACCAGTTAGCGTACCGGTTTCATAAATCGCTTTAAATGTTCTGAACCACTCTAAATTTACCATTTGTTATTGTATTAGAATTTTTAGCCTTGTATTATAATTATGATACAAAGATATGATTTAAGTGATTTTAATTATACAAAGAAGCTCCTTAAATTTGTATCATAGAAAGCGTGAGGCTATTCATGGTTCAGATTCTAAGGAGTTTAACAAGGAAGATGAGCTGGCAGCGATCAACAAAGCGCTTAAAGATTTAATCATTAGTAAAAAGATATAAAAATGAAAGTATTTGTAATCAATGGGGGACAAGTTTTTGGTCATTCCGGTGGCCGTTTTAATGCAACAGTAACAGCAGAAACCATTCGGTTTTTTGAAGACCAACCTGGTTTTGAAGTAAAAATAACGAATGTAAATGAGGATTATGATCCGATTGAAGAGGTAGAAAAATACACCTGGGCAGATGTGGTGATTTACCATACGCCAATCTGGTGGTTCCAGGTACCTCATGGATTGAAAAAATATATTGATGTGGTGTTTACCGTTGGACATAACAGAGGGATTTATAAAAGTGACGGGCGTTCTGCGGAAAACCCAACCATTAACTATGGTACCGGCGGATTATTAACCGGTAAAAAATATATGTTAACGACTTCCTGGAATGCACCAAAAGAAGCTTTTACGCTTCCCGGAGAGTTCTTTAACGAGAGAAGTGTGGATGACGGGCCATTATTTGGATTCCACCGCATGAATGCCTTTACCGGTATGAAACCATTGCCAGGTATTCACTTCCATGATGTAGAGAAGAATGCAGATCTGGAAACGGATCTTAAAAGATACCGTGCGCATTTAGCGGAACAGTTCGCTCCGCAGCTGCAAGTCGCAGAACTACAGGAAAACTAAACAATTTATTGCTTATAAAGCCCTGTCCTGTTAAGGGATGGGGCTTTTCTTAGTTATAGGTTAAAGTTTAATTAATTCTTTAATTGCGCCTCTTTTAATGGTAACTTAGAATAAAAGAGAATTCCTTATGTCGAATATCAAACTGATCATTGAAGAAAGAGCAAGTAACATTGGCAATTTTATGGTCGGCAGACTACTGCCATTCCGCGAAAAAAGAATGGTCGGGCCATTTGCTTTTATTGACCATATGGGCCCTGTTTGCTTAAGTGACCATGAAAATCTTGACGTCCCTCCACATCCACATATCGGACTTTCTACCCTGACCTATCTTTTCGAAGGCAGTATTATGCACAAAGACAGTCTGGCAAATGAGGTAGAGATTAAACCTGGTGAAGTAAACTGGATGACCGCCGGAAAGGGAATTGTGCATTCGGAAAGAACCCCTGCTTACCTCCGTGATTCCGATAAAATGCTGCATGGCCTGCAAATCTGGGTGGCTTTGCCTAAAGAAATAGAAGACATGGCACCCGAATTTTTTCATGTGGAATCCTCCCAAATCCCTGCCTGGGAAAGTGATGGTGTTTCTTTTAAGCTGATTGCCGGTACTGCTTTTGGAAAGGAATCTCCGGTGCCTGTTTTTAGTCCGCTTTACTTTTTAGAACTTAAAACAAAGGAGCGTAAAACCGTTAAAATCGGGGAAGATCTATTTGGAGAAAGTGGCTTGTACATTTTGGAAGGTGCGATTGAAAGTGAGGGGCATACTTACGAACCTAAGCAACTTTTGGTGGCCAGGGACAGTAAATTATGTGAATTTGTGATGCAGGAAAATACGACAGTCTACATTTTTGGAGGTACACCTTTTCCGGAAGAGCGTTTCATCTACTGGAATTTTGTAGCGACTTCAAAAGATATCATTGAACAGGCAAAAACGAAATGGCTGGAACAGTCTTTTGAAAAGGTGCCTGGAGAAACCGACTTCGTGCCTTTACCTGAACAGGGAAGGAATATTAAAAATTAGGCTCCATACTTAAACCAAATCATCCTTGAACCCATAAATTTATTCTTATGAAAATTGAACATCTAAATGAAAATAAAGGTGGCTATTTTAAAGCTGTAAATGAGGACAAGACCGCAGCAATCATGAATTATGCCTGGGCTGGCCCGGGGAAAATGGTGATAGAACATACGGAAGTGAAACCTGATTATTCCGGACAAGGGTTAGGAAAAGCAATGGTTTTAGCCGCGGTAGATTATGCGAGGCAACAGAAAGTGAAAATCCTTCCTTTATGCCCATTTGCGAAAAGTATCTTTAATAAGGATGAAAGTCTGAATGATGTGCTCTTTTAAGTTAAAAACCGACGGCAATCCCTCATGTTACCGCCGGTATGGAATGAACCTAAATTTGAATCAGCATTACAAATATGTGTGCTTAAAACTTCAGATAAAATACCTAACGTTAGGTATTTTATCTGAAGGCTTCCGGTCATTTTCAACAGAGATTTTATTTAATGATTAAACCGGTCCTGGAAAGCGCGTTCCAACTCTTCCCTATGCATTGGATGTGCCAGATTGATCAGGGCTTTCGCCCGCTGTTTTAAGCTCATTCCAAAGAGGTTGACCTTCCCGTATTCTGTAACGACCCAGTGTACATGGCCCCTTGTGGTCACTACACCGGCACCTTCCTTTAAAAAGGGAACGATTCTGGAAACACCTTTAGAGGTGACCGATGGAAGGGCGATAATTGGTTTCCCACCTTCAGAAAGCGAAGCTCCATGGATAAAATCCATTTGTCCGCCAATACCCGAATATTGATAAGTACCCATAGAATCTGCACAGATCTGGCCGGTTAAATCCAGTTCAATAGCCGAATTTATCGCCGTTACTTTAGGGTTTTTCCGGATGACACTGGTATCATTTGCATAGGAAATATCCATCACGCGGATGATGGGATTGTCATTTACGAAATCATATAATTTTCGGGTACCGATCATAAAAGAAGTGATGCATTTACCGCGGTTTATCTTTTTGAGGCTATTGTTGATCACCCCGCTTTGAATCAATGGAATCACACCGTCGGAAAGCATTTCTGTATGTAAGCCCAGGTTTTTATGGCCGGTTAAGTTTTTCAATACCTGATCCGGAATCCCGCCAATACCCAATTGCAGCGTGGCCCCATCTTCTACTAAAGAAGCGATGTGGGCACCGATGGTAATGGTGGCTTCGCTGGTCTTCGCCGAATAATCCACTTCCGGTAATTCCTGTTCAAAATAAACCAATGCCTGGATCTGGCTGATGTGAATAAAGCCATCACCGTGTGTTCTTGGCATTCTTGGATTCACCTGTGCGATGATGTGTTTTGCGGTATCTACTGCCGCCCGGGCGATATCAACCGAGGTTCCTAAAGAGCAATAACCATGGGCATCAGGTTCTGATACCTGCACCAGGGCCACATCAATCGGTAAAAATCCTTCTTTGAATAATTTAGGAATCTGACTCAGGAAAATGGGAATATAATCACCATGCAGGCTATTGGCAACTGCTCTGGTATTCGCAGATACAAATAGCGAGTTCACGAAAAAACTTTCCCGGTAAGGACTTTGGTTAAAATCTATATCCCCAAGCGTGGTAATACTCGTGATTTCTACATTTTTTAGCTCGTTATATCTTTTTTGTAAGGTTTTAACCAGGTGAACCGGTGTAGCAGCGCTGCCATGAATAAATACGCGGTCGCCTGATTTAATGATTTGTACGGCTTGTTCTGCAGTACTGTAGTTGGGGATATTCATAGATTTTAATCAGCTTTAAAGAAGTTTAGCGGGTAATTCTATACCTAACAAAATGTCAGGGGTTTTGTGTGCTAAATCTCCCGACAAATTCCGAAAGCGGAGCTGATTAAAATCATTTGAATAATTGATGCTGATCAGAAAGACTCAGACCTGATAAAAAGCATTAGGCCCGATCCAGGAGCTCTTTCTGTAGTGTTTTAGAAGTTTTACTGGCCCCGTCATGGCTCCATCCAGGTGGATTAAACAGGTATTTCAGTTTGTTTTTCCAGCCAGGTGCCTTTTTTACATCGTTAGAAAGGGCAATCAGCTCATGAAAGATCACATTTACAGCGCCATGGTCTTCCGGTTGTGAGGTTAATCCATAATGAATTTCCTCTTCAGGGATTTCCTCCTGAAAAGTACCGAACCAACGGTCCCATAAAATCAGCACCATACCCATGTTTTTATCCAGATACCTAATGTTACTGGCATGGTGAACGCGGTGGTGAGAAGGGGTTACAAAAATATATTCTATCCAGGGATGTAGTTTTCCGATGGCTTGTGTATGTACCAGATTGCCGTAAATCTGAGTGATCAGGTAGGCAAAAAGGATGTCAAAAGCATTGAAACCCATAAAAGCGAGTGGCAAATAGAAAAATACGCGGTATAAAGGTTCAAATACGGTAGACCTGAAACCGGTAGTCAGGTTGAAAAACTCGGAAGAATGGTGAGTCACATGCATCGCCCAGAATAAGCGTACATAATGTCCGGTGGTATGCAACAACCAATAAAGGAGGTCTTGTGCCAGGATGAGCACGATCCAATATAACCAGACATTGGAAATTTCAAAAAGGCGGTAATAAGTATAACAGTAATCCAGCAAGAAGAAAGTTGCTGTTTTCATGGTGAGGTTCACTACAAAGGCAGCCACCATCAGGTAAACATTGGTTAAAGTATCACGTCCATGATACATTTTTTTATCATGGACGTAGCTAAAGTACATTTCTACTAAGGTGAGGATGATTACAAATCCAAATAGCGTAACAATGCTCAGATTTTTGTCTAATAACTCATTCATTTTACGGGATCACTAACGTTCTTTTTTGCGTGGTTTGCGCACTGAAAAAACCCAATGCACCACCGGTTAAATTGCTCAGTGGATTGGCTGGCGCGGCTCCATTATCAGAACCTTCCGCAGCGGATAAACTGAAGAGATAAAGGTAAACAGAAGCATCAATACTATGCATTTCGAGTGCTAATTTGTCTCCTTTTTTAAAGTTCCTTGACAAATCATCGGTTTTATTCTCAAAAATGACAGGCGTGTTTACTTCCTGACCAGGAGTGAATTGATCGTTCATCAGGCTGAAATTTCGTTGTCTTTTATCATTGACAAACAGCTCAAACCAATAAAAGTTTGCCTGGTTGGCGGGGTCTTTATATTTCACATAGGTGATGGTCCGCAGGCTGTCGAAATCTTTCGGTTTCAGGTAAAAATCATCGAAAGGAACCGGTAAGGGCATGGTGCTGGAAGCGCTGAAAGTTTGGCCTTCCACGGCAACGGTCAAATGATAAGTCTGGCCGGGAACACCGGTTAAGGTAGACAGCTTATAGACCCCCGGACTAGTTTCCGGTAGGGTATAAGTAGTCCCGTTATTTTCAATTTTAACCATACCACCCGATAAGCCACTAAAAGGACTGCTGTCTTTAAAGTTTCTGGTTTTACTGAGCAGGACGGTACAGCTGCCAGGTTCATTGGTCAGCGTGCCTTCAATCACAAATTTAACTTCATTATCGGTGTATTTTAAATCAATTACCTTTTCGCAGGAACCGAATAATACAGGGATTAATAAGAGTAAGCAGGATATATTTTTCATGGGTTAAGGTCTGTGGGTTAAAATTTGAAATCGTAAGAAATGGAAGGGACAAACCTGAATAAGCTGGTCATGACTGCCTCGGTTACGTTGGGTTCATTTTCATTTTCGCGGAAGCCGATTCTATAGGCATTGGAACGGCCGTAAGCATTGTATAAGCTAAAACTCAGCTCAGAAGAGAAGTTCTTTCTCTTTTTCAGGATATGGGTGGCGCCAAGATCCAGGCGGTGATAAGCCGGCATACGGTCTGCATTCCTTGCCGAGTAATAGAAATAACTTTCTCCAAGCAAGGTGTATTTCGCATTCGGGAAGGTAACAGCATTGCCGGTCGCAAAAACCCAGTTGGCAGAGAAGGACCATTTTTTATTCAGCTCATACATACCCACAATAGAAATGTCATGCGTCCGGTCTTGTCTGGTATTGTACCATTGGTTGTTGTTGATGCCATCTACCTGTCTTTCGGATTTGGAAAGGGTATAGGCCAGCCATCCGGTAAACTTGCCGGTTTTCTTTTTCAGCAGCCATTCTACACCGTAGGCGCGTCCTTTACCAAAAAGTAATTGCGTTTCTATCGGCTTGTTAGTGTAAATGTCGGCACCATTGCGGTAGTCGATCTGGTTTTTTAAGTCTTTATAATAGGTTTCTACGGTCAGCTCATAACGGTCTCCGGCCAGGTTTTTATAATAGCCTAAGGATACCTGATCGCTGAGTTCCGGCTTAATGATATTGGTGCTGGCCGTCCAGCGGTCTACCGGAGAAGCAGAATTGGAATTGGAAATCAAGTGTAAATTCTGCGCATTACGCACATAGGAAGCTTTTAACGCAGCCGACTCAGAAAGTTGTAGCGATGCCGCAATTCTTGGTTCGAGGTTCACATAAGTTTTCACTACTTCGCCTCTTTTATAATAGGTTTCGCCGATCACTTGTCCGGCATTATTGATATCATAGTAAGTGCCTTTCCCCAGGATACTAAAGGCGGATAAGCGCAAGCCATAGGTTAGGCTAAAGCCTTCCGATACTTTCCAGGTATTGCTGGCATAGATGGCGTTATCCAGAGAATAGCGGTTTTCCAGATCCTGAGAAACCATGCCTGAATTGCCTTCTGCCCTTACTTCTCCCGGTTTGATGGTATGGTAAATGGAGTTTAAGCCAAAGCTGAGGGTGTTTTTATCGTTGATAAACCATTGCAGGTCTTCTTTAAAGTTAAAATCTCTGATTTGAGAAAATAAGGTTAAGGAGCTTTCTTCCTCATCAGAGGTGATTTTGTAGTTGTAATTGCTGAAAATCAAGGAAGTATTGGAGAATAGTTTGTTGCTAAACAAGTGATTCCAGCGTAGGGTAGCAGTGGCATTTCCCCAGTTGATACCGGCCAGTTTATCTGCCGACAATACATCACGACCAAAATATCCGGATACATAAATACGGTCTTTCTCCCCTAGAATGTAATTGGCTTTGGCATTTACATCGTAAAAATACAGGCTGCTGTTGCGGATGGCAGAATCTTTGGAGAGTTTAAGGAAAGCATCAAGGTAAGTTCTGCGGGCAGAAATCAGGAAAGAAGATTTTTCTTTTTGTATCGGTCCTTCTACGTTTAATCTTGCCGCAATCATACCTACACCACCACTTACTCCGAATTTCTGAAGATTTCCATCATTCATTTTTACATCCATTACGGAAGAAAGTCCACCACCATATTGTGCAGGCATGCCACTTTTATAAAGCGTTACGTTTTTGATGGCGTCGGAATTAAAGGTGGAAAAGAAACCCAGCAGGTGAGAAGCGCCATATACCGGAGCTTCATCCAGTAGAATCATGTTCTGATCAGCGCTTCCTCCCCGGACAAAAAAGCCACCGGCACCTTCTCCGGATGATTTAACACCAGGGAGTAATTGTAAAGTCTTGATCACATCACGCTCGCCCAAAACCATTGGAATGTTCTTCGTTTCTTTAAGATTAACGCGTTCCATGCCCATCTGAGGGTTGTCTATACTTCTTTTAGCCGAAGTAGCCGTAATACTGACGGTTTCCAGTTCATTTGCATCTTCTTCCAAAGCGATATTCAAACGCATGGGGCCGTTCAGTTCAATAGTTTTAGTAAGACTGCGGAAGCCAATAGCCGAAATTTCTATCTGTTGTGTTCCTTTTGGAAGGCTGATCGAATAGAAGCCATATTCATTACTGAGGGTGGCAACTTTGGTTTCAAGCCAGCGTACGGTAGCTGCAATCAGTGTTTCTCCGGTTTTAGAAGAAGAGATCGTACCACTTAAACTGTACTTGTCTGCGTTTTTCGCCGGATTTGCCGCCGGATCGGCTACCAGCTTTTTTCCTTTCGTCGCGTCATATTGTATGTGAACTTCCTTATCCAGGGCCTTAAATTTAAAAGGCTGTGCGGAAAAGGCCATGGTCAGCACTTCATTCAGGGTTTTGTTTTTAGCTTCTACCGTGATTTTTACCGGACTATTGGCTACCTGCTCATTGTAAGTGAATTTAACCTGACTCAATTTACTGATTTTATCTAAGGCGGTTTTTAGGGGTTCTTCTTTCAGGCTGATGGTCAATCGCTGCTCCAATGGCGTTTGTGCATGGGTAGTCAGTTGCATCAGGAGTACAAATAGTAACATTAAGGCGATAACTGCCAGGAACCTTTTAGGTCCGTATTTTTTCATAACTTTATATTAAATATTGATTTTATATGCCCCTAAGTTCTCAAGGCTGTGGGCATTTTTAAATTGATTCAGGTACTTGTCCGGTTTTCTTTGATAGAAGCCGGACATTTATTTTGTAATTACATATTGCCCTCCATCTTTTTTCCAGGTAGTTTCCATCACCGTACTTAATTTTTCCAGGGACTGTGCCAGGGGGGTATTCATATCCAGATGACCATAAAAACGGTGGTTTTTCAATTCAGGAGCAAGATTGATCTGTACCTGATACTGCATTTCCAGATCTTCAACCACTTCCGGTAGCAGTGTTCCCTTATAGTCGAAAAGTCCCAGACGTCTGTCCAGGAAATCTTTGGCATCCGGGAAGTTGATACTGCTGATGGTTTCTTGTTTTTTATCCACAGATACGCGCTGATTGGCGGTAATGATGGCTTCTTTGGTTTTTCCGACCGCATCAAGTGTTACGGCTACCTTTCCGGTGAGCAAGGTAATATTGACATCCTCCTCGTTAGCATAGGCCGATAAGCTGAAGCTGGTCCCTAAAACCCGGGTGCTTACTTTTCCTGTCTGGATGATGAAAGGGTGGTTGGTATCATGCGCTACTTCAAAAAAAGCTTCACCATCCAGGCTCACCAAACGGGTGTTGCCTGCAAAACTGGCCGGGTAAGTCAGTTTACTATGCGGGCTCAGCCATACTTTTGTACCATCAGAAAGTTGTATTTGTTTGCGGGTATTGCTAACGCTGGCTATTTCCATAGCTGGAGTAGCCCCAAGGCCTGTTAATAAGTCGGAACGGTAAAAGTAAATACCGCAAATCAGGACTAGCATGGCCGCAATGGCCGCAACGTAGCGGAACATCGGGTAGGATGCTGAAAAAGGAAGGGTTTGCTGTTCTTCAGGAAGAAAATAAGGCAATAATCCGGTTTCCGGAGCCATAGGTGTTTGGTCCCAGGTTGCCGACAACAATTGAACGAGGTTTTCCTCTTCTTCTCCTTTATGGATGAGGATCAGGAAACGATTCAACTCTTCCGCCGTACAGCGGTTGTTTAAATACAGTTGATATAGACGGATTAATTCTTCTTTTTCTTCCATGACTACTTACCATACAACTGTAATGGCGGGTAGGACTAGTTGGAATGAAAATAATTTGAGGAAGCAAGGATAAAACAAATCACGCCACCATTTCTACGCACATATTCGCGCACAGATTTACTGGCTTCCACCATATGGTTTTTGACTGTATTTTTAGAGATATTAAGCTTTACAGCGATTTCTTCATGACTGAGTTCTTCGGAACGAACCATTTGATAAATCAGCTTTTTCTGTGCCGGGAGCTGTGCAATGGCCGCTTCATAGACTTTCCTAAGCTCTTTTTCGAGCAACTGATCTTCTGCGCGACTTGTATTCCCGGAAATATGATGAAATACCTCTTCCTGTAAAGCCTTTTCACGGGCAATCTTTTTCAGGTGGTTCAATACATGATTTAACGTGATCTTCTTGATGTATCCTGAAAAAGAGAAGTCGGTGTTGATTTGTTCCCGTTTTTGCCAGAGCCTGATGAAGACCTCTTGTACAATCTCTTCGGCCGTATCCGGGGATTTACTGAGTTGATACGCATAGTTATATACCTTATTCCGGTATTGATTGTAGATTTTTACAAAAGCAAGCTCATCTCCCTCTTTCAATTTGAGGAGTAGTTCCTTGTCTTCCAGTTGCTCCAATCTTTGTATTTCCATGAATATCCCGCCCAATGTTATAAAAAATAAACAAGAAAACAGCAGGAGGGAGCGGCAGCGGAGGCTTACCTTCCGGTTAAGTCTATCTTAAATTCATCAAATAATAGGGCTTCCTGCTCCTGATTTCCATGATTTTCGGCAGAAAGTGTATAGTACTCGCCTTTGATGGTAAATTTAAAAGGTGTTTTTTCAATGGCAATTCTCAGGAAGCCATGTCTGTTGTCGCAATAGTTTTCCAGGCTCACCTGATCGAACAATTCATTTTCGGTATGGTAGCCAGGTTCTTCCGGATCTGCTAAAGCATGAAGCTCATCAAAACCTCCCGCTCCGGCAACCACAAAAGGCAGGGTTTTTCCGTCTGGATAATGCTTGGTAAAGCGCTGGTAATTGTGCACATGGCCGCTAAAAATCAGGTCTGGTTTTACGCCTGCGGCAGCAAATGATGCTTCCAGAAATTCTACCATAGCCATGCTGGAACCATGATTCACATCTGCCGAATACGGGGCATGGTGCATACACACAATAATTGCTTTTTCTGAACGGTACTTTGCGGCGTGTTTCAGCTCTTTAATAAACCAGTCCTGTTGTTCTTTTTTGATACAACCAAACTTGGGTACATTGGTATGAAGACCGATAATTGTGGCCAGAGGGCTTTCCATCGTCCAGTATACATTAGGTTGGACCTGACTCTTTCTGGTTACTTCTGTTCCGAAATGCAGGGTTGCCGGACAAGTATTACAAAAAGCCGTATAGAAAGCTTCCAGGGGTTCATGGTGCTCTGTTGAATTTGGGTTTACGTCCGTATCGTGGTTTCCGGCAATGGCGAAAATAGGACCAGGGTAGCTTTCATAAGGTTTCAAAAACTGATCCTGATATTGATCGGGTTCCCCATAATGATAGACCAGGTCTCCTAAATGATATAAGAAACAAGGGCGTTCTTCGGGACTAGCGGCCTGCAAATATTGTTGTGCCATCTGACTGGCGATTTGTTTTTGCAAATCAGGCTGTTTAAATCCGCCGGTATCACCTACCATGTGGAATACCATGGCCTGAGGGTTTTCATTACCCGGTTTTTGCTCCAGATTTAAGCGGTAAGGGTAGCTGCCGGTGGGTAGTGGCAAGGGTTGGAAGGTATGACTGTCATCTACCTGATCTTTTTTTAAAACTGCTTTATAAAGAATCTTTGTACTGATCATCGTCCTATGTTTTTGATTTACTATGAAGTTATAAGGCTTATGTTAACTGGACATTAAGCACTAAAGATTTAACGTAAATTTAAAGGGGAGATCATATCCGGGGCCATATTTCTATGAATTGTTGACATTGAGGTGTTAAACTGAACCAGTTGATTTGGTTCTACTCATCTGATGAAACAGAGGAATAGTTGATGCAGCTAAACCGGTAGACCTCGCGGAACCCGCAGAAGTGTTGAGCCTGCTGCCGTTAAAAGTTTTATTATTTTGCAATTTGTTTAGAAAATCAAAACACTCCTGACATAAGGTTGTCACCAGCTCCTTTAAATTTGCCCTATCAATCATTAGAAAATTATACCTGAACAAATTGCAAAACAATTAATCTTAAACACATGGAAAACATAACGCTAACACCCTTTTTTGTAGTCGGACTTGCAGTAAGCACCAGTAATGATCCGGGCAAAGCCGCAATTGATATCCCTGCCTTATGGGCGAGGTTCATTTCTGAAAATATTGCCTCAAAACTCGACAATAAACTAGGCGATGAGGTCTACAGTATATACACAGATTATGAAGGCGATTTTACCCAGCCTTATACCACGGTTATCGGCTATGCAGTTCAAAATCTGGATCAGATTCCTGAAGGAATGCGCGGGGTAACCATCGCAGGCGGAGCCTATCAAAAGCATGCCCTAAAAGGAAATCTGAACGAAGGATTGGTTTACAACGCCTGGATAGATATATGGAAATCAGGAGTATCCCGTGCTTATACTACTGATTTCGAAGTTTATGGCGAGAAATCACAAAATCGCGAAGCTGCGGAAGTCGATATTTTCATCGCAGTCCGCTAATTTCAACAGGCTCACCTGGATTCCATATCTTTTGTTAAATTTGATACATACCTATATTAATTTTTTATGATAAATATCAAAAAATCGATTGGAATTCAGGTGGTTGCAGGCTCTATGTTGTTGCTTTCTGCCTGTAGCAATTCTGAGAAAAACACCGAATTACACTCCGGAATTATCCTTAAAAACATGGATACGACGGTTGCTCCGGGAAATAATTTCATGGAGTACGTAAATGGAACCTGGATTAAAAACACTAAGATTCCTGCTGATAAATCTTCTTATGGTGCAGGTGCTATTGTGAACGATAAAGCGCAGGAAGATGTCAAAGAAATTATCGAAAATGCAGCAAAAGAGAAGTCTCCGGAAGGATCTGATCAGCAGAAAATCGGTGATTTTTATGATGCTTATATGAACATGAAAGTTCGTGATTCTATCGGGCTGGCGCCAATGCAAGCCGAATTCAAAAAGATTGACGGCATTGCTTCCAATAAAGACCTTGCTGGTTATTTTGCTTACGCGAATAAAATCGGAAACTATATTCCTTTTAGTGTAGGTGTTATTGAAGATTTTAAAGACCCTAAAAAATATATGTTGTTCACCTGGCAAGGTGGTTTAGGTTTACCGGAAAGAGAGTATTACTTACTTCAGGATGCTAAATCTAAAGAGATCCGTGCCAAATATCTAGTACACATTGAGAAAATGCTAACCCTTGCAGGTGTTGCAGATGCGAAAGCAAAAGCGGCTCAGATCATGGCGTTGGAAAGTTCAATCGCGGCTAAACACATGAAAAAGGAGGAAACCAGAAACATGGCTGGCCTGTATAATAAATACGCCATCAAGGATCTGAGCAAACTGACTCCTGATTTCGACTGGACTACTTTATTAGCAGAAGCAGGGGTTAAAAACCAGGATAGTATCGTGATCACGCAAGTGGCCTATACGAAAGACCTGAATGCAATTTTCAAAAACACACCTATAGATACCTGGAAAACGTATTTAAAATGGAGTGCCTTAACCGGAGCAGGGTCTGCATTGACTACGGCTATTGATGAAGAAAACTTTGATTTCTATGCAAAAACACTTTATGGTGTAAAAGAGCAGAAACCAAGATGGCGCAGAGCGGTAGATGTGGTAAACGGTAGTCTTGGCGAAATGGTTGGAAAACTATACGTGGAGAAACATTTCCCACCTGCTGCAAAAGAGCGTATGATGAAACTGGTAGAAAACCTGTTGAAATCTTATGAAGTAAGTATTAAAGAGCTGGACTGGATGAGTCCGGAGACTAAAAAACAAGCTTTAGTGAAAATCAGCAAATTCACGCCAAAAATCGGATATCCTGATAAATGGAGAGATTATTCTGCGTTAAAAGTAGTTAAAAAAGACCTTTACGGAAATGAGAAACGTTCTTCTGAATTTGAATACAACCGCAACCTGAATAAATTGGGTAAACCGGTAGATCGTTCAGAATGGGGTATGAATCCACAAACTGTAAATGCTTATTACAACCCGACCTTGAACGAAATTGTGTTCCCTGCGGCTATTTTACAACCTCCTTTCTTTGATTTAAATGCAGAAGATGCTGTAAATTACGGTGGTATTGGTGCGGTAATCGGTCATGAAGTAGGACATGGTTTTGATGATCAGGGTAGTACTTTCGACGGTGACGGTGTAATGCGTAACTGGTGGACTGCAAAAGACAATGAAGAGTTCAAAAAAAGAACTCAGGCTTTGATCGCACAATACAGTGCTTTTAAAGTATTCCCGGATCTAAAAGTAAACGGTGAATTTACCTTAGGGGAGAACATCGGAGACCTTGGTGGTTTAAGTATCGCTTTAAAAGCATATAAAGCTAGTTTAGGTGGTAAAGAATCTCCAGTAATGGATGGTTTTACCGGTGAGCAAAGGGTATTCCTTGGATGGGGACAAGTTTGGTTGAACAAATCAAATGATGAGTCGCTGAGAAATCAGGTGAGTACTGATCCGCATTCTCCGGCACAGTTTAGAGTAAATGGCGTGGTAAGAAATATCCCTGAATGGTATAATGCCTTTAAGGTTACTGCAAAAGATTCTTTATATCTGGCACCAGAGAAACGTGTTAAAATCTGGTAAGCTACACTAGCAATAAGTCAAAAAGAAGGCGGTCCTGTTTACACGGAACCGCCTTCTTTGTTATATCATATAGGTTGTATTAAGCTACTGATGGAAAACCCTGGCTATTTAACTGCTGATGTAATTCTCCAGCTGTGAGATCGTTTGTTTTTGATCCTCGATGATAAACTTCACCACATCACCAATAGAGACCATGCCAATCAACTCCTGGTTCTCAATTACCGGTAAATGGCGGATGTGCTTATCCGTCATGGTTTGCATACAATGATCCAGACTATCTGCTAAATATACCGTAATCGGATCGGCAGTCATCACCTCACTTATCGGGGTATCAATAGAGGTTTTCCCCTGAAGAATAATCTTTCGGGCATAATCTCTTTCTGTAAAAATTCCTGATAATTTGCGCCCCTCCATAATGAGCAGCGCGCTGATGTTTTTTTCCATCATGACCTGCAGTCCTTCTAACACCGATACATCGGCGGAAACAGAGAAAATTTTAGATGATTTAGTGCTGAGTAATTGTTTTACGGTTTTCATAACACATTAATAATTAGCTAATTAAATTTAACGAAATAAAAGCTAATTTCCAATAAGTCCAACCCAAAAAATTTTATTTAACCATCATGGGTAAAATTTCTTCTACATAAGTACGCTCATTTGCCAATCGGGGAACTTTATGCTGTCCACCTAATTTCCCTTTAGACTTTAACCAATTGTAAAAGGTATTGTATGGCGCATTGTGAACCTTCGGTCTGCGTAAGGCCATATCTTTAAAACGCTTCGCATCATAGTCTGAATTCACTTCCCGCAAGGTATTATCCAAAATATCGATAAACTTTTCAAAATCATTGGGCTGCTGATCAAATTCTATGATCCATTCATGCCCTCCAACCTCTTCTCCTTTGAAATAAATCGGGCAGGCGGTATAATCCTTAAAGACGGCGCCGGTTTCGGTACAGGCTTTACAAATGGCTTGTTCTGCATTGTCGATAATCACCTCTTCGCCAAAAGCATTGATGAAATGTTTGGTCCGACCGGTAATTTTAATGCGGTAAGGGGATAAGCTGGTAAATTGTACGGTATCACCGATCATGTAGCGCCAAAGGCCGCCATTGGTAGAAATGATGATGGCGTAATTTTTATTGAGCTGCACCTGATCCAGGGATAAGGTATCCGGATTTTCGGAATCAAGTAGTTCAATTGGTAGAAACTCATAGTAGATGCCATAATCCAGCATCAAAAGGAGTTCATCAGAATCTACTTCATCCTGAATACCAAAAAAGCCTTCCGAAGCATTATAGGTTTCCAGATAATACATCTGGTTACAAGGGATCAATTCTTTGAACTGCTCGCGGTAAGGTTTAAAGTTAACGGCACCATGGATATAAAGTTCCAGGTTAGGCCATACTTCCAGCAGGTTTTTCTTGCCGGTAATTTCGAGTACTTTTTTCGCCAGAACAAGCGTCCAGGTAGGTACACCGGCAATATTGGTTACATTTTCTTTGATGGTAGCCTCGGCCATCTTTTCCATTTTCTCCTCATAGTTGTCCATCAGGGCAATGGAAATGTTGGGTGTCCGGTAATATTCGGCCCACATCGGCAGGTTTTTAATCAGTACGGCAGATAGATCGCCATAAAAAGAATCTTCATTAAGCTGGTTAATCTGGTGACTACCACCTAAGACCAATCCTTTTCCGGTTAAAATCTGGTTGTCCGGACGGTTATTGCAAAAGATAGATAATAAGTCTTTTCCACCTTTAAAATGGCATTCCTGTAAAGATTCTTCAGATACCGGGATAAATTTACTTCGGTCGCTGGTGGTGCCGGAAGATTTGGCAAACCACTTAATTTCTGTCGGCCACAGGATATTTTGCTCGCCTTTGAGCATCCTTTCTATATATGGTTTTAGGGTGTCGTAATTTTGTATCGGCACCCTTTGTTTGAACTGTCTGGGGGATAAAATAGAGCGGTATTCATATTTGGTTCCCCATTCTGTATCAGCAGCACTGGAAATCAGTTTCTGAAACCATTCCTCCTGTACATCATGTGGATATTTCATGAAAAGCTCAATCTGATGGACGCGCTTTTTCATATACCAGGTAAAAATCGAATTTACTATAGCCATGTGTGGGGGTAATAAGGGTTATAATTTTTTAGTACGGAGCACGAAGTTTGAGCCCAGATATACACGTCTTACCATTTCATTGGCAGCCAGTACCTCTGGTGTTCCGGATTCTAATATTTTACCTTCAAATAGTAAATAGGCCCTGTCGGTGATGGAAAGGGTTTCCTGCACGTTATGGTCGGTAATTAAGATACCTATATTTTTTTGCTTTAGTTTATGAACGATACCCTGAATCTCCTCAACAGCAATGGGATCGACCCCTGCAAAAGGCTCATCGAGTAAGATAAAGTTCGGACTAGCGGCAAGGGCTCTTGCGATTTCCGTTCTACGACGTTCTCCACCGGAAAGTAAGTCGCCACGGTTTTTACGCACTTTATGTAAACTGAACTCATTGATCAGCTCATCCAGCTTTTCATGACGTTCCTCTTTGCCCATTTTAGTCATTTCGAGGATGGCCATAATGTTATCTTCCACAGATAATTTCCGGAATACAGAAGCTTCCTGCGCCAGATAACCAATTCCTTTCTGCGCCCTTCTGTACATGGCATCAGAAGTAATGTCTTCGTCATCTAAAAAAATAGTGCCTTCATTAGGTTTGATCAAACCCACAATCATATAGAATGACGTTGTTTTTCCCGCTCCGTTAGGCCCAAGTAAACCCACAATTTCTCCCTGGCTCACAGAAAATGAAACGTCATTTACAACGGTTCTCTGTTTGTACTTTTTGATTAGATTCTCAGCTCTTAATATCATTTATATCTTAATCTCAATGTTGTGTATGGTACGAATGATCGCTAATTAATTTTTATTCCTTTGATGTTTAACTGTAAACGTCGCTGGTCTCTCCAAACGTTTTCTTCAATGGTATAACAAATGGAGAAAGGTAAGTTTGGTTGCAAGAGGGCTTCATATTCTGCCAACCCAAATCCAATGCTTTCAAAAATAACTGAATTTTGTTGTTTTATGTTCAATTTTAAATGTTTTGTCGCAACAACATGTGGCTTTCCTACCAGTGTTAATCCATGGCTCACAAAAACAGGGGTCGCGTTATGTGGCCCAAAAGGGGCCATCTGCGAGATAATCCGTTGAAATTTGCCATCAATTTGTGAGAATTGCAGCTCGGTATCAATCTTGATTTTCGGGCATAACATATCCTCAGTAATGGTAGAAGAGACAATTTGCTCAAATCTATCTGCAAAAGCGTCAATATTTTCCGGCTTCATGGTTAATCCAGCGGCAAACTTATGTCCACCAAATTGAACCATTAAATCCTGACATCCTAATAAGGCTTCATATAAGTCAAATCCCGGAACCGATCTTGCCGATCCGGTCAGTAGGCCATTAGACAAAGTAAGAACGATGGTTGGGCGGAAATATTTTTCCGTTAACCGGGAAGCAACAATTCCAATTACCCCTTTATTCCAGCTTTCATCGTAAATAACGGTTGTTTTTTTGTTGATTAAGATCTCGCAATCGGCGATGATGGCGAGTGCCTCAGCGGTAATCGTATGGTCTGTGGTTTTACGATCTGTATTCTGGAGGTTAATAAATTCACTTTGTTCCAGTGCCAGGTCATCTTCCGTACAAAGCAGCATTTTTACCGCCTCGTTGGCATGGTCCATTCTGCCGGCGGCATTGATTCTTGGCGCCAGGGTAAAGACCACATCGGTTAAGGTATAGTCTTTGTTTTTTCCGGAGATTTTCATCAGTGCGGCCAGTCCTTTCGAGGGATTGGTATTCAGCTTAATCAGCCCATGATAGGCTAATATCCGGTTTTCATCTTCAATAGGAACGATATCAGCGCCAATGCTTACCATCACCAGGTCCAGATATTGTTCGTATCCTGCTGCGGGTAATTGATGTTGGATACTATATGCCTGGGCAAGTTTAAAGCCAATGCCACAACCCGCAAGTTCTTTAAAAGGGTAGCTGCAATCCAGACGTTTTGGGTCCAGAATGGCTATTGCTGCCGGTAATTCATCACCTGGAAAATGGTGATCGCAAATGATGAAATCTACCCCTAAGGTATTGGCATAAGCTATTTTATCTACGGACTTGATCCCGCAATCGAGGGCGATGATCAGGGTGATTCCATGTTGTTTCGCGTAATCGATGCCTTGCGTAGAGATTCCGTAACCTTCTTTATGGCGGTCGGGGATATAATATTCGATCTGATCAGTAAACTGGCTGAAGAAACTGTAGGTCAGGGCAACAGAAGTAGTTCCATCCACATCATAATCACCATAAACCATGATTTTCTCCTGATTGCTCAGGGCGAGGTCAATTCTGGCAATGGCCTTATCCATGTCTTTCATGAGGAAAGGATCATGTAATTGGGTCATATCCGGACGGAAATAAGCTTTGGCTTCATCAAAAGAAGCGATGCCTCTTTGTACTAAAACCTCTGCTAAACTCTGATCTATATTTAATTGTTGTGCAAGCTCGCCTATGGTTTCAAAATCCTCATTTACTGCCTGCACCCATATTTTTTCCATTAGTGTCTCTTGTCTTTTAAACGAATTACCGATTGTTTGCCCCGGGTATTTCCGGATTGCTCAGGCCCTGGTCAACGGTTTTGACGCTGGTATGAACCGGATTTCGGCCAGGTTCCCTATCTTTGCAATGATTCGTAAATATATCATTTAATTATTTCTTCTTAAAATTACTACGCCATTGCAAGTTTTCACATTGTTCGAAGGGACCTATTCTGTTGATGCCACTAAAAAGTTTTTACCATTTAATCCTGCTGTAGATCAGCCAAAAGACCGTCCGGCATCCTTGTTTATCAATGTACAGCCATTTTTAGTAAAAATGGAAGATCAGTTGATTTTGTTGGACACGGGTTTGGGCTATAGCAATGCAGATGGGCAGTTGATCCTTCATGAGAACATTAAAAAAGCGGGTTTTAATCCTGAAGATGTGACATTGGTATTGATGTCTCATTTACATTTCGACCATTCCGGTGGGATGATTCATCATGTAGGTGATAAGATGGAATTGAGTTTCCCGAATGCAGTTTATGTTATTCAGCGTGGAGAATGGGAGAATGCCTTTACCAATACCTCTTCTTCTTACCATACCGAGATTTTCGAATACCTGCAACGCAACGCACAACTGGTGTTTATTGAAGGTTCAGGACAGTTTACTGCGGAGATCAGCTATGAACTTACGGGCGCACATACGCCATTTCATCAAACGTTTTTACTGGACGACGGAACGGATAAAGTATTTTTCGGGGGTGATGTATTGCCGGAGCCGGAAGAGTTACTTAGAAATTTTATCGCTAAATATGACTTTGACGGCAGAAAAGCAATGGAACTCCGTAAAGTTTTTGGGGAGAAGGCTGCGGCAGAAAACTGGAATTGCTTATTCTATCATGGCAAATCCAGGGCAACAGGTTTTATCAGCCTAACCGATGGGCAGTTTAAGATTCAGTAGACTGCTGTTCTACTATTTTAAATAATTCCGACAGGCGTTCGATCGAAAGTGGTTTAGAAATAAACCCTTTCACAGTCTGGTAGGTTTTCGCCTTTTCGATATCATTTTCGTATACGGAAGAGGACAGCATATACATGTCTATTTTCTGGTCGATATTCAGCGCTCCGTAAGCATCCAGAAATTCCCATCCATTCAGCACCGGCATATTGATGTCGATCAGGATCAGCTGAGGTAAGCTTTCCTGCAAAGAGAGCGTCATGTTGATATAATCAACCGCCATTTGTCCGTTTGTTTTGGCCACCATTTCTACGTTGTACCCCGTCTTTTCTACTATTTTTTTTATAATGAAGATATTAATGTCATCATCATCAATAACTAGTAGTTTAATTTTTGAGGTCATCATAAAATCCAAAGGGTAACTGTGAAAATTGTTGTGTAATATATAAAGTTATGAAATATATAGCTATGGTAGAAGCCATATCCGTCAAGTTACAAAAAAAAGGCCACTATATGATAATGGCCTTTTTTTTATAAGATAAAACTTATTATTTTTTTGCTACCAATTTAACGGAGAGCTCAAACTCATCATTAATCATTTTGTTTCCAATCTCAGGAAAAATAGTTTTCGATTTGAAGTTGATGTCATACTTAGTCCTGTCTACAATAATTTTGTCGGCAGTAGCAGTTACTGAACCGTCTGCATTCCATGCGATAGTAGCAGGGAAACTGATTGGTTTGGTAATGCCTTTAATGGTTAAGTCGCCTGTTACCGTTAGGTTTGCGCCATTTCCGGTAAAGCTTTTGACCACAAAAGTTGAAGTTGGAAATTTTTCAGTACCAAAGAAATCTTCTGATTTCAGGTGTTTCTCTAAGTTGGCACTATTGTCTGCATCTTTCAGACTGTTCATGTCCAGCACAAAATTACCACCAGCCAATTTCTTTCCATTGAAAGATAAAGTACCGGATTGTAAATTGATGGTTCCGTTATGACTACCGGTAAATTTTTTACCTACCCAGGTGATGGTAGATTTGGAAGCGTCCACTTTATAGGTGTCTGCTTTAAAAACCGGTGCAATAAATGCAGAGGTGGTCATCACTACTAAAAGCAGTGCTAATGAGGTTAACTTTAGTTTCATATCCTTGTTTAATAAATTAGGTAGAGGTCGGTTTAGACCTTTTAATACATCTAAGACGTAAATGTATTAAAAGGTTTAACCAACCAATAACTTTTAAACAGTTTCTTCTTCCATGTAACTTTCAATTGGCGGACAAGCGCATACCAATGATCTATCACCAAAGGAATCGTTTACTCTACCAACAGAAGGCCAGAATTTGAAAGCAGCAACGTAAGGAAGTGGGAAAGCAGCAGTTTGTCTGCTGTAACCATGATTCCACTCGTCAGCCGTTACAATTTTAGCGGTATGTGGTGCATTTTTCAATGGGTTATCAGTTTTATCTAAATCACCATTTTCAACTGCAGTTACTTCTTTTCTGATCGCGATTAAAGCATCACAGAATCTGTCTAACTCATGTTTCGGCTCACTTTCCGTAGGCTCAACCATTAGCGTACCCGCTACCGGGAAAGATACTGTTGGGGCGTGGAAACCGTAATCCATTAAACGTTTTGCAATGTCAACCACCTCGATACCGAAGTTTTTGAAGCCTCTGCAATCTAAGATCATTTCGTGTGCACAACGACCGTTTGCACCAGAGTACAATACCGGGTAATGAGTTTCTAAACGCGCTTTCATGTAGTTTGCGTTAAGAATTGCATTTTTCGTTGCATTCATCAATCCTTCGCCACCCATCATTGCGATGTATGCATGAGAGATTACTAAGATCGAAGCAGAACCCCATGGAGCTGAAGATACCGCAGGAATAGATTTTTCTTTGTTGATATCTACCACAGCGTGAGCAGGAAGGTAAGGAACAAGGTGTTTAGCTACACCGATTGGACCCATACCAGGACCACCACCACCGTGAGGGATACAGAAAGTTTTATGTAAGTTCAGGTGACAAACGTCAGCACCGATATTACCCGGGCTTGTTAATCCTACCTGTGCGTTCATGTTTGCGCCATCCATGTAAACTTGTCCGCCATTTTCATGGATGATGTTACAGATGTCGATGATACTTTCCTCAAATACACCATGTGTAGATGGGTAAGTTACCATTAAGCAAGAAAGGTTTTCTTTGTTCTCTTCAGCTTTTGCTTTTAAGTCAGCAACGTCAATATTTCCGTTTTCCAGAGATTTAACGATGATGATTTTCATGCCGGCCATTGCTGCAGAAGCAGGGTTTGTACCATGTGCAGAAGAAGGGATTAAAGCAACATTACGGTGATGATCACCACGATCCTGGTGGTAAGCTCTGATCACCATTAAACCTGCATATTCACCTTGAGCGCCAGAGTTTGGCTGTAAGCTCATGGCAGCAAATCCAGTGATTTCACTTAACCATCTGTCTAGCTCATTGAATACCGAGTAGTAACCCGCAACCTGATCTGCCGGAGCAAATGGGTGGATTCTACCGAATTCTGGCCAGGTTACCGGAATCATTTCTGTAGTTGCATTCAGTTTCATGGTACATGAACCTAAAGCAATCATAGAATGACAAAGAGAAAGATCTTTTGCTTCCAGCGATTTGATGTAACGTAACATCTCATGCTCAGAATGGTGTGAGTTAAATAACGGATGCGTTAAATAAGCAGAAGTACGTTGTAAAGCAGTTGGAATAACCGTTGCTGGATTTTCCTCAGACATTTCAACGCTATCAGCAGCGATACCTTTTACTTTAGCAAAGATTTTCACCAATAATTTCACATCCTCAAGGTCTGTAGTTTCATCTAAAGCGATGGTTACTACGCTACCGTTGTAGTTTAAGTTGATCTCATTGTCGATACATTCTCTGTGGATAGAATCAACAAGGTGACCAAGGTCTAACTGGATGGTATCAAAGTAAGATTTATTCAATTGCGTATAACCTGCTTTTTCTAATGATTCAGCTAAAGTTACCGTCAATCCATGCGTACGTTCTGCAATCAGTTTCAATCCTTTTGGACCGTGATAAACTGCGTAGAAACTCGCCATGATCGCTAATAATGCTTGTGCAGTACAGATGTTGGAAGTCGCTTTATCTCTACGGATATGTTGTTCCCTGGTTTGCAAAGCCATACGTAACGCATAGTTGTTATTGCTGTCGATCGTTACACCGATGATACGTCCCGGAATAGAGCGTTTGTACTCATCTTTAGTCGCGAAATAAGCAGCATGTGGACCACCAAAGCCCATTGGTACGCCAAAACGTTGGGTAGTACCTACCACAACATCAGCACCCCATTCGCCTGGAGGCGTTAATAAGGTTAAGCTTAAAAGGTCTGCAATTACAGTAACTTTTACGTTTACACCATGTGCAGCCTGAGCGAAACCAGTATAATCGAACACTTCACCATTACCAGCTGGATATTGAATAATTGCACCGAAGAAATCTTCGTTAAGCGCAACAGTCTGGTGATCACCGATCACTAATTCAATTCCAAAAGGATTGGCACGGGTTTTTAAAATGTCAATAGTTTGTGGGAAGATCAACTCAGAAACGAAAAATTTCGTTGCTTTTGAGTTTTTACGCAAACTGAACTGCATAAACATCGCTTCAGCAGCAGCAGTACCTTCATCCAATAGCGAAGCATTTGCGATTTCCATTCCAGTAAGGTCAATTACTAAAGTCTGGAAATTTAACAAGGCTTGTAAACGACCTTGAGCAATCTCTGCCTGGTAAGGCGTATATTGAGTATACCATCCTGGATTTTCCATCACGTTACGCAAGATTACTCCTGGCGTAGTCGTGTCGTAGTATCCCTGACCGATATAAGATTTAAATACTTTGTTTAAGGAAGCAGTTTTCTTTAAGCTGCTTAGGTAATCCTTTTCAGATTTCGCCTTTGGCAGGTTTAATGGCTGTTTTAACCGGATCGATTGTGGAACCGTTTGTTCAATTAATTCGTCAACAGAACCCAAACCAAGGGTTTCTAACATGGCATTGGTATCCTCTGTGTTAGGAGCAATGTGACGATCTTTAAAGTCTTCTTTGTAATGAATATTTAAGCTCATGAAATCTATATATAAAAAGTTCCGCAAAGGTAATAAAAAATACACTTAGCTCTAAGCGGAATTGATCATATATCGCTATTCTCCAACGAGTATCCAGCCGCTATCTTTTTTATACTTTAATTTATAAGATTTAGTAATGTAGTTACTTGCTGTCCCTTTGTCTCTCAGTAAGATAGCGAAATCATTAGGTTCCTTTTTTAAAGATACGGTGACACGCGCAACCTTGGAATCACCCTTGATCATGGTGATCGGTTTTTCGGAATCCATCACATAATCCAGGGCACGTAGCGTAGCCTGCGATACATTCTGTTTTAAAATGTAGGGTTTACTTTTGTCCGTTAAAGCAATTTTATAGGTAAATACGCTGTCTTTCGACAGGAATTTCTTTTTCTGACCCTGGAGTTCGAGCGCTACTAAACCCTTTTCCTCCAGGCTCTTGTATTTTGTCAGTTCTAACTTGTCTTGCTTACTCTTAAACCTGATTTCTCCAACTTCCATTTTTGCCGTTTCATAAACCGGATTGGTTTTTAGGTAGGCCGCGATCACATCGGTTGCGGTGCTTTCATCCAGATTTTCTGCGGCGCCTTTACAGCCCGTAATCAACAAAAGAAATAATGCGGAAATGGTTAAGAGGTTCAGGTTTTTCATAAGAGGGCTTGTTTTTCAGGGCCTATGAATGGATCATAAGCCCTTTTATTTAGTTTTGTAATTGACGAAGGTACATTTGTATGGTGTTTTCTAATCCAAGGTATAGGGCATCGCTGATTAAGGCATGGCCGATACTAACTTCCAGTAATCCCGGGATATTAGCCGCAAAATATTTCAGATTTTGTAAGTCCAGATCATGACCGGCATTGATGCCTAAGCCTAATGTATTTGCGGTTTTCGCAGCGGCGATATAAGGTTTAATGGCCTCCTCGCGGTTCTGATGAAAATGACGGGCATAGTCTTCCGTGTACAATTCAATACGGTCTGTACCACTTTCGGCAGCCGCTTTTACCATTTCTTCTACCGGATCTACGAAGATAGAAACGCGGATGCCTGCCGTTTGAAACAACTGCACCATTTCTTTCAGGTAGTCTTTATGTTTGATGGTATCCCAGCCATGGTTTGAGGTAATTTGTCCTTCAATATCAGGGACTAAAGTAACCTGTGCAGGTTTATTGGCCAATACCAGGTCTACAAATTTCTGCTCTTTACAGTTGCCTTCAATGTTAAATTCTGTAGCAATCACTGCTTTTAAGTCGAAGACGTCCTGGTAACGGATGTGTCTTTCGTCCGGACGCGGGTGTACCGTGATGCCCTCTGCTCCAAAGCGCTCACAATCTAACGCTACCTTTACTAAATCCGGATTATTTCCCCCGCGACTGTTTCTTAAAGTCGCAATTTTATTGATGTTTACAGATAAATTTGCCATGAGGTAAAAATAGCAGATTATTTCCTTATTTTGCTCTAAGCAATGCTCCTAATTTCTTAAGCCATTTTCCATGAAGTTTCTTTTTACATTTCTATGCCTGTTGAGTTTACAAAGCCTGGTACAGGCACAGGAAGTAAAGTCGGGGCCGAAGGGTTTCCCTGTGGTAGCACACCTGGACACGTTGTTTTTTATTCAGAATAGGTTAGGCTCGCTGTCGGCAAAAGAACGTGCCGAAAGAACTTCCGAAAAAGTGAGTAAACTGGCCGACGATCTGTTGTTTGTGGCCGATTCGGTGAAGGTGGTCAAAGATTCGCTGGTGATGGATATCGATTATAAAGGCGATATCTTGATGAGCTTGTCTAGCCTGGATGCCGATTCTGTAAATATGGATAAGGAGGTGCTGGCTAAAACCTACCGCCAGATCATCGTAGATAATGTATTGCAGTATAAAAAGGAAACCAATGTGGTAGAGCTGTTGAAGCGTGCCGGATTAGGGATTCTGATCTTATCGGTGCTTGGCGCCTGTCTTTTTTACCTGAACAAGTTTTTCAACCGCTTTCGTGGCTGGATCAGTAAAAGACTCCATAAGAAGCTGAGTCAGCTGAGGATCAAAGATTATGAGCTGATCAACAAGAAAAATGAACTTGCACTGATCAATAAGGTACTGCATCTGGTGAAATTTGTACTGATGTTTTTGCTGGTCTATCTGACCTTGCCATTGGTATTCCGCCTTTTCCCATGGACAAAACCATTGGGCGATCATTTGATGAATTTTGTGCTCAATCCACTCAGAAACATGGTTTCTGCGGTGATTGATTTCATCCCCAATCTGATTGCGATTCTGATGATTTTCTTCGTTTTTCATTATATCAAAAAGCTGATTAAATTCTTAGCAGAAGAGATTGAATCGGAAAAACTGAAGATCAATGGCTTTTATCCGGACTGGGCAAAACCGACCTATAATATCATCAAGATTGTGTTGAGTGCGTTTATGGTGGTGGTGATCTGGCCTTTTATTCCGGGCTCGAATTCGGAGATTTTTAAGGGGGTATCGGTGTTTTTAGGGGTACTGATCTCTTTTGGATCTTCTTCCGCAATCAGCAATGGGGTAGCCGGGATGGTGATTACCTATATGCGGCCTTTCCGGGTTGGCGATGTCGTAAAAATCGGTGACATTACCGGTGCGGTTCTGGAGAAATCTTTATTGGTGACCAGGTTAAAGACGATTAAAAATGAAATCATTACGATTCCCAACAGTGCGATTCTGAATGGGAATACGGTAAACTATACGAGCTTATGTGTAGATGATGGCTTGATTATCCATACCACGCTTACTTTGGGCTATGATATTCCCTGGCCTAAAATCCATGAATTGCTGATCAATGCGGCATTGGCTACAGAAGGGGTGATCAAAGAGAAACAACCTTTTGTGTTGCAAACCAGCCTGGACGACTGGTACGTTTCTTATCAGCTCAATGCTTATGTATCCAGACCCGATATTATGGCGGTGATTTATTCGGAACTCCATAAAAATATTCATGAGGCTTTTGATGCGGCAGGGGTAGAGATCATGTCGCCACATTACCAGGCCATCAGAGACGGTAATGCCAGTACTTTACAGCAAAAAGAAGCGCCGGCCGGTTCTTAAGGTCATAAAAAAAAGGGATGTTGCTTTTTTGAAACAACATCCCTTTTATATTTAAGGATTCATCAGATTTTCATCCTTTGAATACCCGTTTTACTTAGTATCTGTAAGCCTCAGGTTTGAATGGACCTTCTACAGGAACACCAATGTAATCTGCCTGGTGCTGATCTAGAACGTCTAATTCTACACCGATTTTAGCTAAGTGTAAACGTGCTACTTTCTCATCAAGATATTTAGGAAGCACATAAACTTTGTTCTCATAGTTTGCAGTGTTAGTCCACAATTCTAATTGAGCTAAAGTCTGGTTAGTGAATGAGTTAGACATTACGAAACTTGGGTGGCCAGTAGCACAACCTAAGTTTACCAAACGTCCTTCAGCCAATAAGATGATATCTTTACCGTCAATGGTATATTTATCAACCTGTGGTTTGATCTCAATTTTAGTATCACCATAGTTAGTATTTAACCAGGCTACGTCGATCTCATTGTCAAAGTGACCAATGTTACAAACGATTGCTTTATCTTTCATTAATCTGAAATGTTCTGCACGAACGATATCACAGTTACCAGTTGTAGTAACGATAATGTCAGCTTCTTTAACAGCAGTAGCAAATTTCTTCACTTCATAACCTTCCATTGCAGCTTGTAATGCACAGATTGGATCAATTTCAGAAACAATCACACGTACACCCTGTGAGCTTAATGATTCCGCAGAACCTTTACCCACATCACCGTAACCTGCAACAACAGCAACTTTACCAGCCATCATGACGTCAGTTGCACGACGGATCGCATCAACCAATGACTCACGGCAACCGTATTTATTGTCGAATTTAGATTTAGTTACTGAATCGTTAACATTGATCGCAGGTAAATGTAAAGTACCATTTTTCATGCGCTCATATAAACGGTGAACACCAGTAGTCGTTTCTTCAGAAAGACCTTTGATATCCGCAATCAGCTCAGGGAATCTATCGAAAACCATGTTGGTTAAATCACCACCATCGTCTAAGATCATGTTTAATGGCTGACGTTCCGGACCGAAATGTAAAGTTTGCTCAATACACCAATCGAAATCTGGTTCGTTAAGACCTTTCCAGGCGTAAACCTGAATACCAGCAGCAGCAATTGCAGCAGCAGCATGATCTTGTGTAGAGAAGATATTACATGATGACCAGGTTACTTCTGCACCAAGTTCTACTAAAGTTTCGATCAAAACCGCAGTCTGGATCGTCATGTGTAAACATCCTGCGATGCGTGCACCTTTTAATGGTTTTGAAGGACCGAATTCTTCGCGCAATGACATTAGACCAGGCATTTCTGCTTCTGCTAGTCCAATTTCTTTACGACCCCATTCCGCCAGTGAAATGTCCTTTACTTTATACGGGACATAAGTTGTCTCTACTGATGACATATTTCTATATTTAAGTGATTAAATGCAAACTAGTTACCTTGTTCTTTATAGGTAGGCTGAAGTTTTACAGCGGTCCTTTTTGTAAACAGGCTAATTATGCGACAAAATTACACAATAGTTTGGCCAAATTCAAAAGCTGGAACTTTAAAGAATTCGCTGGACTGTAATATAACCTTTGGATGGCAATAAATACGCTGATTGTGTTCCTGTATTGGTCGGAAAGAGTGTTTTTTCTGGATAGGGTTGCTGTAAGTCCAGGAAAGGGTTCAGTTACTTATAGGTACAGCAAACTATGAGCAAGATATGAGGGCATTGTACGATACCCCTTTGCAATATGCCACTCTTCCCGACTACAACCCGACCACTACCGGAGTCCAACGTATATTCATTTTTTAAGGCGTCATTTGTTCGGTTTTTTAAAGTTCAAGGACCAGGTCATCCGTATTGACAATCGTGCCTTCGGTTAAAACAACGGTCCTCACCACGCCATCTGCTATGGCCGTAATATTCGATTCCATTTTCATCGCCTCAATCATAAACAGGGCCTGGTTTTTCTTCACCTGATCACCTTCTTTTACGAATACCTTCGATAGTAATCCCTGTAATGGAGAGCCGATCTGTGCAGGATTCATCTTGTCTATTTTACGATTTTCCTTTCTGGTGACCTGGATAGATTTATCCAGAATTTCAATATTGCGCGTTTGCCCATTCAGTTTAAAGAACACGGTACGCATGCCTGTATCATCCGCCGGGCCAATGGATAGCAAACGAATCAGTAAGGTTTTTCCTTTGGCAATCTCAAGTGTGGTTTCCTCTCCAGGCTTCATACCATAAAAGAAATAGGGTGTTGGAATTACAGAAACATCGCCATATAACCTGAAAATCCTGATTGCCTCTGCCGTTACTTTAGGGTAAAACTTGTAGGCCAGGTACATGGTATAGTTTAAATCACTACCGAAATCCTGCTTAAATGTTTCGAATTCGGCTTCTAAATTCAGGGCCTCCAGGTGTTTATTCGGCCGGTCGGTAAATGGCGTTTTTCCTTTCAGCAGGATCTTTTGTAAGGCTTGAGGAAAACCTCCTGTTGGCTGACCGATTTCACCCATAAAAAAGGAAACGACCGATTCCGGGAAAGCAAGTTGCTCTCCTCTGGTAAACACATCTTCAGGACTAATGTCGTTGGCCACCATAAACTGGGCCATGTCGCCAACTACTTTAGAGCTTGGTGTGACCTTCACAATATCACCAAATA
Organism: Pedobacter gandavensis; assembly: GCF_032677645.1. Taxonomy (GTDB): domain Bacteria; phylum Bacteroidota; class Bacteroidia; order Sphingobacteriales; family Sphingobacteriaceae; genus Pedobacter; species Pedobacter gandavensis_A. The sequence continues at coordinate 76,445 of NZ_JAVTSB010000002.1, read as the reverse complement.
GGGTGTTCACCTCCGCATAACGTTGTTTGATGAGTTCAAATTTATCACCTAAACCCAGTGCAATAGTCTGAGGTTTTAGGTTTGAATATTGGCCCCCTGGTATTTCATGCTCATAAACTTCAGCTGAGCTAGCTTTTAATCCGGATTCAAATGGATAATAGTGCTCTCTTACCGTTTCCCAATAGTTTGAATAGGCATTTAATGATTTGATATCATAAGGGTTTTCCCGTTCATGAAAGCGCATCATTTCTACAATGGAATTGAAGTTGGGCTGTGCAGTACTGCCGGATAATGCCCCGAGGGAGCAGTCGATAACATCAACACCTGCTTCAATGGCCATCAGGTAGGTTGCGGGTTGCAGGGAAGAGGTGTCGTGGGTATGTAAGTGAATTGGTATTTTCACGGTATCCTTAAGTGCTTCAATTAAAATTTTGGCAGCATATGGTTTCAGTAAGCCCGACATGTCTTTGACCCCCAGAATGTGACTTCCTGCATTTTCGAGATCTTTGGCCAGTTTTAAATAATATTCCAGATTATATTTATTGCGTTTAGGATCAAGAATATCACCGGTATAACAAAGTGCACCTTCTGCAAGGCCATTGGTTTTTTTGCGTACCATTTCAATGCAGGGGGCAATGTTCTCCATCCAGTTTAAGGAATCAAAGATTCTGAAAATATCTACTCCTTTTTCCCAGCTCTTCTCCACAAAAGATTCAATCAGGTTATCGGGGTATGCTGCATAACCAACGCCATTGCAACCACGGATGAGCATTTGAATTAATATATTGGGCATTGCAGCACGTAATTTTTCCAGTCTACGCCATGGATCTTCATGTAAAAAGCGCAGGCAAACATCAAAGGTTGCTCCGCCCCAGGCCTCCATGCTAAAGGTTTGGGGGTGATGCTTAGCAAAGCCTTCTGCCACTTTTAGCATATCATAAGTACGCATTCTGGTGGCTAGCAAAGACTGATGCGCATCTCTGAATGTCGTGTCTGTATAATGTATTTTCTTTTCCGCTTTAAGCCATTTAGAGAATTCTTCAGGTCCGAGTGCTGTTAACAGATCTTTGCTGCCCTTTGGGTACGATTGCACATCGACTTTTGGTACGACTGGTTTTTCCAGTCGTTTATTATCGTCAACGGCAAGTACGTCTGGGTTGCCATTTACTGAAACCTCTCCCAGATAGGTCAAAATACGCGTTCCGCGATCCAGACCCTTTTTACTTTCAAAAAGTTCAGGGTGCTCCTGTATAAAATTTACTGTGGCCTTTCCCTGTATAAAGATGGGGTGGCTGATCAGACTTTCCAGAAACTCAACATTGTTTTTTACTCCGCGAATCCTGAATTCTCTTAAGGCTCTGTGCATTTTCCTTGCTGCATCTTCCAGGCTACGGCCACTGGTGCTGACTTTGACCAGCATGGAATCAAAAAACGGACTGATTTTCATCCCTGGATAAGTGCTCCCTTCGTCTAGCCTGATGCCAAATCCGGTTGCATTTCTATAGGTAATCAGGGTTCCGTAATCGGGTTTGAAATTATCAGCAGGGTCTTCTGTCGTAATGCGGCATTGCATTGCAAATCCGTTACAAGAGATAGATTCCTGACTTTTAATACCCAATTCCGGGTCAGACAGGTGGTAACCGTCTGCTATAAACAACTGTGTTTTGATCAGGTCAATGCCTGTTATCATCTCTGTAACGGTATGTTCTACCTGAATCCGGGGGTTTACCTCAATGAAATAAATGGCTTCCTGTTCATCAATTAAGAATTCCACTGTTCCTACATTGTTATACTTTACAGCTTTTGCAATGGAGGTCGCATAGAGGTAAAGCTGATCTTTGGTTTGCTGGCTTAAATTTAAGGAGGGTGCAACTTCAACGACTTTTTGAAAACGACGCTGCACAGAACAGTCGCGTTCATAGAGGTGTACCACCTCTGCATAGTTATCGGCAACAATCTGGACCTCTATATGTCTTGGCCGATTGATAAACTTTTCAAGAAATACAGTGTCATCACCAAAAGCATTCTTCGCTTCACTACGCGCTTCAAAGAAACTCTTTCTGAGCTGTTCCTCGTTGTGTGCAATCCGCATTCCACGTCCGCCGCCGCCAAAAGCAGCTTTGATCATTAGCGGATATCCAATCTGGTTGGCCTCGGATAAAGCCAGTTCAATAGTGTCCAGATCTACTTCACTGCTTTCAATGATGGGCAAGCCTGCAGATTTAGCCACCTTTTTTGCAGTAACTTTATCTCCCAATGCTGCCATGACATCAGGTCTGGGACCGATAAATATGATGCCGTTCGCTGCACACTGCGCAGCAAATTCCTCGTTTTCCGATAAAAAACCATATCCCGGGTGTATGGCATCTGCCTCGCAATATTTTGCCATGGCAATGATTCCTTTGATGTCGAGGTAAGGTTTTAAGGGTTCATGGTCTGAGCCAATCTGATAAGCTTCATCAGCTTTGTACCTGTGTAGGGAGTACCTGTCTTCGTAGGTGTAAACAGCCACTGTCTGGATGTTTAGCTCACTGCAAGCCCGTTCAATACGAATAGCGATTTCACCGCGATTGGCAATTAACACTTTCTTAATGTTCATAGTCTGGTTGTAGGTATAAACCAAAAATATTACATTCTTCTTGAATTTATTCTATCCAAATTAATTTATTATCAGTTAGTTATGTTGTATAAGTTACACTATCCGGGCGGCTTTTTATTGATTTAGAGGAGGGGGTGTATCAGGTAATGAGCGGTCATGAAGTATTAAGGGTTCGGGGTTTTCTGGGATCAGTTTTGTGTTTTTATTTACGTAATAAAGAGATAGCCCAAATAAGATCAGAGATGTGATGATGACAGGATAGGTAAAACTGCCATATAGCTGAGCTCCGGTATTGGTAATGCTTCCGTATTTATAGTTTATAAACAGTGCAAGCTGGCTGGAGAAATTGGCCATAAAATGCATTGCCATTACGGTGCCCAAACTTTTCGTTTTGTAGTAAATCCAACCTAAAAACAGCCCGGTGAGTAAAGCGATAATAATTTGTATCGGCTTCCCATGAACGAGCCCAAATAAAACTGCGGAAACAATAATGGCGAATTTTGGTGAATAATTAACCAGGAATCCTCTTAAGATGATCCCGCGGAATATGATCTCTTCAAATAACGGCGCTAAAATCAAGGAACCAAGCAAAACGGGCATCCGGTCGAAAGGGTTAATCAATACCGGGTTTTTAGTAATCAATATCGGAATGGCCCGAAAATTATTGGATAGGGTTTCAGATAAAGGGAAACTGAATCCGATGTCGTAAAAAAAGACGCAGGCCATCAGGAGTGGTAACGGAACCAGATTACTGATTTTAAAATTTAAATCAAGTGCTATTTTTCTTCTGCTGTTTATAAAATAGGCTAGCCCGATGATTATTGAACAAAGAATGATGAAAAGAATCGTGTTTTTGATATCGGAAGTAAAATTAATATTCTTGTTTTCTAGTAAAAAGAAAAAAGGAGTGCTAGAGAGCATTCCCATGATAATTAATCCAATAGATTGTAAAATGGTATTAGGAAATAGTTTTTTCATAAAAGCATTGTGGTTCTGTTTGATAGGTTAAGGTAGTTCGGTATTGATGATATTTTTTGTTTTTTTTATTAAAATAGATAAGGGGACTAAACTAGTGTTATTTACTTCAGCTCAGAACAACTGTAGCTTGTATTTTACAAGGGCGTCTGACTGTGATTAGAATGGGGTAGGAATATATATTTTCTATATTTACAAGTACGCTTACAAATAATATATATGATGATCCCCCGGTATCTTTTCCTTTTATTTACAGTGTTTTTATTTTCCTGCAAGGCTCAGGTTAAAACAGATCTTACTAAATTGACTCTTGAAGAGCCAATTACAAACCTCATAGATTTCAAGGATAAGCATGTAATCGGTGTAGAAACTGTGGAATATCCTTTTTCCTTATTTATTGAGGTAGAAAATGGATCGAAATTTAGTTTCGATGGCATAGACTTAAAAGATCAGAAAGTATTATTTCAGGTCAATGCCGAAGCGCTTAAAACAGACAGTATTACCAAAGCTGGAGGTGGGCATATCAACGTTGAATCTTTTGAAAATAAGGAAAAACTAGATTCAGTGCTGACTAAATATAAGGCAGATCAGGTGATCTACGGTTTTAGGGTGGTCATGGAAGATAAAAATCTGCAAAAAGAGCTTTTAAAGAAAATTGAAAGTAAATATGGCAAAGGCACTAAAAACCCCAACACCGATAATGGACTATATTGGAATTTAAAAAAGGAACATCAGTATATCTTTTTTGCACCTGATTATGACCGCCTGATTGTTTTAAACAATACAAACCTGTCAAAAACATGCTACTGGGATTTAATGAATGGTTCCATTGATTTTGGAGGTTGTGATAAAGAGGTTTACAGTAAAGAATTGATGAAAAACACCAGAAAAGTAGCTGATGTAAAAGAAAAACCGACGCTGGTAATAGATCAAAACTGGAACCTTGATGGCTTGGTGTTGGGGAAGTCCAATGAAACCGATTTTGTGAAATCAAGCCTGAATCAATCTTTCGAGCGCACATTGATGTGGGATGATGCGCATCCGCAGGTGATTTATGAAAACAATACGAACCATATTTTTCTCCAGTTTACACTGAATAATGGTGGCGCCGAAAATCAAAAGGTCAATATTTTAGAAGGTTATTATATCGAGGATTTTAACCAGGTAAAGGTCTCGTTCCAAAACGGGATAAAACCTTTTTCCAGAAAAGTTGATGTCATGAAGCTGATTGGGAAGGATCAGATTGTAGACTATGATGAGGTTAAATTTGCCGATTACCTCGAAATCAAAAATCCAGACTATCAGGTTAAACTGTTGTTTTCGCATGATAAAGACATCAATAAAGAGTTGTTCGAGAAAATCTATGTGACAAAAAAACCTCCATTTAAACCTTAATTCACATCAGCTACCATATTCAGCTAACGCTTTATTATCTTTTAATAGGAGGGATGCGATTTTTCTCTTTACACACTATAGAACGTAATGAATCTGGATAAATACGGCTATTGTTTTGTAAAACAATGAGTGTATCTAATTGATATTCATAATCTACTCCAGCGGAATATTTTACATTTGATATTTTTGTAATATGTACCGCATCACTTTTTACTTTAAAAGCCATTAAGTACGTTCCATACATCGGACTGCCAAAATCAAATACACCTGCTGTTTTTGATGTTTTTTTTATGGTTAAATATGAATTTGCTTGATTCAGATCATAAGCATCTCTAACATCATTGTCAAGAATAGCTATTGCGGATATCTTAAAGGACTTTTTGCTTAAAGTATTTAAAACTGTAATGTTATCCTTTGAAAATCTCAGCTCTCCTGTTTTATAGAACCTGGAAACCGTATCATTAAACACTTTAAATTTTATTTTTTCATTATAAATGGTCACCGGTTTTTTTTCCGGTGCTTCCCATGCTCTGAATAAAATAGTATCCCCTTTTGCAACTTTTTGAGTTGCTATTAAATCATAAATAAAATTTGGATCATTTGAATCGGTTACAATCGCACGTTTGCTAGTCTCTTGCTCCTTTCTAGTGATCAATTCATTTTTTTTAGAAGTAATGATTGTTTTATTGCAAGAAAGCAGCAAAATAATCAAAACACTACTTTTTAGAATTGTAGTTTTCATAATCAAAAAGAGTTTCTTTTCCTGGGCTGACATAAATCCACCTAATATTTATACACGCGAAACCTGCCGGTTTTTTTATCAGTATCAGTTATGATTTCATTTTCCAAAACTTTGAAAACTCGTATGGTATCAACGTTGTCCAAAATCCAATTGTTTTTTTTATCAATCTTAATCGTATAATTAAGTGCTGCTCCTTCAATAGGCAAATAACCTCTAAAATAGTTTCTTGAATGCGGTATTAACCCCTCAGACCCTGCTGTGTATAAATACAAACATTTGCCTTCATTATCATAGATTATTTTTTTTTCAATAACACATCTTTCGCCATCTATTAGCGTAATGTTGCCTTCTGAATAAGTTCCTTCACCTTCTTCAAAAACAATTAGTTTTTCATGAATCTTAGTTACGTCTTTTAAATCAGGCTTACTTGCACAGCCAAGTGTTAAAGTAATTGCAAAAATGAATATTGATTTTTTCATATTTATTGATTTTTTAAGACGCTTCATCTGTTCTGCAACATGAGCTCTTTTCTCCATGAATATAGGAATAGATATACGTTCCGACGCTTTAATGATAAAATCAAAAGCTGATTATACACTAATATGAAGTTATCTTGAATATAAGATTCTATAAACTTGCCTGCCAAAATTTCCGCAGGCGCAGATTTTTGGTTTTAGTTTAAAACCAAAAAAGCCTCTCAGTTTTCACTGAAAGGCTTTCTACTTTGGCTCCCTCTGCTGGGCTCGAACCAGCGACCCTCTGATTAACAGTCAGATGCTCTAACCAGCTGAGCTAAGAAGGAGTACTGGCTACCAAAATAAACGGCTTTTTGAAGCTTTAAAACAACATTAAGTTTCGTTCGTTTTGGGAATGCAATATTAGGGGTTTTTCTCCGATTATAAAAGTACAACCGTAAGTTTTTTTTAGATTTTGAATTAAGCCCCTAATTCTGTGTGGATTAAAATTCAGTTTTTATTTTCTGAAAACCTCCGGAATGAGGCTGAGCGCCATAAAACCGATAAAATCAAAGTAATTGAAAGGTCAAATCAGAGGCAATACCGGGGTATTTCTTTGATGCTAATGACCGTTGCTGTACATTTGTATGGATTAACGAATTAAAGAAAGAAAATATGTATCCTGAATATTTAGTAGAACCAATGCGTGCTGAACTTACTAAAGTAGGTTTTGCAGAAATGAAAACTGCAGAAGATGTAGACAATGCAATTACTGCTGAAGGTACCGTGTTTGTCGTGGTAAACTCTGTTTGTGGTTGTGCAGCAGCAAATGCTCGTCCGGCAGCAAGATTAGCAGCAGCTAATGAAAAACATCCTGATAGATTGATTACTGTTTTTGCAGGTATGGAAAAAGAAGCAGTAGACAGAGCTAGAGGTTATATGATGCCTTTCCCTCCATCTTCACCAGCAATGGCTTTATTCAAAGATGGTAAATTGGTTCACATGATCGAACGTCACCAGATTGAAGGCAAACCAGCACAAATGATCGCTGATAGCTTAATCGGTGCTTTTGACCAATATTGCTAGTCGGTACAAAATATGATATTATAAAACAGGGGCTGGTTTCTATGAAACCAGCCCCTGTTCTTTTTGCGGCAATATTTCTGTTGCCTGAGATTTAAAAATCCTTGTTAAGTAGCTTTTCCAGCTCTCCGAAAGAGACATTCATCCGAACTCTCCCTTGTTTCGCATAAGCGATTTCGCCGGTTTCTTCTGAAATGATTACCGCAACGGCATCTGTTGTTTCGGAAACACCGATCCCAGCTCTGTGGCGTAAACCAAATTGCGGAGGTAGCTTGTCATTGTCTGTTAAAGGCAAAATACAACTGGCACTTTTGATCTTATTTTCGGCAATGACTACCGCGCCATCGTGCAGCGGACTATATTTCTGAAAGATACTTTCCAGTAATCTTTTGGAGATTTTTGAATCAATGATCTCACAGCTATTGGCAAAAAGCTGGTCGTCATAAAACTTTACAAACACGATTAAAGCACCTGTCCTTGATTTTTTCATGCTTTTACAAGCATCAATGATGGGCTTAATACGCACTAAATTGTCTCTTTCGATGTTTTTACTACCGAATAGATAACCCCACCAGGCTTTATTTTGCTGTAAAAAGGTGTTTTTCCCAATTAAAAGTAGGAATCGCCGGATTTCCGGCTGGAAAATCACAATCAAGGCGATAATCCCCACACTCATAAATTTGTTGATAATGGTAGAAAGTAACCTCATGTTGAGCTGCTCTACCGCAAACCAGATGATCAGAATGATCAGCATTCCCAGCAGTAAATTGACCGCCAGCGTGTTTTTAATCAGGTTATAGATATAATAAATAAGGAGCGCGACAAATATAATGTCCACCACATCCGTTAATGATACTCTTAGAAAATCGAAATCAAATCCTTTCATTATGCCCAAGTTAGCTATTTTTTGATATTAATGCGACCTGGTCTTTTCCACAAGGGCAATACACTCCGCTGCGGCTTTCACATCATGCACCCTCAGGATTCCTGCGCCTTTCATCAGGGCAATGGTATTCAGAATTGTGGTTCCGTTTAAGGCTTGCTGTGGATCATTCCCTAAAAAGTTATAGATCATCGATTTTCTGGAGAATCCTACCAATAATGGTAATTCGAAAATATCCAGGTCTTGCAGCTGGTTCAGCAATTGGTAATTTTCGTCGGTTGTTTTGGCAAAACCAAAGCCCGGATCGAGGATGATATCTTTTACACCTAGTTTTTTTAGCGTCGCTATTTTTTCGGAAAAGTAATCAATCAGGTCTAGTCCGATGTTAGAATAACCGGTTTGCTGTTGCATATTTTGCGGTGTTCCCCGCATGTGCATCAAAATATATGGAACCTGTAAATCCGCTGCGGTCTGGAACATCGCCTCATCCAGTTCTCCACCGGAAATATCGTTGATCAGATGTGCTCCGGCCTCCACACTTTCCTTTGCCACTCTCGCCCGGAAAGTATCAATAGAAAGCCATGCTTCAGGAAATTTTTTACTGATGATTTCTACAATAGGCACCATTCTACTCAGTTCCTCTTCCTCGCTTACTTCCGCAGCACCAGGGCGTGAAGAATAAGCGCCAATATCGATAAACTTAGCGCCCTCATTTAGAAATGTTTCCGTTCGTCTTAAGGCATCATCAACATTGTCGACTCTGCTGTTATTATAAAATGAATCCGGTGTAAGGTTGAGGATTCCCATCACTGTGGGCTTGCTGATATCTACAAGCCTGCCTTGCAGGTTTAGTGTGGTTTTTGGGTTTAAAAATGTATCTTTAGCCATCGTATAAAACAAAAATACGGTATTTAAATAGCTTTAAACTAAATATTTTAATTGTTTTGGCAACAAACACATCTCAAGAATTCGATTCAGTAATTGCGGTTTGTAAATCGCTTTTTATAAAGAAAACAAAGGACTATGGAACGGCATGGCGCATACTTAGGCCATCCTCTATTACCGATCAGATTTTCATCAAGGCACAGCGTATCCGTACCCTGGAAGAAAAAAAAGTGTCTATGGTAGATGAAGGAATTATTCCTGAATATATCGGTATCATCAACTATTGTGTGATGGGCATGTTGCAGCTGGAATTTACAGATGAAGATTCCTTTGAATTGCCATTGGAGCAGGCGGAGCAGCTATATGATGAGAAAGTAAAGCTCACCAAAGACCTGATGTTCGCTAAAAACCATGATTATGGAGAAGCCTGGAGAGATATGCGCATCAGCTCCTTAACAGACCTCATCCTCATGAAAATTTTAAGAGTAAAACAGATTGAAGACAATGCCGGTAAAACATTAGCCTCGGAAGGGGTGGATGCCAATTACCAGGACATGCTCAATTATTCGGTTTTTGCATTGATCAAACTTGGACTAAAATAATGAAGAAAATTGCCTTAAATTTTGCCAGAATATTTGTTGGAGTCCTGTTTATATTCTCCGGACTGATTAAAGCGAATGACCCACTGGGCTTCGGTTATAAGTTGCAGGAGTATTTTGAAGTGTTCCATATGCCTTTTTTAAGTGGCAGCGCTACCGGAATTGCCATCTTACTTTGTGTGATGGAAATTGTATTGGGCGCCTTACTACTCCTCGGATTCTGGTCTAAAAAGGTCACTTCGGGCTTATTGGCAGTGATTGTTTTCTTTACCTTCCTGACTTTCGTTTCCGCATTTTTCAAAGTAGTAACCTCTTGTGGTTGCTTTGGCGATGCGATTCCGCTAACTCCATGGCAGTCTTTCTCTAAAGATTTAGTGCTGTTGGCATTGATCATTTACCTGTTCATCCATAAAGATTTAATCCGCCCGGTCACCACCAATCGCAGCTGGCAAAGTGCCTCATTAGGCATTGTGCTTTGTGCTTCGTTACTGTTTAGTATTTATACTTACAGCAGGTCGCCGATCCTGGATTTCCTACCTTATAAAGTCGGTGCCAACATTCCGGAACTGATGGCTACGCCTCCGGGTGCTGAACCTGATGAGTTTTTAATCATGTACAATATGAGCAATAAGAAAACCGGGGAGAAAAAGGTGATGAGTGATAAGGATTACCTGAAAACGGAAATCTGGAAAGATGAAAACTGGGAAATCGTAGGTACACCTGAAAAGAAACTGATCAAAAAAGGATACGAACCGAAAATCAAAGATTTACTGATTTCCGATGCTTCCGGTACTGATTATACAAAAGAACTGATCGAAAACCCTTACTATAACCTGGTTTTTGTAGCTTATAATTTAAAGGATACCAATGAAGAGGCCATTGCGAAATTAAATGCACTGGCTTTAAATGCCGCAGAACAATTCAATATCAGAACGGTATTGCTGACTTCCAATTCTGCGCAGGATGCACAGGCTTTCAGTAAAAAAATGAAGCTGTTTAGCGAAGTTTTTTATGCGGATGCTGTGCCTTTAAAAAGCATGGTCAGAGCTAATCCAGGCGTAATCCTGCTTAAAAACGGGGTGATTATAAACAAATGGCATTACAATACGGTTCCTTCTTTTGAAGTGCTTTCCGAAAAATATTTCAGTAAATAAGGATGCTTTCCTACGCCCTCAAGAAGTTTTTCTACGGACTGGCGGTCATGCTGGGCGTATTGAGTATCGTTTTTATACTGTTTAATGTATTACCGGGCGATCCGGCCAGAATGACCATGGGGCAACGCTCCGATGTACAGTCGCTGGAAGCTGTCCGCAAAGAATTTGGCCTGGATAAGTCCAGGCCAGTTCAGTTTTTTCTCTATCTGAACGACCTTTCTCCCTTGAGTATTCATAGCAATACCGCCGAAAATCAGGCAAAATATCACTACCTGAAATTATTGCCTGTCGGAAATGAGGTGGTTGTGCTAAAATGGCCTTACCTCCGCAGGTCTTACCAGACTAAAAGAGAAGTGAGCACAATCTTAAGAGAAACCGTTCCCAATACTTTTGTACTCGCTTTATCTGCCATGATTTTCGCCACCGTTATCGGCGTTTTTCTGGGTGTAGTTTCTGCCGTACACAAGGATACCTGGATCGATAAAGCGGCAAATTCATTCGCCATTCTCGGGATTTCCGCTCCTTCATTTTTTGCTGGAATCATCATTGCCTGGCTATTTGGCTTTGTTTGGAGCGATTATACCGGCTTAAATATGTCGGGAAGTCTATATAGCTATGACCCTTTTAAAGGGGAAGTCATGACCTTGAAAAACCTCTGGTTGCCGATGATTACTTTGGGTTTAAGACCTCTGGCGATTATCGTGCAGTTAACCAGGAGTGCCATGTTAGATGTACTGGCTCAGGACTATATCAGGACGGCCAGAGCGAAAGGCTTGAGTAGGAATGCCATCATTTATAAACACGCATTAAGAAATGCTTTAAACCCCGTAATTACCGCCATTTCCGGTTGGTTTGCAGGTTTATTAGCCGGTTCTTTTTTCGTAGAATATATTTTTGGCTATAATGGATTAGGGAAAACTACCGTTACCGCGCTGGAAATGTCAGATTTTCCGGTGGTGATGGGTTCAATTCTTTTTATTGCCTTTATATTTGTACTGATCAATATTCTGGTAGATATATTATATGGTGTGGTTGATCCCAGAGTTAAACTTGCTGAATAAAAATGAAAATATTTCTGATTGGATTTATGGGTTGCGGTAAAAGTACCTTAGGTAGAAAACTGGCAACTAAACTAGGTTATGATTTTATTGACCTCGATCACCAGATTGAAATGGTTGCGGGCATGCCTATCGGGGATTACTTTGCGGCCAATGGTGAACCTGCATTCAGAGTGTTTGAAAGTAAAACTTTAAAGGAATTCAATTACCCGGACAATTGTGTGGTGGCAACCGGTGGGGGAGCACCTTGTTATTTTGACAACATGCAATGGATCAATGAAAACGGATTTTCCGTGTACATAGAAATGCCTCCCGCAGCTTTAGCAAAACGCCTGGAAAGCGGTAAGGACAAACGCCCTTTGTTGAAAGACATGAACGAAGAAGAGCTGATCGCCTTTATTGCCGCTAAACTGGAAGAGCGTAATCCTTTCTATCAGCAGGCCAGGGAAACGGTAAGTGGCATCAGCCTTACGCCCGATGCCTTAAGAGTATTGGTTTTATCCGACGTTTAAAGGTCTTCTTTCTCAAACTGCTCTTCAATATATTTAATATGGGTTCTGCCGTGTGGTACTGGATTTCCATCCTCATCTACATTCACGAATACCATTTTATCGATGGTCAGGATACTTTTTCTGGTGATCTTGTTCCGCACTTCACAGCGCATGGTTAAAGAGGTATTTCCAAAGGCTGTGGCAGTAATGCCCATCTCGATGATGTCTCCCTGTCTGGCAGAACTCACAAAGTTGATTTCCGAAATGTACTTGGTAACAACCCTCGGATTGTTCAATTGTACAATCGCATAAATCGCTGCCTCTTCGTCGATCCAGCGGAGCAAGCTACCGCCAAACAAAGTCCCGTTAGGATTCAGATCTTCTGGTTTTACCCATTTTCTGGTGTGAAAATTCATAAGCCTTATTTTGTTCAAAATTAATCATTTAAGACCTCATGAATCTCAGAGCGGTGTAAAGAATCTTATCTTACCTTCGCGGTTTTTTCTTCATTTGATAGTCTACGGAGAAGGGGCCGGAGCCAATCACCCAGAATAAGACCAACAAGGCCAAAACCAGGAGGGAAAGCCATAATTCTGAGTTTAAAAATGAAAATCCTCTGGATAGGTTTACGAAAAATACTGCACCCAACAGGATTGGAATCTGAATGACTACCGCAAATCTGGTTAACAGACCCAGTACAATCAATAAGCCACCCACCAGGTGGACAAAGCCAATAATATGCACCAGCAGACTGGCCATCATCCCGGAGAAACTATACACATTGTTTTGTAACAGTAAATCCTGTAAGGACGCGGTATTGCTCACAATCGCAATGCCCTTACCGAATATCAGTAATCCCAGAATAATACGAACCGCATCCAGCCATTTGGCATGATGCAGGTCTCCCCAGTGCTCAATCTTTTGAATAACAGTCATGATATACCTCCTTGTTTTTAAAAATTGCTAGTTGAAGTTAAGGAAAATAAATAAGATTAACAAGGCAGATCAGGCCTTAATTTACTGCTGTTCAGCGGCTTATTTTTATTTGAAAGCTTAATGAAAATCTAAGAAAATCAAAGGAATTGCAAGTATTAAAACCCTTGTTTTTTACACCTGTTGTGTTTTTTGTACAGGGGCAATATTTTAATATACTGGCATACAGCGCTTAGAATGATATAAAATATTTTTCCATGTCACCACTTCGATAGTTTTTGTAGGTTATATTTGCTCAGTATGAATTAAAATATAATCCCCTATTATCTTGAGATTCTAATACATTAATCAACGTTCTCAAATTTTTGTTGATTTGCCGCTTTGCAATTGTGCGTTATTGCAAAACGGGTGATTAGAACGCATAATAATAACCATTCAATATGTCCCCCCTATATTGAATTATCCCTCTCCATGGCATTCGGTAGGAACGCCATGGAGTTTTTTTTTAGCCCTTTATCGCTTTTGTATCTATTTATGAACTCTTTATCACAAATTATATATTAATATACCCTAATGAAAATCAGTCATTTGGTAGTCCAGGCCATGTTTTTGTGGAACTTTACTCGTCACTTTAACTAAATAAATAATTAATTATTATTATTTTTCCAAAAAAATCAAAGTGTTTTTAAATAAAGTTCCTTTTTATTGCATGGTTTTTGTATTTGTGTCTAATATTTATTTTTTGTATTAAAATATTCTTCTACGCCATTTCGTTTTAGCTATTTTCCATTTGTCCTTTATAAGAATCCCCGTTGATATGGTAAAAAAAGAACCCACAGAAGCAATTAAAAGCCGTTTATTGACGGAACGTAAGCTGATTGATGCCGTTGGTGCGATTATCAAGGCCAAAGGTTACCGTGCATTGGGCGTCAATGAAATCGCCAGAGAAGCAAAAGTCACCAAGAAATTAATCTACCGGTATTTTGAAAATGTAGACCGCCTGATTGAAACTTATGTGATCGAAAAGGACTACTGGCTAACTTATAAAAAGAGTATTTCGAGTGATATTGAAGGGATCAACAAAAAAAGCGTCTTAATAGACACCATATCCTCGCTTCTTGAAAAACAATTTGAGTATTTCTGGAACGAAGAAGAGATGCAAAAGATTATTTTATGGGAACTATCTGAGCGTACAGTCTTGCTGGAAAGTATGTGTAAAGTGCGTGCGGAACAAGGGGATGTATTGCTGGAGATGTCAGATCCCTATTTCAAAAACTCTCCGGTAAGTTTAAGAGGGGTATCAGCGCTGTTGGTTTCCGGAATTTATTATATGGTACTTCATGCTAAGAAAAACGACAGCACCATCTGCGGACTCGATATCAGGTCCGAAGAAGGCAGAGCTGAAGTGCACAAATCCATCCGACACATTGTCGAATGGGCATTTCAGGCAGGGAAAGCTAAAAATAAAACTACGTAAAGCTTTCAAACTGGGGCTGTAGAATCGCCGAAAAGGTGGTTCTTGGTGCCAGATCCAGGTAAGGGTAAGTTACCTTGGATAAATATAGCCCTTGCGGTTGGGCAGGGGTAATCAGTCGCGGTGTTTCTTTATTGATCAGATAATTTTCAAATTCATCCACAGTCAGTTCTCCTTTTCCGATTTTCAGCAACTGTCCCATAATGATGCGGATCATTTTGCCCAGAAAGCGATTAGAAGAGATTTGGAAGCGTAAACGGTCGCCACTGCTGTCTACGGTTAGTCCGGCCGACTTCACGTAACAGATCGTATGCTCGTATTTTTCCGGACTGGTGCAGAATCCACGGTAATCATTGTATAGCGGCAACAGGGCTGCTGCCTTTTTCATTTGATCAAATTGCAGGTTCTCCAACAGGTAGAAAGCACTCAATCCATTTAGAAAAGGACTCTTATACGTATGGATAAAATAATCATAACTGCGTTGCACGGCACCAAAACGGGCATGCGGTAAACCTTCCATTGGAATAATGTCGAAAACAGCAATACTTCCCGGCAGGATCTTGTTTAAACGGAAGATCAGGTCGAAATCCCAGGCTTGTTCAATATCCATGTGGAAAAAGAACTGACTGGCATGAACATGCGCGTCCGTACGGCCGCAGCCATTGATAAATACCGGTGTTTTCAAAATCTGTGTCAGCGCATTTTCTATGACGCCCTGAACGTTCATCACCCCCGGTTGTTTCTGCCAGCCATTAAAATGAAGGCCATGGTAGCCTATATGTACAAAATACCTCAATTTCTTATCTTCTTGCTCTCTTGTTTAACTCTTCTATTGGCATATTCATCATCCTTCCAATCGGCTGTTTGCCTCTGTAAGTAATTACTCTTAACATTTTCGCATCTTTTGGCGGGTTGAGTTTCTCCGTATATTTCGGATAAAAACGGTCCGGAAAAGAGTTGTCAAAACTGTAATAGATATCCAGTCCGGCTACTTCTGTTGTCAATTCGATAACCAGCTGCTTATCCGCAGATCTGCTCACCTTAAATATCGGATCATACACACTTGGTGCGTATTTAGTTTCCGCAATGTCCAGCCTTTGAAAATGCTGTTCTACGCGTCCGAAAAAGTTTTCCCAGTTTTTCTTTTCTTTCGGCGACCAGACCGATTCGGCAATCGCCATTCCTCTTGGCCAGGTCATGTATTCTGCCTGGCGGATGTTGGTCACCTGCTCCGTCCATAAGTTGGCTTGTCCACCTTTAATGTATTTTGGATCTACTCCGGCAGGAATCGGGTCAAATTCATATGCTTTGCTCAAACGTAGCGAAGCATATACCCTTGGTTCCGTAATCTGATCGGCCTGCATATAATCCAGGTAGGCATAGGTACTCGGGCTCATGACCACTTCATGGCCTTTCATTGCAGCATCCGTACCGTATTTCATGCCTCTCCAGCTCATTACTGCTGCACTTGGAGAAAGATCACCGTCCATGATCTCATCCCAGCCCATGAACTTTTTACCTTTAGATTCTACAATTTTCTGTACGCGTTTTTCAAAATAACCCTGTACCTGGTGCATGTTCTTTAATCCTTCTTTTTGCATCAATGCTTTGATGGCATCGCTTTTCTGCCAGAAGTTAAAAGGGGCTTCATCGCCACCCATGTGGATGTATTCGAAAGGGAAGAGTGCGGCAACCTGGGTAATCACGGTATCTAAAAAGCTGTATACTTTTTCATTTGCCGGACAAAGCGTGTTATCAACCAAAGCGGTTGGTGGCGCTCCTCTGGACCAGTCCATAATTCTTTCGCCGGAACGAACCCGGTAATTTTCTGCGCCAGGCGTACAGGAAAGTTCCGGATAGGAAGCAATCGCTGCTAAACTATGACCTGGAACATCAATCTCGGGCATGATATTTACAAATCTATCCTGAGCATATTGAATCAGTTCTTTTAAATCTTCCTGCGTATAAAAACCACCATAAGTACGGGGTTCGTCTGCGGTAGGCGGAATAAAGTTTCCAAATTCTCCGGTTTTCTTCACACTCCAGGCACCAACTTCCGTTAATTTCGGATAGCCCTTGATTTCTATTCTCCAGCCTTCATCATCGGTGAGGTGTAAATGAAGGAGGTTATATTTGTAGCGAACCATCGCATTGATGTATTGCTTCACTTCTTCTTTACTGAAAAAATGACGCGCTACATCCAGCATTAATCCTCTCCAACCCACACGTGGGTAATCGGTGATTTCTACGCATGGGGCAGACCAGCGGATATTCGACACCGGATCTTTACTTTCTATTTCTTTAGGGAATAACTGCACCAGACTCTGTGCGCCATAATATAAGCCGGCCGGTTTATTGGCTCTGATCAGAATCTGATTGGCTTTTACAGTCAATTGATAACCTTCCGTTCCTAAAAGCGGATTCGGCTTTTCATTTAACAGGAGCCTGATTTGTGCATGATCTCCGGTATGACCAGTTACGATAGACACATAACTTCCCGTAGGGGTAGTTAAGCGTTCCTGTAAAAAGCTGGAAACCTGTTTCAATTCCGCACTTGCCGGCGACTGGATCACTACATTTTTCGGTAAAATGAAATGACCATCCTGTTTAATCACAGAAACGGGTTCTGGAATGATGGCAATTTCGGTAGGAAGCGGGTTTGATGGGAACAGCTCAGCAGCACTTTCAGTATTTGGTGCCTGACTAAAACCAGCAACGCTGATCAGACCGCACAATACGAACAGGAATAATCTTTTCATAGCAGGGGGTAAGCGTATTATGTATTTAAAAACTCGCGCAATTTAACCATAAAAAGGCAAATAATCCGGCAATGACCCTACTTTAACG
Source organism: Pedobacter gandavensis (assembly GCF_032677645.1). GTDB lineage: Bacteria > Bacteroidota > Bacteroidia > Sphingobacteriales > Sphingobacteriaceae > Pedobacter > Pedobacter gandavensis_A. Next base: position 58,872 of record NZ_JAVTSB010000002.1, on the reverse strand, counting down.
CGTCCAGCACTTTGAAGAGCTTCTTGTTAATGCCGCTTCCGGAGTAGTTATTGATGTTGATGACAATGATGTATTTGTTGCCCCCTTTATCGGTATGATAGCCCGCATAAGCAGAAACATCGGCTATGCTGCCACTTTTTAGTTTCATGCCATTGTTATCCGGCAGGGATTTATAGAAGTCCGGAAACCAGGTTTCTTTTTGTGATTGAAACAGGATTTCTGCCATTGCCATTGGTGTCACTCTGGTGGCTGGCGATAATCCGCTGCCATCCGTAATGTTCAATGCAGATCTGTCCAGACCTTTTTCTGCCCAGAAATTGATCACCGTTTGTGCGCCGTTGATCGTAGTCGGTACTTTCCCCGTTTTCCAGGCTAGTGTTTTCAACAGGTGCTCCCCGTATAAATTGACGCTTTTTTTATTGAACCAATAAACGATTTCTGATAAGGTAGGGGAGGTAATGGTAATCAGTTTCTGCTGAATCGCAGGTACGCTCTGCTGATCTATGGCCAGTAATTTTGCCGTGGTTGCTGGCTGTTCCACAGGAATGCCAATGCGGTTCAGGGTATCCTGTAAACGGTAAGCAGCATCAAAAGCAGAATTTGGTACGGCCGTTGAAACCCCCGGTTTGGAAATTCCCAATGCCCAGGTTCCACGTAGGTAAGCCACGTTGCCATCCGGAGGAAGGTAAGAATAAGCATGGTCTCCGCTGCCTTCCGCACCAGCCGTCAGCTCGTTCCTGATTTTAAGGTAAGGCATTTCCGGAACCACTTTTAAGATAGATACCGATTTATCAGGCGTGTTGTTCGCTTTCAGGTGGATATCGAACTGGTTTTCGCGCCAGCTGAGTGCTGATGGACCAGCGCCATAATAATTGCCGATATCTTGCCAGATCCAGCCATCAGGAGTAGTTTGAGTTCCCCAGATGCTGTCGTCTCCAATGATTTTACCCGCTATTTTTTTAATTCCTGCACGCTGAATCGCAGTGACCCATTGTTGCAGGATGTAGTTTTCTTTCGTATTCGCGTAGCGCCAGGAGCCTAAAGTCGGATCTCCGCCGCCAACAATGATCAAATCGCCTTGTAAGGTGCCATCCGCAGTAATGTTGCCACTATAGGCAAGTGTGGTTTGGTATTGAAAATCTTTGCCCAGCATACTGAACGCCGTGGCCGAGGTAATGGTTTTTAGGGTAGAAGCCGTAGCTAATCCCAGCTCTTCATTTTTGCCCAGCAACAACTGACCGGTATTGGCATCTAATACGCAAAGACCGATAATTGCATGTTTCGCCTGACTATCGTCTTTCAATACCTGATACGCTTGTTCCAGTTTTTCTACCGGACTTTGCGCCTGGGCTAGTTGTTGTAAAAAGATAAGGGATAACAGGGCAACTTTTCTGACGATATTCATGAAGAGATTTATTTGAAGCTAAATAGCTATTAACGAAAAAAAGAGGTACAGATTGCTTTTTATAGCGTTCCATACCTCAATCATTTTTTTATAGAAGGAGAATTAAACCAGGTCTTTATTCACCAGGTATTCTGCAATCTGAACCGCATTGGTTGCTGCACCTTTACGAAGGTTATCTGCAACGATCCAAAGGTTTACTGAGTTCGGCATAGATTCATCGCGTCTGATTCTTCCAACAAATACTTCATCTTTCTCATGAGCATCTTTAGGCATTGGGTATTTCAGGTTGGCAATGTCATCAACAACAACAATTCCTGGCGTAGTAGCCAATAATTCTCTAAGTTCGATCACATCAAAGTCGTTTTCAAACTCGATGTTTACCGATTCAGAGTGTCCACCCATTACCGGAATACGAACAGTAGTAGCCGTTAAACGGATGCTATCGTCGCTCATGATTTTGCGTGTTTCATTGATCATTTTCATTTCCTCTTTTGTGTATCCGTTTGCTTCGAAAACATCAATCTGAGGAATTACGTTTAAATCGATCGGGTAAGCATAAGCCATAGGGCCATCAGTGATACCGTTACGTTCATTCATCATTTGCTCTACTGCTTTTACACCCGTACCTGTTACAGACTGGTAAGTAGAAACAACAACACGTTTGATCTTATATTTATCATGTAATGGTTTTAAAGCCACTACCATTTGAATAGTTGAACAATTTGGATTAGCAATGATCTTATCATCAAGAGATAGTTCATGAGCATTTACTTCCGGAACTACTAATTTCTTAGATGGGTCCATGCGCCATGCCGATGAATTGTCAATTACTGTGGTTCCTGCCTCAGCGAAACGTGGGGCATGTTCTAAAGAGGTGCTGCCACCTGCAGAGAACAAAGCGATATCAGGTCTCATTGAAATTGCAGTATCCATGCTTACAATAGCGTGCTTCTTACCCTTAAAAGTGATTTCTTTACCTACACTTTTCTCAGATGCAACCAGAATCAATTCGGTTAACGGGAAGTTACGCTCTTCTAACACTTTTAACATTACGGTACCTACCAGACCGGTGGCGCCTACAACTGCAATTTTCATTTTTTTAATTGGTTTTTTATAGTTCTTATTAATTTATAGTATTCAGTTTTTGGTAATAAGTTCTCTGGCTTTCCGGGCTTATTCCGCCCATATTTTTCAAATATGGTGAAATTTTTGTGCTTTTTATGGCTAAAGTACTCAAAACTTGCATTTTAATGCGCTTTAAAGCTCCTCAGGAGCTGGTATTACAGCGGCTATTGCTCATGGAGCAGCGGAGCCGGGCGAAGGGCATAAAAAAAGGGAAGTAGTTTCGTAAACCACTTCCCTTGATATTTTAAGCTGTTATGCTTAAACCAATTCGCGACTTACGTAATCAAAGCTTTGCTTGATGCTGATAAAGGGATCCTTAGAGAAATTCTCTTGTTCCACGATAGCATACTTCAATCCTGCCTGTTTGGCATGTTTAAAGAAAGGTTTAAAATCAATTGTACCAGTTCCTACTTCTGTATTGATGGTATGGTTTGCTTTGTCCATATCCTTTACGTGCCACATTGGGAAACGTCCAGGGTATTTATTAAAGAAAGCAATCGGATCATTACCTGATCTAACTACCCAGTATAAGTCCATTTCGAACTTCACCAGGTTTTTATCTGTTTCTTCCAGCATCACCTCATATCCGGTTTTGCCATCATATTTCTTGAATTCAAAATCGTGGTTATGGTAAGCCAGTTTCAATCCTGATTTTTTACAGATTTCAGCTGCCTGGTTCAGACGCAGCGAAACTTTCTTGTAATCATCAAGGCTTGATCTTAAACTTTCGCCCATCCATGGAATGGTCAGGAATTCCATATTCAATCCTTTGGCGCCTTCGATAGCGATTTTCAACTCGTCCTGATTTCCGTCTTTTAAGAAAGAATCCAAACCGAAGTGTCCACTTGGTGCTTTCAGACCGTTGTTATCCAACAGGCTTTTGAAAGCTTTAGCGTCCATACCGAAATAACCACCTTTTGCAGAGTATCCGTAAGTTTCAACTTCTTTATAGCCTGCTTTAGCCACTTTCTCAATTACACCTTTAGGGTCTTTACCGATCACTTCTCTCAAAGTGTACAGTTGTAAGCCTACTGGTTTTACTTTAGCAAATGCGTGCGCAAATGAAGGAAACAGGAATGCTCCTGCGGCCATCATACCTGCGTTTTTTATAAATGTTCTTCTCGAGTTCATAGATTTGATTTTATACGTCACAAATATTTACTGCGTCTCTCAGCGATTTGATTTTATCTTTATACTTAGGAATGAATTCCTGAGCCAGATAACCTTTAAATCCGGTTGCTAATATAGCTTTTATAATCGCCGGATAAAACAACTCCTGCGTATCATCTATCTCATTTCTTCCGGGAACGCCGGCAGTATGGTAATGTGAGATGTAAGGATGGTACTTTTTGATGTTGGCAATCACATTACCTTCATCAATCTGCATGTGGTAAATGTCATACAGCAATTTGAAGTTTTCCGAGCCCAATCTTTTGGCCAGTTCTGCACCCCATTTGGTGGTGTCGCACTGGTAATCAGTATGGTCAACTTTGCTGTTTAACAACTCCATCACTAAAACCACATTGTTTTTCTCAGCAATACCGATCACTTGTTTCAAGCCTTCCACGCAATTGTTAAGTCCGGTTTCGTCGTCTTTTCCACGGCGGTTTCCGCTAAAACAAATTAATTGTTTATAACCCGCTGCAGCAACTTTAGGGATCATTTCCGTGTAGTTTTTGATCAGCGTAGCATGAAATTTAGGGTCATTCCAGCCATCCACAAGGTTTATTTCTGCACCATTACACATGGAAGAGTCTAAACCGTGCTTTTTTAAGGTAGGCCATCCTGCCGGACCAACAAGGTCGATCGCTTTAATTCCGATCTTTTTGGCTTCTACGCAAAGGGCGTCTAACTCCATATCTCCGAAACACCAGGCACATACCGAATGGTTCACATTTCCTTTCAAAGCAGTAGATTGATAAGGCTCCATAGCGAAGGTTGGCAATGCTGCCGAAACGCCTAAAGCGGCGGTTCCGGCAACGATGTTTTTTAAGGCAGTTCTTCTGCTCAGTTCCTCAGCCATTAGGCCGTGAATTGAGTTTCCTCTTTTTTCTTATCTGTAAAGAAAACAGTGAAGAGTAAGAAGACTACTAATGAAATTATTGAAGGAATGATCCAGACCATTTTCCAGTTCACAGTTCCATCTGCAAGTTTATAGGTATCGGTGATGTATCCTGCTACTTCAAATCCGATTAACATACCTACACCGTAAGTTGCTAAAGTGATCAATCCTTGTGCAGAACTTTTGTATTTATCACCAGCAATAGAGTTGGTGTAAATTTGTCCGGATACAAAGAAGAAATCGTAACAAACCCCGTGAAGGGCGATACCGATGATCAGCATAAATCCTAAATCACTTGCGTTTCCATAAGCGAAAAGGGCATAACGTAAAGCCCAGGCCAACATACCCACAAGGATTGTTTTCTTAAAGCCAAATTTGGTAAAGAATACAGGAAGTAATAACAGGAACAATACTTCAGAAATCTGTCCGATAGTCATCTTTCCTGTTGGATCTGCCACGCCTACATTAGATAGGAAGGGGTGTGCATTCTGGTAATAGAAAGCCAGAGGGATACAGATCAGGATAGAAGAGACAAAGAAAATCGCGAAGTTTTTATCTTTTAATAATTTTAAAGCATCTAATCCTAAGATTTCTGATACCTTAACTTTATCACCGGCAACCGCTTTAGGAGGTGTTTTTGGTAACGCGAAACTAAATAATCCTAAGATTACAGAAGCGATACCTGCCATTAGGAAAGTATTTTTAAGCAATCCATCTTTAGCGCCTTCGGCAGAATCCCAGTGGAAATAGAAACTGATTAATAAACCAGCAACAATCCATCCGATGGTACCGAATACCCTGATGGTAGAGAATTCTTTTTCCGGATCTTTCATTTGATTGAAGGAAACCGAGTTCACTAAGGCCAGGGTAGGCATAAACAGAATCATGTAAGCCAGTACATAGGGATAGAATACATTGATGTCTGTGGCATTATACATTTGATACATAAGTACAGCACCAATCAGGTGCAGCACGCCCAGGATCTTTTCTGCGTTAAAGTAACGGTCAGCAATCAAACCAATGATGAAAGGAGCGATGATGGCTCCCCAGGATTGGGTAGAAAATACAGATGCCGACTGGCTTCCTGTAGCGCTGAGGTTGTTCCCCAGGAAAGTACCCAGTGTCACAAACCATGCGCCCCAGATGAAAAATTCCAGGAACATCATGAATGACAATTTGATGCGGTTGTTAAGGTTCATTGTTTATCTCGTGTTTTTATATTTTGGTGTAATTTTTTGCGTTAAAAACGCCAGACCATGCCAGTTCGGGCATGGTCTGGCTTGCGCGCATCGCTGCGCAGAATCCGCTTACAATTCTTTAATCAGGATGTTGCGGTACCAAACCTCATCACCATGATCCTGAAGTGCAATCTTTCCAGTCTTGAATGTAGCAAAACCCGGCCATTTTGCAAATTTACTGCCGGCAACTAATGCTTTAAACTGATCGTCCCAAAGGGTAGTCTGCACTACTTTTACGCCGTTTAATTTAAGTGTTAACTTGCCGTCTTTGCTGATGATTTCCGAAGTATTCCATTCTCCAACAGGTTTAACCGGCTCTGAACTGCTTTTAACCAGGTCATAAAGGTCTCCTGCTCGGTGTTTAGTAATCTTTCCATCCGGATGACCATCATTGTCGAGCACCTGCATTTCTAAGCCAGTGCTATACGTAGCATGGTATTTAGCCGGATCTTCCTGAACGTAAAAGATGACGCCACTATTGGCTTTAGGTGCTACTTTCCAGTCTAATTTCAAATGGAAATTGCCATATTCTTTATCGGTCACTAAATCGCCACCACCAGTTTTCCCTGATTTAGGGTTAAAATGAATGGCACCATCAGCGACATTCCATTTCGCTCCTGCGGTTTGCTCACCGTAAGTATGCCAGCCTTTAGTCGTTTTGCCATCAAACAGTTTCGTAAATCCTTTACTGTCAGACTGCGCATTACTATTGCCTGCACCGAGTACTGCGCTAAGCAGCATCGCTGAAAAAATATATGGTTTCATAGTTTTCTATTTAAGTTGAATTTATTACCAACCTTTACGGTAATCGCGTTTTACAAACTGGTTTACCGCATCAAAATTGGTGACTTTCATATTGTCATTGTCCCACATTAACTTGATATCTCTACCAGGGAAAGTTGCTCTTCCTTTGTCATTTTTCACCTGAACATCCGTTCCTCTGATGGCCAGATTTGCCATTAGTAAAGCTTCCGTCAGCGGGCCTGCAATTTCAAAAGGAGAACTTAGCTCTTTCTTGCCATAACCGGCAATACAACCTTCTACCCACTGGGCATAATGGCCATCAGAACCACCAGGAACGCGTGCAAATTTCGCAGGAACCTTAATGTCTTTGTTTTTACTCAATGGTAATAAACGTGGATCTGCACTATAAGTGCTGGCCATCATTTTTCCTTTGGTACCGATAAATAAAGTACCGTTTCCACCATCGCCAAAAACTTCATTTGCTTCCAGTTCTTCTGGTCTTTCCGGCTGAATACCGCCGTCCATCCAGTGAACTACAACATCACCTTTAGTTTTATTGGTTTTAGGGAATTTTAACGTAACGTGACTAGAAGGAGGACAACTATCAGGGAAATATCCACGTTTAAATTCATCCACATAGACAGAGCCTACACTGGCCTGAACTTCCGTAGCATATTTCAGGTTCAGCATGCTGAATGGAGCTTCCAACAGGTGACAACCCATATCGCCCAATGCACCTGTTCCATAATCCCACCAGCCTCTCCAGTTAAAAGGAACCAGTTTGTTGACGTAATCTTTGTAAGGAGCAGTACCTAACCATAAATCCCAATCCAGGTCTTTAGGCACTTCTGCTTTATTTGCAGACCATGGAATACCCTGTGGCCATACCGGACGATCTGTCCAGGCATAAACCGTATGCACATCGCCAATTAAACCTGCATCATACCATTCTTTCATTTGTCGCGGGCCATCATTTGAGGCACCCTGGTTTCCCATTTGGGTAACCACTTTGTATTTCTGCGCTGCTGCGGTTAAAGCGCGGGCTTCGTGAATATCATGAGCCAAAGGCTTCTGAACATACACGTGTTTACCCAGTTGCATGGCACCTAAAGCAATAATCGCATGACTATGATCGGGGGTCGAAACCGACACCGCATCGAAATTCTTGTGCTCTTTGTCGAACAATTCACGGTAATCCCTGTAGTATTTTGCTTTTGGGAATGCCTTTACGCTGGCCGCAGCCCTCGAATCGTGTACATCACATAGAAAGCCGATGTCAGCTTTCCCGCTTTTGTAGAAATTGGCAATATCTGATTGTCCTTTACCTCCTGCACCGATTCCGGCGATAATCAGGCGGTCACTAGGCGCTATAAATCCTGGTCCGCCTAAAACATGACGGGGTACAATCATAAATGCCGAAGCTGCAATTGCGGTAGTTTTAAGGAAACTTCGTCTTGACGAAGTTTCCTGGTTCTTGTTGGTTTCTTCCATGGTTTATATTTGGTTCTGTGGTTCAGGTTATTTCTTCAGGGATAGAATGTAACGTACCATTTCTTTGGCATCGTCTTGTGATAGGGTAGCATGTGGAGTCATTGGAATTTCTCCCCAAACGCCTTTACCACCATCAATGATCTTTTTCGCCAGTTGCTCAACTGTTGCATCATCAAGGGTGTATTTAGCCGCAATCTCTTCGTATGTTGGGCCGATTACTTTCGTTACTTTATTGTGGCAACCGATACAGTCAGAAGTTGCAATTAGTTTCTCTCCAGGGTGTTTTTCAGTTGCAGTACTAGCTGCTGGTGTGCTTTCGGTAGTTGCTGTGGTACTGGTAGAATTTGATTCCGGGCTTGAGCAGGAAGCAAAAGCCAGAATAAAGCAGGCAAGGATAAATAGTGTGTTTTTCATTGGAATAAATTGTTTTTATGAATGATGAAGCGATCATCAGCTTAGCCTTTAAAAGCACTAAACTGATGATGTTTTCAGGTATTATAAGCCTAGTATTTTATTATTAAATTCGTCATTTCCACCGGAAGCAGCGAAATCGTCGAATGCCCTGTCCGTTACCGGAATGATCAGTTTGCTGATCAATTCAGCACCTTCTCTGGCACCAACCTGTGCATCTTTAATCACACATTCCCATTCCATTACTGCCCAGCCACTGTAATCGTACTGCGCAAGCTTGCTGAAAATGGTTTTGAAATCTACCTGTCCGTCGCCTGGAGAACGATATCTTCCGGCGCGGTTTGCCCAACTTTGGTAACCACCAAAAGTTCCTTGTTTTCCCGTAGGATTAAACTCAGAGTCTTTCACATGGAATGCCTTGATGCGCTCATGATAGAAATCGATATATTGGATATAATCCAGTTGTTGTAACACAAAGTGTGATGGATCGTATAGCAGACAGGCACGAGGGTGATTGTTCACTTTTTCCAGGAACATCTCGTAAGTGATCCCGTCAAACAGATCTTCACCCGGGTGAATCTCATAACATACATCTACACCACAGTTGTCAAATTCGTTCAGAATCGGCAACCATCTTTTAGCCAGTTCGGTAAAAGCGGCGTCTACCAATCCTTCCGGACGTTGTGGCCAGGGGTGAAACATATGCCATAACAAGGAACCGCTAAATGTAGCATGTGCATTTAAGCCCAGGTTTTGTGAAGCTTTTGCCGCATATTTCAATTGCTGAACGGCCCATTTGGTCCTTTCAGCAGGGTTGTTTTTATATTGATCCGGAGCAAATGCGTCAAAAGCAAGGTCGTAAGCAGGGTTTACAGCGACCAGTTGCCCTTGCAGGTGCGTAGATAATTCTGTAATCTCCAATCCGTATGACGCTACTTTTCCTTTTAACTCATCCGCATAAGTCTTGCTTTCTGCTGCTTTTTGCAAATCGATGAATCTGGAATCAAGCGTTGGCATCTGAATACCTTTAAATCCTAATCCTGCTGCCCATTCACAAATGTTATCCAAAGAATTGAATGGGGCTTCATCACCGATAAACTGAGCCAGAAAAACTCCGGGGCCTTTAATTGTTGTCATGATGTTTATATTTTAAAATCGAACCACTTTTGATCAGATGCTGAAGAAGCGACTACATTTTCAATGAAGGCCATGCCTCTTACGCCATCTTCCACTTTAGGGAAATCAAGCATTGCTGCGGTAGGTTCTTCGCCCTGACTAATCGCGCCGATCGTTAATACGAAGTTTCTGTAAATATTAGCGAAAGCTTCTAAGTATCCTTCCGGGTGACCACCAGGAACACGGGTATTGTGTTTCGCTGCGTCTGAAAGGTAAGCTTGTCCCGCACGGTAAATTTGTGCCGGTTCGTTTAACCATTTTACGATTAAGGTATTTGGTTCCATCTGGTGCCATTCTAAGCCTCCTTTTTCACCATATACTTTAATTTTCAAAGCGTTTTCTTCACCTGCTGCAATTTGAGAAGCAATTAAAACACCGTTAGCGCCATTGTCGAATTTTAACAAGACGTTACCGTCATCGTCTAAACCACGTCCCGGAACTACAATATTTAAATCTGCACAAAGCTTACTGATTTTTAAACCAGAGATATATTCTGCCAGTTGAGCGGCATGTGTTCCGATATCGCCCATGCAACCGCTTTTACCACTTTTAGTGGGGTCGGTACGCCATGCAGCGCCGGAATTGCCTTCGCGTTCTGTTAAGGTGCTCAACCATCCCTGAGGATATTCTACCATTACTTTTCTAATGGCGCCCAGTTTTCCTTCTTTTACCATTGCTTTGGCTTGTTTCACCATCGGGTAACCGGAATACGTATGGGTAAGACACAATACAAGACCTGTTTCTTTTACTTTTTCCTGTAATTGTTTCGCTTCTTCAAGAGATAAAGTGATTGGTTTTTCAATCACTACGTTGAAACCATTTTCTAAAGCCAGCATTGCCGGAGCAAAGTGGGCAAAGTTAGGGGTCACGATGGTTACGAAATCCATACGTTTATCGGCAGGAAGCTGACTTTCTTTTTCAATCATTTCCTGGTAAGTCGCATAAATACGATCGTCATCCAGGAAAAGTTCTTTTCCGGATTGTCTGCCAACTTCAGGGTTAACGCTTAACGCGCCACAGCAAAATTCAACCTGACCATCCATGTTTGCCGCAATGCGGTGAACGGCTCCGATGAAGGCATCTTTGCCACCACCGATCATACCCATTCTCATCTTTCTGTTGTTCATCAGAATATTTTGTTTTTTGTTGATTTTAAAGTGTCTAAACCGACTTAGCAAGGTTTAAACATAAAACCTGCATACTGGCTTTTACCAATATGCAGGCTAATATTAAAGGTTACCTTTTTTAAGTTCAGAAACTGCGAAATCACAAGCCCTTGCGGTCAATGCCATATACGTTAATGAAGGATTCTGACAAGCAGCAGAAGGCATACAAGAACCATCAGTTACGAATACGTTTTTCACTTCGTGCATCTGGTTCCATTTGTTTAATACCGACGTTTTTGGATCAAGACCCATACGTGCAGTACCCATTTCATGGATAGCCATACCTGGCGTAGAACCGTTATCGTAAGTGTTTACATCTTTCATGCCTGCGGCCTCTAACATTTCAGCAGCATCGTTCATCATGTCTACGCGCATTTTCTGCTCGTTATCCTTGAATTCACAATCAATTGCCAAAACAGGTTGTCCCCATTTATCTTTTTTACTCTGATCGATATACACACGGTTTTCATGGTAAGGAAGAGATTCTCCGAAACCACCTAAGCCCATATTCCATGAACCTGGTACCGTCATCTGGTCTTTAAACTCACCACCAAATGCCATTTCAGCAACATCAGCATGCCAGTTTCCGCGACTTGCGCCACCCTGGTAACCGAAGCCCCTTACGTAATCACGTTTGTCATTACCAATATTTCTATATCTTGGAATGTAAATACCATTGGCTCTTCTGCCGAAAGTGTATTTGTCATCAAAACCTTCCGCTCTTCCCGAAGCACCGCAACGGAAATGGTGATCCATCAGGTTGTGTCCAAGTTCACCACTACCATTACCTAATCCATTTGGATGTTCAGGAGAAGTAGAGTTTAACAATAAGAACGTAGAACCTAAAGTAGAACCGTTCACGAATACAATTTTTGCAAAGTATTCGATGTGCTCATTAGTTTCAGAATCAATCACCACTACACCTTTCGCTTTCTGTGTTTCTTTATCATAGATGATGGTGTTCACCAGGGAGTAAGGACGAAGCGTTAAGTTGCCCGTTGCCACAGCAGCAGGTAGGGTAGAAGATTGTGTACTGAAATAAGCGCCAAACGGACATCCTCTGCTACAAAGGTTACGGTATTGACATTTACCTCTTCCGCCATGTTCTACAGTTAAATTCGCTGTACGACCAATGGTCAGGATTCTGGATTTATTCCATTTACTTTCAATTCTTTTCTTGACATCTTTCTCCACCACGTTCATATCCATCGGAGGAAGGAACTGCCCGTCAGGGAAGTGGGGATAGTTTTCTGCCTGGCCGCTGATTCCTGCAAATTTCTCTACATAATCATACCATGGCGAAATGTCTTTATATCTGATTGGCCAATCTGTACCATGACCATCTTTTGCATTGTCTTCAAAATTCAGGTCACTTAAACGGTAACTCTGACGGCCCCACATCAATGATTTACCACCTACATGGAAACCACGGTACCAGTCGAAACGTTTAACCTCAGTATATGGGCATTCCAGGTCATTTACCCAGAAGCTTTCATTAAATTCCTGATAAGGATAATCTCTTTTTTGTACAGGGTGAGTTTCTTTTTGTGCTTCCGTTAATCTACCACGGTGCTCAAATTCCCATGGCTTTTTCATCGCCGTAGTATAGTCCTTGATGTGTTCAACATTCCTGCCTCTTTCCAGCATCAGAACTTTTAAACCTTTCTCTGTTAACTCTTTTGCAGCCCAGCCACCACTGATTCCTGATCCTACAACAATCGCATCATAAGTGTTTTGCGCAGTTGCTTTCGTATTTAAATTGCTCATCGTTTAATTTCTAAAAGGGTTTATGACCAAACTTTTTGACCTGGTTTTAAAGGCACATCGCCGTCGTAACGGCCCGGGATTTCTACATAAGCCATAGCTTTGGTAGCACCAATTTCTGAAGTAAAATAACCCAGTAAGGTTAAGTCCCTGATGATGGCGAAGAATTGAGGTGTTGTTTTAGGTTTGTCCTTTGGCGTCATTGCGTTGCCCGGAGCTTCCTTTTCAGATTTTTTCTGAGTGACGTTTTCTTGTTGTTTCTCTAAAGCCTCTTTTTCTGTTTTATTTGCGGCAATCGTAGTCTCTCTAACTTTGTTTAAGAGCTCCTGGCGCTGCGGTACAGAAATTTCAAGGAATGATTTTTTGAAGGTGTCCTGAGACTGTTGTTCCAGATCCTCCAGGCCTTTCACAAATGCTTTCTGCGCATCTTCAGGGTAGCATTCTTTCACCATCATGGCGATGAATGGGCCAACTCCTGCTGCTTTGGCACCCGGCGTAGTTGTAGTAGGGATAATGATATCCGCAACTTCCGTGATAACCTTCTCATGATCGGCGGAAAGTAAGTTTGCTGCTGATTTATTAGATGTTGAAGTACAACTATCTAAAAATACGGCAATAGTAGTTGCAGACAATGCGCCTCCCATTAAAAAGGCAACATTTTTCACTGCGTCTCTTCTGTTCATACTAGGCTGTTTAGGTGTTTTTATATGGTTAAAGTGTGTTTTGTTTTGTAATAATAAGCAAAAAATAATGGTTAGTGTGTGAAATACACAATAATTCTAATATATCATGTTTTTGTTACTTAATCAACTTTTTCTTGTTCAGAAGCTGAAAATGTGCAGAAAATGCAGCGTATTTAACGTGGTTTTTAACAGTTCATTGTACTCCTAAAACGTTATTTCAGAGAAATTAGTTCAATCTTATTTTTAACCTCGTTCTTTATTTGTTTTTCCGGGCATTTCAGCCCTTTTTTACCCATAAATGGCGATTAAAAACACGCCGGGAAAATACAAAAACATATAAATCATAAACATTTTATAGAGGTTTGTTTCGTTTTTTTAACTTTGTCAAAATCCATACAAAAATTCATGATTGAGAAAATATTAGTATTAGGTTCTAACGGTCAGATCGGCACTGAATTAGTAACCGCTTTACGTAAGACTTACGGTGAAAGTAATGTAGTCGCTTGTGACATCCGCAGACCTGATTATGACATCAAAAATTCAGGCCCTTTTGAGTTCGTTAACGTACTTGAAAAGGACATTTTAAATAGCATATTTCAAAAGTATAAGCCGACTCAGGTTTATTTATTAGCGGCATTATTATCCGCTACCGGTGAGCAGAATCCTAAATTAGCCTGGGATCTGAACATGAATGGCTTATTGAATATCTTAGACCTTGCTATCGTTTATAAAACAGCAAAAGTTTACTGGCCAAGTTCTATCGCCGTATTCGGCCCTAATTCTCCAAAAGATTTAACCCCACAATACTGTGTAATGGACCCGAATACGGTTTATGGTATCAGTAAACTGGCAGGTGAACGTTGGTGCGAATATTACCACCAGAAATTTGGTTTAGATGTACGTAGTATCCGTTACCCGGGATTGATCAGCTGGAAAGCTGCACCAGGTGGTGGAACCACAGATTATGCCATCCATATTTTCCATGATGCTTTAACAAAAGGTAGCTATGCTTCTTTCTTAAACGCAGAAACAGAATTGCCAATGATGTACATGGATGATGCCATCCGCGGTACTATCGAACTGATGGACGCTGAAGCCAGTAAAATCTCTATCCGTTCTAGTTATAACTTCGGTGGTGTACATTTCACTCCGGAAGTATTAGCTTCAGAAATCAGAAAACATATTCCGGATTTTAAATTAACTTACACGGAGAATGATCCACGCCAGGCAATTGCCAACAGCTGGCCTCGTTCTATCGACGACAGCTTCGCTCAAAAAGATTGGGGATGGAAGCCGGAGTTTGATTTGTCGAAGATGACAACAGATATGTTAACGAACTTACAGAATAATCATTAATAAGGAAATTCCTTAAATAAAAGATACAATGGGTAGAGCATTTGAGTTCAGAAAAGAAAGGAAATTTAAACGTTGGGCTAAAATGGCCGTACAATTTACCAGGATAGGTAAAGAGATTGTAATGGCTGTTAAAGATAATGGCCCTTCGCCGGATACCAACTCCCGTTTGCGTACCGCAATTCAGAATGCGAAAGCAGTGAATATGCCGAAACATACTGTGGAAGCAGCAATTAAAAGAGCATCCAACAAAGATGAGAATGGTTATGAAGAGTTTGTTTATGAAGGATACGCACAACATGGTGTGGCTATCCTGATTGAAACGGCAACGGATAATACCAATAGAACGGTAGCTAACATCCGTAGTTATTTCAATAAAACCGGTGGTACTTTAGGTAAAACAGGTTCTTTAGACTTCATCTTTAGCCGCAAGTCGGTTTTCCGCTTTATCCCTGGTGATAAAGACCTGGAAGAATTGGAGTTTGAATTGATTGACGCAGGTCTGGAAGAATTATATCTGGAAGCTGACGAAGAAGGAAATGAAATTGCAGTAGTTCAAACTGCTTTCGAAGACTTCGGAAAAATGCAAAAAGCACTGGAAGATATCGGTGTAGAAATGAAAAGCGCGAAATTAGAGCGTATTTCTTTATCTACCATTCCGGTTACAGAAGAGCAGGCAGCAGATGTATTCAAGCTGATTGATAAACTGGAAGAGGACGATGACGTTCAGGCCGTTTATCACAATATGGCGGAATAATAACCGCTATTGTTTCTTTTGATTAGAAAATAACCATGGCAAGAGTTTGGGATCTGCAAATGCAGCGTCCCAACTGTTGTGATGGGCATCTGGATACAAAGTAAGCTTCGGCTCTTTTCCCAATACTTTCAGCTGATCGGAAATCATGGTAGAAAATACCACCGGCACAACCTCATCTTTCTCCCCGTGAAAGATCCATAAAGGAACATTTTTATATTTCTGGACGTTGGCTACATTATCGCCACCACAAATGGCTATCGCCGCTGCGAATAGCTTAGGCTTACGTCTTAACAATTCATAAGTACCCATACCACCCATAGAAAGACCGCCAACATAAACCTGATCCTTGTTCACATATGGCTTGTCTAAAAAGTTATCAATCATCCTCAGCAAAGCTTTCATTGATTTTGTCGGTTTTCCTCTCTTTTGAAAATTGAAAACCCGGTTTCCCTGCGCGTTTTGATCAAACTTCACATTAGACCAGAAGCTGTCTTCTGTACATTGCGGGAAAACTATGATGGCCGGAAATTGCTTCCGGAGCTCTGGTTTCAGGAATAGCTTTCCGCCATGTGTCAATTGTTTCTCATTGTCGTTGCCGCGCTCCCCGCTTCCATGTAAAAAGAACAGGATCGGATACTGCTTATCCGCAGAAAAATTCTCGGGAAAGAGTATACGATAGTAAATACTGTCTTTGCCTTTGATAAAGCTTCCTTTATCATATTTCTTAAAATCCTGCGCTTTTAAACCCAGGCTACAAACCAGGAGTAGGAGGGAGAAGGTTGTCTTGATGCGGCTCATAATTCAAACTTAAACAATTTGACAGGCATTTAAAAGTAACGAAATACTGGATTAATGGTGTTTTTATACGGGGGATTTTTGTGGGAATCCCCCCGTAGTACCTGCTTATTTGATCAGGTAAGGGGTGATTTCTTTAATCCAGATTTCATATCCTTCCGGCTTCATATGTAGCTGGTCTTCCAGGAATAATTCCGGTCTAAGGGCCTTATGACGCAACATTTTACGGTTTACATCTACAAAATTAGTGTTTGGATAGTGTTTTAAGTAGTCTTTAATCAGCAGATTGGTATGCTCATTTGCTGCGGAAAACTTAGTCCGGGATGGACTGTTTTTGATAGACACATATAAAACCGGAACATTAGGGAATTTATTCCTGATGTTGGTAAAAAATGCGGCAAAGCGATTCATGGTTTCTAAGGCACTTTTGCCATCCATGGCGATGTCGTTTTCTCCGCTATAAATAACCACTTGTCTGGGTTCATAAGGAAATACCAGATCTGCTACATAGTAATTGGCCTGGGCAAGGGTAGAACCACCAAAGCCTCTGTTGATCGCGCCGTATGCTTTAAAAACAGTTTCCAGGTCTTTCCACTTTTCAAAAGAAGAACTGCCTACGAATAAGATCCCGTTTTTTGCAGGCATAGCTAAACTGTCCTGCTGTTTAAATTCTTGTATTTCTTTCCAGAAAGCAGGTTTTTGCTGTGCCGTAGCCAGGTGGAAACTGAGGGTTAGTAAGAAAAGTAAGGTGTAAAATCGCTTCATGTGTATCGGTTTCAAATGGTTTAGACATACTTTACCTATCCGGGTTCTCCGGAAGGTAAAGTAGGGATTTTTATAGCTAAAAGCGAGCTGGAATAGCTTCGCTGGTTATTTTGTGGAAACGTTTACCTGTTGAGGTACTTTAACGTAGTATCCGGTGCCGTCGTACGGACGTTTTCTTGGATTTGTAGTACAAGGAACAGAACAACAGCCTTGAAGTTCTTCTCCACAGGCATCACATTGGGTGATGTGCTCATTACATTCCGGATTTGCACAGTTGATCATCTTTGGAGTAACCACACCACAAGAGTAACAGGTAGAAACGATACTCGGGTTTACCGAGTTCACATCCACTGCGATTCTGTTGTCAAAAACATAACATTTACCGTCAAAATCTTCTCCTCCGGCTTCTTTACCGTATTTGATGATTCCGCCATGTAGCTGGTATACGTCATTGAAACCGTGGTGTAACAGGAGGGCAGATGCTTTTTCGCATTTGATACCACCTGTGCAGTAGGTTAGTACTTTCTTGTCTTTGTATTTTTCCAGTTCGGCGATTTGCTCCGGGAAATCCCTGAAGTTTTCAATATCTAAGGTAATGGCGTTTTTAAATCTGCCTAAGTTATGTTCGTAGTTAGAACGCACATCAAGGATAATTACATCCTCTTCCTTGATCATCTTTTGAAATTCTACCGGCTCCAGGTGTTTACCTGTACGTTGATTTGGGTTGATGATGTTCGGATCTTTTAATCCGGAATGCACAATCTCGTCTTTATAACGGCAGTGCATTTTCAGGAAAGAAGGTTCTTCAACTTCGTCGATCTTAAATTCTGTTTTGGCAAAACGTTCGTCGGCATGAATGGCCGCCATATAGGCATCCACATCCGCTGAATCTCCCGAAACGGTACCGTTCAGACCTTCATCAGCCACGATAATACGGCCTACAAGGTTTAAAGATTTACAAAAAGTAAGGTGTGTGGCAGCAAATTGTTCTGCGTTTGCTATAGGACTATAGCAATAATAAAGTATGGTCTTGAATTTTTTCATATCAGCATTGATACTGTTGCATACAGCGTTTAACGTGCTGCAAAGTTAATAAAGAAAAATGAGGTAACAATGTTTTTATGCTGTTGTTGGGTTATTGGAATATTGTTAAGTTTGCCTTCGTCATTATAAATCAGCGGGTGATTTGTGAGACGGATTAAATTTAAACATACAAAATGACCAAAATTTCTATGAAACCAGTGCTATTGGCCGCAGGCCTTTTACTTAGCGCAGGTACTGGATTTGCTCAGGACAACCTGGTAAATGCCTTGAACAGCAACCACAGTAAAGACAGTAAAAACAGCTTCACTTTTACAGAAGTGATCAATGCAGAAACAACTGACGTAAAAAATCAAAAGTCTTCAGGAACATGCTGGAGCTATAGTACCAACTCATTCTTAGAATCAGAAATGATTCGTGCAGGTAAAAAACCAGTAGATCTTGCTGATATCTTCACTGCCCGTAATGCTTATATTGAAAAAGGAATCAACTATGTACGTATGCATGGTGCCTTAACTTTAGGTGATGGTGGTGCTTGTCATGATGTAATCAATATGTTCGCTTTATATGGCGCATTGCCACAGGAAGTTTATAACGGTAGAAACTACGGAACTCCGGCGAACAAATCTGACGATATGAACAAGCTGACTAAAACCATTCTTGAGAATGCAGTAAATGCACCATCAGGAAAGTTTGATGCTTCCTGGAAAAAGAAATACATCGCTACTATCGATTCGTGTTTAGGTGCAGTTCCTGAGAAATTCACTTTCGAAGGAAAAGAATATACGCCAAAAACTTTCGCTAAAGAAGTGGTAGGAATCAATCCAGCGGATTATGTGGAACTTTCTTCTTTCACTTCAGCTCCTTACTATTCTAAAGCAGTATTGATGGTGCCGGATAACTGGTCATACGATCAGGTTTACAATGTACAAATGGACGACATCACTAAGGTGATCGACAATGCCTTGAAAAAAGGTTACACGGTGGCCTGGGCTACAGATGTAAGTGAAAAAGGCTTTAGCTGGAAAAATGGTGTTGCCTTTGTTCCGGAAAAAGATTTCGAAAACATGACTAAAGAGGAGCAGACTACGATGTTTAATGGTCCTAAACCAGAAAAAGAAATCACAGTAGAGATGCGTCAGGAAGCTTTTGATAACTACAAAACTACTGATGATCACGGTATGCAGATTACTGGTATCGCGAAAGATCAAAACGGTAAAGAATATTACATCGTGAAAAACTCATGGGGTGTAACTAACGACTATAAAGGCTACCTATATGTAAGCAAGAACTTTGTGAAATTCAAAACCACAGCGTTCCTGTTAAATAAAAAAGGTCTTCCTTCGGATATTCGTAAGAAACTTAGTCTTTAATTCGTTAAAGATAGCAGAAAGGGCGGTTCCAGTTTTGGACCGCCTTTTTTATTTCCAGAACATTTGGCGGGAAGTGGTTGTTGATTTTATATAGTAAATGATATTTATGAAGGTATTTATAACGCGGGTAATTCCGGAAGAAGGCAGAAAATTATTAGCAGAAGCAGGAATTGAAATCCAGGAATGGAAAGAAAAACGAGCATTAACACAGGAAGAATTAATCTTGAACTGTTCAACAGCTGATGCCCTTTTGAGTGTAAGCACGAGATTGGATGCTGATTTCCTGAAAGCTGCTGCACATTTAAAAGTAATTGCCTTGCATTCTGTAGGATTCGACCATGTGGATATAGAAGCCGCTACTGCCCTGAATATTCCCATTGGAAATACGCCTGGCGTATTGAGCAATGCCACCGCAGATACTGCTTTTTTGCTGATGCTGGCTACTTCCAGAAAAGCATTTTACCTACATAAAAGTATTGAAAAAGGCGACTGGGGATTTTTTGAGCCTACCGCTAATCTAGGGATAGAACTCAGGGGTAAGACCCTTGGTATTTTCGGATTGGGGAAAATAGGTTTGGAAATGGCCAGATGCTGTAAAGCAGCCTTCGGCATGAAAGTGATTTACCACAACAGAACCAGAAATGAGGCTGCGGAACTAGAGTTGGGTGCAAAATGGCTGCCTTTTGAAGCATTACTGCAACAAAGTGACGTCGTATCCGTGCATACCGCCTTAACTCCTGAAACGGAAGGAAAATTTGATCAGGCCGCATTTCAGCTGATGAAGTCCTCCGCGATTTTTATCAATACCGCAAGGGGGGCCATTCATCAGGAAGATGATTTGTTACAAGCATTGGAAGCAGGAACGATCTGGGGCGCAGGATTGGATGTCACCAACCCTGAACCTATGAGACCAGACCATCCGCTCTTAAAGCTGCCCAATGTATCCGTACTTCCGCATATTGGCTCTGCTACACAGGAAACCCGCGCGGCCATGTCTGTCCTGGCGGCCAAAAATGTGATCGCAGGTCTAAAGGGAGAAGAGATTCCATTTCCGGTAAATCCGGAAGTTTATGCCCTGTAAATCCGGAAATCTACATCCATTAAAACCGGAGTTCTATAAATGACTCCGGGTCACTTTGCCCTTTACCAGAAATATCCGTTTAATAGATTTCCTTTTCAATACCGTATCCCCGATATACTCCGGATTTAAGGAACGTAAGAGAATCAGCTCCGGATCTGGATGCTGAAATAGCAATTTTACGGTGGTGATGTTGTTAGAAACTTCATCGGTAATCACCAGGTACGCCTCGCCCCATTGAATGATCTCCCTGTTTTTTATCTCTTTGACAATAATGATTTCCCCATTGGTAAATTTGGGATACATACTATCTCCATAAACGGGGAGGTAAGCATCGCAATCATTAAAGGGACGGTAATTCACATAGTATTCCGGTGGCTCCTGAAATACATTCAGGTTTCCTACCGTAAGTTCAGTAAGGTTTACATTAAAATAAGGCACCCCTTCTTCCAGTTGCGGCAAATTGGCATCTCCCTCTGATCCTTTTAAAAACATCTCCCCCATGCCCGTGTTCAGGAATCTTGGGTTGATTTTATGGAAATCCATGATGTCTTTCGACAGCCTTTTCCCGATTTTCCTTCTCCCGCTTTCTATGGAAGAGCAATTTCCAATGTGTTTCGTGATGGGAAGATAGAATTCTAATAAGGTCATTTGTTTCGCGAAACGTATTTCCCTGAGTCTGGCGCCGGTTTGATCGCTCTCTGTATAAATGTTTTTCCTCATAGCTTTAATTTTTATGCAAATTAGTTTGTCTTTTGATTAATTATACGTAGAATTGTGTTAATTATTTAGCTAATATAATATTTTAAAGTTTATCAGTTGCACTATAAATTAATTTAAATGTATTATGAGAAGAAGGTATGACATGATGGGGATACCCGGGTTCCGGTATTTGCAGGATGATGAGATAGAAAACCCGCTTTTGGTGGCGGAGGAGTTCTTTGAGTCTATAGACCTGGAATTATTCAGACAGGAGCTCCGGATGTTTTTTGCGCTTGCCTTTAATAATGAGGCCTATAAAAACGGGAAAACCCATGAGGCTTCGAGGCAGATTAGCGTCCATCAGGTACTGACACGCTTTCTGGAAATGGCCTGGCTGATTCAGAAAAATGAAAACATTGACCTGCTGATTAAGGAAGGAAATCCACTATTTCAAACTAATGGCATGTGGAGAAGGGGAGGCTTTATTGAGGTAGACAAAAGAATGAAAAATGATAAAATGAAATACTGCCGGGTATTAGAGGACGAGGAAGTCAACAATGTCAGGTTGGTATTTGAAAAGCTATTCCTTTATAAATCTTTAGCGGAATGGCAGGATGAGCTGGATATGGTGATGTTTTATAGCCTTGCGAAGACGCCAATGGCTGATGAATGCGAAAACGGCCATGTTTCCTTTCCGATGCACGAACATCTGGAGAAACTGCTCGAATGTGTTCATGTGATTCATGAGCTCCGGATCGTAGGGGATGAGGGCTGGAAAGTGCTGCCCGTAGAGGTTACCATTAAGAATAAGGATTACCGGTATTTCCCACCTGAACTGATCATGAGCATCCTGCATCAACAGGAGTTGATACCTGTTTAACAGAAAAGCCTGCCTATACTAAAAAAAGTACAGGCAGGCTTTTTAAAAGCAGAGGTCTTTAGAATCCGTAAGAGAATCTAAAACCATGATTGATTCTTTTATTACCGTCATAAGCAAAACCATAAGCGGCTCTGAAGATCAGGCGTTGTAACCCGAAGTAAAACTCCGTATAGTTTCTTTTTAAAGGTTGACTCAGGTAGCTCACGCCAACCAATTCTTCCAACTTTAACTTACGCAGGATAGGTATTTTACTGCTAAACCTGCCGGAGAAGTTATGTTCAAAATGTGCTTCGAAATATTCGCGGTCTGTACTGAACAGGTAGAAATCAAGGAATAGGAATTTCCTTATATTTGGTAAGCCAAACAAAGAGTTATTACCTCTGAAATGCTTGAACTCCGGATAATAGATTTGCTTGTTGTTTAAGAATTTACCAGCACCGATTACTATGGTAGTATAGCCCCATAATCCGGAGCTAATCCTGTCCTGGAAAATCTCCGCAGTAATCAGGTCGTAATCCACATCGCTACTCATTACTCCTTTGATCCCTTTTTTATAAGATAAACTGATGCTTGGGTATTTCGATGGCAGGTAGATTTTCTGATCCGGCATCGTCATGTAGTTTTGTCCGAAGGTATATTTTAAGGACGCATCTATAGTGAAGGATTCGTAGGTAGGGAATAAAGGTGTTTCTGTATCTGGGCTAAAAGGGTTATTGGACGTGAATGCTTCTTCTTTTAGGTCCCTTATTGTGAAACTGGTGGTATTGACCAGGTTGTGATTTTTCGTGTAATTAACCCTGATACTTCCCATTAAGCCATTGGTTAATTCTCTGCTGGTTCCGATGTTCGCAAATTCTTTCTTATAAAATTTGGAGTAATTGGTTTCAAAAAGCAGGGAGTTGACTGAGTTTCCTAATAAACTCATGGTTCCCAGATTATTCAGGTCGAAGATCCCGGAACCGAAACTGGCCGAAATGCTGGCGCGTTTAACGGCGTCATAATAGTAAGTTCCGCTCAGGGAGGCGGTCAGTTCATTGTTGGATAAACCATAGCGTACTTCCGGCCTGATCTGATAAAATTCGCCATACTCCAGGCGTTTCGTATAAGTGACGCCATACTTCATACCAAAGCCTTCTACCGTATTGTATAATAAGGCCGGTAAGATCGGATCAAACCTTAAACTTTTTTTATCATAGCGGTTGTTTAGGGTATAACCACCAATGAGGAGTTTAAATGGGCCCGGTTTGTTGTTTTCTTTTTCTAAGGAATCCAGGTAGCGTTTCGATAATTTTAGCGCAGCAATGCTGTCTTTCCGGATGTAATCCCGACTTTCCTCAGCGGTAAGTGGGATCGGTCTGTTGTTTAACCAGAATAGCGAATCTTTCTTATTAACCGCTTTGGTCACTTTTAAAATCTCCCCGTTAAAATAGTTCTTAGGAAATTTAGGGTGGATGTCGTAATTGCTGTAAACACCCGCGTAATACCCTTCAAATTTAAAGCCCAATACATCTCCGTTAAACTGGAAATTGATGTTAGAAGGCATATAGGCATTTTCGACCTTTAGAAATTGCTGGGAGATTTTCAGCGTATCAATTAAGTTGATGCCTGAGCTTTTGGTCAGGTACACATCGGCATTCACCAGGTTCCAGGTATCGTCTATGATGTAAATGACACCGCTAAACACGGGATCAAAAGCTCTTTTTGGGATCACCTGGATTTTATTGACGGTATTTCCGTTTTCAGTAGCCACACCCAGGAGCTTATATGTATAAAAAGATAAGGCATTATCCGCAATCGGTGATACAAATCCACGGGCGCTCAAGGTGTTTTCTAAAAGTATGTTCTGATAGAAATTGATGATCAGATCTGAAGCTTTATTGAAACTAAAAGCATTGTTCCTGCCCGCTACTTTAGAAGAGATCATCTCTTCATGTATTTTATCCGGAAGTTCGAACGAAAATATAGAGGTAGATTCCGATAGGTAAAGGATTCCTCTTCTGTTGGTATCCAGGTTTAAAGTTTTCTGAATGTCTCTTCCGAAGAATTTTTTAGGGGCGCCAACTAATTTCTGTACGCCTTTAATATAGACATCTGCGGTATAAGCCGGGACTTCAGTCAGGTGTTGTTTCCTGGTTTTGATCGCCTGGCGGATGATTTCATAAGCTGGATCTTCTGCATTTCCATCAATGGTGACGCCGGACAGGGTATAAGACTCTGGTGTTAAGACCACGTTTTCAGTGGTTTCTTCGGTAATACTGAGGTTTTTTTCGACGGCTTTATAACCAATCGCTTTATAAACAATCACAAAAGCACCTTGATGAAGGGAGAGTGCGTAGATACCATCGACATTGGCCGAAGTACCTTTTGTAGTGTTCTTCACATAAACAGAGGCAAAAGGAACGACTTCTCCGTTTGTATCTTTAATATTTCCTTTTAATTTAAAATCCTGAGCAAATAGGGCGCTGGTTGCCACAAGTATCAGTAAAAGCGTGAGTTGGATTCTCTTCATAGATGGATTAAAGCCTAAATATCGGGTAAGTATTCTTAGTTAACAGCAAACTTTTGTTAAAGTTTGTTAAAGGGTATTGAACAAGGTTGTTCGGGGTAGACGATATTTTTATAACTTTGGTTGCAACAAGCAAATAATAGTATGTATAAAACATTACAACCTGTTCTTCAACAAGAATTGGAGCAAATAGAAAAAGACGGTTTATTTAAACGTGAACGTGTGATTGTAACCCCACAGGGTGCAGATATCAAAATTAGTACTGGCCAGGAAGTGATCAACTTCTGTGCAAACAACTATTTGGGATTATCTTCTGATCCACGTGTAACGGAAGCGGCTAAACAAGCCATTGATAAATACGGTTACGGGATGTCATCAGTTCGTTTTATCTGTGGTACTCAGGATGTACATAAAGAGTTAGAAGAGAAATTATCTAAATTCTTAGGTACAGAAGATACCATTTTATATGCTGCGGCTTTTGATGCGAATGGTGGTGTTTTCGAACCGCTTTTAAATGACCAGGATGCAATCATCTCTGATGAATTGAATCATGCGTCTATCATTGATGGTGTGCGTTTGTGTAAAGCAAAACGTTTCAGGTATAAAAATGCAGATATGGCTGATCTGGAGCAACAATTAATTGCGGCTAAAGATGCAAGACACCGTATCATCGTTACTGATGGTGCTTTTTCTATGGACGGTGTAATCGCTCCATTAGATAAAATCTGTGATTTAGCAGATAAATATGAAGCCTTAGTGATGATTGATGAATCACACTGTACTGGTTTCATCGGTAAAACCGGTCGTGGAACTCACGAACATTTTAACGTAATGGACAGAGTAGACATCATTACTGGTACTTTAGGTAAAGCACTAGGTGGTGCATCAGGTGGTTTTACTGCTGGTAAAAAAGAAATTATTGACATGTTACGTCAGCGTTCACGTCCATATTTATTCTCTAACACATTGGCTCCGGCAATTGCAGGTGCTTCTGTTGCAGTATTAGATATGTTAAGTGAGACTACTGATCTAAGAGATAAATTAGAAAGCAACACGGTTTATTTCCGCAAGAAAATGACTGAAGCTGGTTTCGATATCAAAGAAGGTGTTCACCCGATTGTTCCGGTAATGCTTTATGATGCTAAACTGGCGCAGGAATTTGCGGCTAAAATGCTGGAAGAAGGCATTTATGTAGTTGGTTTCTACTATCCTGTAGTGGCACAAGGCAAAGCGAGAATCCGCGTACAGCTTTCTGCTGCTCATGAGCAACACCATTTAGATAAAGCGATTGCTGCATTTACGAAAGTAGGTAAAGCACTTGGTGTAATCTAAAACTTAATCGCTGAGTCCAATTTCTACACGGACATCCTATTCAAGTTCATTTTTGGACTCAGCGATTATAAAAATATTATATAATTAGCTGTATATTTGGCCTCATGTTACAAGAGAAGATAACACAATATACTGCTGAAATAAATGCGTTTTCTACGGATAACGCTGATGAGTTAGAGCAATTCCGCATCAGATTCCTTGGTACCAAAGGAATCATCAAAGATATTTTTGATGAGTTTAAAGCTGTTTCACCTGAGGAAAAAAGAGTCCTGGGTAAAGTTTTAAACGAGTTTAAGCAATTAGCGGAAGCTAAATACCAAACGCTTAAAGATCAAACTGAAGTTACTGAAACGACTAAAGATCTGGGTTTAGACCTGACGTTACCTGGTGAAGGTTTCGAGATCGGTGCCCGTCATCCACTGGCATTGGTGAGAAGAGAAGTCGTAGAAATCTTTAATAAATTAGGTTTTATTGTTGCGGAAGGTCCGGAGATTGAAGACGATTGGCATAATTTCTCTGCATTAAACTTCCCTGAAGAGCATCCGGCACGTGATATGCAGGATACTTTCTTTATTAGGAAAGGTGGAGAAAAAGGGGATATCGCTTTGCGTACCCATACTTCTTCTGTTCAGGTGAGAATGATGGAAGAAGGAAAACCGCCATTCAGAGCCATCATGCCAGGGCGTGTATATCGTAACGAAGCAATTTCTGCAAGAGCACACTGTTTCTTCCACCAGATAGAAGGTTTGTATGTTGATGAGAATGTATCATTCGCAGATTTAAAGCAAACACTATTCTATTTTGTACAGGAATTATATGGTGAAGGAACAAAAGTACGTTTCCGCCCTTCTTACTTCCCTTTTACAGAGCCTTCGGCTGAGATGGACATTTCTTGTACCATTTGTAAAGGTGCCGGATGTCAGTTGTGTAAGCAAAGTGGCTGGGTAGAGATTCTGGGCTGCGGTATGGTAGATCCTAATGTATTAGAAAACTGTGGTATCGACTCGAAGAAATTTAGCGGTTTCGCTTTCGGAATGGGAATCGAACGTGTCGCTAACTTAAAATTCGAAATCAAAGACCTGAGGTTATTCTCAGAGAATGATGCACGCTTTTTGAAACAATATAAAACATCGTTGATATAATCTGAATGATCAAAAAGATAACCGGCGCATTTGTCATCTTACTCCTATTTGTAGGCTGTGGTAAGGATAATGGGGTATATATCCCGAATGTCCTGGTCAATTACCGGATATCTGAAGCAGAATTTAGCATCAAGGCAAAGAGTGGTATTCTAGTGGTACCTAATATCGGAGTAGCAGGTTTAATGATTATTAAACAAGGCCCATCCGGTTATGTCGCTTTTGATCAATGTAGTTCAGTAAACCCTGACCAACGCTGTAAAGTAGTACCGGATGATAACCTCATTACGGCTACTGATCCTTGCAGTGGTGCCAAGTTTTTACTGCTTGACGGAAGTCCGCAGAAAGCGCCGGCTGTTCGTTATTTAAAGGTATATCGCACCTCTATTGGAAGCGATGGGTTGATAAACGTATCTAATTGATGGAACCAGAGAAAATTAAAGAAAGTATAATCAGGGCTGCTAAGGAATTATTCAGAAAATACGGGTACCACAAAACAAGTGTAAACGAAATTGCGAAGAAAGCCAGAATAGCCAAAGCGACCATATATAAGTATTTTGAGAGTAAGGAGCAGGTGCTGGATGCCATTTTAATGGATTATCTGGATACCAACCTTCACGAAATTCTAAAGAATAAGGCGCAGTTTTCTAATGAAGAAGAACACCTTACCGCATTGGTAATGAAGACTTGCAGGCTAACCTATACCGTTTGTAATGAATTTATAGGTTGGGATTTCGTCAGAGAGAATGCAAACTCTCAGGAATTCTTGAAACACCTGTCGGATCAGCTGGAATCATTATTACTTTCTGCCTACCTGGAACTGGATCATTTCAAAAATAACCCTTCCCGCAAAGAAGGACTTGCCTTCTTACTGAAAGCAAGCAAAAGCATCGTATTCTCCTTTGCCTTTACTTCGGTGAGTGATTCTGATGTGAGAAAGAACTTTGTGAGCTTCCAAAAAGAACTGCTGCCATTCCTGGTGAAAGCAGCCTTGTAAAGATTAATATGTAGAGATACAGGGAAACCTGATCTGAATTCTATAGTTATATAGCCCTTCTGAATCATTCGGGAGGGCTTTCTTTTTGCCCTTGCTTTCTTGATTTTAAAAAGATATGCTGCTGCGGTTTGGTAGGGATGGTATGGTCTGCTGATTTGCAGCAGGACTGATGGTATTTTGAGCCGGAGTTGATGGGCTTCCCTGCCCGTCAAGGCCCCGCCAACACCGGGGAAAGGCCAGGGATTGGCCCCGATAGCTTACTTGTCAAAACAAGTACAGGAATAGAACTATTTGATAAAATTATTCTTTTATTTAGACTGGTTCCAGGTAATTAATTAGCTTTGAGCAAAATTAATCATTGTGCCCGGATCTCCATCAAGTCAGGATCGACATACTTCCACGAATATACATCAAATTGATGAGCAATCTTTTGCGCTTATGTATAGAGATTGCTGGAAAAGTGTGTATGGCATCATCTTTCATTATACCCGTGATGAAGAAATTGCGGAGGAGATTAGTCAGGATTTATTCGCTTCCATCTGGGAACGCCGGAAAAAAATCATCCTGAAAACTACGATTGAGCAATATTTACACCGGGCAGCAAAGCTGGAGGCCTTCGACTATCTACGGACCAGCAACAGCCATAGGGAGCATATCAATTGCGCCTTAAAAAGCATTTGCGGATCAAAAAACTGTACAGAAGAGCAGGTTTTCTTTAATGAACTAAATGGGAACCTCAACCAATTGGTGGCTGAGTTACCTTGCAGATGTCGGGAAGTGTACCGTTTAAGCCAGGATCAAGGCAAAAACAATAAAACAATCGCTTCCCTCTTATTGATTTCAGAAAAAACTGTAGAATACCACCTGTACAAGGCTATGAATTATTTGAGAAATAATTTGCAGGAATACAGTTAGTTATGAAATAAACGGTTTTATTTTCAAAATTGACCCAGGAGAAAACCCGACTTATCCAGCTTAGTATATATGGGCAGCTAAAAGCGCCCGATAACTATGCAGATTACTAAAGAACTTATTGAACGTTATCACCAGGGGCAATGTAATCCGGAAGAACAGGAGGCTATTGCACAATGGCTGGAATCGGATGAGGTAGAAATGAGTTATCCAACACAGGTAAATCTGACTGCTTTGCAGGATAAAGGATGGAAGAAGATTGCTGGTCGTTACAATTTGGCGATTCCAGCTCTGGCAAGCCAATCCTTTAAATGGAACAATTACCGCCGTATTTTACAGCTTGCCGCTTGTTTCCTGGTTTTCGTCAGTATAGCGACGCTTTATGCGCTGAATCGGGAGGGGCTCCATCATGCTAAAGCGGTACCGGCTTATAAAATGGTAAAAGCGAAAAAGGGGCAGAAGTTACAGGTAACGTTACCTGATGGAACGCTGGTATGGCTGAATTCTGAAAGCGTTTTACGTTTTCCGGAAAGTTTTGAAGGGAAGCAGCGGGAACTGGAATTTTCCGGGGAAGGCTATTTCGAGGTCGCTAAAGATCCATCAAAACCCTTTGTCATCCATACCGCAAAAACAAATGTCCAGGTATTAGGAACCAGATTTAACCTACGGGCATTGGGTAGCGAAAGCAGTACATCAGTAGTAGTAGCTGAAGGAAAGGTTCGTTTTACCGGGAAACGCGGAGGACAACCAATTATCCTTACTGCCAATCGTCGCGGCGTTTTTGAACAATCTGCACCATCAGCACGAATGATGATCTCCCTGGAGGCAGAGACAGGAGCATACATCGCCTGGAAAAATAACGAACTCCTTCTTGATAATTTAACGATAGCGGAAGTTGCAGAGACGCTGGAACGCTGGTATAATGTGAAAATCAAGATCAGCAACACAGCGCTGGCTAAAGAACGCTATACCGGTAATTTTAAGAATCCAACCTTAAATCAGGTACTGGAAAGTATGAGCTTTGCGGTAAAATTCAATTACAGGCAGGACCAGCAAACTTTTATCTTTTATTGATCATCCCCAAAACTAGTCTATAAATAAACCCGGTTTCAGTCGGCCAACTTCACACCGGGCTATTGAAAAATCAACTCATCATCAATTTAACAACAAACAAAAGTATGTACAAAGGATGTACCCCAAAGAAACAATTTGTAAAATTACTGCTATTCATTTTCAGTATATTATATCTGCCCTCTAGTAGCTATGCGCAGCAAAAGTCGGTTTTAGAAAAACCAGTGACCCTACAACTGAACAATGTGAGCCTTAGCGAGGCATTAAAAGTGCTTGCTGATGCTACAGGTGTACAATTTTCTTATAGCAGTACCCAACTGGATTTACAAAAAAAACGAAGCCTGAACTTTAACAATAAGACGCTGAATGAAGCTTTGTCCGAATTACTGGGGAGCCAGCTGAAAGGGTTAAGCGTTAATGGGACACAGATCACGATACAAACTTCCGGAGCTAAAGGGAGTATCAAGGGAAGTGTGAAAACCAAAGACGGAAAACCTGCGGAGTTTGTGACCGTAGGGATCAAAGGATTAAAAAGTGTGCAGGTAGACTCAAAAGGGAACTACCTGTTGAAAGATCTCGAAGCAGGAACCTATAAGCTGATTGCTACCTATGTAGGATTGGCAGCTCAACAGAAAGAGGTAAAAGTGATAGCTGGGGAAACTGTTTCCGTCAATTTTACCCTGGCGGAAAGTAATGAGCAGCTGGATGAAGTAGTGATCAATGGTGGAGGGATCAATAAGTTTTCCGTAAAGAAAACAACCACCTCGGCAAAAATGCCACTGGGTAATCTGGAGAATCCACAGGTTTATACCACAATTCCGAAAGCATTACTGAATGAACAGATGGTTACGGAGTTTAGTATGGCGCTAAAAAATAGCCCTGGGGTCTATAAAATCCAGGGGAGCAGAGGCATCAATACGGGCGGTGCTACTTTTTACAGTATGCGCGGTTTTCGTGTAGAGGCGGCTTTAGCTGATGGGGTGCCTTCGCAAACCAATGGCGAGATAGATCCGGCCAATATTGAGCGCGTAGAGCTGATCAAAGGTCCATCAGGAACTTTGTTTGGGGCTTCAGTGGTTTCTTTTGGCGGATTGATCAACATTGTGACTAAAAAACCTGTAGATACTTTAGGCGGGGAACTCAGCTATACCACCGGTAGTTATGGCTTAAACCGTTTTTCTGCGGATGTTTACGGCCCGGTAACGAAAGACAAGAAACTTCTTTTCCGAATGAATGCGGCTTATCAGCATCAGAACAGTTTTCAGGATGTGGGTTTCAGGAAGTCGGTTTTTGTGGCACCAGTCTTAGAATACAGGTTCAATGAAAGGTTGAATGTGAGCGTAAATGCGAGCTTCTCCCACCTGGAAAGCACCAGTCCGGCGGTGATCTTTTTGCCAAGAACGCGTCAGTTTATGGCCACCAGGCCTGAAGAGTTACATTTCGACTGGAAGCGTTCATATACCAGTAAGGACCTGACGATGAAAAATCCAACCTTTAATATTAAAGGGCAGGTGAATTATAAGCTGTCCGATCAATGGACTTCACAAACTATTGTCTCGGGAAATAACCGTAAATCAGACGGTTTCTACCAATATCAATTTATGCGTGGCGCAACATCAGATGAGTTTTTGGAGCGTACGATCTCTTTGCAGGATTCAAAAAACACAGCTACAGATTTACAGCAGAATTTTAATGGCGATTTCAAGCTGTTTGGCCTGCGGAACCGGATGGTGGTTGGTTTAGATTATTTAAATCAGACGATTCATAACAACAATTCTCCGAATATCGTATTCGACAACATCAGTGGAACAAACCCTGCGGATCCGAATTACTTCAATATTTCGCGCGCAGCTGTGGAGGCCAAACTGGCTGCAAGTACTTTATTACCCAGCAGGAACAAGGCAGAAAACAATGTTTACAGCGTTTATGCCTCGAATGTATTGAATGTTACGGATCGGTTGATCACGATGTTGAGTCTTCGGGTGGACCGTTTTCAGAATAAAGGTACTTTGAATCTGAATGATGGGAAACGTACCGGCGTATTTATGCAAACGGCAGTATCACCTAAGTTAGGCCTGGTATACCAGTTGCTGAAAGATCGGGTTTCCCTGTTTGGGAATTATATGAATGGCTTTAGTAATGTAGCGCCAATCACACAGCCAGAGGGCTCCGGCGCTTCCGGGACTTTTAAACCGGAACATGCCAATCAGTTTGAAGCCGGGGTAAAAACGGATCTTTTTGATGGTAAGCTGAGTTTTACGGCCAGTCTGTATGATATTAAAGTGGAGAATACGTTATACACGGAGATGACGGAAGTGAATGGGAAGAATTACCTGATTACCGTACAAAATGGTACGCAGAAGAGTCAGGGTGTAGAACTGGAACTGATTGCCAATCCTATTGAAGGTTTAAACATCATCGCTGGATACAGCTATAATTATAGCAAAATGCTGAATGCGGACCCTGCATTGGAAGGTCGCAGACCAGCTGGCGCTGGCCCGGCAACACTGATCAATTCCTGGCTTAGTTATGCCATACCGCATGGTCAATTGAAAGGATTGGGATTGGGTACCGGGGTCAATTATATCGGGAAACACTTAACGGGGAACTCTGCAAAAACAGGCGTGTTTATTTTGCCTGCCTATGTGATGGCAACCGCTACGGTGTTTTACGACAAGCCAAAATATAGGTTGGGACTTAAAGTGGACAACCTGGCGGATGAATTATATTTTACAGGTCAGGGGGTGTTGAGCCCACAAATGCCAAGAACTTTTGCTGCAAATGTCACGTTCAGATTTTAAAAAAGTAATTAGACAAATACACCTCTGGCTCGGATTATCTTCCGGGCTGGTGGTGTTTATATTGGGGATAACGGGGGCTACTTATGCTTTTCAGTACGAAATAAAAGACCTGGTTTATAAAGACCGCTTGTATGTGGAACCGGGGAAATCGCGTTTGCCATTAAGTGTGTTGTTGCCAATCGCAGTAGAGGCGATAGGTAAAGACCATAAAATTTCACGCGCAGAACTTTCCCAGGCTCCCGGCCGTACGTATATGTTCCGGGCCTTGAAAGTCGATAAAAAGGCTTTCGGTTATTGGAACTATTACCAGTATTTTGATAAGGTTTACCTTAATCCTTATACCGGTAAAGTGGTGTTTCAGGAGAATGCAAAAGCAGAGTTTTTTACGGTGGTGCTGGCTTTTCACATGAATTTGCTGTTGGGAGACCTGGTCGGTCATTTTATCATCCGCTGGTCGGTGGTTTGTTTTGTGATTTTATTGCTTTCCGGAATTGTCCTTTGGTGGCCGAAAAACTGGAAGCTGAAACAGCTGAAGAAAAGTTTCCAGGTTAAATGGAATGCGAAGTTTAAAAGACTGAACTACGATATGCACAATGTTTTCGGCTTTTATAGTTTCCTGGTCTTGATGATCATCGCATTAACTGGATTGATGTGGTCTTTTGAATTAACCACAGAAAAGAAAGTAAAGGTGTTTTCTGATACCACGCAATTGCCGGGGTTGATTCCGATGGACCCGATTATGGATCAGGCTTTAAAAGCTTCCCCTGAAACGGCCTATTTCTTATTTAATTTCCCTGCCGCCAAAAGCGGAACGGTCAACGTTTCTGCTTATCCGGACAAAAAGCATATGTACGACCGTCAACAGTACCGGTTCGACAGGTATAGCGGTCAGCTTTTGCTCAAAGGTTTAAGTTTTGAAAAGCTGTCTGCCGGGGATAAACTGATTGCCCTCAATTACGACCTGCATACCGGAAGCGTACTGGGCATTACCGGAAAAATTCTGGCCTTTTTTGCCGGATTGATTGCTGCGGGATTACCGGTCACCGGATTTTTGATCTGGTGGAAGCGCGGAAAGGCTGCTACTCAAAAATAGGAGATTGATAATATATACCGTTTTGGTATTTGGTATGGAAATTGTTAAATTAGGCTAGTTATCAACGTATAAGACAATGAGTAAAGAGGTTTTAGAAATTTCTGTTTTGGTTGATGAGAAGTTTGACATGAGCTTTAATCTCGTTGAAGGCGTTTTTGGTTTTATCCTGCGTGTTTTTGATAAGTAAAAGATAACATTTAGATTTCTTGTTAAATTGGCTGTTCCAGCCTCATGGAAATCGTATGTCCTAAAATTAGTTTTTACAGTTCCGCTTTGCCAGTCATTGAAAAACATTTACAAGGCAATGAAAAAAAACTTAAATTTGCGGCATAATGAGTAGAAATAGAAAATCCGGAACGGTAACCATTATCCCCAATTTAAGTATCATTGATATTGCTGAAGAAGGCAAGGGAGTAGGTAAAGCAGATGAATTGGTGGTATTTGTGGATAAAGCTGTACCCGGCGATGTCGTTGATGTGCGTATCGTAAAAAAGAAAAAGAATTTTGCTGAGGCTGTAATTGAAACTATACATGAAAAATCTGAGCTGAGAACAGACCCGTTCTGCCAGCATTTCGGTACTTGTGGTGGCTGTAAATGGCAACACATGGAGTATAGCGCGCAGCTGACATTTAAACAAAAAAACGTAGAAGCGGCTTTACAAAGACTGGCTAAAATTGATACTTCATCAATGGAGCCGATCTTAGGATCAGCAGAAAACAAATACTATAGAAATAAGTTAGAGTATACATTCTCTAATAAGCGCTGGTTAAATAAGGCAGATATGCCGGTTATCGAAGAAGAAGTGGCAGCTGATGAAATTGCTGAAAACGAAACTCAAACCGAAGCGGTAGAAACAGTACCTTCTCCTGAAAAGGCAGAAATGGAAATGAATGCTTTAGGTTTTCACGTTCCCCTGCGTTTTGATAAGATTTTAGACATCGAGCATTGCTATTTACAGGCAGAACCTTCTAACTCTTTGAGAAATAAAGTGAGAAGTTATGCTTTGGAAAATAACATGAGCTTCTATGACCTGCGTAACCATGAAGGTAGCTTAAGAAACCTGATCATCCGTACTTCTTCAACAGGTGAAGTAATGGTGGTGGTTGTTTTTGCTTATGTGGAACAAACACAGGTAGACGGTATGATGGAATACCTGAAAGTTACCTTCCCTGAAGTGACTTCTCTTTTATACATCATCAACCAGAAGAAAAATGATACTATTTTCGATCAGGATGTGATTACCTACGCAGGTAGAGACCATATCTTCGAAGAAATGAATGGCCTGAAATTCAAAATCGGTGCAAAATCATTCTATCAGACGAACTCTAACCAGGCGCTTGAATTGTATAAAATCACAAAAGAATTTGCTGGTTTCAGCGGAGACGAACTGGTTTACGATTTATACACTGGTGCCGGTACGATTGCCAACTTTGTGGCAGGTAGTGTAAAGCAGGTTATCGGCGTAGAATATGTACCTACGGCTATTGAAGATGCTAAATTCAACTCTGATTTAAACGGAATCAACAATACCACCTTCTTTGCAGGTGATATGAAAGATATTTTAACAACTGACTTTATTGGAACACATGGTAAGCCTGATGTGGTGATCACTGATCCACCAAGAGCAGGGATGCATGCTGATGTAGTGTCAAGATTGTTAGAAATGGAAGCGGAGAAAATCGTCTACGTAAGTTGTAATGCAGCTACGCAAGCGAGAGATTTAGCCTTGTTAAAAGAGAAATATGAAGTAGTGCGTATTAAACCGGTTGATATGTTCCCACATACACAACATGTTGAAAACGTAGTCTTGTTAAAGTTTACCGGTCTGAAGCCTGTAGAAGTAGCAGAAGAAAATTAGAGATAAAAATGGATATTGAAGAATTATTACCGCTGCAGGATCCGGAAGGAAAATCTGAGGAGAAAAAGAAAATAAGTCCGCTGTTGAGCTTAGAGAAAGACCTGGAATTGTATTCAGATTCTATCAAAGAGGTTTCCATTGCAATTCTCAATGAAGGGATTTCTACGCATCCGATCTTTGTTGCACACCAACATACGGTTTCCATAGGGGAGATGATCCTGGACAAAACGGAACTAAATACCGATTGGACTATTCAGGCTTCTACTTTAGATGAGTTTGTGCAGAAAGGGATTATTAATCCTGAAAAGAAAGCACTATTCTTGAAAAGCTATAAAAAACCACAAGAATTTATGTGTGTATTTGTGATTGTTCCGGAAGGCGCAAATTTCATTTACTACCCATATAAGAAATAAAAGATCATAAAAAATCCCTACCAGGAACTACCTGTGTAGGGATAACTAAAAACTAATGGTCTAAATTATTTGATATGAGTTACATCTCCGCTTTTTGAGGAGGATGTTTTATTCAAGGCTGCATCTCCTTTGTAGTTGATATCGCTACCACCACTGGCACTCGCTTCCAATCCTTTGTTTACATATACATTTGCGTCTGAACCGCCACTGGCAGTTACTTTGGCATAGTCGCTGATTAGCTCATAAGCATCAACATCGCTGCCACCGCTGGTCTGAACAATCATGTTTTTCACTTTTCCTTTAAGCTTCGCATCTGCTCCGCCACTCGTGGTCACTTGTAAATCATCCGCTAAGATGTCTAAAGTGACATCTGAACCGCCAGAAACGCGTAAGTTTAATTTTGGTGTTTTTAGGGTGTTCTGCCCGAAAACATCAGAACCTCCGCTGGCCGTAATGCTAGTCAGGTTTTTATAGTTGACGTATACTTTGATGCTCTGGCCTTTAAATTTTCTGCCCCAGCCCTGATTATCCTTGTATTTGATGTTTAGTGAAGCGCCACTTTTCTCAATCACCACATTTTCTAAAAGCTCTTTACTGGCGCTAACTTTAATATTTTCAGAATTGCTCTGGGTCAGGTATAGATCAATACCACTGGAAACGGTGACCTCACTGAAGTTCGTTAAGGCAATATTTTTATTTTGCTGTGCCTTTGCAGTGATCGTATTTAACGAAAATGCAAGGAGTACAGGTAAGGCTGTCTTAAATAGGAAGGTGCTTTTCATGGCGATTTATAGTTATGGTTACAGGGATTAGACGCGATCCCTGGCTAAACGTTGCAGAATTTCTATTTTATTTTTTAAATATTTGAATATGCCCCTTAAAATCGTTCTTTTTGTAGTATAAACTACGAAATAACAAATGGCAGAATCTCAATTGCTTATTCTTGATAAAAAGCAGATACAACAAAAGATTAACAGGATTGCTTATCAGATATTGGAAGATAACCTGAATGAAAAGGAAATTGTATTGGCTGGGATATGGGACCGTGGCTATAAAGTTGCCCTGCGACTAAAGAAAGTATTGGCTAAGATTTCCGATCTGAAGATTACGATGTTGAAGATTGAGCTGGATCGCTTAAATAGTAAGTTGGTTGCCAATACAGATCTGGATGAAAGTCACTGGAAAAATAAAGTGATCATTTTAGTAGATGATGTACTCAATAGTGGTAAAACATTGGCTTACGGATTAGGCGTTTTCCTGAATACCCCGCATAAAAAGATCAGAACTGTAGTACTGGTCGATAGAAGTCATAAAATATTCCCTATTGCAACGGATTTTGTTGGCCTTCAGATGGCTACCGTTTTAAAGGAACATGTTGATGTAGTGATTGATGTGGAAGGTGAAGAAGACCGTGTTTATTTAAGTTAGTCTTGCATTTAAGGGTTATTTTTCTCATTTTAGAGCTATGTACCCTTCCCGCAAAAGCAATTTAATCTTTCAATTCTTTTCCTGGTATATCGCTTATATCATTAAGAAGGACTTTTCCAGCTATACTTATGATCGGCTTCAGCTGAAGGAGGAGGAGGCAATATTGCTTCTTGCCAATCATTTTAGCTGGTGGGATGGTTTCTTAATGTTTCAATTGAATAAGGTTGTCTTTAAAAAGGATTTTCATGTGCTGGTCACGGAAGAAGATTACCAGCGACAATGGTACTTAAAATATCTGGGGGCTTTTGCTTCGAAACCCAGAGGTAAGGATGTGGTGGAAACGCTGATTCATGCCGGACAACTCTTAGACAATCCTAAGAATCTCGTGCTTTTATTTCCTCAGGGAAGGTTGTACACCAGTTATGTCAATAATGTTTCATTTGAAAAGGGCGTGATGCAATTGATCAATGCCTCTAAGAAGAAGTTTCAAATTGTGTTCTCTGCAACCCTGACTGATTATTTCGACAAAAGGAAGCCGATAGCTAAAAGTTATCTCTGTGCCTGGGTAGCGGAAGAGTACATCAGCTTACAGTTGCTGAAAAGAGAATATAACAAACATTATAACGAAGCCATTCATAAACAAAGTAAAAAATCTGCATGATTTTTTTCCTCTACATTGTACTCGTATTTTTAGTCCTGCGTTTTTCAGTTACCCTGTTTAATTTTCTTTCTAATCCTAAAATGGGGAATTATGGCCGCTCCTTTACGGGGAAGGTAGTGATCGTAGTTAACGTGCTGCAAGAAAAACAGGAAGCAGAAAAGCTGATGGCCAGTATTGCCGCACAGGATTACCAGAATTATGAGGTACTGATTCAGTCGGCTGATGGCCCTGATGTGGCGGCAAAAGCTAAGGGTAACTACCTGCTGTTTCTCGAAGCGAATACCATCCTTGAAAAGGGTTTTATAAAAAGCCTGGTTTACCGGAGTACCGTTTTTAATCTGGCCATGCTCAGTGTGATCCCAACACCTAAAATTTCCGGCTTTTTAGCCCGCTGTATTTATCCCTTAAGCGATTTTGTTTTGTTAAACCTATTCCCTTTAAGATTGGTGCGGCTGATCAATCATCCGGCTTTTGCCATGGCTAACGGGGCCTGTTTATTCTTTGATGCTGCGGTTTATCAACGCTACGAATGGGATCATAGAGGTAAAGACGCTACGGAGGCCGCTATAGAAATGATGAAAGCCCTGAAACAGGAAAAGTTAAAAACGGATCTGTTGCTGGGAAATAAGTTGATTTACCAGGAAGCATCAACCCTTGATCTTCCGGTTTTCGCTAAACGTTTGATGCTCAATTTCAGTAATCAACCCATCGTAGGCTTAGGTTATCTGGCATTGGTGATTGCCGGGCCTATCGTGATGTTGCTAAATTTAGCACCGGTATTTCTGGTACTGCCTTTTGGTCTCATCTTTTTATCCAGAATGATGATCGCTTACTTATCCGCCCAAAAGCCTTTTCCATACATTTTGTACCACCCTTTTCAAATGATCAGCCTCACCTGGTTGCTGCTTAACCACTGCTGGAACCGCTTCCTTACAGTTCTTAAACCGAAGAAATAGCATATCAAACTCTTTTTATGTAATTTTGTAGCTTCAATAGGTTCCATACAATTAATTATGAAATACGATTTAGCCGTTACGATAGATAAAGCATCAGGTTTTTGTTTTGGAGTAGTATATGCAATCGACATGGCAGAAGATATTCTGGATCATGAGGATTACCTGTATTGCCTTGGAGACATTGTACACAATGATGAAGAAGTGAAGCGTTTAACTGCTAAAGGTCTTCGTATCATCGACCATGAACAGCTGCTGACTTTAAAAAATGAAAAGGTTTTGATCAGGGCACATGGGGAAGCTCCGGAAACGTATAAGCTGGCCATGGAAAATCAGCTGATCTTAATCGATGCCTCTTGTCCGGTAGTTTTAAAACTTCAAAACAGGATTAAAAATTCGCATGACGATGAGGAGCAGATTCTGATCTTCGGAAAACACGGCCATGCGGAAGTTATCGGTTTACAAGGGCAAACAGATGGGAAAGCAATCGTGTTTCAAGACCTTGCAGAATTGGATAACGTAGATTTACCTGCCAAATTCACCTTGTATAGTCAGACCACCAAAAGCACGGATAAGTTTTACCACATCAAAGATGAGTTGCTGAGTAGGGGCTATGAAGTGAAAGCAAATGATACGATTTGTCGCCAGGTTTCTAACCGTTATGGCGATTTAGAGAAGTTTGTGGTAGATTTTGATAAGATCATCTTTGTATCCGGTAAGAAATCTTCCAACGGTAAGGTCTTATACGATGTCTGCAAAAAGTTCAATCCCAATGCTTACTTTATCTCCAATGTGGAAGAAATTGACCTGAACTGGTTTTCTGCAAATGATAAAGTGGGAATCTGCGGGGCTACCTCCACACCAATGTGGCTAATGGAACAGGTGAAATCAAGTTTAGAATCTTATTAATACATTATAACATCATTAAAAAGTAATTATTGATTTTCCCCTTAGAGATACGGGGTTATAATCAATTGATTAATTATTTTTGCTAAAATTATGGGAAAAAAGGGCATACTGCTGGTAAATTTAGGAACTCCGGATAGTCCGGAAGTAAGTGATGTACGAAGATATCTTGACGAGTTTTTGATGGATGAGCGCGTGATTGATATCAACGCTTTTCAAAGAACTTTATTAGTGAAAGGAATTATCGTTCCCTTCCGTAGCCCTAAGACTTCTAAATTATATAAAGAAATCTGGGACGAAAACGGATCGCCGCTCATGTATTTCAGTAAAATTCAGGCAGCAATGGTTCAGGAGAAATTGGGTGATGGATATCAGGTAGAACTGGCTATGCGTTATCAGAATCCTTCTATCGATGCCGGTTTAGACAGATTGAAAGCAGGCCTGGTAGAAAGTATTCAGGTGATTCCTTTGTTCCCGCAATACGCTTCTGCAAGTACAGGCTCTGTGATGCAAAAAGTGATGGAACTGGTGAGCAAATGGCAAACTGTTCCGCCAATCAGCTTCATTAACTCTTTTCATGATAATGAATTGATGATCGACACGTTCGTTCAAAATGCACAAAAGTATCAGCCGGAAAGCTATGATCAGATTTTATTTAGTTTTCACGGCCTGCCGGAAAGACAATTAAAGAAATGTGACCATACCGGACAACATTGCCTGAAAAAAGACGATTGCTGTAGCACTCTGACAGATGTTAACAAGTTTTGCTATTCTGCACAATGCCACGATACCGCCAGATTGATCGCTAAAAAACTGAACATCCCTGCTGAAAAATATTCCGTTTGTTTTCAATCGAGATTGGGTAAAGAACCATGGGTACAACCTTATACCAGCGATGTTTTAAAAGACCTTGCCGGAAAAGGTAAAAAAAGACTATTGGTATTTTGTCCGGCTTTTGTGGCCGATTGTCTGGAAACGCTTTATGAGGTTAGCGTGGAGTACCATGAAGAATTCAGAGCCCTTGGCGGTGAAGAGGTTCAATTGGTAGCCAGCTTAAATGATGACCCTAAATTTATCGAAGCACTGGTTGCTATGGTAAAGAATTAAAAATTACGACTGATATAATCCAGGATTTGTCGGGTAGAACCGGTCTTATCCGCCACATATTTCTGAGCGATCTTTCCCGCGGCTGCATTCTTTTGGAATTTTAGAAAAGCGGTAGAAAGATCGCTTTCTGTTTCAATACTAATGGCCGCACCCAGCTCAATGAGGTCTTTGGCCTCCTGAAATTTAGCATACTTAGGTCCAAAAATAACAGGGATTCCAAATGCAGCAGCTTCCAGGGTGTTGTGAATGCCTACGCCAAATCCGCCACCGATATAAGCAATCGTACCATATTGATATAAGGAAGAAAGCATGCCGATGTTGTCTATGATTAAGGTTTGAGCCTCGCTGTGCTGTGTTTTTAAGAGATCGGTGTGCTGCTCTTTTAATAAGGAAGAATGGGTAAGGGCTGTGGGAAGAAGTTTTTTGATTTCTTCGATATGTTGGGCATCTGTTTCATGTGGTGCAATGATGAACTTCCAGTCTGGATGTTGCGCAACCAGGCCAGCAATCAAACGCTCGTCGGCCGGCCAGCTGCTCCCGGCAATAAATACCGGATTTGATCCGCAGAAATCTGCGACTTCGGGAATCGTTTTTGGCGATGCTGCGTTTTCTGCAACACGGTCGAAACGGGTATCCCCGCTAAGACTCACGTTCTCCAGCTGGATGGTTTTTAATAAGTCGACACTCTGTTGGTTTTGCACAAAAAAATGCGTGACGAAACTCAGGATCTTCCGATGAAAGGAACCGTACCATTTGAAAAATAGCTGGTCCGGACGGAAAATTCCGGAGATGATATATAAGGGTATGTTTTGCTGGTTTAATACGTTGAAATAATGATACCAAAACTCGTATTTGGTGAAGATGGCGATTTCAGGTTTGATTGCCGCAATGAATTTTCTGGCATTCGACGCAGTATCTAATGGCAGGTAAAAAACACCCGCTGCAAGGGCATAGTTTTTCCTGATTTCATAGCCCGAAGGAGAGAAAAAAGTGATCACTATAGTCTTAGCCGGATACTGTTCTTTAATCTTTTCCAAAACAGGTCTTCCCTGTTCAAATTCGCCAAGGGAGGCGAAATGAAACCAGATGTTTGTTTTCGCAGGATCAAGTGTGTTTTCTATCTGATGGAAAAGCTGGGATCTGCCCCTGATAAACAGTTTTGCCTTTTCATTAAATAAGGAAAATACGCCCACCACTAATCCATAAAAAGAGATTCCTATATTATAAAGCCAAAGCATTTTGTGTGTTTATTTATTATCTTAGCCGAAGATACTTCATTAAAATTAAAACGTAATTAATATATGAAAATAGCTGTTATTGGAACAGGATATGTGGGTTTAGTTACTGGTACCTGCCTTGCAGAGACAGGAAACACAGTAATTTGTGTGGATATAGATGCTGCAAAGGTAAAGAAAATGCAGGATGGTGAGGTGCCAATCTATGAGCCAGGACTTGATGTATTATTTCATAGAAATATCGCTCAGGGCAGGTTAACTTTTACAACTGATCTGGCACATGGTATTCAGGATGCACAGATTATATTTATGGCGTTACCTACGCCTCCGGGTGGTGATGGTGCTGCCGATCTTTCTTATATCCTGGGTGCAGCAAAGGATATTTCTAAATTAGTTACGGAATATAAAGTAATCGTCAACAAATCTACTGTACCAGTTGGAACAGCAGATAAAGTACGTGCTGTTTTTGAAGCCAATACCGATATAGAAATTGATGTGGTGTCTAACCCTGAGTTTCTTCGTGAAGGCGTAGCGGTAGAAGATTTCATGAAACCTGATCGCGTAGTGATCGGTACTAAAAGTGAAAGAGCACAGAAACTGATGGCCGAATTATATGGCCCGTATGTGAGACAGGGAAATCCAATCCTGTTTATGGACGAGCGTTCTTCTGAGCTGACAAAATATGCGGCAAACTCTTTCCTGGCTACAAAAATCACCTTCATGAATGAGGTGGCAAATCTTTGCGAAATTGTAGGGGCAGATGTTGATGCCGTTCGTAAAGGAATTGGTTCTGATGCCAGAATCGGTAAACGTTTCCTTTTCCCGGGTATCGGGTACGGTGGAAGCTGCTTCCCGAAAGATGTTCAGGCTTTGGCTAAATCTGCCGATGAACATCAATATGATTTCCAGATCCTGAAAGCGGTGATGGATGTAAATGAGAAACAAAAGACAGTTCTGGTAGAGAAACTGCTTAAATATTATAAAGGCGACCTGAAAGGCAAACATTTTGCTTTATGGGGATTGGCTTTCAAACCGGAAACTGACGATATCCGTGAAGCACCAGCTTTATATATTATCGATGAGTTACTGAAACATGGCGCAACAGTTGCTGCCTTCGATCCGGAAGGAATGGAGAATGTGAAACGTCTTTTAGGAGATAAAATCAGCTTCGTAGCGAATCAGTATGAAGCTTTAAAAAATGCAGATGCCTTATTAATCGCTACAGAATGGTCGGTTTTTAGAAATCCTGATTTTGAAAGAATGGAAGAAAACCTGAGCAATAAGGTGATTTTTGACGGACGTAATTTATACGACCTGGAGAAAATGATCGAGCTAGGGTATTATTATAATAGTATTGGTCGTAAATTAATAGTTTAATGGGACGTAAAAGAGTATTAATTACCGGAGCCGCAGGTTTCCTGGGTTCACATTTATGTGATCGTTTTATCAAAGAAGATTATCATGTGATTGCAATGGATAACCTGATCACCGGAGATCTGGAGAATATTGCACATTTGTTTAAACTGGAAAATTTCGAGTTTGCACACCATGATATCTCAAAATTCGTTTATGTATCAGGTGAATTAGATTATATCTTACACTTTGCCTCACCGGCAAGTCCGATTGACTATTTGAAAATACCAATTCAAACGCTGAAAGTAGGTTCATTAGGAACCCATAATTTATTAGGTCTGGCGAAAAGTAAAAATGCCAGAATGCTGATCGCTTCCACTTCGGAAGTGTATGGTGATCCAAATGTAAACCCTCAGCCGGAAGAATATTGGGGTAATGTAAACCCTGTTGGCCCGAGAGGGGTATACGATGAGGCGAAACGTTTTCAGGAAGCAATGACGATGGCTTACCATACTTTCCATGGTTTAGAAACCAGAATTGTAAGGATTTTTAATACTTATGGTCCAAGAATGAGACTGAATGATGGTCGGGTTTTACCTGCTTTCATCGGACAGGCTTTACGTGGTGAAGACCTTACCGTATTTGGTGATGGTTCTCAAACCCGTTCTTTCTGTTATGTGGATGATTTAGTAGAAGGTATTTACAGGTTGCTACTGAGCGATTATGCCATGCCAGTGAATATTGGTAACCCTGATGAAATTACCATCAAGCAATTTGGTGAAGAAATTATCAAGTTAACCGGTACAACTCAAAAACTGGTATTGCGCGATTTACCAGTGGATGATCCGAAACAAAGACGTCCGGATATTACGAAAGCCCGTGAGCTTTTAGGCTGGGAGCCTAAAGTGAGCAGGGCCGAAGGTTTGAAAATTACTTACGAGTATTTCAAGTCTTTACCAGCAGAAGCGTTGGTGAATAATGAACACAAAGATTTTACAACTTATAACCGTTAATAAATAATAATGTCGAAAATACTAGTAACTGGTGGTACCGGTTTTATTGGATCACATACCGTGGTTGAACTTTACAATGCAGGATATGATGTAGTGATCGTTGATGATTTTTCTAACTCTAATCCAAAAATCCTTAAACAAATCGAAGCGATCTCTGGAAGAGTTCCTGAATTTGTAGAATTAGATCT
Source organism: Pedobacter gandavensis (assembly GCF_032677645.1). Taxonomy (GTDB): domain Bacteria; phylum Bacteroidota; class Bacteroidia; order Sphingobacteriales; family Sphingobacteriaceae; genus Pedobacter; species Pedobacter gandavensis_A. The sequence goes on along the minus strand of NZ_JAVTSB010000002.1, from coordinate 13,896 downwards.
ATGTGATGAAGTAAAAGTTAAAGCCTTCGCTGAAGCAAATACTGATATCGCTGGTGTAATTCATTTTGCAGCTTTCAAAGCGGTAGGAGAATCTGTTCAACAGCCTTTAAAATACTATAGAAACAATTTTTACTCCCTGATTAATGTCATCAATGGCTTTAACAGCAAGATAAATTTAGTATTTTCTTCTTCTTGTACAGTTTATGGTCAGCCAGATGTATTACCGGTTACCGAAGCTGCTCCAGTTAAAAAAGCAGAATCACCTTATGGTAATACCAAACAGATCGCAGAAGAGATTTTGCAGGAAAGTTGTGCTGTAACTCCGGAAATGAATGTAATCGCCCTGCGTTATTTTAACCCGGTAGGTGCACATGATTCTGCATTAATCGGCGAATTGCCAATTGGTGTTCCTCAAAATCTGGTTCCTTTCATTACACAGTCGGCTATTGGTAAACGTGGCCCGATTACAGTTTATGGAAATGATTATGATACTCCGGATGGTAGTGCAATCAGAGATTATATCCACGTTGTAGATTTAGCTAAAGCACACGTTGCAGCAATCCAACGTTTGGAAAGCAAAAAAGCGGATACTAATTATGAAGTTTTCAATTTAGGAACAGGTACAGGTACAACCGTACTACAGGTAATTGAAGCTTTTGAAAAAGCAACCGGCGAAAAATTAAGCTATACTATTGGTGCAAGAAGAGAAGGTGATATCGAAAAAGTTTGGGGTGATGTGACTAAATCTGCAAGAGATTTAGGCTGGACTGCTGAACGTGATATCAATGTAATGATGTCTTCTGCATGGAATTGGGAAAAATACTTAAAAGACAACCCTTTTTAGATGTTACTAAGCGAGCATAAAGACCTCAAGCTGGAAATTAAATCCCTTCCTGAAAAGGAAAAGGATAAGCTGTTGCTCCGGTTGATCGCGAAGGATAAAATCCTGACGGAACACTTGCATTTTTTATTAATGGAAGGGGAGCAGGATTTGGTGGACAGACAGGAGCAACTGACGGCAAAGATTGACGAGGAAATCGAGGAGCTGATGTTCAATAAAAGGAGGAATGCTAAAGAAGCTTTACTTAAAATGAGAAAGCTAAACGGAAGCATAACCCACCATTTTAAGGTCACTAAAGATTTGAACAGCGAAATAGAATTACGGATTCATCTTTTCAAAGGAATTCCCATTGATTTTAATGAGGGTGTGTTTTCTACGTTGCATAAGTTCAATGAAAAGTTAATGATCTACTTTGCTAAATCTGTATTTTCAGTATATAATAAGTATCTGAAAATGCATGAAGAAACTCAGTTCGACCTGAAACAAGGATTTAATGAGGTTCTGGCGAAATTATATGAACATAAAACAGCTCCTGTTGCTGAAGAATTGGGCTTACCTAAAGAGATTTAAGGGATGTCCGAAGTTTTAAAAATGAAACCTATTGAAATGAAAAAGAAAATATTAATAACAGGTGGCGCTGGATTTATTGGTTCACATGTGGTACGCCGGTTTGTGAGCAATTATCCGGATTATGAAATCCTGAATCTTGATGTGTTAACGTATGCCGGAAACCTGGCCAACTTAACTGATGTAGAAGATTTGCCGAATTATCGTTTTGTAAAGGCTGATATCACGGATGCGGTAGCTATGAACGATTTGTTCGAACAAGAGAATTTTGATGCGGTGATCCATTTGGCTGCCGAATCTCATGTTGACCGCTCTATTGCAGATCCAACTGCTTTTGTAATGACCAATGTAATCGGTACGGTTAACCTTTTAAATGCCGCAAGAGCACATTGGAAAGGTGATTATGACAAGAAACGTTTCTACCATGTATCTACTGATGAAGTATATGGCGCTTTAGGTGAAACCGGAATGTTTACTGAAACAACCGCCTATGATCCGCATAGTCCTTACTCTGCTTCAAAAGCGTCTTCTGACCATTTTGTGCGCGCTTACCATGATACTTATGGACTGGATGTTGTAATTTCTAATTGCTCAAATAACTATGGTTCTCACCATTTTCCAGAGAAACTGATCCCATTAGCCATCAATAATATCAAAAACAATTTGCCTGTTCCTGTTTACGGAAAAGGGGAGAATGTGAGAGACTGGCTTTGGGTAGAAGATCATGCACGTGCAATTGATGTGATCTTTCATGAAGCAACAACTGGTGAAACGTATAACATCGGTGGCCATAACGAATGGAAAAACATCGATCTGATCCATTTGCTATGTGATATCATGGACCGTAAACTGAATAGAACGCCTGGTGACTCTGCTAAATTGATCTCTTTTGTAACCGATAGAGCGGGGCACGACTTACGTTATGCGATTGATTCTTCGAAATTGCAAAATAAATTAAACTGGGTGCCTAGTCTTCAGTTTGAAGAGGGACTGGAGAAAACAGTAGAATGGTATCTTGAAAATGAAGAATGGCTTTCTAATGTGACTTCTGGAAACTACAAAGCTTACTATGAAACCCAATATCAGGGTAGATAAGTAGATATACCATAAACAAGAAGGGCCATCTTTATAAAGATGGCCCTTCTTGTTTATAACCGGTTTTTAATTACTCATATCTTAAAGCTTCCACAGGATCTAACTTGGATGCTTTTTTAGCCGGATAATAACCCGACATAATTCCTACGAGTACACAAAGTACAAATCCGCCAAAGATCCATAACCATGGGATGATAAAGGAACCACCCATCGCCAGCGATATGATATTCCCGATGGCAATGCCGAGGAAAATTCCAAATGCCCCCCCCATCAGACAGATAATCACGGCTTCAATTAAGAACTGTTTACGAATCACAGATGGATTTGCACCTATCGCTTTCCTGATTCCGATTTCCCTTGTTCGCTCTGTAACAGAAACTAACATAATATTCATCAGGCCAATAGAGGCGCCAATGAGGGTAATCGCACCAATCGCAATTCCACCCCATACCACATATTTTAAGTTCTCAAACAGCGTTTGTGCTATGGCATCACTTTTAATGATCTCGAAGTTATTAGGCTCTGCAACTTTAACTTTTCTGATGTTCCTGAATTGTGCGGTGGACTCGCCAATGATGTCTTCCTGCATGTCATTGCTTGGAACCATCACCACAATATTATAAGAAGGATTCCCGTTGGAATTGATTTTCTTAGCTTTTAATAGCGGAACATATACAGCCCTGTCTCCACTGAATCCCATACTGGAACCTTTTGAAGCCAATAACCCGATAACTTTTAGCCGGTTTCCGCCTACATTAATGATCTTATCTATTGGAGATTCTTTCTTAAATAACTTCTCACTAACCTCACTTCCGATGATGCAGACATTATTCCCGTTTTCAACTTCCGTTTTACTGAAATTTCTACCTGCAGTAAGCTCTAGTCCCATGGAAGGCAAGCCGTTCTCATCAATTCCCTGAATGTTAATGTTTGGATTGGTTTTTTCCGCCCCATATTTGATGGTAGCGCCGTAAGTTACCATCACGTTAATGGCCACTTTTGCCGGTGTATTGAGCTGATTCTTAAAGGCTACTGCATCTTCGTAACGAATGCTCTTGAATGGCTTTGGTCTTTTGCCGCCGCCGCCGATCCGGATACCCACACCGCGGTTTCTGATGGTAAAGGAGTTGGCACCCATACTCGAAAAAGCTTCTGTCATACTGGTTTTTACTGCATCCAGCGTGGTAAGAATTCCTACTAAAGCAGATAGGCCGATCGCAATGATCAAGGCAGTCAGCATGGTACGTAACCGATTACTTTTTATAGATTGTAGGGCAATTCTGACGTTTTCTGTATAGGTCATTCTTTAGAAATAAGATTCTTAAAGGGATAAAAATAAAAAGTCCCGTTGTTAAGACAACGAGACCTGTTATAATGTTACAAAGGATGCCTAAATAAACTCCCTGTATAAAAATCTATTTATGCTGAAAAGCTAGTGCCACAACCACATGAACTGGTTGCATTTGGATTGTTGAAGGTAAAGCCTCTTGAATTTAATCCGTCCTGCCAATCAACCTGCATACCCATCAAATACATTTGGTGTGCTTTATTCATGAAAACTTTAATGCCATCAATGATAAATTCCTGATCGCCTTCTTTCTTTTGATCGAAACCTAAAACATAACTCATTCCTGAGCAGCCACCACCTTCTACTCCTACACGTAAGCCGAAGTCTTCAGCGATTTCTTGTTGGTCTTTTAACTTAAAAAGTTCTTTCACAGCAGTTTCTGTAAAGGTAACCGGTGCAAATGCGGTGTCAACTGTATTACTCATGTTATTTAAAATTAGGAAGAACAAATATAAATAAAATGTACATTTTTGTCGGGTTAATCGCTAATTATTACGGTATTTAAACAAAGGAATGAGCATAGAGTCTTTATTAATAGAAGTAGTACCCATAACAGTTGCCGGCGTAGTCACCGTTTCGGTAGGTTATTACCTGATCAAGAATGATATTGATAAATATTTTAGATTGAGGTTTGCCCCCAAAAAAGAGGATAAAACGCAGATCTTAGCCCTACGTCTCCAGGCGCATGAACGCCTGATTGTGTTTGTGGAAAGGATCAACCCCGCTAATTTGTTTCTGCGCCTGTATACACCCGGCATTTCTGTAAAGGAATTGCAGGCATTGGTATCAAATGAAATCCGATCTGAGTATCAACATAATGTGACGCAGCAATTGTATGTGTCTGAAAGGGTATGGAATGTGATCCGTAAACTTAAAGATGATACCTTAGCCATGGTAAATCATGGCGCACAGGGATTACCTGAACAAGCTACCGGCATGGATTTAAGTAAAAAAGTATTGCAACATATGGCGGAAATTGCGGATAATCCTTACGATTTGACGCTGGATCTGATTAAAAAGGATATTCATCAATTGTTTTAATTATGGAAGAGAAGAAGATTACGACGACCTCAGGTATAGAAATTAAAGAATTATATACGACTGCGAAACCGGTAACGGAATTACCCGGAGAATTTCCTTATACCAGAGGGATTCAAAAGGATATGTATAGAGGCCGTTTGTGGACCATGCGTCAATATGCTGGTTTTTCTACTGCCGAAGAGTCGAATAAACGTTACCATTACCTGCTGAAACAGGGGACAATGGGTTTATCGGTGGCTTTTGATTTGCCTACTCAGATTGGATATGATTCCGATCATGAAATGGCAGAAGGAGAAGTAGGGAAGGTTGGTGTCGCAATTGATTCTCTGAAAGATATTGAGATTTTATTCGATGGGATTGAACTTCAGAAGATTACCACCTCAATGACCATCAATGCCACGGCTTCGGTGTTGTTAGCGATGTATATCGCCCTGGCCAAAAAGCAAGGCGCAGATATCAGACAGATTTCCGGAACAATACAGAATGACATCCTGAAGGAATATGCGGCAAGAGGTACTTATATCTATCCGCCAAAATCCTCCATGAGGATCATTACCGATATTTTTGAATTTTGTAGTCAGGAGGTGCCAAAATGGAATACCATTTCTATTTCTGGTTATCATATCCGGGAAGCAGGTTCTACAGCAGTACAGGAGCTAGCTTTTACGCTCGCAAATGGTAAGGCTTATTTAAACGCGGCTTTAGAAAAAGGACTGGATATCAATATTTTTGCAAAGCGACTTTCATTTTTCTTCAATTGTCACAATAATTTCTTTGAAGAGATCGCTAAGTTTCGCGCAGCAAGGAGGATGTGGGCCAAAATCACGAAAGATTTAGGCGCTACAGATGAAAAAGCTCAGATGTTACGTTTCCATACCCAAACGGGTGGCTCTACGCTAACGGCACAACAGCCTTTGAACAATGTGATCAGGGTAACCAGTCAGGCAATGGCAGCGGTGCTGGGGGGCACACAGTCCTTACACACAAATGGTTATGATGAGGCTTTGTCGCTTCCCACTGAAGCAGCAGCCAAAATCGCCCTGCGTACCCAACAGGTGATCGCCTTTGAAACTGGAATCACGGATACGGTTGATCCATTGGCCGGTTCTTTCTTCGTGGAAAACCTGACGGATGAAATTGAAACTGCCGCACAGGTGTACATCGATAAGATTGATGCGATGGGCGGGTCGGTGAATGCCATCGAAAACGGATATATCCAGAATGAAATCGGCAATGCCGCTTACCAGTATCAACTGGAAATTGAAGATGGCAGTAGGGTAATTGTTGGGGTCAATAAATTTACACAGGAAAAGGAGGGGATCAATGATGTATTTACCATTGATGAATCGATAAGAACCATTCAGACAGACAAGTTAAATAAGCTAAAATCGGAACGGGATGCGGTAGCTGTGGAAAAAGCTTTGAACGATTTATTGCTTGCTGCTAAAGGGACGGAGAACCTGATGCCTTTTATTCTGGTAGCTGTAGAAGCCTATGCCACACTCGGTGAGGTCTCGGATGTTTTACGTAGTGTTTTTGGGGAATACTAAGCGGTATGTTAAAAAATAGTTATCCACATAAAAAATTCAGGTTAACTATGCTAATTATCTGCTGTTTAGGTGCTTACTGAATATATGAGATTTTAGTTTTTTTTGTTGATAATTTTTTGAATATTCGGTATCGCGAAAGGGCATAGTCAATGTGCCTGTATCGTCCCTGTTAACCAACTAATTGTATCATAAAAATGGAAAAAACTTGTACCGAAGTATGGAAAAGCTGTCTCCAGATTATAAAGGATAACATACCCGGCCAGAGTTTCAAAACCTGGTTCGAGCCGATATCCGCTCTCAAATTGGATGGCAATGTTTTAACAATACAAGTACCGAGTTTGTTCTTCTATGAATGGCTGGAAGAACACTATGTTGGACTGCTCCGAAAGACGGTCAAGAAGCAATTGGGTGAGGAGGGAAGACTGGAATATAATATTGTAGTAGACAAGTCTTCGAAAAGTCCTTATACCACCAATATGCCAAGTAACGGCAATGGCGCGGAAGCTAAGTTCCAATCTATGCCCATTCCGGTCTCTATCAATAAAGACATCAGAAATCCATTTATTATTCCTGGATTGAAGAAGCTAACGGTAGATCCTCAATTGAATCCTAATTATACGTTCGACAATTATATCGAGGGTGATTGTAACCGTTTGGCACGTTCCGCTGGATATGCGGTTGCAGCTAAACCCGGCGGCACTTCCTTTAATCCTTTAATGATTTATGGCGGCGTAGGATTGGGGAAGACCCATTTGGCGCAGGCAATTGGCAATGAGATTAAACGAAACCTTCCGGATAAACTGGTGATCTATGTTTCTTGTGAGAAATTTTGTCAGCAGTTCGTAGACTCGTTAAAAAATAACACCATCAATGATTTTGTGAATTTTTACCAGGCAATGGATGTGATTATCATGGATGATGTCCATAATTTTGCAGGTAAAGAAAAAACTCAGGATATATTCTTCCACATTTTCAACCATTTACACCAGTCCGGGAAACAGGTGATCCTGTCTTCTGATAAAGCCCCGAAAGATTTAGCCGGACTAGAAGAACGTTTGTTAAGCCGTTTTAAATGGGGATTGTCTGCCGATCTGCAAATTCCTGATTTGGAAACCAGAATTGCCATCCTGAGGAAAAAGATGTATGCTGATGGAATCGAACTGCCCAACGAAGTAGTAGAATATGTAGCCCATAATATTGATAATAATGTGCGTGAGCTGGAAGGTGCAATGGTTTCTCTGTTGGCACACTCTACCTTAAATAAAAAAGATATTGACCTGAATCTTGCGAAACAGATGTTGAAGAACTTTATTAAAAACACTTCAAAGGAAATCTCTATGGAATATATTCAGAAATTAGTTTGTGAATATTTTGAGGTTCCTGTAGATATGGTGAAATCTCCTACCAGAAAACGTGAAATCGTGCAGGCAAGGCAGATTTCGATGTACCTTTCTAAAAGTCATACTAAATCTTCTTTGAAAACTATCGGTGCTTTTTTTGGTGGTAGAGACCATTCAACCGTGATTTATGCCTGTCAGACGGTAGAAGATCTTATTGATACAGACAAGAATTTCAAAGGTTATGTCCATGATATTCAAAAGAAACTTAAAATGACCTAACCAAAGGTTGTTTAATGAAAAAGCTCCCAAAAAGTACGGTACTTTTTGGGAGCTTTTTTTGTGGAAGGTTTTATTATTATTTAATCGCTTCCAGCTTCATCAGGCCATAAAATAGCGCTGAAGCATGTAAAGATTGAGCAATCTGATTGTCCATCAGTAATTGTTTGACCGCTGGAATGCTGTATTTCTCTACCGTTAGAATTTCATGTTCATCTAAATCTTGTTCCTGTGTTTTAACGCCTCCGGTAAGGAGGTAGGTAAAGGTGACATTGTCTGATGTTGCCGGATTGGGATAAAGCGTTGCCAAATGACTGATCGTTTTAAACGTATAACCGGTTTCTTCCAGTAATTCTCTTCTTACCGCATCTTCTGGTTTCTCATCGCCATCAATCACCCCACCCGGGATTTCCAGTGAAATGATGTCCGCACCATGACGGTATTGACGAACCATAATGATTTCGTTGTCTGCTGTTAATGCAACTGCATTCACCCAATTGGGGTACTCGAGTACATAATAATCATCTTTAGTGGTTCCATTCTGGAGCTCACAAGTGTCTACGCGTAAGGTTGCCCATTTTTCTTTCACCAGGTAGTTTGATGAAAGCTTTTGCCATTTTAATATTTCCATTTTAGGGATTAAAGGTATCGTTGGATCTTTTTTTGCCGATCCAAATTGACCATGCTGATGATATGATGTTGCTCTTCCAGCATTTTATAAATCAAGAGTAATTTCTCTGCAATCAACTTATTCCGCTCCGGTTCATGGGAAGGAGATAAGTCTGCATAAAGAAATTGACTCAGCGTATCCAGCTTCTCAGCCGGATATTCTTTTTGTTGAAGTAAGGTGTTGAATTTAGTATTGGAATCGGATAACAGGTCTTCCTCCGTTATTTCAAATTCCTTTAACAAGGATTCTTTGAAAAGATCGTCGGCTTCTTCTAATTTACCTTCCAGCTTTAGGCCCATAATCCGGGCGAGTACCTGTGCAAGTTTTTGCATCTCGGCAGTCATTAAGTCTCTTCTAAGCATAAGATTTACCAGCTACCACTACTACCACCCCCACCAAAACTACCTCCACCGAAACCGCCAAATCCGCCGCCGCCACTACTGCCGCCACCGAAACCGCTTCCGCCAGATCCTCTGCCTCCGCTAAGTAACATACTCCAGAATAGGGCATCTGCAACGCCGCGACCGCCGATAACCTGACCTCCACCGCCGCTTCCACCACCTTTTTTAAGGATCACGATGACCACAATAACGATGATGATAATTATGATAATACCAGCGGCACCACCTCCCTGATTTTGGCCAACTTTAGGTTTGTCATTCTTGTATTCGCCTTTAGTATAGCGGATGATGGCATCGGTACCTGCCTGAAGTCCGGCATAATAGTCGCCAGTTTTAAAATAAGGCTTGATATCGTTGTCTATAATTCTGCGGACGTATAAATCCGGAAGTGCACCTTCTACACCATAACCTGTTTGGATGGAGATTTTTCTATCCCCCAGTGCCGCAACGATCATGATACCATTGTTTTTACTTTTACCACCTACGCCCCATTTACGGCCTAGTTCCAATGCATATTCCCCGATATCATAATCGCCTACCGATTTTACGATAGCAATCGCGATTTGTGTAGATGTGGAGTCATCAAAGGCTACGAGTTTTTGCTCTAATTGTTGTAGCTGACTGGCTGTAAGTGTTCCTGTATAGTCATTAACCAGTTTGTTTGGCTTCGGAGGGAATTCCTGAGCGAAACCTAAACCGGACATTAGTGTAAATAAGAAAGCTATGATTAGTTGCTTCATGGCTTTGCTGATTTATGTTGGTCCATAAAGATAATTTCATTAGGTAATTCATTGATGTCGCCCCCCTCAAATGGGAAGAAGGTGGCCAGTTTTTCGCCCGCGAGTACGATTCCGGCAATAATGCCCTGAACCAGGTTGCCGCCAGAGAAATGTGCCTTCATCGCAACCTTGGTTGTTTCCCAGAAATCTTCCGGTACTACTTTATTAATACCACTATCGCCAATGATGGCAAATTTATGGTCAATATAGGCCAGGTAGATCAGGACACCATTGTGTCTGGAGGTCTTTTCCATTCCTAGTTTTGAAAAGTAGGATTTTGCTTTCTCCAATGGATCGCCCTCGCAATGTTTATCTACTGCTATTCTGATTTCGCCGGAAGTCGCTTTTTCAGCTTCTGAAATCGCATTGGCTATTAATTCTTGTTCTTGTTCTGTGAAAATTCCCATAATAGGATGACTGGATAAAGATAAGGGTAATCCGTTTTTTTACTAAAACACTGATTACCCTTAAATGTTGTGACGGTATTTTAGAATTCTACTTTTGGTGCCTTTTCTGCGCCTGCATCTGCTTTAAAGCCTGCTTTTTGACTGAAACCAAATAGGCCAGCAGTTAGGTTAGTAGGGAAAGACCTTACTTTAGTATTGAAAGTCTGTACGGCTTCATTGAAATCTTTACGCGCTACTGCAATTCTGTTTTCTGTTCCTGCAAGTTCAGCAGAAACATCTCTGAATTGTTCGGTAGCTTTTAATTCAGGGTAGTTTTCTGTCACCATTAATAAGCGTCCAAGAGCCTGACTTACCTGTCCTTGTGCAGCCTGGAATTTCTCAATGTTCTCTGGTGTTAATTTATCAGGGTCAACAGTTACCTGAGTAGCTTTAGCACGGGCTTCTGTAACCTGAGTTAAAGTGGATTGCTCGAATTTAGCAGCACCTTTAACGGTGTTGACAAGGTTAGGAATTAGATCTGAACGTCTTTGGTATTGAGTTTCTACCTGGTTCCATTTCGCCTTAACATCCTCATCTAATTTAACCAGGCCATTATAGCCACATGAGCTTAGGGATACCATTAAAACTAAAATACCGACTATTGCTAATACTGTTTTTTTCATAATTTCTGTTTTTAATTGCCCTGATCGTTAACGCTTGTTATGCTCAGGTTTTGCGTTTTGTTTTCTAAGTGTTAATTTACACATAAGAACTCAATTTCCGTACCTTTGTTTCTAATCCGTATAAAAATAGGTCAGGTTTTTATAAATATGACGAATCAACCTGTAATTCGGGGTTAAGCGGCATTTTTGTCAGTTCATTAGCCGCTTTTCAAGCTCAGCTACTAGCTATTTCCCGGGATCATGATTTCTGACAACACCTCAGGATTTTGTATATTTGTAGCGGTTCAGGATAAATACCTGACGTATTTATGCAGAAAGAAATAGAAATTACCCTGGCTCCTGAAGATGTTGAACAGGAAGCGATATTAAAAAATGCCTTATCTGAGGTCTTAGAAGTAAAAACCACACGAATTAAAGGATATAAGATCTTAAAAAGATCTATCGATGCACGTTCAAGAAGAGTGATCTTTCGACTTCAAGTGAGGGTGTTTATTGATGAAGAACCTTTAAATGAGGTTTTTGAAGTGAATTACCCAAATGTTAGTGATAAAAAACCGGTGATTATTGTCGGAGCCGGCCCAGCTGGTCTGTTTGCCGCTTTACAATGTATCGAAAATGGGTTTAAACCTATTGTTTTGGAACGTGGTAAGGATGTGAAACAGCGTAGGAGGGACTTGGCCGCCATCAATAAGGAGGGTATCGTGAATACTGAATCCAATTATTGCTATGGTGAAGGTGGTGCAGGTACTTATTCTGATGGTAAACTTTATACCCGATCTAATAAACGCGGTGATATCAATAAGGTATTACAGGTTTTTGTGGAACATGGGGCTACAGAAGATATTTTAGTGGATGCCCGTCCTCATATTGGGACAAATAAACTTCCGCAAATTATAACCGCGATTAGAGAACGTATCCTGAATGCCGGTGGTGAGGTGCGCTTTGATCAGAAGGTAACGGATATCCTGATCAATTTCGGAAAGATCAAAGGGGTGGTGATAAACGGCGAAGAGAAATTGATGGCTGATGCTGTTATTCTGGCTACCGGTCACTCCGCGAGAGATATTTATGAATTGTTAAACAGTAAAAATATCCTTGTTGAAGCGAAACCTTTTGCATTGGGTGTTAGAATTGAACATCCCCAGGCCATTATCGATGCCGCTCAATATCACTGCGATATTCGTAGTGAGTTTCTGCCTCCTGCTTATTATAGTTTAGTAGAACAGGTTGGAAGCAGAGGCGTATTTTCGTTTTGTATGTGCCCGGGTGGTATTATTGCCCCTTGTGCTACGCATGAAAATGAAATTGTAGTGAACGGCTGGTCTCCTTCTAAAAGAAATAACCCTTTCGCAAATTCAGGAACGGTCGTACAGATCACTCTGGATGATGTAAAAGGAACTGATCCACTAAGGATGATGAATTTTCAGGCAGAGATTGAACGGACAGCTTTCCAGTTAGGAGGAGGTAATCTTGTAGCACCAGGACAAAGGATGGTAGATTTTGTAGAAAATAGGGTGTCAATTGATTTGCCTAAAAACTCTTATCTGCCAGGAACGAAAAGTGTGATGCTAAAAGATACGTTACCTGATTTTGTAGCTTCAAGCTTAAGAAATGCTTTACTTCTTTTTGGTAAGAAAATGAAAGGTTATTATACCAATGAGGCAATCCTTGTAGGTGTAGAAAGTAGAAGTTCATCGCCAGTGCGTATTCCAAGAGATAAAGAGACTTATCAGCATCCGCAAGTAGCAGGTTTATTCCCTTGTGCGGAAGGTGCCGGTTATGCAGGTGGTATTGTTTCGGCCGCAATTGACGGGGTGAATTGTGCAAATGCCATTCTTAAAATATCTTAGTAGAAACAGATCTTTGATTTTGTTGTTTATCTGGTCGGGAGTATTGCTTCCTGGTGGCTGAAGACTTATTTCAAATGATTTGACCTGGTTTTAATAAGTTTAGCCTGCCGCTGATTTCTTTTGATTTTTTGCGGAGTAAATTCCCTGGGAATATCGGGCTAACCCAGCTTTTTTTAATACTGTTATCGTTAAATATTTGCATCATGAAAAATACATTAATTATCGGGGCTTCCCCAAATCCTATGCGTTATGCTTATAAGGCTGCTCACATGTTGAAGGCAAAAGGGCATCCCATTATTAATGTTGGCATAAAAAAAGGGGAGGTTGCCGGAGTAGCAATCGAACAACCCGGAACTTTGCATGAGGATATAGATACCATTACCTTATATATAGGAGAAGATATACAGCATACGTACTACGATTATATTCTTCAAACCAAACCTAAAAGAGTGATTTTTAATCCGGGAACAGAAAATGAAGAACTGGAGACTCTTTTGAAAGAAAACAATATAGAGCCGGTAGAAGCTTGTACACTGGTTTTACTGTCGACAGGGCAGTATTAGTGCTGTATTTTTTTAGCTCGACTGGTCTATTCTACAATTAGTAACGTTATGCATTTTGAGGCAGAAGCCAGGATGGGTCTTTGTAAGTATATATAAGGTGTAGAATAACAGTCTTTCGTCGATTTGTTGCTTTTTAAAGGCTGTTGTTAGCTTTAAACATTTGACTATACTATATAGGTATTACAGGTTTATCCTTATTGCCGTCCCGGAACTGGTTTAGTTCAGTTATTCATTATTATTGGCGGATAATGGGTTCATAGATTGTCTTTATCACTGGGCTTAGTTGTGATTTTAGGATCAGGTCTTCCTTAGTAATTCGTGTTTACGATTTGTGCACTGTGGGTCATGCAGTTAGGTGTTTGATACAATTATAAAGGTATTATTGTTTGCAGGGTGGGTTATTTTTGTTACTTTTGCATCCCGCTTCGGAGGAAGGGTTAGTTGAAAGAGATACAGTGAAGAAGATTTGAAAGATTGCAGTAGAAGGATGTCAGAGGTTGTTTTGG
>NZ_JAVTSB010000001.1:0-804642 GCF_032677645.1 Pedobacter gandavensis | reverse complement strand
AGACTTTTTTACAAAGCTATACTGTTCTTCAGATTACAGGATATCTTTCCTGCTTCCCGGGAACTCTAACGGCTGCCAGCCGGTTCCGCTTCGACTACCGCCATTTAAGAGCTTTCATATCCTTTCTTTATTTACTGTCGAAATAATCCATTGATATCTTATTCCTCGCTTATATTTGAGATTCTTAAACACATCTAATTATGATCGCGATAACCAATAGTCAGTTTTTTAATGAAGAGCCGCTCTTAAAAGGTCAAACCATTTTTATTGAAGATGGAAGGATAAATCGAATCTCTAATGAAGAGATTCCTGAAGGTTATCAAATTATTGATGCTGAAGGAAATTATATCAGCCCTGGGTTTATTGATCTTCAGATTTATGGTAGTGGTGGTAATCTTTTTTCTGCCTATCCTACTGCTGAAACTTTAAAACAGATGGATGAAGACTTGTTGGCTAAGGGTACGACCAGTTTTTTAGCTTGTGTAGCAACGAATAGCCCGGAAGTAGTGTACCAATGTCTGGATGCTGCGAAAGTATATCGTAGCGAGGCTAAAGGTTTTTTAGGACTTCATCTGGAAGGGCCGTACATTAATCCAAAGCGCAGAGGTGCGCATATAGAAGAATATATTTACAAAGCTACTTTAGATGAGGTAAAACATTTACTGGAGTATGCAGATGGTACCGTTAAAATGATGACCATAGCAGCGGAGTTACAGGACGAGGAGGTGATCCGTTATTTGGTGGATCAGGGAATCGTATTATCATTAGGTCATAGTGATGCTGATTTTAACCAGGCTACAGCGGCTTATAACAGTGGATTTAAGACAACCACACATTTGTTCAATGCGATGCCTTCAATTCATCACAGAGCCCCTAATTTGCCTGTAGCAGTCATGAATCACCCAACTGCAATGGCTAGTATCATCGCTGATGGCTGTCATGTGGATCTGGAGGTGGTAAAGATGACTTATAAAGCGATGAAAGACCGCCTGTTTCTAATTACAGATGCAGTAACGGCATGCGCAATCGGACCTTATCAGCATGTACTGAAAGGCGATAAATTTGTGACTGCGGATGGTACGCTTTCCGGTTCAAATATTACCCTTTTACAAGCCGTTCAGAATTGTGTATCACATTGTGATATTCCTGTAGGAGAAGCTTTAAAACTCGCCTCAGAAATCCCGGCACTATTAATGGGTATTTTATCTAGAAAGGGCGCTTTAAATGTAGGTAGCGATGCTGATTTACTGTTTTTATCTCCCGGACTACAACTAAAGAAAGTTTTTGTAAAGGGTTTGCACATTTGAGCCCTGATTAATTAAAACAAATAGTTATTTTTGGACTCATGAAGTATAAACGGATTCTGCTGAAATTAAGTGGCGAGTCGCTGATGGGCGATAAACAATATGGTATTGACAATGAGCGTGTTAAACAGTACGCTGAAGACATTAAGGCGGTACATGATGAAGGCCTTGAAATAGCAATTGTTATTGGAGGTGGTAATATTTTTAGGGGTTTAAGCGCCGAAAAGTCAGGAATGGATCGTGCACAGGCTGATTATATGGGAATGTTAGCTACCGTAATCAACAGTATGGCACTGCAGGATGCATTGGAAAAAGTTGGTCTTAAAACCCGCTTACTAACTGCAATTAAAATGGAGCAAATCTGTGAACCATTTATCCGTAGAAGAGCTGTACGTCACCTTGAAAAAGGTCGTGTAGTGATTTTTGGTGCTGGTACAGGTAATCCATATTTCACAACAGATTCTGCAGCTGCTTTAAGAGCAATCGAAATTAAAGCTGATGTTGTATTAAAAGGAACACGTGTAGATGGTATTTATACTGCAGATCCTGAAAAAGATCCTACAGCTACTAAATATGAAAAAATTTCTTTCAAAGAAGTTTATGATAAAGGATTAAACGTAATGGATATGACAGCCTTCACCCTGTGTGAAGAAAATGAACTTCCTATCATCGTTTTTGATATGAATAAGACAGGTAATTTCATGAAAATTGCCAAAGGTGAAGAGATTGGGACACTTGTTAAGGTCTGATTCTAATAAATTTTATATTTTTGGTTAAATTTTACAAAACATGAATGACCTCATAAAGAAACAACTACAAGATGCTCAGGCAAACATGGACAAAGCTATTGACCATTGTGAAGCTGAATTGACAAAAATTCGTGCGGGAAAAGCTTCTGCAGGGATGTTGGATGGCATATTTGTAGATTACTACGGTAGTGCTACCGGCTTATCTCAAGTGGCAAGTATCAACACACCGGATGCGCGTACTATTCTGGTTCAGCCTTGGGAAAAAAATATGTTAGTTCCTATTGAACGTGCCATTATGGAAGCGAACATTGGAATCAACCCTCAAAATGATGGTGTCGTGATCCGTTTGGTCGTTCCTCCACTAACTGAAGAGCGTAGAAGAGATCTTGTTAAAAAGGTAAAAGAAGAAGCAGAACGTGGAAAAATTACCATTCGTAATATCCGTAAAGATGCCAACGAAAAGATCAAGAAGTTAAAAGGCGAAAGCGTTTCCGATGATGAAATCAAAACCGGAGAAGGCGAAGTGCAAAAAATAACTGATGCATATATTATCAAAGTAGATAAACATGCGGAAGCAAAAGAAAAAGATATCATGACGGTTTAAGACCCGATTTATAATTTACTTGTAATTTAAAGGGAATGGGGCTGATGCTTCATTCCCTTTATTTATTTTTGGCTAGATTTAATTAAATGAAATTACTACTCGAATATTTACGTGCTCATAAATGGGTGGTTGCATTAGCGCTTTTACTGGCTGCAATCAATATCGGCTTCTCCTTACTGGACCCATACATCACTGGAAGAATAGTTGATGAGTTCATTCAAAAGAAGGATGTGCTGAATAGAAGCGAATTCGTCTGGGGGGTACTCGGACTGGTTGGACTGAGTGTCGGTGCAGCTATGGTTTCCAGAATTGCCAAAAATTTTCAGGATTACTTTACCAGTATTATTGTTCAAAAAGTTGGTGCAAGTATGTATGCTGATGGACTGAAACATTCTCTTGAATTGCCTTATCAGGTGTTCGAAGATCAGCGAAGCGGAGAAACACTTGGGATTTTGCAAAAGGTACGCCTGGACTCAGAAAAGTTTATTACCGCCTTTATCAGTATTCTCTTCGTGAGTTTAATTGGTATGGTATTCGTAATCGTGTATTCTGTTACGGTAAGTTATAAGGTTACACTGGTCTATTTTTCTGCAATTCCTATCATCAGTTTTGTAAGTTGGTACCTAAGTAGAAAAATTAAAACTATTCAAAAGACTATCGTTGCTGAAACCACTGCATTGGCAGGTTCAACCACCGAATCTTTGAGGAATATAGAACTTGTAAAAAGTCTCGGCCTTGCCAATCAGGAGATCGAAAGGTTGAATAAAACGACTTATAAGATTTTAGGACTGGAATTGAGAAAGGTTAAATATGTAAGAAGTATGAGCTTTGTGCAAGGAACAACAGTCAATTTTGTACGTAGTACGATGGTGGTGGTGTTATTGATCCTGATCTTTGAAAACACGATTTCTGCCGGTCAATATTTCTCTTTCCTGTTTTATTCATTCTTTCTCTTTGGACCTTTACAGGAACTTGGAAATGTAATTCTATCCTGGAGGGAAGCAGAAGTTTCTCTGGGGAATTTCAAGAAGATCCTAAGTACGCCATTAGATGAAAAACCGGTAAACCCAGTTAAACTAGGGAAAATTACTAGCCTTGAGTTTAAAGATGTGAATTTTAGACACCTTACGGGTAAGCACAATGCCTTAAATGATATTAATTTCCGTACCCATAATGGGGAGACGATCGCATTTGTTGGGCCTTCCGGATCTGGAAAAACGACCTTAGTTAAGCTGTTGGTTGGTCTTTATCAGCCAATAGATGGCGATGTGTTATATAATGATACTTCCAGCAAAGCGATTGATCTGGATATGCTGAGGGAGAAGATTGGTTTTGTAACCCAGGATACACAGCTTTTCTCTGGAACGATCAGAGAAAATCTCCAGTTTGTGAGACCTGATGCTACGGATGAAGATTGCCTGAGGGTGATGAAACAAGCCGCTTGTAACAACCTGTTAGCGCGTGCAGACAAAGGTCTGGATACGGTGATTGGTGAAGGTGGCGTGAAGGTTTCCGGGGGAGAAAAACAACGTTTATCTATTGCCAGAGCATTATTACGCAGACCTGATATCCTGGTTTTTGATGAAGCAACGTCTTCTTTAGATTCTTTAACTGAGGAAGAGATTACCGCTACGATCCGTGATATTTCTGTGCAAACAAACCATATTACGATCCTGATTGCCCACAGACTTTCTACGATTCGTCATGCAGACCGCATTTTTGTTTTGGAACGTGGACATATCATCGAACAAGGTAAACATGAGGACTTATTGGCCGAAACAGGCTTGTATTATGCCATGTGGAGACAACAGGTAGGGGAAAGAATAGAATACTAATCCTGATTGCCAGACAAGCTTTGGCGTTAAAAAGGTGAGGTTAATTTTGCTGGTCGTTGATTTCCTGCAAGGTTAACTTCATCATTCCTTTAGTCTTCATATAGGTAATTCCAGCCACAAGGATCGTCATACTTCCTCCGAATACGACTGCAGGGACAGTTCTCATGAGTTTTGCAGTGAGGCCGGACTCAAAGGCTCCAATTTCATTAGAAGAACCAATAAACATGCTGTTTACTGCGGAGACCCTACCGCGCATTTCATCAGGGGTGAGTAATTGCATAATGGTCGATCTGATAATCACACTGACGCTGTCGAATGCGCCTTCCATGAACAAAAACACCAGGGTCAGGTAGAAGTTTTTCGATAAGCCATAGCAGATAATGCTGGTTCCAAATCCGGTTACTGCAATCAGCAGATTTCTCCATGGTTTGTTCATTGGCGAGAAACGGGTCATCGCCAACATGGTAATCACGGCGCCACTGGAAGCAGCAGCCCGCATAAAACCGAGTCCTTCGGAACCAACTTTTAAAATATCGTTGGCAAATACCGGAAGTAGCGCCACCGCTCCGCCGAAGAAAACGGAGAAAAGATCTAAGCTCATCGCACCCAACATCATTTTATTTTTAAAGACAAAGTGGACGCCTTCAGTCAGACTTTTCACAATACTCTCTTTAGGGATATAGGTAGGTGGGTGTGGTTTTAAGAAAAATATGCAAATGAGGGCAATGCTGATGAAGGAAAGGATGACAGCATAGGTGGCAGTAATGCCATAGAAGCCATAGATTAAACCTCCTAGGGCTGGTCCCAAAATAGACGCAGCCTGCCAGCTGGAGCTGTTCCAGGTACTGGAATTCGGGTAAAGCTTTTTAGGGACAATTTGTGCCATCAGTGAAAAGGTTGCCGGACTAAAAAATCCTCTGGCAATTCCGATTCCAAAGACCATCAAGTACATTATTGGCACAATATAATCTACAGGTACATAGGCATGCATTTGTTGGGTGGTTACCACTAACATGATCAGTGAACACAGAAATACGCCGCTAAATATTTTCAGTAAGAGACCTCGTTTTTCTGATTTGTCGGCCACATAACCGCCATATAGTGCAATGCTGATTGCAGGAATTGCTTCGCAGAGACCAACGAGTCCGAGGGCTAAGGGGTCTTTGGTGAGGTGGTAAATGTAAAATCCAATGATGACTGCCTGCATTTGATAGGCAAACGTAAAAAAGAAACGCATTCCGAGGTAGGATCGAAACTCCCGGTATCGGAGTGCAGCGTATGGATCTGGTTTTTCTGTGGGTATATAGGCTTCCAAGAAGGTTGTATTTTTAACAAATGTATGTTATGGTGTTTCAATAACATACACTTGTCAAAAATAATATTACATGATACTGTCATAAAATTCGCTGTAAGCAGCGTACATATCTTCTGCCTGATTGATGGCAGCAGAAACGGCAATTCCGAAAATGCCTGTCAGCATTAATGGATCTACGTCACTTAAGGTAACACCGCCAACGGCGAGCACTGGTAAGTTGATATCTTGTGCTTTTAATGCTTTCATAGCCGTTGCATACCCTTCTACACCTAATAATGGCGCGTTGTTAGGTTTGGTTGTGGTGGTATAAAACGGTCCGAAGCCAGCGTAATCTGCGCCTTCTTTTGCCAGTCTGATTAAGCCTTCTAAAGTATTTGAAGACCCGCCAATCGTAATTGCTTCTCCGAGTTGTTCACGAAGTTTTACAAAATCTGCATCCATATCTTCTATATGAAAACCCTGGATATCGGCTTCTCCGTTCAGATGAATATGATCGGTAACGATCAGGGTAGCTCCCCAATCGTCACAGATTGCTGCAATCGCATTGATATCGTCTAAAAGTTCCTCATCGTTTTTAGTCAGACAACGGTACTGAATCCATTTTGCACCAGCGCTACAGGCAATATTTGCTTGTTCAATATGGCTATGCTGATGGATATCGTGAGTTATAAATTGTAGCTTTTCGATGAATTTCTTCATAAGTTGTTAAAATTTGAAATTTAGCGAAAGTAAAAAATTAGTTCCGGCCTGGGCATAATAAAAATTCTCTGTAGTGATATTTCCCTGGTAGGCAGAGCTATAGGTATAACCATTGCTCTCGTATTTTTCATTAAAGATATTGTTTACCAATAGGCCAACATTGATGTTTTTGATGCCTTTAAGCTGGAAATCATAACCTATTCTCGCGTTATTTACCCAATAGGAATCCAGTTTTCTGCTGTCATTTTGCGTATTGTCCAGGTATTGTTTGCCAACAAATTTGCTTTGTAGCGCTGCTGCAAAACCTTTGAAGGGTTTGTAGACCAGTTCTCCAGCAATGACAGATTTTGGCGAGAAAGAGATATCGGTGTTTTTGTAGTCGGAAGTGAGCAGGGTTTCTGAACCATCATCTTCATATTGTGTTACATAATTGATATAGTTCTGGATTTTATTCCTGCTAAAAGCGGCATTGGCGTTTATAGCAAATTGCGAACTCAGGATATAAGACGCATCCAATTCAACTCCTACACGGTAACTTTTATCTACATTCTGACGGTAAGCATCTGCGAATTCATTGATTTCTCCGGTAAAGATCAATTGATCTTTATAGAACATCCCATAAACATTCAGGCCCAGGTTTAGTCTGTTTTCTTTGTAACGGTAACCCGCTTCTAAATCATGAAGACGTTCTGCTTTAGGAGATGGCAATCCTACTTTTAGGTTGGTAAAATCATCACGGTTGGGCTCTTTATTGGCCACACTAAAGGAAGTGTAAACATTGCTTTCCTCATTGATAAAATAGGTTGCACCTACTTTAGGATTGAAAAAGTGGTAAGTATTGTTAAAATCAAGCTCCCTTAAGTTCTTGTCTTTTCCGGTGATTTTATAGTTGACAGTCCGGTATTGCAGGTCAGCAAAAAGGCTCAATTGCTCTATTGGGCTATAGCTTACTTTACCAAAGGTGTTGAAATCATTTTTGTTTCCTTTACCATCATAATAATGATCGGTGTTGTTACTGGTGGAAGGATATTTTGCCCAGATCACTTCTCCGAAATGTTTCCCTCTGTATTCATTATATGCACCTCCAAGCGTGAAATTCAAGTTAGATTGCGGCTTATAGCTAAGCGCATAAGTAGCACCATAGAAATCATTGTCTAACCAACGGCGACGAATTAAATCCGACCTTTTTTGAATAGCCCCATCCGCATTCATGGGAGGTAAGCCATATTTGCTCAATTTTTGATCGAATTTATATTCTTCAAAATACCCCTTTCCATCGGTATAGTGTAAGGCGGCGTTGAAAGAGAATTGCTCATTCACCTGTTTGGCATAAAGCGCCTGATAATGGTTTTGTGCGTAGTTGTCGGTCTGGTCTTTATAGGTAAACGAGTTGTAGGTTCTGTTCCCTGAATTCAACAGGTTCTGTGTTTGAATTTCATTAAATTCCTGACGTTTGCTGAAATCCAGCATGCCCTGTACATCACCTTTTAATCGTGCTTCAGGAATACCATCCCAGGCCTGGTAAGTTTTTTCCGTTCCGGAGAAGACGTTCAGACGAAGCAGTTCATTTTTTCCATGGTAGGCACCGGAAAGGTAGTACGATTTTAAATTTGAGGCTGCACGGTCGATAAAACCATCAGATATAATTCGGGAAAGTCGGCCATCGAAACTCCATTTATTGTCGATTAAACCGGTTCCTAATTTCACTGTGTTTTTAAGGGTATTGAATGAGCCATAAGTATTGTTTAGTTCTGCGTAGGCAAGTTCTGAAGGCGCGCTGGTCTGGATGTTCAAGCTTCCGCCAAAAGCACCGGCACCATTTGTAGAGGTACCAACACCGCGTTGGATTTGCACATTTTCGATAGAAGAAGCAAAATCCGGCATGTTTACCCAGAATATTCCCTGACTTTCACCGTCATTGTATGGAATTCCATTAATGGTCACATTGATTCTGCTGGCATCGCTACCTCTGATTCGGATGCCTGTATAACCGACACCTGCACCCGCATCGGAGGTTACGACTACTCCCGGGGTGTTGTTTAAAATAAATGGCAGATCCTGGCCGAAGTTGTTCTCTTGAATCTCCGCTTTGCTGATGTTTTTATAGGTAGTAGCGGATTTATCGTTGGCACGTGTGGCGTTCACGATCACCTCGTCTGCAAGAAAAGCAGTAGGTTTAAGGCTGATATTTTCCACCAGATCGGAGGTTAGTTCCAGGTTTTTTTCTGTGGTCTGGTAGCCGATAAAACTGACCACTAACGTATAACTTCCTGCTTTAAGGTTTTTTAGCTGGTATTTTCCCTGCCCATCAGCGGTTACGCCAAAAGATTTTCCTTTTAGGCGGATGGTTGCACCCGGTAATGCCTGATGGTTTGTTTCGGACACAACTCCCGAAAGCGTAAACTGTGCCTTTGTTAATACAGGCAACAATAACATAGCTAGCGCTATGGTCAATAACTTTTTCAATTCTTTGTTTTTTTTAGTTAAACCACTGTAAGTAAGGGGCACTTACAGCCCAGTTAAACTCCATAACTCCAATCCCTCCGCCGGCATTATCCGGATCAGGTGCATATATCTGTTTGTCGATATAATGGGTATGCTCTCAGCCTGTTTTTGTGTTTTTTACAAAACAAGGCACCCCTTTTTGATGGGTCAAAGGTATTGATAAAAATTGAATCTCCTATAGGGGGGACTTTGTTCCCGTTTTTTAGGCCGGATTTTCAGCGGGGAGGATTAAGAAAGCGCTTTACTGCCTTTTAGAAAATCGGCTACAGCAGTGATGGCATTGTTTAATCTCTCTTCAGTTCCGTTGATCACGACATAATTTGCCCTTAAGTTTTGCAATTCCTGATGCCATACCTGCATAAAATGTTCCCGTTTATGGGGGAAATCACGCAGTGGATCTTCCTGCCAGGGCAGGTCAATATCCATAAGCAGGTATAAATCATAAGTATGAAGTGGCAGTGCATTTAAGACCACTTCCGGTGTGTTTCCAAAAACCTCATCGCTCCAGACTTTAACCGTAATAAAAGTAGTATCACAAAATATCAAATCTTTTTCCGCAATGGCGAGGATGGATTCTTCCAGGGCTAATTGTCCGTGGTACATATTTACTTCATCCTGTAAATTGCAGGGTTCGGTTAAAGCAGCGCAATAATAACGCGCATACTCAGGCACCCAAAGTGTCTGGTAATGTTTGGCGAGTTGTTGCGCAATGGTTGATTTTCCTGTGCTTTCCGGGCCAACGATGGCGATTTTCTTAATTGGTTTGTTCACGGTACGTTTTCCTCCAGTCTATATATCCTTTGATGGCAATGGCGACCAGGAAAGCATAAAATATGGCACTTAAATTTAGATTTTTGTAAATATATAATGGGATATAGCAAAGATCAACAACAATCCATAGAATCCAATTTTGCAGGATTTTTCTACTGAGCATGAGTTGTGCTACAAAGCTGACTGCGGTACAAAAGCCATCTTCATAAGGTACGTTGGTATCTGTAAAATGATCCAGGAATAGTCCGAGGGCAACAGATAAAATGACTATAGATCCAATGGCCAGCCACCAACCTTTTTTCGACAGATTGGTTACCGGTTTATCATGAACCTGTTTTTTTCTGATCCAGAAATACCAGCCATAGAAGGCGGTAAAGAGAAAATAGAACTGCAAGGCCATGTCTCCATACATCTTTGCGTCTAAGAATACCCAGGCATAAGCAATCACGCTGATGATCGAAATTGGCCAGCTCAGTACATTCTCTTTTGTAGCCAGGTAGATGCAAATAAATCCGGATACTACGCCCAGCCATTCCAGCCAGGTGGTATGAATAAATTGATCAGCGATTAGCTGAAAAAATGAAGACTCAAGAAATAACATGAGCCAAAAGTAGTTATCCTAAAATTATTTGCATCATAAAAGCTATATGGGAATGTGGTTAATTGTTTGTTTTCGGAGAAGTACTAAAGCTCAATGATACGCGAACGCTAACATCGGTGGTTGTTTTTTCTCTTAACACATATTCCATTCTGATACTCAGATTTGTTCCTTTAACATAGTTGTCCAGGAAGCGGGAGTTGTCGATATCCAATACCAAACCGGTACCAATATTTTGTTGTACATCCGTTCTGGAGGCCACCATTACTTCTTCACCTTTTTCATTGGCTACAAATAATTTCACAGATTTGAACATGCCTAAACTTTTGCTGGCAGGATTACTGGCTTCCATTTTTGCAGAGGCGATTCTGATTTCTTTTACATAGTTTGTACCGTTTTGATTTCCAAAAACCTGGTCGAAACTTGTTGCGGCAGAGCTGGTAGAGATCGTGGTGTTACTTTTTGTACCTGCCGGAATGACTACCGTTGCGTTATAAGGGAAAGAAGATTTTATCAGGGATTGTACTGTAGCACAGCTCGAAAGCATAACAATTGCGGCTGCTACTACAGGGAATACTTTTTTCATTGGGTTATACATTGTTCTCATTTGATATGGTATATTTCAGATAGGAACGGCAAATGTTGTTCCAAATTGCCTCAGTGCGTATTTTACAACCAGTTTTGCCATCTCCGGACTTGTTTTGTCAGGTAAAAGAAGTGGCTGCAAAAACTAAATTCGGATGAGGAGGCAATAAGTTATATCTCATGCGTTTAAATTATAGCGGTGACAAATTAATCTGGAACCAGCTTTTAGCTGCAGGCAGATTAAAACATAATTCCATGCCGCTTGTAGTTATATAGTATAGCCGGAACGAACAAGGAGAACCGGGAACTAACAACTGAACCCCGTAAGGGGGGGGCAGAACAAAGTAACCAGCGGCATAGCAAAGTAAAACAAGCGCATAAAGAAGTAAAAACTATATAATTTAAATCTAAAATTTATCATAATGAAAAGGCTTAAATTGAATTTAATCGTAGTGGCAGGACTTTCATTTGGTTTATTGGCATTCAGTGCCATCAGAGAGGGCGGTATCCAGGGGAAAGTTAGTCCTGCGGAAGGCGCCTCTCAGGTATTGGCCATTGCAGGGAGAGACACCTTACGGGCAACTGTGAACAATGGGACCTTCGTTTTTAGTAAGGTTAAAGCGCAGACTTATACCGTTATTGTAAAGGCAAATCCGCCATATAAAGACAGTTCTGTAGAGAATGTTGCGGTGGTAGATAGTGCTACAACGGATGTTGGAGAGATTAAATTGCTACAGTAATTTATAGTAAATGATTAAAAGGGCTTTAGGTTAATTTCTGACGCCCTTTTTTATTTGAACTGTTTTTTAAAAAACAGCATATTTTTAAGGATCAAAAACGTAACTTTGCATCCCGACGGAAGAGTCGGGATATTCCCCTCGCACAGCAGAGAAAATCTCTAGACTATTCTGGTCTTTTAGAATGCAATTTTTACCAATTTCACTTATACTAACTTTAGACTTTTTAAAGCCTTATGCCTAAAGACACCTCCATACGCTCAGTATTAATTATCGGATCGGGACCTATTATCATTGGTCAAGCCTGTGAATTTGATTATTCAGGATCTCAAGCTGCCTTATCCTTAAAGGAAGAGGGGATTGAAGTTTCGATCATCAACTCTAATCCTGCAACCATCATGACCGACAAGGTGATTGGGGACCATGTATACCTTTGGCCTTTAACGGTAGACTCCATTGAGCAGATCCTGATCGAAAGAAAAATCGATGCAGTTTTGCCTACCATGGGCGGACAAACCGCTTTAAACCTTTGTAAAGAGGCAGAAGAGCGTGGTATCTGGGAAAAATATGGTGTTAGAGTAATCGGGGTAGACGTTGCCGCGATTGAGAAAACTGAAAACAGAGAAGCCTTCCGTCAGTTGATGATTGACATAGGTGTAGGTGTTGCGCCATCCAGAATTGCAAACTCCTTCCTAGAAGGTAAAGAAGCAGCTCAGGAAATCGGTTACCCACTAGTAATCCGTCCTTCTTATACATTAGGCGGTTCAGGTGGTGGTTTCGTGCACAAGAAAGAAGAGTTCGACCACGCTTTACAACGCGGATTAGAAGCTTCTCCAACGCACGAAGTATTGGTAGAGAAAGCAGTAATCGGATGGAAAGAATATGAATTGGAATTGCTTAGAGATAGCAATGACAATGTAATCATCATTTGTTCTATTGAAAACTTTGATCCAATGGGAATCCACACCGGAGACTCGATCACAGTTGCACCGGCAATGACTTTATCTGATCGTTGCTACCAGGATATGCGTAACCAGGCCATCAAAATGATGCGTGCCATTGGTACTTTCGCTGGAGGCTGTAATGTTCAGTTCTCTGTGAATCCTGATAATGATGATATTATTGCGATCGAAATCAATCCAAGGGTATCACGCTCTTCGGCATTGGCAAGTAAAGCAACAGGATATCCGATCGCAAAAATCGCTTCTAAACTAGCCATTGGTTACAACTTAGACGAGATCGAAAATCAAATTACAAAAACAACTTCTGCCTATTTCGAGCCTACACTGGATTATGTAATCGTGAAAATACCTCGCTGGAACTTTGATAAATTCAAAGGTGCCAACATGGAACTGGGATTACAAATGAAATCAGTAGGAGAGGTGATGTCTATCGGACGTACCTTCATCGAAGCACTACAAAAAGCTTGTCAGAGTTTAGAAATTGGCAGAGCCGGATTAGGTGCAGATGGTAAACATAACAGAAGCATCGAAGAGATCATGCACGGTTTGGAGCATCCAAGCTGGAATCGCCTGTTCTTAATCAAAGATGCCATGACTATGGGCGTTCCTTTGGAGTCTATCCGTAAGGTAACGAAAATCGATAAATGGTTCCTTTCTCAGATTCAGGAATTAGTACACCTGGAAGTTGAGCTAAAAAGATATTCTCTGAATAATATTCCTAAAGATTTCTTCTTCACGTTGAAACAAAAAGGATTCTCTGATATCCAGATTGCTTACCTGTTGGGTAATGTAACGGAAGATGAGGTTTATGACCGCAGAACAGCTTTAGGCATCAAACGTGTGTATAAAATGGTAGATACTTGTGCAGCGGAATTTGCAGCGCAAACCCCATATTACTACTCTACATTTGAAGAGGAAAACGAATCGATCCCAACAAATAACAAAAAAATAATTGTATTGGGTTCAGGTCCTAACCGTATCGGTCAGGGTATTGAATTTGACTACTCTTGTGTACATGGTTTGCTTGCTGCTAAAGAAAGCGGTTTTGAAGCAATCATGATCAACTGTAATCCTGAGACAGTTTCTACAGATTTCAACATGGCTGATAAGTTATACTTTGAGCCGGTATTCTGGGAACATGTTCGTGAAATCATTGAACTGGAGAAACCAGTAGGTGTGATCGTTCAGTTGGGTGGACAAACAGCCTTGAAAATGGCGGAGAAGTTAGAGCAACACGGCATCAAAATCATCGGTACATCTTACAATGACATGGATGTTGCAGAAGATAGAGGTCGTTTCTCAGACTTATTGAAAGAATTAGAAATTCCTTATCCAAGATATGGTGTTGCTGAGAACGCTGAAGAAGCGATTATCGTTGCACAGGAAGTAGGATACCCGGTATTGGTAAGACCAAGTTATGTATTGGGTGGACAAGGAATGAGCATCGTGATCAATGACGAAGACCTGGAGAAAGCAGTAGTTAAACTACTAGGTGATCTTCCTGGAAACCGTGTATTGATTGACCACTTCTTAGACAGAGCGGAAGAAACCGAGTCGGATTCTATCTGTGACGGAGAAGATGTGCATATCATCGGTTTAATGGAGCACATTGAGCCTGCAGGGATTCACTCAGGTGATTCCAGCGCGGTATTGCCGCCATTCAGTTTATCTGAAAAGGTAATGAACGACATGGAGACTTACTCTAAGAAAATCGCAAGAGCACTAAACGTAATCGGTTTACTAAACATTCAGTTTGCAGTAAAAGACGAGAAAGTTTATGTGATCGAAGCGAATCCAAGAGCTTCAAGAACCGTTCCTTTCATTGCTAAGGCTTACGACGTTCCTTATATCAATATCGCTGCTAAAGTGATGTTGGGTGTGAACAAATTGAAAGACTTTACCATCGAAAGAAAACTGGTAGGTTATGCGATCAAAGAACCTGTATTCTCTTTTGACAAGTTCCCTGAAGTTGTCAAGGAATTAGGTCCGGAGATGAAATCTACAGGGGAGGCTATCAGGTTCATTAAAGACCTGGAAGATCCTTACTTCAGAAAGTTAGTTAAAGACAAATCGATGTACTTATCGAAATAAATAAAAGAGTCCCGAAAGGGACTTTTTTATTTTAAAAGCTTTTTTAAAGCGAATATCCTCTTTGGAGCAACAAGTGCTGTCCGTTCGCAAAGTGGAATAATGGCTAGGCTCTTCCCCAGATTCGGGTGTTTAAATCCAGCGTTTCAATCACCCGGTAAACATGACGTACCAGGGCCATATCTTCCTGCATCACCTCATCATCCAGCAGGCTATTGAATAGTGGAGCTTCAAAATAATTCTTAGTTAATGGAAAGGCTATATTTACCTGATTTCGGATAAAAGAGAGGCTGATGGTGTATCTACACCTTTCGTTTAGTTCCAGGATCGACTCCATCATTAGCGGTGTCAGGATATAACGTGCTTCAATCTGATCTGAAGAATGGGTGATAAAATGCTTGTCAAATTCCGTGTTTTCTAACTTAACCAGCGTCTCTGAGCTGGAGAATACCGGGATATTGGTGGTAAACCATTCCGTAACGCTATCTCCAAATACTCTGGATTTAACGAGTGTTGCCCCTTTAAAATTCTTGTTAAAGTCAGCCTGAAAGATCACTCCGCGAAAAATATCATGCCAACTCTCCTGGCGGCCGTTTTTAGTGTTTCTTACCTGCTTGTATTTTGCGTGGACTTCCGAAAAGCTAAACTTTGTTTTTCCGGAATTTCCAAACACCAGGTCTTCACTTTTATAGCTATCCGGCCTTCTGTTGTACAATAAAGAACGGATGAACTCATTTTCATTTAAGCCGCTTTCAGGATCAATTTCCAGACTTTCGTCGATCATTTTCAGGGCCTCCGCAATCAGCTTTCGCTTAAAATCCAGGCGGTACTCGTCTATTGCTTTGCTGCCTAGGGCGATCAGGACAAAACCGGTAATAAAGCATAGTACTCCGGCAATTCCGATCAGGGAAATCCCGGATAAAAACCCAAACACAGCAATCCCGGCACCGGCGATGCAAAGGCCTACATGTATAATTCTCTTCTTGCGGAGTTCTTTGCGAGTGAGTTCTAAAGCAGCCAATACCTCCATTGAGGAAGGATTCAGGTAAGATTTTGTAGCCATTAACGGTTAAAAAGATCTTTTGCGTTGAGGCTCGTACGTTCAGTTTCCGGAATGGAGAGCACCGTTTTGGGCGTGTAATTCATCATTCCTGCAATGATACTGCCCGGAAACATCATGATGGCGTTGTTATAATCTGTGACTGCGGCGTTATAAGTCCTTCTGGCGGCAGCGATTTGCTCCTCGCTTTCGGTCCAGGTACTTTGTAGGTTTATGAAATTCTGGCTTGCTTTAAGGTCAGGGTAGTTTTCTACATTAACCATTAATCCACCTATTTGCTGACTCAGTTCTTTGTCCAGGTTCAATTTATCTTCATTACTCAGGTTGGGCGTACTGGCACGGTTCCGTAGGGCGACAATCTTTGTGAGCAGATCTCCTTCATATTGCATGTACTGTTTTACGGTTTCCACAAGGTTTGGGAGTAGGTCGAAGCGCTTTTTAAGCATTACATCAATAGCCGAGAAGGCGTTATCCGTTTGGTTCTTTTTTGCGATCAGGGAATTGTACATAGAAATTCCGATGAGTGCAAGGACCGCAATAATGATAATAGCAATGATCATAAATGAAAGTTAAGAGGTTAAAGAGTAGGGGAAGATATAAAATTTCCCTGAAAAAACAGGTTGCTGTTACTCCAGGATTACTACACCTTTAGCTTCAAAAGCCAGTTCTTTCTTTGGGGCGTTAATTTTTGCAACTTCTTCGGCAGATTTATGAGCATCTTCTGCATAATGGCGTAATGTTTCTACGGAGATGGTTTGTTTTTTAGCGAGACCATCCAGGGCTACTTTTTTACCTACGATATCCATCGGCATAAAGAATGCATAATCTTTGAAGGTGATGCGCATAGATTCACCTGAAGGAGTTTTCAGCGTCATCCAGCAGCCTTTTTTCTGGCAAACCTCTACTACTTCTCCCGTAATTTTCAT
The DNA here is from genome assembly GCF_032677645.1 of Pedobacter gandavensis. GTDB lineage: Bacteria > Bacteroidota > Bacteroidia > Sphingobacteriales > Sphingobacteriaceae > Pedobacter > Pedobacter gandavensis_A. The sequence goes on along the minus strand of NZ_JAVTSB010000001.1, from coordinate 787,904 downwards.
TGGAACAGTTTTTTGATCGCCCATCGCGGCTTCTATTTTGGAAACAGGAAGTAAATTACCGGCGGTTACGCCATTTCCGAAGGATTTGCCGGGAATACCGGCAGTATCCTGTGCCAATGCACAAAAGGACATCGCGCAAAAGCTCAGACTTAGTATTAATTTTTTCATATGGGGTTAGAATTAAAAAGTTGATATTCTATTTGTTAACAGTAAAAATATCAAATTTTTCCTATACTGGACCTAACCAAAAAGCTATAAAACAAAAAAATCCTCGTTATCTATCGATAACGAGGATAATCATCCCTATTGTTGTTAAATCATAAATGATCAACGCTTTACATTAGACAACTTACAGGCCGGTTTTTAAAAACACTCTTCGTTTTTACTAAACAACTGATAATCAGTGCTATTTGAAGTAATGTGGCTTTAGGCGCCAAATATCAATGGGGAATAATATCCCCAATATGTAGAAATTGCATCAGAAAATTCCTCATATTGGGGAAATGTTCCCCCAAATAGAATTTATTCTTATCCAAATAGCAAAGAAAACACGTCTTCTATTTTGCTTACCGGAGTCAATTCTATCTTATATCGTTCGGTGATCAGGCCTTTCATATTATAGCTGGAGATAAAGATCCTTTCAAAGCCTAGTTTTTCCGCTTCCGAGATCCGTTGTTCAATGCGGTTAACCGCTCTGATTTCTCCGGAAAGTCCAACTTCAGCGGCAAAACAAATCTTGGAAGAGATAAAAATATCTTCATGAGAGGAGATAATCGCGACTAAAATCGCCAGGTCAATCGCGGGGTCTTCCACTTTAATACCGCCGGCAATATTTAAAAACACATCCCTGGTACTCAATCGGAAGCCGCATCTTTTTTCCAGTACAGCCAGCAGCATATTCATCCTTTTGGTATCGAAACCATTAGAAGAGCGCTGAGGCGTTCCGTAAGCGGCAGCACTCACTAAGGCTTGCGTCTCGATTAACATCGGTCTGGCGCCTTCTAAAGTGGCTGAAATCGCAATTCCACTCAGCTCTTCATCCCTTTGCGATAATAAAATCTCCGAAGGGTTAGAAACCTGCCTTAAACCGGTGCTGTGCATCGCATAAATCCCCAGTTCGGCTGCAGCGCCGAAACGGTTTTTAATGGAGCGTAAAATCCGGTAAACATGGTTCCGGTCGCCTTCAAATTGTAATACCGTATCCACCATGTGTTCCAGGACCTTAGGTCCGGCAATGGCGCCATCTTTGGTGATGTGGCCGATTAAAAACACCGGGGTATCCGTTTCTTTGGCAAATCTCAGCAGCTCTGAAGTACATTCACGAACCTGGGAAACACTCCCTGGTGTGGCATCAATATGCGAAGAATGTAAAGTCTGAATGGAATCTACAATCAGCAGATCCGGGTTCAGTTCTTCAATCTGTTTGAAAATATTTTGAGTAGAGGTTTCCGTCAGGATATAGCAATCAGAGGTCGGGTTGGAGATAATCCTTTCCGCTCTCATTTTTATTTGTTGTTCACTTTCTTCACCGGAGATGTATAAAATCTTTTTTCCGGGGATATTTAAGGCCAGCTGAAGCATTAAAGTCGACTTTCCGATACCAGGTTCCCCACCGATTAAGATGACAGAACCGGCCACCAGACCACCGCCTAATACACGATCCAGTTCCAGATCACCGGTTAAAATCCGTTCCTCAGTAATCGAGATAATGTGGTCTACTTTATTCGGTTTATTGACCCTTGTAGTGGTGGTAGAAGTTTTCCAGGCAGGCACTTTCGAGCCGGCTTTTTCGATTACTTCTTCTACAAAAGTATTCCATTCGTTGCAGGAAGGGCATTTGCCGAGCCATTTTGCGGTTTCATGACCGCAACTCTGACAGAAATATGCTGATTTAGTTTTAGCCAATTTACAGGAGTTTTAATGAAGTACGAATTTAAGATAATTCGGAATAAAACAGGTTTAAAAATCCCCTAAAAGCAAACAGGCCTGTTCCAAGAGGAGCAGGCCTGTTTAAAGAAATTTTATCGTGATTATAATTTAATCTCTTCGTCTTTAGACGAGATAAAATGGAATTCAGTTAGGTTATAAGAAGGAACCGCCTTGACTTTGATTCTTTGTCCGAATTTAAAGAACCACTTCCATTGTAAAGATATAAGCCCTTTTTTGATGTAAGCCTCAATATAAGGGTGTACACAAAGTGTAATATTTTTTTCGTTTTGCTCCTGCAAAATATAGGTCAGATTGTTTTCGATGTCATCCATCAATACAATGCTTGCCTTAATTTCACCCGTACCGTCACAGGTTGGGCATTTTTCACTGGTTACGATGTTCATTTCCGGTCTAACGCGCTGGCGTGTGATTTGAACAAGGCCAAACTTACTTGGAGGAAGAATGGTATGTTTCGCACGATCCAGGAGCATGAGTTCCTTAAGGTAGTCAAACAACATCTTACGGTTAGCAGGCTTGTGCATATCGATAAAATCGATCACTACAATACCACCCATATCACGTAAGCGTAATTGTCTCGCAATTTCTTTCGCCGCTTCTTTATTTACCTGAAGGGCATTTTCTTCCTGATTTTCTTTGCTTGCCGTTCTGTTACCGCTATTCACGTCAACAACATGCAATGCTTCGGTATGTTCTACAACTAAGTAGGCACCACCGGCCAGGTTTACTGTTTTTCCGAAAGCATTTTTAATTTGCTTTTCGATACCGAAGTGTTCAAATATCGGTTCTTTATGCTTGTAGATCTTAACGATCTTCTCCATCTCAGGAGAGATTTCATGCACATAAGAGCGAATGTCTTCGAACAAATTACTGTCATTCACGTAAACGTTGGTGAAGTCGGTACTTAAAATGTCACGGATAAGCGTGGAAGTACGGTCCATTTCTCCCCAAACACGTTTTGAAGGTTCTGCATCGGGCAACTTTTTAATAAAGTTTTCCCATTTGGTTACAGAGTCCAAAAGGTCTTTTTGAAGTTCGGCAACGCCTTTACCTTCAGAAACCGTTCTAATAATCACTCCAAAGTTTTTCGGCTTGATACTTTCGATAATCTTTTTGAGGCGATTACGTTCCGTATTGCTTTTAATCTTTTTGGAAATCGAGATGACATTAGAGAAGGGAACCAGCACAATATAGCGTCCTGCTATAGATAAGTCTGAACTTAAACGTGGCCCCTTTGTTGAAATTGGTTCTTTGGCGATTTGAACTGGTAAGACAAGATTCTTGCTGACCACTTCAGAGATCTTCCCAGCTTTGTTAATGTCTCCTTCTAGCTTGAAATTATCTAATAAAGTTCCGCTAACAGAGCCATTACGCTTGATTTTAGTAAGCTTAATTAAAGATTGTACTTGTGGACCCAGGTCGAAATAATGCAAAAAAGCATCTTTTTCGTAACCTACATCAACGAACGCAGCATTTAGACCAGGCATAATTTTCTTTATGCGGCCCAAATAAATATCACCTACAGCGTAGTTGTTATTGATGTGTTCCTTATGCAGTTCTACAAGCTGTTTGTCTTCAACTAAAGCTATGGTTACTCCCGAGGGAGATGAATCTATAATGAGTTCCTTTACCAAAAGCTACAGATTTTAAGGCGATTAGCCTTATTAACACATGGACAATAAAAAAAATATTGCTACCAACAATTAAGGCTACGATCAAATCCTAGCCTTAGTTGTTGAGCAAAACATTAAGAAAACCTATTTTTTCTTATGTCTGTTTTTTCTTAAACGTTTTTTGCGTTTGTGGGTAGCCATTTTATGTCTCTTTCTTTTCTTACCGCTTGGCATAATTTTTGGGTTTTAAATATTTTCGTAAATCTGTTTATTATTTTTTATTCTTTAACGCATTCACTTTATCATCGATAAACTTCGACAAGGTCGCGTTTGCAGCTAATTTTTTACTCTTTTCGTAAGCTTCAATAGCTTCCGTGTTTTTTCCAAGGTTTTCATAGGCCGTTCCCAGATAGAAATACGCATCTGGCGAAGGCTTCATGGCAATGATATTTTGGAATCTGGTTATTGCTTTATCAAATTGTCCCGACTTCATAGCGAAAGTACCTAAGCTCATATTTGCTTTTAAGTTCTTTGGATCTTTCTTTACAACGTCCATTAACATCGCTATCCCTGCCATTGGGGCGCCCATTCCGTTAACGATGGTAATTCCAAGGCCTGTTTTAGCATCATTACTGTTGGAGTCTATTTTCACTGCATTGGTGTAAGCGAAATTCGCTTTTTGCAATAATGCAGGTAATAATATACTATCACGGGTGTTGTCAAATGCCTTCATAAAAGTATCACCGGCAGATAACCAATTGTTCAATGTAGGTTCTTTGCTGGCAACGATTTCCAAATATAAGGCACTTGGAACGGTTTGCTCTAAATCATCCCATTTCTTTGCTAACAATTTTGCTTCGGCAGCTTTATCGGCTTCAGAAGCGCTGTTGTATGCATTTTCAAGGGCTACGATTTCAGCGGCTAAACTCGCATTGATGGTGTTTTTAGCGACAGTTGAAACCTCCTTAAGGTTGATTTCGGCTGTTGCAGGGGCTTGTGCCGACATAGAGCCACCGGCAGGAGTGCTGCTGGTTTGTTCTTTAGGCTTTACCAACCCTTTAATATCCCGTGTAAACAAAAACGCTACAAGCAGTACAACTGCTCCTATCAATATGGCTTGTTTAGTTCGGATATCTTTTATCATCATGAATTAGGCTTCTACGCTAACTATTTTTGAATTATTTTTCACTTTATCAACAAATACTTTTGCTGGTTTAAAGCTTGGAACGAAGTGTTCCGGGATAATAATTGCAGTGTTTTTAGAAATATTCCTTGCAGTTTTTTGTGCTCTTTTTTTAACAACAAAACTACCAAAACCCCTAACATATACATTTTCTCCACCAATCATGCTGTTTTTGATGACCTTGAAAAATGCCTCAACGGTTTCTTGTACATCTACCTTTTCAATTCCTGTTTTCGTTGATATTTCTGAAATAATATCTGCCTTAGTCATATTCTCTGTTATTAATTTATAGTGTGTTATATACTTTATAAGTGTTTTGGGGTTGCAAAAGTATTGCTTTTTAATGAGATAGGAAAATAAAAGATGATTTATTTCCACCCGGGAGTATCACTGAATTGCAAGTTTTAGTAAAAATAAATATTTAGCGTGTATTTTTGCGGTTATGAGTTTTCAGAGAGAAATCGTTAAATGGTATTCCGTCAATAAAAGGGAGCTTCCCTGGAGAGACACTACTGACGCCTATGTGATTTGGCTGTCTGAAATTATTTTGCAGCAAACGCGTGTAGAACAGGGTTTACCTTACTTCCAGCGGTTTTTGCAAAACTACCCGACCGTCAATGATTTTGCCAATGCCACAGAGGCTCAGGTACTTAAATTATGGCAGGGATTGGGCTACTATTCCAGGGGCAGAAATATGCTCTTTACCGCAAGGCTGATTCAGGAAAAACACGCAGGTATTTTCCCTACAAAATATACCGAGCTGATTCTCCTGAAAGGGGTAGGGGAGTACACTGCGGCCGCAATTTCTTCCTTTTCGGCCAACGAATCCAGGGCAGTGCTGGATGGCAATGTGTTCCGCGTATTGTCGCGTTATTTTGGGGTAGAAACGGCCATCAATAGTACCGAAGGAAAGAAGGAATTTACGGCCCTGGCCAATGCCTTAATTGAGGATCAGAATCCATCCATATACAACCAGGCCATCATGGAATTCGGCGCCTTGCAATGCAAGCCAAAATCACCGGATTGCAGCAGCTGCCCGGTACAGTCGGGCTGTGATGCCCGGGCGAATGACCGTGTTAATGTATTGCCTTTAAAACTAAAAACCTTAAAGAAGCGGACCCGGTATTTCAATTATTTTGTGTGTCAGGAAGGCGAAAACCTATTGGTGAAAAAACGGATTGCCGGTGATGTATGGCAGGAATTATATGACTTCCCCTTAATCGAAACGGAAAAAAATTACCTGGAAATTCCGGAAAGTTTTCTGCCGGAATTAAAAAATAACTTTGGCCCCGACTGTCTGATTACGCCAATCTCTGCACAAAAGCATTTGCTGACTCACCAAACAATATATGTTCAATTTTTTGGTTTAGACAATTATATCATTAACTTTAATAAGAATGCAGAAATAAAATGGGTTTCCCTGGCAGAATTTGAGGAGCTGCCTCAACCTAAAGTAATTACCAATTTTATGAATTCCAATTCAATTAAACAGTAAAAATAGATTCCATGTCAGGTATTAACAAAGTTATTTTAGTCGGACATTTAGGCAAAGATCCTGAAGTTAGACATTTAGAAGGAGGGGTAACTGTCGCTAGTTTTCCATTGGCAACATCAGAGACCTATAACAAAGACGGTAAGCGAATAGAGCAAACGGAATGGCATAACATTGTTTTATGGAGAGGGCTGGCAGAAGTAGCCTCAAAATATTTACAAAAGGGGAAATTGGTCTATATTGAAGGCAAGCTGAGAACGCGCTCTTTTGAAGACCGTGAAAAGGTAAAGAAATACGTAACAGAAGTGGTGGCGGAAAACTTTACGATTCTAGGTAGAAAAAGCGATTTTGAGCATACGCCGGTGACCACTGAAAACACCACACCAAAAAGTGAGACGGAATATCTTGATCCGAGCGAGGTATCAGGAGATCTGCCGTTTTAACCGGGAACAACATCCTGAAGAGAAAGGCATCATCCTGATAAAGGATATATCACCTTGATGATGGGTGTAAAAAAATTATAATGGCTGGAAGCTTTCCTCAAAAAGGGAAGATCTTCCAGCCATTTACTGTTTTAGGTGTTTAAAATTATTCTACGGTTACAGATTTCGCCAGATTTCTTGGCTGATCTACATTACAACCGCGCATTAAAGCGATGTGGTAAGACAACAACTGCAAAGGGATTGTGGCCAGTAAAGGCAGGAAAGCCTCACTAGAATCCGGAATCTCGATGCAATAATCTGCCATTTTCCTCACTTCAGTATCACCTTCAGTTACAATCGCAAGTACAATACCTTTTCTTGCTTTTACTTCCTGAATGTTGCTAATCACCTTCTCATAAGAAGAATTTTTAGTGGCAATTACCACAACCGGCATTTCCTCGTCAATTAAGGCGATAGGGCCGTGTTTCATCTCAGCTGCCGGATAACCTTCCGCATGGATGTAAGAGATCTCCTTAAGCTTTAAAGCGCCCTCTAGCGCCACAGGGAAACCGCTACCTCTTCCAAGAAATAGACAATTTCTCGAATCCTTGAATTTTGCAGCAATTTCTTTGATCAAATCATTAGATTCCAGTGCTTTTTGAATCTTATCTGGAATCCCATCTAATTCTGTTAGCAGTTCTACCAATTGAGATTTAGTGATGGTTCCTTTTTGTTGTGCCATATAGAAAGCCATCAAGGTCAGCACCGTTACCTGAGCGGTAAATGCTTTGGTAGAAGCCACACCTATTTCCGGGCCGGCATGGGTATAAACGCCCGCATGCGTTAAACGTGGAATAGAAGAACCGACCACATTACAAACGCCAAAAATGGTAGCGCCTCTTTCCTTGGCCATTTCAATAGCTGCCATGGTATCCGCAGTTTCACCGGATTGAGAGATCGCGATCACGATATCTTTTTCGGTGATAATTGGATTTCTATAGCGGAATTCCGAAGCATATTCTACTTCAACCGGAATCCTTGCATACTCTTCAATCAGGTATTCGGCCACCAGACCAGCATGCCATGAAGTACCACAGGCCACGATAATGATCCTGTCGATATTTTTCAGTTTCTCGGCATACTCCTTAATACCACCCAGTTGAACCAGACCTTCTGCCGGATAAATCCTGCCACGCATACAATCACGGATAGAGCGGGATTGTTCAAAGATTTCTTTCAGCATAAAATGCTCATAGCCACCTTTTTCCAGCATTTCCAGTTTCAGCTCCAGGGCCTGAATGTAAGGCGTTTGCACCACATTGTCGAGGCGTTTGATCAGCAACTCATCACGTTTTACCAAAGCAACCTCATTGTCGTTCAGATAAATTACGTTTTTAGTATACTCAATGATCGGTGTGGCATCAGAAGCGATAAAATATTCGCCGGCACCGACACCGATAACCAGGGGACTACCCTTTCTGGCGGTAATCAATTGCTCCGGCTGATCCTCATCCATTAATACAATGGCATAAGCACCCGTTACCTCATTTAAGGCCAGTCTTACGGCTTCAAAAAGATCTGTGTTTTCATTTTTGTAGATCTCTTCGATCAGGTGTACCAGTACTTCCGTATCGGTATCACTTTTAAATTCATGCCCTCTGTGGATCAGTTCTTCCTTTAGGGTCGCATAATTCTCGATGATCCCGTTATGAATAATGGATAACTTTCCGCTGTTAGAGGTATGGGGGTGAGAGTTCCGGTCGGAAGGAGCACCATGGGTTGCCCACCTGGTATGTCCGATACCGATAGTTCCCGAAAGGTCTTTTCCTTCAGAGAATTTCTCCAGTTCCTGAACTTTTCCTGCTTTTTTATAAATATTTAACCCCGTTTCATTGATTAGCGCAATTCCTGCACTATCATAACCGCGATATTCCAATCTTTTGAGTCCTTTGAGGACGATAGGCCAGGCTTCCCTGTGACCAATGTAACCAACAATTCCGCACATAATAAAATATGTTTTAAAAAATAAATCCCCCGAAATTAATGAATCTCGGGGGATATGAATATGCTTGTGGTTAAATTATTTTAATTCGCTGTCTTCAATTTGGTATAGAAGATATTAAGTTTCATTCGCTTTGTTCCGGCAGGCGCATCTTTTACCGGGCCATACAGGACAGAACGGTCAGCGGTGCTGGCGAAAGGAGAAACTGAAAATTCTGAAAACGCAGTTGGAGAGATGAAAGTACCGTAATCTTTGGTTTTTCCATCTAACAAGTCCTGAATATAGGCTGTGATGCTAAATACGTATCTTCTGTTTACAGAATCAAAGTATCCACCAAATTCTGCAGCAGTTGCAAGCGCTCTTGCATCGCCGTAATAAGCCGGACTAGAGCTCGTAGCTGGTGTAGAACGATCATTGTCGGGAACATTGGTTAATAAGCCAGCGGCACTAAGTCTCACTAATCTTAAGCGTTGTGCAGGTTTAAAATAAGCATCATCAGCCGGATCTACATCAATCACTAATTCTGCTTTGTTAACTGCTACTTTAGAACCAGCGGTTAAGGTTTTAAAAGCACTAAAATCAAAAGTGATTTTGTTTTTTAAACCCGTTAAGCCTTGTACATACGTTCTATCGTATTGCTTCGGAGATAGATCTGCCAGTTGTTCTTTAACCGTTGTTGTGCCTGTGTAATCATGTTTCACATAAGCAACTACAGGATTTCTAATATTATCAATCGGGAAAATTACAGAAACCGTATCCTGGGTGTTTTGTGCTAATCCGTCTTTTTTATAATAAATCTGAAGTTTAGCACCGTTATTCACGTCGGTTACTGGTGCAAGGTTGAAAAATGACATGGCACCCGGACCGCTTGCGCTGGTCACATTTACATACACGCCATTAAAGGTATTCACGAACAAATCGTTTCTCGAATACTTTAGTGTATCCATTTTGGCGATTCTGTTCTGAATTTTCAAAGGGTCCAGTTTTATTCTCAGCTGAGGGGCTACCAAAGCTGACGTATCAGGTTTTCCGGTAACGATATTGACTACTTTAAAGCTACTGTTTGGGTATTGTTTAATGTTTACACGTTGACCTAAATCACCATCAGTACCAGGAATCGTTTTATCTCCCCAGTTTGTAGAGCTTAAATATTCGGAGCGTAAGGCTAGATTTTCATTCAGTTGTCTTACGGTAAAAGTAAAATTCTGAGTAGAATCTCCGTAGAAGTTGCCTGCATAAGGAAGTACCAATACTGCAGAATCTACCTCGACATTTTTTCCAAAACGGTAATCGACTACGGTAGGCATATTGACTACCATTGCAGTACCGGCGGTGCTTTCACCGAAGATCGGATCATGCATAATCCCAATCGGGTATCTGATGAGTCCGGCAGCTCCAATAGGCTCCTCCGTCATCGTGCGGGAAGTCAGGGTTGTATTATCGTATAAGTCGCCGGTAATGGTTGAGCCATCTGGTGGTAAACCGATTGTGTTGTTATCTTTACACGAAGAAAAAAGAAAAAGACCTATCAACATGGTTAATAAGTCTTGTTTTGTAAATTTCATATTTAAATTAATAATACCTGAGTTTATGCTATAGAAACCAATTCTTCATCCGAAATCTCTTCATATAATGAATAGAAGTTTTCGAAATCCTCGGTTAAATTAAAGGCTAAAGTTGGTTTATTAGAATCTTTAACAAATTTTAACACATTTGCATCAATATTATCATGCGCTAATACTACTGCGTCTGAGTAAGTAATGGCACCAATATGAAGGGTGTTACAATCGGCATTTTCGAACATTTTAGTGTCCTCAAGCGTCATGGCATTCATTACCGCTTTCTTATGAAGATCTACGTGCAGCTTTTCAGTAAAGCAGTTCTCATAGATAGAATAAACTACTTTCGCATTTTTGAAGGTAGGGTCATTCTTATAAGAAGTTTTGATGTAAGCAGGAACTAAAGAAGTCATCCAGCCATGGCAATGAACAATGTCCGGAGCCCAGCCTAGTTTCTTAACAGTTTCCAATGCGCCTTTACAAAAGAAGATTGTTCTTTCATCATTGTCCGCATAGAATTTTTCTTCTTTGTCTCTGAAAACGTATTTGCGTTGAAAATAATCTTCGTTATCCAGGAAATACACCTGCATACGTGCAGCTGGAATTGAGGCAACTTTAATAATTAACGGGTTGTCATTATCATCGATGATAATGTTCATTCCTGAAAGACGTATCACTTCGTGCAATCTATTCCTTCTTTCATTAATGTTCCCGAATCTAGGCATCAGAATACGGATTTCAAATCCTTTATCCTGCATCGCCTGTGGTAGTTGACGGGTTATTTCTGAAATTTTAGTGAGTTCAAGGAAAGGCGACATCTCGTGTGTAACAATCAGTAGCTTCGTTTTGGCCATCTCCATATTCTGTAAATAAATAATTATGTTAAAGAAAAGATTATCAAGGGGCAAAGATAAGCAAAATAATAACATTTATCAATTATATAGGCGAGATGTTTTGTTTGGAATGGATTATTAACCAACTTTGCCCCTTGAAATTTTATAGGCTAGTTTGAAAGTTATAAACACCATCGCAGCGTTAAAGTCGTTGCTTGAACCAATAAAATTGGGTCAACAGAAAATTGCTTTAGTGCCTACTATGGGTGCATTGCACAAAGGACATGTATCCCTGATTAAGATTGCACAGCAACATGCTGATGTAGTGGTTTGCAGCATCTTTGTAAACCCGACACAGTTTACAGATCCCAAAGATCTGGAGAAATATCCCCGTCCTTTAGAACACGATATGCAAATGCTTTTAGCAGCAGGATGCGATGTGGTATTTATGCCTTCGGTGAAGGAAATGTACCCTGAACAAGAAGAATGGCACATTGATCTGGGCCCGGCAGAGTTCTTACTCGAAGGGGAATTCAGAAGAGGACACTACCAGGGTGTCACTCAAATTGTACATAAACTGTTCAGTGCGGTAAACCCTGACATCGCTTTCTTCGGACAAAAAGATTTCCAGCAGGTGCTGATGATTGAAAATATGGTGGCTTATTTTAAGCTTCCGGTTCAGATCGTTTCCTGCCCGATTATCAGAGAAGAAGACGGCCTGGCGATGAGCTCCAGAAACATACATTTATCTGCGGAAGACCGTAAAAATGCATTGGTTTTGAGTGAAGCGCTGGATTATGTAAAATCTAATTTTAAAAACCTTGCGATTCCGGAATTGCTGGAAAACGCGAAAAATATGATTACCGGCATTCCAGGTGTGGAGCTTGATTATTTTACCATTGCAAACGGTAAAACCCTGCTTCCGGAAACCGATAAAAATCAAGCGGATTTAGTGGCATTAGTGGCCGCAAAGGTCGGTCAGACGCGTCTGATCGATAATATGCTGCTGAATTGACAATCCATTAAACACCCTAACCACAATTTTTTGTAAATTTGAATTATGATTATCGAGATATTAAAATCGAAAATACACCGTGTTAAAGTAACCCAGGCAGAATTGAACTATGTAGGTAGTATTACTATCGATCAGGATCTGATGGATGCTGCGCAGATCATTGCCAATGAAAAGGTGCAGATTGTAAACAATAACAACGGTGAGCGTTTTGAAACTTATGTAATTAAGGGCGAACGTGGGACAGGTATTGTCTGCCTAAATGGAGCAGTAGCCAGAAAAGTACAGGTTGGTGATATTCTGATCATCATGTCTTTTGGTTCTTTACCAATTGAAGAAGCGAAAAAATACCACCCTGTTTTAGTGTTCCCTGATGATAACAATCGCCTTTTAAAATAGCAGGAATGTATATCGCATAAAATAATACTATGCAGCCATAGTAATCTGACCTGGAAATACTAAATTTGGCGGTACGTATATTTTTATCTATATAATTATGCTATTTCAATTAAGTGAAGAACAATTGATGATTCAACAGGCCGCAAGGGATTTCGCACAGACTGAACTTAAGCCCGGGGTTATCGAAAGAGATGAGCACCAGAAATTCCCTGCAGAGCAAGTAAAAAAGCTGGGCGAACTTGGATTTCTGGGGATGATGGTTTCAGAGAAATATAATGGCAGCGGGCTAGACGCGCTATCTTATGTCCTGGTGATGGAAGAGTTGTCGAAAGTTGATGCTTCTGCCTCCGTGGTCGTTTCCGTAAATAATTCTTTGGTTTGTTATGGACTGGAATCTTATGGTTCTGACTTTCAAAAAGAGAAATACCTGAAGCCACTGGCTTCCGGCGAAAAAATCGGTGCTTTCTGTTTATCAGAGCCTGAGGCCGGATCAGATGCAACTTCCCAGCAAACCACTGCTGTGGATATGGGCGATTATTACCTGCTAAACGGTACTAAAAACTGGATTACCAACGGAAATACCGCTTCCACCTATCTGGTGATTGCGCAAACCGACCGCGCTTTAAAGCATAAAGGAATCAATGCCTTTATCGTAGAAAAAGGGATGGAAGGCTTTACCGTGGGTCCTAAAGAAAATAAAATGGGAATTCGTGGTTCTGATACCCATTCACTCATGTTTAATGATGTTAAAGTTCCTAAAGAAAACAGGATTGGCGATGATGGATTTGGTTTTACCTTCGCGATGAAAACCCTGGAAGGCGGACGGATAGGTATCGCTGCACAAGCCTTAGGGATTGCCGCAGGTGCTTACGAACTGGCTTTAGCCTATTCCAAAGAACGTAAATCTTTTGGTAAGCCGATTGCAGATCATCAGGCGATTGCCTTTAAACTGGCAGATATGGCTACCAGTATTGAAGCAGCGAGAATGTTGGTGTATAAAGCGGCATGGTTGAAAGATCAGGGCCAGTCTTATACCCTGGCGGGTTCTATGGCTAAACTATATGCCTCTAAAGTAGCAATGGATGTAACGGTTGAGGCGGTTCAGATTCATGGCGGTTATGGTTTTGTAAAAGAATACCATGTAGAGCGTATGATGCGCGATGCCAAAATCACCCAGATTTATGAAGGAACTTCGGAAATTCAAAAAATGGTGATTTCCAGAGAAATATTAAGATAACTTAGTCTATCATTAGAAAAAGGGCAGTCGATTGACTGCCCTTTTTCATTAAAAGCGCTTTTTTACTGCCCTCAGCGTGGTTCCGGATTGTTGCCTGGTTACAGCAGGGGAAGTAGTCGGGTTGTGGTCGGGAAGAGTGGCATCTTCAGATAGGGTTGCGAAAGGGTTGCGAAAGAGTTTTCGCAGCCTTGCTTAGGGCTTTTGGTATGGCAACCCTATCGCAACCCTTTCCAGAGCCCCTGAAGGCTGGACACTCTTCCCGCACACAACCGGAGCGCTATAATTAGTCTCTATCTGTGCCAAGTACCGAACCCAGTATACTTTTGATGACGGCTACCACGATGGCTAATAAGGTGGCTGCCCAGAAGCCACTGGTATTAAAGGTGGTCATCAGATTATCAACCAGTAAAATCATAAGGACGGTGATGATGAAAGATACGAGTCCGAGGGTTAAAATATTAATCGGTAGCGTGAAGATCCTCAGTATGGTTCCAATGGTGGCATTGGCCAGAGAAATCAGCACTGCGGCAAGCACGGCAGTCCAGAAACTGTCTACGTGTACACCGGGAATAACTTTTGCGCCTAAAAATACGGCGAGACCCAGGATTAAAATTTCCAGAATAACCTTCATAATGTTTAATTTAGTGAGATGTTTAAAAATATTGTCAGGCTGGTCATGTTGGCAGTTGTGCCCTTTTTCCTTGCCGGCTGTTCCGATACAAATAATAAGCCACTTTCTATAGAATTCTCTGCAGACAGTTCTTCGATTGTGTTTAGGGAGGTTGATCCGAGGGGATTGGTGGCTTTAAAATCGATGGAAAACAGGGATTCTGTGTTACAGGATTTGGTTTCGGTGTTACAAACGCCATCGGAAAAAGATTCGCTGATCAGGGAGGAAGCGTTGGCGGGTTCGATTGAACTGGGCGACAGCAGCCTTGTGTTCAGTCCGATACAACCTTTTGTAAAGGGCCGGGCCTATTTGGTGATGACGCATTTGAATGTTCATTTTGCAAAGCCGGAAGAAATTATCAAAGGAAAATTAAGCTATACCATTAAGCCGCAACAAAAGGTGTTGTACAGGTAACAGAGCGGTTTGTGGGGCATGCTTTCCGTTCCGTATCTCGCTGAAAAAGTTGCACATACCGTACATATATCGTCATTTCCATTTTTATAATGTAAAAATATTTCATACCTTTGCCGTGTAATATAGGGCAAGAGGGGACAGGCGTCCCCTCTTTTCTTTTATTAGCAAATTGGTTATGCAAGCAGAAAAAAGAGTAACAGAGTTAGTTGAAGAGAAGATTTCGGATAGACCGGAGTTGTTTTTGGTAGAGGTAAGAATGCTTCCAAACAATAAGCTTATTATTCATGTTGACGGCGATGAAGGGATTAGTATCCAGGATTGTGCAGCGATCAGCAGACATGTAGGTTTTCATTTGGAAGAAGAAAATACCATCGATAAAGCTTATAATTTAGAGGTGTCCTCACCGGGTGTTGGTGAACCATTGAGACTTAAAAGACAATATGTGAAAAATATTGGCAGAGAGTTGAGTGTGAAACTAAGCGGTGGCGAGATTAAAGAAGGCAAGTTGCTTTCTGTTGAAGATAACGGCATAACCATTGAGGCGAAGGTTAAAGAAAAAGGTAAAAAAGCGACGCTGGAAACAACCAGTATCGACTTTAGTAGTATAACAGAAACAAAGGTTTTAATTTCATTTAAATAAAAATGAGCAATATTAATTTAATCGATTCATTTCAGGAATTCAAAGAGTTCAAGAACATCGACCGTCCTACAGTGATTAGTGTGCTGGAAGAGGTATTTCGCAGTATGTTGCGTAAAAAATACGGTACAGATGAGAATTGTGACGTCATCGTTAACCCGGACAACGGGGATTTGGAAATCTGGCGTACTAGAAAGGTGATGGAGGATGGTTTTTCTGAAGATGATGACCTGGAGATCGAACTGTCTGAAGTAAAGCGCTTAGATCCTGAGATGGAAGTTGGCGACGATTACATTGAGCAGATCACTTTAGAGAGCTTCGGACGTAGAGCAATTTTAGCTGCACGCCAGACGCTGGTATCTAAAGTATTAGAACTGGAGAAAGACGAGATCTTCAAAAAATATAAAGATAGAGTTGGTGAGATTGTAACCGGAGAAGTTTATCAGGTTTGGAAGAAAGAAACATTGGTGCTGGATGATGAAGGCAACGAGTTGATGATGCCAAAAACGGAACAAATCCCGGCTGATTATTTCAAAAAAGGTGATACTGTTCGCGCGGTAATCCTTAAAGTGGATATGATCAATGCAACTCCAAAAATTATCATCTCAAGGATTGCCCCTGAATTCTTACAACGTTTGTTTGAAATCGAGGTTCCTGAGATTTTCGACGGATTAATCACGATTAAGAAAATCGTGCGTGAACCAGGAGAAAGAGCTAAAGTTGCGGTGGAGTCATATGATGACAGAATTGATCCGGTTGGTGCTTGTGTGGGTATGAAAGGTTCCAGGATACATGGTATCGTTAGAGAACTTAAAAATGAGAACATTGATGTGATTAACTTCACGAACAATGTATCCTTATATATTACCAGAGCATTAAGCCCGGCAAAAATCACTTCTATTAAATTAGATGATGAAACTAAACACGCTTCGGTATATTTGAAACCGGATCAGGTTTCATTGGCTATCGGTAGAGGTGGACATAACATTAAATTAGCTGGTAAATTAACCGGTTATGAGATCGATGTTTATCGTGAAGCAGGTGAAGAAGATGAGGATGTGGATATTGAAGAATTCTCAGACGAAATCGACAGCTGGATCATTGATGAATTAAAATCAATCGGTTGTGATACCGCAAAAAGTGTACTTTCACTTTCAATTGACGAGTTGGTAAAACGTACCGACCTTGAAGAAGAAACCGTCAAAGAAGTGATGAGTATATTAAAATCAGAGTTTGAATAAAACGTTAACTTGAACAGTCAAAATTATGTGGCCATTAAAAACAAATCACATACCCATGAAATAAACAAGAATAAACGTTACTTTTGTATAAGAATTAAAAGAAAAATAGGATATCAATGTCAGACGACAAACCAATAATTTTATTTAAAGCAGTTAAGGAACTTAACGTAGGCATAGCTACGGCCGTTGAGTTTTTAGAAAAGAAAGGCTTTTCTGTTGAGAATAAACCCACTACTAAGCTCTCCCGCGACATGTATAATGCGCTGTTGAAAGAGTTTCAGGGCGATAAGATCGTAAAAGAAGAAGCCAATCAGATTGTTATTGGTAAAATTCGTCGTGATGAGCCGGAAGCAACTGAAAAAGTTGCGGAAGCACCTAAAAAGAATGTAGAATTCGAAAATGAAGGCATCTTAATCAAGAACCTTCATTCGTATACTCCTCCTGTAGAGAAAGCTAAAGAAGAAACTCCGGCAACACCGGTGGCTCCGATAGTGGAAAAAACAGAAGAGAAACCTGAAGAGGGAGCATTGCCGGGTGTGAAAATAGTAGGGAAAATCAATTTAGACGATTTAAACACTAAAACCCGTCCGGTAAAGAAAGACGAAGCACCTGAAGTGCCTCAGCCAGTGGCTGAAGTACCTAAAGTTGCGGAACCAGCACCAGCACCTGCTCCAGCGGAGAAAGCACTTGTAGAAGAGAAAGCAGTTGAGAAACCAGTAGAAGCTCCAAAAGCGGAAGTGGTTAAACCTGTGGAACAACCTAAGGTGGAAGAGACTCCAAAGCCTGTTGAGCAACCTGTTGCTAAAATAGAGCCAGAAGTAAAAGAAACTCCAAAACCAGTGGAAGCACCAAAAATAAGTGAAACGCCTAAAGTAGCAGAAGCCCCAAAAGTTGAAAAAACTGATGGCGTTGAAGTAATCAAGGCACGTTCTGTAAAACTATCAGGACCAAACATCATCGGTAAAATTGTATTACCGGTAACACCTGATCGTAAATCATCACCTGTAGCCTCATCGGCCGACAGCAATGATGCAAAGAGAAAGCGTAAGCGTAAAAAGACTCCAGGCCATCCTGGCCAGGGAGGTCATACTTCCGGTGGAAATCAGACAACGGCAGCTGGAGCTGCAGGAACAGGCACAACAGCGCCAAAACCTGCACCGACATTTACCAACAGACCTGATTTCAGGAACAATACGAATAACACTGCCAACAGGCCAAACTTCAGGAACAACAAACCGGGATCTCCTGGTAACGGTCCTAAAGAAGAACCTACGGAAAAAGAAATCCAGGATCAGATTAAAGCAACACTTGCACGTTTAAGTGGAGCAGGTAAATCTGGTAAGTTCGCACAACGTGCAAAATTACGTCGTCAAAAACGTGATGATGTTGCACTTTCTGCAGACGAAGCAGCAATGGAATTAGAGTCTCAATCCAAAGTATTAAGGGTGACGGAATTTGTTACGGCAAATGAGTTGGCTACGATGATGGATGAACCGGTAACAAAAATTATCGGTACTTGTATGAGTCTTGGTATGTTCGTATCCATCAACCAACGTTTGGATGCGGAAACCTTAACAATTGTTGCGGATGAGTTTGGTTACGAAATTCAATTCGTGAAACCAGATGACGAAAGTGATATTCTGATCGAAGAAGAAGATAGCGAAGAAGATTTAGTACCAAGAGCACCGGTTGTGACTATTATGGGTCACGTCGATCACGGTAAGACTTCCTTACTAGATTATATTCGTAAAGCAAACGTAGTGGCTGGTGAAGCCGGTGGTATTACACAGCACATTGGTGCTTATATGGTAACCACACCTACAGGTAAACAAGTAACTTTCTTAGATACTCCAGGTCACGAAGCCTTTACAGCGATGCGTGCACGTGGTGCGAAAGTTGCAGATATTGCCATCATTGTGGTTGCAGCGGATGATGCAGTAATGCCTCAGACTAAAGAAGCAATCCAACATGCTCAGGCAGCAGGCGTACCATTGGTATTCGCCTTTACCAAAATTGACAAACCGGGTGCAAACTCAGAAAAAATACGCGAGCAATTATCAACAATGAATATCCTTGTAGAGGATTGGGGAGGTACTTTCCAGTCTCAGGAGATTTCAGGTAAGAGCGGACTAAACGTAGACTTGTTATTAGAGAAAGTATTATTAGAAGCAGAAATGCTTGATCTTAAAGCTAACCCTAACAAACGTGCTACAGGTAGTGTAATTGAAGCAACATTAGATAAAGGTCGTGGTATCGTTACTACGGTTCTTGTTCAGGCAGGTACTTTAAAAATCGGTGATCCGATCTTAGCGGGTAGTTATAGCGGACGTGTTAAAGCGTTGTTTAACGAACGTGGTCAGAAAGTTGATAAAGCAGGCCCATCAGTACCGGTACAGGTATTGGGTATGCAGGGTGCACCTACTGCAGGTGATAAATTCAATGCATTAGAAAGTGAAGTTGAGGCCAGAGAAATCGCCAACAAACGTCTGCAGTTAATGCGTGAGCAGGGTCTTCGTACTCAGAAACACATTACTTTAGATGAGATCGGTCGTCGTTTGGCTATCGGTAACTTTAAAGAACTGAACCTGATTGTTAAAGGTGATGTGGATGGTTCAATCGAGGCATTATCTGACTCATTATTGAAACTGTCTACGGAAGAGATTCAAATCAATATCATTAGTAAAGCGGTAGGTCAGATCTCTGAATCTGATGTATTGTTAGCTTCTGCTTCTGATGCGATCATCATCGGTTTCCAGGTTCGTCCTTCGCCAGGTGCGCGTAAGCTTGCTGAAGCGGAACAAATTGACATCAGACTTTACTCGATCATCTACGATGCAATCAATGAGATTAAAGCCGCGATGGAAGGTATGTTGGCTCCGGAATTTGAAGAGAAAATCACCGCTAACGTGGAGATCAGAGATACCTTCAAAATCACTAAAGTGGGTACAATTGCAGGATGTATGGTATTGGATGGTACGATCACTCGTAACAGTAAGATCCGTATCGTTAGAGATGGTGTAGTAGTTTACACAGGTGAGCTGGCTTCGTTGAAACGTTATAAAGATGACGTGAAAGAAGTATCAAGAGGCTACGAGTGTGGATTGAACATCCAGAACTTTAACAACATCGAAGTAGGCGACATCGTTGAAGCTTACGAACAAGTTGAAGTAAAAAGGAAACTCTAAGTAAAAAATAATTTAAACTAAAAGGGTTGCGATTTAAATTAATCGCAGCCCTTTTTCATTTTAGGCCATAACCGGGGTCGTTTTTTTTTCGGTCCTTCGGTTCAGTTTATGTAGAAAGGATAGGGAAATCCTGAGTTTCGTTGATGATTTTGTATCTTTGGCTGATCTTTTTTATCAAGCTCGTTCGAATTTTTAAAATTACCAACCCCTCTATATGGCCTTAGCTCCAATTGTAGTGTTTTGTTATAATCGTGTTGCCCACCTGGAAAAGGTTATAGAATCTTTATTAGCCAATGAGGAAGCTGCGAATAGTAATTTAATTATTTACAGTGATGGGCCTAAACAGGAAGCGGACAAAATTGCAGTAGCTAAAATTAGAGCTTACCTTCCACATATCAGGGGTTTTGCGAGTCTGAAAATCATTGAACAACCTGTTAATATGGGCCTTGCTGCTAATATTGTGATGGGGGTCACAGCTGTTGTGAACCAATATGGTAAAATTATTGTAGTGGAAGACGACGTTATTCTGTCGCCGTATTTTCTTTCTTTCATGAATGATGGCTTAAGCCGTTATGAAAATAATAAAGAGGTGGCCTGTATCTGTGGGTATTTATATCCGGTTAAAAAACCAGTTCCTGCAGCCTTTTTTATTTATGGTGCTGATTGCTGTGTATGGGCAACATGGAAAGATCAATGGGAAATATATGAGCCTGATGGGTTAAAACTCTGGAATAAGCTTCAGGAAAAAGGAGCGAATTGGAGGTTTGATTTTGAAGGATCTTATCCTTATACCAAAATGTTAGCGGACCAGATTAAAGGACGGAATAACTCCTGGGCTGTCCGTTGGTATGCCTCTGCATTTGTACTGGATAGATTGACACTCTATCCTGGCAAATCCCTTGTAGAAGACAAAGGCTGGGATGATACAGGCGTTCATTGTGAGGCTACAGATGCTTTTGATGTTGAACTGCATAACGAGCCAATTTCACTGGATGGAATTGTTGTGGAACATAATCAACAGGCTTATCAGGCTTTCAAAGATTTCTTTTTTACTTTACATAACTGGTCCCGTTTTAAGCGCTTTAGAAAGTTATTTAAGCTGCGACTAAAGTATTTTTTACGACTAAATAAAGTTCCTTCTTAAGTATGTTGAATTTTTGTACCCTATTTAACTCGGTTTACCTAACCCGTGGAATGGCAATGTATCGCTCCCTGGAGCAGCAATGCCCGGATTTTCACCTCTATATCTTTGCCTTTGATGATCGCTCGTTTGAACTGTTAACCGAGCTTAACTTAAAAAAAGCAACGGTAATTTCCTTAGCTGAATTTGAGGATGAATCGTTATTGAATATAAAAGCAAGTCGCACAGCAGCAGAATATTGCTGGACTTGTACGCCTGCTACCGTAAGCTATTGTCTCCATACCTATCAATTGTCTTCTTGTATTTATATTGATGCAGACCTCCTGTTTTTCTCCGATCCGGCAATATTAATTGCAGAAATGGCTGCTGAGGAATCGGTGTTAATTACAGATCATCGCTACAGCCCTGAATATGATCAATCAAAAACAAATGGTAGATATTGTGTGCAATTTGTGTATTTCAAAAATGATCTGCGCGGCAGGAAAGCACTGGACTGGTGGAGGGCTGCCTGCATTGAATGGTGCTTTAACAGAATTGAAGATGGTAAATTTGGTGATCAGAAATATCTTGATGACTGGTCAGAGCGTTTTGAAGGCGTTCATGAGCTACAGCATTTAGGTGGTGGAGTAGCCCCATGGAATGTTCAGCAATATGATTTCAGGAAAGAAGGCCCAAACGTAACCGGTACGGTAATTTCCGGCGGCAAACGTTTTGAACTGGTATTCTATCATTTTCATCATTTTAAGTATTGTGAACAAAAGGCCTGGTCTTTGGGACCTTATACCTTGACAAAATCCGATATTAAAACGATATATAAGCCTTACGTTCAGGCATTGAATGAAGCAAAAGATGTATTGCTAACCCTAACAGGGGGAGAATACTTTCATGAAGTGACGGAAATTCCCAGGATTAGAAAATCACTGCGGAGAATGTTCCATTTCCATTGCTTTGGACATATAAACAATTATTATTCCACTAAATATTTAACAAAATAATGGCTTACGATATTTGTTTGAAAACTTTCACGGACGAACGTGGAAATCTTACGGTTATTGAAAAGGTAATTCCTTTTGATATGAAGCGTATCTTTTATATCTATGGAGTTGACGGCTCAGTACGTGGCGGACATAGACATCATAAAACTATCCAGGCAGCGATCTGTATTCAGGGAAGTTGTGTGATTAGCAATAATGATGGAACGAATAAAACAGACTATCTTTTGGACAGTCCGGATAAATGTCTGATCCTGGAAGCTAAAGACTGGCATCAAATGAAAAACTTTACCAAAGATGCAATATTGATGGTTTTGGCCTCGGAATACTTTGACAAGGACGACTATATTTATGAAGATTACATATGATAGAATATGAGGATTTAAAGAATTTAAACCGTCCGTTTTTTGCGGAGTTTGAAGCTAGCTTTCATGATACTTTAGAAAGTGGCTGGTATATCTTAGGTAAGAATGTCGCTAAATTTGAGCAGGAGTTTGCTGCTTATTGTGGGACTTCTCATTTTGTTGGACTAGCTTCAGGTCTGGATGGACTTGCGCTGGCTTTAAGGTCTTTCGGCTTTAGCCCGGGTGATGAGGTTATCGTTCCTTCCAACACTTATATCGCTACCATTTTATCTATCATCCAAAATGGATTGGTACCGATATTGGTAGAACCAGATATTCATACCTATAATATTGATCCTAAATTGATCGCGGAAAAGATCACTAAGCGTACCAAAGCAATTATGGTGGTGCATTTGTATGGCAAGGTTTGCGATATGGACCCGATCCTGGCTTTAGCAGATCAGCACCAGCTTAAGGTGATTGAGGATTGTGCGCAGGCACATGGTGCCATGTTTAAAGGTAAAAAAGCCGGTAATTTCGGTAATTTTGGCGCATTTAGCTTTTATCCTACAAAAAATCTTGGTGCATTAGGTGATGCAGGTGGGCTAACCACAAATGATGCGGAACTGGCAGCTCAGATTAAAATGCTGAGAAACTATGGCTCTAAAGAGAAATATATCAATGAAGTTGCCGGTTATAATTCCAGATTGGATGAAGTACAGGCAGGTTTTCTATCCCTGAAATTGAAATACCTCGATGACATCAATACTCATAAAAGGAAATTGGCCTCGCTGTATTTAAGTCTTCTGAAATCAGATTACATTTTACCGGATGTTCATCCTGATTTTTATGATGTGTACCACATATTCAACATCAGACATCCCCGACGAGATGAGTTGAAACGTTATTTGTTGGAAAATGAGGTGAAAACAGAAATTCACTATCCAATTGCACCGCATAAACAGCAAGCGATGAAAGGCTTAATTAGTGGAGAATTCCCCATTTCTACCGAAATACACGAAACGACTTTAAGCCTACCCATCTCTTTTTCACATGATGAAAATGATGTGCTAAAGGTAATTGATCTTTTAAACCGGTTTTAAAATCAGCTATGAATTATCACTTAATGATAGACGACAAGTTTATTAATGATTTTATTATTGATGCAGAAGCTGCTGCACCGAATCAAAATGTCTTTATAATTGATGCGGGCCCTCATCAGATCAGGCATGTAAAATCTGATCTGGCAATCTTTGCTCCTTATCATAGTCCTCTGTTTTTAGAGACAATTAAAAATATTCAGGAAAATGATCAGGTATTTATTCACTGGGCCTCAGATGCCGCGATTAACTTCGTGCTTCAATTGCCGGAAAAGATAAAAACAGGCTTGTTCTTTTGGGGTGGGGATATTGTCGAAATACCTTACTCCATCTATAAAAAAGATATCTATGGACGGCTGTCTTTGAGGTATTTTGAAAAATATGAGGAACGTCCTAAGGTAAAATGGAATCCCCTAAAACCAAAGCGGTTATTCCGGACTTTAAGCAACAGATATTGGAAGTATAAAGCCAATGAACAAAAGGTATTAGAGACTAGAATCGCCTTTTTTGCCAGACTTAATTATTTTTTCAACTGGAATATTCTAGATTTTGACTGGATTCTAAAAAATTATCAGACTATAGCGGTTTATAAGTACTTTTTCTATAATTTCAATCCCGTTCCGGCTCAGGAACTGGTTGCTAAAGCAAAGATTAAGCAGGAATATACAACGATTTTAATCGGGAATTCTGACACGACAACTAATAATCACATGGAAATACTGGAAACGCTAAAAAAGTTTAAATCTGAAGCGATTAAATTGGTGATTCCATTGAATTATGGCAATAAAAAATACGGTGACCTGATAGAAAAACGAGCGGTAGAAATTTTTGGCCGGGATAAAGTCATCGCACTGCGTAATTTTATGGACAGGGATGCTTATTATAGTATTTTAGATAACGTTGATCTTGCCGTGATGAACCATTACCGTACACAGGCTGCTGGAAATACCCTCGCACTGCTGTATCGTGGTAAAAAAGTCTTTATCCATGAGCGAAGTAGTACCTATCAGCTTTTAAATACAAATAACGTACAGGTGGGAAATTCTGCGACCATAGCTGAAATGAGCTTTCATGAATTTTCAAGTGTACCTACAGCAGATAGTATACAACATAATATCAAGGCAATTGATCAGCTGTTTAGAATAGAAGAGAAGAAAGCGGTTTTAAAAGATGCATTAGCCTAATGATTAATTCGATGAATGCACAATACGAAATGCTGACATGGGATACGGAGTTTTTTGGTTACCCTGTGGCAAAAATTAATGGCGGATGTTTGTCGGACGAAGAATTGGAATTTTGTCTTTTGAACTTAAACACCAAAGCGAAACTGGTTTATTATTCCAGCGAAAAACCTTTGGAGTCTGATCGGATATTGCATGAATTTAATGGATTGCTAGTAGACAAAAAAACAACTTTTGTCAAAGAGAACCCCCGTCCTGCAACGCTAAATCCGGCAATTGTGGAGTACAATGCCGATATGCCATTAAATGAATTGATTGATTTAAGTCAGGCCAGTGGCGTATATTCCCGATACAGGATCGATCCGCGGATTGAAAATGAAAAATGTGATGACTTATACAAACAATGGATATTAAACGCTATCCAACATCAGCTGGCTGATCGGGTCCTGGTTTATCAAATAGGTCAGAAACTTGCCGGATTGATCACCTTAGGTACAAAAAACAATAGAGCCGATATTGGTATTGTTGCGGTACAAGCCAGGGAACGTGGTAAAGGAATTGGTAAAGCCTTGTTAAGTGCAGCGGATGTATTCTCAAAGGAAAAAATGCTGACTGCAATACAGGTGGTTACGCAAGGCGCAAATCTTCCTGCCTGTGCCCTCTACCATTCTGCGGGTTATGAGGTGAGGAAAGTAGAATATTTTTACCACTTTTGTTTATAACAACTAATTATTTTTAATGATTCCTTTCAATAAGCCTTATCTAACCGGAAAAGAAATGCATTATATGTATCAGGCAGTAATGTCTGGTAAGTTATCCGGGAACGGTATATATACGGAGAAATGCCAAAAGTTGATGGAACAACAGTATCAGTTTGCGAAAGTATTACTGACCACCAGTTGTACCGATGCCCTGGAAATGGCCGCTATTTTAATTGATATCCAACCGGGTGATGAGGTCATCATGCCATCTTATACTTTTGTATCCTCTGCAAATCCTTTTATTTTAAGAGGGGCTAAAGTGGTTTTCGCCGATAGCGAGACAGATTCCCCTAATTTGGATGCGGACTTGTTAGAAGGCTTAATTACGCCTAAAACAAAGGCAATTGTTCCGGTTCATTATGCCGGAATGGCCTGTGATATGGAAAAAATAATGACCATCGCCGAAAAGTATAATCTATTGGTCGTAGAAGATGCTGCCCAGGCTATAGATTCTTATTGTAATGGCAAACCCCTGGGTAGCTTTGGGCATCTTTCCGCTTTTTCTTTCCATGAGACAAAAAACATTATTGCCGGTGAAGGTGGGATGCTCGTAATTAATGATGCAAGATTTGCAGACCGTGCAGAAATCATCTGGGAAAAGGGAACCAACAGGTCTTCCTTTTTTAGAGGTGAAGTAAATAAATATGGTTGGGTAGATATCGGTTCTTCTTTCCTGCCCTCAGAAATTACTGCCGCATTTTTATATGCGCAAATGGAAAACCTGGAAGACATTCAGCAGCGAAGAAAATCGCTTTGGAATTTGTATTTCCAGGAACTACAGGTGCTTCAGGACCAGGGGCAATTGAAGCTGCCTTTCGTTCCTGCTTATGGAACCAATAATGCACACATGTTTTACCTGATCTGTAAGGATGCAGCAGAAAGAACAGCGCTGATTACACACCTCAATGCCCATAAAATACATTCGGTATTCCATTATATTTCCCTGCATACCTCCCCTTATTTTGCGGATAAACATGACGGAAGGATGCTGGATCACGCAGATCATTATACGGAATGTCTGTTGAGATTACCTTTGTTCTATGAATTGGAGCAGCAACAGGTCAGTTATATTGCAGATTCTATTAAGGAATTCTATGCGCAACGGTCTTTGTAATCAATAGCTATTATTTAATCTAAGCGCATGAAAATTTTGTACGACTACCAGATGTTTGATGCACAAAAATTTGGTGGAATATCCAGGTATTTTGCTAACCTGATTTCCGGGATGAAAGCTTATCCCGAAATGAAGGAAAAAGTATCGGTACTGTTTACGAATAATTACTACCTGAAGGATAAAAAGAAATGGAAATTTGATCATGCTGCATGGAGGTTGCTCTTTAAAAACCCCAAAAGGCTGACCAAATGGAACAAGAACTACAGCAAATTCTGTATTAAAAAAGGAGATTATGATTTGTTCCATCCAACTTATTATAACCCGTATTTTCTGAAGTTTCTTGAGAAAAAGTTTGTCATTACCGTTCATGATATGATTTATGAATTGTATCCTCAGTATTTTGGGGCATTAGACCATACCCCTCAGAATAAGCGTAAGGTGATCGCTGCTGCAACGCATATCATTGCAATTTCTGAAACCACAAAGCAGGATTTAATGCGCTTTCTGGAGGTGCCTGAAGAAAAAATTACGGTAATTTATCATGGGCATACGCCCATTCGAAATGAAAATGAACCAGCGCTGGACCTGCCTGAAAACTACGTCCTTTTTGTAGGGAGTAGAGATGATTACAAAAACTTCGGTCTTTTTTCAGACGCCATGGCTTTGCTGATGCAAAAAGACGAAACCTTACACCTGGTTTGTACGGGAGGAGGGGTGTTTACTGAATCTGAACGTGCAGCACTCCAAAAATTAGGGATATTAGCACGCACAGGGCAGTACCAGGCCAGCGACGAGGGGCTGTACTGGATCTATAAAAAGGCGAGGTTGTTTGCCTACCCATCCTTATATGAAGGTTTTGGATTGCCAATTCTGGAAGCTTTTGAGGCTGATTGTCCGGTAGTACTCAGTGATACGCCGTCTTTTGTAGAAGTAGCCGCAGATGCAGCCCTGTTCTTTGATCCGAAGGATCCTCAGCAGATGGCAGATGCCTTTTTACAGGTGCTGTCAGATCAGGAGCTTTCTACCCGGCTCATTGTCTCCGGCAGAAACCGGTTAAAAGAGTTTAGCATGGAAGATTGTGTGGCCAGAACAATAGCAGTCTACAAAAAGTGCGGAAAGAATTAATCCGCTCTGTTAGGCTCTTTTCTGTTCAGTAGCTTCCATTTTAAAAGCTTAAATACAAATCTTGCCCAGATTTTTACACCGAAATACTTCAAAATTAATTGTGCCTTTTGCTTTTCAAATAAGGCGTCTTTTTGGACAGAAGAAATTCCTGTATGGTTGAAATTGGCAATGATGTAGTCTACAAATTCAATGTTAATCGCTGGATCTGCATAGCATTTCATATTCAGATGATGATCTGCTGAAATGCGGAAGCGTGGATCAAAAGTATATTTATCAAATACTATTTTAGGGTAAATCATAGCTTGGTGGCAAATCCCTGTTTTTGCCTGACTGTATGGGGTCAGATGGCCTAAGTATTTGCCTCCTCTTGCCAGCACACTTCCATAGTAAATGGTGTTCGGATCTTTAAGTACCTTCGCCATTTTGTCGAAATCCGGAAGTAGCGTATCGTCAGCGCCGATGAAATAAACCCAGTCTCCGGTGATCATTTTAAGCGCCTTGTTCATCGCATCATAAATACCGTTGTCTTTTTCACTTATCCATTTGCTAACCACATCCGGATTCTGTTTGATGATATCAAGGGTGCCGTCTGTACTTGCTCCATCTACGATAACCACTTCTAATGGACTATACGTTTGTTGCTTGATGCTATCAAGACAAGCTTGCAGGTCCTTTTCGGCATTATAGGTGACAATGATAATGGATATTTTATTCATGATGAGGGGTAATTATAGATATTGTGATAAACCTGTTTTACAGGTTTTCACCTGATTTGTAATGGTGTCGCTTAATATCGCATCATTGATGCTCAGTTGGTTTCTCTGCGCTTCGGGATGATAAATATGAAAAACAACGGCACCAAATTTTAATATTCTTTTGCGAATTCCTGAATTGATGAGCCTGATTGCCAATTCGCTGTCTTCTCTTCCCCAGCCTACAATCGCTTCATTATAACCATTCACATTTAGCAGATCTTTTCTCCAGAAAGCCATATTACAGCCTCTAACGTAAGTCATTTGCTTTGCCTTATATCTACTGGCCAGGAAAGTGCTTGCCGGATAGCTTCTTAAGCCATTGGAGAAATTTGTGATGCCTTTTGAAAAGACAGAAACAGCTGTACGCTGTTCCGCAATAAGTTTTTTCGACAATGCGTCAGACATCTGTACCCGGGTTCCAGAGACGAAGGTCCCGGTCTGTGCAAATCTGGCATGGTCTGCAATAAAGTTTTCTTCCAGAATCAGATCTCCATCAACCTGAACAATATATTCCTTTGAAGCTTTTGCGATCGCTTTATTCCTGATTTTAGACAATTGAAATCCATTGTCTTCCTGCCATACATGGATTAGAGGGATGCTGAATTTTGACCGGAAACTTTCGATCAGATCAGTGGTCTCTGCTCTTGAACCATCGTCGGCAATAATGATTTCATCCGGCATCAACCGTTGATTCAGGACACTGGCTAAACAAAGGTTCAGGGCCTCCGGCCAGTTGTATGTCGCAATAAGAAGAGAGATACTAGGCTTGTTGGTAACCATTGGCACAGGTTTTTAATTGATGTTGAAGCGTATAGCGTACCGCATCAGCATGATGAGATTCATTTGTTCTGGAAGCCTCAGGATGAGAAAGATGAAATTGAACCGCTTTGAATTTCACTATCTTTTTTAGGATTCCATTATTGATAAATCTAGCCGCCAGTTCTTCATCTTCATGACCCCAACCCTGTAAGTCATTGTTGTAGCCATTGATCAGGATGAAATCCGATTTCCAATAAGCCAGATTACTTCCTCTAACACTATTTGAGTTGTTTCTTTTTTTCTCCAGCAGGAAGGCCAGTAAAGGAAAACGAATGGCATTGAAGCGGTTGATAATGCCTGGTGACAGCCAGTTAAACCGGGTGATTTGCTGTTTGTAAACCTGAGAAATCCGCGCTTCTGAGATGTGCGCACGTGTTCCGCGGACAAAGAAACCCTGCTCTATGACGCTGTAATGGTCCTCGATAAAATGAGGATTCAAAATGACATCCCCATCTACTTGTACAATATAGCTTCCTGAACTGCTTTTTATGGCTTTGTTTAATACAATTGATTTTCTGAATCCATTGTCCTCATGCCAGATGTGTAGCAGGGGAACAGGAAAGTTTTTTTGTAGCTTTTGAATTAAAGCCTTGGTTTCTTCGCCTGATCCATCATCAGCAATCAAGACTTCTAAAGGAAGTTGTGTTTGATTTTGAATACTTTGCAGGCATAAATCAAGGGCTTTTGGCCAGTTATAAGTTGCTACAATAAGAGAAACTGCAAGCATATCGGTTATTCTGAAAAAGTTTGCATATCAATTAACCTTCTGTATAATCCGTTGTAGTTAAGCAGTTCGCTATGACTTCCGGATTCGATCACTTTGCCATTTTCTACCACCACAATCAGGTCCGCATTTTGAATCGTTGATAAACGATGCGCAATGATTAAGGAAGTTCTGTTTTCCATCAGCTTATACAAAGCATCCTGGACCAGTTTTTCTGATTCAGTGTCCAGCGCCGAGGTTGCTTCATCTAACAGCATCAAAGGAGGATTACCAAGTATGGCTCTGGCAATACATAGCCTTTGTCTTTGTCCACCTGATAAACGAATTCCACGATCCCCGATAGAGGTTTCGTAACCTTCGTCGGTATTCATAATAAAGTCATGTGCATTGGCAATTTTGGCGGCTGCCATCACTTCATCAGCTGTGGCATCAGGTTTTGCAAAAGCAATATTGTTAAATATGGTGTCGTTAAATAAAATAGATTCCTGGTTCACAAAACCCATCTGGCTCCGCAAGGATGCTACTTTTACCTCTCGTATGTCTATCCCATCAATCAGGATTTTACCTTCCTGTGGCTCAATAAATCTAGGGATCAGATCCATCAGCGTAGATTTACCACCACCAGACGGGCCAACAAGGGCAACCGTTTTACCTTTGGGGATTTCTATATTGATATGATCTAATATCTTTTTCTCCCCATAAGAGAAGGAAACATCTTGTAAAACGATAGACGAATTGAAAGATTTTATTTCGATTGCCTTTGGACTATCTACAATTTCTGGTTTCTCATCAATCAGGTCAAGCACTCTTTTCCCTGCGGCAAGACCACTGTGTATCCCACTGAAAGCATCAGAAAGTGCTTTTGCTGGTCTCATCACCTGAGAGAATATAGCAATATAGGCAATGAACTCTGAGGAGGTTAAGTCGGATTTTCCGGTTAAAACTAAGGAGCCACCAAAATATACAATTCCTGCGACCATCATCACGCCAAGGAATTCGGAGACCGGAGAAGCCAGTTGTTGTCTTCGAACCATCTTTCTGGTAATGTTCGAATACTTCACGTTTTCCTGATGGAACCTGTCTTTTACATAGTCCGTAGCATTAAATGCTTTCACAATTTTAATCCCCGAGAGTGCCTCATCAAGGTATCCAATCATATTGGCAAAAGTTTCATGTGCCTGTGTAGCCTGTTGTCTTAAACGTTTTACAATTTTGGCAATGATTAATCCGGAAAGCGGAATGATCAGTAAAGAAAAAAGTGTCAGTTTTACTGAGATAGAAAAAAGTAGCACAATATATACAATGAGCGTTACCGGTTCTTTAAATACAACCTGCAGCGTATTGGTTACGGTGAATTGAACAACCTGTACATCAGAGGACACTTTAGAGATGATATCGCCTTTACGCTGACTGTTGAAGTAACCTAAATGTAAGTTCATTACATTGTTGAACACATTTTTACGTAAATTCAACAAGGTATGTACCCGTAGATCCTCCATTGTTTTTGCAGATAGATATCTGAAAATGTTGGATAGGAAAACAGAAGCCACAATCATCAGACAGACATACTTTAAGGCTTGTGCATCACCATAATTCAAAATAAAATAATCTGTTAACTCTCTGAATTTAGCCATGATGTCCCACCAGGATTTCTCTTCAGTAATCGCAGGAGCTGCTGCTACAGCAACTTCAACAGCCTTTTTATGGTTAAATAAGGTGTCTAATAAAGGGGCCAGTAAGGCCAGATTTAACGTGTTAAATAAAATATATAGAAGTGTTGCAAACACATAAGGGATTGCAAACTTTTCTATTGGTTTTGCAAAGGATAGTAACCTGAAATAGTCTTTCATCAAGAATTTAAAATTTCCCAAAGGTACATAATTACATGCAGGTATAAAACAGGACCAGGGAAGGCTGATTTCGGGCGGGATCTTTCCGGAGTATTGATTTGATTCCTTATTATTGTATATAATTCTGTTTTTTGCATCAAACAATTTTTAGGAATGATTAATAAGGAGGGCCTGCTGAAAGGAATTACACAAGCGTCTTTTATCGCTTTGGCCAGAGCATTAACGCTGGTGGAAAATGATATTGCCCCTGCGGCAGAACTATTGCGGTCTCTGGAGTTAAATCAGACGCCTGTGATTGGGATCACCGGCCCTCCCGGCGCAGGGAAAAGCACGCTGGTTAATGCCATCACGAAACACTTAACGGAACAAAATAAAAGAATCGCTATTCTGGCGGTAGATCCGACTTCCCCTTTCAACTTTGGTTCTTTGCTGGGCGACCGTATCCGGATGTCTCAACACTTCAATAATCCTAACGTATATATAAGGTCTATTGCAACACGTGGTGCTTTGGGTGGGATTTCTGCCAAAACCATAGAAATGGTGGATGTGATTAAGGCCGCCAACTTCGACGTGATCTTCGTGGAAACGGTAGGCGTAGGGCAATCGGAAGTGGAAATTGCCGGATTGGCAGATAAAACGGTCGTTGTGCTTGTTCCGGAATCCGGAGATGAGATCCAGCATATCAAATCCGGTCTGATGGAAGTGGCCCAGGCTTTTGTGGTGAACAAGGCCGATCGGGAAGGTGCCGATACTTTTGCCAATAACCTAAAGAAGCTGGTGTATCAGCAACATCAGCAAATTCCTGTGTTTAAAACTGTGGCAGACAAAGATACCGGCGTTACAGAACTCTGTAGCTGGTTGCTCGAACCCACTTTAGCGGATAATCCACGCCGGCCTTTTTTAATGGCAGAAAAGGCGCTGAAGATTATTCAACATTACCGGATGGCCGGTTTAGACAAGCAAGCGCTGTTGCTTGCCATCACTGCCGCGCTGAAAGAACCGGACTTTAATATTTATAAATTTACTGATAACTGGACGAGGTCTTAAGATTCCCGGATCGGTTGTCTACACGCATTGTCTGGAAAAAAGGATTCTGGCTTAAGCCCGGCAGGACATTTTTGTCAAAAGAGGAAAATTTTATACCCTGATTTTTTATTCGGTGTGTTTTTTACACTTTATACCTGGTTTTGGGTATAAAGGCTCAATTTTTTGACAAAAATATGCTTATCGCCTTGTTTTTCAGTGTGTTTTAATTTTTTAAAACAAAAGCATATCTTCATTTGTATATTCTTATTTGGAAAAATAGGAGCGTATAGCCGCTTTAGTTTTAGCCGATTAGTCATGCCTGGAAACTTTGGAACGGAGTTTGTATATCTATTGTGGGAATTTAAAAAATTGTTTAGTTTTGCTACGCAAAAAATTATACAATTAATTTGTTTAACCTTAAAAAAGAAAATTATGAATTATTCTACTTTAAAAAAGGGTGTTGCGGTATCTTTCGTAGCATTAATGGGAGCAACGACTCTTGCTAATGCACAAGAAACTCCAGCTACTTCTTCTTCAGCCAAGGTATTTGGTGGAAGAGGTCAGTACAGATCTTGGTCTATTGGTGTTAACGGTGGTGTTTTATCTCCATTCTTAGCTATCGGTGGTACTAACGATTTCAACCGTGCTGACGTGAACTTAGGTTACGGTTTATCTTTAAGAAAACAACTAGGTCATGCATTCGGATTAGAAGGTAACATTTTCCGTGGAAAAGTTTCTGGTACTAACAAACAAGTTGCAGGTGCGCTTCCAGCTGGTATCAAAGATTTCGAAACTGAAATGCAATACTCTATTGACTTAAGAGGTGTTGTTAATGTAGCTACTGTAGATTTCTTACGTCGTGAGAACTCAGTAAACTTCTTCGTAACTGCTGGTTACGGTTTAGTTGCTTACAACCCAATCGTTAATGGTGTTGACAACAAAGGTAAATTTGGTGAAGACAAAGATAAAGACTTCGTAAAAGAAGCTTACATTCCAGTTGGAGCAGGTGTTAAATTTAAAGTATCTGACCGTGTGTCATTTAACTTAGGTTACACTATGCACTTCATCGATGGTGATAATTTTGACGGAGTATATGCTAAAGCAACTACTAAAGATAAATTCTCATACGGTTATGCAGGTCTTGAATTCTCTCTGGGTTCGAAATCTAAACCAAACCTTGACTGGGTTAATCCTTTAGCTTTAATGTATGATGAATTGAAAGATCCTTCATTACGTCAAGAAGTTGAAGCATTAAAAGTTCGTGTATCTAGCGTTGAAAAATCTGTTGAAGATTTGAAAAAAGATTCTGATGGAGACGGTGTTTCTGATCAATTCGATAAATGTGCAGGTACTCCAGCAGGTGTTGCTGTTGACGGTTCAGGATGTCCTCTACCTAAAGTAGAAGTTGCTGTTGTTGACGCTTCAAATGTAACTGGTTTCGAAAGAATCCAATTTGAATTTAACTCTTCAGTTCTTAAAACTGATTCATACCCTACTTTAGATAAATTATCTTCTGTATTGCGTGATGGTGGTGGTAAAGTAACTGTAAACGGTTATGCTTCATCTGAAGGTACTGCTGCTTACAACTTAAAATTATCTAAAGACAGAGCTAACTCTGTGAAAACTTACTTAGTTAACTCTGGAGTTAATGCTAAACAAGTAATCACTAAAGGTCATGGTGAAGCTAATCCAATCGCTTCTAACGATACTGAAGAAGGTCGTATCCAAAACCGTCGCGTTGAATCTGCTAGAGACTAATTATCTCTAAGTAAATATTAAAAAAAAGAGGGCTTCATTTTTGAAGCTCTCTTTTTTTTATGCCTACATTTGCCGGTGTATGTATCTATTTAGAAAGAAAGATCCGAACCGACCAACCAATATCAACCTGAAAATTATGCACGTCATTAATGCCGTTGCAATCGCAGTTTTCGTAGCTGGCCTGCTGTATAAGCTGATCAGCTGGCTTTCCTAGAACAAAATAAACCCATATAATTATGAAGCAAATATTCAATACCGACGATGCACCAGCTCCGATTGGTCCTTACAGCCAGGCTGTAAAAGCAAATGGTTTCCTTTTCTTATCAGGCCAGATCGCAATCAATCCGCAAAATGGTGAACTAAACATGACTTCCATCTCTGAAGAAACACATCAGGTGATGAGAAATATTAAAGCTGTTTTATTGGAAGCTTCTTATACCTTCGGTGATGTCATTAAGACGACTATATTCTTAACTGATATGGCTTTGTTTGCTGAAGTGAATGAGGTATACGGTTCTTATTTCGATAGCAAAAGCAATTTCCCTGCACGTGAAACCGTTGCCGTTAAAGGCTTGCCTAAAGGTGTAAACGTAGAAATTTCTATCATCGCTTCTAAAGGATAAGTTTTGGGTAAATCTAATCTGAGGTACTTCTTTGCGGGCATCCTGTCTTTCGCTATCTGGGGGTTTTTCTCCATTCCACTAAGAAATTTAAAGGCTTTTCCTTCCGAGGAAATCCTCTATTACCGGATCTTTACTTCTCTGGTTTTTCTGTGGATTGCGATACTGGTATTCAGGAAAAAGCAAATTAGAAAAGACCTGGATTACCTGGCTGGTTTAAGCAGAAAGGATAAGAACACGGTGGCCCTGCAAATTGCGGCCTCTACAGTCCTGCTCACTTCAAACTGGTACACTTATATTTATGCAGTCAATAATGTCAGTCTTCAATCGGCAGCCTTTGCTTATATGGTTTGCCCATTGATTACTGCGTTTGGTGGGTTCATCCTCCTCAAAGAACATTTATCGAAGCTAAAACTGATCTCCCTGGCCATCGCTTTAGGGAGTATCATCCTGCTGGCCAGCGGTTCCTTTGTAGAGGTGATGTGGTCGGTCATCATTGCTTCCCTATATGCATTTTACCTGATCATTCAACGGAAAATGCAAAACCTGGATAAGCTCAATGTACTGGCTTCGCAAATTGCTCTTGCCGTGATTCTGATGCTGCCCTTTTACCTGTTTCAACATGGCGGTATTCCTGATTCTGCCTGGTTCTGGAGCAATATCATTGTCGTGGCGGTATTCTTTACCATCATCCCCCTTTTCCTCAGCTTATATGCGCTGATCGGAATACCTTCTTCTACTTTAGGGATCATCATTTATGTAAATCCCATTATCGCCTTTAACGTAGCCATCTTTTACTTCGGAGAACAGGTAGATTCCAATAAACTGATCGCTTATTTGCTGCTGGTGGTCTCTGTTATCGTATTTAATTGGAGCATCATTAAAGATATCCTTACCTTTAGGAAAAAAAACATTTAAGGTCTTGTTTGCTTCCAATCTAGATACTACCATCGAATATCTTAAAGGCGTAGGGCCTAAACGTGCGGAACTCCTGCAAAAGGAGTTGCGTATTTTCACCTACGATCACCTGCTCAATTATTTTCCTTTTCGTTACATCGACCGTACCCGTTTTTATAAGGTAAATGAGCTGAACAGCGAATTACCCTACGTCCAGGTGTTGGGTCGGATTACCGGAAAAGAACAGATTGGGGAGAAACATAAAAAGAGAATCGTTGCCCGCCTTACCGATGAAACCGGCTCTATCGAACTGGTCTGGTTTCAAAGTCTGAAATATGTAGATGAAAATGTACAGCGTGGCAAGGTATATATCGTTTTTGGGAAGCCAACCGCTTTTAACGGCGGATTTAGCATCTCCCATCCGGAGCTGGAAAACTATCCAAGACCAGCCACCATCACCGGAAATTTAAGGCTGCAGCCCGTTTATAATTCCACAGAAAAGTTAAAGAAATTCTTCCTCGATAGTAAAGGGATTCAGAAACTTCAGGCCCTGGTGATCGAACAAAACCTGGGCGAAGTGAAGGAAAGTCTGCCGGCTTATATTCTGGATAAATACCAGATGGTGACTAAAAAAGAAGCGATCCTGAGCATCCATTTTCCAAGGGATGTGAAGGCTTTAAAAGGTGCAGAACGCCGGTTAAAATTTGAAGAACTTTTCTATATCCAGCTACAGCTGTTGCACAACAAGCAAATCAGGGAATGGAAGTTTAAAGGGCATCCTTTTAATGCGGTAGGAGATAGTGTAAATACTTTTTATAAGGATATACTCCCTTTTGAACTTACAGGCGCGCAGAAGCGGGTTATTAAAGAAATCCGGACAGATACGCAGCGTGGTGTTCAGATGAACCGCCTGGTGCAAGGGGATGTAGGAAGCGGGAAAACGGTTGTGGCCCTGATGAGTATGTTGCTGGCTAAGGACAATGGTTTCCAGGCTTGTATGATGGCACCTACGGAGATTCTGGCGCGTCAGCATTATGAATCTATCACTTCGCTTTTAGCGGGTCGTCTGGCCAGAGTTGGCATCCTGACGGGAAGTAGTACCAAAAAACAACGCACACAATTGCATGCGGAACTGGAAGCCGGAGAAATAGATATCCTGGTCGGAACCCATGCCTTGATTGAAGATAAAGTAGTGTTCAAAAACCTCGCTTTAGTGGTGATTGATGAGCAACACCGCTTTGGGGTAGAACAACGCGCTAAACTCTGGCGTAAAAACGTGATCCCACCGCATATCCTGGTGATGACCGCCACGCCGATTCCACGTACCCTGGCCATGACGCTATATGGAGACCTTGATGTTTCTTCGATTGATGAACTGCCGGTAGGTAGAAAACCGATTGATACCCGTCATTTCTTTGAAGGTCAGCGACTGCGGATGTTTGGTTTTATGCGGGAAGAAATCGCTAAAGGCCGACAAGTTTACGTGGTTTATCCCTTGATCAAAGAAAGTGAGAAACTGGATCTTTTGAATCTCGAAGCTGGAATTGAGCAAATGAGCTATCAGTTTCCCCGCCCGGATTTTCAGATCAGTATTGTCCATGGTCAGATGAAAAATGCCGAGAAGCAGTTCGAAATGCAGCAGTTTATCGATGGTAAAAGCCAGATTATGGTAGCTACTACGGTAATTGAGGTTGGGGTAAACGTGCCGAATGCCTCGATTATGATCATTGAGAATGCGGAACGTTTTGGGCTTTCACAGCTCCATCAGTTGCGTGGACGTGTGGGCAGGGGGGCAGAACAGTCTTTTTGTATCCTGATGTCGGGTAATAAACTGGGTGCAGATGGTCGTCTTCGTTTAGATACCATGGTAAAGACCAATAATGGTTTTGAGATTTCGGAGATTGATTTGCAATTGCGCGGTCCCGGAGACCTGACCGGTACTCAACAAAGTGGAGTATTGGAATTGAAACTGGCCAATCTGGCAACAGATCAATTGATTTTACAGGAGGCGAGAGCCACTGTAATCGATATTCTCGCGGGAGATCCACAGCTGGAACTCCCGGAAAACAGTCTTTTAAAAACATACCTCGCTAAAAGAAGCAGAGGTATTGCTTTAGATAAAATTTCTTAATTCGGAGCTGCCGCGATTTTAATCCTCGTCGCTGCCAGGTATTGACCCTGTGCCAGTATATGCGCCTTTTCTGATAACCGGCATGCCAAGGTGTTTATAGAGTTCGTCTAAATGCATTAAGCTGCCATTGGTTAAGTTACCCAGGAAGATCACCACAATGTTCTTTTGTACATCACGCACATAGATGTGTCTGAAACCATGCCACCATCCCGTGTGGTACACTACTTTTCTACCATTCTCGCCATCAAACATTCTCCAGCCGTAACCGTAGTTGAAATGACCATTGATTGCTTTGTTATGGCCGGTATAAGCAGAATCTAAACTTGCTTTAGTTAATAAACGGCCATTCTTTAAGGCTTTGTCATACAATACTAAATCGTGTATCGTACTGTAAATTCCCTTATCACCAACAGGGCCATCCAGGAAGTTCTGTACTACAGAATATCTCCAGCTGCGATCGTGACCAACAACATCCACAGGGATTTTAGGGTATACCGTAGTAGAGTAAACGTGTGTGTTTTTCATTCCCGCAGGTTTGAAAATATGCTCCATCATATAATCCGAGTAAGGCTTGCCGGTCACCTTTTCGATGATTGCTGCCAATACCATGTAATTGGAGTTGTTGTAATGAAAACGGTTGTCGGGTTTAGTATAGCGGTTAGGCTTATACTCGGCAATCAGGTTCATGACATCATTATTGCTCATTGGTTTTTTCTTGTCTTTCCAGATGCCATCTGTAAAATAAACGTAGTTCATCATCCCGCTACGGTGGGTCAGGAGCAATTTAACATTGATTCCCTCATAAGGAAAGTTCGGGTAAAATTTCTTCACATCATCTGTCAGCTTTAATTTTCCCTGCTCAATCAATTGCATGATCGCCGTTCCGGTAAAGGTTTTGGTGATAGAAGCCAGTTCAAATTCAGAATTGATCTTTAAGCTGTCGCGGTGTAGGTAATCTGCCCATCCAATTGCTTTTTCGTAAAGAATCTTGCCATCTTTGGCAACCAGCATATTGCCGTTAAAGCCGTATTTTTTATGTAGGTTCTGTACAAAGTCAGCAATCCATTTATCGCCTTTGGCAGGATTATACACCAACAGCAAGCTGTCGGCCTTGTCATCTTCCACCGTTCGCTCTTTACTTGGCTCTGCAAGTACCGCGGGTTTTTTAGAATTTGAACAGGAAAAGAATAATAATGTGGCTACTGAAGCTACGGCTAGAATATTACGATACGTCATGAATAATGATGGTGCTTTAAAGACCCGAAAAATAAGGAATATTAACCTTTTAAACGTAAAAGAGTTTTAAACATTATCAGCGCCTATTATTTAGCCTCCGAAATTGCCTACATTTGTTCAAATGAGCGTTTTACAGGGGATTTTTCCTGGATTCTGCTTTCGGTTTCCGGGATATTCAGGCCTTCGGAAGATCTGGCAGCAGATTCCTTAAAAAAAGAAAGCCTGGTTTACTGTTGCTGCTGCGTAAATTTTTCTTTACAGCATCAGGACATTGGAGAATAGCGCTACCATTAAATTATAAAAAACTAAATTTGTCATCACAAAAAAAACACTATGAATTTTAGAACTGAACACGATACCATGGGTGAAGTGCAGGTACCTGCCGATAAATATTGGGGGGCTCAAACTGAACGTTCACGTAATAATTTTAAAATAGGTCCGGAAGCTTCGATGCCAAAGGAAATCATACATGCTTTTGGTTACCTGAAGAAAGCAGCAGCCTTAGCAAATACAGAGTTAGGCGTATTAACTGCAGAAAAAGCAGCATTAATTGCTTTGGCATGTGATGAGGTGATCGCTGGTACTTTAGATGAGCAGTTCCCTTTAGTAATCTGGCAAACAGGTTCGGGAACGCAAAGTAACATGAACGCAAATGAGGTGATTGCCAACCGTGCGCATGTACTAAACGGTGGTACACTTGCCGATGCAGCTAAAGTTTTGCACCCGAATGATGATGTGAACAAATCACAATCTTCCAATGATACTTATCCAACAGCAATGCACATCGCTGCTTACAAACAAGCAGTAGAAATTACCATTCCGGGATTAGAAAAATTACGCCACACTTTAAGTGTGAAAGTAGCAGAATTCAGCGACATCGTTAAAACCGGCCGTACCCACTTTATGGATGCTACGCCTTTAACTTTAGGACAGGAATTTTCAGGATATGTACAACAGATTGACAACAGCGTTAGAGCCATCAAAAATGCTTTAGTGATGATTGCTGAGCTTGCGCTTGGTGGTACAGCTGTTGGTACAGGATTAAACACGCCAAAAGGATATGATGTATTGGTAGCTGCTAAAATCGCAGACCTTACCGGACTTCCTTTTGTAACGGCTCCGAATAAATTTGAAGCCTTAGCAGCACATGATGCGATGGTAGAATTGTCGGCGGCTTACAAACGTACTGCGGTTGCTTTAATGAAAATTGGTAATGACATCAGAATGTTGAGCTCTGGTCCACGTTGTGGTATCGGTGAAATCATCATCCCAGACAATGAGCCGGGTTCTTCTATCATGCCAGGTAAAGTTAATCCTACACAACCAGAAGCATTAACGATGGTTTGTGCGCAGGTAATGGGTAACGATGTCACTGTAGGTATTGGTGGTAGCAATGGTCATTTTGAACTGAATGTGTTTAAACCGGTGATTGCAGCTAATGTATTACAATCGGGCCGTTTGATCGGTGATGCCTGCGTTTCTTTCAATGATAAATGTGCAGAAGGTATTTTACCAAACTTACCGGAAATTAAAAAACACTTAGAGAATTCTCTAATGTTGGTTACTGCTTTAAACCCTTATGTAGGTTACGAAAATGCGGCTAAAATCGCTAAGAAAGCCCATAAAGAAAATAAAACGTTACGTGCAGCAGCAATTGAACTGGCTTTACTAACCGGCGAGCAATTCGACGAGTGGGTGCGCCCGGAAGATATGGTTGGCAGTTTAAAATAATTTATAAAAATACCCGGATATGTGGAGATTGATGTTAACCCTTTTACTGATTTCAGGCCTGTTTGCTGCTTGCACCAGACTGCCGAATGTACAAGGAAAAGGTGAGGCTTTTTTACAGGGTGTTTGGAATCAGGATAGTATTCCCCATAAGGAGGAGCTGCTGAATTATACGCAGCATAAGTTTAAATTTACCTGTGATTCGTTCTACGTAGATTTAATAACGCACTCCAAAGTGAATTACTATTCTGATTCTTGTTTTAACAATGGCGTTTGGAAAGAATATGCCAAAGGAGTTTATGAGGTCCGCAACGACAGTCTGATTCTGGAAGGCACTTATACCAAGGCCAATTATAAACAAAAGGTAGTCGGTTGCTATCAGATCGGAAGATATGTGAGAAGCTTTTTTGTCAAGTCCTTCGAACCAAATAAATTGTCGCTGGTGAATGCCAGTGACCAAAGGGAATGCAACCTGGTCTTGAAAGAAAAGATCGTTTGCGAACCCAAAGCGTTATAAGTAATCCTGTTATAAAAATAAACGCGCTCTAAATACGAATTCTAATGAACACAAAATCTATCAAAAGATCATTGAAAGTTGCCTTAACCGTTGCGGTTATGGCGTACCTGCCTCTAAATGCAAATGCATGGGGAATGCTTGGCCACCGTATCGTCGGACAAGTTGCAGAAAGTCACCTGTCAAAAAAAGCCCTTAAAGGCGTTAGAGGTGTATTGGGATCCGAAAGTCTGGCCATGGCGAGTAACTGGGGTGATTTCATTAAATCTGATACCGCTTATAATTATATGTACAACTGGCATTTCGTAAACCTGCCTGGCGGACTAGATAAACCAGGTGTTTTTAACTTCCTGGATACAAATAAGGAAGCCAATGTATACAACAAGGTATTGGAAATGACTGCTATCCTGAAAAACGAGGCAAGTACTCCAGATCAGAAAGTGTTGGCCATGCGCATGTTGGTTCATATGGTTGGCGATTTAAATCAGCCAATGCACACTGCACGTAAAGAAGATCTTGGTGGTAATAAGGTCTATGTGACCTGGTTCGGTGAAAAATCTAACCTGCACAAGGTTTGGGATGAAGCCTTAATCGGTTACCAGCAGTTAAGCTATACGGAATATGCTGATGCGATTAATCACCCGACTAAAGAACAACTGACCACATGGAAAAGTAATTCTTTAAAAGATTTCGTTTATGGTTCTTATGAGGCCTGCAATAAAATCTATGCAGAAACTAAACCAGAATCGAAATTAAGCTACAAATACAATTATGACTTCGCAGGTCTGCTGGATGCACAATTGCTGAAAGGTGGTATCTGTTTAGCCAATATCCTAAACGAAATCTATAGCTAATATGAAAATATTAATGGTTTGTCTGGGCAATATCTGCCGTTCTCCGCTAGCGGAGGGGGTGATGCGCCATTTAGTAGTAGAACAGGGGCTCGACTGGGAGATTGCTTCTGCCGGTACCGGCGATTGGCATATCAATCAGCCTGCCGATAAAAGGGGGATCGCCATTGCCAGAAAGTATGGCTACGATATCTCTAAACAAAGAGCCCGACACTTTAATCCGGAGCATTTTGAGGCTTACGACAAGATTTTAGTGATGGATCAGCAGAATGAAAAGGATGTCCTGAGACAGGCAGAAGCCGCAGAACATAAAGAGAAAGTAATGCTCTTTTTGCCAAACGACCTCGAAGTTGCGGACCCTTATTTTGACGATAAGCTATTTGAACCCGTATTCCTGCAAATTGAAGCCCGTTGCAGACAAATCATTGAAGAAATCAAATCACAATCCCTATAAATAGCCTCGCTTATCTTATGGAATCACCTAAACTGTTTATGCTCATGCTGGGTTGTAAACCGGCAGCTCGTCGGATTGAACAACATGATATGCTCTTCTCTATCGGAACCGAATTAAAGGATCTGAAACAAGAAATTCTTGATTTCTGGCCTGAAGCAGGGGAGAAGATTCATGTGGATGCCTGGCGTGAAGTAAATACAGTAGATGGCTATAAGATTGAAGTCGTACCTAAGGCTGCTCTAAAAGAACAGGAACAACAACATAAACTGTTTTTTATGAACCTTGGCGGCTATAAAGTCAATGAGTTCGATGAACCGCATTATAAGATGCTCATCGTGGCGCCTGATCTGGCAAATGCCATTCAGCAAGCCAAACAAACCGCATTTTATAAACATACCGGTTTTGAAGGGGCAACCTCTCATATCGATGATAAATACGGCGTAGATGTAGATGATGCTTTTGAAGTGGTAGATGTGCTACCCGAATCACTAAAAAACAATTACGAACTGAAAATCACTTTAGCAGAAGGATTAGTGGCTGATGAAATTCATCTGGGTTACTTTAAACTCAGCAGAATCTAAGAAACGCCGGCAAATTGGCAATCTGCGGGGTACTCTGGAAACTGTCGGCAACCTGAGGGAAATTCCTGCAATCTGCGAGAACTCTGGCAATCTGGATAAACTCCGGCAATCTGCAAACTGAGTAAAAATATAAAACGGGGATTCTTCTTTGAAGACCTTTGAATATTTGCGTTTCAGCAAAGATTCGAGGCTGAAAAGAGAAATCCCCGTTTTAATATCCTGCAGGGTCCCCGTTCTAAACCGAGGGGGAACCCTACAAGATTTTTTATACCCCAAATTCTTTATCCAGGTAATCTGTAACTTTAACAATCGCATCGTCAATCGTATCACTTAATATCGTGAAAAATGAACCCGGACGCGCAGTTGCCATAATATATTTCAGACAATCATCCCCATTATTATTGATGATAATGTCCATATCTGGTTTCACCTCACGAATCCCTGTAATCAATAAATCGATCAGTTCCTGCGGCGGTCTGCCACGAAGATATTTCTCCTGACAAATGATAATTTTATCAAACATCTGAGCAGAAATCTTTGCAATTTCCAGATTGTCAGAATCTCTTCTATCCCCTGTAGCAGAAATCACACCGATATGTTCCGTAGCATCCACTGTTTTCAGGTAAGACTTGATGCCATTGAAACCATCCGGATTATGCGCAAAATCTACCATGATTTTGAACTCTTTGAATTTGAAAGTATTCATCCTGCCTGGTGTTTGTGCAGCAGAAGGAATGAAAGTTTCCAAAGACATCCTGATGTCTTCAATTTTATAACCACAAAGGAAGGTTGCAAGCGTTGCAGCCAGTACATTCTGAATCATAAACTCTACGCTGCCACCAAAAGTTAAAGGCACATGCGTCACCTTTTCTACCCTGATTTTCCAGTCGCCTTTTTTAACCGTGATGTATCCGTTTTCGTAGATCGCAGCAATACCGCCTGCTTTACAATGTTCTACAATGACCGGGTTTTTCTCGTCCATACTGAAATAGGCGATGTTACAATCGGCAGCATTGGCAATTTTAATACAGTATTTATTGTCTGCATTTAACACGCCCCAGCCGCTTCTTTTCACAGAACCGATGATCACAGATTTCACTCTGGCCAGATCATCCAGGGTATGGATATCAGAAATGCCTAAGTGATCTTCCTGGATATTGGTGATGACACCGATATCACATTGGTTGAAACCCAGACCTGCTCTAAGGATTCCTCCTCTGGCAGTTTCTAACACGGCAAATTCTACCGTTGGATCTCTAAGGATAAACTCGGCACTTACCGGTCCGGTGGTGT
Organism: Pedobacter gandavensis; assembly: GCF_032677645.1. Taxonomy (GTDB): domain Bacteria; phylum Bacteroidota; class Bacteroidia; order Sphingobacteriales; family Sphingobacteriaceae; genus Pedobacter; species Pedobacter gandavensis_A. The sequence continues at coordinate 743,063 of NZ_JAVTSB010000001.1, read as the reverse complement.
CACCTTTCATCAACATGGTATTCTGCACATAGATCCCGTCGGAGGTTGTAAAACCTACTCTGGTACCATTGCTTTTCACAATATGCGCGATTAACCTTGTTGTTGTAGTTTTACCGTTAGTTCCGGTTACGGCAATAATTGGAATTCTGGTATTTTTCCCCGGAGGGTATAACATATCAATTACCGGAGCAGCTACATTTCTTGGCAAGCCTTCGCTTGGGGCAAGGTGCATTCTGAAACCTGGTGCAGCATTTACTTCCAACACAACGCCACCATTTTCTGTAAGGGGTTGTGTTAAGTTTTCTGCCATGATATCAATACCGCAAATGTCCAGTCCGATTACTCTGGAAATGCGCTCAGAGATGAACACATTTTGAGGGTGAACCAGGTCAGTTACATCAATTGAAGTACCACCGGTACTTAAGTTGGCGGTAGATTTCAGGTATACAATTTCTCCTTGCGGAGGAACTGTTTCCAGGGTATATCCTTTTTTATCCAGTAAGTCCAGGGTATCCCGGTCTACACTGATTTCGGTCAGTACATTTTCATGTCCGTAACCTCTTCTAGGATCAAGATTTTCTTTGTCGATAAGCTCCTGAATGGTCAGTTGGCCGTTTCCGGTCACATGAGCAGGGACGCGAAGTGCTGCGGCAACCATTTGATGATCGATCACCAGGATTCTGAAATCATAACCGGTAATAAACTTTTCAATGATCACTTTCCTCGAATAGTTTTGTGCGTATTCGAAGGCAGCTTTGGCTTCTTCATCAGTTTTTACATTGATGGTGGCACCTTTTCCGTGGTTTCCGTCTAATGGTTTAAATACCATCGGGTAGCCTACAGCAAGGATGGCATTGTCCAGATCTTCCGGATCCCAGATCGTTACGCCTTTGGCAACGGGAATCGCAGAATCCTGTAGTAAACGTTTGGTTTCATCTTTATTGCAGGCGATATCTACTGCGATAGAGTTTGTTCTTTCGGTCATTGTGGCACGGAAACGGACTTGATTTTTTCCGTAACCCAATTGCACTAATGAACTTTTATTTAATCTGATCCATGGAATATCTCTGGAGATGGCTTCATCAACGATAGATCCTGTACTAGGACCCAGGCGTTCCAGTTCTCTGAGTTCACGCATCTTTTGGATGTCATGCTCCAGGTCGTAATCTGTACCGGCGATTAGCGCTTCGGCAATTCTTACGGCAGATTCTGCGGCGTAAAGACCTGCTTTTTCTTCTAAATAGCTGAAGACAACATTATAAATTCCGTCTGTTTTAGTTTGGCGTGTTCTGCCGAATCCGGTGTCCATTCCGGCAAGGGTCTGGATTTCTAAGGCGATATGTTCAATCACATGGCCCATCCAGGTTCCTTCTTCGATCCTCATGAGTAAGCCTCCGGGTTCGCCTTTTGAACAACGATGTGTATACAGGGTAGGTATTAATTTTTCGATTCTTTCGCCAAATCCCTCAATCAAATTGGTAGGATACTGTTCCATCTCCTCCAGATCCAGTCGCATTTGAATTAATTTTTTTCTTTTGATAGACCATATGTTCGGTCCGCGTAGCACCTGTATGCCTAGTATTTTCATTCTAAATTTGTTATTTTGTGTTGGTAGTGACCATATTACGGGGAAGTTATCAGTTTCTGGGATAGGGTCGAACGGAGAGATTAAAGTAAGAATATTTTTCGAAAAAACCCCTATCAACCCGGTTAAATCCAGGGAATATATTTTAGGTGAATTAACGGACGGATTATTGTGCTAAATCGAAATGTTGATAGGGGAAAATATTGATAAATAATTCATTGTTATTGAGCATTACCCTATATATTTGAAATTTTTAGTAACGAAAAGATTTATAATGACTCCGAAGGGTAAACTAATAATTATAGGTGGTGCAATCAACACCGGAAGTTTCACAGAGACAACTTTTGGATTGCCCCAGAACATGAATTTCTTTGAAAGAGGAATTCTGAAGAAAATTACGACGGAATCTATAAAAGGCACTGCATCTCGTTTTGAAATTATAACTACAGCCTCTTTGATTCCTGAAAGAGTAGGAGAGGAGTATATTAAAGCTTTCGCGCAACTGGACGTTCAGGATGTGGGTGTTTTAGACATTATTACCAGAGAACAAGCCAATTCCGAGGAAAACTGTGCAAGGATCAGAGCCGCAGATGTGATTGTTTTTACCGGTGGTGATCAATTGCGTTTGTCTTCTATTTTTGGCGGTACGGCGATTCATCAGATTCTGCTGGATAAATACCAGGACGAAGCCGTGGTGATTGCAGGAACTTCGGCAGGTGCTGCCGCAAGCTCTAAAAACATGATTTACCAGGGAAGTAGTAAAGATGCTTTGCTGAAAGGGGAGGTTAAAATTACCGGTGGATTAGGTTTCATTGACGGCGTCATTGTAGATACCCATTTTGTACAACGCGGAAGAATTGGCCGGTTGTTATATGCAACGGCAAGTAGCCCCGGCATCCTTGGAATCGGTTTAGGGGAAGATACCGGCCTGTTTATTTCCAATGGAAATATCATGGAAGCAATCGGATCAGGCATGGTGATTCTGGTAGACGGCAGAAATATGACCGATACCAACCTGACTGATGTAGAAATGGGACAACCGGTTTCCATCAGCAACATGACGGTTCATGTGATGTGTGACGGCGATATCTATGACCTTCATGATCATAAATTAACCATCCATCACCCAAAAGTAGTCCCGATAGATTAACATTGATTCCTCCTAAATCATTAAAATGAAAATTATTATTCATGGCGGTTTTTTCAGTGAGTCTGGAACCAACCAGGAAACTAAAATAGCCAAACAAGAAGCCTTATCGGCTATTGTAACGGAAGCACATACCTATTTAAACACCCATACGGCATTAGAAACCGTAGTTTATGCAGTAAGTTTATTAGAAGACAATCCACTTTTTAATGCTGGATTAGGTTCACAGATTCAAAGCGATGGTGAGCTGCGGTTAAGCGCATCCTTAATGGATGGTAAAAGTCAGAAATTCTCTGGTGTAATCAATATTCAAAATGTTAAAAACCCGATACAGATATCCGAAAAGCTACTTAGTTACGATGATCGGGTATTGAGTGGCAATGGTGCATTAGATTTTGCCCGTAACCAAGGCTTTGAATTTTTTGATCCCGTGATTCCGCAGAGAAGACAGGAATATGAGGAGAAATTAGCGCAATCTTCCAGATTAGGGACCGTAGGTTGTGTCGCTTTAGACGCAGCAGGTAATCTTGCTGCGGCAACCTCTACCGGAGGTAAAGGATTTGAAATTCCTTGTCGTGTGAGTGATTCTGCCACTGTAGCAGGGAATTTCGCCAATGAACATGCTGGTATTTCCTGTACCGGCGTTGGAGAAGATATTGTGAGCGCCGCATTGGCCGCTAAAATTGTGACCCGTGTAACTGACGGCTTTACGCTGAAAAATGCCTGTGATAAATCATTTGATGAGTTAAAAGTTATTGATGGTTTTGCCGGGGTTATCGGCATTAGCGCCGCTGGCGAATTGTACCATACCGACTCCCATCCCTATATGGTATGGGCAGCATTTGACGGTAGTTTACAGGTGTTTAACTAAATTAGTTATATCTTTACAGGATGAACAAACTTTGTGTAGTTATTCTTTTCCTACTCCTTTCAGGAAAGGCAATGACACAAACCACTACTTTTCTTCCTCAGGAACCACCAGCAACGAGCGGCGCAATTAACATTGTAACCTCCAGTCTGGAAGAGGCGGATGGCAATACTTATTTTGCTGAAGCCCTGAAGAATGAAAGAAGAGGTGACCTCAATGATGCCCTTAATCTATACACTAAGGCGGCATTTGAGTTCAATTCCTCGAAACTTTTTGTTCGTTACGGAGAAGCGCTGATGAAGCTCGGCAATATTCACCTGTTGATGAATCATTATCCCGAAGCCGAACAGGTAATCCTGAATGTAGCCTTAAAGAACTATTCCAAAATTGGCAGTAAAACCGGCCAGATGGAGGCTTACTTCCAGTTGGGCAGAATTTATTTTGCGGCCAATAAACTGACACAATCACTTTGGTTTTATACCCAGCAGGGCATCCTGGCCAAACAGCTCAATAACAATAATGCTTATGTAGAGTCTGTTATCGGCATTGCCCAGGTCAAAATCAAGAAAAAAGAATATAATCTCGCTGTAAAAGACCTTAGCAGAGCAGAATTGCTGTTGAAATCAGGCAACAATGTACAGTTGAAGAACAGAATTAAGGAAACAAGAGCGCTAATTCCCTCAAAATTAGTCGCTAAGAAGTAATCCGCCAAACCCGCTAAATTATCAGCATCCTATGGGTTTTTGTATAGGTTTTTTAATTACTTTTGATAAGTTTACAGAAAAGAGACGGTAATAATACTGTCTCTTTTCTGTTTATTCGTGATATTGGTATCATATTAGTTGTGGATTATAAAATGGATTTTAAATTATTCAAAGAAATGTTAAAAAGAACATTACTGGTCATCTTTACTGCTGCTGTATTGGCATGCCAGGCCTCCCCAAAGCCACAACCGCAAGTTAAGGGTGTAACTAATATTGTACCCGACGAACGCCAGGCATTAGTTGTTAGAGAGGTTGTAGGCCTGATCGAAAACTATAACTACAAAAAGATAAAGCTCAATGATTCTATTTCTTCTTTGATTCTTGATAAATATATCAAGGATCTGGATCCATATAGATATTATTTTCTGGCTTCCGACATTAAGGATTTCGAACAGTTCAGGTATACCCTGGATGATGATTTCAGAAATGGCGACCTGAGTGCTCCCTTCTATATCTTTAACGTTTATCTGAAAAGATACAATGAATGGCTGAACTATACGCTGGAACAGGTGAAAGGTAAATATGATTTCAAGGAAGATGATACTTATGTATTTGACCGCGAGAAAATGCCATGGGAAACTACTTTAGCTGGCTTACAGGACATCTGGAAGAAAAAGGTAAAATACGACCTGGTGAACCTGAAAATCGCAGGTACGCCACAGGCAAAAAACATAGAAACACTGACTAAAAGATATGAAAACCTAAAGTCTCAGACCAATAAGGTGAACAATCAGGATGTGTTTCAATTGATCATGGATGCTTTTACAGAAACCATCGATCCGCACACCAATTATTTTAACCCAACAAATGCGCAACAGTTCAATGAAGATATGGCGCGCTCTTTTGAGGGAATCGGTGCCCGACTTAAACTGGAAAATGACATCCTGAAAATTGATGAAGTAATTCCTGGAGGTCCTGCTTTCAAAAGTAAATTATTGAGTGCCGGCGATCGTATTGTGGGTGTTGCACAAGGTAATGGCGAATTTGAAGACATTATCGGCTGGAGAATTGACAACTCAGTTTCTAAAATAAAAGGCCCTAAAGGCACTAAAGTAAGGTTGAAAATCATTCCTGCCGGACGTGAGCTTTCCTCTAAACCGGTCATCATTGAGTTAATGAGAGAGCGCATTGTGATGGAAGACCAGTCGGCTAAGAAAACTGTGAAAACAGTGATGTCTGAGGGTAAACCTTATAAAATCGGGATCATCAGAGTTCCTGCTTTCTATGCGGATTTTAAAGCGGCCAATGCCGGTGATCCAAACTACAAAAGCACCACTCGTGATGTGAGACTGTTGATTGATACGCTGAAAAACAAAGATAAAGTGGATGCTATTGTGATGGACTTACGTGCCAATGGTGGTGGTTCATTGGTGGAAGCAATTGATTTGACTGGCCTGTTTATCGATAAAGGTCCGGTAGTACAAGTGAAAAACACGAAGAACGAAATTGAAGTCAATGAAGATACCAACCCGGGTGTAGCCTGGAATGGTCCACTGGGTGTAATGGTAGATAGACTGAGTGCTTCGGCCTCTGAGATTTTTGCCGGTGCCATCCAGGATTATGGTAGAGGTGTGATCATGGGAACCCAAACTTATGGTAAAGGTACCGTGCAGTCTTCTATTGACCTGAACAGACTGGTTAATCCTTCGCTTTTGCAAAAGATTGCCGCTTTGGTTAACAAGGATGTTAAAACGACCATGACTGCTAAAGACGGTTCGCCAATTCAATTGGGACAGATTAACTTAACCATGGCTAAGTTTTACCGTGTAAATGGTAGCAGTACTCAGCATAAAGGCGTAATGCCGGATGTTCAGTTCCCTTCGCTTTATCCAATGAACAAAATTGGTGAAGATACAGAGCCATCAGCATTGCCTTGGGATGAAGTGCCTAAGTCGAACTTCGTGGCTGTAGCAGACCTGACTCCATTGAAACCGGAACTGATCAAAAGACACGAAGAAAGAATGTCGAAATCTTTGGACTATAAAACACTGGAACAAGATATTGCAGACATGAAAAAACGTGACGGAGAGATCTCGATCACTTTAAATGAAAACAAACTTAAAGCAGAACGCGATAGTCTGGAGACAAAATCGCTGGATAGAATCAACAAGTTAAGAGCTTCAAAAGGTCTTCCTCCGGTTAAAAAAGGAGATAAGGTGAAGAAAGAAGAGAACGTTGACTTTATTGAAGATGAGAGTTTACAGATCATGGCCGACTTAATCAAGTTAACTGATCCTAAGAAAACGGAATTGGTTACCAGACCAGGCGGTTTTAATTAGAAAATATAGCTTATAAAAAAAGGGGATGCCACAACGGCCATCCCCTTTTTTTGTGCAATGATATGCTGATTATTTGTCGTCTTTGTTTTTCTGAATCTGCATGGCCATCATTTCTTTCATGGTTTTATTCATGCCCTCTGTGGAGCCATCCAGGAAGATCACATTGCCATCGCTGTTTTCTGCGAAATGCTTGATAGATTCTGTCCACATGGTGAATAAGATCACGGAGATATCCAGATTGGCTTCTTCCATTTCCTGTGCGGCTTTGGTCATACCATGTGCAACTTCTGCACGGAATAAGGCGATACCTTGTCCGCGCAACTGAGCAGCTTCTCTTTCCGCTGCTGCGGCAATTTTGATGGCATTACCATCTGCTTCCGCACCTTTGGTTTTAGTAATCAACAGCGCCTGACCTTCGTTTTCTGCTGCTGCTTTTAAGTTGTTTGAAGCCACAACTCTACTCATCGAACGCATAATTTCATCATCGAAAGTAATGTCGTTCAACTGAAGATCCTGTAAATGATAACCCCAGCTTTCCAATACCTGGTCGATCTGGTGCTTTACATGGTCTACAATCTCATTTCGCTGCGCCAATACATTGGCTTGTCGCTGGGTAGCGACATAGGCTCTGATCGATCCTTCAATCGTCCGGATCAGGGCTTGCATCAGGTTGGTGGCATCCACAAACTTAAAGGCTACGTTTTTAATAGTTTCCTCATCGTGATTGAGTACCGAATAAAGCAGCATGGCTTTAAAGTATACATTGGCTTGGTCTTGTGTAACCGCCTGGAACGATAGCTCTACAGAACGGTTCTGTATCGAGATTCTCGATTGAACAACTTCAAATAATGGGATTTTGAAACTCAAACCCGGTCTTAGCAACCGTTGGTATTTTCCAAAAATTGTAACGACAGCAATGGTTCCTTGTTTTACGGTAACAATGGAGCTGGCTAAAATAACTAGTGCGATAAACACTATAATTAAAAGTGTAAGGTTCATAATGAAGCGTTTTTGGTGAATATGCTGGCTTCAAGATACGAAGAATTCTGATTTTCAGGTGATTCTGAATTGTATTCGCAATGATGGTGTCATTAGAAAAGAGTTGAGGCATAGATTTTGCCTTGTCATCATAAATAACACAAACCTTATGAATGTAAAACGCACTTTCGGAACAATATTAACCATCCTGGGTATTGTAGGACTTATTTATGCCGGTTATGGTTTCGTGAAGCATAGTCTGCAAAGCAGAGAGCTGATCGTAGCTGGAATTATTGGGTTGATCTTCTTTGTATCCGGTATTGGACTGGTGAAAAATACTAAGGACGAATCGTAACTATTTTTTACGGCTAATTTTACCTTCTTCAGAGAAGTCAAGCTGGTGGCCAGGGAAATCTGTATTGGTCAGGTGTTTTATTTTATGAAAAGCGCCATCCTGGTCGTCCAGTCTCAACCGGTTGATTTTATCCTGCTTTACAGAGATGACATCGGCCGACAGAAAATCGCCTTCGCCGTTTAATTTGATCTGAAGGAGTGGCGCAATGCCATTAGGGCCTTTCAGACTGAACATTCCGTACGTACAGAAGTTGCCCATACTGTAAGCGATGAACTTATTTTTGTACAATTCTACGGCTCTGGTTACATGAGGGCCATGGCCCAATACGATATCCGCACCGGCATCAATCACCCCGTGTGCAAAACGATAAACATCGCCACGGTTTTCATTGTAAAATATTTCATTTGCTCTCGGAACATGCTCAAATCTGGCACCTTCCGCACCGCCGTGAAAAGAAACAATAACTACGTTTGCCTCTTGTTTTAAGCGAGTTACGAGTTCTTTGGCTGCGGCCAGGTTGTTGATAGAAAGGGTGTTTTCATTCGGTGCAAAAGCACAGATCGCGTATTTTACGCTGTCGATTTCAAAGATCTGGAAAGGATGAGACTGTAAGCCCGCATAATTAATCTGTAAAGAATCCAGGATGGCCATGGTGCGTTTTCTGCCTTTACTGCCAAAATCGCCCACATGGTTGTTGGCAATACTCAGCACATTAAATCCGGCATCTTTAACAATTCCGGCATAGCGTTCCGGCATTCTGAATGCAAAACAGCTGTTGCTGACCGTGTCTTTACACTTAGTAGATTTCCCGGTATTCAGGAAACAACCTTCCAGGTTTCCGAAAATCAGATCTCCTTTTAAATAGGGAGCCACTTCCTGAAAACTGTTTACCGCATCATCAGCAGGAAGATTTGCTTTGGTAGGATAGGCAGAACCGAGCATGATATCGCCAACAGCAGTAATCCTGATGGTGTCTTTTTTTACTTTAACCTTTAGTGGGATGGTATCGGTTTGAGCCAATGAAACGGTAGGTACACTTGCGCGGTTTCCCTCGCAGCTAAATAACAATAATGCGGACAAACACAGTAGGGCAAGTGTATTTAATGATTTCATGAGTAAGCGTTGTTTTTTTTCATAAAAAAAGTCCTCCCGGTATGATATGGGGAGGACTCAATGTCTTGTGGTTTGTGAAGGATTATTCCTCCATCAGGTCGTTTTTCACAGGGTCCAGAATTCTGCCACCTTTGTAAAAATACCTTGAATAGTAAGGGTCGTTTAAATTGCTGATCACTACTCCACGGCTGGAAGAAGCATGAGCGAAGCGGTTATCGCCAAGAAAAATACCAATATGCGTAATGCTGCGGCTTTTGATCTTGAAAAATACCAGATCTCCTTCTTTTAACTCGTCTTTTGGCAATGGATCTACCATGCTAAAAATGTCGCGTGAATTGCGGAGTATAGTGGTGTTGAAAACTTTATCGTAAATCGCTTTTGTAAAAGCGGAACAATCAATGCCTTTCTTGGTATTTCCACCGAATCGGTAAGGAGTACCTATCCATTCGTAAATGAATTTGTAAAGTTTGATGTTTGAAGTTGCATCTACTGCAACACCCATTACCTGAGAAAAATATTGGGAAGCTAAATTATCAGGGTCTTCTAATTTATTGGTTTCTTTTGATTTTGTCTGTGCATGTACGGCTGAGAGGCTGCAGGCGACAATTAGGGTAGAAAACAAAAATCTTTTTATCATACTCTTAAGTTTGGGTAATAGACACTTACACTTAAACGTACACCACTGGGGCTTATTGTCCGGTGTCAAAACTATGTATTTTACAAATGTTATCCAAATGTAAACGGTTTAAAAGCAAAAGTTATCCACATTTTTTGTAACCTTAGTGTTCATTTTACAGGTTTTTGTTCAATATGTTGCAATAAAAAAGTAGATTTGCTCTTGTAAATAAAACCAATACCCAAAAATGAGTGCAGTAGAAATTAATAAAGATACCTATCTGAAGTGGTTTGAGTCGATGTTGCTGATGCGCAAGTTCGAAGAAAAAACAGGTCAATTATACGGACAACAAAAAATCCGTGGTTTTTGTCATCTATACATCGGTCAGGAAGCTGTCGTAGCCGGTGCTATTTCGGCGTTAAGACCAGAAGATTCTATGATCACCGCATACCGCGATCACGCACATGCCCTTGCAAAAGGTGTAAGTGCAAACAGCATTATGGCTGAGATGTACGGTAAAGCAACAGGATGTTCAAAAGGTAAAGGTGGTTCTATGCACATGTTTAGCAAAGAGCATAACTTTTATGGTGGACATGGTATCGTTGGTGGGCAGGTTCCATTAGGAGCAGGTATCGCTTTCGCTGAGAAATATAAAGGCACAAAAAATGTAAACGTTTGTTACATGGGTGATGGAGCTGTTCGTCAGGGCGCTTTACACGAAGCTTTTAATATGGCCATGTTGTGGAAATTGCCGGTTATCTTTGTTTGTGAGAATAATGGTTATGCCATGGGTACTTCTGTAGAACGTACTACAAACATGACTGATATATATAAAATAGGTTTAGGTTTCGATATGCCATGTGCTCCTGTAGATGGTATGGATCCTGTAGCAGTTCACACTGCAATGGATGAAGCTGCGCAACGTGCCAGAAATGGTGACGGACCAACCTTCCTGGAAATCAGAACTTATCGCTACCGTGGACATTCTATGTCTGACCCGGCTAAATATCGTTCTAAAGACGAATTGGAAGCTTACAAATCGAAAGATCCAATTGAGCAGGTAAGAGAAACTATTCTTAACGAAAAATATGCTGATCAGGCATGGATCGAAGAGATCGAAGCAAAAGTGAAACAAATCGTTGATGATTCTGTTAAATTTGCGGAAGAGTCTCCTTGGCCGGAAGCATCAGAATTATTTACTGATGTATACGTTCAAACCGACTATCCATACGTAACAGATTAATTTAGAACGCATTTCATTTAATAATATAGAATGGCTGAAATAGTTAGAATGCCCAAAATGAGCGATACCATGACCGAAGGTGTGATGGCTAAGTGGCATAAAAAAGTTGGCGATAAAGTTAAAAGTGGCGATGTAATGGCCGAAGTGGAAACCGATAAGGCAACCATGGATCTTGAATCTTACTGGGATGGTACCATTTTATACATCGGTGTAGAAGAAGGTCAATCTGTTCCTGTGGATGCAGTTATCGCTGTAATAGGTAAAGAAGGAGAAGACTATAAAGCGGCATTAGCGGCAGAAGAAGGTGCTGCGGCTCCTAAAGCTGAGGCTGAAACTAAGCCTGCTGAAACAGCTGCTCCGGTTGAAGATAAAAAAGAAGCAACAGCAGGAATTACGGATGCTGATCTTGAAAAGATCGGTGTAACAGTAATCAGAATGCCTTTGCTAAGTGATACCATGACTGAAGGCGTGATCGCTGAATGGCATAAAAAAGTTGGTGATAAAGTTAAAAACGATGATATCCTTGCTGATGTAGAAACCGATAAGGCAACTATGGAAGTAATGGGTTACGCTGACGGAACTTTATTGCATATTGGTGTGGAAAAAGGTGCTGCCGCGAAAGTGAATGGCATTATGGCAATTGTTGGCCCGGAAGGAACTGACATTAGCGCTTTCCTTAAACAAGGTGATGCACCTGTTGCAGCAGCGGCTGATAAAAAAGCTGATGCAGCAGTAGCGGAATCTGCTCCGGCTTCGGTAGCAGCAGAAACTACAGCAGCTCCTGCTGAAGGATCTGACCGCGTAAAAGCGTCTCCTCTTGCCAAGAGAATTGCGAAAGACAAAGGTATCGATCTTGCTAAAGTTGCAGGTAGTGCTGATGGCGGACGTATCATCAAAAAAGATATTGAAAACTTTAAACCAGCAGCGGAAGCAGCAGCCCCTCAGGCAGCAGCAAGTGCAGCTCCAGCGGAGAAATCAGCTTCAGTAAACATTCCTGCGTTTGTTGGTGTAGAGAAATATACAGAGAAACCAGTTACGCAAATGCGTAAAGTGATCGCGAAGCGTTTAGCGGAAAGCTTGTTCACTGCACCGCATTTCTACTTAACGATGGCGATTGATATGGACGGTGCAATTGCTGCACGTACCAAAATCAATGAATATTCTCCGGTAAAAATCTCTTTCAATGACATGGTGTTAAAAGCAACTGCGATTGCTTTAAAACAACATCCTAATGTAAACTCTTCATGGTTAGGCGATAAAATTCGTTACAATGAGCATGTGAACATTGGTGTGGCTGTAGCTGTTGAAGACGGTTTATTAGTTCCTGTAGTTCGTTTTGCTGACGGAAAATCATTGTCGCACATCTCTGCGGAAGTGAAAGACTTCGCACAACGTGCTAAAGCTAAAAAATTACAACCATCGGATTGGGAAGGTTCTACATTCACCATTTCTAACTTAGGAATGTTCGGAATTGAAGAATTTACTGCCATCATTAACCCACCTGACGCTTGTATTCTTGCGATCGGAGGAATCTCTCAGGTTCCTGTGGTTAAAAACGGTGCTGTAGTTCCAGGAAACGTAATGAAAGTTACTTTAAGTTGCGATCACCGCGTGGTGGATGGTGCAACAGGATCTGCTTTCTTACAAACACTAAAAGCATTATTAGAAGAGCCAGTAAGACTATTGGTTTAACTAATATCCTAAATAATCTAAAAAGCTGCTTCGGCAGCTTTTTTTATGCCTGTTACTTTTTGTACTTTTGTCGCTATGTCGAATATTAAACCTTCTCTAGTTAAAGGAACCCGTGATTTTTCACCCCAGGAAATGGTCAAACGCAATCATATTTTTGATACCATAAAGACGGTATTTAAAAAGTATGGCTATGCCGAAATACAAACCCCAACGATGGAAAACCTGAGTACTTTAACCGGTAAATATGGAGATGAGGGCGATAAACTGATCTTTAAGGTGCTAAATAGTGGTGATTACCTTTCTAAAGTAAAACCAGAACTATTGGCAACTGCCAATTCAAATGCCATCACTTCCTCCATTTCTGAAAAAGCATTGAGGTATGATTTAACCGTGCCTTTTGCCCGTTACGTCGTGATGCATCAGAATGACATTTCCCTGCCTTTTAAGCGCTTTCAGATTCAACCGGTATGGAGAGCTGACCGACCACAAAAAGGTCGCTACAGAGAGTTCTATCAGTGTGATGTGGATGTAGTAGGTTCGGATAGCTTGTTAAATGAGGCGGAATTCGTATTGATCTACCAGGAAGCTTTGAGTAACCTGGGTTTAAAAGACTTCACGATTAAATTAAATAACCGCAAAATCCTTTCCGGGATTGCAGAAATTATAGGTAAACCAGAGTTGATTATTGACATGACGGTTGCCATCGATAAACTGGATAAAATCGGCCTGGATGGCGTTAGTAAAGAGCTGCTAGAACGTGGTTTTACAGAAGCAGATCTGGAGAAACTGAAACCGGTTATCTTATTACAAGGGACCAACGAAGAAAAACTGGAAAGCCTGCGTACCGTATTGGCGGAGTCGCCAACCGGAATGAACGGGATTGCAGAGATCGAAACGGTCTTCAAATACCTGAAAGGATTGTTGCAGACTACTCCGGAACTTAAGCCGGATCTGGAACTGGACATTACCCTGGCACGTGGTTTAAACTACTATACGGGCTGTATCTTCGAAGTGAAAACCAACGAAGCTGCAATGGGTAGTATCGGTGGTGGTGGTCGTTATGATGACCTGACTGGTATGTTCGGACTTAAAAACCTAACCGGTGTAGGGATTTCTTTTGGTGCAGATCGTATTTATGATGTGTTGCTGGAACTGAATCTTTTCCCTGAATCTGTTGCTGCCGGAACGAAAGTCCTGATTAGTAACTTTGATGAGGCGGCAGAATTATTTGCCTTGCCTATCGTACAACAACTGAGAAACGCCAATATCGCAGCCGAACTTTACCCGACTGCTGCAAAGCTGAAAAAACAAATGAGCTATGCGGATGATAAAAATATCCCTTACGTGATTTTGATTGGTAGTGATGAGTTAGAAAGTGGTCTTTTAACATTGAAAGACATGCACAGTGGTGCACAGGAAAAATTATCCCTGACTGATATCATTGAAAAAATTAAAGATTAATCTCCGGATTAGTTTTTTGACATATAAGCGGCCAGTTTAGCGCTGGCCTGCTTTCTTACCTTGTTTCTGAGGAAGGAAGTCCAACCCAATAACATTCCGGTAATGCCCAGCGATTGTTTCGACCATTTATAGAAGTCGAACTGATCCCTGTGCCGGATGATTTTTCCGTTTTCGATCACAAACTGTGCATCAATCTGGTTAAAAACCTTTCTTCCTGTTGCCGAAAAAGTGTAATGCGCATCCCAATGGGCAGTAGCGCCATTTTCTGTGGCTTTAACCGCAGAAAATTCCACACGCATATCTTTTCCGCTTTCAATCAGCATCGCCCACATGGCGCGCAGTTCTGTCGCATTTAGATTGGTAAATACAGGGTCGCTGAAAGTTGCCTGATCGCTGTAGCAATGCTGCATGCCGGCAATATCCTTATTTTGAAATGCCGTATAGAATTTGGTGATGAGTTCCTGATTGGCGTTCATAGGCTTAAGATCTAGTAGACTTTTCCGGCAAGAATGCCCTCGATTCTATCGAGCAAATCGTCAATATCAAACGGTTTAGCTAAAAAACCATTCGGCTTAAAAGCACCATGCTGGATATTGGCTTCGGTATATCTTGCGGAGATCATTAATACGGGAATTTCCGCGGTGTTGGTGTCAGATCTGAGTTGCGTTAACAGTTCTCTGCCATCTCCATCAGGGAGCATAATGTCCAAAATGACAAGATCTGGCTTGCTTTGTTCAATATGGCTCATCATGTTGATGCTTTTGTGGAGACCGGTAACTTTATATGCTTCGCTTTGTAAGATCAGCGTGATGACATCAAGTATGGCATGATTGTCCTCAACGACGAGTATGTTTTTGTAAATTTTAGAGCTATTTGCCAAAATCGGGGGGGGTTGGATGTAATACAAATATATTTAACAGGATTGATTTGTTAATACATTTACTCGTTTTTATCAACAATTTCAGGTAAAAACATTTGCCAACAGGGAATAGGCTTAGATAGGGGGTATGGATTGGAATAATGTGGTAAATGTTGCGTTATTGTAAATAAAAAACATAAACCGATGAAACCTTTTGTGTTTTTGAGTGTCTTAGTATTAAGTTTTAGGTTTTTAAGGAAGGTGCAATTGTGGCGATTGTGCCTTTTTTATTACCCCTTAAACTCCGTTATTCGCCTGGCCATCCCATTGAAAATAAAGATATGGAAAGGAAACATCGCGTACCAGTAGACCCTTCCCCATAATCCGGAAGGGCGGAAGGTGGCAATCTGCGACAGGAAATATTGCCCATGAAATTCAATGATTTTAAATTCTAACCAGGCTTCTCCGGGGACTTTCATTTCCGCAAATAGCAACAAACGTTTGTGTTGCTGATCGGCCAGTAAAACCCGCCAGAAATCCAGTACATCGCCGGCATGGATGGAGGTATTGCTCGTTCTTCCCCTGCGGGTACCTACGCCGCCCATCAGCTTATCCAAAAAGCCCCTTAAATTCCATAACCAGTTGGCATAATACCAACCGCGGTTTCCGCCGATACTCCAGATGTTTTCAAATACTTCCTGTGGATCTCTTGTAAAAGGCATTTTAACCTTATACTCCAGGGTTCCGTTTTGTGGAACTTTAACCTGATCCATGAAGCTCGTATCCAGATAACCCCGGTTCAGGGCATCTTTCCAGCTGGAAACAATAGCGTTTTGCTCAATTTTCTCAAAAGCAAGCTCCAGGGTTTTACGGTAGGCTAAACAGCTGCCCGGAATCACCGTATGGATGTTATTTTCTTTACAAACCACCTCGTTTTTCATGCTGTCTACCAGACTCCTCGCCAAAGCATAGGGAACAGAAGTGACCATGTTTAGCCAGAGCGAAGATAAGCGGGGTGTAAGCAAGGGTAAGGTGATGATGAAGCGCTTTAAATGCCTTACTTCTGCGTACTGTAGCATCATTTCTTTATAACTCAGAATGTCTGGTCCTCCGATGTCGAAAGTCTGCCGGAGAGCTTTCTCATTTGACAATACGCCACTTAAATACCGGAGTACATCGCGTATGCCTATCGGCTGGCATTTAGTTTTAATCCATTTCGGGGCTACCATGACCGGTAATTTCTCCGTCAGGTCTCTGATGATTTCGAATGATGCGCTTCCGGAGCCGATAATAATCGCTGCTCTTAAAATGGTAAAAGGAATCCCCGATTGTGTTAATACCTCCTCTACCGCCAGTCTGGAGCTTAAATGTTCCGATAGCCCGGAGTCGTTCACAATGCCGGTCAGGTAAATTACCTGCTGGCATTGGGTAGGTTTCAGACATCCGATAAAGTTTTTTGCTGCGCGGCTTTCCAGTTCGGAAAAGCCATGTTCGCTGGCCGACATAGAATGGACCAGGTAATAAGCCGCAGTAATATCGGCTGGGATTTCTATTAAGCTTTCTGGTATGAGCAGGTCTCCACTGATAATTTGTACCTGATCACCAAAATCTGAGGCCTCTGCAAAACGCCTTTTATCACGAACCATACACACCACTTCATGCCCTGCTGCCAACAGCACAGGGAGTAACCGGGTGCCGATATAACCATTCGCACCTGTCAGCAGGATTTTCATTTTAAGGTATGGGGTTGAAAAGTATCCGTTTGTACCACAGACTTTAATTCCTGTAAAATGGTGTATAAGCCGAAATTGGTACGGTTCACATAGATGAAGTGTTTTACGCCTCTGGCCTGTTTAAATTCAGGCATGGTGGCCACTTTTTCCGCATATTTATACAGTTGATCAAAGAATTCAGGCTTACTGAAATCGAAGGTTTTGCTGGTATATGGTCTGGCAAAAAGTTCGATCATCTCACGGTAAGCCTTATAATAAAACTCAATCTGACTTTCGGTATCTTCGGGATGAATCATTTCCAGTTGCCTGAAAGCGACAATGGTTTTCGCTTTGTCCTGCAGCACATCTGTGGAGATCAGGGAGAAGAACGGATAGTAAAAATCATCCGGCATTTCCTTGATACAGCCAAAATCAATGACTCCCAATTTCTCATCGGGCGTGATCATGAAATTACCCGGATGTGGATCCGCGTGTACGGCTCTGAGTTCATGCTGCTGGAAATTGTAAAAGTCCCAAAGGGCTTGTCCGATTTTGTTTCTCAGCTCCTGTGAAGGGTTGGTTTTCAAAAACTCTTTCAGGTGCAAACCTTCAATCCAGTCCATGGTGATGATCCGTTTTTTGGAAAGTTCAGGGTAATATTTAGGGAAGACCACATTTTGTAAATGGCTGCAAGCTTCGGAAAACTCGATAGAGCGACGTACTTCCAGCTCATAATCGGTCTCTTCCAGTAATCTTTCTTCTACTTCTTTGATGTAAATATTGAGGTCTTTTTCGTTCATTCCCAACAGGCGGAAAGCAAAAGGCTTCACCAGTTTCAGGTCCGAAGAGATGCTGTCGCCAACACCGGGATATTGTATTTTAACGGCTAAGGTTTTTCCGTTTAGCTCTGCCTGATGCACTTGTCCGATGGACGCGGCATTGCTGGAATGCAGGTTAAATTTATCGTAAATCTGCTCCGGAGTTTTTCCGAAATGCTTGCTGAAAGTTCTGACGATGAGGGGGCCGGAAAGGGGAGGTGCATTATATTGCGACTGAGTAAACTTGTCGATATAAGATTTTGGCAGGATATTTTTATCCATACTCAGCATCTGGGCAACCTTTAAAGCACTGCCTTTAAGTTCGCTCAATGACTTATAAATATCAGTGGCATTGTCTTCATTTAGCTCATCTCTGCTCAGCTCCGGGTTAAATAATTTCTTAGAATAATGCTTGATATAATTACCACCAATCTGAATTCCTGTTTTTACAAACTTCGCTGATCTCTGTCCCTTCGTTACCGGAATACTCCCTTGTTCTTTCATGAATTTTATAGTCCCATCTTTTCTTTAAAGTTTCCGTTTCTGGATAAGAATTTCCCGTATTCCAGGAGGTTATCCAGCGGAGAGCGCTCAAATAGGTCGAAGGTTACATTGACACCTTTTTCAATGACTTCATCAGTTTTTTCAAATCCGGCACTGTCGTCAGTGGTCCAGAAGTTAACGATAAAGCCAAATTGTACCCAGACTGCGTCTTTATAACGCTTGCTTAAGAATTTGCGGTTGGCCAATTCGCCACTTTCCAGGCCTTCATTGATCACTCCTTCTGCGAAGTTCTCAAAAATCGGCCTTACGCCAGATAAAACCGCTGGTGTACCAAACTTATTCTGGTGTTTTTTTAAGCTATAGATGATGAAACTCCGGTGTCTTTTTAAAACTTCTACAAAGCTGTAAAAGAAAGAAAGGATTTTCTCTCTTGAAGAGTACTGGCTCCAAACTTCCTGCGCTTCGATTGCATGGATCGTTTCGAGGGTAAGTTCTACCCAAAGATTCTTTTCAATACTTTCAAAAGAGGGGTAGAAGTCATAAAAATCCGTCTCCGCAATCTTTAGTTTCTTAACAAAGCTATATACTGATGCGGGTTGTTCGCCATGGAGAAGTACATAATCAATGTACCCGTTCTTGATTTGTTGCGCAGTTGCCATTCCTTTTTATTTAATAAACGTTAAAGCGGTCTGCTTAGTTTCGCAGACCGCTCAATTTAGCTTATTATTCCATCACGGTTTTGTAATAAAATGTAAGGCGTCCCGCGGTGTTTATTTTAAACCCAGTCTATGTTTTCTTAAGGTGTCTTTTGCAATGTCATAACCAGCATCTGCATGTCTGATTACGCCCATAGCCGGATCATTATGCAATACGCGTTTGATCCTGATGGCAGCATCTTCAGTGCCATCGGCAACGATCACCATCCCGGCATGAATAGAATATCCGATGCCTACGCCGCCACCATGGTGTAAAGAAACCCAGCTGGCACCACCGGCAGTATTGATCAGTGCATTGAGGATCGGCCAGTCGGCAACGGCATCAGAACCATCCAGCATGGCTTCCGTTTCCCGGTTTGGAGAAGCCACAGAACCGGTGTCTAAATGATCTCTGCCAATCACTAAAGGCGCTTTTACCCGGCCTTCAGCCACTAATTTATTAAATGCCAGACCGGCTTTTTCTCTTTCTCCTTGTCCGAGCCAGCAAATTCTTGCCGGTAATCCCTGGAAAGCGATACGTTCCTGAGCCATGGTAATCCATTGCTTCAGACTCTCATTTTCCGGAAAAAGTTCCAGAATTACTTTGTCAGTTTCATAAATATCCTGTGGATCACCACTCAGTGCGGCCCATCTGAAAGGACCTTTTCCCTCGCAAAATAGCGGACGGATATAGGCAGGAACGAAGCCTGGAAAGTCGAATGCGTTTTCTACGCCGGCTTCCAATGCCCTTCCGCGCAGGTTATTCCCATAATCAAAGGTAATAGCGCCACGATCCTGCAAGGTCAACATCTGACGAACGTGTTTTGCCATCGTTTCATAGCTCTTTTTCACATAAGTCTCCGGATCTGCTTTGCGCAAATCGTTGGCTTCGGCTACGGTTAATCCCTCCGGGAAATAACCGATCAAAGGATCATGTGCTGAAGTCTGATCTGTCAGCGTATCCGGGGTAATGTTGCGGTCAATCAGTCGTTGGAGTAAATCTACCGCATTGCAGACTACGCCAATCGACAAGGCTTTTCCGTCTTTTTTATAAGCTAATGCTTTATCAATAGCGGTATCAATATCATGTTCAATTTCGTCGATATAACGTGTTTCCAGGCGCTTTTGAATGCGCCATTCTTCCACATCTGCGGCCAGACAAACGCCCTGATTCATGGTAATCGCTAAAGGTTGCGCGCCACCCATTCCGCCCAATCCGGCAGTCACGTTTAGCGTACCTTTCAGGTTGCTGTTGAAATGTTTTTTGGCCAAAGCCGAGTACGTTTCATACGTTCCCTGAACGATTCCCTGCGATCCGATGTAAATCCAGGACCCTGCGGTCATCTGTCCGTACATCATCAGGCCTTTATCTTCCAGCTCATCAAAATGTTTTTGCGTAGCCCACTTTGGAACCAGTTGCGAGTTCGAGATCAATACCCTTGGGGCATCTTTATGGGTTGGCAAAACGCCAACAGGTTTCCCCGACTGGATCAATAATGTCTCGGTATCTTCTAAATTCTGAAGTGCTTTAATGATTAATGCTAAAGCTTCCTTATTTCTGGCAGCTTTTCCACGCCCTCCATAGACGATCAGCTCTTCCGGCCGTTCGGCTACCTCGGGGTCAAGGTTGTTCAGTAGCATTCGCAATGCAGCTTCCTGTACCCATCCTTTACAAGTCAATGTATTTCCGGTTGGGGTTTGTCTTTTACTTAAATCTAAACTTAAATCCATTATGCGGTCATGTAAGGGCAATGTTATAAAACAAATGTATGTAATTATGTGAGATTGCGTATTTTAGCCCTCGAAATTGAAAAAGCGCCGTCAACATATCCATCAAATATTATCCATAGCCTTGCTTTGGGTGTTTGCGATAGCTTTGACGCCTTTTAGCGCCTTCCACCACCATGAGGAAGAAGTGCATTGCCAGAATGAAAAAATATGTACCCATAAATTACACGTTGGGAGTCATGTAGAAAACTGTCTGGTTTGTGCCGCACATTTCGAAAAAAACTACCTGCAGGAACAGACTCAGTTTCAGGTTTACCTGGAAACAGTCCCTGTCATTAAGCATTATGCTTTATTAACCGGTTCTTATACCGAACTCATTAGCACCTCACTCCGGGGTCCTCCAACCGTCTAATCTTTTTCTTTTCCTTCGGGTGATTTTTCCTTTAGGAGATTTTCCTCCGGGAGATCAAATAGCTTGTCAATTTTAGGGATTGGCCAGGTTGCTTATACTGGATTTTCAGGAATTTTTGCTGTTTTTAACGGTAGCTGTGGCTGCGGGATAGGAAAAATTAGAAACAGGCTAAGGATTTTCCTGGTCTCCCCGTATTTTGATCTTTGGAGGATGGCTGATCATAGCCGCAAAACTCAATTTATCATTTATAAAACTGGCTTCGGCCAATACAATGCTTTGCGCAATAGTATAGTGTACAACGCAGCATAAAACTGTACAATGAAACAGCGCAAAGCATCACTACACACCAAACACATGAAAAAGATACATCTGGTATTAATGGTTTTACTATACACCCTTTTCTCGGCTCCTGCATTTGCTGCCGGACTAGCAGAATTCAAAGGTAAAGTTACCGATGCCGACACTCAGGAGCCATTAGTTGGCGCAACGGTCTACATCAGCGATTTAAAAGCAGTGACCAGCACCAATGCCGAGGGAGAATTTATTCTTAAAAATATCCCTGCCAAAGGGCGATTCCTGCTGGAAGTCCGCTTTATCGGCTATAAAACCTATTCGCAAATCGTAGACTTGAGTACGATCAACAAGTTAAACATCGCTATGGCACCCTCTGCAATAGAAAGCGCGGAAGTGGTGATCACGGGCTCGCCATTTAGTGCGAACAACAAAACCAACAGTTTATCCGTCGTTTCTATAGGTAAAGATAAGCTGGCGCAGGCTGGCGGAACAAACCTGGTAGACGCGATCGCTAAAGTACCGGGGATATCTCAGGTGAGCACTGGCGGTGCGATTTCTAAACCAACCATCCGTGGATTGGGCTACAACCGCGTATTGACCATGGTTGATGGAGCAAGAGAAGAAGCACAACAATGGGGCGATGAGCATGGAATTGAAGTAGATCAGTTTTCTGCGGCAAGAATAGAAATCCTGAAAGGCCCGGCAAGTTTACTCTACGGCTCTGATGCTTTGGGTGGTGTGATCAACATTATCGATGATCTTGTTCCGCCTCCAGGCACGTTTAACGGTAATTTTACCAGTACCTATGCGACAAATAACGGATTAACTGCTTCTTCATTAATGCTTCAGGGCAATGACAATGGCTTCGTCTATCGCGGTCGCGCTTCCTATAAAAACGCGTATGGCTTTGCGTATAAAGATGCGGTAGTGCCGAATTCTGGTTTCAACGAATTCAATTTAAACGGGATGGTGGGTTTAAATAAGAGCTGGGGATATTCTCATTTGACTTTCTCCCGCTTCCACACCAATATTGGTTTAGTAGAACACGGGCCTAATGAGCAAGGCGAATATGTAAACGAAGAAGGCGAAGTGATCCCAAAAGCCGAAGCACAGGAACGCAGAATCGGATTGCCTTTCCAGAACATTAACCATTACCGCGCGGCATTAAACAGTAATTTTATTCTCGGAACCGGACAGCTGAAAACAACTTTTGCTTTTCAACGCAATATGAGGAAGGAATTTGAAGAAAGTGCCACAGAACCAGGACTAAACTTAAACCTGAATTCTTATACCTATGATGTAAAATATTACTTCCCGAATGCGGGGAAATGGGAGCCGGCAATCGGTGTTCAGGGCATGTACCAGAATAATGTGAATAAAGGCGATGAGTTCCTGATCCCTGATTATAATAGCAACAATGTCGGTGCTTTTGTGTACCTGAAACGTAATTTCGAAAAAGGAGCCTTCAATATTGGTGCCCGTTACGATTACAAAAAGGTAAATGGGAAAGCACTTTCAGTAGATGGGGAGCCTTTATTTACCGCTTTCGACAACCAGTTTTCTAACGTTTCCGGATCTGTAGGTTTTGCGTATGAGGTAGCTAAAAACCTCGTGTTAAAAGGAAATGCCGGATCTGGATTTCGTGCCCCGAATATTGCCGAACTGGCAGCAAATGGTCGCCATGAAGGAACATTCAGATACGAAATCGGGAATTCAAACCTGAAACAGGAAACCAGTTTACAATTTGACCTGGGACTGGAATACACGGCCAATTCGGTTACTTTCGGACTAAACGCCTATGCCAACCGCATCTATAACTACATCTACGCGGGTAATTTTAACAATGAAACTACCGGAATCACCGATGGTGGAGGCCTGACAGAAACCTTGCCGGTTTACCGTTTTGTGCAAACCAATGCCGACCTGATCGGGGGAGAAGCCTCTATGGATTTCCACTTGATCAAATCGCTGCATTTTGAAAACTCTTTTGCCTATGTCAAAGGAACTAACCGCGCAAATGATCAGCCCTTGCCTTTCATTCCGGCAGCATCGATCAATAACGAATTGCGTTTCGAACCAAGTATCAAAGGCCTGGCCGGAACCTATATGAAAGTAGGCTTAACCAATGTGTTGAAACAAGCGCGTTTCGATAGTTTTGAAACTCAAACGGATGGCTATACGCTGTTAGATGCCGGAATCGGAACCACGATCAATACTAAAAAAGGGAAACTGAACCTCTGGGTAACCGGACAAAACCTATTGGATACGAAATATTTTAACCACCTGAGCAGGTACAAAATGGAAGGGATTTACAATGCCGGACGTAATGTAACCTTCGGGATCAGCGTACCGTTCTTATAGGCGCTAATTGCAACATCAGCAAAGCAGCTGTCTCCTGAAATGAAGTGAACCCCAAAAGTTAGACAAAAACTTTTGGGGTTCACTATTTGTGAAGACAGCCGATTTGATTTTATTAAGCCTCTTTCGTTTTCAACAAACCTTCTTTTGTTCTCAAAAACACCACCGAAGCGGCGATATCAACCGCCAGCAAGCGATCTGCTTCATTAAAAGAAACAAAGCCCCGGTAATCTGCATGCAAAGCTGCTATCGCCTCAGAAGAGCGTAATGGCTTCCTCAGGTCTAAAGCCTGAGCGGCAGTCAATAATTCAATCGCTAAAATTCTTTCCAGGTTATTAACTACGCGTAAACACTTCGTTGCGGCATTTGCACCCATGCTCACATGGTCTTCCTGACCGTTACTGGAAACAATGCTATCCACCGAAGCTGGCGTACATAACTGCTTGTTTTCGCTGGCAATGGAGGCTGCGGTATATTGCGTAATCATCAAACCGGAGTTCAATCCTGCGTTTTTCACTAAGAAAGGCGGTAATCCCCGCTGACCGGAAATCAATTGAAAAGTCCTTCTTTCTGAGATAGAACCTAATTCTGCCAGGGCAATACAAAGGAAATCCAGGGTTAAAGCCAAGGGCTGGCCATGGAAATTCCCTGCAGAAATAATACGGTCTTCTTCCGGAAAAACATTGGGGTTATCGGTCACGGAATTGATTTCCGTTTCAAACACCGAGCGGATATAATTGATGCTGTCCTTACTTGCCCCATGCACCTGAGGTACACAGCGGAAAGAGTAGGGGTCCTGCGTTTGCTTGCCTGGTCTGCTGATCAGCTCGCTTCCGGAAAGCCATTTCGAAATGCTGGCTGCGGTATGTAATTGTCCGGCATGAGGCCTGATGACATGACTAAAAGTTTCAAAAGGATCGATTCTGCAATCAAAACCATCAATAGACATGGCAGCAATGGCATCGGCCCAATTCATCAGGGCTGAGGATTTCAACAAGCAAAATACGCCGTAAGCACTCATAAACTGTGTTCCGTTGATCAATGCCAGGCCTTCTTTCGATTGTAACTTTAAGGGTTCCCAACCTAATTTTTCATAGAGATTCGAAACCGCTATCTTTTCTCCCTGATACCAGACGATACCTTCGCCAATCAGGGGAAGGGCCAGATGAGCAAGGGGAGCAAGGTCGCCGGAAGCGCCTAAAGAACCCTGGGTATATATCACTGGTAAAATATCATGGTTGTAAAAGTCGAGCAGCCTGGAAACTGTGGCTAAGGCAATGGCAGAATGGCCATAACTCAGCGACTGGATTTTTAGCAGTAACATCAACTTCACGATCTCTGGAGCGACCTCTTCACCGGTTCCACAGGCATGGGAAAGCAGCAGATTATGCTGCAGCTGAGAAAGCTTTTCTGATTCAATCTCTACGTTTTGCAAATAGCCAAAGCCGGTATTGATCCCGTAAACCGGCCCCTCATGACGGGCTAACTTTTCGTCCAGGTAGCTTCTGCATTGTTCTATTTTTGCGATAGCTGCATCGGATAATTGTAGCAAAGTTTTCTCGGCGATAATCCTGGAAATCTGATCCATAGTTAACCGCTCCAAACCTATTTGGTGACTGCTCATACATTTTATATTTCCCCAAAAATATAAATAATGCTTAAGTTTAGAACTTTCAGTACCTATTATTGTTTTCCCTAAAATCATCCTATGTTTTATCAGAAATTTGTGCTTTACTTCTGCTTACTTTTCAGTGCCACAGCGAGTTTGGCCCAACAGGCAGATACCCTCTCTATCTCCTTAGAAAACGTTAAATACCCTTATCCAGTCAAGTATTTTCCAATTCATACCGAAGGACAGGATATCAATATGGCCTATATGGATGTGGCGCCTCAAGGCAAAGCGAATGGTAGAACAGTAGTATTGTTACATGGTAAAAACTTTGCTGGATACTACTGGACAAGCACGATAAAAGCATTGAGCGACCGCGGATTTAGAGTTGTGGTTCCGGATCAGATCGGCTTTGGCAGATCATCCAAACCATATATTCATTACAGCTTTCACCAGTTATCCCGCTGGACAAAACAATTACTGGACACCTTAGGCATTCAGAAAGCGAATATCCTTGGCCACTCGATGGGCGGAATGCTGGCTACCCGTTTCGCATTGATGTATCCTAAAAATACCGAAAAACTATTACTCGAAAACCCGATAGGCTTAGAAGATTACCGCAATTTCATCCCTTACCTGAGTACGGATCAGCAATACCAGAACGAATTAAAAGCGACGCCTGAAAGCGTAAAGAAATACTATCAAAGCTCTTATTTCACCGTTTGGAAACCAGAATACGACGAATTGGTTCGCGTTGCAGGTGGCATGACGAAGAGTGCAGATTTCCCAAGACTGGCCAGAGTTAACGCCATGACCTATACCATGATTTACGAACAACCGGTAGTCCACGAATTTATCAATGTACGTGTCCCTACGGTGTTGTTTATTGGAAAAGAAGACAAAACGATTGTTGGAAAAGGGCTGTTAAGTCCGGATCAACAGGCTCTACACGGACAATACCGGTTTTTAGGTAAGCAGACCGCTGCTAAAATACCAGGTGCAAAGATTGTAGAATTCGAAGGCTGCGGGCACATTCCACATATAGAAGTACCCACAGAATTCAATGTTGCCGTATTAGGCAGTTTATAAAACATAACTGGCAGTCCTATAATGGGCTGCCAGCTGTAAAAGTTTAGAAGTAAGCTATAAAAATAGCTAAGAAGCCTTCCCTGCCAGATCCTGCGAAAATATCTCCGACAAGCTTTCATAAAGCTCCGGGTGTTTCGACTTAAACTGATCTGGCTTTTCAAAGAAATATTCCGATACTACTGCAAAAAACTCCGCCTCATTGGTGATCGCATAAGGGTTAATATCTGATTTTCCCTTTTCAATTCTTTTCATCTCCTCATGGATCATTCTTACCCATGGCATCACATATTCGTGTCTCATCAGGTTTTCAGGGATACCATCAGTTGCACCGTCAGATTTATCCAGCAAGTGTACAAATTCATGAATGGCCGTATTCTCTTTATCCGCTGCATTGGAAAATCCTTTGATCAAGGCCGCTCTGGATAAGATCATTTGTCCGTTCATATAGCCAGAACCAACCATGCCTAAGATATTGCGCTGACCGCCTTCATACTGGAAATCCTCGTTAAAGGTATCCGGGTATAACAGGATATTGGTCAGGTTGCGGTAATGCCATTCCTCAAAACCAAATACCGGAATCACGGCACTGGAAGCAATCAATAACTTATCAAGTACAGTCACCGGAGTGCCTACACCTTCAATTTTTACCTCTGCCAGAAACGCAGAAATGCGTTGCTCAAACTTTAAACGGTCTTCTACGGTGAGATGCTGGTAATAAACCACATGCTGAAACAGCATCTGCTTATCTTCTTCGCTTAACATCACATAGTTTCGGTGACTGTCTTTTCTAAAGATAAAATAGATCACCAGCAGTAAGATCGGGATTAGTATAAAAAATGCCTGCATGGGTTAAGCCTCCAGTATTTCCAATTGTGTAATCACCTGTTCTTCGGTTACCGGGTAAGCCTCATTGTTCACAATGGTCTGATAAACCGCTTCAAATAAGGGCAGGTAACTGCCTTGCAAAGCAGGAATCTCCTGTGTAGTCTTTTTACCATCGGCATCCAGTAAATACAATTTACCTTCCGTTCCCGGGGCCTCAATACCATAAGCAGGGTCATTAACCTTCATGCCTGCCAGCAATTGCGCTTCCTGGGCATCCGCTCTAACCTTATGTAAAGAACCACTTGTTCCGTTGATTACAAATGCCGGTAAAGATTCTACCACCATCATATTCGAATGAACAAATACATTGACACTATTTGGATAACTCAGGTGAATCGAGAAATAATCGTCAACCTGTGTATTTACGCGGTTTTTACCCAGTATCTTATGAAAAGCATCAGGCTTACCGAAAATACTCAAAGCCTGATCCAGTAAATGCGGACCAAGGTCGTACATCAAACCAGCGGCAGCAATCGGGTCCTCTTTAAAGCTTTTTACGCCAATCGTAGAACGATATCTGTCGTAACGGAAATGTACTTCTGAAAGTTTCCCAAGTTTTCCGCTTTCAATCACTTCACGAACCGCTCTGAAATCACTGTCCCATCTTCTGTTTTGATAGAAAAGCACTTTCCTGTCCAGCGTTTTTGCCAGGGCAAGAATCTCTTTTGCTTCTTCCACCGTAGCGGTAAAGGGTTTTTCTACTAAAATATGTTTCCCTGCCTGTAATGCTTTTTTAGCATAATCATAGTGGGTATTGTTTGGCGTATTGATGATGATCAGTTCAATTTGTTCATCGGCCAGTAAATCTTCGATGGTATTATAGCTGATGATTTCAGGATAATCTGCAGCTGCATTTTTTTGATTTCGCTCGGTTACGGCACGTAAGGTAAAACCGGGATGCGCCTGTACAAAAGGGGCGTGAAATACTTTTCCAGACATCCCGTAGGCCATCAGACCGGTTATGATTGTTTTTTTCATAGGTATATTATTGTTTTTCAATGGTCATGTATTGATCATCTGCCAATAGTTTTATCGGTGTAAAAGCCTTTTTTCAACTACTCAGGTGATATAGGCTAAAATAGTAAAATCAGGGGCTAAACCCTTAATTTTATTGTAATAATGCACAAAGCTTAATTTGTATCTTTGAGGCATGAAACCTGCAGAAATACACGCGAAATGGAAAGTTTTGCAACAAAAGATAGCTCAGGAGTTTGATTCTGATGTACCCGATTTAAAGGTGATTTTGTTTTTAATCGGTGTACAGGAGTTGGGCAAAGGACCTGGCAAGTATAGTAAAAGACAAAAGGAAGAGTTAATGCACATTGCAACCTGCCGTTTATTGAGTGAAATGGGTTTTTATGAACTGGAAGGATTGGACCAGGATGGATGGCCACATTGGAAACTCACGAAAGCCGTTCCCTCATTTGCAATGATGGAGCAGGAGTTGTTACTAAAATCCCTTGCGGTATCTTATTTTGAAGATATCTACGGAACGCCGGAACAACAGGAAGAAGAACACTAAGCTGAGTAAAAATCTGATCACATAAAAAACCCCGAAGTACAATGTACGACGGGTTTTTTAACTTTATAGGTAGATGTGGATGTTCTTATTTTCCTTGTTGAGTCGCTTGTTGTTTCAATTGATCATTGGCAACAATTACCACTTCAACTCTACGGTTAGCAGCTCTTCCAGCCTCAGTGCTGTTGTCAGCAATTGGCTCAGACATACCTTTACCGATAGTGATTAAACGTGATCCAGGAATACCCTGAGACACTGCATAAGCTTTAACTGCTGCAGCTCTACGCTCAGAAAGACTCATGTTATAAGCTTCTTTTCCGATGTTATCAGTGTGACCAATTACTTTAACGTCCGTTCCCGGATATTTAGCAAGAGAAGCAACTAAAGCTTGTACATTAGCTCTTGCAGCTGGAGTTAAGTCAGATTTGTCGAATCCAAAAAGGATACCACTATCAAACTTCACGATAATACCTTCACCTTCACGGATTACTTCAGCATTAGGGATTGCATTTTGAATCTCTGCAGCTTGTTTGTCCATTCTTTTTCCAATAAATCCACCGGCAGTACCACCAACAGCAGCACCAATGATAGCCCCAACAGCAGTGTTACCCGCTTTTTTTCCGATAAGAGCACCTAGAACACCACCTGCAGTAGCACCAATACCTGCACCTTTTTGTGTTTTAGTTAAGCTATCACAGCCCTGGAATGTCATTGCACCCATTGCTAATGCGATACTAAATGCTGCTATTTTAAATCTTGAAGTAATCATAGTTTTATAATTTATTTTACTAAGACCGTTAATCAAACGGAATGCCAACTTTCGTGTTTTGTAAAATTATTGTGTCATAGGAATAATTTAACAGCTAAATGTCAGGAAAAAGAGAAGCCAGGGCCTAAGACCTGGCTAAAACAAGATTTAATACTGACTATAATTCTGTACAATGCCAGATCTTACTCTGCAAAATAAGCTTCCAGTTCACTTAATGTCGTTTCTGTTTTGTGTATATCTTTGATAATCACGCCTTTTTCCATTAAAATAATCCTGTCACATACGTCAGTGACATGGTTTAAATCATGACTGGAAATCAGGGTAGACATCTGGCGTTCTGCTTTTAGGGAGCGGATCAGCGTTTTCAGGCGGATCTGCGTGGTTGGGTCAAGGTTGGCGAAAGGCTCATCCAGAATCAACAGATCCGGATTTTGCATTAAGGCCGCGGCAATCCCGATCTTATTTTGATTTCCTTTAGAGAAGTCCCTGATATACTTGCCTTTCTTCAAAACTTCCCCGTTGAAGAAGTCCTCAAATTGGAGCAGAAATTCGGTTACATCTGCTGCGGTCATCTGATGAAGACTCGCAATAAACATAAAATATTCTTCGGCAGTGAGGTAATCAATCAGAAAACCTTCATCAAGATAGGAAGCGGTATAATCTTTCCAGCTGTCAGTGCTATCCACCAAGTCGCCTTTAGAGCGGATTTCTCCTGCGCTGGGGCGGATCAGATCCAGTACCATCCTAAACATGGTGGTTTTCCCTGCTCCATTGTTACCCACAATTCCCACAGTTTCCCCGGCATTGATCTGTAGGGATTCAATATCGACAACGGTTCTATCGCCGTAAGTCTTTTTTAAGTTTGAAATTTCTAAAATCATGATTTTTCTCTAAAGCCTGCTGCAATTTTGTATTTTCTCTTATTAAACTCTTTCACTAAAAAATCTATCCAGAAGCCCCGGGTCAGGAAGCCGGCAAGGCCGAATAATCCTAAGGCCAGCAGTCCCCAGTAAGGATGGCCGCTCAGAGAAAGGGGAAGGAAGATCAGGAATGGGCATAAAAAATAAGGGATACCCAAGATCCACTGACTGGCGCCTACGCCCTGGTAATTGAAGGCTGCCGCTTTACTAACATCGATGGCTTTATAATTCCGTGTGGCAAAGTACAACACGATAATTGTCCCTATCCCGACATTATAAAGGTATGCGGCCAAATGAATCACCAGTATTTTCCAGCTGATGAATCCATATAAACAGCTCAAAAGCGCAACCAATGTGGAAAATAGTGTGAATAACAGGAATTTCGCCCTGAAAAAGTCTTTGATGTCAATCTTATTCGCCATCAGGCCATCGAAATGTGCGGCCTGCCAGCCAAACATGAATTGCCCGTAAACACTGATCGAACTACCCGTCATGAATACAGCGGCAAAAATCATGATGCCAATCTGGTCCTTATCTAAGGCCTCTTTTTTATAAAACAGTAAGCCATAAAATAACAGGAGCGAACTCATGGTGATCGCAGAGCGACTTCTTTTATTTCTGAGAATCAGCTTAATTTCCAGGGCCACTAACGTACCTACCTTCCCAAAACGATTCAGAAAGGGGTAATCGGTACTGGCTTTTTCCGCTTTTGCGCTACTCAATTCCTCTACATATAGGTTACTGCGCAGATAGCGGGCATTGGCTACAAACATCAGCGCTGCTAATACGGTAAAGCCCAGTGCAGCGAAAGGATAATCGGTAATAAAGTAAAATACGGTATTTGAAATCGCGGCAATAGAGAACACTTTGAAATATTCCAGTAAGGCGAACCCAACGATCACCAGCAATACAATGGGTACCAGGGTCAGGTTCTGAATGCTCAGTCTTTTGATATATAAAGCCGCATAATTGTTAAAGATCATCAGGGAAAAGATGGCTACCACATACATCAGCGCGGCTAATGGACCATAGATCTCCGATATTGCGGTTGCGCAAAAAGGCAGGAATAAAAATAGGGGTAACACGTTAAACGCAGAAAACAGGGCGCTTACATTTAAAAAGTTAACGATCTTTCTCTTTGGAATTCTCAAATGAAGATAGGGAACAATGGCCAGGGTTGGCAAATCCTGCAATTGCATCCGCATCATAAAATCAACAGCGAAATAGTAAAGAATGAAGCCATTGAAAACATCAAACACATTTTTCTTAGGGAAAATCTGCTCGATAAAGCCTTCTAAGCCGATGCCCAGGAAAAACGCGGCCCCCAGTAGGTATAAGACTACAAATCCGATGAGCAACTGCGTCGCAATTGTTCCACCTTTATTTTTTGAGCGCCAGAAGGATTTCCATTGATGGTCCAGAAAGGTTGAAAGCATATTAATAGTTGTATTTATTTTTCCAGTTTTGTCGTAGCTTCTCCCTCAGTTTATCTTCCGCAGGGTTTTTCCCCGGGTCATATAATTTAGTGCCGCTCAACGTGTCAGGGAAATACTCCTGTTCTGAGAAATTCCCTTCAAAGCCATGTGCATACTGGTAGTCTTTACCGTATCCAATCTTTTTCATCAGCTTGGTTGGCGCATTGCGAATATGTAATGGGACTGGCAAATTGCCGGTTTGTTTCACCAGGGCCTGTGCTTTATTTATCGCCTCATAAGCGGCGTTGCTTTTTACCGAAGAAGCCATATACGTTACGGCCTGAGAAAGGATGATTCTAGACTCCGGAAAGCCAATGACATTGACCGCCTGAAAACAGTTGTTGGCCATTAAAAGCGCATTTGGATTGGCATTACCGATATCTTCGGAGGCCAGGATCAACAATCTTCTGGCGATAAAAGAAGGATCTTCACCACCTTCAATCATTCTGGCCAGCCAATACACAGCGGCATTGGGATCGCTACCCCGGATACTTTTGATAAAAGCGGAGATGATGTCATAATGCTGCTCGCCTGCTTTATCGTATAAAGCCAGGTTCTGCTGGGCATGTTTCAACACATTCTCATTGGTCAGTACAATCTTATCACCACCGATGCCATTAACGGCAATTTCCAGCACGTTTAATAACTTGCGGGCATCTCCACCGGATAAACGGATCAGGGCCTCATGTTCTTTAATCGTGATGTTTTTGGTCTTCAGTACCTGATCCTGTTTAATTGCTGTTTGCAATAAACCGGACAGTTCTTCTTCATCCAGGGACTTTAAAATGTACACCTGCGAGCGGGAAAGTAAAGCGGAAATTACCTCAAAAGAAGGGTTTTCGGTGGTTGCACCGATTAAAGTGACTAGTCCTCTTTCTACGGCACCCAGTAAACTGTCTTGTTGTGATTTGCTGAAACGGTGGATCTCATCGATAAAGAGAATCGGAAGACCCATGAAACTATTTTTGAGCGCTGCGGCCCGGTCGATCACGTCCCTGATGTCTTTTACGCCGGAATTGATGGCACTCAGGTTAAAAAAGGGACGGTCTAAAGTTTGAGATATAATGTAAGCAAGCGTAGTTTTCCCAACACCCGGCGGGCCCCAAAAAATCATTGATGGGAGCTGCCCGCTTTGAATGGCTTTACGCAATACGGCATCAGGGCCTACTAAATGCTGCTGGCCCACATATTCATCCAGATTTTGAGGGCGCATTCGCTCTGCTAAAGGAGGTAGGTTTTGCATAATCAGTAAGTTTTATTCCTGGTCTTTCGTCGCACTGACAGTTCCTGAATCAGGGCTGGCAGTAACGGCTGTATTGGTGGTATTAGTTTTTACGCTTGTATTGGTGTTCGCTGAACTTTCTGTAGCAGCAGTATTTGTGCCAGAAGGAGCAGCAACAGCAGCACTTTCTGAAGTTCTTGCAGCACCTGCAGGTTTTCCTTTAGGTTTTTTGCCCCATACTTTACGTTGTTGTGGCTTTTTGCGGTCAAATTTCTTTTCTCCTGCAAAACCTTCCGGAGCATCAGCCGGAACTTCTCCGAAATGTTCAGGAAGCGGCATTCTGTCGATCGTTTTTTCGATCAGTTTTTCAATATTCGCAAATTTACGCTTGTCTTTTTCATTCACCAGGGTGATTGCAGTACCGGTAGTTGCGGCTCTGGCCGTCCTTCCGATTCTGTGGATATAATCTTCCGGATCATGAGGTACATCAAAATTGATCACCAGACTGATCCCTTCCACATCAATTCCTCTTGATAAAACATCTGTTCCAATCAATACCGGAACACGTTTATTCTTGAATTCCGATAAAATGGCCTCCCTTTCTTTTTGCCCAAGATCAGAATGGAAAGCTTCTGCTTTAAATCCTAATCCACGGAATACCTTACCCAGGTTCTTTACTTTTTCCTTCGTAGAAGCGAAAATCAGAATGCTTGGAAACTCTATATTTTTCATGAGTTCAGTCAGTAATTTAACTTTCTGAGAGTCATGAACAAGGTAAGCTTGCTGGTTAATTCCTGCTGCCGGTTTAGAAATCGCGATACTGATTTGCTCAGGCTCATGAAGTAATTTAGCGGCAAGAGTTCTTATTTTTGGAGGCATCGTTGCGGAGAACAATACCGTTTGTCTTTTCTTAGGAAGGAAGCTTACGATGCGCATAATGTCATCATAAAAACCCATGTCGAGCATTCTGTCTGCCTCATCTAAAACCAGGTGTTGCAACTGATCCAGTTTCAGCAATCCAGAAGAAAGATGGGAGATTAAACGTCCCGGAGTGGCAATAATGATATCTACACCTTCGCGCATAGAGCGTTTTTGTTGCTCATAAGCGATACCATCTCCACCACCATAAACCGTTAAAGAGCTGATGTTGGTGAAATAGGAAAGTGCTTCTACCTGTAAATCTATTTGCTGTGCAAGCTCACGTGTAGGCGCCAATATCAAGGTATTGTTATGGCGGTTTTCCGTCATGCTGATCATGTTCATGATCGGCAATAGGTAAGCACCGGTTTTCCCGGTACCTGTTTGTGCGCAGGCAATTAGATCTTTTTTATCTAGAATTAGCGGAATAGCTGCTGTTTGAATAGGCGTCGCATTGCGAAAACCCATGGCTAGTAAACCCTCTAATAAATCAGGGTTAAAATTAAAATCTTTGAAATCCAATATACTTCTGTGTTGTTAGTATTATCCTATAAAAGTAACCTTTTATTTATGAGATGTCTAATGTTTTTTATGTGGTGGAGTACATGCATGGGCTTGATTATTAATTTATAAGCCCATGCTGATTACTTTTTCTGGTCGGCGTAACCGAATACTTTTTGTAAAAGCGGGGTCGACCTAGCACCCAGATTGTCTCTGATTTTAAGCTCTTCCTGAGCCACCTGGATAAACATGCCCTCTATCGCTTTTTGAGCTACATAGCTGGACAAGTCGGTATTTACCGGCTTCACCAGGGGAATTTTATTGTACTGTTTAGTGGCATCGCCCCAGTATTTTGCCGCACCAACTTTACTTAAGCTGCTCGTAATTACCGGTTGAAATTTCTCCATCAGCTGCGAGGTGGTTACTCTTTTAAAATAGTTGGTTGCGGCATCTTGCTGCCCTAATAAAATATTGGTTGCATCCGCAATCGTCATCTGTTTAATGGCCGAAACGAAGATCGGTTTCGCCTCTTTCGCTGCATCTTCTGCCGCTCTGTTTAAGCTCAAGACCACATTATCGGCAAGAGAACCCAAGCCAACGCTGCGTAAGGTTTTTTCTACCTTTAGTGCTTCCGGTGGGAAGAGGATTTTTACGGCAGCATTGCCCATAAATCCATCTTTGGCCGACAATAAATCTGCGCCTCTGCCGATTCCTAATTCTAATGCTTCTTTAATCCCGAATCCGATTTCAGAAGTACTTGGTGTACCCGTTGTACCGGTTACGCTATTGGCTGTATTGGTCGTTGCAGGTTTTGTAGCTGCGCTTACTTTTTTTAATATTTTACCGAGTTGTGTTTGACTTTGCGCTTCGATGCTGCTCAGACTAATTAAGCAGGTGGCGATCAAATAAATGCTAGTTCTTTTCATTGACTTTGTTTGTGTTTTCAATACTAAGCAAATCTTTGGCCAATAAAGCAGTCGACTTTGCTAATTTTAAAAACTCAGAACGGTAACCCTCTGTATCTTTTCCCTGTGCGGCTTCGGCAAGGCCGATTACCTGTTCAAAACTAGCACCCTGTTTAAAGTCCGACTGGCGTAATAGCAGGCCAAACTCTGCCACTGCGGCAGCAAAGCGGAAATTCTCTGAAGCACGGGCAAATGGAAAGGTCGTATCCAGCACTGCCTTTTGCAGCAACTTGCTTTTATCGCCATCCGGTTGTTTGTAACGCATTTTTACCGTCAGCATTTCCGGATTGTTGTTGGTGCTGCTCAAAGCCTTATTTTCCTGATATTTTAAAGGATCAACGGAAGGGGTAAAGCTGCTGTTGACGCCGTAAGGGATGATTTCATAAAAAGCAGTCACCGTATGTCCGGCACCCATATCACCCGCATCTTTAAGGTCGTCATTAAAATCTTTATCTTCCAGCAAGCGGTTTTCATACCCGATTAAGCGGTAAGCCTGAACCTTTGAAGGATTAAATTCTACCTGCAATTTCACGTCTTTGGCCACGGTAAACAGCGTGCCGCCAAACTCATTGATCAAGACCTTTCTGGCCTCCGTAATGTTGTCGATATAAGCATAATTTCCATTGCCTTTATCGGCAAGGAGCTCCATTTTGCTGTCTTTGGTGTTGCCCATGCCATAACCCAATACGGTTAGGAAGATGCCGCTTTTTCTTTTGGCTTCAATCAGCGTTTCCATTTCCTGATCACTGGATATACCTACATTGAAATCCCCATCTGTGGCAAGGATTACCCTGTTGTTGCCCTTTTTGATGAAGTTTTCTGCGGCTACTTTATAAGCCAGTTCTAAACCTTCTCCACCGGCAGTAGATCCACCAGCTTCTAATTTATTCAGCGCATCTTTAATGGTGGTGGTTGCAGAACCCGGGGTAGAAGGGAGTACCAAAGCCGATCTTCCGGCATAGACTACGATCGCTACGCGGTCTTCCGGACGCAACTGATCCGTCAGTAATTTGAAAGAAGAAACCAGTAATGGCAGTTTATTCGGTTGGCTCATCGAACCAGACACATCAATCAGGAAGACCAGATTGGCAGCCGGCAAATTCGCTGTTTTTATTTTCTTAGCCTGTAAGGCGATTTTTACTAGTTTATGTTGTGGATTCCAGGGAGCTGACGCGATTTCTGTCAGGATATTTACCGGATCATCTCCCGTAGGCTGCGGATAGTTGTAATCAAAATAATTGATCATTTCCTCAATCCTGACGGCATCTTTAGGCGGCAAACCACCATTGTTCAGGTAACGGCGCACATTGCTGTAAGACGCTGCATCCACATCAATTGAAAAGGTAGAAAGTGGCGTTTTTAGCGCGGCCTGAAAAGGATTCTCCACAATTGGGGCATAACTTTCTGTATTTCCGAACTGGCCTATCCTGATGCCGGGTTGTTGACTGCCAACGATATTTGTGCGCATGCCAGGGTATGCATTATATTTTTTCTGCGACTGGTTAATATGGGCAATTCCACGGATCATGACCTGTTGTTGTTTACCTTTAGTCATGACCATGGCCTGGTTCATCACATTATTTGAGGAATTGGACTGCGGATTCGGGTTAACCACTATAACTTCTTTCAAAACAGGAGGTTCGTATGATTCCGTTCCAATGCTCAACTGTACATTTAATGTCGTTTTCTTAACAATGCTGAGTCTTTGCGCCAGATAACCCGGTTTATTGAAAATCAGCTCCAGTTCCCTGTCTTCTAAAAAGAGCTCATAATGACCGTTTTTATCGGTTAAGGTTTTTTTACTCCCGGAAATATTGCTGACTTCTACGCCGGCAATTGGTTTTTTAAGGCCGAATTCAGTGACCGTACCTTGTATTTTTTTTATCGCGGAAGCATTAAATCCAAGTAGTACGAGTACAAGGAAAAGAGGGAAGAAAAACTTTTTCATAATTTCAATGGTTTACACAATGATGTAAGCTTTGACGAATTTCCACACCATTCTCAGAAAATATTTTTATACTTGATCGAATTATGTCCCAGACCGCAATTGAAGTTTATTAAAAATACAACCAGAATCCAGGAGCAGGACGATGCTGCTTTGATTGCCCGATATAAAATCAGTGGCGATCTGGAGTCATTGGGTCTGCTTTACAGTAAATATATGCACCTGGTGTTTGGGGTTTGCCTCAACTACCTGAAAGATGAAGAGCAAAGTAAGGATGCCGTGATGCAGATCTTCGAAGAACTCGTCATCAAACTGAAGGTCCACGAAGTGCAAAACTTCAAAAGCTGGCTTCATGTGCTATCCAGAAACTACTGTTTAATGGCCATCCGTAAAAATTCTAAGCATACCACCGTTTCTATGGAAGACAGTTTTGTGGAAAACGCGGAATTTGTGCATCTTGATCTTGATGATACGAAGGAAGAGACACTGACCGTGATGGAACGTTGTATGGAGAAATTGCCGGAAGAGCAGCGCATTAGTGTGCAATTGTTCTATCTGGAAGAGAAGTGTTATAAAGAAGTTGCAGACCTTACCGGATATGAAATGTTGAAGGTAAAGAGCTATATCCAAAATGGAAAGCGGAACTTGAAAATTTGTATAGAAAGGAATAGTGGTGAATAATGATTGGTTAGATATAGGAGTTTTAGAAGATTATCTGGACGGTAAGCTCGACGCAAAAACCATGAACAAGGTGGAGCGGGAAGCACTGGATGATCCCTTCGTTGCAGAAGCTTTGGCCGGACTCAGTGCCTCGCCGAAGCGTTCTCTGGCGTCGATTTCTTTGCTGCAAAAGCAGCTGAAGGAACGTGTTGCAGAACATCATGTGGCTAAGAAAACAAAGGTAATTACCTGGCAAAGGCTAAGTATTGCGGCAACAGCAGCAGTATTGTTTATCTCGGTGAGCATCATCTTCTGGATGAAAGAAGCAGCCAGAGAAAATCAGCTCGCCAAACAAGAAAAAGAAGTTGAGGTTAGTATCCAGCCTGAAAGCACGCAGTTAGCAGGGCCTTCGGCTCCAAAAGCAGCGCAATCCATTGCAAGTGCAGGAGCAGCAGCCGATGCAACAACTCCTTCCGCGGCCTCAGCCGCAGATGTAGTCGCTAAAGACGCTGTGGTAGCAAAAGCATTAAAGGAAGCAAAGCGTAACAGCTATGCGGTAAATACGAAGAAAAAAGCAAAAGCAGCAGTCAGTACTGATGAAGCAGCAGCTGTAACAACAAATACGGAAGCAATAACCACGGAGGCAGCAAATAGGGTGGCAGCGGTTATGGCAGCACCAATAAATGCTGATGCCAGTCGGATGGCAAAAACATCGGATTTAAACGAAGTAATGGTGGTCAGAGGAATCCAGGGTAAAGTTGCTTCCACAGATGGAACACCGGTTGCCGGTGCCAAAGTTACTGTGATCCGGGGATATGCTGTAGTTCCGGCAATAACGGATAGTAACGGTGCTTTTAAAATCCCTGTAGATAGCTTAACGAAAAATTATACCCTTGCGGTGACTCATCCGGGCTTTGCTCCCAATACTTTGGTTGCCCGATTAAATGCTCCGGTAGAAGTGAAGTTAAGAAAGCAAATCATGATCGGATCAGCTTTTAACCCTGTTGTTGGCTGGGAGAAGTACAACCAGTATCTGGCAGAAAACAACCGCCTGACTAAAGAAAATACGCTTGGTGCCACTGTCCAGCTCAGCTTTCTGATTGGAAAAGACGGCAAGCCTTATGATTTCAAAATACTAAGAAGCCCTGGTGATCAATACAATAAAGAAGCGATCAGGCTGATATCGGAAGGGCCTAAGTGGGAGTTACCATTGAGTCCGGAAGCAAGAGTGCAGCTAGGCGTCAAGTTCTAACCGGCCGCTATAAGGACAGTACCAAATCCAGTATGCTTAAAAATAACAGACATAAAAAAAACCGGAACAAGCGTTCCGGTTTTTTTGTGGGATAAAACCCGATATGATTTTTGCTATGCTGCGGATTAAACTGCAGCTCAGACCAATCTTAATACTAAAAGAAAAGGTGGATCACACTGAATACAAGTGCGGCAAGCGTAGCTGATACCGGAATGGTTAATACCCATGCCCATAATAAACTTACGGTTACACCCCAGCGTACTGCGGATACTCTTTTCAGTAAACCTACCCCAACAATAGATCCTGTGATCGTATGTGTTGTAGATACAGGGATACCAAAATGTTCGGTGATACCTAAGGTTACGGCACCGGCAGTTTCTGCGGCAACGCCTTCAAAAGCATTCACTTTAGTAATTTTAGAACCCATAGTTTTCACGATTTTCCAACCACCACTCATTGTTCCTAAAGCGATTGCCGCGTAACAAGAGATAGGAATCCATTCCGGCATCGTATCACCGGTTTTAAGGACATTTGCGGCTACCATGGCTACATAAATGATACCCATTACTTTTTGAGCATCATTACCACCATGCGTAAAACTCAGGGCAGCAGAAGAGATCAACTGTAATCTTTTGAACCATTTTTCTGCAACTGAAGGCCGCGCATTTTTGGAAATATGAAGGATAATAATAGATATAATCACGGAGATCACCATACCGATAACGGGAGCGAGCACAATAAAGGCTACTACTTTCAGAATCGGCGCAAGGTTAATTGCTTCCATAACACCTACACCTAAGGTAAAAGCTTTAGCCATACCGGCACCAGCAAAACCACCAATCAGTGTGTGTGAAGAACTGGAAGGAATTCCGAACCACCAGGTAAAAAGATTCCAGGTGATGGCAGCCAGCAGGCCGGCCAGGATTACCTCCAGGGTAATGAAGTTTTCCACTACCGTTTTCGCTATTGTATTGGCTACTTTGTGGTCAGTGAAATAAAAATAGGCAGCGAAATTAAATAGCGCAGCCCAGGCTACTGCCTGAAAAGGTGTTAATACTTTCGTGGATACAATGGTAGCAATAGAGTTTGCTGCATCATGAAAGCCATTGATATAATCGAAGGCAATTGCCAGGACAATTACAACGACCAATAAGGTAGTTACCATTTTATTGAAGGTTTAAGCGTTCTTTACCAAAATAGATTCCAACACATTTGCTGCATCCTCACATTTATCTGTAGCCATTTCTAAGGTCTGTAATACCTCTTTTTGCTTGATCAGCTCAATTGCATTGGTCTCAAATTCGAATAAACGAGCAATGGCAAGGTTCGTCACATAGTCAGCTTGATTCTCACCACTATTGATTCTTACACAAGCATCAGCAATCACGCGAATGTTTTTGAAACTTCTCAATTCTTTAATCGCATTGTTCAGATCAGTACACATTTCTACTAACAATTCTGCTAGTTTGATCATTGCATCACCAATATGAACAATATTATAAAGCTCAATATTACTTGCAGAAGCATGAATATAATCCGCAATATCATCCACTGCACTAGCCAACGCATGGATATCTTCCCTGTCGAATGGTGTAATGAAGTTCTTGCTTAATTCTAAGAAGATCGAATGGGTAATGTCGTCTCCAACATGCTCTAAACGTTCTACCTCTTTAATGTATTCTTTTCTTTTTTCAAGATCTGTTGAACTTAACGCTAGTAATAGTGCCTCAGAAATTTTCAATACATTGCTACCTGCCTGCTCAAATAATGGCTGGAACTTTTTGTCTTTTGGCGTGAAGAACTTAAAAATGCTATTCATCTGTTATATTATATTTTGTTTTAATTGTCAGATGAAAACCCGCATAACGCCCTGGCCATCCTACTTATAAAATATGATACAAAAGTATGAGTGTAATGTTAAGTTAATGTTAAGTGTTAAGATATTTTGCAAAAGCTTTGTCATTGTTAACCAATCTTTTGCAGGGTAAAGGCAAAAGTGGTCCCGATTTGCAAAGTGCTTCTTACCGAAATAATCTGTTGGTGTGCCTCCAGGATATGTTTTACGATGGCAAGGCCGAGCCCGGTACCGCCTTCTTGTCTCGATCGGTGAGAATCGATTCTATAGAAACGTTCGAACAGGCGAGGGAGGTGTTTTTCTTCAATTCCAATCCCGTC
Organism: Pedobacter gandavensis; assembly: GCF_032677645.1. Classification (GTDB taxonomy): domain Bacteria; phylum Bacteroidota; class Bacteroidia; order Sphingobacteriales; family Sphingobacteriaceae; genus Pedobacter; species Pedobacter gandavensis_A. Next base: position 701,678 of record NZ_JAVTSB010000001.1, on the reverse strand, counting down.
ATCCGTCACTTCAATCAGATATTGGTCATGAAGTTCGAAAATCTTGATGGCCGTAGAGCCGTTTTCCCTGCCATATTTGATCGAATTCTGAATCAGATTGATCATGACCTGACGAATCTTCTCGCGATCCGCATTGACATAAGCAGGGTGGGTGTATTTGTCCTTGAAGGATATTGTGATGTTCTTTTTCTTCGCCTTGTCTTCCAGGCCTTCCATCACCTCTTTAGCGAGCACTACGAAATCGAACTTGGTATAATTAATCGGAATCTCACCGGTTTCTAATTTAGAGATAGAATCCAGGTCGTTGATCAGGTAACTTAAGCGTTCTACATTGTTCTCCGCTTTTTTCAGAAACTTCTGCGCCATTTCCGGATCATCGAGCAGACAATCCTGCAAAGTCTCAATATAGCCTTGTACGGCAAATAAAGGCGTTTTAAATTCATGAGAAACGTTCGATAGAAACTCCCTTCTGAACTGTTCCTGTTTTTTCAGGACATCAATTTCGCGTTTCTTGGCACCTGCCCATTCCTTCACTTCCTGCTCCACATCATTGATGGGGTCGCTGCTCACATATTCTCCTAAAGCATCTTTTAAGTCTTTTCCCAATTTTAAATTGTGAATCATCTTATAAATCAGCACGATTTTAGAATAAATGTATTTTTCCAGCAGGTAGTAAAATACAATGAAACTGGTGATAAAGGCTGCCCCGAAAGAAACCGCCATAAAATACCAGTCTTTTTGAAAATAGAAATTGACTAAGCCTATGGAAAGGCCTACTGCCATGGCAGCAATGAGAACAAGGACGCTTAACTTCATGCAGGCAATTTACAATTTAGATTTAAATTACACGTTAAATCTTTCCTTCCCACTCTTTATAGAAATGATCCAGATAAAGGAGCATAAAGTCATGACGCTGAGCCGCAATTTCTTTTCCTGTACCGGTCTTCATCAGGTCTTTTAACCTCAGAAGTTTCTCATAAAAATGATTGATGGTAGGGGAGCTGGAGTTTTTATAAACTTCCTTGCTCATGTGCATGTCTGCTGCAATTTCAGGATCATACAATACCCTGTTTTTATAACCACCATAGGTAAATGCACGGGCAATCCCGATGGCGCCAATGGCATCCAGGCGATCTGCATCCTGTACAATGTCTAATTCCTTAGATTGGAAAGTGACTGTACCCAGGCTGGCTTTATAACTTAGATTACGGATGATTTTTTGGACATGGTCGATTTGTTCCGGGTCTAAACCCAGTTCGGTTAGGAAATCTCCGGCCATTTGGGGGCCGATTTCTTCATCGCCATCATTAAACTTCGGGTCGGCAATGTCGTGCAGCAGCGCGGCCATGGCCACAATGAGTTCGTCGCCTTTCTCCGTTAAATTGATAAGCAGGGCATTCTTGTACACACGCTCGATGTGAAACCAATCATGCCCGGCCTCTGCGCCTGCTAAAGTTTTTTTAACAAATGCGATTGTCTTCTCCAGTAACACTTCCATAATCCTCTTGCTTTGCAGCAAAAGTATCTGAAATCAACCAAAAAAAACAGGTTGTGGAGAATTATCCGGAAGCTCTCAGGGCTTCAACGAATTCTGCCGGTTTGAAATAAAGTAGTTGGTTTGGCTTAACATCAAGGATGTTAGCGATTTGACATAAGCGCTCTACAGTTAATTTACTGTGGCCTAGTTCGATTTTGCTGTAAGCATTTTGAGAGATGTGAAGTTTGGCAGCAAGATACTCTTGTGTCAGTGACTTGATCTTTCTGATCTTTTTGATCGTCGATGGGATCTCTCTTACGTTGATGTCGATTTGTTCGTTCATGGTTTAAAGGGGAAGTTTAGTTTACAATTTATTCTATTATATATTACTAATATATAAACCTATAAACGTAAACTAAACTGGAATAGATTTAAAAAATGAAAATAAATCTAAATTTCTCTAAACTATTCCGCAATCTCCTTAACTTCTGGTCTTCTGGTACCGTCATACAACTCATATTCGAGCATACGGCAATCCAGTTTACCATTGTAAAATTCTATCTTTTTGGTGGCTTTAAGGCCGATTTTCTTTGCAAGGTCTGGGTTTCCGGTAAAAATATATCCGAAATATCCTTTACATTCCTGCTTCATAAAATCTCCTACTCTTTTGTAGGTTGCTTCCAGTACAGAATGTACTCCTAAACGCTCTCCGTATTCCGGATTGAAAACAACCACACCTTTTCCGCCTTCAGGAACTTTTGTTTCTGCGAAATCGCAAACTTCAAAAGTAATCAGGGTATCTACGCCGGCAGTTTGTGCATTTTTGCGACTGATATCAACGGCATCTTCGGAAAGATCTGTTGCAATAATCGTCAGGTCTACATTTTTAATCACCTGTTCTTTCAGAATACGGCGTTCTGCGAAGAACACTTCTTCATCATAACCCAGGATGTGCATAAAACCGTAGTTCATACGGAATAATCCAGGGCGACGGTTGGTAGCCAGCAAAGCTGCTTCAATAGCCAGTGTTCCTGAACCACACATCGGATTAACGAAAGGTGATTTTTGATCCCATTGCGTACTCATGATCACACCCGCTGCCAATGCTTCTAACATCGGTGCTTTTCCAGGGATTTTACGGTAACCGTGTTTGGCCAGCGTTTCTCCGGAAGTGTCCATAAAGATGTCCGCCTCACTGTCTTTCCAGTAAAGGTGTACCACCGCTTTATTGGCATCTGATCCTGAATTCGGACGAATTCCTTTTTTGTCTTTAATTCGATCTACAATCGCATCTTTTACTTTTAGATTGGCAAAAAGAGGCGTCGTTATGGTTGGGTTATCCACATTTGACGTCACCGAGAAGTATCCCGAGAAATCAATCAGCGATTCCCACTCCATATCTACCAGCTCCCGGTATAATTCCTCCGGGTTGTTGGCTTTGAAGCTTTTTAGGCAATATAAAATCTGACTGGCACACCTCAGGTTTAAATTCAACTTGATGCATTCCGTAAGGGTTATATTTAACTCCACTCCAGTAGGGAAATCCCTAACAATAGTGTAGCCCAGGGCTTTAACCTCTTCCTGAAGATATGGCGATAATCGCTTGTTGCAGGTTAAGATAACCTTGCTTTTTGTGTGGAAAACTTGCATAATATATTGTGCGAAGTTATCAATAAAAATATAGAGATTTGAACTTTGTACGAGAATAAAATAGTAAATGTTATGGAAATAAAAGGAAAAGTGCATGAAATTGGTGCATTACAACAGGTAAGCGAGACTTTTAAGAAACGTGACCTGATTATAGAATACGCAGAAAATCCTACTTATCCAGAGTACATCAGATTTGAAGCTTTACAAGATAAAACAGCTTTATTCGATAGCTTAAAAACTGGTGACGACGTAGAAGTTTCATTTAACCTTCGCGGTCGTCCATGGACTGATAAAACAGGAAAAACATCATATTTCAATAGTCTGGTAGTATGGCGTATCAACGCCCTGACTCCAGGTGCAGCAGCAGCAACACCAGCTTATGCTCCACCAGCAGATTTGAACAATGCTCCAGGTGAGGAAGACGATCTTCCTTTCTAAAGATCTTTTTTAAACGATAGACAAATTGACCACGAGCCTGTCCGATTATTCGGACAGGCTTTATTTGTTACCTTGCAGTTCTTAGGGAGTGTTCTGGTATTATTACTATAGTGCTGCTATACTGGTGCTGGTTGATGAGGAGTTGCCGGAGAGTTGGCGGAGCGTTGGTTAGGGGAAGCCTACGGCAAACCGTTACCAGCCCCTCTGCAACCCTTAAACAACTCCCCGCCAACCAGCACTACTATACCATCTATACCCTAACGGTATTCAATCGCTGCCTTCGCCAATCTGGTGCCATGCCCTCCGCCAGTGTCCCCGTATTTATTTTTTCTCCGGAAAATCCTGAAGTTAGTTTGAAAATCATTTTCCGCATGAAATGCATTAAATGGAATTTAAGCACCGTAAATTAGGCCCAATCAGCGTGTTAAAAAGTGTTAAATAACCAGGTTTTTGCCCAACCTTAGCTATTTTTGGGGTATTCCATAAATGAAAAAAAGAAGTCTTTGGTTAATCACCGCTCTAATGACCGTAGCCTTGCTTGGGGTCTTTGTAATGCAATTGTATTACATCAGGGAGGCGTACGCCTTAAAATCTCAGCTTTTTGAACAAGAGGTTAGTCAGGCTTTAAACGCTGTGGTTAACAAAGTGCAGAAGCGCTATGCCGCCACCCACCTCTACAAAAAAGAAGATCAGCTGAAAGAAGAAAGAGAAGCCGAACTGCGGGATAAAGCCCAGATTCTGGTCGAATTTAAAGAACAGCATAAAGTCAAAGAAGAACGCCGGAAGTTAGAACAGCAAAAGAAAATCATTGCCGATCTGAACATGCAGGACAGTGTGATCCGCAATACCTATCTGAATCCGACCATCATTCCCGAGCAGGAATATTTATCCATGGCAAGTGTAGAAAATGATAAAAAATCTCCTTTGCAGGTAGATATGAATTTTGGAGTGGATAAGGCCGGAAATGTGGTTACCGCCAATGTGAATCAAGTCTATATTCCCGAAAAATCACAAACCTTCCGGGTGTCTACCGATAAACTTCCGGATAGTATCCGATACCTTGCTTTTAATCCTTTTACTAAAAAACCATTGCTGATTACGCTGCCACGCGTTTCTCCAGACATGGTGTCTAAGTTTAAAATTGAAGATGAGATGGAGAACCAGAAATTTTCCAGGGCTTTTAAAGACCTGTTAAAAGATACGGTGATCATTAAAACCAATAGCCTGAACTACCTGGAAGATGTAGCCAGAGAAATGCGTCAGGAAAATGTACCGATGGATGAGCGGGTACCCAGAGATGTGCTGGATACCCTGATCAAAACGGAGCTCCTCAACAGGAACATCAAGCTCGACTATGATTTCTGGGTGAAAATGGCCAGCAAAGATTCTGTAGTCTACCGCAAGGTGGCGCAGGATAGCGGCGTGCCTGATCCTGCAAATCTGCATACAGTGACCCTGTTTAGCGATGATATCTTTAGAGATCCCGGACTGTTATACGTCACTTTCCCGAAAGAAGATTCTTTGATATTCAGCAACCTGAGCGTCACGATGGCCTCCTCAGCCGGTTTATTACTCGTACTCGTCTTTATTTTCGCTTATACGATTTACACGATCTTAAAGCAGAAGAAAATCTCGGAGATGAAAACCGATTTCATCAACAACATGACGCATGAGTTTAAAACTCCGGTGGCCACCATTATGATCGCCAGTGAGGCCTTAAAAGATCCGGAGATCACGGAAGACAAGAACAGAGTGAAAAGACTGGCAGGGATCATCTATGATGAAAACGTGCGCCTTGGAAATCATATTGAAAGGGTATTGAGTATCGCCCGTCTGGAAAAGAAAGAATTGAAACTGGAAGAACGCCTGGTGGATGTCAATGAGCTGATCCTCGTGGTGGTAGACAGTATGGACTTGCAGTTGAAAAAGAAAGGAACAGATTTGAAACTGGATCTGGGGGCTAAACAACCCATGATTTTAGCGGATGAACTGCACCTTTCCAATGTCATTTATAACCTGATTGATAACGCCAATAAATATAGCCCCGGAATCCCTGAAATTAGAATCGCCACCAGAAATACCGCTAAACATCTGGTGATTGAAGTGGCGGATGCCGGCATTGGCATGACAACCGAAGAAACAAAACGTATTTTTGATCAGTTCTACAGAGTGCCTACCGGCAATTTGCATGATGTTAAAGGATTTGGCCTTGGCCTCAATTATGTCCAGGATATCATTCAGCAGATGGAAGGAAAAATTAAGGTGCATAGTGAAAAAGACAAAGGCACTGTATTTGAAATAATCTTACCCCTAAACCGTAAATAATGAAAAGAATTCTATTGGTAGAAGATGATCCGAACCTGGGTTTACTTTTGCAAGATTACCTGCAATTGAAAGGGAAATTTGAGGTGGTACTTTGTGTGGATGGTGAGGAAGGCATCAAGGCTTTTTCTAAACAGGACTTTGACCTTTGCATTCTGGATGTCATGATGCCTAAGAAAGATGGTTTTACCCTGGGAAAAGAGATTAGAAAGATCAACCAGCAGGTGCCCATTATTTTTGCTACGGCGAAGGCCATGATAGAAGATAAAGCTTCGGCATACGACCTTGGGGGAGACGATTATATCACCAAACCTTTTCGTATTGAAGAATTATTGCTGCGCATCAATGCGCTGTTGAAAAGGGTATCTACCAAAGAAGCTGTAGAACAGGCTCCGGTAGAAACGCAATTCCAGATCGGCGATTATACCTTTGATTATACGACGCAGCTGATTCACTATAAAGGACAACAACAAAAACTCAGTACTAAAGAAGCAGAGTTACTGCAATTGTTGTGTTTAAAGAAGAATGCGGTACTGACCAGGGAAGAAGCTTTATTGAGCATCTGGCATGACGACAATTATTTTAATGGTCGCAGTATGGATGTTTTCCTGAGTAAGTTAAGGAAATACCTTAGGGAAGACCCTAAGGTAGAAATCCTCAACGTACATGGAAAAGGTTACAAATTATTGGTCAACTAGATCGTCAGGGCTTTTAGCACAGTTTGTGCATAAGAGCCCCAATCTTTTAATACCCCGTTCAGGGTATCATTTAGTCCTTTTGTATTTACGGCCTTACCTTTTACCGGCGCTTTTAATTCCGCTGCGGTAACAGGTTTGTCTTTAACGGAGGTGGCAAACCAGCTCACGTTTTCATGTGGCAGGGCCACCCCGAGGATCATGCCCGGTAAGCCGGAGAATGATTCCGGTCCGCCGGAAACAGGGATTTTATCCGTATAGAAAGCCACCACATAGATCGAGTCCATGATGATTGCATTGGCTCTTCTACACTCATATCCGGCAATATCTCTGGTCTCCGACGTCAGCTTCCAGTTGATCTTTCTCAAGCTGTCTCTGACTAAAAATGTTTCTTCAAATACTTTCTTTTGAGTAATGAAACTGCTGCTCGCCAGGTCGCTGAAAATGGTGTTATTCTGTGTGCTGTTCGGGTCAGATCCCCAAAATCCACTCACATCTTTTCCGGTATCCGGAAGCGGTGTGAAGAGCGACTTGTCATTTGAAAATGTCAATGTGCTTTTCAGAATTTTAAACTGTGGCTGATTTTTCTTGTAGGAATCATAAGCAGGTTGTAAATAGGTTTCATTGTCCTTGTTGATGCGCTTTTTAAGCGTTGCCCACATATTTGTTTTGCGTTCAAATTCAATGACTCCATCCGTAGTAAAGCGTACATTTTGTGCAAAGCTGCCCATAGATCCGAGCAGTATAGTCAGGGTGATTAGTGTCTTCTTCATTTGATTATTGTTTTGGAGCGCCTCCGCCCATTTTATTGAAATCCCAGATCAGTGATAACATAAAGTATCTCGTGATGGTATTGTATCTTCTTTCGGTAATTAAATTGCTGTTGGCACTTCTGCTGAAACCCGTGTTTTGATTTAAGAGGTCATTGCCGGACAGCGAAAGTTTCAGGTCTTCTGCTTTGAAGAACTTTTTACTGATTGCTGCATTCCAGATGAAACGCTCAAAAGTCTGGTTAAAGGATTTTGTTTTCCCACGGTATTGGTAATCTCCATCCGAGGCTATCTCAATTTTTCCTGGCAGAAAAACGTTGAAACCCATGTTTCCGTTGAACTTCCAGCCGTTGTCATTCAGGTTTTTCTGTAAGGAAGTTCCGCTAAGGGTATAAGCAGGTCCTGCGGAAATATAGAAGTTGTACTTTTTTTCTTTGTATTGTGAAAGTCTAAGTCCTCCTTCGTAATTCATGTTGTTGGTGGTATTGAATTCATTGTTCACCATGCTGTAACTGGTATTTCCAGATACCCCTCCATTTATGCCGGCACGTAAATCCAGAAACTTAATCTTCCGGTCGTAATAAACATTAGCCCGGTAACTGGTTGGCATTTTTCCTTCAATATTGATCGGTTTGTAGGTGTTTTTACCTTCGGCATTGGTGGTCGTTGAATTCGCGATGGCATTGGAAGTGAAATTCACATTGGCGTTAACCCAAACTGATTCGCCGCTCATCACTTTGTAATTGCCAAAATTGACACTCATCCCATTATTGAATGAAGGCTTTAAGTCGGGATTTCCATCGTAAATATTTAACTGGTCATTGTTCACTCTTACCGGTTGTAGTTGCGTGATACCTGGCTGATTGGTATTCCCATAGTAATAGAATCTAAATGATTTTTGCTGGGTAAAATTATAAGTATAGGAAGCCTGAGGGTTCCAGTTGGTGAACTTTCGGTTAAAGCGCTCTTGTGTTAGTCCGTCTATTTGTTTGAAGCTCACATCCGCAACTTTACCACCGAAGTTGAAAACGGTCTTGCCTTGCTTGTAATTGAAGGTTGCCCCCCCCTGATTAGACACCTGGTCTAGTTTAAAGTCATTACTGAATTCTCTATCCAGAATGGTATAATCACCATTGGCATCCTGATTGAAAGAACTTCTGTCGGAAGTTCCATGATTCAGACTCAGTCCGTAACTAACCAAAACCGACCATGATTTAGAAAGTGGCTCGGTATAAGTGGCATTGGAGCTGAATTTGGAATTGCTGTTGTGGGAGGTCTTGTATTGATTTAATAAAGAGTCTCTTGTGAAATCTCCATTTAAATCGAAGTACTCGGTTAGGGAGTAAATATTACCTTTATTATTACTTTCGGTAATATTTTGTGCCAGGGCTAAAGAGAAGGTACGACCTTTTTTCTTTAGCTTTTGGGTGTATAAAATGTTGGCATTTAAATCTCTCTGATCTCCTTTATTGTTGTTGATGGTTTTACTGTTGTTGATGGCAGTCCCGTCTAACCGATCACTAAAAGCAGAACCTTCGGAATCAGAATTGTTGTTCTTCAATAATCCGTCTACACCTACTTTAATGGTCGCATTGCTATCCAGGGCGATGGTATAGGCGATGTTTGCCTTTTGACGGAATAAGCGCTTGTCTGATGTTTGTTGCGAAGTACTAAAAATAGCAGGGGTTTCTGATCCTGCAGGCAGGTTATTCTGCGTCTTGCTGCTGCTCAGAGCGGATACATTAATCTCGCCAATTTTATAACTGGTATTGATACTTTCTTTGTCTTTATTCCATTTATTGGAAAACTGAGCGCCGCCACTTTTAGTTTTAGGCATCCCTTCTCCACTGTATTGGCCATCATAAGAATCTAAACCGTCATCACTGCCTCCACCGGAAAACATATACATTCCGTCGTCACTCATCTGGAAGTTACTCGTGCCAAATTTGTCGTTATCACTCCAGGATAAGCCGGTTTTTCCGTTGTTCGCCAGGTTTCCGAAGGCTGCAAATTTCTTCTTGCCCTTGAAGGCATTGATCATGGCTTGTCCCGAATAGAAATCATCGGTTCCACCGCCAATATCTACTTTTCCGAAATAACCTTCTTTTTTATCTTCTTTCAGTTTGATGTTGATGGTTTTTGCTTTCTGACCATCATCGATACCGGTAAATGCAGCCTGATCGCTGGTTTTGTCGAATAGCTGTACTTTGTCTACCATGTCGCCACGTAGGTTTTTGGTCACCAGGGTAGGGTCATCACCAAAGAATTCTTCCCCATCTACCAGGACCTTATTAACCGCCTGGCCCTGAGCTGTGATTTTTCCATCTTTATCTATGGTAATGCCGGGCAGTTGTTTCAACAGGTCTTCTACTTTAGAATTGGGTTGAATTACATAGGCTGCGGCATTAAATTCGGTGGTATCCCCCTTCATTTTAATCGCATTGATGTTTCCTTTGATGATCACATCCTTTAAAAGCGTTGATTTTAACATCAGGTTCAATTTCCCAAAATCATGTATCTTTTTAGCATCATCTAAGCTAAAGTCCTCTACGTAATCGGCATAGCCGGGGTAGGAGACGAGGATGATGAATTTTCCGGCTTTCGGGGGATTGAGTTTAAAGGCTCCGTCTGCACCTGAACGGGCATATTTGACGAGTGTGGAGTCTTTTGCATTTAAAATAGCGATCGTGGTGTTCACCATTTTGTAAGTCGCGGCGGTGTCGGTAATCACCCCCTTTACTTCGTAATTACTTTGCGAGAACACTAAAACAGGGCAATAGCAAGCTAAAAATAGTAGGAATACTTTAAGTTTCATTTTTGGTTATTTGGATTAACCTAAGTTATAACTAAATATTTAGTGATAGCTATTGGAAAATGACGTTTTCTGTTAAATAATGTTAAAGCTTAAAAATCATTGATATAGCATGATATTTTTTGAGCTAAACCCTTTTTATTTGATCGTTTGAGGGGATTGAGCGTTTTGTAATATTGTTGTTTATATTGGCCTTCCTTAAACTACACACATGAATAAGAACCTTTTAACCCTTTTTTTGATGGCATTGGCTTGTACAGCCTTTGGCCAGACGGCAAAGAAAACCGCTAAAAACCGACCCAATGTTATTTTTATTTGCGCGGATGACCTTGGTTATGGCGACCTGAGTTGTTATGGCGCCACAAAAATCAACACCCCGAATTTAGATCGCCTTGCGGCAGCAGGAATTCGCTTTACCGATGGTCATGCCACTTCAGCAACCTGCACACCTTCGCGCTATGCCTTCATGACCGGTCAATATCCGTGGCGGAAAAAAGGAACCGGTATTTTACCCGGGGATGCTGCTTTAATTATACCTACCGATAAAACGACCCTACCCAATCTGTTTAAAAAAGCAGGATACCAAACCGGAATCGTCGGTAAATGGCACCTTGGAATAGGGGAGGCTGTGGCCAAAGACTGGAACGGAGAACTGAAACCCGGACCAAATGAGGTGGGCTTCGACTATTCTTTCATTTTCCCCGCTACTGCGGATCGTGTGCCAACCGTGTTTCTCGAAAACCATAAGGTGCTGGCTTTAGATGCCAATGATCCGATTGAAGTGGATTATGCTAAAAAGGTAGGGAATGATCCAACCGGAAAAGACCATCCTGAATTGCTGAAAATGCAGAGTTCGCCAGGACAAGGACACAACCAGACCATCGTGAATGGCATTGGCCGGATCGGCTATATGAGCGGTGGTAAGATGGCCAGATGGGTCGACGAAGAGGTTTCTACTACCTTTTTGAATGTTGCACAGGGCTTTATTGAGAAAAATCAACAACAGCCTTTCTTTTTATATTATGCCTTAACGGAACCTCATGTGCCCCGTATGCCGGCTACCCGATTTAAAGGGAAAAGTGGTTTAGGCTTACGTGGTGACGCGATTTTACAGTTAGACTGGACGATTGGCGAAATCATGAAACAGCTGAAATTGCTGGGCATTGATAAGAATACCATGATTGTGTTTACCAGTGATAATGGTCCGGTACTGGATGATGGGTATCAGGATGAAGCGGTAACGAAACTGAACGGGCATACGCCTGCCGGTGTGTTGCGCGGTGGCAAATACAGTGCGTTGGAAGCTGGAACCAGAGTTCCTTTCATTTTAAGCTGGCCAGGTCAGGTTCAGCCACGGGTCTCCTCAGCGTTGGTGAGCCAGATGGATTTAATTGCAAGTTTTTCAAAATTGATCGGACAGCCGATTCCTGCCGGCGATGCGACGGATTCTGAGAATTTACTGGATGCTTTTATGGGAGAATCCAAAAAAGGCAGGTCGGTATTGGTAGAGCAAGGGGCTTCCATCTCTCTTTTGAAAGACGGCTGGAAATATATTGTTCCTGGAAAAGGCGCTGCTTTTATGCAGGATGTAGGAATTGAAACGGGAAGTTCGCCTGTTGCTCAGTTGTATCATCTGACAGAAGATTTAGGAGAAAAAAACAACCTGGCTTCTAAATATCCGGAGCGCGTAAAAGAAATGGCAGCCGTCCTGGAAAAGATTCAGGCGCAGTAATAAAACGTAAAAGGAAGCTTATAAAACATTTTAGGAGCCCGGCATTTGTCGGGCTTTTTATGTCGTAAGACGATTGATTTTTAATCATTAATAATTAACAGCATTCTTCTTATCTTTGGGGACAACAATTTAAAGATGGTTTATTTTTAATTGATGCCCATAATATGTCTGAACAAAACCCCGCCGAGCTTGCCGCTAGATTTGTAAACTATACTTCTAAACACATCTTTCTCACAGGAAAGGCCGGCACCGGAAAAACTACCTTTTTGCGTAATCTGATCGAGCTGACTCATAAAAAGACAGTGATCGCCGCACCAACAGGTATTGCAGCAATTAATGCTGCGGGTGTAACCATTCATTCTTTATTCCAGCTGCCTTTTGGCACCTACCTGCCTAAAGCTCCGGCCGCAGATGGTGATCACTATAACCAGCAGTACAATACGCCCAAATCTATCGTCCGCCATTTAAACATGACTTCTTCTAAAAGGAAGGTGCTGATGGATATGGAATTGCTGATCATCGATGAGGTGAGTATGCTGCGCGCAGATTTACTGGATGCCATTGATATGGTGTTGCGCTACATCAGAAGGAACAATACTGCTAGTTTTGGAGGGGTACAGGTCTTGTTTATCGGGGATTTACACCAGCTGCCTCCCGTCGTGAAATCTTCGGAATGGAACCTGTTAGGGCAGTTTTATAACTCGGCCTATTTCTTCGATGCCCTTGCCCTGCAAAATAATCCGCCCATTTATATCGAGCTGGAAAAAATATACAGACAGGCAGATCAGGTGTTTATCGACCTGCTCAATAACCTGAGAAATAATGAGGTGACGGCTCAGGATGTGGCCTTATTAGACCAATATTATCAGGCTGATTTTAAGCCAACCGTAAACGATAAATACATTACTTTAACCACCCACAATAATAAAGCCGATACCTTAAATAAGGATAGACTGAACGAGTTAAAAGCTTCTTCTTACCTGTACACGGCTAAAGTAGAGAATGATTTTAGTGAATACGCCTATCCCGCAGAGCATATTTTAGAGCTTAAAAAGGGGGCACAGGTGATGTTTATTAAAAATGATCCAACCGGTGAACAGCGTTTTTTCAATGGAAAGATTGCCGTGGTTACTGAACTGCGTACTGACCTCATTGAGGTGCAGGCAGAGGGAACCAATGAGAAGATCATCCTGGAAAAATACACCTGGAAAAATATTAAATATACCACGGATAAGGTGACCGGAGAAATTGAAGAGGAACTGGCTGGTACTTTTACCCAGTATCCTTTGAAACTCGCCTGGGCAATTACCGTGCATAAGAGTCAGGGTTTAACCTTTGATAAAGCAATTATCGATATCGGGAGTGCTTTTGCCCCCGGACAGATTTATGTGGCGTTATCGCGCCTGCGTTCCCTGAATGGACTGATCCTGACCTCCAGAATTTCAGGTTCCGGTATCCGCCAGGATCAGAATGTGTCTTTCTTCTCGAAAACTAAAGAAAACCAGTTGAGCCTGGATACCCAGATCCTGACCGAAAGCGATGCCTTCCTGAGGACTTACCTCTTGCAGTGTTTTGATTTGACACCCCTGGATAATTACGTGTATGAGCATGTACATTCTTATACCAAAGACATTAATAAATCTGCCAAGCAGAAGCATGTGAAATGGGCCGGACAGCTGTTGAAAGACCTGACGGAGGTAAAGGGGAATGCGAATAAGTTCCTGAGCCAGATTCAACGCATGTATGCCGTGGATACACCGGAAGGCAGAACTGCTTTGCTGGAAAGAACCATTGCTGCGGAAAACTATTTCAACCCGATTGTAGTAGGCTTCTCGAAGCGCATATTTGAGCGTATGGAGTTGGTGAAACAGGATAAACAGGTAACGGCCTACCTGACCGAACTTTTAGAAATGGAAGCTTTGTTTTATGATCAGTATAAGAAAATAAGAAAAGCGACGGCCATGCTGAATTCTACCATCAAGGGGACGGAATTTACCAAGAAAGACGTGACTGCTTTGATGAGTCAGGAGGAAAGAGCGGCTACGATGGCCAAGGTTTTTGCGGTTCCGGGTAAGCTTGATTTTACTGCTAAGAAGGCTAAACCTGCTGCTAAAGGAAAAACGGCTGCGCCAAAGGTTGAAAAAGAACCTAAAGTAGATACGAAAGAGGTTTCTCTGGAAATGCTGAAAGCGGGAAAAACATTATCTGAAATTGCTTCTGAGCGTAAAATGGTCATCGGTACCATCGAAGGACACCTTGCTTTTTATGTGGCCAAACATGAGGTTTCCGCCAAAGATATTATCGGTAAAAAGAAGCTGGATAAGATTCTGAAAGCGATTCAGGACTTAAAGACCCTCCAGATGAATCCGATCAGGGAACATCTGGGTAGGGACTATACGTTTGGTGAAATCAAAATTGGTGTGGCGGCACACCTTGCAGAAGGGGAGTAGTTAGACGATAACTTCTCCTTTGAAAACCTGTACTGCCGGTCCGCATAAAAATATATTGCGGAATTTAGCGCCGTCATAATCAAACTGGATGCTTAAATCACCTCCCAGCACTTTGATTGGGGTTTCTATATGTCCGGCTTGTTTTAAATGTTGCGCCATGGATAAGGCTACTGCAGTTACACCGGTTCCGCAAGCATAAGTCTCATCTTCTACGCCTCTTTCGAACGTGCGTACAAAGAAATGATCCCCCTGATTTTCTACAAAGTTTACATTGATCCCTTCGGTTTTATAAGTGTCGTTATTACGGATCTCTTTTCCTTCAGTGAAGACATCCTTGTCCTTTAAGCCAGTCACTTGTAATACATAATGTGGCGAGCCAGTATTTAAAACATAGGCATCTCCATCTTTTTCTATGGTATCGATGTCGATCATTTGAAGGTTTACCCAATCGCCTTCAGCTGAAATTTTGGCATAATGTGGGCCGTCGACTGCCAAAAATTCAGTTTCTATATCAATGATGCCCAGGTACTTGGCGAAGGCGACGATGCATCTTCCACCGTTTCCACACATGCTTCCCAAATTTCCGTCGGCATTGAAGTATAACATCTCAAAATCGTGATTTTCGTGGTTCTGAAGTAGCATCAATCCGTCCGCTCCGATACCAAAACGCCTGTTACACAGGTCTAAAACCGTATTATTATCCTTATATTGGAAAGATAAATCGCGGTTATCAATTAGAATAAAGTCATTTCCTGCGCCCTGGTATTTAAAGAAGGTGGTTTTCATAAACGGTATGTGCTTGCTATTTTAACATTTTTTAACAGTTTTAATCGGCTGTTACTAACGCAAATATCGTTGATCTGGTATTAAATTTGACTAATCCATTGAAAAGAAAAGTTCTTAAGGGGTAAAAAAAATAAATGCTTCTGGCTTTTCGTCAACCGGATAGGTCGGTTGAACCAGAAGGAATTGGAGTTTATTGATAACATACAAAAAAAAAGGAGACAAATGAAAAAAATAGGATTGATAGCATTGGCCGCACTATTTGGTGGAGCGGCTGCATTGGGTGGCTATAAATTATTAGAACATAATCCAGGTGGTCAGACCTTCGCTGAACAGCAAAAGGTACTTTTTGCCAATAATCCTGTGAAGATTTCTTCAACAGGTGCGGTAGATTTTGTACAGGCTGCAGCAGCGGTATCGCCTGGTGTGGTACACATTAAAACTACTTATGGTGGTAAAAGTTCGGAGCAGGCTGGCGGTTCTCCGGCAGATATGTTCGAAGAATTCTTTGGCCGTGGTGGCCGTAGTATGCCTCGTGCGCCTAGAGCAGCCTCAGGTTCCGGTGTTATTTTAACGCCAGACGGGTATATTGTAACCAATAACCACGTAGTAGAAAATGCAGATAAAATTGAAGTGATCCTTTCTGATCGCCGTAAGGTGGTAGCTAAGGTAATCGGAACCGACCCAAATACTGACCTTGCCTTAATTAAGGTAGAGGAAACTGGTTTGCCAGTGGTAAAAATGGGTAACTCTGATAATGTGCAGATCGGTGAATGGGTATTGGCAGTAGGTTTCCCGCTGGATCTTCAAACTACCGTTACTGCAGGTATTGTGAGTGCCAAAGCCAGAAGTATTGGTATCCTTGGAAGACAACAAAATCAGTTAACAGAACAAGAGTATGAAGAATACCGCAGAACTGGTAAAGCACCTCAACGTGTAAACAGCAGTATTGAGTCTTTCATTCAGACTGATGCCGCGATTAACCCTGGAAACAGTGGTGGTGCCTTGGTGAATGCAAATGGGGAGCTGATTGGTATCAATGCCGCGATTGCTTCACAAACCGGTACTAATGAAGGCTATGGTTTCGCTATTCCAGTGAACCTTGCTAAAAAAATCCTGGATGATTTCAGGAAATATGGTACGGTAAAACGTGGATATATTGGTGTTTCTTTCGTGCCGCTTGATGCAGATGTTGCAGAAAGTCTGAAAGTTAAAGACATCAATGGTCTATATGTTAAAGAAGTAGTTGCCAATGGTGGCGGTGCCGCTGCGGGTATCAAAGAAGGTGATATTATCAAAAAGGTGGAAGGTATGCCAATTTATGATTCTCCTGATCTACAGGAAAAAATTGGTAGAATGAGCCCTGGTGATAAAATTAACCTGACCATTTTAAGAGATGGTGCGTTGAAAGATATTAGCGTAACCTTAAAAGGTGAAAGTAGTGTGACTGCGCCAAAAACTGCAGCATCAGGAAAAGCGACAGGTGCAACAATTGCTAAACTAGGTGCGGGTTTTGCACCAGCGCCAGCGCAACTGAAAGCAAAACTAGGTGCTAAATCGGGTGTAGTAGTTACTGCTATTGAGCCGGGTAAATTATTCGATTCTCTGGAAATTCCAAAAGGATTGTTAATTACTGCGGTAAACGGTAAGCCGGTAAACTCTGCGAAAGATGTAGAAGCCGCATTACCTTATTCGAAAAACGGAATGACTACGATCACTGGTGTAGGTGCCGATGGTCAGAATTATTCCTTCACTTTCTAAGGAACAGATTTTAATAAATGATTTAAACGGGAAGCAGTATTTTACTGCTTCCCGTTTTTTTTTTTGCTGGCAAGATGCCATTTTCTGAGGAATGAGGCGGGTTTTAGCTAGATATAGAGTAGAACGTTTCTAAATAACCCAATTGTCGGTTTTTTATGACAATCCTTAACCAATTAATTCTTTTATTAAATACTTTTGCATGAATAGAACTAAAATACAATCAAATGGCTAGTTTCGGAAACGCTTTTTCCTCGTCTATAGGAAAAAAACTAATAATGGGTATCACCGGCCTGTTTCTTATTTCATTTCTCGCAGTTCACTGCTTTATCAACTTATTGATATTTGTAAATGACGGTGGCTTAACCTTCAATGTAGGGGCACATTTTATGGCTACTAACTGGCTGATCAGAGCGATGGAAGTCGTGTTGATGGCAGGATTATTAGCACACATTATCCAGGGTTTACGTTTGGTTTTCCAAAATCAGGCTGCCCGTCCGGTAAAGTATGCAGTAGTTGATGGCGCAGCAAACAGTAAATGGTATTCCAGATCAATGGGGTTATTAGGAACGATCCTTTTAATTTTCCTGATCGTGCATTTATCTGACTTCTGGGTAGTTTCTCGTTTTACAGGGATTCCTACAGTAGATGCTGCTGGACATGAGAACCTTTTTGCAGTAATGGTAGCAAGATTCCAAACCCTTTGGGTAGTGATCTTATACGTACTTGCTATGGCTTCTTTATGTTACCACTTATTACATGGTTTTGCTTCTGCATTCCAGACTTTAGGATGGAACCATAAAACGTATACGCCAATAATAAAAGCAGTAGGAGTATGGTATTCAATTATCATCGCCATTCTATTTGCGATTATGCCTGTTGCTATTTACGCAGGTTTTATTAAATAATTTTTGAACTTATATAAAGCTTAAATAAAATGGCTGAATTAAATGCAAATATACCGGAAGGTGATTTAATGGAAAAATGGACTAAATTAAAGTCCTCTATGCCATTGGTTAACCCGGCAAATAAAAGAAGCATCGAAGTTATTGTAGTAGGTTCAGGGTTGGCAGGTGCTTCTGCAGCAGCAACTCTAGCTGAAATGGGCTATAAAGTGAAGTGTTTCTGCTTCCAGGATTCACCAAGAAGAGCGCACTCTATCGCTGCTCAGGGTGGTATCAATGCCGCAAAAAATTACCAGAATGATGGTGACAGTACTTACCGTTTATTCTACGATACCATTAAAGGTGGTGATTACCGTGCCCGTGAAGCTAACGTTTACCGTTTAGCTGAAGTGAGTGCGAATATTATAGATCAGTGTGTGGCACAAGGTGTGCCTTTAGCAAGAGAATATGGTGGTCTTTTAGACAACCGTTCTTTTGGTGGTACACAGGTTCAAAGAACATTCTATGCTGCGGGTCAAACTGGTCAGCAATTGCTTTTAGGAGCATATAGCGCTTTAGAGCGTCAGATTGGTATGGGTAAGGTTGAAATGTTTACCCGCCATGAAATGATGGACGTTGTGGTAATCGATGGTAAAGCTCGTGGTATCATTGCCCGTAACTTAATCACCGGTGAACTGGAACGCCATTTCGGTCATGCTGTATTGTTAGGTAGTGGTGGTTACGGTAACGTTTTCTACCTTTCTACGAATGCAATGGGTAGTAACGTAACGGCAGCCTGGAAAGCACACAAAAAAGGTGCATTCTTCGGTAACCCTTGTTACACACAGATTCACCCTACTTGTATCCCTGTTTCAGGAGATCACCAAAGTAAATTAACCCTGATGTCTGAGTCATTACGTAATGACGGAAGAATCTGGGTGCCTAAGAAAAAAGGTGATGACCGTTCTCCAATCGATATTCCTGAAGAAGAAAGAGATTATTATTTAGAGCGTAGATACCCTGCTTTCGGTAATCTTGTACCTCGTGATGTGGCCTCCCGTGCTGCTAAAGAACGTTGTGATGCAGGTTATGGTGTAGGTAAATCTAAACTGGCTGTATTCCTGGATTTCAAAGCAAATACAGAACGTTACGGTCGTATTGAAGCAAATAAACAAAACCTTCATAATCCTGATAAAGAAACCTGCATGCGCTTAGGCCGTGAGGTAATTAAGGAAAAATATGGTAACCTGTTTGATATGTACAAGCAAATCACCGGAGAAGATCCTTATGAATTGCCAATGCGTATTTATCCTGCGGTTCACTATACCATGGGTGGATTATGGGTAGATTACAACCTGATGACTACAGTTCCCGGATTGTATGCTATGGGTGAAGCTAACTTCTCAGATCATGGTGCTAACCGTTTAGGTGCTTCGGCATTGATGCAAGGTCTTGCAGATGGTTACTTCGTGATCCCGCTTACAATTGGTGCTTACTTATCTAAAGAGATTGCTACTAAAGCAATTCCATTGGATCACCCTGCATTCGTAGCGGCTGAAGCTAGTGTGAAAGGTATTGTAGATCAGTTATTCGCGATTAAAGGAACTAAATCTGTAGATCATTTCCATAAGAAATTAGGAAAGATCATGTGGGATAAATGTGGTATGGCACGTAATGCTAAAGGATTAACGGAAGCAATTGCGGAAATTCAGCAGTTACGTAAAGACTTCTGGTCGGATGTACGTGTTCCTGGTGAAGCCAATGAATTCAATCCTGAATTAGAAAAAGCTGGTCGTGTGGCCGACTTTATCGAGTTAGGTGAGTTGATGTGTATCGATGCCCTGAACAGAAATGAATCTTGTGGTGGTCACTTCCGTGAGGAATACCAGACAGAAGAAGGTGAAGCACTCCGTGATGATGAAAACTATGCTTATGTATCTGCATGGGAATACAAAGGAGATGTGACTTTCAGCCTGCATAAAGAGGAGTTGAAGTTCCAGAACATCAAGGTTGCACAAAGAAGTTATAAATAAGAAGTACTAAAATCTCAATATCATGAGTACAGGAAATATGAATTTAACGCTGAAAATCTGGCGTCAGAAGAATAGCAAAACCAATGGTAAATTGGTGGATTATAAGTTGTCAGAGATTTCTCCTGATATGTCTTTCTTAGAAATGTTTGACGTGTTGAACGAGGAGTTGATTTCTAAAGGTGATGAGCCGGTTGTTTTTGATCACGATTGTAGAGAAGGTATCTGTGGTGCCTGCTCTATGTACATCAACGGCCGTCCACACGGACCAAAAGAAGGCGTAACAACTTGTCAGTTGCACATGCGTTCTTTTAAAGATGGAGATACTATCGTTGTGGAACCATGGAGAGCGAAAGCTTTTCCGGTCATCAAAGATTTAACGGTAGATCGTACTGCATTTGACCGCGTTATTGCAGCAGGTGGATTTATTTCAGTGAATACAGGTAATGCTCAGGATGCAAACAACCTGCCTATTCCAAAAGTACAGGCGGATTCAGCTTTCGAAGCTGCTGCATGTATCGGATGTGGTGCTTGTGTAGCAACCTGTAAAAATGCTTCTGCGATGTTATTCGTTTCTGCAAAGGTTTCTCAGTTGGCGCAATTGCCTCAGGGACAGCCGGAACGTTACCGCAGAGTTCAAAGTATGGTAGCGCAAATGGATGCCGAAGGTTTCGGTAACTGTACCAATACCGGTGCTTGTGAGGCAGAATGTCCTAAAGGAATTTCTTTAGAGAATATTGCACGCATGAATAGAGACTTTTTATCAGCAAAATTTGTATCTGAGGAATCTATTTAATAGCTTTAAATAACGAGACAAGGATATTTAACACGAAAGCCCGGCTATTACAGCTGGGCTTTCGTGTTTTAAAGGGGATTTTTATTGGTCTTGCTGATTTGTGGTGGTTTGTTTGGGGGTACTAATTTTTTTTGGTTCGAAGTCGAAAGTTGTCGTTTTTTTGTTGGTCACCAGGATTACGCCATGGATCGCCTCCGTGCCATATAATTTAGTAGCAGCTGTTGATTTCAGTATTTCTACCGATTCAATATTATCCGGATTAAGATCCTGCATTCTCAGGTCGGTTTTCTTTCCGTTGATATACAGCAGGGGTTCGTTGCCAGAATCCAGGCCTAAACCTCTGAGCGTTACTTTAGTGTAGCTGAGGCCTTTACCTTTAATCATTCCTGTTTTCTCCGCTTTATCCGTCTCTGGTGTAGATAGCGTGAAACTGATCGGGATATTGAATTTCACACGAACCAACTTGTTATTTGTGACGCCCGGAATCCATTTTGGCGATTCTTTTAAGACTCTTACCGCCTCTTCATCGGTGCCACCGCCGAGTTTTCTTTCTACTTTAATATCCACCAGTGAGCCATCTTTTTCTACAATAAAGGATAAGAACACTTTGCCTTGTATATTTTTATCCTGTGCTTCTTTAGGGTATTTGACGGTTGACTTCAGGTATTTATAGAAGTTCTCCATACCACCTGGAAAGGTAGGTTGCTGTTCGATGGAAACAAAGTCGTACACCTTTGTGTCATTTGGATCATTGCCTACTTTAGCCATATCAATGGCTGTTCTTTTCTCGCCCAGGCCGCCAAAAGTGGTGATTGTTACCGGAGCCAATCTGGTAGCGCCTTTTACGGTAGCCAGGGTTGGGTTTTTTACAGGTGCTTTACTGCCCGACAATCTGAATTGTACCGGAAGGGTATAAGTCCCGTTCTGGGCAGCGGTAAAGCCTTTATAGGATATCAGGGCTTTCAGCACTTCGCCTTCAAATCCTGAGCCTAATTTGTTCGGTACACTGATGATCTCAGGATCGCCGTTTTTTAGGGTAAATTTAATGAGGGTATTGCCTTGTTCTCCATTTGACCTGGCCTCGGAAGGATAACGCAGGTTCATTTTTAAGTAGTTATAGAATTTTTGCCAGGCCGGATCTTTTGGATCAATGGTTTGAGCAGCAGTTGTTCTTTTTGTGGTCATGCTGGCCGTTACGGGTGCAACAATCACTTCTTTTACGATCGCTAAGGGCTCGTTTAAAGGAATCTCTTCTGTTACAGCAATGATGGTTTCATTACTGCGGATGGTGGCCGCAGAAAGCATCAGCGTGATGGCAAAAAGAGGGAGAACCAATCCGTATTTCAATATGGCTGTTCTGGTGGATCTTTGTTTATGTAGCATAAATATTCTCTTTTTTAATAGTGATTTATTAAAGAAAGTATTGGTCAGGGTATGCGGTGCAATGCTAAAGGCCCTACTCAGCAACAATAAGGCATACTGCTCCTTGTCTCCCTGAAATTTAGCAGCTTCCTCATCTGCCAGGTATTCATGGGTGTTTTTAACGGCGGATTTGTAACCATAAATGATGGGATTGAACCAGGTAAATATGCTCAACAATTCAAAAAACAACACATCCAGACTGTGCAGCTGACGGATATGAATCTCTTCATGCCTGTTGATGGTGTCTAACTCCGGAAGCGCCGGGTCTATCCTTTTTTTAGTAAAGAAAGAAAAGGCGTTTCCGGTAGTTTTCCGCTTTAAAAGACGGGACACTGTAGCCAGTTTATAGAGAAAGAGGAGGGTGAAAACCATTATACCTGCGATATAAACCAATACCAGCAGATTACCGGTGCTGAACCTTTCGGGGGCATCCGGACTGACACTCACCTGCACAAACTCCTGGAGCTGATCCACCCCACTATAAATAGGCTGGGCTACGGGTTGTCTGGTAAACCATTCGATGCGTAAAAAAGGAATGGCTAAGGACAGGATTCCAGACATGATCAGGTAGAGCCTGTTCATGTTGAAATAAGTCTCATTTGCTAGAAATAGTTTATAGAAGCCAAAGAATATCACTAGATAGATATTGGCTTGCAGGATATAATGTGCCCAACTCATCTCGGTCTGTTTTTAATTTTGTTAATCATTTTAAGAATTTCATCTACATCGCTCAGGTCTAGTTTCTCTTCTTTTACAAAGAAGGAAAACATGCTTTCCACTGAATTTTCAAAGTAGTTTCCCAATAGCTTTTCTGTAGCATGGCGCTTGTAATCCTCTCTGCTGATGAGTGGGAAGTACTGGTGCGATTTCCCGAAGGCCTCATGCCCGATAAAGCCTTTTACTTCCAGTATCCTGATGATCGTGGATACAGTGTTATAGGCGGGCTTTGGCTCTGGTAAATAATCCATTACTTCTTTCACGAACCCCTTTTCCAGTTGCCACAGAATTTGCATAATCTGTTCTTCTGCTTTTGTTAAATCTTTAATCTCCATCGTGTTTATTTTTTACCGGTGTTAGCTTAGGTCTCCTGTCTGTTCGTCAACATACATTATAACTAAGACCTTAGTATAAACTTAAAACTAATATTTTAGTTTTCATAATATTTGTCAGTTTATTTTTTAGCGGAAACAAAGAAACCTCCGTGATGGAGGTTTCTGAGCTGTATTTATTTTTTTGGAGCTTCCGGTGCTTTCGGCAGTTCCTTTCTGGGAATCTGTTCTTTTCGCTCTGCGGTATGGTATACAAAGGTCGCTACAATGGTGGCAGCTCTTTTTAAGTCTTCTTCTGCTAAACGGTCGTAAGTGTCCTGGTTGCTATGGTGGGTACGGGTATTATAGTCCATCGGGTCCTGAATAAACTGGAATCCGGGGATGCCCAGTGCATCAAAAGCAAGGTGATCTGTGCCGCCGGTATTGGCCAGGGTTACGGTTGTTGCATTGAGGTCTTTGAAAGGACTCAGCCATTCTTTGAAAATAGGGGCAGCAGCGGTATTTCCCTGAGCATAGATGCCGCGGATGGCACCAGTGCCATTATCGAGATTGTAATAGGCAGAGATTTTTTTCTGGTCTTTGGTCAGTACCATGGTTTTTGGATCTCCAAAATGTTTGGCTACATACCCTCTGGAACCGAATAGTCCTTGTTCTTCGGAACTCCATAAGGCGATCCGGATGGTGCGTTTTGGTTTAAAGTTGATGGCTTTCAGGATACGCATGGATTCCATCATGACTGCGGCACCTGCGGCGTTATCGGTAGCGCCGGTTGCAGAATGCCAGGAGTCGTAATGGCCGCCAATCATTACAACTTCCTCTTTTAGTTTGCTGTCGGTACCCGGAATTTCGGCAATGACGTTGTAGCCTTGTGGGTCCTGGTTGTAAAAGGAAGTTTTGATATCGGCTTCTATTTCTACTTTTTGTCCGGCTCGCAATAAGCGTAAGATGTGAAGGTAATCTTCTGCAGAGATTTCCAGTTCCGGTGAAACTTCCGGTGCATTTAAGGCAAAAGAAGCACCATTGCTGGTAAAGAAGGTGCCATAGCTTCCTCTGGCGTAAGAAAGAATCAGGCCGACCTGTTCTTCCTTCATAAAGGCAGCCATAGCGGCACGTGTGGCTCTCATTTTCATCATCTGGGCCATCATGTTATTTACAGCTCCGGCTCGCGGAGCGCGCTGCCCTGAAGCTTGTATCTCGGCTTCTGCCATTTTGTTTAAGGTGGAGTCGGTATAGCGGACTACATCCGGTTTGTAGGAAGGGGCTAAAGGCTGCAGGGTCATCTGATCGAAGAGCACGATTTTGCCGGCCAGTTTTCCTTTATAAGGGGCGAGGTCGGTGATGGTATCGGCTTTGATCAGGATCACTTCAGATTTGATGGCTCCCTTGGTACCGGGTGTCCAGGCTTTTGGCGCGCCAATGATGGCATGGTAGTAAGGAAGGGTGGTGGCGGCATAGTATTTATCGATCTGCCAGCCTTTGCCGAATTCTCCCCAGGCTTCCAGGTGTACGTTTTTTAATCCCCATGCGGTGAATTGCTGAACGGCCCAGTCCTGGGCACGTTTTAATCCCGGGGAGTTGGAAAGTCTTGGTCCGGCTACATCTGTGATCTGAAATGCGATGTCCATTATTTTGGAGTTTTCCAGGCCTTCCTGACGGATCTTTTGTATCGCGGGTAGGTCTGCTTTTTCCTGTGCAAACAGGGAGATGCTGCAACTGATAGCCAGCAGTGTTAAGGTCAGTTTCTTCATATGGTTAGTTTGGTTGCTTTCTGGTTGAATACCTGAATTTACGGCAAATGGTGCTGACTTTTATTTTCTTCGCTAAATTATTACAGGAGGGAGGGGGGATGGCTCTAGCCTTAAAAAGAAAATGGCGGTACAAGACCGCCATTTTCTGACACTAACTAAAACTAAAAACTATATATTTTTCCCTCAGGCGCAGTATGGCTTACTGCTCCGAAGTGGTGGAAATTCTTTATTTAAAAGAAATGTTGCTCACTTGTACAATTCCTTTTACAGAAGTACTTGCTTTTGCTGCGATCTCTTCATCTTGTGAATGACTGATGCTAGACGCAATGGTTAGCACCATCATCATGAATACTGGTACCAATAACAATAAGAACGGTGATACATTTGCTAATCTTTTCATGATGTTTGTATTTATAGATGCAGTTTTCATAATCGTTTCGTTTTGATGAAACAAATAGAACAAAATTTTAAATGCTGCTAAAATCTTTTAGACCAAGCGTAAATTATCCTAGATAAACGCCTGTTTCGCGTTGTTTTGTGATTAATTGGTTCTTTTGTCGGGTTGGTAGAAAAAAAAGGCCTGTTCGTCGAAAGCCATTGCCTGAAATAGCCGGAAAAATTTACTTTAGACCTGTAAGTTATGGCCTGTGGAAATTCGGGACAAAGGAAATGATCCGGGCCATATACTTTAGATCATTAAAATCATTCCATGAAAAACAAAGGCCCTCTTATTGTCCATCTCATTTTTTGGGCGTTTATTTTGTTCCTTCTCGTCCTGATCGTACTATCTTCTAAAGAACCTCAAACTGTTTATACTGTCGCTGTTAATTTTGGGTATTCCGGACTGATCAATATCTCCATCTTTTATATCAATTATACTTTACTGATTCCGCTGCTGGTTAAAGAGCAAAAGAAATATGGCCTGTATATGGGGGCTATTTTACTGCTGATTGTAGTGATGAGTGCCATCAAAACGGTATTGGCAAGTTTAAATGCAGATATCGTTCTACAGATGACGGATCATGGTAAAAAGGAATTTATGGCCCTGGGTAAGTATGCCCTGGTAGCCATTTTTACTTCCGGCTTTTTTGTGGTGATCAGCTGTCTGCTTAAATTCGGGATCGATTGGTTTGGCAATGAACGCATTCAAAGGGATCTGGAATCGGAGAAGAAGGAAATGGAGCTCCAGTTTTTGAAGTCGCAGTTAAACCCACATTTTCTTTTCAATTCCCTGAATAATATTTACTCCCTGGCCTACCAGAAATCAGATAAAACCGCAGATGCGATCATGAAGCTTTCTGAGATCATGCGCTATATGATTTATGAAAGTAATGACAGCTGGGTTTCCCTCAGCAAAGAAATCGAATACCTGCACAGTTATATTGCCCTGCAGAAACTGAGGTTCAAAGACGGTGCTGCGGTACAGTTTGAACTGAATGGTGAGATCGACGATCAGCAGATTGTTCCCCTCATTTTAATCTCTTTTGTGGAGAATGCCTTTAAGCATGGAGTGGCCAATGATCCTAAAGATCCGATCCGGATTAATATCATCGCCAATCAAAAAATCCTCCATTTCAGTATCACCAATAAGAAAAACCAACACAATAAAGATGAGGTGGGTGGCGTAGGCCTCAACAATGTAGAGCGAAGGTTACAGTTGTTATATCCTGATAGATATAAATTAAATATTGTAAATTCGGCTACCCATTATACGAGTGAATTAATGCTAGATTTATGATGAAATTAAGATGTATTGCGGTCGATGATGAACCATTGGCGCTGGATATTATAGAGGATTATGTGTCAAAAGTACCATTCTTAGAATTGGTCAAAAGAACAGAAAACGCGATTGAGGCCTTACAATTGGTACAGGCCGGTGGGATTGATTTGGTTTTTCTGGACATTCAAATGCCTGAATTAACCGGGATTCAGTTCCTGAAAATTGCGAATGGCAAATCTAATTATATCCTCACTACCGCTTACTCTCAATACGCTTTAGAAAGTTATGACCTGAATGTTTCGGATTACCTGTTAAAACCAATTGCGTTCGACAGGTTCTATAAGGCCGTAGAAAAGGTGCACAATCAGCAGCAGAAGAATCAGGAGCAAGCTCCTCCTGCACCGGTTGCGGTTGCCCCGGTAGTAGCGGCAGCGCCTGCAGCACATCCGGTTCAGGACTTTATCTTTGTGAAAACCGAGCATAAAATCCAGAAGATTCAGCTGGATGACATCCTTTATATCGAAGGGTTAAAAGATTATATTTCTATCTATACGAAGGCAGAAAGGGTAATTACCCTGCAAAACATGAAAAAGATGGAAGAAACCCTGCCTAGCAGTCAGTTTATCAGGGTGCATAAATCTTATATCATTTCCCTGGATAAAATTGAAAGTATTGAACGCAGCAGGATCACCATTTTCGGTAAGGTTATTCCAATAGGAGACACGTACCGCGATGAGTTTTTCAAGCGTATCGACAATAAGAATATTTAAGCTTACCGACAGGTAATTTTAAGGAAAGGCTATTGGCCCAGTTTGTGGCGAATGGCCTTTTCTGCTTCCTGAGTTACTTCTTCAGGATTTTTACCGGCAGGTTCAATCGGTGTTAATACCGTCCAGCGGATCTTTTCCCCGAAGCTTAATGGATATCCTCCATATTGTACCATTCTCCAGGAGTTTTCAATTGCAATTGGCACAATCAGTGCATTCGGTACTTTTTTGAGTAAGGTAGCAATACCGCCTACATGGAAGGGTTTCAGATTTCCGTCTTTGGAGCGTGTGCCCTCCGGAAAGATCATGGCCGACCAGTTGTTTGCTTTCATGCGTTCTCCCAGCTTAATGATTTCCCCAACGGCCTGTTTGCTGTCTTTACGGTTGATATTGGCACCACCACCGTGTTTCAGGTTGAAAGAGATCGAAGGAATTCCCTTAGTCAGCTCAATCTTCGAGATAAACTTCACATGGAATTTTCTTAAAAACCAGATCAGACCCGGGATATCGTACATGCTCTGGTGATTGGCAATAAAGATAATCGGACGGTCGGTTGGCAGTTCCTGATCATTGATGAAGGTAATTGAAGCGCCCATAAACAGGTCGCAATAGGTAAGGCAGAAATTAAGGGCATCTACCGAAGCTTTATGTGCTTTATAGCCAAAAACATGGAAGCAAATCCATTGTACAGGTTGAAAAACCAGTAAACTGAGCAAGAATAACAGGTAAAAGATCGGCGTAAATATATATCCTAAGAACTTATGCATAAGGTGGCTATGGTATCGTTAAATATGAGTTTCCTGAAGTATTATTTTGGTTTTTAGAATGGCGGCAACGCTCATGCTATCGGTAATTTCTCCGTTTAAAACCATCTGGTAGGCGGCTTCGAAAGGGAGTTTACGGATTTGAAGTTCTTCGGTTTCTTCTGGAGCAGATTCGCCCATGGTAAGGCCTCTGGCGATATAGATAATGGCCAGTTCATCACTCACGGAGTTAGAAAGGTGCAGGCGTTGGATTTCTGTCCATGCGGTAGCAATGATGCCGGTTTCTTCCTGTAGTTCGCGCTTTGCGCTGTCTAAAGGATCTCCGTCTAAGGGGCCTCCGCCCTCAGGAATTTCCCAGCTATAGGCTTTCAGTGGAAAGCGATATTGGCCAACAAGCCAGGTGTTCAATTCCTCATCTAAAGGAAGGATTCCTATGGCGTAGTTCTTAAAATGTACCTCGCCATATATTCCTTTGCCTCCGGATGGATTGAGCACCTGGTGTTCTGTTAGTCCGATCCAGTTATTTTCATAAACCTTACGGCTTTCCAGCGTAGTCCAGGGATTGTTTTCTTCCATGGACGCAAATATACTTAAAATGATTCTTCATCGGAACGCATTTCCGACTGGTCTGATTTTTTGGTTTTCTTAGCCTTGAAATCTGTTTTTCCAAAACGGTAAGAGAAAGTTAAACTTCCCATGGTGCCTTGCATGAAACGTCTGAAATCAACCACTGAATTGGCAGTGCTGGTGGTCATGCTCCAGGCACGGGTATTGAAAAGGTCTCTTACATTCAGACTTAAAGATGCTTTCTTGTTTTTGAAATCATATTTAGCACCTGCATCTACGCCGTACATCGCGTTTCTTGTTCCCTGAGCCATTACCTGACGTGCACGGTAATCTCCTTTGATCTGTAAAGTAACGTTGTAAGGTAAAACGATGTTATTGGTTAAGTTGGCATTCCAGGTAAATCCGGAGTTCTCGATGATTCCAAATGCGGGTACACCATCGATTTTACTCTGGTATAAATTGGCATTGGCTGTGAAATTCCAGGCTTTCATCACATCAAAACGACCGATTAACTCCAGTCCGCTGGACAATTCTTTCGTTAAGTTTTCAGGAGTAGTAATGGTAATACCGTCCTGATCAGGTTCTGTTCTGATTCTCTGGATCACATCATTGGTCTGACGCAGGTAAGCGGTAGAGATAAAGGTGATCTTTGGCCAGTATTTGCTGTAGCTCAATTCAAAGGCATGTACATCCTCCGGTTTAAGGTTTGGATTACCCTGACGGTAGTTTAAAGGATCTGAAACGTCCAGGAACGGGTTCGTATCCCAGCCTCTTGGTCTGTTCACTCTTCTGCTGTAGCTCAGTTGTAATTGTTGTTCTTTGGAGAACTTCTGGGTTAAAAAGATACTTGGATATAACCTGGTGTAGGCTACTTTTCCAGGGATGTAACTCAGTTGTCCGGCATTGTTGAACACGCCTAAACGGGTGTCTAAGGTGGCGTCTTCTGCTCTTAAACCTACCTGATAACCGAAGTTTTTAACGCTGTTCTGGTAGTTGGCATAAATTGCATGTACCTGGTCTTTGCTGTTGAAATCATTGGTTAAATCCAGATTCGGACGGTATTCCCCGGCAATATTGTCGAACATTTCGGAGAAAGTACTGTTCTCCGCAATGCGGATCTGGCTGCGGTAACCGGCTTCCACTTTTCCTGTTTTACCAATAGGAAGGGTATAATCGGTCTGGAAGTTGTAACTCCTGTTGAGGCCGCTTCCATCGTTGCTAATCAGTTCAGGAAGTTGATTTACCGGGACACCGTTGAGGTTGTAAATATTGGTATTGTACAATTGTAAATTGTCGTTGTTTCCTTCGGAGAAACTTACATTGAAGGTTAGTTCTTCTCTTGGTTGTTTAAATTTATGGCTGTAATCAAGGTTCAGGTCGTAACTACCGCCCGATCCAAGATTGGTATTTGTTCTTCTACTCAGCTCTATTGGCTGATATAGCGGGTTTAACTTGTCTATCGTTAGTAATTCAGTTCTGTCATTGTCTCTCAGGTTAAAGCCCGCAGAGAAGCTGATGACGTCCTTATCGGTCAGGTAATAATCCATTCCTGCTTTCGCATTGTGTCCTTTATCTAAAGATTTGGAGTCGGTATTCTGATTGGCGAAGGCAATGGTGGAGTTCGGATCCAGGTAGTTGATGTTGTTATAACCACCGCCAAGACGGTTGCCATAGCGGTAACTGTAATTTCCGTAAAGGTTTACTTTGCTGTTTTGGAAACTTAAACTGGTACTTGCGTTATAGTTGTCGCGGTTACCGGCGGTTAATGCCAGACTTCCGTTTAATCCTAGTTTCTTGTTTTTCTTTAATACGATATTGATGATACCCGACTGTCCTTCGGCATCGTATTTTGCAGATGGGTTGGTAATCAGTTCCACACTTTCAATAGAACTTGCCGGAATAGATTGCAGGATTTGCGCCACATTTCCGCCGGCAATCAGTGAAGGCTTTCCGTCGATCAGGACTTTCACCCCTGTAGAACCTCTTAAGCTTACATTTCCGTCCATATCCGATTGTACAGAAGGTACGTTTTGTAAAAGATCGGAGGCCGAGCCACCTTCACTCACTAAACTCTGGTCTACAGAAAATACTTTTTTATCTACACCCAGTTGCATGGTGCTTTTTTGTGCGGTAATGTTGACTTCACTTAGGGCAGTTCCTTTGGCAGTCTTCATTTTGATGGTACCCAGGTTGATGTCTTTGATGGCGCCATTGATCGATATAGAATCTCGGACCATGGTCTGGTAGCCTACATAGCTTAATTTAAAAGTGAAAACACCTTTAGGAAGGCCAACAAGAGATAGGTTTCCGTTGATGTCAGTTTGTGCGCCTTTAACGATGGCTTTGGTTTTCCGGTCAAGGATAACTGCCGAAGCAAATGGAATGGTTTCATTGGTGTTTGCATCTACCACCTTCGCGGTAATCTTACCGTCGCCGGTAGTCTGGGCATTAAGTTTTACAGTTGTAATACAAATGGCAAGCGTTAAAAATAGTACTTTGTGTAACGGATTCTTCATCGGAACTTTCTCTCTTAGTTTTGGTTTTGTTTAGGATGGACAAAGAAAGGGGCCGGAAGTTTAAAAAGGGAGTCGTAACTATTTTATTACAGCTTAAACATGATTAATTACAGTAATATTTTTGATAAAGAAGGAATCAGCTATGCTGATTACCGTGAATTGGTGAATGATTTGTTGTCGCAAAAGAAAACAACAGGCGAAGATCATAGCGAGGCTATGCTCCACTATACGAAGATGAATGTGCAGAGAATGAACCGGGTAGATAAAACAGTGAGTTTGAATCCTGATTTAATGGAAGCCCTGCAAAACCTGAAAAAGCAATACCGTTTTCTGGTAATTTCTGAAGGATGGTGTGGCGATGCCGCGCAAATTGTTCCGGTATTTAATAAGATTGCCAGTGCTTTTCCGGATAAAATAAGCCTTAAATTTGTTTTGAGGGATCAGAATCTGCCGTTAATTGACGCGCATTTGACGAATGGTGGCCGTGCAATTCCCGTATTACTGATTTTAGATGAAACCGGAAAGGTAGTTACGCAATGGGGTCCAAGACCGAAAGTCTTACAATCGCTGTTAGCCGAATGGAAGAAAGAAAGTACAGATATGATGCTCATTGCCGAGCAGCTTCATGGCTGGTATGCCAAAGATAAGACGCAAAGCACACAAGAAGAGCTTAAGGCGGTCATCCAACAACTCGATTAATCTGGTTTTCATAAACCGGATCAATCGATTCCATAAAATCAATAAGTAAATGGTTTAAACCATTTAAAAAGAAGAAATAAAAGAGGGTTTAGTCGACAGTAACGGTTAAACCTTCTTGCTGTAAGATTTTACGGTAAACTTCCATTTCAGTGAAGGATCCTTCTAATACCGCACATTTCCCTTTGTTGTGGACTTCCAAAGCAATTTTCTCGCCCTGATTTTCCGAATAATCCAGGTATTTCATCATGCAGTAGATGACATGGTCGAATGTGTTTATATCATCATTCCAAAGGATTAACCGATGCACGGTTTTTAAGGAGGTTAATATCTCTTCTAGTGTAAAGGTTTCTTCTTTTGTTTCTGTTGACATCTTACAAAAATAAGCTAATTTCAAAATAATGTTGTAGTTAAAGTTTATTTTGCTTAAAATTTGTATTAAATCCAAATATGATGCATCGTTCAAAAATCGCCGGAATAGGTTATTACGTGCCTAAGAATGTTTATACCAATGATGATTTGTCCCGTTTCATGGATACAAATGATGCCTGGATACAGGAACGCACAGGAATAAAAGAGCGCAGATTTGCAGATCGCCTGGAAGAAACCACCACCACCATGGGGGTAGAAGCTGCGAAAATTGCCATCGAACGTGCAGGAACTACGGCACAAGACATCGACTTTGTCATCTTCGCGACCCTAAGTCCGGATTATTATTTCCCTGGTTGTGGTGTTTTGCTGCAACGCGAAATGAAAATGAAGGAGATTGGCGCTTTAGATGTCAGAAATCAATGCTCCGGTTTTGTGTATGCCCTTTCTATCGCAGATCAGTTCATTAAAACGGGGATGTACAAGAATATTCTGGTGGTCGGTAGCGAAAAACACTCTTTTGCCATGGATTTTGAAACCCGCAGCAGGAATGTTTCCGTGATCTTTGGTGATGGGGCAGGAGCAGTCGTTTTGCAGCCTTCCACAAAAGACGGACAAGGCATCATGAGCACACATTTACATAGCGATGGTGCTGATGCTGAGATTCTGGCCATGTATTACCCTGGTGCCAGTGCCAATAAGTGGCTGAAAGATAAACCAGGTTACCCGGATCAGGAACTAGGTGGTTTATTTATGACGACCGAACAGCTGGAAAGCGGCGCTGCACTGCCTTATATGGATGGTCCTGCGGTATTTAAAAAGGCCGTAGTGAAGTTTCCGGAAGTGATAAAAGAGGCATTGGAAGCCAACAACCTGACACCTGCAGATCTGGACATGCTGATTCCACATCAGGCAAACCTAAGGATCAGTCAGTATGTACAGCAGTTGCTGGGACTGAGCGATGATAAAGTATTCAATAACATTCAGAAATATGGAAATACCACCGCGGCTTCTGTGCCGATTGCTTTGTGTGAAGCCTGGGAAGCGGGGAAAATTAAAGAAGGCGACCTGGTTTGCCTGGCCGCCTTTGGATCAGGTTTTACCTGGGCCAGTGCTTTAATCAGATGGTAATATTTTAACTGCTAAAGGATTAACTTCCTTTAGCAGATTTTGTCATTTGGGCAAACATATCCCACATATCATCCGGTATGGCTTCCAGTCCGTTAAACTGACCGGCACCTTGCAGCCATTCTCCGCCATCAATACTGATGACCTCGCCATTGATATATCCAGCGAAATCGCTGATCAGAAAGGCCGCCAGATTGGCTAACTCCTGATGTTCTCCAACACGTTTCAAGGGAACCCTGTTTTTAAAGTCGAACTTCTCTGCCAGATCTCCCGGTAACAATCGTTCCCAGGCACCTTTGGTAGGAAATGGTCCCGGTGCAATGGCATTGGTACGGATGCCGTATTTACCCCATTCTACAGCCAGAGAACGCGTCATAGCCAGTACACCGCCCTTTGCACAGGCAGAAGGAACTACATAACCAGAGCCGGTAAAAGCATAAGTGGTGACAATGTTTAACACATTGGCAGTTTGTTTTTCCTTGATCCAGTGCTTGCCAAAAGCCAGCGTACAGTTCACAGAACCTTTCAATACAATATCAATTACGGTAGAAAAAGCATTCGCAGAAAGCCTTTCCGTTGGGGAAATAAAGTTCCCTGCTGCATTGTTCAACAAGACATCTACGCGGCCAAAGGTTTTCAGGCTTTCGGCAAGCACGTTTTCTACCTGTTCATACTCGCGAACATCGCAGACTACGGCTAATACTTTGCCTCCGGTTTCTTTTTCCATTTCTGCGGCCGTCTTTTCCAGCACATCAGCTTTTCTGCTGGTGATCACCAGATTGGCGCCCAATGTCAGGAAATACATCCCCATCGCTTTGCCAAGGCCGGTTCCGCCGCCAGTGATTACGATAGTTTTTCCTTTTAAAGCATCATCTCTTAACATAGGTTGGTTGTACATAAGCTATTTTTTTTGCAGGTTATCAATGATGGTTTTCAAAATGTTTCTGGTGGTTGGTGCCCACCATTGTTTTAACATAATAGCCAGTGCTTCGGTTTGGTTGGCACGCGTTGCAGCAATCAGGTCTTTTCTGATGTTCAGCTTGCTTTGCTCCCAGGTGTTTCTTTCCATGGCCATATATTTTCTGATCTTGCGTTCCGCTGCGGTAATGATGCTGGCAGGATTGATTAATTCATCTACAAGACCGATTTGAAGGGCTTCGTCCGGTGTAAAAAGTTTACCTTCCAGTAAGCTTCTGCTGGCATTTGCGCTGCCAATCCAAAAGGAGTACAGACTGAAAATACTGCCTGGAACAATGATGCCAACCGGCACCTCATTTAGGCCGATAATGGCTTTTCCTTCCGACATCACCCTGTAATCGCAAGCGAGTGCAATAACGCATCCTCCCGCCGGACTGTGCCCATTGATAGCGGCAACCAGTGGTTTGCGGAAAGCGGTCAGGTTAGCGGTAAAGTCAAGGAATAAATGCCAGAAAGACTCAGCCTCTTCTTCCGAATAACCATAGAGTTCGATTAAGTCTAATCCCGCAGAAAAGAAGTTTTCTTTCCCGGTGATGATTACTCCGGCAATATTCGGGTCCGAAGCAATACTGTTCATCATATCATTCAGCTCGGTGATCATCTCACGGTTTAAAGCGTTCGATTTTCCACGGTCCAAAGTAATCAGTGCTAAATGGTCTTTTATGGTGACTTTTATCGTATTCATATATTTATTATTTTACTTCATAAGTATAAACTGTTCTGGCCAGGTGTCCCATCAGGTCCATTCCTTCTAAAACTACCCTATAGGTTCCCGGTTCGTCGGTATTGAAGAAGGTAAAATTAGTTTTTCCTTCCATACCGCTGATCAGTTGTGGCCCCCAATATACGGTAGATCTTAGATCCGGAGCCCTGTTAGGCTCATCAACATCGTATTTAGGCATGTAAAAATCCTTTGGAACGCTGTATCCTTTAGGACTAATAACGATCAGGCCAGGGGTAATCGTACTTGAATAATTACCAACGCCACGTTTTGTAGTGATCACCAACACACCACCTGCGCCTCCGGTGCCATAGATGGCTGTGTTTCCAATTGTTTTAAGAATTTCTACGGTTTCAATATCAAACACATTCACATCATCCAGATTGGCATCTTCCAGACGCATGCCGTCGAGTACAATAGACATAGGAATCCTGCCGCCGTTTCTCATCAGGTAGGCCTTGCCATTCATAATGGTTAGTCCGGCAACACGGCCTTGCAAACACATGGAAAGCGTGGGGCAGGTACTCAGCTGTTCTGCGGTAATGATCGCATCGGCCCTGCCTGCCCCGTTTAAGTTTTGGGAATTTTTAGCCTGCTGCTTCTGCTGTGTAATTTTTACCTCTTTCAACTGGAGTGTTTTTTGTAACAGCCCACGCTTACTCTGGTCATCGAAATAGCTATTGCTTTGTTTCAGGTAGGCCGATAAGGCCTCGTTCACGTTGATTTCGATATCTCCGGTATTCTTGCTTTTGGTAACCACTTGTCCCGGAACAGCATCGATCTTAATATCCAGTCGTTTTTTGCCATTATCCGTTCTTGCCTGAACGATGAATTTAGGATAATCGATAAAAAGCAGGTTGTCGAAGTTAAACCTGCCCCTGGCATCTGTCAGCGTATCCAGTGAGAAGAAGCCACTTGCCGTAGAAATCAGCGTGACTTTGGTATTAGGGGAGGGTTTGCCGGAGTAATTGGTGACCACACCGCTAAAGCCCAGCGATTTTTCCGGTTGAAACCTGATTACCGGGGGGCTGTTGCTGATCACATTTTTCCATAATATCCGGTTCCATCCTTGCGTTAGCATCAGGTTATCCATGTTTTTGACCACTTCCGGACTTTCATTGATAAAGTAGTAATTAGGCTTTTCAATATAACCGATCAGGTCTTCGCTGAGTAACAGGTTGCTGAGGATATTGCTTTCAGTTTCTGGTTCCGGTGCTACCGCCTGATTATTGGTAACCGATACAGAGAACATTCCGGGTACTGGCTTGCCGTTAAAAGTACTGTTGAGCTTGATCTCTACTTTCTCCCTTTTCGCATATACGGTCTTGTCTGTAGTCAATTGTATATTGGCACGATCTGCTGAATTGTAAACAAAAGCAAGGCGTTCGGCAATAGGATGGTCGCTTTCAGTAAAGAGGGTAAGTTGTAAAATACCCTCCAGGAGTTCCTTTTTTGGGATATTTATGGTCGCCAGCTGATCAGTGATGTTGATCACCGGACTGAACAGTACATTGCCATTGTGCTGGCCAACAAGTCTGAGTTTTACCGGCCCGCTCAGGTCGGCACTTCTCATGATTTTGATGGTTAATTTTTCCGGGTCAGTAACCATTACGGTCATGCTGTAACCGGTAGGTTGTGTTGCCGGCAGGTTGATGTCTTTTTCGGAGCCATCCGCAAATTTAACCTTTGCATGGTATTTTACCCCGTTTTGTGGGTTGATCACGAAGCTCCCCATACCCAGGTGTTTGGTTTCAAAGTTGTTGATTTCCAGTCCGGTTTCATCCAAAATAACCCCGCTGATGTTTTCCCCAAGGCCGGAGGAATTCACTGCTTTTACCGCGATTTTGGTAGGGAGACCATCGATCAGGTTTCCGCTTTCCGGAAAAAACTGGACGTCCACCACGCTGGAGGTTGCTTTAATCGGGATTTCACGGGTTACTTTCTTGTCCTCCGGTAAACTGATGGTGGCAATAATCCTTCCTTTTTTATGGAGTTCCGGTTGGTTGTTTAAGAAGCTGATGGAGATTTCTCCCTGGTTGTTGGTGGTTGCCTTGCCTTTGAGGGTACTTTTGGAATCTAGCTGTACCTCATACCTCACCTCATTGCCGGCATAAGGATTGCCATCTTTGTCTTTGAAGATGATGCTGGCATCAATCTTTTCGCCTTTATCTTGTTTGCTGTAGCTGTAAGTCGTATTTGTGGAGACCGTGTTGGTCCAGGAGTAGCCTATTTTGATGGTCTTATCGAAGAAGAACTCCGGACCCGTGTTTCGCATCCATTGCGTATAGGCGCGGATTCTGTAATTCCCTGCTGTGAGCGTATCCGGCAGTGCAAAGTTGCCCCAGGTTGCTCCGGCAATTACCGGAAGTTTCAATTGTTGTCTGATGGAGTCTCTTTCGTTGATCAGCTCTACGTATAATATTTTGCTGATGTCGGAGGGTTCCTGAGTAGTTGCATTATAGAGGTAAGCTTTAAACCAGATGTTATCGCCGATGGCGTAATAGGGCTTGTCGAGGTGCAGATGGACTTTTTCCTGAGGATACTTTTGATTGAATTCCTTCATTCTTTCGAGGAGGATATCAAAGTTATCATTCAGTACTCCTGCCGCAAAAGCGAGGAAGACGCCGGTAATTAACAAAAGAGGATAAAGAAATTTACGTTTCATAAGTTATGAGCATTAATAACAAATAATAAAGCCTCAATATAACAAAATATTGAGGCTTAAAGTAAATTTAAAAGAAAGAGAATTAAGCAGTTAGAATTCGTTTTTCCACATCATGCTTTCCACTGGTCTGGTGGTCTTATTGTTATATTTTGCGTCTCCTTTAGTGTTGTACATGGTTTCAATTTCGCCGTCTACACCGAAATAGATCAATTGACCAATCGGCATACCTGCATAAATTCTTACCGGTTGCTGGCAGGAAATCTCCAGGGTCCAGGTATTGCAGAAACCTACATCGCCTTTTCCAGCGGTTGCATGGATGTCTATACCCAGGCGTCCAGTGCTGGACTTACCTTCCAAAAACGGAACATGTGCATGAGTTTCGGTATATTCCAGGGTTACGCCCAGGTACAAGGTACCCGGTTGCAACACAAATCCGTCTTTCGGGATCTCGAAGTTTTCGATTTTATTGTGCTCCTTTGCATCCAGGACTCTATCTACATAAGTAGCCAGGTATTTGCCTAAATGTACGTCGTAGGAGTTTGTACCCAGACATTCGGGTTTAAAAGGTTCAATTATGATGGTACCCTTCTCAATTTCTTCGAGAATTCGTTTGTCGGAAAGTATCATTTTATCAAGTATTGGGCTAAATTATGATTAATTTAAGATACTTTTGCATAGTTTTCTAAAATAGAGATGCCCGTAGTTTTTAATAAAAATATTGACGAGAATACCATACTTGCTGTATGGAAAATCGAAGAGACCGAAGAGCAGTTGCTTTCCGGCCTACAATTGAAACAGCATGAGCTGGATTTTATTTCCTCTTTAAGCAACGGGAAACGGTTGCTCCACTGGTTAAGTACCCGTGTGCTGCTGAGAACCATGCTAAATACATCTGAATACATTGATTGCCAGATGGATGAACATGGGAAGCCCTTCCTGCCCAACCTCGATTACCACATCTCCCTGAGTCATTCTTATGATTATGCAGCGGTGATTATTGGTAAAAACAGGAAAGTTGGCGTAGATATCGAATTGATCAAACATAAGATCAAAAGTATCAGACACAAGTTTCTTTCTGATATCGAGCTTGCTCAAAAGCAAATTGGAGATAATATCAATGGCCTGTACGTTTGCTGGTGCGCCAAAGAAGCCATCTATAAATGGAATGGCAGAAAAGGTCTCGAGTTCAAACAAGACATTTACATCAAACCTTTCAAGCTTAAAAATGAAGGTAGTCTGAATGCGTTGGTCACACTTCCCGAGGGAATGAAAGAGCTAACCGTCAACTATTTCAAAACCGCCGACGGCTATATGCTGGGTTATGTAGTCGCTTAATTTTCAAAAGATGAATAAGAAAGTAGAGTTCATAGATTGGGGACTGACTGATTATCAGGAGGCCTGGGACAAGCAGGATCAGATTTTTACGCAGACAATAGCGGTTAAAACCGGTAACAGGAACAATGATACGCAGCTGGAAACACCCAACTACCTTGTTTTTGTAGAACATCCCCATGTGTATACGCTTGGTAAAAGCGGTCATCCGGAAAATCTGTTGCTGGATGAGCAGGGGCTGATCGAAAAAGAAGCTACTTTTTATAAAATAAACCGGGGTGGCGACATTACTTACCATGGCCCCGGACAAATTGTAGGTTATCCGATTCTCGATCTGGATAACTTTTTCACAGATATTCACCTTTATCTCCGCACCCTCGAAGAGGCCATCATTTTAACGCTTAAAGATTACGGTATTGAGGCTGGCAGATCAGCTGGCTTTACCGGTGTTTGGCTGGATGCAGATAACGATAAAGCGCGTAAAATATCTGCGATGGGTGTGAGGTGCAGCAGATGGGTAACCATGCATGGCTTCGCTTTCAATGTCAATGCAGACCTCAATTACTTCAAAAATATTGTCCCTTGTGGCATCGATGATAAAGATGTGACTTCCATGGAACGTGAACTAGGACGTAAACTGGATATGGAAGAAGTGAAGGGTATTTTGAAAGGACATATCGCTCAGTTGTTCCAAATGGAGCTTTTCTAATATTCTTTTTCGTTAATCGTAATCATTTCTTGTTTTTTTGCGTGCAAAGATTATCTTTACTATAAAAAGACAAAATATGGATTACAATAACGCTGTTTCCGATGGACTCGGAATTTTCTCAATAGCCGGTTCATTACTGATGCTGGTCCTGGCTGTGCTGAATATCGTCGGCATGTGGAAGATATTCGAAAAGGCCGGAAAGCCGGGCTGGGCTTCAATCATCCCAATCTACAATTTGATCGTCCTGGTGGAGATTGTTGGTAAGCCAACCATCTGGATTCTCTGGCTCCTGATCCCATGTACCGCCCCGATTTTTGGTATCTGGCTGACGAACTTATTGTGCAAAAGCTTTGGTAAGGATGTGGGATATACTGTTGGAATGTTACTATTACCTTTCATCTTTGCACCTATGTTAGGCTTCGGACCGGATAAATACCTTGGCCCTTCTGCTGCGGAAGCACAAAGATTCAATGGCATGAACAACCCATTTGGAAACGGAAACAACCCTTTTAATCAACCACCAACTACGCCTCAGGCTTAATTGTTTAACTTATTGATATATCTGCGATTCGGCTGGTCTTCTTTTATAGCTCAGGCGGATCGCTTTTTTATTCCCTGCCCAATCAAATATCTGACGGGGCTCGATTGTCCGGGATGTGGCTTTCAAAGGGCCATACTGGCCTTAATCCATGGACAATGGCAGGAAAGTTTCCAGCTTTATCCGCCAACCATACCATTATTGCTCACTTTCAGCATCGCTTTGCCGGCTCATTTCTTTGCTAAGGGTAAGTCCGATACGCTGATTAAAGTGCTCTTCCTAATCACAGGAACAATTATCCTGATCAATTACGGTTATAAAGTGTTTGCCGGGCATCTTCATGCCTAGCTTATCGTGCTAAAACTGTGGCACCGCCTTTCCCGTATATCTATTTATGAAATCCTTCCTGATATCTCTTTCCTTATTGCTATTATTGGCTTGTGGAAAAAACAATGCAAAAACTATGATGCCTACAGATACCCTGACCTATTTAGCCATTGGCGATTCTTATACGATTGGAGAAGCCCTTCCACTGTCCGGCAGTTTTCCGCACCAGCTGCGTAAAGGTTTAAAAGAAAAGGGGCTCCAGGTTGGCACTCCCTTGATTATTGCCAAGACAGGCTGGACAACAGCTGAACTACAGGAGGGGATCAAAGCCGCAGCATTACAGTCGAAATTTGACATCGTTACTTTGTTAATCGGGGTAAATAACCAGTACCGTGGTGCATCCAAAAACGTATACCGTACAGAGTTCAGGGATTTGTTGGAAAAGGCCATCGCATTTGCAGGAGGGAAGAAATCACATGTATTTGTCGTTTCGATTCCCGATTGGGGAGCTACTCCTTTTGGTCGTCAAAGTGGTCGGGATACAGAAACGATTGCACAGGAAATTGATGCTTTTAATGCAATCAACAGGGAAGAGACCCTGGCGGAGGGCGTCAGTTATACGGATATTACACCGGCTTCGCGCCTCGCAAAATCTGACGAATCTTTAATCGCTTCAGACGGATTACATCCTTCAGAAAAAATGTACAAGGATTGGGCAGATCAGCTGGAACCAAAAATATTAAAGGGCTTAAAATAAATTAAGCCCTTTAATCATGAACTGAGTCAAAATGATGAAACAGGTTTATTCGTATACTTCGTGATCAATAGGTTGAAGCGCTTAACATTCCGGCAAACTGATTGGAATGTTAGTGGCTAAACCACCATCTGATGTTTCTTTATATTTAGAGTTCATATCCAATGCCGTTTCCCACATGGTATTCACTACCGCATCTAAACTTACTTTTGCCTTATCAGGATTACTTTGCAGGGCCAGTTGACTGGCAGTAATGGCTTTAATTGCGCCCATGGTATTTCTTTCGATACATGGAATCTGTACCAGACCCCCAATCGGGTCACAGGTTAAACCTAAATGGTGTTCCATTGCGATTTCTGCGGCCATTAATACCTGACGTTGTGAACCACCCAGAACCTCTGTTAATGCGGCTGCGGCCATTGCGGAAGATACTCCGATTTCTGCCTGACAGCCACCCATGGCTGCTGATATGGTTGCTCCTTTTTTGAAAATGCTACCGATTTCAGAGGCACAGGCAATAAACTGCACGATTTTCTCTTCGGTATAGCCATCGCAAAAGGCAATATAATATTGTAAAACTGCCGGGATTACACCCGCAGCACCGTTGGTAGGCGCAGTTACGACACGGCCAAAGGAAGCGTTTTCTTCATTCACCGCCAGGGCAAAACAGCTTACCCAATCCAGTATATAGTTAAAACCATTTCCACCGGCTCTGACGGCCATCAACCAGCTGTCGTAATTCGTATAGGCATGGTTGCCCACTAATCTCTTATTCAAAGCACAGGCTCTTCTCGCAACGTTTAGTCCGCCGGGTAAGAAGCCCGCAGTATGACAACCGCGGTAGGTACAGTCCTTCATCACATTGAAATGTTGCATGATGCCTTTTCTGGTTTCCGCTTCGGTACGCCAGGCCAGCTCATTCTCCATCACCACTTCCGAAACTTTCAATCCGGTAGTCAGACACCAATGTAACAGGTCTGCTGCTTTCTCCACAGGGAAGGGTAGCTCTACCTGTTCTTTATCGCTGCCGCTTTCTCCTTCTTTCACTACAAAACCGCCACCTATAGAATAATAGGTTTCAGAAATGGCTTTGCCGGTATTTAAGAAGGCTTGAAAAGTAACCGCATTGGGGTGGAAGGGAAGGCTTTCAAAGAAAAGGAAAACCAGGTCTTCCTCGTAAGTGAAGCTGATGTTTTTCTCACCGTTTAGGTTCAATACTTTGTAAGTTTTGATCTCTTCTACGGTAGAATCAATAGAATTTACGTCAAAAGTTACCGGATCTGCGCCAATTAATCCCAATAGGATGGCTACATCTGTTCCGTGACCTTTTCCGGTTTTAGCGAGGGAACCGTATAGTAATATCTTAACCTGATCTACTTGTTCCAGTAGATCTTTTTGTTTTAATAAGGCAGTAAATTGTTGAGCAGCCCGCCATGGACCTAAAGTATGTGAGCTGGATGGCCCAACACCTATCTTAAAAATATCAAAAACTGAGATCTGTTCCCTTTGCATATTACAAAGCTAATATAGTTCAGGGACATTTCAGGCTATTTTTTGGAGGGTTCAGGCCATAAATTACGGTGAAATGATTTTACCAGACCATGGACCTTAAAAATCAAAGGCAATGATCTTTTTGTCCTGGAGCATCCGGTCTACAAATTGCTTGTGGTTTTTTGGACTTCCAATCGCAACCCAGGTCCCGCTAATGGTGCCATTAGCCAGTTCCTGTTTCCCTCTGCTCAGTCTTAATCCGGAACCTTTAAGGTCTTCTTCGTATTTCTCAAGACTCTCATCTTCATACTTTTTAACGATGCGATACACCCGTTTGGTGAAGCGTCGTTCCACCATTTCCTCCAGAAAAGGGAAGACCAGCAATGCCGCAAGAACAATTAAGGTGACGCCGGTGGCCTGTTCATAATAACCGGCACCGGTGGCCATGCCTATTGCAGCAACAATCCAGATCACACAAGCGGTAGTGAGCCCCTTAACCTGGTTCTCTTCTTTAAAGATAACTCCGGCACCCAGAAAGCCAATTCCGGTAACGATATTAGAAGCAATCCGGTCATGGCTTGTCAATCCGATTTTTATCGATAAAATGGTGAAAAGGGTAGAACCCAATCCGATCATAATCATCGTTTTCAATCCGGCTTGCTTGCTCCTGAGCTCCCTTTCTGCACCAATCAGACCACATAAAAGGGTGGCCAGTAAAAACTTGTTTACTTCGGTCTGCGTGAGGAAGTGGCTGCTTTCTAAAATATTATTCATAGCTTAATTCTTAGCTAAAGATAACAAAGATTTTCCTGAAAGTAGATGCCGGTTAATAGAAGTCATAACAGCGTAGTCCATTAAATTTATTATAACTGGAACTGTTCGGGAAATACTTCTCATAACCGATACTTGCTTCCGTTGTTCCACTGGTATTGGTATAATTGATGCCGGAAGTAGTGGCGTCATGACTGATCCCTAGCCTTAGTTTTTCGCCATTGCGATTGCCTTTAAACAAGTCAAATGTCAGCGAGAATACAATTGCGTCCGGGCCGCTTTGTGAGTTGTTTCGGTACCAGAGTCCGGTGCTTACACTTTTGTATTTAAACTGTGCGCCCACACTCAGCGAACTGGATTTATCCTGTTTGTAATAGACAACCGAAGGGATTACATAAGGGCCTTCATCATCGCCATAACCA
Source organism: Pedobacter gandavensis (assembly GCF_032677645.1). Taxonomy (GTDB): domain Bacteria; phylum Bacteroidota; class Bacteroidia; order Sphingobacteriales; family Sphingobacteriaceae; genus Pedobacter; species Pedobacter gandavensis_A. Next base: position 657,627 of record NZ_JAVTSB010000001.1, on the reverse strand, counting down.
CTATATGGGTTTAAAGAAAGGCGGTAACTGGCATTGGCGGTAAAGCGCATGGGTAGCTTGGCTACGGTTCCGGTAAAGGATTCATCGGGCTGATTGAGGTGATGAACCCCTAGTCCGATCATGAAATTATGGATGATAATATTGGTGCCTGCTGCGGCATCAAAGAATATTTTATTGTCTATTTCCGGCGGTTGAGCCGAAGAAACACTTCCTGGAATGTAACCTAAGCGACGGTCGATCTGATCGGAGAACACCAGTTTATTCCAGTTGATCTGGCGATTGGTGAAACCGGCCTGTACCCCAAAAGACATCAGAAAATCATCCGTTCCTACGCTGTAAGCATAGGTCATGGCCGCATTGTTTTTCACCAGAAATGCCGTCCCTTCACTGCTGCGGTTAAAAATCACGCCTACACCGCCTGCAAAACTTGGAATGTTTAAGTCGGCGGAGGCCGAGATATAAGATAGATCGCCACTAAGTCCCGACCATTGATTTCTATAGATCAGGTTCATGCGGATATCTCCTTCAAACTGTCCCGTTAAAGCAGGATTGAGGTATACCGGTGCATTAAAAAACTGGGAATAAATATGGTCTTGTGCCTGGATATATAAGCTGGAGCCCATCATCAGGATCGCCATTGTCAGTTGCTTTATTTTCATGGTTATCTGATTAAATGTATTGCACCAGTGCGTTTCGGGGCAGATTTGTCGTAAGTCATGCCTTTCCATTCTGTTCCATTGATCATTTTGACGTCTATTTTCCAATAGTATACGCCTTGTGGCGCCGGACTACCTTTAAAATTGCCATCCCAACCTTCTGCGGGTCTGCCTTCGTCTAATTTGGTGGTTTCCCAGACCAGCTCTGCCCATTTGTTGAACACGCTGAATTTCCAGGAAGCAATGCCAGATCCTTTGGCGCTAAAGGTTCTCAATTCCGGAAATTCGCTGCCGGGAATAAAGGAGTTCGGTACAAACAGGTATCCCGGAACACCTTTTATCGTCACATGTTTAAAAGTGCTGGTAAAACAACCCTGTTGGTTGAAAGTGGTTAAGGTTACTTTATACGTTCCCGTATCCGGATAAGTATGGATTGGATGCTGTTTCTCCGAAGTCGTTCCATCTCCGAAATCCCATGCCCAGGTGCTCGGACTGCCGGTACTTTCATCTTCAAATTTGAAGGTATAATCAGGGATGCTGATGAGGGTAGATGGGTTCACATAAAATGCCGCTACTGGTGGCGGAACGATACGGATGTACTGATTTCTGCTAACCGAGATGCTACAGCCGAGGATGTTGGTAGCGGTTAGAGTTACCGTATAATACTCCTGATCTCCACTGTAAACGTGCTTAGGTTCAAATTCTTTGGAAGTTGTGCCATCACCAAAGTCCCATACATAGCTGAAGCCATCCTGAGTGGTGTTTTTGAATTGTACGGCAAGTCCGGCACAACCCAGGGTGATATCTGCATGGAAAGCGGCAAGGGGCTGCTCCAATACTTCAATTTCCTCCTCTTCAGTGATTTCCGAGCAATCGTTAAAAGCGGTCATTTTAACGGTGTATTTACCTGGTTTGGTAAAGATATATTGGACGATTCCAGGTTCAGTGGTATTCAGTGCTCCACCATCTCCGAAGTCGAAGGTAAAACGCGTTGCCCCGATAGAGTTATTGTCGAAGTTTACGGTTAATGGCGCACAGCCTTTTTTCTCTTTGGCGTCTACCACCAGTTCAGGGGTAATGTTTTGTGGAGAAACCTGGATGTTGTATGTTTTTGTATCCGTTCCGCATTCGTTAACTGCGGTCATTATAACCACAAAAGTCTTCGTTACCGTGGTGTTGTAAGTATGAGTTTGGGGTAGTTTACTGGTGGTGGTCACCGTCGGACTACCATCACCAAAGTCATAAGTGTAGGTGTTGGTTCCTCCCGGTGAGGTATTGGTGAAATTAACCAGCATTGGCGAACATCCTACCGTTTTACTCGGAGAGAATACAGCAATCGGCTTTGCTTTAACCAATACGGTAGCGTTAAAAGTACTGTTGCCACAGGCTGTAGTAGCCGTCAGGGTAATGGTATAGGTTTTATCTTTTCCTGTTGGATCAGCTAAGAAAATCACATCTTCAGGCTGGATCAGACTTGAAATGGTGCCATTTCCAAAATCCCAATGGAAAGTTGCTCCCGTAAGGGAAACCGAGTTGTTAAAGAATTTTACGGTTAATGGCCCACATCCTTCCTGTACATTCTGCGTAAAGGAGGCCGGTACTTCCTGAATCGTACTAAAATCATGGTCGAAAGCACTATCCGTACAGCCCTGGCTACTTGTGGTCACCAGCTTAATGTTTACAGTTTTGTTGCTTTCCGTGATTTTATAACCAGGGAAATTGACTCCGGTACCAATCACAACTCCATTAGCAGACCAGGTATAGCTGGCATTGCGATCCGGATAAGGAACGGTCGTAATGTTGATGTCGAAAGGATTACAACCTTTATCTAAAACCCAGGTAAATTCGGCTTTGGCGTTTGGTTTAACGGTTACTTTTACCGGATTACTCATACTTGTCAATGCGCCATCACAGAACAGTGTTTTCACTACGCGGCGATAGTAGGTCGTGTTGTTTAAAGCTAAAATATTGGTGTAATCTTTTTGTATTTCACCAGGCAGGTCTGTCCATGCTGTACCATTGGTGCTGGATTGCCATTGGTAAAAGAAATTGTTGTCAGATCCTGTGGGAGTTGAGCCGGTTAATCCTATCGGAGAGACTCCGCTGCAAATGGTCTGGTCTGCAGTAATGGTATTTCCGCTGATTGGCTCCTGTGCAATCATTCTAATGGTATTGCTTAATGTCTGACAAGCGCCACTGGTCATCGTTCTTCTGAAAGTCAGTGTGTTCGTTAAGGTGTAAGTTAAGCTCGCGCTTGTTTCAGGAAGCGTGACGAAATTAGTTCCATCGGTACTGCTTTCCCATTTGTAGGTATAGATTCGGTTACCACCTGTAGAAACCTCGTCATCAAGGGTGATTGTTTTTCCATTACAGACTTCCGATCCGTTATCCGTACTGATCACATTGGTGATTTCCGGCAGATTTGTAACCTTGACTTCGTCCGATGTTGGTCCACAAGCCGAATTTCCGGTGATCGTCCATCTGAACACATAAGTTGTGCCAGGCTCCAGGTTTTTAGCGCTGGCTGTAGGACTTGTTGCATCAGAAAACTCAACATTTGGCGTGCTGGAAATAACCGTCCATAATCCGGATTCTCCATTAGCAGCGATTGGCATATTACCCGCAAGTACTGTGGTTCCCTGGTTACAAAGCTCCTGAGGCGCTCCCGCATCCGCTTTGGTATCCGCAGGGTTTACCGTGATTTTTATGACGTTCGTAAATTCTTCCGCGCAAGTTCCGTTTTTAACGATTGCTCTGTAATAGGTTGTGCCGGTAATATTGGTATAACTAAGTGAGGCGGAGGTATTGGCGATATCCGTCCAGCTCGTCTCATCTATTGAACTTTGCCATTTCACAACTGCGCCGGTGTTTCGGGTTAAATTCAGGACTCCGTTATTGCGCCCCTCGCAAACGGTAGCAGTTCCATCAATAACGCCCGCTATTGTTGGAAGATTGATCTTGATCTCTACTTCCGAAAAATTAGCAGGGCATTGACCCGAACCTGTAATGGTCCATCGGAATCTAAAGGTTTCTCCTGCGCTGAGGCCGGTAACTTGTGTGTTATAAAGTGTGGGATCTGAAATGGCAGGTAATGCTAGTCCTGTTTGTCCTGAAACGAGTGTCCAAAGCCCGGTTTCTGTTCCATGACGGGGTTCATTTCCTTCCAGCGTATAGCTGCTGGCACCGCAAAACTCTTTGTTTTGACCCGCTGTTGCAGTAGTTACTTTTGGGTCTACCTGTACGATGACTATAACGGCCTGGCCCGGACAATCGGTTCCTGATGAATAAGGAGTAATCGTATAAGTTACCGTACCTCTGGTGGTTCCGTTATTGGTGAGGATTTGGTTAATCACGTTCGATGTTGTGGCTGTTGTCTGATGCTGATTTCCGGTGATTTCTAATGGAGCAGAGGAAACACTGGTCCATTTATAGGTAGTTCCGCCGGGTAAATTTGTACTTAAAGTGATTCCGGTACTGCTACCGCTACATATTTCAGGCGCTACTGGATTGGCAGTAATGACAGGTTTTGGGACCACAGTAACCGTCAGTTTAAATGGTGTTCCATCACAGTTATTCGCCTTAGGCGTAATGGTATACACAATTACCGCAGAAACCAGAGGATCAGTATTGATGATGGTCTCATCGATGGTACCTCCCGAACCAAAACTATTGCCTGTGGCAGTTCCTGAAGTAAGTTGGGAAGTCCAGGTAAAGCTGCTGCCAGAAATACTTGAAGTCAATACGTAGTCGACAGGGCTACCTGTACATATCGTCTTAGTGGCATTTACTCTGGTGTTATTTGGGAAAATTGTAATCTCTTTACTCCTGGATATAGTCTTGCAATCTCCGGCTAAATTGGTCGTCAAGGTAAAGATTACGGTTGCTTTGCCATTAATACGTTCCTGTGCAGTAGGTGTATAGCTGGTGATTTTATTGTCGGGGCTACTAAAAGTTCCTCCTCCTGTTAGCGGCACAGACCATTTTGAGCTCACATAATTATCGTTAGTCGTTCTCCCTTCTAAATCCGCATCAGCAGCATAACAAATTGGATCAGGGTCGATAAATATCGAAGGTACGGGTGCTTCTGTAAAGGTGATTTTTTGTTGCCTGATGATGGTATTACAGTTGTTTGTATAAGTCAGCTTAATCGTGTACACCCCATAATCCTTGAAGTCTATAACAGGATATTTACTAGTCGCACCATTTGGGGCTACAAATGCGTATGCCCCGCCGGTTACCTCCCAGGTATAGGTTCCGGGGATATCATCCTTTGCAGTACCACTGATTAGTGTATTTGTCTCGCTCCCGTTAGGGCCAAAGGTAAAAGTTCCTTTTGCACACAATTCAATATCGGGAGATAACGTCGCCAGAGGTTCTCCATCAACAATAACTTTCTGTATCGCTGAAGTCTTTGCACAACCCCCATTACTGATGGTTAATGAGATGCTGTATTCACCTGGCTGAGTAAACTTAATCTGAGGCTCTTTGCCATTTTTTCCATTGGCATCAATAAAAGTAACTCCTTGTGCAGGGCTTACATTCCAGGTATAAGCAGGTGTAGTTCCGCAGCTATTATCTAAGATCGAGCGATCTGTTGTTGTAATGGTTCCTGGGGTTAGGCAGATTTTAGTGCTTGACAAATCAAACTTTGGCTCTGGAGGGTCCTGTATACATATTGTCCGTTCAAAGATCTCTGCCTGACAACTGCCTTGAGTGGTAGAGGTCAAAGTGATTTTGTAAGTTCCTTTTTCAGTAAATATATGCGTGAAATTGTAACTTTTTAGTTTGTCGATCTCTACTGGTTCATCGTTGATGGACCAGGTGTAGTATAACGTATTGTCATTACATCCCGGAGAATCCTCATCACCCTTTTTGCCAGGTGTAGACTCGTTTATAAAAGTCATCACGGAACCTTTACAGCCTACGGGGCTATAGGCAAATTTATTAGTTGGTCTGGTAAAAACTCCAGCAATAGTTGAAATTGGTGTACCTATACGGGTACAAAAGGGGCTTTCCAAATTTACATTAATTCCAAATACATTGTATTTGGTGGAACTGCCGGATTGATAGACTTTTCCACAGGACGACTCCGTGAAAGTATGTCTTACTTTATTGTCGCCGGTTTTAATATCGCAAATTGTATAGATATCAACTTTAGTGTCTCCCCAATCTATTTTGTAAGTGTTTCCAGGGAAGTTTCTATTGATTCCATTTGGCCCATCCACAGTTACCACATATTCAAAGGAGCCGGTGGGGTAGCATACTGTACTTCCTGAAGTGGTGGTGAAAGCCGTAATTGCGGGGTTATTGATTAAAAAGTAAGCCTGGGTTCCAATGCTTCCATCTGGCATCTCCACCTTGGCAAGGATCGTATAATGTGCCTGTTTTGCCGTAAATATGTTGTTTTTTATGACAGGAGTATAGGTTAACAGGGATGCGGTTCCTCCGTCTAATTCGTCGGTAATGGTGGCCGTAACTTTATCTGATGTTGATTCATTACTAAGGTTAAATGGTGTGGTTCCTGGGTTTGAGTTACAGGTTCCGAAAGTTAAAGGATTCTCGCTGATGGTTTTCGCTACAGAACTAAGGGCAGCTATCGCGACGGTACCATTCTTAATTTCAAATGAAGCTGATGTTGAGTTAAGTGCTGGTTGTTGAGTAGACCGGATTTGTAACTTGTAACCCGTACCAGCAGGCGTTCCGTTAGGAATTGTTCCATTTACAAATGTTGCGTAAAAGCCCGTATAAGTTCCAATTCTGTTGTTTGCGTTAAAGCTACCTGTATTGTCAGATAAATATAGTTCAAAAACGTTTCCGGGGCGGAGGCAGGTTCCTTCAGTTATCTTGAAGGTGGCCGCGATGCTGGAACCTGGTGTATAAGGTCCCGGATCAACGGTTCCAATCACGATTTGTGAATAAGAATTCAAGAACGTAGTAAAGAATACTACAAGCGTTAACAACAGCGAACGTTTTGCCATCTAAATAAAATTTAGATAAATTTAAAACTTTTTGTGCTAATGTTAACAATGTTTATTAATTACTAACGTTGTAACATCAAAAAAGCCCCAGGATCGAAATCCTGAGGCTTTTTAAATGTTATTGGGGTTAGATTTACATCATTCCGCCCATACCACCACCCATTGGAGGCATACCTGCACCAGCAGGAGCATCTTCTGGATCGTCAGCTAATACGCATTCTGTTGTTAACAACATAGCTGCGATAGAAGCTGCGTTTTCTAATGCTACACGACCTACTTTAGTTGGATCGATAACACCGGCAGCGATTAAGTTTTCATATACATCAGTACGGGCATTGTAACCGAAGTCACCAGTACCTTCTTTAACTTTCTGTACTACGATAGAACCTTCAATACCTGCATTCTGACAGATTTGACGTAATGGCTCTTCGATTGCACGTTTAACGATTGCAATACCAGTAGTCTCATCATCATTCACACCTTTCATGCCTTCTAAAGCTTCGATTGCGCGGATGAAAGCAACACCACCACCTGCAACGATACCTTCTTCTACAGCTGCACGAGTTGCATGTAAAGCATCATCAACACGGTCTTTTTTCTCTTTCATTTCAACTTCAGAAGCTGCACCAACGTAAAGAACTGCAACACCGCCAGCTAATTTAGCCAAACGCTCTTGTAATTTCTCTTTGTCATAATCAGATGTAGTTGTCTCGATTTGAGCTTTGATCTGGTTAACGCGAGCTTTGATGTCTTCAGATTGACCTGCACCATTGATGATAGTTGTATTGTCTTTATCAACAAGAACTTTCTCAGCAGTACCTAAATAAGTTAGGTCAACGTTTTCTAATTTATAACCTCTTTCTTCAGAAATTACAGTACCACCAGTTAAGATAGCGATGTCTTCTAACATTGCTTTTCTACGGTCACCGAAACCTGGAGCTTTAACAGCAACAACTTTCAGAGAACCACGGATCTTGTTCACTACTAATGTAGCTAATGCTTCGCCATCTAAGTCTTCAGCAATGATCAATAATGGTTTACCTGTTTGTACTTGTTTCTCTAAAATTGGCAACAATTCTTTCATGTTGCTGATTTTTTTGTCGTAGATTAAGATGTAAGGGTTTTCTAATTCCGCTTCCATTTTATCTGCGTTAGTTACAAAGTATGGAGATAAGTAACCACGGTCAAACTGCATACCTTCAACTGTTTTTACTTCAGTTTCAGTACCTTTTGCTTCTTCTACAGTGATTACACCATCTTTACCTACTTTGCCCATTGCCTCAGCAATTAGTGAACCGATAACCTCATCATTGTTTGCTGAAATAGAAGCAACTTGTTTGATTTTGTTATTGTCTTCACCTACTGTTTGAGATTGTGCTTTTAAGTTAGCAACGATTGCAGTAACCGCTTTGTCGATACCGCGTTTCAAATCCATTGGATTTGCACCAGCAGCAACGTTTTTAATACCAGCAGTTACAATTGCTTGTGCCAATACAGTTGCAGTTGTTGTTCCGTCACCTGCGATATCCGCAGTTTTAGAAGCAACTTCTTTCACCATTTGAGCACCCATATTTTCGATAGGATCTTTTAATTCGATCTCTTTCGCTACAGTAACACCATCTTTAGTAATAGAAGGTGAACCAAATTTCTTGTCAATAATTACGTTACGTCCTTTTGGACCTAGAGTTACTTTTACCGCATTAGCCAAAATGTCAACTCCTCTTTTCAGGGCGTCACGGGCTTCTACATTATATCTTACTTGCTTTGCCATTTTAAAATATTGTTGTTAATGATTGATTGTAATAAGGTTGAATAGGTTAATTCAACGACTAAAGTGTAGCGTAAAGGTCAGATTCACGCATAATTAGATACTCTTTACCTTCGAAAGTAATTTCAGTACCACCGTATTTACCATATAATACCACATCTCCAGCTTTAACGCTCAATGGCATTAAGTTACCAGTAGCCTCGGCATATTTACCAGGACCAACTGCAACTACAGTACCTTGTTGAGGTTTTTCTTTAGCTGTATCAGGGATAAAGATACCCGAAGCTGTTTTTTCTTCGGCAGGAGCAGCTTCAATTACTACTCTATCTGCAATGGGTTTAATGTTTAAAGCCATAACTTATTCTGTTTTTAATTTTAAAATTAATGTAAAAGTGTTAAGTGTTCCTGGTACATCAGTTTCTATGCCAGAGGGGTTGCCTTGCCAAATTTACACGGCATTGTCAGCTAATAGATTAGACGAAAACTATTTTCGTGTCAGACTGGCAGAATTGTGGATAAAGGAGAGAAAAATGAAAGCATAAAAAAAGTCCGGCATTTACATACCGGACTGTAGATATCTTGTGGATAATCTCTTATTTCTTTGTCGTATCAGGAGTAGCAGTTGCCGGAGCTGTAGTAGCTGGTGCAGCGCTTCCTAGTGGAGATGGTGTAGGCGTTTTGTCCAAATGTTCCTGGATTTTAGAATCTACAGCTGATGCCGATGATCCACCTGTTTTTGCAATAGTCGTAATAGATAAAGTAAGTACAACAACTAATGCCAATAATACCCAGGTACCTTTTTCAAGAACATCACCTGTACGTTGAACGCCAAACATATTGCTGCCGGTGCCACCTGTTGCAAGGCCACCACCTTTAGGGTTTTGAATCAAAACAAATAGACCTAAGGCAATGCAGACAATGATTAGTAAAATAATTAAAAATAGCATAATCGGTTATATGGTTAAATTTTCTTTTCTATGGATTGGATAAGGTCGGCAAAGTAACGGCTTTTTTCTGGAAACTTCAAACTTAATTTTTCATAAGTCTCTATGGCCTTGTCGTAAAGCATTTGTTCAATGTAGATCTTAGCCAGTGTTTCAGATACAAGGTCATTATGGTCCTCTGCGCTCTTTTTAGCCTTGTTTTCTGTGTTGATCAGCTCGGCTTTCGGCGGACTGATCTGCGGATCATTCTTCAGGAAGCTGTCAATAATCGCAGTTCCTTTATTGTTCAGATTCCCCGGATGGTATTCCGTTGCAGGCTCTTCTGCCAGCGGACTCTGTATATGGAAGATGTGCTCCACATATTGTTGTTGCAGTTCGTTCGATTTGCCTGCCTCTGCAGCATGACCTGCCTGGGTAGCTTGATCTGCCGGAAATTCAACAGCCACCTTTGGCGTAGTATAAGGCTGGAAAATCTGCTGGTATTCTTTTCTGGTTTTATGTAACCACCACAAAAAGGTGAAAGGTAACTGGTCGTCATCATACTTGCTAACCACCACCGGATCTTCCTGATTGGCGATTTCTCTTTCCAATGCCGCAAGGCGTTCCTCTTCGCGTAACACCGCTTCAGGAACCGGCTCCGGACTAAAGTTATCCTGGAAAGCGAAAAAGTCAGTAGAAACAATGTTCTCCAATACGAAATCGTCAGTCTCCGCTTCCGAAGGCACCTCATCCAGCAAAACCTCATCTAAGGTTTCCGGCTGATTGCTCAACTGGTCAAAAGCAGGAGAAAAAACAACATTGAATTTAGTGTCTACCAGATATTCCGGCTCGTTCAGGAAATTATGAAGCAATTGCCCATTGGTATATAAGGCTGCGGTAGCAAGAACACTGTTCTTTTCTATACTGTCCAGACTAGCTTTCGCCAGTAAAAGATGTAACGGCTGAAAATACGGATATTTCGACACCAGATCTTTGAGCATAGGCGCATGATCGGGTCTTACCTTTTCAGGTTCCGCTAATAATACTTCCAGTTCTTGTCTCATGTCTATTTCCTGCTCCACGTTGCTAAGTTAACAATTGCATTTTCAAAAGCTACCAATTTTCAAATGCACGGTTAAAAATATCCTGTGTGATTAAATCAATCACTTTTTTATTCAAATCTGGTTCCTGCTGACTAAAATTACCCGTATTCGGGAAATCAATAAAGCGTTCAATAGGCTCCTCAAAACTTAACTTAGGATTGATGTTATCGGTGTATTTTACATTTACACGAATCGTCATCCTACTCATTGGAGAAGTATTCGCAGCTGATCTGCTGTTATTTGCATCAATAATCGTAGTCGGGCGGATGTCGTAACTGGTAATGTTACCAGAAAAAACCGCATTAGGATTATTTGTCGTAATGTTCAGACTACTCTGGTTACGAATCGTATTCTTCAAAGCCTCTGTCAGGTTAATCGCCATACTCGGAACAACTAAAGTAGCGTTGTTCTCAAAAAAGAGCACGTTCACCGTTTTCATTTCCTTAGGGATAGAAGTCCCGTTAAATTTAATCGAGCAGGAACTGAAACCGAATGCAACCACAACCAGTAACAATAATATCTTTTTCATTGGGCTAGTTTAAATTCAGTTCTTTAATTTTTCTATATAACGTACGCTCCGAAATACCAAGCTCCTGTGCCGCAAACTTGCGTTTTCCCTTGTGTTTCTTCAATGCTTTTTTGATCAGATCAGATTCTTTATCGATCAGCGACAAAGACTCTTCCACTTCTTCCGCTTCCTGCGTATAGTTATAATCTAAAGGGGCATTCTGAACCGGCTTTTTAATCGTAAAAGTAGGCTCATTAACCGTCTGGTCTACCTCCTGGTACAGCTGATTGATGTAATGCGTGTTGTCTGCGATCACATGGGAAGTGTTTCCGCCGCTTTGAATGATCTCCGCAACCAGTTTCTTCAATTCCATCATGTCCTTTTTCATGTCGAAAAGTACCTTGTAAAGGATATCGCGCTCGGTATAATCTTCCTTCGTACTACCATTGATTGCCATTGGCAGATTAGCAGCAGTTTCATTAGGAATATAGTTTGATAAGGCCGCAGCCGTTACATTACGTTCCTTTTCTAAGACACAGATCTGCTCGGCAATGTTTTTCAGCTGTCTCACGTTACCCGGCCAGCTGTAATTACTAAGCATTTGTATCGCATCTGGTTCCAGCTGAATTCCCGGACTTCTGTATTTATCGCTGAAATCAGCAGAAAACTTTCTGAATAAAAGGTAAATGTCTTCCTTACGCTCATGTAAAGCAGGAATGCGTAAAGGCACCGTATTCAATCGATAGTATAAATCCTCACGGAATTTACCAGATTTTACGCGGTTATACACGTCAACGTTAGTAGCCGCAATAATCCTGACATCAGTTTTCTGTACTTTAGAAGAACCTACACGCAGGTATTCGCCACTTTCCAGAATTCTCAGTAAACGAGCCTGGGTACCCAAAGGCAATTCCGCAACCTCGTCTAAAAATATTGTCCCCCCGTTGGCCACCTCAAAATATCCTTTACGGGCTTCATGAGCACCGGTAAAAGAGCCTTTCTCATGTCCAAAAAGTTCTGAATCTATCGTTCCTTCTGGAATAGCGCCGCAGTTGACCGCAATAAAAGCACCATGTTTGCGGGTGCTCATCTGATGAATGATATGAGAGAATACCTCTTTACCACTTCCACTTTCTCCGGTAATTAATACAGACATGTCGGTTGGCGCAACTTGTCTGGCAATATCTATTGCCCGGTTCAATAGCGGAGAGCCGCCGATGATGCCGAACCGGTTTTTAATGTCTTGTATGTCCAAAGTAATTTGTCTTTATTGATTAAACAATTTCAGGTACTTCAACGGCAATGGTTCCTAATAAGGTGGCAGAGGTACAACGGTCAATGTAAACATTAACATATTGCCCGCCTTTAACACCTGGTGTTGCAGGGAAAACCACCATCGCATTCTGGTCATTTCTACCGCAAAGGTCAAGGTCAGATTTTTTGGAAGTACCCTCCACTAAAATTCTAACAGTTTTTCCAACAAATTGTTGTAGGCGCATTAAAGAAGTTTCCTGTGCTTTCAATAATATCTCCGCTAACCTGCGTTTTTTCACCGGTTCAGGGATATCATCTGCCAGTTTTCTTGCGGCAAGTGTACCTGGTCTTTCAGAATAAGAGAAAGTAAAGGCGAAGTCGTAACCTACATAATCCATGATGCTCAGGGTTTCCTGATGCTCTTCTTCCGTTTCTGTACAGAAGCCGGCGATGATATCTGAGGAAATTGCGCAACCAGGAATGATTTGTCTGATGGCTTCGATTCTATTGATGTACCATTCTCTGGTATAAGTTCTGTTCATTAATTCCAATACCCTGGTGCTTCCGGATTGGATTGGCAGGTGGATATAATTACAGATGTTATCGTATTTGGCGATGGTATACAATACCTCGTCCGTAATGTCTTTAGGGTGTGAAGTAGAGAATCTGATCCTTAATTCCGGACTGATCAAGGCTACTTTTTCCAGTAATTGTGCGAAGTTCACTTCGATTTCCGCAGTTTCTTCCGCATCAGCACCTTTCCATTTGTAAGAATCTACATTCTGTCCAAGTAAAGTCACCTCTTTATAGCCTTTATCGAATAAATCCTGTGCTTCTGCAAGGATCGAATAAGGATCTCTGCTACGCTCGCGTCCTCTGGTAAATGGAACTACGCAGAAAGAACACATATTATCGCAACCACGCATGATCGAAATAAATGCGGTAATGCCATTGGTATTTAACCTAACCGGGCTAATGTCTGCATAAGTCTCCTCGCGGGACAACAATACATTGATGGCTTTATGGCCATCTTCTACCTGGTTGATCAATTGAGGAAGGTCGCGGTATGCATCAGGGCCAACCACCATATCCACCAATTTCTCTTCTTCCAGAAATTTTGATTTTAAACGTTCTGCCATACAGCCTAAAACGCCAACTACCAATTTCGGGTTTCTACGTTTCTCCGCAGAAAACTGCGACAGTCGGTTGCGGACTCTCTGCTCCGCATTTTCGCGGATAGAGCAGGTGTTGATAAATACTACATCTGCTTCATGATAATCACTAGTGGTCTCAAAACCCTGATCTTTTAAAATCGAGGCAACAATCTCACTATCTGCGAAATTCATCTGGCAGCCATAGCTTTCAATGTACAATTTCCGGCCATTAAGGACCTCTGGTGCATCAATAACTAAAGCCTCGCCCTGGCGCTCTTCATCGTGTGTCTTATCGGTAAGCTGTAAATCAATCATAAATGGTTAACATTTTTCTGGGTTCCAAAAATACACAAATAATTTTAGAAATGACAAAGTGGCAGGGTCTTAAACGGAAAGAAAATTTCTGAAAATACTTCGGGAAAGGTATAGGACTTTTTTAGGGATCGGTTGTCCTTGTGGTAAAACCGGATAAAATCCCATTAGATATGTTTAAAAGCCTCTTCGCAAAAAGTCCGAAACAGCTGTATGGCTGGTTTGGTGATTACCCTTCCTGGGCGGATGTAGCCGCAGAAACCAGCGGATATGACGCAGGGCTGATCCTTGAAAAGACAAAAACAGCGATTCTGAAAGTCAAAAACGGGGAAGCGGTCTACGAAAGAGACTCGGTCAACTTTGAAGAAAAACAATACCCATTCCCCTTAATCTCTTTTTTGCTGCATACTGCTGCGGTACAAAAGAAACCGCTTCATGTGCTTGATTTTGGAGGCTCACTAGGCAGTACCTACTTCCAGATTAAAGAATTTTTAACACCAGAAATCTGTGCCAGCTGGAATGTGGTCGAACAGGAACACTATGTAAGCACCGGAAAGGAGCATTTTGAAGATGATCGCCTTAAGTTTTACTACAGCATCGCCGATTGCCGGAAAGAAAAATCCATAGACCTCGTGGTGCTTTCTTCTGTAATGCAATACCTGGAAGAACCCCATGAGTTTCTGGCGGAGCTGCTGAACCATCAGTTTCCTTTTTTACTGTTCGATCGTACCGCATTTCATTATGGTCATCAGGATCGGCTCACCCTGCAAATTGTGCCGCCCGAAATTTATGCGGCTTCATACCCCGCCTGGTTCTTTAACCAGCCCCGTTTTATGAGCCACTTCCAGGATCAATACCAGCTGGTCGCCGAATTTACCTCCTACGTAAAAGGAGAAGAAACCATGCAGATCAATGGACTGGAATTGGGTTACGACAAAGGTTTTTACTTTCAAAACAAATCAACATATGCTTAACTTCTGTACACTTTTTAACACGACTTATTTTTCGCGAGGTTTGGCTATGTATCGTTCTCTGGAGCAAACCTGCCCCGATTTTCATTTATATATCTTTGCTTTTGATTCCCATTGCTATGACGCATTGTCGAGTATGGCGCTTCCAAAAGCAACCATCATCTCCCTGGCGGAGTTTGAAAATGAAGCTTTATTGGCGGTAAAACCGACGCGTACAGAACAGGAATACTGCTGGACTGCCGCTTCCAGTACGATTAAGCATTGTATCGCCTATTTTAACCTGGATCATTGTACTTATGTAGATGCAGACCTGCTCTTTTTTAGTAACCCACAGGTTTTAATCGATGAGATGGGCGAAAAATCAGTGTTGATCACCGAACATAGATACACACCTTGTTATGACCAGTCGGCCACAAGTGGCATTTACTGTGTACAATTTATGACCTTTAAGAATACGCCCGAAGGGATGGAGGTCTTAAATTGGTGGGTGGATGCTTGTTTAGCCTGGTGCTATGCCCGGATGGAGGAAGGTAAATTTGGAGACCAGAAATATCTGGACGATTGGACAACGCGGTTCAGCGGGGTGCATGTGTGTCAGCATTTGGGCGCAGGTATCGCGCCATGGAATGTACAACAGTATAATTTTAAGCTTCAATCAGGGAAATCCAGGGGGCAGGTTCTGGCAGATCATCAGGAATTTGACCTGGTATTTTACCATTATCATGGCTTTAGCTATTCCTCCAACAATAGCTATATGATTGCACCTGCCGGATATCAGCTCGGCAGAAATCAGATCAAACACATTTACAAAGCTTATGTAAGGGCATTGTCCATCGCAGAAAGCCAGATTAAAATTACGGTAGAGGGATTAACCCCTTATCATATTAATAATGAATTTGCCTGGGTGAGAAAGGTTTTATCCCGTTATCTGGTGTTTTTTGTGCTGGGTTATTATAAGAATTTTTACACCAAAAGATCTTTTCAATATGGTTTTATATAATATTAAAATCTAGCCCTAAGGATCTTCAATATATTAGTATTTTAGTTGCCTGTTAAAATATTAATATGAGGGGTGTTAAAGGTCAGGGATTTACGTTATTCAAAATAGGGGTGTTCTGGATGATTATGGTTTTCGGTAGCTGTAAAAAGCAATCGGAAACCAATCAGAAAATTAAACCTCCGGTGAGGTCGTATGTGGTTACGGCAAGAGTAGATAAAAAGGGAACAAATACAGATTCGGAAGGTAAGGCCGTATTGAAAGGCAAATATGACGAAGGGAGTAAATTGTTAAGCTATTCTTTAGAGTATGAAACAATTGTTCCGGATCAGATCAGTCTTAGAAATGGGGTGAAAGGCTCTAAAGGAACCTTAATCCAGGAGATTAAACTGCCGGCAGGAAGCACTAACCCGGTTCCTTTATCGGGAACAATTGTATTAACACCCTTGCAGGAGCGTAATCTCCTGAAAGGATATTGGTTTGTAGCCATCAATACCTTACAACGATCACCTGAAATTTCAGGTGTCCTTACTTTGAAACAAATTTAAGGGCAGATCATGACTAACGAACCGATGAATGCCGCGCCTGATGATGATGTATTGCTGATGAATGCCATCAGAAATAAAGATAAAAAGGTGTTTGAAACCTTTTATAAAAAGTATTACCGGCAGCTGTTTGTCCTCGCTTATAGGTATGTAGGGAACACAGAAGCCGCAGAAGAAATTGTGCATGATTTGTTTATTAATATCTGGAATAAAGCCAGTCAGTTCAATATTCAGTATTCGATGAAAAGCTATTTGTTCAGGTCTATTGTAAATGCCTCTCTTAACTTCCTGAAAAAGGAAAAAAATGAGGCGGCAAAGCAAAGAGGCTATATTAACCTTCAGCAGCCCGAAGATCCGGAGGAGGATCGCCAAAAGGAAGAAGAGTTGCTGTTGAAAAAGCTGGAAGAGGCTTTGGAATTGCTGCCACCCAAATGCAAAGAGGTGATGTACCTGAGCCGCTTTGGTAAATTAAAACAACAGGAAATTGCAGATCAGATGAACATTTCATTGAAAACTGTGAAGAACCATTTGACCTATGGCTTTCAGAAATTAAGATTGGAGCTCGGGAAGTCCGGAGCCATACTGATGTCGATATTCCTGTTGCTAAAAATGATTTTAAGATAACCCGAATGAATACTAATGAAAATAATGAATCGTTTATTTTTTCTCTGATCATAGAAGATCTCGAAGAATCAATCAGCGCGGAAAATATACTCATCCTGAACCAATGGAGGGAGGCGGATGCGGAAAATGAAAAAACCTATCAGGAATTTCATAACCTCCAAACCAACCTGGATAAGTTGGCGGAAGGTCATGTGCCTGATGTACAACAATCCTGGAATACATTGGATCAGAAACTTAAGCAACAGGAAGCTCCGGTAACCATGGGGATAGTCAAAGGAAACAGCAGGCATTATTTCTGGATGAAAGTTGCGGCCGTATTCCTCGCTTTATCTACACTCGGTTATGGCTACTTTTTCTGGAAAAATAAAGAGGTGCTGATCAATACGGGAATGGCAGCAGTCAGTAATGTGGTACTTCCGGATGGAACTACGCTGAAACTGAATGCCGGAACCACCATCAGCTATAGCAAAAACAACTTCCTTTCTGATCGTAAACTGGTGCTGGTCAAAGGAGAAGCATTTATACAGGTGGCCGCCAATTCCGCTTCGCGCTTTAGAGTGGATTTAGGTGCAGTAGAAGCCAAAGACATTGGAACACGGTTTAATATCAGCAGAAATGTGGTAAAAACTACGGTCATTGTAGAAGAAGGA
This sequence comes from Pedobacter gandavensis, assembly GCF_032677645.1. Taxonomy (GTDB): domain Bacteria; phylum Bacteroidota; class Bacteroidia; order Sphingobacteriales; family Sphingobacteriaceae; genus Pedobacter; species Pedobacter gandavensis_A. The sequence goes on along the minus strand of NZ_JAVTSB010000001.1, from coordinate 640,184 downwards.
GAAGTGGAGCTGACGGAAGCGGGTACTTCCAGAAAAGTGAACCTGACAGCCGGTAAAATGGGCATCTACGATGTAGCTGATAAAACGCTGAATGCGTTGGATAACCCGGACCCTAATTATAAAGCCTGGCTCGACAAAAGGTTTGTTTTCACCGAGGTTCCGCTGCAACAGGTGCTGCAGCAACTGGAGAAAGTATACCAGGCTAAAATTGAGATCGAAGGAGAAAGTCTGAAAACTAGAAAACTGACGGCTAAACTACAGTATCAAGACCTGGATACTGCACTGGCAGTGGTCTCAGCTTCTTTAGATTTAAAGCTGGCTAAGGCCGATGGTAAATACGTTTTATCCCTGAAATAATGACTGGCGTTTCGCGGATCTTTAGCCTCTTTTTATGGTTATTTGTGTTTGGTTCCTCCGCTGCCTTTGCGCAGCAGAAAACAAGATTAAATCAGCCGGTCACTATCCACAGTCCTGCGGATTCCCTCATCAGGGTATTACACCTCTTAGAAGAAAAAGCAAAATGTAGCTTTGCCTTTGATCCGGATCTTTTGAGAAATAAAAGAACCGTCCCGCTCAATTTGAAGCAAATCCCATTGTCGGCCGTTTTAAGCCAGGTCCTGTTCGGGACTAATCTGGGCTTTAAACTGGTGGGCGAGGATATCGTGATCAGCCCCCTGAAAGAAATTCAATGGACCATCAGCGGCCATGTCAGGGACCAGGCAAGTGGAGAAGTGTTGATCGGTGCTACGGTTTATATTCCCGAACTGAGTCTGGGTGTCAATACCAATCAATATGGTTTCTTCTCTTTGCTGATTCCCGAAGGCAGCTATCAGCTCATGGTGTCCCATACCGGTTTTCAAACGCGTGAAGAAAGGATTCGCTTAGATCAGGATCTGCAAATTAATCCGGAACTTATCTTAAAGACCAATCGTCTGGAGGAAGTAGAGATCAAATCCAGTAACCTAAATCCCAATCCGATCCTTTTAAATAAGCAGACTTTTGGCCCTGCTCAGTTGAATAATACCGCGTATTATGCCGGAGAAACGGATGTGGTGAAAAAACTGCAAATGCAAAATGGCATCAAGGCCCTTTCTGAAGGTAGCTCCGGAATGTTTGTCAGAGGGGGGAATTCCGATCAGAACCTGATTTTACTGGATGAGGCCATTGTGTATAATCCCTCACATTTATACGGATTGGTCTCTGTTTTTAATCCGGATGTGGTCAATAATGTCCAGGTTTACAGAGATTATATCCCCGCAAATTTTGGGGGCCGCCTTTCAGCTGTGGTGATTAACCGCATGACCGAAGGGAACAATAAAGAGTATCATTTAACCGGGGGAATCAATTTCCTTTCTGCTCGTATCGCTGCGGAAGGGCCCATCGTAAAGGATAAAGGCTCTTTTATTTTCGCCTTCAGAAGAAGTCTGCTGGATGTATTCCGCAGCAACTTTAAGCTGTTCAATCCATTTTCCGTTTATTATGATATCAATGCCAAAGCAAACTATACGCTCAATCAGAACAATACTGTTTTCTATTCTGTATATGCCGGAAAAGATAAGTTGCTTTCCGAAAATGCCTATACCAACAACTGGGGGAACCTGACTTCCACCTTCCGCTGGAACCATATTTTTAACTCTACCATCTTCCAGAATGTATCCCTGATCTATAGCAATTACAATAACGTGCTGGACTTGAATGCCGATACTTTATCGCAAAAAACACAATGGCAAACCCGGGTGAGGGATATTACCCTGAAAGCAGATTATACCTATTACCTCAGTCCGCTGAATCAGATTAAATTTGGTGCCTCTGCTATTTATCATCAGTTCAATCCCGGTGAGGTAAAGCAATCTCCAAATGATGAGTTTAACATCCGCGGAGACCAGAGCTTCGAGGCGGCCTTGTATTATGCCCAGCGCCTTAGTTTAAGTCCGCATTTTGAACTGGATTACGGTCTCCGCCTCGGTATGTTTAAAAATAATGAACGGCGTAATAACCTGTTTGATTCCCAGGGAAACCGGTTGGAAGGACATGAGATTAAACTATTTGTCAACCCGGAACCACGCTTGAATTTCAGCTACCTGCCCACAGCGGAGCAGCGCTACTTTTTTACGTATAACCGGAATTACCAATACCTGCAACTGATTCAAAACAGTACCCTGGCCTTTTCTTCCCTGGAGCCCTGGATCCCTGCCTCAAAAACGATTAAACCGCAACATTCAGATTATTTCTCCCTGGGCTATCGCTACATTCCCAACCAGTATATCTGGTCTGCAAATGCTTATTACAAAATGATGGACCACCAGTTGGAATTGATTGATCATGCCCAGATCATCAAAAACCCGGAGGTGAGAAAGCAGTTAAGGCCGGGCAGTGCCAGGGCTTATGGCCTGGAGCTGGAAATGACGAAAACGGAAGGCCGGCTTTCAGGAACGATTGCTTACAGCTATTCCAGGGTATTCCGGGAAATTGAAGAGCTCAATTTCGGGAAGGAGTTTGTAGCCAATTATGACATCCCTCATGAGCTCAAAATTACTGCCAGATATGAGTTCAATAAACGCTTGTCTTTCCAGAGTTTCTTTATTTATTCCACAGGGAGACCCTTAACACTTCCGGTCGGTTTTTACCAGCATGATGGTTTAAACGTACCGATTTTTGAAGAAAGAAATACCAGCAGATTTCCGGTGTTCAGCAGAATGGATGTTTCTGCACAATACCAGTTCCGAACCAAAATGCCGGGCCAGCGATTCCTGTCCAGCATTCTTTCTGTGGGTGTTTACAACCTGTATAACCGTAAAAATCCTTTATATTACCATTTGAATTCTTCTTCCTTTGAAGCAAAAAAGAGTAGTATTGAATATAGTTTAGGGTTTTATCCATGGATCGCTTATAGTTTCAAAATTTAAGATGAGAGGAGTTTATTTGATCATAGGCATGCTGTTGTTAACGGGGCTTTCCGGCTGTAAAAAAACATTGGACGACCGGTTTTTGAGCCCTAAACGCCAATACGATCTTGCTGTAGAAGGGGGGATCAATACCCGTTCCACTACGCAGTATATCCGGCTATCGAAACCCGCTTTAACTACAGATGCAGAGCCTACACCCATTTCGAAAGCCCAGGTTACCGTGGATGATGGTAAATCAGAAATGGTTTTTAAAGAATCTGCTACCGCTGGTGTTTACACGGCAACCAATAAGAACGAACCTAATTATAATGGCGCTTATACGCTTAAAGTGCTCTACAACGGACAAACTTATACGGCCATCGATACTTTGAGACAAGTAGTCAATATTGTAGATGATTTTTTGCCGATTTCTATGAAAGCCATGGGGGATGGTACTTATACCGGCACCATCCCAAAACATACCTTTGGTTATCTTAATCCCAATAAATGGTTAATCTCTTACCTGGATATTCCGCTATGGAATCCCGGCAAGTTCGACCAGTCCAAATATTATAGTTATACCCATTTTCTGGGCTCCCCAAACTCTTTATACCCCTTAAATAACCTGAAAAGAAACTTTGTGTTGGGGAAAGACGATAATATCACCATTTACAAATTGTCACTTTCTGAGCGTTATGCCAAATACCTTTACGATGTGTTTATGGAAACAGATTGGAGTGGATTATTCTCTGCGGTGCCGGTAAATGCTACTGGAAATGTGACGGGAAATGCGCAAGGCTATTTCTATGCCGTAGATGTAGTTGCGGGTAGATATAAAGCCAGCGAACTTTAAGCAATCCCTCATGGGGCTCTTCGATCATGGCCTCCTGCTTTTATTTATGGCCTCGATATTGCAGTACTTCTGTAAAGACGCAGCGTATGAAACAAGAGGAATCAGGAGAAAAATCAGGGAAAAGGAAAGTATGGAAGTGGTTGGCGGGGATTTTAGCCCTGATTGTTATCCTCATTGGAGGAACTGCAATTTACTTAAGTGCCAGATGGAAACCCTTAATTTCGGAAAAGCTGAAAGCAGGAATCCAACAGGGTTCTATAGGTCTTTACAACCTGGATTTTAAAGATATCCACCTCAATCTGCTTACCGGAACCGCTTCATTAGACGAAGTGAGCCTGAGTCCTGATACCACCGTTTTTCATCAGCTCAAAGCCGTAGGGCAGGCGCCCATCCATTTGTTTCAATTGAAAGTGAAAAAGCTCCAGGTCAACCACCTCGGACTGGTCAAAGCCTTTTTCCATAAAACAATCCACATCAATAGCATTGTCCTAGATCAGCCTTCTATCAATATGATGCATTATCAGTTGCCAAAGAAGAAGAAAGATACCAGCAGCAACAAAACCCTTTATCAGCTGCTGGCTAAAAGCCTGAAATCTCTGGATATTGATGCCATTCGTATTAAAAACGCCGATTTTGATTATATCGATGGTGCCAGTGGCCAACCATTACACCGCATTAAAAAGTTAAACCTGACTGTAAAAGACTTCCTGATCGATTCGGTTTCCCAGTTTGATACCACCAGGTTTTACTATACAAAAGACATCTCTTTTGAAGTTAACGGCTACCAGACTAAAGATAAAATGTACCTCACAAAAGTGGATACGATTTCCGGATCTGTGGCGAAAGGAACAGTCCTCATTAAAGGGTTTAAGATGACGCCAAGGTATCCTGACCTGGCCTTTAGCCGGATGTTTAAATATGGGAAAGACCGCTATAACCTGGACTTTGAGCAGATCAGCCTGTCCGGGCTCGACTTCCCCGGTTTCTATGAGGATAGGGTCTTTCATGTGAAAAATGTCACCATAGGCCCCGCAAAAGCCGGTATCTTCTTAAACAGGGAAATGCCCGCGCCTCCAAACCTGGATAAAGGCAGGAATTTTCCTCATATGGCTTTAAGGAGGTTGAGCTTGCCAACTATTGTAGATACCCTAAAAATCGATAATATTGACCTCGCTTATACCGAGTACAATCCAATTAGTCAGCAAAAAGGAACGATCTATTTCCAGAATCTAAAAGGAAAAGTGCTCCATGTAACCAATGATTCCCTCAGCGTTGTAAAAAACAACCATGCAGTGGCTAATCTGAGCGCCCTGGTGATGAAGAAATCAAAGATAGAGCTCAGGATAGATTTTAACCTGACAGATCCTAAAGGTGCATTCCATTATTCGGGAACTGTGGCCCCGATGAACCTTACCGATCTGAATGCCATTTCCAAACCGCTGGGATTGATAGAAATAGAATCCGGAAAAATGCAGAAAGTAGCTTTCGATATCCAGGCCAATACTAAAGGCTCCAAAGGGAAGGTTCATTTTTATTATACGGATCTGAAAGTAAAACTGCTCAAAGAGGGGGAGGATGGCGCCCCGCAACAGAAAAAAGGATTGCTGTCTTTTCTGGCCAACGAGCTGTTAATCATTGATGCCAATCCTACCAAAGGTGAAGCGCCAAGAACGGCAAATATCACCTTTGAACGTTCCCCCGCAGCTTCTTTCTTTAATCTATTGTGGAAAGGAATCTTTATTGGGATGAGGGAAACTGCCGGCCTGGGGATCGTTCCGGTGAAAACTCCCGAGAAAGCAATGGAAGTGATTCAGGATAAGAAAGAAGAGCGCCGGGAAAAAAGAGAAGCACGTAAAGAGAAAAGAGAAGAACGCCAGCAGAAAAGAGCCGAACGAAAGGAAAACAAGACATAAAAAAACTATCTTAGGATATCAGGTACCCGGCCTATGATTGAAAAACTACGCAAGCACAAGAAAATACTAATCCGAACAGCCGCTGGCCTGGTCTTATTGCTATTGATCATGGGCCTTACTTCAAGATACCTTGCTTTTAAATTTAAGCCATTAGTTAAAGCGCAGATCAAAGAGTTGGTATTGAAGACCACAGATAGCTTGTACCATATCGAATTTACGGGTATCCGGATGAATCTGCTGACTGCCAATGCTTCGCTCACGGGGGTAAAAGTGATCCCCGACCTGCGGATTTTCAAGAAATTAATCGCCCTGAAAAAAGCGCCCAATAACATCTATCACCTGGAACTGGAGAAAATCGAGATCCGGAATTTTCACCTGTATACCTTCCTGCGTTACCGTAAATTAAACATCAGCGAACTGCGTCTGGATCATCCGGATGTGGTAATGGTGAACCAGCAATTCGATTTCAATGAGGATAAAGCCCCAATGCCCAATACCTCTCCCTATGATTACATTTCCGAATACCTGAAAGAATTTGCCATCAATACCGTTAATTTCAACAACATCAGCTTTAAATACATCAACAATAACGGCGTTAAACCACAGGCCGACTCAGTGCAAAACCTGAACATCACCTTGAAAGATTACCTGATAGATCCGCATTCTTCTCTGGATAAAAGTAGGATGTACCTGTTGAAAAATGTAGTCATCAAACTGAATAATTATACTTTCGCTACGCCCGATAGCTTATATCATATCAGCTTAAACCAATTGGATTTTGCCACTTCTACCGGTAAACTCAATATTAAAAGCCTGGGGGTGATTCCGAGGTACAGCGAAATGGAATTCGGGAAAACACTGGGTTATGCAAAAGACCGTTACCATATTCAACTGAGCGACCTGAGCCTCGAAGGCATCAACCTGCCTTTGTATATCCTGAAACAGGAATTGATGGCTAAAGAAATGACCGTCGCAAACGGTTCAATTAAGGTCTTTAACAATAAAGCGCTACCGCCACTGATCAGAGAAAAGATCGGACGTTTCCCACATCAGCTGCTACAAAGGGTAAATGGGAAGTTGAGTATCCAAAAACTTAATCTGAGTAATATAGGCGTTAGCTATGCTGAGTATGATACAGACAGCCAGCAGAAAGGAACGATTACCTTCGAAAACACTTCCGGCAGTTTTAGCAATGTGACCAATGTGCCAAAAGATAAAGCTAAAAACCCATGGATGACGGCTAATCTGACCACTTACCTGATGGGGAGGGGAAAGCTGGATGTCAACTTTAAGTTTAACCTGGATGCCAAAGATGGCGCCTTTTCTTATTCCGGGGTACTCGGCCCAATGGATGGACGGGCGTTAAACCGCATCACCAGACCGCTGGGGATGATCGCCATTAAAAGCGGGGAAGTGAAGCGCCTCGAGTTTCAGGTGGATGCCAACGACCGCGAAGCAAACGGTCTGATGAAATTTGAATACTCTGAGCTTTCTGTCAACTTACTGAAAAAAGAAGCCGGAGAAAGTCGCCTGGTCAGGCAGGGCTGGATGTCTTTTCTGGCCAATGCCATGATCTTAAATCCCAATAACCCGGGCAAAGACGGCAAACTCGTGACTGCAAAAATCCACGAAGAACGCGCTAAAAGTGCTTCTTTCTTTAGCTTTATCTGGAAATCTTTATTCCTGGGCATCAAACATAGTGTGGGGGTAACCGAAGAGAAGGAGCAAAAGATTAAGACGCAGATTGCCACTTTTGAGCAGATCAAACTCGATAGGGAAGCCAGACAGGCCAGAAGGGAAAAGCGGAGATTGCTGCGGGAAAGGTTGCAACGCGAAAGGCTGAAAGCCAGAAAAGGTCATTAGCTGGCAGGCAGACCGGGAATTGCCTGCCGCCAGCGTTTAAATAAACCCTATTTGTTAACGTTTAATAACTTTTGGGCAAGGTCTTCCCAACGGTAATATTGAAAGGTTTTATCATCGCTCATCGCTACAAATAAACCATGTTGAAAGTCTTTATTTAAAGGCTTCGAGTAAGTCTCCGAACCGTCGCTATTGTTGGTGGATACCGGAATGCTGGTGATCAATTGATGGTCATGCGGACTCGATTTACCTTCCCTGTTAAACACCTGGAAATGGTTTGCTGCCTGATCTGACACCAGGATATAGCCTGTAGAATCAGAGGTTTTGTAAATGCTGATTCCTTCATTATCTTCTTTAAATCCGGTGGTCGCAAATAGCGCCAGTTCTTCATTTCCTTTTGCAGGATCTGCATGGTACTTTCTTACGCCAAACTGCTCATCCGAATAATAGATATAGCCCAACTCATTGTCTACCGCAATCGACTCGATTTCTTTCTTACCGCTATACTTACCGAACTTTCTCTTTAAGCTGGCTTTTAATTTTCCTGTGCCGTCATCTTCCAGTAAATACTGCCATAAATAACCATCCGCCGGACCGGTCTTACGACCAACAATCGCATAAATCTGTCCCTGAGGATCGGTATACATCGCAACGCCCATCAGGTCGCGGTACATCTCTTTATCTTCTCCTTCAAACATGTCCAGTCCACCATTATCGATTGCTTTCATATCCGGTAAAGAGAATACACGAAGTTTATGCGTCATTCTTTCCGTGGTAACCGCGATGTCTGTTTTCTTGCCGCCCAGGTTTAATCCATAAGCAACATCCACATTGTTTGGTCTTTTCAAACCTTTCACCACCTTATCTTTGATCACTTTTCCTTGTAAATCGTACACATAAAGGCCGCCGTTTTCGTCTTTATCGGTACCAATCACTAAAGATTGGGAAGAATCTGCCGGGTTTACCCAAATGGCAGGATCGTCTGAATCAAACTGTACCGGATCAGAAGTGTATAGTGGTTTTATCGCATGAGGATCTTTCTGTACAGAAGAACAGGAAACATGAAGGGTAAGGAGTAAAGCGGCAACAGAAAGGATGAAATTCGGTTTGTTCATTATAGTTTTCGTTAGTATTTAAAATCAATTGATTAATCAGGTTTTATCAGATTAGTTGGTACCGTAAGCGCCGATATAATTTGCCGGAGCAGGGGAGGTATAAAGGTTTCCGTTCAGGGTTAATCCTGCGGCATGGTGGCGGAAAAAATCCGTCTTTCCTTTACCGATTGCCGGAGAACCAGCGTTCAGGTGGAAATTCCATGCGGTATTGAAAACAGGGTTGTCCACGGGATTAGTTACCGGATAATTCAGGAACTTAGGATCATTTGATCCGGCAGTTTTTCCAATGATATCATTAGTACCTGCAACAATATCTTTTGAAGGTTGAAACTGATCTACGGTCAGCTGACTTTCGCCATAATACAGGTTGTTGCTAATTAAAGAACGTGCATCTTCCGGGTTTTTAGCATCTCTTTTGATCCCAAAACGCGTATTGGCGAAAAGGTTGTTCATCAGGTTTACCCTAACCGTAGCTTCTATCCAGATAGAGCCTCCTTTAGCGGTAGGTCTGCGCCATCCGGTATTGATAAACGTATTGTTGTAAGCCACTACAAAAGTCTGTGGGTTTCTATCGCCACTGTTAGAAAGTTTCAAAGCGTTGGTATTGGTGCTGTAAACCAGGTTGTACGAAACATCGGCAAGACATCCGGATTTCAGGTTGATCGCCTCACCACCGGTTACGCCTGTGGTATAAAACTGATTGTTCGAAAAAATGATCTTTCCACCTTCAATATAGGTGCAATCTTCCTGTAGGTTTCTGAAAATACTGTTCGTGACCACCAGTTTTCCATTCACATTGGAGAACCAGATTGCCGGTAAGTTCTCACCGCTTTTCGCTTTATAGAGGCTCATTTTTACCGAAGTAGAAGCGTCAGTGGTGGTTGAGCCTGCATATTCTATAATCGTGTGGTTCAAGAGCAATTCTGTACAGCTTGGTGCGGCCAGAATGCCACCCCATAACCTGCCGAATTTATTTTTTTCTGTTCTGGAGCCCTCAGGAATGGTAAACCTGATCGGAAATTCTGCACTACCTTCGGCATACAGGTTTCCTTTAACAATGATTTCAGGTTTAGCCAGCGTATCCATAAGTACGGTTACACCTTCTTCAATAGTTAGGGATTGCCCCTCCGGAATAATGATATCCCCTTTAATAATTTGCGTGCTTCCTCTTTTCCAGATGCCGGAAACCTCGCCAATGGCAGAGCCGTTTCCAGTATCCGGATCTACATCGCTATTGGCTTTTTTGCAGCTGCTGAATCCGACTAATAATACCGTCAGGCCCATCAATATTTTTGTTGCTTTCATCTTGGTCTTTATATTTTTATGAAATGGTCAAATGATCAAATGTGTTTAGGAAAGCGCTTATAATTTATAGCGAAGGCCTAATAAGTAAGTCTGCTGATAGTGGTCGTTACGGATCAAAGTTTTGCCGTCATATTCTGTTCCGGTGTTGCCATTGGCTTCCGTATTGGTGCCTTTGATGAACAACTTTAATGGCGTGTTCAACAGGTTTCCTGCTTTCACAAATACGCTCAGGTTGTTTTTAAACTTTTTCTCTGCGGAAAGATCCAGTTGTACAAAACCTTGTTGCCACAGGTCATTGTCTAAGAACTGAGAAACGGTATTGATCCTCGGACCGGTGTAAGAACCTGCTACCTGTGCATCCCAGCCGCTTTTGCTGTCTTTGAAAAGCAGGGAAAGGTTAGCAATATGTGCCGACTGGCCAAATAAAGGTCTGCTTTGATCCACTATGATTGGCTTTAGGTCGCCATTTTCATCACGCATTCTCGATGTTTTAGGCGTGGTGATTTTAGAATGGGTATAGGTGTAATTGGCTTTAAATCCGAACTTGTGAATGAACTTGATGTAATCTAATTCCAATCCGTAGTTCTTCGCATTACCGAAATTCCCTGGCATATAATACGTGTCCTGTGGACGGATAGCGTCTGGCTGAAAGCTGTATTCTATCGGGTTTTCGATGTTTTTATAAAAGGCACCCACCATCAATTGATCTGTACTGTTTGGAAACAACTCATAACGAATGTCAAAGTTGTCCGCAATAGCACGTTTCAAATCAGGGTTTCCTCTTTCTTTATAGTCATCCTGAACCACTCCGATTCCCGGAACCAGTTCATAGAAACCCGGACGGTTTAAAGAGCGGAAATAAGAAGCACGAAGGGCTTGATGTTTAGTCAGTTTATATTTTAAGTTCATGCTCGGCAACAGGTCTGTATAAACTTGTTTGCCATCCGGGCGAGGTTGTGCGCCTGGAAATAACATCATATAACTTTGATCCGTATGCTCCATACGCAGTCCGCCAACTACCTGTAAGTCTTTTACCGTAAAGTTGAACATCCCGTAAGCTGCGGCTAACTTTTCAGCAGCATCATAAGTCAGGGAATTATCAACGGCTCCTGTTGGGTTTTTAACTGTCCAGGCAATTTCCGTATAATTGTTAAAATCTCTGCCAAATAAGGTGTTTGGATTGCTGGCAGTCAGCGTATATTGATTGAAGAAACTGCTGCGTTGTTTATCGCGGTACATTCCTCCGGCACTGAACAACACGTTAATCCCCCCGATAGGCTGGGTATAATCGATGTCCAGGTAACCGGCTTTATCTTCTTCCGTGCTGCGTTCCCAACGGCGGGTATGGGCATCACCAATGGCAGGAACAAAAGTTTTGCGATCTACAAAGTTCTCACGAACTCCTAATATATTGATGGTACTCTGATCTGGAACCTCATTCTTAGCCGCAGAATATACTGCCGACCAGCGTACTTTTAGCCTTTCCGGAATCAGCTGATGATCACCTTGTAAAGTGGTGTTGTAGATCTGTTGCTCCGTAAAGCGGGAACGGGTGGCAAAGTTCAGCTTGGCATTTCCTTTTTCCGGATCATAATCTGTACTGAAATCTGTTACTTTAGAATCGCGCAACTGGTAGCTGTTCAAATCTACATAAGCATTGTATAAACTCAGCTTATGGTCTTTATTGAAGGTGTAATCCAGTTTAGCATGGGCACCATAGCGCTTTTGCTGCTCAGAATATTGTCTTTCATCCTTACTCATAATGGTACCTACCTTATTTGCGGCCGCCACTACACTGGAATTGTAAAAGGTACTGTTGCTACCTCTGTAAGTGTTCTGGTAACTTCCGGCAAGTAAAACCCCTAATTTATTGTTCAGGAAACGTTGTCCGATGGATAAACCACCCACTACATTTGGTGCCGGATGTTTGGTTTTATAATCCACCATTCCTGTCGGGAAATCCAGTGGTGTTGCTTTATAATCTTTCCCGTGTTGTTCGTATGGGGATTTGCTGTTGATGCCGCTATGGCCGAAAGAAGTAAAGCCGCGATCTATAAACATCTGACTGTAACCAGTGGCGAGATTGACATCAAATTTTAATTTATTGGGTGCATCTTTCATCACCATATTGATCACACCACCAACGGCATCACCTTCCATATTTGGGGTCAGTGTTTTAGAAACTTCTAATCTTTCTAACAGTTCCGCAGGGAAAATGTCTAAAGGTACATAGCGGTATTTGTTATCCGGACTAGGGATTTTAATCCCGTTAACCAGGGTGTAATTGTAACGTTTATCCATTCCGCGAAGAATTGCATACTGGCCATCGCCGCTATTGCTTCTTTCTACAGATACACCGGAAACGCGTTGAATCACATTGGCAACGGTTAGGTCTGGCGAGATTTCCATGGCCCTGCCGGAAACCACATTGACCAGCTGCAAGGCTTTTTGCTCAATCCTTCTGGCTGTTTTTTCAGAAGAACCGTCTCCCTTTGCAGAAATTGAAACTTCACTTAATGCCTTGGCATTGCTTTCGGCCAGGTAAATTTTCAGTACCGGATTGTCTTCTTTTAGAACCACTACTTGTTTAAGTAAGGTTTTGTACATTAAGTACGATACCTTTAAGTTATACGTTCCGGCAGCAGGGTGTTTGAATTCAAAGGAACCATCTAAACCGGTTAAAACAACAAGTTTTGTATTTTCCAGTTGTACGGATGCACCGATCATGGCTTCTCCGGTTTGCTGGTCGTAAACATAACCTTTCAGGCCTGAGGCATGTGCGACAGTAATGCTAAATAATAGGCAAAAAAGAACGGGTAATAGTGTCTTCATTTTCTGATTAATTTTGTTGTGTTTGTTTTTTTACTGTGGTGATTTTTTTGTTTTTGCTAACGTTCCTCAAAAGTGAATATCGGCTAGCGAGTCTGGAAATTATGACCGTAAACAAAATGTATACAGCGTTACCGGGTAGGGAAACAAAACGCATACAGCGTGAACATGGATTATTTAACTTATTGAAAATGAGTTGATTTTGTGTAACAGGAATCGCCATTACCATTTGATTAGTGTAATGTTAAGAAATTGTTAATCAGTAGCTTTTCCCTGAAAACCATTATAAAGTCTGAATAAAAGTACTCAGGTTTTCTCCCTGTGGAAGGTTCAGTTTCTTCCTCAAACGGTACCTTGCCACGCGTAAACTGTCCTGGGAAATGCCAAAAAGAACGGCCATATCTTTTGAGCTCAGGTTCATTTTAATCAGGGCCACGAGGCGAATATCATTGGCCGTAAGGTCATCGCAATGCGCCTTCAAATGGTCGAAAAATGTCTGGTGAATCTGTTCAAACATCCGGCTGAAATCTTTCCAGTGCTGATCCTGATTGATGTTCTGGTTGATGCGCTGAATCAATTGCTGCAAGGCTTTTTTCTGGTCTCTTTTGTCGTCTTTAACCAGGGCTTCTATGGTGCTGCGGAGCTCTTCTAAAAACTGATTGCTTTGAATGGCATGCAGGGTGGTATTGGTGAGTTCCTTACTTTTCAGTTCTAAAGCATCTTTGATGGCTTCATTCTGTGTTTCAAATAAACGTTGGTTTTGCTCGTTGAGCTGTTGTTCATTTCGCAGTTTCAGTCGCTGCCTGCTGATGATGCTGGCGGCAAGACAAAGGAGTAACAGGATGATGAGGATGGTGGCAATCAGTAAAATCCGGTCGGTAGATTTCTCCTGTTCAAATTTGGCAATGGCATCATCTTTTTGCTGAATTTCAAACAGCGTTTGTACCAGAGCGAGCTGTTTATTATTGTCCTCTGTAAATATTTTCAGGAAGATATCGCGGCCCAGTTCGCTGTAATGGTAAGCGCTGTCGTAACGCTTCATCAGGTCGAAAGTTTTGGAAAGATCGCGATAAGCGCTGCTGAGTTGATACTGGTCGTTCATGGCCTTGGCCATGCCTTCAGCCCGCTTTGTATAGGTTAAAGCCTCTGGATAGCGGCCGGTCTTGCGGTATACATCACCGATGTTATTGATGATTTCAATCTGGCTCTGCAGGTTCTTTTCTTTGATGTTTCCATCGAGTGCCAGGGTATAATATTTCAATGCGGAATCTAGATGGGGTTTGTCTTCATAGATGCTTCCAATGTTTTCATAAATCTTCGCGATCCCCTGTTTATCTTTTTCTTTATGGTACACCGCTAAGGCCAGTTGCTGGTATTTCATGGCTGCGGGGTAGTTCTGGGTTTTCTCGTAAGTCTGCCCGATGAGGCCATAGGAATCGGCGATCCCTTTTGTGTTTCCAGATTGCTGATATAACTTTAGCGCTTCCTGGAATTTTTCGAGTGCAATGCGATACTGACGCACATAGTAATAGGCTTCCCCGATCTTGTTCAGGTTTCCGGCAAGCTGTGGCAAGGCATTTTCCTGGCGGAAAACCTGATCCGCTTTATAATAGTAATTGATGGCCTGCGCATAGGCTGCCTGGAAGTAAAACAGGGCGCCAATCTGTTGGTAACATAGGCCTGTTGTCAGGAAATCTTCTTTTTTTACCGCCTCTTTTAAGCGTTGTTTTAGCTGCAGAAAAGCCGTGTTTGGTGTTTTCTGAATCAGCGTATCTACCAGTGGGTTGATCGGTTTTTGAGGCCTCCCTGCAAATGTTGGAAAGGCGTAAAATAAGGCAAAACATAGGGCTGTGCCTATCAGGCTGCGGAATGCTAAGGTAGTATGTTGTTTCACATCCTAAATTTAACGGGCCTGATGTTAAGGTATTGTTAAATGAGAGAGAATGGGGGGCTTAATAAGCATGAATTTCATCTAAGTCATGAATATGGAAGTTTCTTTGTTGTGATTATGTTTAATGTGAATTTATTTGTTTCGTATTTACTCAAATGTGACTGCATATAGTTATATTTGCGTATTAAACGTTGTAATTTGTTTCGTATGGTAATTAATAGGGTTGTGGTTGGAGGGTTGGCGAACCTTGATCGTTTTGAGTTGGAACTGTCAAAATTTAATGCACTTGTGGCTTTAAATAATTACGGGAAATCGAATGTGATTGCCGCAATCGACTTTGCGATTGATTTTATCACAGCAAGTTCTGCTAAGAAGGACGGCATGATGGCTTTTAAGCCCTACATTCCAAATAATATCCATAACGATGAATTACCTTTTGATTTTGAGATCGAATTCGAGATCGGGCCTAAAAAGGATCCGAAAACTGTAGTATACGGCTTTTCATTCGACTGGATTAAAAGTCAAACACAGCCAGGGAAAATAATCAGATCCGAGTTTCTAAAGGTTAAGATGTCTAAATCTGAACCCAAATTCAAAACGTATATCAGTAGAGAATTTGATAAGGCATTATATCTGCCTACAGCTTCGGGTCGTTGTGATAAAGCGGTTAAAATTAAACCAGGCGAATTGGTCATCAATAAGCTCCTGAATTATGATGAACTCTTTTATCTGCCGGTTTTGGAAGCGGTGAATCAAATCTCCGTACTTCATGTGAATACACTAGACCATCCGGATAAATTCTTTAGAAAAGTAGGGAAGGATGTGGTTAAAACAGCCTATTCACTGGAAGTGCCCACGGAATCTGATGTTGCTTTTTTTATGTATAGTCTCCTGGAACTAAAGTCTCCTTTTTATGAGATCTTTAGCGATTCCATTAAAACACTATTACCTGCTCTGGAATACTTCGAGCCAATAGAGATTGATTTCAGATCGGAGACAGAGCGGAAGCGGTTGAATGTTCCGGTAGAGTTTCCAGAGAAAATCTATGATGTACGTATCAAAGAACACAATTCCAATCAATATACCTCGATTCATCGATTGTCTTCCGGTTCACAAAAAATGTTCTATGTGCTTGCTATGGCGGTTGCCGCAGAAATTAATAAAGTGCCGCTAATTACTTTTGAAGAACTGGAAAACTCCATCCATCCTGGCCTGCTTCAAAAGCTTTTACAAATTCTGGATGGTATACTGGAGCATACGAAGGTCATGATCACCAGTCATTCTCCGTACCTATTACAATACCTGGGCACTGATCAGATTAGTATCGGTGTTCCTAATCAAAAAGGTTTAGCCACGTTCAGAAAGATCAAAAAGACCAAAATGAAGAAAGTAGCCGCAATGGCAGCCGAAGTAGGAATCTCTATGGGGGATCTTATTTTTGACGAAATGATTGACAGCGCGATGGGGGAGTCGGATTTACTTAATGAATTGTGTGATTAATTATGGCAATTCTCGCAGTACTATTCGTTGAGGGAGAAACGGAAAAGGAATTTTATACTGCGTTGCTTCAATATTATAAAGCGCAGTCCGGAAGTAAAATGGTCTCC
Source organism: Pedobacter gandavensis (assembly GCF_032677645.1). Taxonomy (GTDB): domain Bacteria; phylum Bacteroidota; class Bacteroidia; order Sphingobacteriales; family Sphingobacteriaceae; genus Pedobacter; species Pedobacter gandavensis_A. Next base: position 623,926 of record NZ_JAVTSB010000001.1, on the reverse strand, counting down.
TTTAAGATCATTAATGTCAAAGGAATAGGCAAGTTCGAAAGCAAAATGATCCTGAAATTGCAGAATGATATTTTCAATACAAATAGCCCTAAGGATGTTAAGGTTGCAGGTTGTTATGATACCGATGTATTTGACTTTGCAAAACGGCCCCCTGTTAACTGGGAGAAAGTAAGAACAAGACTAACTGAACTGAAAATTCACTCGTTTGTTGAAGTCAGAGCAAGTCGGATGTTAGAGGACTGGTTCCTTGCCGATCTTCCGGGGATTTGTAAGTTTTTGAAGATTAAAGCGGTAAAGCGCGCAGAAGGGAAGGATGGAAATGATAAACTGAAGAAGTTATTTAAAAAGGGTAATAAGCTTTACATTAAAGGAACTCCAACCATTAAATTTATTCCATCTCTGAATTTGGAAACCATTCGTAGCCATGCTGCAAGCGAGTTAATCCCACTGGAAAAATTGCTTAACGTTACCCTGGTAAATAAAAAGGCCCTGAACGTTTAAACATCCAGGGCCTTTCTCATTTAATTTTCTTTGGAGAAGTACGATCCTAGAAAATGTACTCCTTTACAAACCTTAGTTCAACAAATCAGCAGGAACTGGTTTCTCTAACAAGTGGTCATAGTAAAAACGGATTCTTTCCGCTTTATCATGAGGCGTTTTTTTACCACCCCAACCATGGCGACCACCAGGATAAATCATCAGTTCAAAATGCTTGTTCGCATCCTGTAGCTTGTCTACTAATTGAATGGTATTCTGCATATGCACGTTATCATCCATATCGCCATGCATGATGCGCAATAAACCTTTGTATTTATCAACATAGGTCAACACAGAGCCGTTTTTATAACCTTCAGGGTTTTCCTGTGGCGTATCCATGAAACGTTCCGTATAATGACTGTCGTACAGCTCCCAGCTCGTAACCGGTGCACCTGCAATCCCGAAATCGAAATCATTGGCACCCATGGTTAAAGCCATACAAGTCATGTAACCACCATAACTATGACCCGTGATCAATAGTTTTTTGTTGTCCACATAAGATTTCGCTTTCAACCATCTTGCTGCGGTAGTATAATCTTTCATTTCCCATTTACCCAGGTTACGGTGCATTAAAGCGACACCTTCTTTACCGAACTGACCGGAAGCACGGTGATCTACTGCGATCTGGATAATCCCTTCATTAGACCAGTACTGAGGCGCTGTACCTTTCCAGGTATTCGTTACCGTACCGGCATTTGGGCCACCATAAATACTCATGATCACCGGGTATTTCTTGTTCGCATCAAAATCTGTCGGGTAAGTAATCACTGCTGGTAACTGGTAACCATCATCCGTAGGAATGGTGATCATTTCCGTTTTACCGAAGTTATACTGTGCGAAATCAGCAGATTTACTGTTGCCCAATTCCTTTACAATCTTACCCGTATTGTCTAATAAAGTACGCTTTGGTGGCGTCGTTACATTAGAATAAGTGGTAATGAAATAACGGCCATTTGGCGAAAGCTGGATCTGGTTGGTATACTCACCGAAAGTCAGTCTTTTCAGGTTTTTACCATTGTAATCTACGCGGTAAAAATCAGAACGTGTAGAAGCCTCTTTGCGGGCATTGAAATAAACAACTTTGTTTTTCTCGTCTACATGAACTAAGCTCGTCACCTGCCATTTGCCGGAAGTGATCGGGTTGATCAGCTTTCCTGCTAAAGTATACAGGTAAAAATGTGCCCAACCCGTTTTATCACTTTTCAGGATATAGTGTTTTTTATCTTGTAAATATTCGATACGACCATCATAATCCAGGTCAACCCAGGAAGATTGTTTTTCGTCATAAATCTCTTTTTTACTACCGGTACCAGGGTTCACCGAATAGAATTTCAGGTTATCCTGACCGCGGTTCATCCATTGCACCATCAGGCTGCTGCCATCAAAGCTCCAGTAAGGCGTACCAAAATACTGGTCGTCTTTTTCATTGAAATCTGCCCAGGTCACTGTGCCACCGGCAACAGGAACGAAACCTACTTTCACTTCCGGATTTGGATCACCAGCTTTAGGGTATCTTGTTTTCTCTACATAACCATGCTGACCGGTAGAACCATTAATCGGGAACATCGGAACTTTAGTATCATCGAAACGCATGAACGCAATGTTCTTGCTATCCGGCGACCACCAGAAGGCTTTATATTCTGTTGGGCGACCTAAAATCTCCTCAAAATAAACCCATGAAGACCAACCGTTATAAATCACATCGGTACCATCAGTTGTATATCTTGTTTCTTTTCCAGTCTCCACATCTACCGAATATAAATCGTTATCGCGGGTAAAGGCGATGTATTTACCATCCGGAGATAGGGTAGGGTTCTTTTCTTCTGCTTTAGTGTTGGTCAGTTGTTTTGCGGCTTCTTTTCCATATTGAATAAAAACATCGTTGTTTCTGATGTTCACATTTACATTGCTTTTTGGAGCAGGCGTATAAGGTGTTTTAGCACCTGTTTTGACATCTACCGCGTATAATTTACGATCGGTAGCATCCATTTCAATGTAATGGTTATCGTCCGACCAGCCATTGACCATATTCATCGGCTGGGTTAAGGATAGCGCTCTGCCCATGGTTTGTTCCTGGCTCAACCTCTTCAGCTGTGCCTGTACCGTATAGCTGAAGCAAAACGATGCCGCTAAACTGATAAGTACTGTTTTTTTCATTTAATTGTGTGTTAATGTTGATACTAAACCTAATAAAAAAAAGGCGCCCTGGTTCAAAGGCGCCTCACAAAAATTATTTACAGCAACGTGCTGTAAATTTACAAGATGAAATTCCATCCGAATTCGTCCGGAGCAAGTCCGTAGCGGATGTCATTTAATGTTTTTGCAATACCCGAAGAAATGGTACGTGTAGCAGGATCTGTTAAAGTATACAATTTACCTTCGTAACCGATTTCACCGATTGGCGTTACTGTAGCGGCAGTACCAGCTGCAAAAGCATCTGTTAAACGACCGTTTTCAATACCTTCAATCACTTCTTTCACGCTCACACGTCTTTCTTCCACTTCAATACCTGCATGTTTCGCAAGTTTGATGATCGTATCACGTGTTACGCCGTCTAATACCGTACTTCTTACCGAAGGCGTTACCAGTTTACCATCGATCACAAAGATCAGATTCGCTGTTCCAGCTTCTTCGATAAACTCATGCGTTACGGCATCAGTCCAGATTAACTGGTCGAAACCAGCTTTCGTAGCTTCCGCAAACGGGAATAACGAACGCGCATAGTTACCAGCAGTTTTGGCAAAGCCTACACCACCTTCGTCTGCACGGGTATATTCAGTTTCAATTTTTACTTTTAAAGCTTTGCTGTAGTAAGGACCTGTTGGAGTCGTTAACAAACAGAAAGTATATTTATCTGAGGCTCTAACACCCAGGTAAGGATCTGTAGCGAACATTACCGGACGGATGTATAAAGAATAACCATCCTGGTTAGGTACCCAGTTTTTGTCAATATCGATCAGGGCTGCAATACCCTTCATGAAAACATCCTCATCAATCGCTGGCATCGCCATACGAGCTGCTGATTTATTAAAACGCTCAAAATTCTTGTCCGCTCTGAAAACACTAACCGTATCATCTGGCTGACGGTACGCTTTCATGCCTTCAAAAATCGCCTGTCCATAGTGAAGGGCAGAGATTGCCGGGCTCATTGGAATCGGGCCATAAGGAAGAACCTGTAAGTTTTTCCATGCGCCATCTTCATATTCGGCAATAAACATGTGGTCGGAAAACACCTTTCCGAAGGGAAGTTGTGAAAAGTCTGTTACAGTTAGTCTGCTTTGTTGAGTTTTCGTGATGGTTATATCCAGTGTCTCGTTCATTTCAATTCGTATTTCTGTAGGCAAATCTAATAAAAAATGCCACGCTTATTCGTTTTATTTGTATTTAAAAAGGGCTCTTATTGGTGTTTAAGATACACTAAGCTCCCTTGTTTACCCGGCTTATCCCCGCAGGTCTTTCAGCACATTGATTACCCAGCCTTTACCCCATTCTTCGATTTGTTCTTCCGTCCATAGGAAAGGGTAGAATATTCTCTTTTGAAAACGTGGAGGCAGGTATTTCTGCCAGTTGGTCCCGCCGGTTGCTGCAATATCTACCGGATCTCTTTCCAGATAACGCACCGCGGATTTATAATGAGAAAGCGGCCATTCTACATTCACAAAAAGATCCAGTTTTCTCAGCTCATCAGCTAAAGCGCTGACATCCTGTCCCTGATCTTTCAATTGATGGTAAAGTGCAGAAAAATTACTTTCTTTCCGGTCTTTCACCAATTGTAAAAATTGCGCTGCATATTTATGGATAAACTGCTTTAAAGTGAGCGTTTGCTTACCGGTAGCCAATTCTGTAGCACCAGCTTTCCAATAGATATTTTCGAACTGCTCTTCAATGGAAGCATCTTTCAATTGTTCTCTTTTATCTTTCTCCACCAGGCGGATAAAATCCGTCGCACAGATTTCTATCATCCGGTACTGGCCAGATTGAAAACCGCTTGCCGGTAGTAAAGACATGCGGAATTTAAGAAACTGTTCTTTTTCCATGCCGTTTACCATCACCTCAAAAGAAGAAACCAAAGCCGTAAAATAGGCGTTGATCCTTTTCACGCGGTCGGTAAAAAACGTAACCGTTAGTGTTTCTTTGGCGGCGGCAATCTGGTTGAATTCGTGTAAACAAAGTTTAAAATACAACTCTGTAATCTGGTGGTACATGATAAAGATTTCTTCGTCCGGGAAGGAGGTTTTAGGATGCTGCAAACTGAGCAGCGTATCCAAATGAATGTAATCCCAATACGTTAAGAAATCTGCATATAGTAAACCGTCCAGGTAGGCCGACATATCCTGGCCCATCGCTGCATATTTTTCCTGCAGCTTGTCCAGTTTGTCTTTAATTTGTGGGGTCAGTTCCATGATGAATTACTAATACAATACCCTGAATTTAATAGTATGTTCAATTTTCTTCAACGATTTAAAAACCTGTTTGTCGTATTCAGAATTGATGTCGGTGATCACGTATCCGATCTCCGGATTGGTCATCAAAAACTGCCCGACAATATTAATGTCGTGTTTCGCAAATACGGTATTGATCTTCGCCATAATCCCAGGAACATTCTGGTGAATATGGATCAGACGGTGTGATTTCTCAATCCTTGGCAACTGTAGGTTAGGGAAGTTATTACTCAAATGAGTAGTTCCTGTATTCATAAAGTCGATCATTCGCTTAGGAATGAAATTCAGATTTCTTGGGTTTGATTTTAAATCGTCAAATACCACCACACCTTGTTTGGTACAGGTAGCCAGATCGATTTTGTTTTTCGATTGTCCCAGGTAACCAATGGTCTTTAATTTCTCCGCTCTGGTCAATTGATCCAGGCTTAGTTTCTCGCCATCAGCCAATAACAACATGTGTACATCGGCAATATATTTCTCTTCAAATGAGGTTTTATGACGGATAGAAAAGCCATCTTTTTTCAGCAGGGCGATACTTTCCGGGTTTACATCCCCGATCACCAGGCATAAGATTCTGTTTTTAGGGTATGAAATCGCCCTTGGCAAGTTGTTAACGTATAAAAACTCGTCGAAACTTGGCGTTACATGGTCTGCTTTTTTAACAATGCTTTCTCTGGAAATATTTTCCGTAAAGGCATAGAACTTTTTAATCAGTCCGCTTTCTCTAAGCTGGAAATCAGAATAGCCATCACCGATACCATAAAGATTACCTTCCAGGTTCAGCTGCTGCATTAATTTCACTTTACCACCTTCCTCACTTAAAGGATTGGAATGGTCGTAATCTATGATTTTACCATCGCCTGTGGTGACAAATGTATTGGCGTAAATATTTTCTTTTTTGATGTGATATTGGCTCACCACAGGGGTGATAAACTCTTTAAAACCACCAGAAACGATCAAAACTTCATCCGCATGTTTCTTAAAGAAATCCGCATTACGGGAGAAAGAGGCAGACACCTTTTTCTTTAAACGGGTAATCAGTTGCTTCAGATGGTCTTCTGTAGCTTCCAATAATTTTACCCTTTGCGCCAGGCTCTCGCCGAAAGAAAGTTTTCCTTCCATGGCCAGGTTGGTATAATCCTCAATCTTTTTAAAGATAGCTTCCTTATCCGGATGCTTTTTCAGGGAGATACGGGCCAGCTCATCCAATGCCTCTACCTGGGTAAAGGTGCTGTCGAAATCAATGATGTAAATGTTCTTCTGGTTCATAATTTTAATGAAGTGAAACCTGTTTCAAGGCCTGGCAAGTTTCTGCCACGCTCTGATCTAAGGGTTTAAAGGTTATTCCAATCGTATCAATTATCTTTTTATTGCTGTATAAACTTTCATTCAGGCTGCTTCTGGCGGCATCACTGGTTAAGGCAGCAGGCTTTCCGGTAAAAATAGAAGCCAGTTTTGCAGCCCTCCAGGCGATGCCCAGCATCCATGGTTTGGCCTCTTTTGAAGGCGCTTTAACGCCAAAACCCTTCGCGATCTCCGCAAAGAAACGCTGGTAATTATAATTTTCCGAAGAGATGGTAAAACGCTCTTCGCTGATGTTACTATTCATTAAAGCGACCATACTTTTGGCCACATCTTCCACATCTACCAATCCGGTTGCCCCTCTGGTATAATAAGAAAGGCCATCTCTGACCAGCTTAAATATCGCGCCGCTACCTTCAAAACCAGCACCGCCACCAATAATCACCGATGGATTAACGATGACAGCTTCCAGTCCTTCGGCAATGCCACGCCAGACTTCCATTTCTCCTTCATATTTGGAGATGGCATAGCTATGTGCTTTGGAGTCGTATTCCCAGAAATCTTTTTCGGTAATCAGTGCGCCTTTTTTAGCATTCCCTAAAGCGGCAACAGAGCTTACATGCAATAGCCTGGCCTGATTTTCTACGCAAAGGTTCACCACATTGCTGGTGCCCTCAATGTTTACTTTCAGTAATTTTGCTTTGTCTTTAGGATCAAAAGAAACCATTGCTGCACAATGATACACCTGTGTAATGCCTTCAAAAGCATCCTCCAGGGTAGAAAAGTCGTTCAGGTCTGCAACAACCCAGCTGATCAGGGTATTGTCTTTCAATAAGGCCGGAATCACAGAATGCTCCCGCTTTAATGCCCTGAGCTTAACCCCTTGTCCCGTAAGTTGATGTATTAATTCTGCCCCTAAAAATCCAGTAGCACCGGTAACCAATATCATTTTATTATTTTTAGGATGTTCATTAAAATATGATCTCAAAAATAGATATTTGACACATACCTTTATAATACAATATGTCATTATCAGATTTTTTTTCAGCAGTCAACCCCGATAAATTTGCACCGAAACAAGGATTCTATGCCAGTCAGCTAGGTTTAAAGGTCGGATTCTACACCGATAAATTTCCGGAACTTGGCGAAAATCAATACGATATTGCCATTTTTGGCGTACTGGACGACCGTGCTGCGGTAAATAATGAGGGTTGTGGGCTTGGTCCGGACTACTTTAGGGCCCAGTTTTATGCCTTACATGAGGGTGCTTTTGAAAGCAGAATCATCGACCTTGGAAACATCAAACCTGGTGCTTCCATTTCTGATACCTATATCGCCGTAAAAATGGTGGTTGGGGAACTGATCAAACTCAACATAATTCCGGTTATTATGGGCGGCGGACAAGACCTGACCTACCCGCAATATCTGGCTTATGAAAGTCTGGAGCAAAAGGTAGACCTTGTGGTGGTAGACAGTAAATTTGACCTGGACGAAGAAGACCAGGAAGGACTTGCCGCAAAATCTGATACCTATCTCAATAAAATATTATTACACCAACCCAATTACCTGTTTAACTTCAGTAATGTGGGTTATCAGACTTATTTTGTGAATCAGGACAGCCTGAAGGTCATGAGTAAGTTATATTTTGATGCCCACCGACTGGGAGAATTTAGCAATGACATCACTTTAACGGAGCCGATTATCCGCAATGCGAACATGATTAGTTTTGATATCGGGGCCATCAGGTCTTCTGATGCCGTGGCCAATGCCAATGCCGGACCGAATGGTTTTTATGGCGAACAGGCTTGCCGCATTACCCGATATGCAGGGATGAGCGATAAGCTGACTTCCATCGGTTTTTATGAGTTTAATCCGGCCTTTGACCAGAACGGACAAACGGCTTTATTACTCGCACAAATGGTCTGGTACTTCATAGAGGGCTTTTATAACCGCAAAAAAGATTTCCCACTGACTCCGAAATCGCAATACCTGATTTACCGTGCCAGCTTAAATGATGGCTCCGGAGATATGCTTTTTGTGAAGAGTAAAAAGTCCGACAGGTGGTGGATGCAGGTGCCTTACCCATCCGGGATTACGCAGAACGAGCGCTACCATTTAGTGCCTTGCCGTTACGACGATTATACGATGGCCGTAAATGGGGAAATGCCGGATCTATGGTGGAGGACCTATCAAAAGCTATTGTAATTTTACATAAGTTCTCGCGTTATTATCTTTAGGCTTCCTTATATTTGAAGCATAGCCCCCTTATAATTTTTAAACTAACGAAAATCAATATTAAATGAAAAGAACACTAATCGCTGCGATTTGCTTATTGCCAATTGCAGGTATGTCGCAAGGCAAATTTACGGTTACCGGTAAAGTAGGAAACTTAAATGCACCTGCTAAAGCTTATCTGGCTTATAGAGTTGGGGCAGATCAAAAAACTGATTCCGCTGCGATTGTAGGTGGTAAATTTACTTTTCAAGGTCCTTTAACGGGTATTGCTCAGGCGCAAATCTTTGTTAAACACAACAATGATGTGGTTGATCCTGAAAAACGTGTGGCACCTGATGCCCTGGCGTTTTACTTAGAGCCAAAAGAAATTCAGATTGTTTCGGTAAAAGATTCTATCATCCACGCTACTGTAAAAGGTTCTAAAGTGAATGATGATAACGCAAAATATAAAGCGCTGACTAAAGCTGTTACAGCGAAAAGTGCCGCTTTAGTAGCAGAATACCGTAGTAAATCACCGGAAGAGCGTAAAGATGAGGCTTACATGAAAACGGTTTATGCACGTGATGAAGCGATTCAAAAAGAATTAGAAGACATCAATAAAGCGTTTATTGCCGCTAACCCAACTTCTTATGTTGCTTTAGTAGCTTTCCGTGGTAGTTTAGGAGAAATTGATCCGGCAGTAGATGAGCCGATCTTTAACAAGTTCTCTGCGGAAGTTAAAAACACAGACTTAGGTAAAAATATTGCTGGTATGTTTGCTGCGGCAAAAAAGACTCAGTCTGGACAAATGGCGATAGATTTCACACAGAATGATGTGAATGGCAAGCCAGTGAAATTATCTGATTTCAAAGGTAAATATGTGTTGCTTGATTTCTGGGCTTCATGGTGTGGACCTTGTCGTCAGGAAAACCCTAACGTAGTGGCTGCCTTTAATAAATATAAAGACAAAAACTTTACCGTTCTTGGTGTTTCTTTAGACCGTCCGGGTCAAAAGCAAGCCTGGTTAGATGCGATTGAAAAAGACGGTTTAGCCTGGACAAATGTGTCAGACTTAAACTTCTGGAACAATGCAGTAGCAAAAACTTATGGTATCCAGTCGATCCCTGCAAATTACCTGATTGATCCAACTGGAAAAATCATTGCTAAAAATGTAAGAGGCGAAGAATTACAAGCTAAACTTGCGGAAATTTTTGGTGCAGCAAAATCTAAATAATAATACGGTTCAGGAGCAATCCTGTTTTGAATAACGAGCAATGGCTACCCAAAAGGTAGCCATTCTTATTTTATGGTTTTTTGTAAGCGGATGTTATTCTGCTAACCTTTTAACTTTTTCTGCCCATAAAGTTTTATACCGGGCTTTATAGTCCTCGCTTATATAAGACTGGTCGATCATTTGAAAAACCTGTTCCTTGTTCCTGCTATATTTTTTGAAGATTCTTTTAACAACAGGGGCCGCAATTTTCAGCACCTCCGCCAGTATTTCAAAATCTTTTCTTCCTAAATTTTTCTTTTTTCCGTTTAGTTTTAGTGCAACCTCTTCTTTGTCCTTTGGATTGATCAATTGCGCATTGATCAGGTCGTATGCTGGTGAAAGTTGGATTTCATCTTCCAGATGGAGGATAGAAAAGTTTTTCAGGTGCATATCATTGTTGCCGGATAGAAAAGAGAAAATCAGCAATTCAAAATAGCTCATGACTTCCAGTCCGTAGTTTGTGCAGTACTTTTGGATCAGTTTTCCACAACGTTCATAAGAACTATCATATTTTTGCTCAGTCTGAAATTCACCCAGCTGACAGAAATCTTCCATGTGGATTTTTTTCCCATCCTGGCGGTCAAATCTTTTCGCAAGGTATACCATTTGGCCGTCGGAGGCTTCCAACAAGCAATGTTGACAAGTATTGATCTTGAAAATTTCGGCCAGATGCATCGTCAGGTCTTCTACTTCGGGCATCTGTGAGTACTGCGTATTTTGAGGTTTTAAAATATAGTTTCCCCATAATCCTACAATCGTGAGGCGTTTACCGATTCCGGGAGCATTTTCCAGCTCCACAGAAAGCTTCGGCTGAACTCCGGTTAAGGCGATTCTTTGGTTAACTGTTGCTTTCGCAAGTTCATCCAGCAGTTCTTTATTTAGTGTGAGTACCGGAAGTTCGGTGGTGTTGAACATTTTTTTACAACAGCCAGGATGGTGGCTTCCTTTGCTGAGTTCCTGATAACAAAAAGGGCATTTATTCATCGTTCATTTCCTCCTCTCCAAATACGGTAACCGCTCCGATGGTATCCTGACATAGGGTAACGAGGAGTTGAAAACGGTCTGTAGTTTTAAATTTCCAGTAGTCTTTTGCGACAGCTAATAACCATCCTTCCGGAATTAATCCGTCAAAGAAAGGGAATAAGATACTGCTGTTATATGGGTAAGTAGAAATAGGTAAGGTGAGGCTGATTGGTTTGGCCTTCGGGTTTGATAAGTACACAGGATCATAGCTGAACCGGTAGCCAGCATCTGTTTTTTCAAGATACCCGGCCAGGGTCTGGTTATAAAGTATTTTCGCTTTCCTGATCATAGTTCATCCTCCTCCGGGCGGTCCATATCTGTAATCCCTACCTGCTTGCCAAATAAATACAATACCTGATTTACTTTGTCTAAGCGAACAGTAGTTTTGCCCTGTTCTAATTCCCTGATAAAACGAAGACCGACGCCAGATTTAAAGGCAACATCCACCTGAGTGAGCTTTAATTGCTTTCTTTTTGCCTTAATAAACGTTACAATTGGATTCATGATATACCCTTTAGGGTACTAATATACGAAAAATCAAGAAATAATACCCGATGGGGTATATTTATGCTAATAATCGGTAATTTATACCCTAAAGGGGTTAGTTTACCAACACATCAAACTGATAAGCCCAATTGTGCAAAGGATAAACCTTTTTCTGGATTGTTGCAGTAAGCGTTTGCCCTTGCGAATCCCTGAGGTTACCTCTGGGCCCATTTTTAAAGCCACTTTTCTCTTTATTGCCATTTACAGCATACCTGACCCTGGCTCCGGAAGGAGATTCTTTGCAATGGAGTTTCAATACATTGTCTTTTAAATGCACCTTTTGGAGGATGTTCTTGTTTTTGGAGTTCACTACGCTAAAGCCATAATTGGCGGCATATTTTATGGCGGCTGTATCCAGCACCAATGGCGGTACAGGCACCTTAAACCGGATCAGTACAGTATCACCGGAGATTTTAAAATGATCCGGCAGGAGGCCAATACCGGGTTTAGATTCCAGGACCCTGATTACCGATAATCCGGTCAGATAACCCAGTCTCTTTTGCGAAATACCATCAATATGTACGCGTTCATCCACAAAGGAATACGGGTAAGTAGGTCCGCTGGCTACAAACAGGCTGTCACCGGTAATCAGTTCTACCTGTGCCTGTGGAATGGCAGTCTCCCTGCTGTTGAACTGGTTTTCGTCGAAATCCTTCGAAAGCGTTAAACAATTAGTTTGATAGGTCACGCAAACCACATCTTCCCGCTGTTTGGTAATGGCCTTCACATCACGGTTTAAATCCACCTGGAATTGCTTCAGGTCTTTTTTGTAATTCTTTGATTTTACCCAGACAATATCGTCTTCGCCTTGCATCCAACAGAACGCAGGAACGATAAATTTCCAGCCCTTATCCTCTGCCTTTTGATAAGCACCTGCTATTTCGTCCAGGAACTTTTGATAAGCTTTCGTTCCTTTACTGATTTCAGCGATGCCGGAAGCGCCTTGTCCGCCGGGAAAGGTAGCAATCAGCACGCTATCGCCATAGCCCTTTTTTTTCAGGTGTGCCGCAATCACTTCCGCCATGCCATAAACAGACAGTTCAAAAGAGCGGCGTTGGTCATTGACCACCTTCTTTATCCACTGTTTGAAAGGTGTTTCCGAGTGGTATCCGAAATTTTCATCCAGATTTTCGGTACGTACCGTATGGTTTGTCAGCGACGCTAAAGTATCAAAATCTGTAATTCTGATGGCCTCCTCGCCGAGCGCTAAACTCTGCCCGTAAACAGGGATGGCCAGGACAGTCTTTTTTTCCGGACTTTTAGTTTGGCAACCTGTAAAAGCTAGTATGACTAGCAGCAGGCAGCAGGAGATGTGCTGTTTCATGGCTATTTGATATATTTTTTCAACTCAGTAGCGATTAGCGAAGAATACTTTTTTGCACCGGTTTCATTGAGGTGACCGGGATCAAAGAAATTACGGGCATTGCCGGTAATACCCGCCTGCTGATAGGTATTGATAAAAGGAATATGGTTCTTTTTGGCGATGCTGTCCGGAATCTGGAACAAATTGGTTTTTTCTACGGCATACATCGGCGAATAGATCAGGATTAGCTGGATCTTCTTTTCTTTACATTTATCGATAAAGGCCTGGAGATATTTCAGTTTGTCTTTACTGACCGGGAAATCAAATTTCTCCGGCTTAACGGGTACTAAAACCGTGTCTAGTTCACCGTATAAGACTTTAACACCTTTGTCGGCCTCCGCAGTACGTTCGCTGATATTACCCACCAGGAGGTTTGCAAATTCGCCATTATAGCGGTACAAATGAGATACCTCACCTTTGTAATAGTATCCTGCTTTTTTCAAAACGCTATCACAACCCGGACTGTAACCAATAAATGGGGTCAGTGGCCCTACAGCTTCTATCGTAGAGAAAGGCGTTTCCAGGTAATCGGTTGGGTGTATTTCCAGGCAGATGGTTTCCGGAGTATATCTTTCCAGGATATTACTAAGTAAGCCGTATTGAAAATAAATGTTGCGCATTCCCCATAAACCGGCATTGTAGACGCCCTTTTTCAGGGTATCGCTAATAATGGACGGGATATAATGGTGGTGTGCTCTGGAACTACCCATAATCACAACCGGTTCATTCATCTTGTAGATCACCGTATTCACTTTATGCTCGTTGGTGGTACTGGTGGTTTTATAAAAAATATGGACGACAAAAGATAAGGCTCTGTCGGCCACAAATGTGATCAGCAAAATGATCAGTAATCTTTGTAAGAATTTTCTCATCTCCATTAAAATTTAAAATAGATGAATTGATTGCCATCGAGTATGCCAAAAAACAGGATTAAAAGGATATAAGCGGAGATCGTCAGTTCATAACGGTATTTCGCGATAAATCCGGTTTTAAAAGCCTGTTTTTCAGGGAAGAATTCATCTCTGAAATCTTTGCAGAACAGGATAAACAGACACAATAAGCCATTCACCAGGGTCGTGAAATCCAGGAATAAACTGCCCCAATTGGTAGCGATTTTATACATGATATTTCCGGCTTCCGCCAAATTGGTAGACCTGAACAGGATGAGACCTAAGGCGACCAGTAAAAAGGTGCCCAGCATTTTCAGGGTACTGCTGAAATCCGGGAAACCACTAGCATTCTTTTTGATTTTACTCTTTTTAAAGAAGGCACCAGACAGCATCAAGGGGATGTACAGCAAGCCATGATAGAGGCCAAAGATGGCGAAAGTCCAATCCGCACCATGCCATAATCCGATCAATATGAAAGTGATGATGATGGCGAAAATAGATCCCCATTTTTCAAAATTCCTAAAGCGGATATTTAGCGGCATGAACACATAATCGGTGAGCCATCCGGTAAGGGAGATGTGCCATTTGCGCCAGTATTCGGCAATATTTTGCGAGAAGAAGGGGCGTTTAAAGTTTTCCGTAATTTTCAATCCAAGTAAGCAGCCTACACCAATGGCCATTTCAGAATAACCGGCAAAGTCGGCATACATCTGGATGGGGTAGAGTAGGGAGGCAAAGGCCAGGGAGGTTCCATTATGGTGAATGGAATTGTCGAAGATCGCATCAACATAAATCGCCAGCCGGTCTGCCACACACATTTTCATGAACATCCCCCAAAAGATTCTTTTCAAGCCAATAGAAGCCAGGTCGTAATCTAAGACCCTGCCAACAGCCAATTGCGCCAGAAAAGGTTTCGGGCGGTCGATAGGACCGGAAAGGATGGTTGGGAAAAAGGAAATATAAGTCGCGAAATCTACGAAGCTCCTTGCGGGTTCGATATGGCCGCGGTGAATTTCGATGAGGTAACTGATGAGTTTAAAAGTGAAAAAACTGATCCCCAGGGGCATCAGGATATTAAAGGTGCTCCAATGTGTTTGGAGACCGATGGCATTGAAAAAGTCGCTGAACGACTTAATGAAAAAGTTGAGGTATTTGAAATAGAGCAATAAGCCAATGCCGAGGGCGACACCCAGGGTAGTCAGGCCCGAAGCTAATTTTTCATTGCTTTCCTTATATTTTCCGATGGCCATGCCCAGGCCGTAAAAAACTACGGTTGCGCCAAGCAGCAAGGGGATCATTTGCCATTCTGCGAAGCCATAAAAGAAATAACTGGCAAGGAGTAGCCAAATATTTTGTGCGGTAGCTTTACCTTTTAAAGGAAAAAAGTAAACGGCAAAAACGACCACAAAAAATATTAAGAAGTTGATGGAATTTACGACCATTATTAATGTTTATTTACCAATTCTATAAATCCTACGTCTTTTTTATAGAGGTAGCAGATGAGTCTGTTTTCTAGTGCGATGGCCTCCACAGGGCGGAATAAGGGGATGAAATCCAATGTTTCTACCAGTTCTTCATAAGCAAGATGGATGTCTGGTACTTCATAACAGACATGGTAAGGGGCAACGCCGGTTTTCTTTAATATTTTATTCACTGAAGACAGCTCATCAACAGGCTGAATCAGTTCTATTCTTGGAAAGCCTGGTTTGTTCAGGAAGCAGATGTGAACCCTTTGGATATCATCTTCAATAATTTCAGTAGCCTGGTAGCCGGTTTGCAGGTAAAAACCGGAGGTATTGGCTATGCTATCGGTTACATAGCCAATGTGATGAAAAGTAGAATCTTTGAGCACCGTTATTTTTTTGTTAAGCGTTTAATTATTTACTGGCAATACAATCGATCATTTCCGACACATTTTTCCAGGAAAGGATTTCTTTAGATGTGAATTTAATTTTCATTTCTTTTTCAATGCCTACAATCAGCTGAATGTGTGTCAGGGAATCCCAATCTTCTACATCATCTGCGGTGGTTTCAGGAGTTAATACAATCTCTTCGTTATCCAATACGTCGCGGAAAATATCCTGCACTTTTACTAAAATCTCATTACGATCCATTGTTTTTGTTGTTTTATTTGTGGGTAATATAAAATTCTTTGCTTTGGTGTTGCGCTACTTCCAGTTCGAACTGCAATTCGGCTGTTCCTTCCAGTTGCTGGAAGCCAAGTTTTGGATAGTGAGCGGCTACCATTTGATTTTTTGCGGTTGGAAGGTATTCCCCAACGAGGCGTTTGAAGCCATTTTCTTTGGCATAGGTGATGAGCCTGTCCAGGGTAAAATCTTCCATTCCACGTTTCAATACCCTGCAGCTCATAAACCAGGTGTCAATAAAGAGCGTTTCCGGATCTTCTTTCTTTAGGATAATGGCGCAAATCAGGCCGTTCTCCCCAAATTTATCGGAAAGGTCGAAAGAGAAACTTACATACTGATCATCCTGACCTAAAGACTCAATTTCGGCTTCCGTATAGCGCACGGTACGCAGGTTAAACTGATTGCTTCTTTGCGATAACTGGGCTACACGAACCTTGTTAAAAGAATCAAAGTTTTTAACCTCCGAAACCATGTTCAATGATTTCAGGAAATCGGCTTCATTGGTAAATGTTTTCAGCAGGGAAGCGCGTTGGTGTTCTACCTGATATTGTGCGGTTCTTTCGGCATCTGCATTAGAATAGGATGCGGTTTCAAAAAGGTTCAGGGAATACAGGTATTCCAGGTATTCTCCCGGGTCTTCCGGAAGTTCAGGAACGGTAATTTCAGGTACGTTTTCGCGGACGATATTGCGTTCAAAAGGATTGTCGTCCAGGAATACCATGGAATCGAATCCGATATTGAGGACGCTTTGAATCAATCGGATGTTATCCGCTTTATTGTCCCAATTGGCTACAAATACTGCGATATCATCCATTTTCAGCACCATTTCCGGATTGAGTTCAAAAGGAGCTCTGGCCTTATCTTCGTCGTTTTTACTACACACGGCGATGATAATGCCGCGATTTTTAAGTTTTTTAACCCATTGCTGAAATTCGGTAAATGCTTTACCGATTCCTAATCCATGACCTACCTGAATATTTTCCCAGCCATCATCACCAACGATGCCGCCCCAGGTGGTATTGTCGAGATCCAGGATCAGGCATTTCTTGAATTTTCCTTCTATGGCACATAGAATGTCCAGTGTCCGGGAAGCTACATAAGGGAGGATATCCAGACTGAGCACCATTTCGGTACTGACATAAACATGGCTATTGAACATCTGATCACGGCCGAATTTATTTTGCAATCCTGCGATATCGCAGATGAAAAAATTCGGATACTCCTGAGCGATCTTCATCAGTTCAAAATTCAGCTTACGCAGCTGAAAGGTAAAAGAGGAAGGTACTTTGGTGGCATAACTTCCAAAAACGGTATCTTCAATTTCAGGGTAGTTGTAATAAATGATCCGGCCTGAAACAGAATTGCAGAGCATCCGGATAAAATCCAGACGGTCATCGGCCATATTTATTTGTTCTGCCGGACTGGTGGTACTATATTTTTCCAGGAGTTTATGTGTGGATTGAAACACGATAGAATAATCGGCTGCAAACTCATAAAAATCTGAGGTAGGGTCTAATACTTGTCGCTCGATCTGGTTATACTCGGCTTCAAATAAATCAATGTTATAGTTTCTTTCATAGCCCATTCCTTGAATAGCTACCGCTAGAAATTGAGTGGCTGCATCGCCCAGGAGGGCAACTTTCCGTGTTGGAAGGGAGCCAGGGTCTTTTTTTAAGTTTCGTTTAAGTTCTTTAAAAGATATCATATAGGTATAAAGCGCAAGCTAAAGTCTAAGGTGTCTATTTAGATAAATATGCTACCCAAAACTGGTCAATGTGTTTACGAAAATAGCTATTTTTTCTAATTAAGAGAAGATGAAAATATCGCTAACATGCTGGCATAGTGTTATTTTATCAGCATGGAAAGAAGGCTGAGGATTTTCGGGGAAGAGGATGGTTAAAAAGGGAAAAAATCGACTTGGTACTGCATGGATATGCTGTTGATTTATGGGGGGATTGAGGCTATTTTGAAAGTGGTTTGCTAGGGCCTCAGCCGGCCTCATGCCCTGTTAGAGGCCTTTTTTAGCCTCCCCATCTTTTTTAATCCTGAGACTCTTTCCTTCTAATTTGTCCATTCTTCTATTTTTAGCTAATTTTTTTTGGCGGTTGTTTACTGATTTAATTTTGTCCAACTTGGACTGAGTAAACAATTAAATTTTAATATTATGTCAGTTTCAAGAAATGGAATGCATGGCTACCCAAGCGGTAAGCTAGGCAATGTGGTCTCTTATATGTTAAGAGGTCAATTGGTTCACAGAACCGTAGGTAAACCCGGCAAACCTAGTCCGAAACAAAAGGCGAATCATGAGTCTATGCGGGTAATCACGCATTTTCTGGGTCACTTTAAAGATTATCTGAACAATGGATATGAGCTGGAAGCCCGTGGAACGATCAGAAATCAGCACAACCTGGCGGTATCCTACAATAAGAAAAATGCTTTGCAGGGGGAATATCCGAACATCAGCATCGATTATGCTAAAATACAATTCAGTAAGGGTACGTTACAGAACCCTGAAGGCCTCCGTATGGAGAAAGTGGAAGGTGGTTTACAAATCAGCTGGGATCCTTTGTATCAATCCGGAATGGGTTCGCAATATGATGACTGTCTGCAACTGGCCGTTTATTTTCCAAAAAGCAGGAGGCAGAAAATAGAGTTGAACTTTTCTAAAAGGGAGATGGGGACTGCTTTTCTAGCTTTAGCCGAGGAAGAGCTGGAAAGTTCTATGGAAGTATACCTGTTTTTAAGTGCCGCAAACCATGATACGGTATCAGATACCATCTATCTGGGCAACCTGAACGGTGCTTTTGAAAAACCAAAAATCAAGGTAAAAACAGCTGGAAAGGCAGGGGAATTAGAAAATGACCCGGCAGCGGATTTGGCGGCGTTAGCACGATATGAGCAGGTAAGCGCTCAATATAAGGCCCAAATGAAGCTCAAACCCGAAGAAAGGCTATCGGTAAAAGTATTCCGGAATTTGGAAACCGAATATCTGGTACTGGCGAATAGATGGGGATCCAGGGTCATGAAACCCGGGTAATACCCCGTTTATTTTTAATTGCCGGATAGCGGAATTATATTAATTTTGGTCGTCGTTTATTTTTACGATTTGAACCATAACAACAAACTATGCGGATTCGCTTATTATTGACTTTTGCGGTACTATGTACAGCTATGAATACCTATGCCCAGGAATTAGAGGGAAATTTAAACTTTCACGGTTTTGTTGATAACAGAGAATATGCGAAGTCGAACCGCTTCTCTGAGACTATTTTTGGTATGCGGATTTCTCCGGAAGTCGGCCTTTTGATAGATAGTACCCACAGAATCAGGATTGGTTTCAATGCGCTTCATGAATTCGGTTCTCCGAAGTTTACAGCCAGCATTGCACCGGTCGCTTATTACCAGTATATGAAGAAGAACTGGAACTTCTTTATGGGTGCTTTCCCCAGACAGGGACTGATCTCCGACTTTCCACGTGCCATCTTAAATGATACGTTAAACTATTACCGCCCTAATATCGAAGGGATGTTGGTGAAATATGAGAATGAAAACTGGAAACAAATCATCTTTATTGACTGGACCAGCAGACAAACGGGTACGGCAAGAGAGAATTTCATCTTTGGCTTTTCAGGAACGTATAAAAAAGACCTGTTCTTTGTTTCCCATCATGCGATGATGCTCCACAATGCAGGTCCCGGGATTCCGATTCCTGATGACCATGTGGAAGATAATGGTGCAGCAAGTGTAAAAGTCGGACTGGATCTATCTAAAAAGACCTTTCTGGATTCATTAACCTTGAGTGCTGGTGGAATGATCTCCTTTGAACGCGTACGTACCGTAGGGAGCTGGAAAACACCTAAAGGGATGTTGCTGGAACTGAATATGGAATACCATAAGTTCGGAATCGTCAATTCCTTTTATAAAGGAGAAGGCCATCACCTGATTATGGGCGATAAATTCTATACCGCAAAAACATATAACAGAACAGACCTGACCTGGAGACCAATTGTTTATAAAAACCTGGAAGCTAAACTGGCGCTGTCTTTCCACTTTGTAGATGGGGTGATTGATAGTCAGCAAGCCTTCGGATTAAGGTATAACCTTTCCGGAAGCAGATCCTTGAAAAGGAAGTAAGCCCGCTTTCTTATATGAAGCGGGAAAGAAAGATTGCGATGGTAGTTAACCATGTTAAAATGGAGGATGAAGACGATCTTGATGTTTTATATTGGTCAGGTAAGACTGCTTCCGAACGTTTATCTGAGGTCGTTCGTTTAAGAAAAAACTATTATATCTGGCTGGATGGTGTCTTTCCTGAGAAAATAGAAAAGGTAATTCAGCAGCGGAAATTACAATAAAAAAAGCGGCTTGTTCCAGAACAAGCCGCTTTTTTATGTCCATGATTCAGACTTACATTAAGTCAAAACCAATATCTTCTCTGAAATATTTGCCATCAAAGTAAATGCGTGCTGCATCACCTGTAGCGCATTGCAAAGCTTCAAACTGGCTATCCTGCAAACTGGTCACGGCAAGTACTCTACCGCCATTAGTTTTCACGATACCACCTTCTAAAGCTGTTCCTGCCTGGAATACATGAGAATTGCGCACATTTTCAATGCCGGTAATCACTTTCCCTTTTTCGTAATCACCAGGATAGCCACCTGCAACGATCATTACGGTTGCTGCATTTTTAGGGCTGATGGTTAATTTGTAATCTTTTAATTTCTTTTGAGCAGTTGCCATGAACAGTTCTACCAGATCGTTTTCGATACGTGGAATAACGCTTTCCGTTTCCGGATCGCCCATTCTGCAATTGTACTCTATAATTAAAGGCTCATCACCAACTTTGAATAGACCAAAGAAGATAAAGCCGGTATAATCAATTTTGTCTTTCTTCAAACCTTCAATCGTAGGAATGATGATTTTCTGCTCTACTTTATTCAGGAAAGCGGCATCAGCGAAAGGTACCGGAGATACGGATCCCATTCCACCAGTGTTCAGGCCGGTATCTGCCTGACCGATTTTTTTATAATCTTTCGCTTCAGGAAGGATCACATAGTTTTCACCATCTGACAATACGAAAACAGAAAGCTCTATTCCGGTAAGGAATTCTTCAACCACCACTGTGCTTCCGGCATTACCGAATTTACCACCCAGCATCAGCTTTAATTCTGCCTGCGCTTCTTCGATGCTTTCCAGAATCAATACACCTTTTCCTGCGGCTAATCCGTCTGCTTTTAAAACAATCGGAAGGGCATGAGCGGCAAGGTAAGCCAATCCTTCTTCCAGGTTTTCATTGCTGAAAGACCTTGATCCTGGTGTTGGGATACCATGGCGAGCCATGAATTGCTTAGAAAAATCTTTACTTCCTTCCAGGATCGCACCTTCTTTTTTAGGGCCGATCACAGGGATATGTGCTAATGAAGCATCTTTGGCAAAGAAATCATGGATGCCATTAACCAGGGGTTCTTCCGGGCCAACTACTAAAAGTTCAATAGCTTCTTTTAATGCAAAAGCTTTAACGGCTTCAAAATCATTAGGGTTCAGACTGATGTTTTTCCCGTAAGCACCGGTACCACCGTTGCCTGGTGCAATAAACAGTTTAGAACATTGAGAAGATTGGCTCATTTTCCAGGCTAATGCACTTTCTCTGCCGCCAGAACCTAATAGTAAGATATTCATCTATGTATGATTTGTTGTTTGAATTGTTAGGTGGATCGGGTATCTGCCCGGTTCGTAGCGGCAAATATACCGCTTTAGCTAAATTATCACTGGTTAAGTTGAATATTAAAAAGTTCGAAGAAGTTTGAACTTTTAAATGATACTACTGAGTAGTGGATCCGACGGGTTGGAGCGTAATTATTATAGAGGGTTGTTGATGGAATAGACTAAAAACAGCTAACAGATTTTAACCTGCTAGCTGTATAGTGGATCTTTTTAATGTTGCTTAAAAAAGTTGATTAGGGCTGCACCACAGGAGGTGTTGGCGTAATTGGGACATCACCCGGAAGTTGTGCGTGACCAATATGTACAACCTTCCCATCTATTACCTGATAGTATTTGCCAGAGGTATAATCTTCCTGCAAAATGTAGAAGGCATCTGTCAGCTTCACAGTTAAACTAGAGTCTGAATAATACTTGCCTGTGTATGGGCTGTAGAAGATTCCCGTACTAAAAGAGTAAGGCTCGAATCCATTTCCGATAGCTGTGTAGACGGTAGTGAAGTAGGCCATTGAAGGGAGCGGTGTTGGGAATAGGAGCGGTTGACCTATGGGAGTGGGTGGACCATCCTTTGCGTAAGCAATCTTCACAACTTTTCCATTTAGGATTTGGTAATACTTGCCCGTGTTGTAATCTACATTCAGAATATAATAGGCATCCTGAAGCTGTTGATTAAAACTAACATCAGAATAATATTTGCTGTCACCAGGATTATAGAAAAGGTCAGTACTAGGATATGGTTCTAGTCCCGTTCCAATAATGGAGAAGTTTGTTGTGTAATAGATTGTTTGTTGAAGTGGTGTAGGGAGAATAAGTGGGGTGTTAGGGTCGATCGGAGGATACATACTTCCCGGACCAGATTCAACACCCCAATAACAGTTCATAAATTCATAAATCATTATTGCGGTTCCAAGGTGGCCAAGACCGAATCTTGCCGCAACCTTTCCGACAGCCCTCATTATTAGCTTTCTAGTGCCGTAAGTATTAAAGTCTCGTTCAACGGTACTTTCAAGAAGATCTCGTATGTCGTCCCCACCTAATGCTGTGATCAGGCAATCCATAGCAGGCCCATCTGGATCATTTTCGTTTAATACATATAAGACTAATCCGAGTATGGCAACTTTTGGGTCATTCATACTGCCGTACTCTTCTGTGATTTCTAGATTTGAAAAACCGTAACTGTTCAATAAGGTTCCTGAGTTATTAATAAGCGGTGCTAATAATGCTGCTGCCTGAGCTTCTGTGAGGGGTGGAGTAGCCGGAGCCCCTGTTACAGGAGGTGCCACGCCAATGAATTCCTCGAGACTATTGTTTAATTGAGGTAAAGAGTTGCCGAATTTCTGTAAAGCTAATCGTTGTGAGGAATTTGGAAGTTTTTTTTCTGATTGTGTCTGGTCTTTTTGAATGGACTCGGTTTTTTTACAGGATTGTATTCCGAAAACAAAGAGTAGTATGACTACTAAGAGATTAATTTTTTTCATTTAGTTGGTTTTTTGTAGGTTTTATGGTTTATTTTTTTGTAAAAAAAGACTAATAATCATAATTAGATTAAGTGGTTTCTAATTATATTTTATGGTTAAGTTTTTTTGAAATTAAGGAGGGATAGCATTTTGATGCCTCCGTTTCTTGATGACTGCGGCTTTTTTTTGGTTTAAAATCATGTTTATGTTTGTTTTTCAGTAAGTTATGAAATTATCGGTTAGTTATTGTGTGATTATGAGAATAAAAGTGTTTTTTTAAACAAAAATTTATTATTTTTTTGATAAAATATATGTGATTGTTGATCCTTTTATGATCGTTAGATTAATTACGGTGGAATTCTATTTAATCACTTGGAAGCTTATTGATTTTATAGGTTGCAAGGACAGATGGTTAAGTTTCTTCTCTTTTTATTAGATGGATCGATCTGTTTTTCAATACTTCTCCAATAATAATTTAAAATACCTTTATTAGGTGAATGACCAAATTCATACATTTTCGCTGATTTTTAAAAGAAAGAATTGACTCCCGGGGAAAGGGATGCGGTGGAGGTGTTTAACAATGTTTTAAATAAAATCGCGATGCTAAAGCAAATTACAGGATATTTTGTAATTTTAGCGCCCGATGACTGCCATTCTGACTTGTAGTTTGATATGGCCTGGTTGTTGTAAATTGTAGGGTTCTCAATTAGTAATAAACAATAAACACAAACATAGAAGATGTTAGGATTTTTAACCAAAGTATTTGGAAGCAAATCGGAAAGAGATATTAAGGCTTTACAGCCTATAGTTATCAGGATTAACGAAGAGTATTCGAAGCTTTCTGTACTGAGCAATGATGAGTTGCGTAATAAAACGGTTTATTTTAAAGATGTTATTGCACAGGCTTTAGCGGATATCGACGGAAAAATCACTGGCTTAAAAGCGGAAGGTGAAGGTCAGGTTTTGTCATTGTCTGAGAAAACAGCTTTATATGATCAGATCGATGAACTGATTAAAGAACGTGATAAAGAATTAGAAGTAGTATTGTTAGACCTTCTTCCACAGGCTTTCGCGGTGGTTAAAGAAACTTCAAGACGTTTCTCTGAAAACCCACGCTTAGAAGTGACTGCCAGTCAGCACGACAGAGATTATGCGGTTCGCAGAAACAATGTAGTGATTGAAGGTGATAAAGCTTTCTGGGCAAATACCTGGGATGCTGCCGGTACTGAAGTGAAATGGAACATGGTACATTACGATGTTCAGTTGATCGGTGGTATGGTACTTCACAGTGGTAAAATCTCTGAGATGGCTACGGGTGAGGGTAAGACTTTGGTAAGTACATTACCTGCTTATCTGAATGCGCTTGCTGGTAAAGGTGTTCACATTGTAACAGTGAATGATTACCTGGCACGACGTGACTCGGAGTGGAATGGTCCTTTATTCGAATTCCATGGTATTAAAGTAGATTGTATTGATAAGCATGAGCCAAACTCTCAGGAGCGTCGTGATGCTTACCTTGCTGACATTACTTATGGTACCAATAATGAGTTTGGTTTTGATTACCTGCGTGACAATATGTCGCAGACTCCAGATCAGCTGGTGCAACGTAAATTGCATTTCGCCATGGTGGATGAGGTCGATTCAGTTTTAATTGATGATGCCCGTACGCCTTTGATCATTTCTGGTCCGGTTCCTTTTGGAGATCAACATGAATTCCATGAGCTGAAACCAAGGATCGAAAGATTGGTTGCTGCACAAAGAGAATATGTAACTAAAGCTTTAAATGAAGCTAAGAAATTAATTAATGATGGTAAAGCCGGAACCGAAGAAGGTGAAGGTGGTTTAGCACTTTTACGTGCACACCGTGGTTTGCCTAAAAATAAAGCATTGATCAAGTTTTTAAGTGAGGGTAGTGTTAAACAAACCTTATTGAAAACTGAAAATCATTACATGGCTGATCAGTCGAAGAACATGCCGAAAGTAGATTCGGAATTGTACTTCTATATTGATGAGAAAAACAACCAGGTTGAGCTTACGGAAAAAGGTATTGAGTTAATCACCAAATCTGGTGAAGATGCTCATTTCTTCGTATTACCGGATGTAGGTACTGAGATCGCTGAGATCGAAAAATCTGATTTGAGTAATGAAGAGAAAATTGCACAGAAGGATGCCCTGATGCGCGATTACTCGATTAAAGCAGAAAGAATTCACTCGGTAAATCAATTGTTGAAAGCTTATACTTTATTCGAAATGGATGTAGAATACATCATCGATGAAGGAAAGATCAAAATTGTTGATGAGCAAACCGGTCGTATCATGGATGGTCGTCGTTATTCTGACGGTTTACACCAGGCGATCGAAGCAAAAGAAAATGTGAAAGTAGAAGATGCTTCACAGACTTATGCGACAGTAACACTTCAAAACTTCTTCCGTATGTACCATAAACTTTGTGGTATGACGGGTACAGCGACTACGGAAGCTGGTGAGTTCTGGTCGATCTATAAACTGGATGTAGTGGAAATCCCTACAAACAGAGTGATCTCGAGAATTGACCACCAGGATTACGTTTACCGTACGGTTCGTGAAAAATACAATGCAGTAGCAGAAGAGATCGTTAAATTAACTCAGGCAGGCCGCCCGGTATTGGTAGGTACTACTTCAGTTGAGATTTCTGAGTTGTTGAGCAGAATGCTAAAACTTCGTGGTATTAAACACAATGTGTTGAACGCGAAGATGCACCAGAGAGAGGCAGATATCGTAGCTGAAGCAGGTCAGGCTGGACAGGTAACGATTGCAACCAACATGGCTGGTCGTGGTACGGATATTAAACTAGGTGCTGGTGTTAAAGAAGCAGGTGGTTTGGCTATCGTGGGTACAGAGCGTCATGAGTCTCGTCGTGTAGACAGACAGTTGCGTGGTCGTGCCGGTCGTCAGGGTGATCCGGGTTCTTCTCAGTTCTTCGTTTCTCTTGAAGATAACTTAATGAGGTTATTTGGTTCTGAAAGAATCTCTAACATCATGGTGAAAATGGGTATCGAAGATGGTGAAGTAATTCAACATTCGATGATTACCAAATCTATTGAGCGTGCACAGAAAAAAGTAGAAGAAAATAACTTTGGTATCCGTAAGCGTTTATTAGAGTACGATGATGTGATGAACTCACAACGTACCGTAATTTATGCGAAACGTAAAAATGCCTTGTTCGGTGAGCGTTTAGACGTAGACATGAACAACATGACTTTTGACGTTGCGGAAGATATCGTTACAGAATATAAAGAAGAAGGAAATTACGAAGGTTTCAAACTGGAAGTGATCAAAAACTTCTCTGCGGATACAACGATCGATGAGGCAGAATTCAGTGCAAGAAACGTACACCACTTAACAGATAAATTATTTGATGAGGTGACTGCTTTCTACGCCAGAAAATCTGAAGGTATTATCCAACAGGCAATGCCGGTATTGAATCAGGTGTTTGAAGAGCGTGGAGAACACATCGAGCAAATCGTTGTTCCTTTTACTGATGGTATCCGTAGCATCCAAGTGCCGGTTGGCTTGAAAAAAGCAATCGACAACAATGGCCGTGAGGTGACTAAATCATTCGAAAAAACAATTGTACTTGCCCTGATCGATGAATCATGGAAAGAGCATTTGCGTGAAATGGATGAGTTGAAGCAATCGGTTCAGAATGCGGTATACGAGCAAAAAGATCCACTGATCATTTACAAAATGGAAGCCTTTAACCTGTTTAAAAACATGTTGAATGCCGTAAATAAAGAAGTAGTTAGTTTCTTATATAAAGGTGGTATTCCAATTGAAACAGATCCTAATGACGTTAGAGAAGCTCAGGCACCAAAACCTGCTGCGAGCAAATTGAAAACGACAAAAGCAGATTTCGAAATTTCAGTTGGTAATGAGCCAATGACTATGGAAGATACGCGTGAAGCTGCTCCACAGGTGCCAATCCGTAAAGAAGTTACGGTTGGAAGGAACGATATGTGTCCTTGTGGAAGTGGTAAGAAATTCAAAAACTGCCACGGCGCAGGATTGTAATTTGTAATACACATTTAGAATGCCGATTTTTGTAACAAAAAATTCGGCATTCTTTTTTTTAAGCCCTTTCATGAAGAGATTATTCACCCTTATATTTTGTTGTTTTTCCATTGCCCTTTTTGCCCAGCAGAAAGGAACCGTAGTTGTGATTATCGATCCTATGATTGATAGCCTGATTGCGAAACGCGTGGCTGTTTATTCAAAATCGCCAGGCGCTGCTACCGGTACTCCGGTTAAACCAGGAGCGGCTATTGTGAGCCAGATGGGTTACCGCGTACAAATATTCTATGGCTCCGACAGGCGCCAGGTGTTTGCGGAACAAGCCCGGTTTAAATCGGCTTACCCAAACCTGAATACCTATATTACCTATAAAGAACCTAACTATTATTTGCGTGTTGGTGATTTTAGAACGCGTCTGGAAGCCCAGCGTTTGCTAAATGAACTGAGACCGATGTTTCCAACCCTGTTTATTTTCAGGGAGAAAATAAATGCACCTAACTTAGATTATAGCAATGACAATGAAAGATAAGATCCAAACCCTTGCGCTTGATATTTTTGATCAGGTGAGAGGCTACCGTCAGCATATTCATGCCAATCCTGAACTTTCCTTTAAGGAGTTTGAAACTTCAGCTTATATTAAAAGTCACCTGGAAGAATGGGGAATCCCCTATACCGAGATGGCCAATACAGGCGTAGTTGGATTGATTACCGGCGGGATCCCTTCTGATAACATCATCGCTTTGCGTGCGGATATGGATGCGTTGCCAATTATTGAGGCAAATGACAAACCTTATGTTTCAAAAAATCCAGGGGTAATGCATGCCTGCGGTCATGATGTACACAGTTCTTCTTTATTGGGAACTGCTTATATCCTGAACAGCCTGAAGGCAGAATTTGCAGGAACGATCAAATTGATCTTTCAACCGGGTGAAGAAGTGTTGCCAGGCGGTGCCAGCATCATGATTAAAGAAGGGGTGTTGGAGAATCCTAAGCCTCAGGCGATCCTTGGGCAGCATGTAATGCCGTTAATCGATGCAGGTAAGGTTGGTTTCCGTTCGGGCATTTATATGGCTTCTACGGACGAATTATACGTTACTGTGCATGGTAAAGGCGGACATGGCGCACAACCGCATCAGAATATTGATCCGGTACTGATTGCGGCTCATATTGTAGTCGCCTTGCAACAGATTGTGAGCAGAAATGCAGATCCACGTTTGCCTTCGGTACTTTCTTTTGGAAAGGTACAGGCCAATGGGGCAACCAATATCATTCCCAATGAAGTGAAAATGGAAGGTACTTTCAGAACACTAAATGAGGAATGGCGCAAGGAAGCGAAAAAACTAATGAAGAAAATGGCGGAAGGCATTGCGGAAAGTATGGGTGGCAGCTGTGATTTTAACATCATGAACGGTTATCCTTACCTGATCAATGAGCCGGTATTGAGTGATCATGCACGTGCGCATGCAGAAGAGTATTTAGGGAAAGAGAATGTGCTGGAACTGGATATCTGGATGGCTGCGGAAGATTTCGCTTATTATTCGCAGGTGACTGATGCTTGTTTTTACAGGTTAGGTACCGGGAATAAGGCAAAGGATACCTGTTATTCTGTGCATACGCCGAACTTTGATATTGATGAAGATGCGTTGAAATTGTCTACGGGCTTAATGGCTTATCTGGCTTTAAAGCAATTGGGTAATTAATGAGAAAAATAGGGTTGTTAGCGGTTTGCACCTTGTTTTTTGCGAAAGGTTTTAGTCAGGAGATTCCACGTTTTAACCCGGATACGATCAAAACCATCCAGCTGGATTCTGTGGTAAGTATCAGCTCGCAGAAGTTTGGGGTGGAAACGTTTATCAATGCCATCATTACCGACAATAGCTTTTATCAGGCTTTCCGGAACATGAAGAAGTATGGCTTTATGGCGGAAAACAGGATTTATACCTACGATAAAAAGAATAAGGTAAACGGTAGGATTTACCGTAAAATCAGGCATAACCCGAAAGGGCCGGTCAAGATGGAATACCTGGTTAAACAGGATACCGGACAGGTGTATAAGAAAAACGGTAAATACCAGTTGTATACGATAGAGATGTTCGATTATATCTTTATGAATTCGTACAAGTCGGAATTTGTGTCTGAAGGCCCAATGACGACCGGTAAAGGTGCCGAAAGTAATGAGAGTTATAAGGATAAACTGAAAACGCTTATTTTTGCACCGGGAAGGCCGATTAAAGGCTTGCCGTTTATTGGGAGTAAAACAGAAATCTTTACGGCCAATATGCGCCAGTATTACGATTATAGCTATGCCAGTGGCACTTACCTGGATTCTATTCCGGTATACCGCTTCAAGGTGACGGTGAAACCGGATCTAAGTAATGGCACCAAAGATGGCTTGATGATTAAGGAACTGACCACTATTTTTGACCAGCGGACTTTCGAGATTCTAGGTCGTTATGTGGATATGAAATACAGCAATATGCTGTTTGATTTTAATGTGCAGATGAATATAGAAATGAGTTATTTTGGCGGGGAGAAATTGCCCACCAAGATCACTTATCAGGGGAATTGGGATCATGTCCTTAAAAAGGAAGAACGGGCAAGTTTTTTAATTGTCCACAAGGATTATACTAACGGAAAATAGATCGCTAAAAATTAATTCCCATGAAATATATTCAAAAGTTAAGCCTGCTGCTAGCACCTCTGGTGTTGCTTGTTTTATTTACTGCGATGAATGTTAAACCTAAAAAGATCATTTTTTTTGGTGATTCTATCACCCAGATGGGGGTAGAACCCGGTGGTTATGTAGACTTAATCCGCAAATCACTGGATCCCTTGAAATATGAGGTGATTGGATCAGGCATTGGTGGAAACAAGATCTATGATCTTTATTTACGAATGGAGCAGGATGTGCTGGATAAAAAACCAGACCTGGTGGTGATCTATATCGGAGTGAATGATGTATGGCATAAGCAATCGATGCATACGGGGACGGATTATGATAAGTTTATTACCTTTTATCAGGCATTGATCCATAAGATTCAGGCTACTGGTGCAAAGGTGATTTTATGTACCCCTGCCGTGATTGGAGAAAAGAAAAATGGAGCGAATGAGATGGATGCGGACCTGGATAAATATGCAGGAGCAATCAGGGAACTCGCCACGAAAAATAAACTGCCGCTAGGTGACCTGAGGGATTTGTTTAAAACCTATGCGGAGAAAAATAATCAAGCAGATGTTGCCAAAGGAGTTTTAACGACTGATGGTGTACATTTGAATGATAAAGGGAATCAGGCCCTTGCAGATGTATTAATCCCTATGATTAAATAAGCAAAGGGAGAA
This sequence comes from Pedobacter gandavensis, assembly GCF_032677645.1. Lineage (GTDB taxonomy): Bacteria > Bacteroidota > Bacteroidia > Sphingobacteriales > Sphingobacteriaceae > Pedobacter > Pedobacter gandavensis_A. Next base: position 593,622 of record NZ_JAVTSB010000001.1, on the reverse strand, counting down.
ATTATAAAGGTGATCAGTGCAAGAGATAAATAAAATATTAAAGAATGATTAATCAGGATACCATCAGCAAAATCATGGAAACCGTCCGCATTGAGGAAGTGGTTGGTGATTTTGTGTCTTTAAAAAAACGTGGTACCAGTTTGATCGGGAATTGCCCTTTTCACAATGAGAAAACACCCTCTTTCCACGTTTCTGTGGCGAAAGGGATTTACAAGTGTTTCGGTTGTGGTAAAGGTGGTGATTCGGTCCATTTTATTATGGACCATGAGAAGTATTCTTATCCGGAAGCCTTAAAGTTTCTGGCTCAGAAATACCATATTGAGGTGGAGGAGACGGTACAGTCTCCACAAAATATTGAGGCCCAGAATGCGCGGGAAAGCTTATACATTGTTTCGGAATTTGCGGCAGGATTTTTTGCCAATGAACTGTGGACAGGGGATCAGGGCAGAGCCATTGGTCTGAGCTATTTTAAAGAGCGCGGATTCAGGGAGGATATTGTCAAGAAGTTCCAGCTGGGGTATTCTCCGGATGTCTGGGATGCCTTGATTCTGAATGCTGTTTCGGCAGGACATAAAGAAGAATATCTGGAGAAGACAGGTTTGGCCATCAGAAATGATAAGGGCAAACTGTATGATCGTTTCAGGGGTAGGGTGATGTTCCCGATTCATAATTTTACGGGTAGGATCATCGGTTTTGGCGGTAGAACGCTGAAAACGGATAAGAATGTCCCTAAATATGTCAATTCTCCGGAAAGTGATATCTACCATAAGTCGAATGTGCTTTATGGTTTATTCCATGCGAAAAAGGCCATCCGTGATACCGATAACTGTTATCTGGTAGAAGGTTATGCAGATGTGCTTGCTGCACATCAGGCAGGAATAGAGAATGTGGTAGCCTCTTCGGGTACTTCCTTAACTACGGAACAGATTCGTCTGATCGGTCGTTTCACGGAAAATGTAACCATCCTTTATGATGGCGATGCTGCGGGGATTAAAGCCTCATTGCGTGGATTAGACATGATCCTGGAGGAAGGACTGAACGTGAAAGTCGTTTCTTTTCCTGATGGACATGATCCCGATTCTTACATGCACCATGTAGGTTCAGGTGAGTTTAAAAAATACATTGAGAACAACCGTAAAGATTTTATTCTTTACAAAGCGAATATCCTGCTGAAAGAAGCGGGTTCAGACCCGATTAAAAGGGCTGGAATCATCAGGGACATTGTAGAAAGTATTGCAAAGATTCCGGATGATATCAAGGCTTCGATTTTCATTAAGGAGTGTAGCAGTCTGTTGCAGGTGGAAGAACGCATTTTGCTTTCTGAGCTGAATAAGATCAGGATGGCGAAATTCAGGAAATCTGGTTCGGGTAATCAGAGTTCCGGAAACCAGGGGCTCGGTTCTTCAGGTTTTCAGCAGCAAAATCAGTATCAGCCTTATCCTGATGGTCCGCCGGACAATCTTTTTGAGATTCCCGGTGCTGCCGCAGAAGCTGATGAAGCGGCTGCCGCCGAAGAAAGCGACCGCTTGCAGGAGCAGGAGGTGGTACGTCTGTTACTGGCTTATGGCCATGAACTGGTGACCTGGGATAAGATCGATAACATGTATATCGGTTCTTTTATCATGCAGAATCTGGCGGATGTGAGTTTTACTGATCCGACTTGTAAAAGTATTATTGATACCTATAGTGAAGAAATAGAAAATGGCCACCTGCCGGTAGCCAGCCAGTTTATCAACAATGAGGACCGGAAGATTGTAGAGCTGGCAATTACGCTTTCTACTTCTCCTTATTCGCTGAGTGAAAACTGGTACAATAAGCACAATATCTATGTCAGGGATGAAAGTGTCAATTTAAAGGCGACCGTTCTTGGGGGGATTTTCCACCTGAAAAAAGGAAAGGTAGCCCGGATGCTGGCCGACATTTCCAAAGAAATTAAAACAGAGCAGGATTCCGTAAATCTGGAGATTCTGATGCAGCGTTTTATGTTTATGAAATCCGTAGAAAGGGAGATTTCTAAGTTCCTCGGAACAGTGATTTTAAAATAAATGGCGGCACACAATGAGCTTGGTAAACGTGGGGAGGAAATCGCCAGATCGTATCTGGAGGATGCAGGTTACCGCATTTTAAATGTGAATTGGAGATACGCCAGGGCAGAAGTTGACGTTATAGCTGATCAGGGAGGAACCTTGATTTTTGTAGAAGTGAAGACACGGAGCGCCACAGATTTTGGGGAGCCGGAGGATTTTGTAGACCGTAAAAAGGAAAAGCAACTGGAATTCGCTTCCTCTGCCTACATTGAATTGAAACAACATCAGGGGGAAATCCGTTTTGATATTATTGCCATTACTTTTGAGCACATAAATAGTTATAAAATTAATCATATTGAAGATGCATTCTGGCCAAGTTAAAAAAATCATGAGTTTATCTAAATTAGTCCTTTCGGCCTGTTTATTATTGAGCGTTTCGCTGGTTATTTCCTGTAAAGACAGTCCTGTGGTTGGTTCTGGTGTGAGTTTCAAATCTCCGGAACAAGGACAAAGTTTCCCTTTGGGAACTGAGGTTAAAGTGGCTTTGGAAGTTCCTTCGGGAAGTACCATTACTTCTGCGGTTTATACCCTGGATGGAAAGCCGGTGGCTACGAAGAACAATGCAGATCCGGTTTCGATCCCTACAAAGGGACTTTCTTTAGGCTATAAGCTGATTACAGCCGTTATAGAGGAAGATGGAAAGAAAGATACATTAACGATCAACTTTGAATTAAAGTCGGCTGTAGTGCCTGCGCAATACGGTTACAAGGTAATTAAGACTTTTCCTCATGATACGTCTGCTTATACACAAGGACTGGAGTTCCATAACGGCCGCTTTTTAGAAAGTACCGGTCAGGAAGAACATTCTTCGGTAAGGTGGGTAGATGTGCCAACGGGTAAAATTTTACAGCAAACAAAATTAGCTGACCAGTATTTTGGAGAAGGTTCAAGTCTGGTTGGTGATAAGGTGGTCATGCTGACCTGGCAAAACCGATTGGGTTTGGTATTTGACGCGAAGACTTTGACGCAGCAGTCTACTTTCCCATATCAATCGAGCATGGAAGGCTGGGGATTATGTTTTGATGGCCAGCGGTTGTATAAATCTGATGGTAGCAACAAGATCTGGTTCCTGAATAAAGACAATTATAAAGAAGAGGGTTATATTGAAGTTTACAACAATTATGGTGCGGTTCCTCAGTTGAACGAGCTGGAATATATTGATGGTAAGATTTATGCCAATGTTTATACGAAAAATGTAGTAGTGGTGATTGATCCGGCAACGGGTGTGGTAGAGAAAGAGATTGATTTCACTGGTTTACTGCCGGCAGGGTACTATACGGATGAAGTAGATATCGCCAACAATGTGCTGAATGGCATTGCCTGGGATAAGGCAGGGAAACGTTTATTCGTGACCGGCAAGAAATGGCCGCATATGTTCCAGGTTACTGTAGCGCCGAAGCCTTAATTCTTTTTATAATATAAAAAAAAAGCCGTCGTATCCTGGATACGACGGCTTTTTTGCATTTCTTATTGTTTTGATTATTTAGGTTCAGCCTTTACTTCTTTAGGTTCAGAAATGACCCCGTTAAAAGTAATCGGTTGTCTGTTCAGGCTATTCACATTTAGCGTAGCATAACCGCTTGGAGACACACTTAAAGAAAGACTGCGTACGTCTTTGGCGTCTTTAGGAGTGATGTCAATGATCCATCCTCCTTTTTTCTTAGCGGTGGTTTTATAATCGAATTTTTTAGACTTAAATTTTATACCTGAATCATCTGGATTCATGGACGCTGTGTATGCTCTTCCATAATAAGGCAAGTAGGCTTCTACACTGTCCTTGCTGATGATCAATTGATATTGAGATCCATTAAGCTGAATCATACCACCACCCATGCCACCTGGCATTCTGCTCAATACTTTGTTTAGATCAGCATTGGCCATTGGAGTCGCAGAAGTTGCTTCAAACACAAGATGCTTATCAGCAATCAGTCTGGCAGTAGTTTCTTTATCTGTTTGTGCCATGACCTGAACGGTCGTGAAAACAATAAGAAGCGCTAACAAATTTTTAAATGTTCTCATGATCATATCCTTTTTATTTGGTTAGAACAAGATAGCGCTTAAAAGGTTTAATTTTAAGCGCTATTTTTTTTGAGATTATCTCCAGTTTTTATACTGATTGATCAAACCGTTTGTAGAAGCGTCATGAGACTGAACTTCCTGATCTCCTTCTAGTTCCGGAAGAATGCTCTTGGCCAATTGCTTGCCAAGCTCTACTCCCCATTGGTCGAAGCTAAAGATGTTCCAGATGATGCCCTGAACAAAGATTTTATGTTCGTAAATCGCAATCAGACTACCTAAGCTGAAAGGGGTAACTTTCTTCAATAAGATAGAGTTGGTTGGTCTGTTTCCTTCGAAAACTTTGAATGGTGCCAGTTTCTCGATTTCTTCGCTGGTTTTTCCTTCTTTTTCCAGTTCTGCGACTACCTGTTCTTTAGTTTTGCCATTCATCAACGCTTCTGTTTGCGCGAAGAAGTTGGACAATAAGATCGGGTGGTGATCTCCTAATGGGTTTAAGCTTTGTGCAGGAGCAATAAAATCACAAGGGATTAAACGTGTTCCCTGGTGGATCAGCTGGTAAAAAGCATGTTGCCCGTTGGTTCCCGGTTCTCCCCAGATGATCGGTCCTGTTTCATAAGTGACGTCATTGCCATTGCGGTCTACATGTTTACCGTTACTTTCCATATCTCCTTGTTGGAAATAGGCCGCAAAGCGGTGCATGTATTGATCGTATGGTAAAATGGCTTGTGTTTCTGCATCAAAGAAGTTGATGTACCAGATGCCAATCAGGGCAAGAATCACTGGTACATTGTTTTCAAATTCTGCATTTTCGAAATGCGTATCGGCAGCATGTGCGCCTGCAAGTAATTGCTTGAAATTGTTGAAACCAATACTCAATGCGATAGGAAGGCCAATGGCACTCCATAAAGAATATCTTCCACCTACCCAGTCCCAGAATTCGAACATGTTATTGGTATCAATACCAAAGGCAGTAACGTCTTTTGCATTGGTAGATAAGGCGGCAAAATGTTTGGCTACATCGCCCTGCGCTGCGCCGCTATTTAAGAACCAGTCCTTTGCACTGTTGGCATTGGTCATGGTTTCCTGTGTGGTAAAAGTTTTAGAAGCAATCAGGAATAAGGTAGTTTCCGGATCTACATTTTTTAAGGTTTCAGCGATATGCGTTCCGTCGATATTAGAAACGAAGTGCATATTTAAATGGTTTTTATAAGCTTTTAGTGCTTCTGTTACCATTACAGGTCCTAAATCAGAACCACCGATACCGATGTTTACTACATCTGTAATGGCTTTTCCGGTATAGCCTTTCCATGATCCGGAGATGATGGCCTGACTAAATTTATCCATTTTCTCCAATACATTGTTCACCTCTTCCATGACATTTTTGCCATCTACAAGAATCGGATCGTTGCCCTGGTTGCGTAAAGCGATGTGAAGTACCTGACGGCCTTCTGTCTGGTTGATTTTATCACCCTTAAACATGGCTTTGATCGCCTCATCTAATTTACATTCTCTGGCCAGTTGCATTAACAATGCCATAGTGGTATCGTCAATTCTGTTCTTTGAATAATCCACAAGGATGTCATCAAACAGGATAGAGAATTTCTCAAAACGGGAAGCATCTTCCGTAAATAGATCCTTTAAGCTTTTTTCATTGATACCGATAAAGTGATCGGTCAGGTATTTATAAGCTGCAGTTTCTGTAAAGTTTATCGTTGGTAGCATGATATTAGTGTTTTTGTAAATGTAGGGGTTTATTTTATTTGCTGAAATGACCTTTATAATATTTCTATCGGAATTGAATATCCGCTCATTATCTTATATTTAACGTATAAAATTTAGATTTATGAAAAGATTTTACTTTGTGCTGTTCGTTCTATTTAGCGTGACGGCAGTTGCGCAAAAGCAAAACCTCAGACCTGAGGTTTCAAAAAAGGCTTTGAGCATTGCACAGCAAGTGATAGACTGGCGTCGGGATTTGCATGAACATCCGGAATTGGGAAACCAGGAAACGCGGACTGCTGCCATTGTAGCCAAACATTTAAAGTCGCTGGGAATAGAGGTGCAAACAGGCGTGGCGAAGACCGGCGTGGTTGGGATTCTTAAAGGTGGAAAGCCTGGTCCGGTGGTGGCGCTTAGGGCAGATATGGACGGTTTGCCGGTCACAGAACGCGTGGATTTACCTTTTGCTTCTAAAGTGAAAACAATATATAACGGACAGGAAGTAGGCGTAATGCATGCTTGTGGCCATGATAGTCATGTGGCTATTTTGATGGGTGTGGCCGAGGTGCTGGCTTCGATGAAAAAGGACATCTCCGGTACGGTGAAATTTATCTTTCAACCTGCGGAAGAAGGGGTGCCTGAAGGAGAAGAAGGTGGTGCTGCATTGATGGTGAAAGAAGGGGTGCTGGAAAATCCGAAAGTCGATGTGATTTTTGGACTGCATATTAATTCGCAAACACCGGTAGGTGAGATTACTTATCGCCCGGGTGGGATTATGGCTGCGGTTAATGATTTGAAGATTACGGTGACCGGCAAACAGGCGCATGGTGCTTATCCATGGAGTAGTATTGATCCGATCGTGATTTCTGCACAAATTGTGAATAACCTGCAAACTATTGTGAGTAGGAACCTGAATGTGACGGAAAATCCAGGGGTGGTTACGATTGGCGCCATCAATGGAGGGATTCGTTCTAATATTATTCCGGAGAAAGTGGAAATGTTAGGAACCATCCGGAATTTCAGTAAGGAAGATGAGGCGATGTTTATAGAAAGAGTGAAGACGATTGCTACAAAAACGGCAGAAGCAGGTGGGGCTACGGCAGAGGTGAAGATTCCTTATAGCAACCATTATCCCGTTACGTTTAATGATGTGGCTTTAACGGAAAAGATGTTGCCAAGTTTGCAGGCTACTGCCGGTGCAGCTCATGTGCGTTTGAAACCTCCGGTAACCGGGGCAGAAGATTTCTCTTTTTACCAGGAAAAGGTACCTGGCTTGTTTATTTTTCTGGGCGGAATGCCTAAAGGACAAGACCCCTTGAAGGCACCATCACACCATACGCCAGATTTCTTTATCGATGAAAGTGGTTTTGGTTTAGGAGTGGAAGCGCTTAGTAACCTGGTACTTGATTATATGAATCTGAAAAAATAAGGTCCCTGATTTGATTTAACGGTCATATTAATTGATTATATTTAAGATACTAATATTAGTACATCACCTAGAAAAACAATTTTATGTTAGAAAATTTGAATGAACTGGTTAAACAAAGTGCTCAGGATGCCATTGTGAACAATAGTGAGATTCCGAACGAGCAAAATGAAGCAGCGATTCAAGCGGCTTCCGGTTCTATTTTTGACACCTTGAAACAACAATTGTCGTCCGGAAATATTGGTAATCTGGTGGATGCCTTTAAGGGTGGAGATGTGGCGAATTCGTCCGTGGTAAAGGAGGCTTCCTCTGGCTTTATTGATAAGTTATCAGGAATGGGGATCAATATGGACTCGGCGAAAGCCATTGCAGCTTCGATTATTCCGGGCGTAATGGATAAGTTGGTGAGTAAGACAAATGATCCGAATGACAGTTCTTTTAATCTTCAGGATATGTTAACGAAGATTTCAGGACCTGACGGGAAATTTCAGTTGTCGGACCTGACGAACTTGTTTAGCGGTAGTACGGAACCCGGGAAAGAAGGGGAAAGTGGTATCGTTGATAAGCTAAAAGGACTTTTCAATTAGGAAAAAGGTATTTTAAAGGGGTTCTGTGCTTGTTTTTTAAAACAGGGACAGAACCTCTTTGTATTTTATATATTTGTGATTATGACAAAAGAACAAATTCAGGATTTAAGGGACAGAGTAGCGTCGCTGAGGAGGCATCTTTGACGTAGAAACACGTCTTGAGGAAATTTATATAGAGCAGGAACTTACCCTGCAAACCGACTTTTGGGATGATCCTAAAAAGGCGGAAAAACATTTGGCAGGTATCAATTCCAAGAAAGTATGGACGGATGCCTGGCAGGCAGTAAGTAAGGAGCTCGAAGATACTGAGGTGATGTTTGAATTTCTACAATCTGGTGATGCCAGTGCGGAAGAAATGCAGGAGCAGTACAACCGTTGTTTAAACATGGTGGAAGAACTGGAACTGAAAAACATGTTGAGTAGTAAGGAAGATCAGCTTCATGCGGTAATGCAGATTACCGCCGGTGCCGGTGGTACCGAAAGTTGCGATTGGGCAGCCATGCTGATGCGTATGTACATCATGTGGGGCGAGAAGAATGGTTATAAGGTAACAGAACAGGATTCGCAGGAAGGGGAGGTGACGGGTATAAAATCGGTTACGCTTCAGTTTGCCGGAGACTTTTCTTATGGTTATCTGAAAGGGGAGAATGGGGTTCACCGTCTGGTGCGCATTTCGCCTTTTGATTCCAATGCCCGCAGGCATACTTCTTTTGCTTCCGTTTATGTGTATCCTTTAGTAGATGATACGATTGAGATTGAGGTGAAGGATTCAGAAATTGAGTTTGAGACTTTCCGCTCCGGTGGTGCTGGTGGACAAAATGTGAACAAGGTGGAAACGGCTGTCAGGTTGTACCACAAGCCTTCAGGTATTGTGATTAAAAACCAGGAGTCACGGTCGCAGTTGCAGAATAAAGAGAATGCAATGCGCTTGTTGAAATCGCAATTGTATGAAGCGGAAATGCGCAAGCGTATGGAAGCAACCGCTTTAATCGAAGGTTCTAAAAAGAAAATCGAATGGGGATCGCAAATCAGGAATTATGTGCTGCATCCTTATAAGCTGGTTAAAGATTTACGGACTAACTACGAGACTTCTAATGCCCAGGCGGTATTGGATGGTGATTTGAACGAATTTTTGAAAGCTTACTTAATGGAGTTTTAAATATGAGATACCTTACTGTATTATTGATGACCAGTCTTTTTGCTACAAATAGCGCGATGGCGCAGGAAAGTATATCGATTTATCCCGGAGCAATTCCGGGGTCGAAGCCTACACCTGCGGATTTTAAAGAGCTTTCTGAAACCGGGAAGGATGGGATCATCAGGGTCAGTAAGGTATCTGTACCAACTTTAAAGGTGTATTTGCCTGCTGCGGATAAAGCAACAGGTGCTGCCGTGATCATTTGTCCGGGGGGTGGTTATGGGATATTAGCCATTAATCATGAAGGGGACAATGTGGCGAAGCGTTTCAATGAAATCGGCGTTGCCGCGTTTGTCTTGAAATACCGTTTGCCGGATGATGCGATTATGGTAGATAAGTCTTTCGGGCCTTTGCAGGATGCGGAACAGGCGATTTACCTGTTGCGGAAGGATGCTGCCAAATATGGTGTAGATCCTTCGAAAATCGGGATCATGGGTTTCTCTGCCGGTGGTCATCTCGCAGCTACGCTGACAGTACATTATAAGGATGTTAAAATAGAGAATAAAGAGGGGCTGAGTCTTCGTCCTGATTTTTCGATGTTGATTTATCCGGTGGTCTCCTTTCTGGAGTCGCCACATACAGGTTCTGCGAAAAATCTGGCAGGCCCAAATACAACAGCTGCGCAAAAGGAATATTTTTCCAATGAACGCCATGTGGATGCAGCAACTCCGGTTACTTTTCTAGTGCATGCCAATGATGATCATGCGGTTCCTGTGGAGAATAGTATGTCTTTTAACAGGGCAATGGTGAAAGCAGGGAACAAGTCTGAATTGCATGTTTACCAGGGCGGCGGTCATGGTTTTGGATTGAACAACAAAACTACGCAGGATCAGTGGTTTGATCGTTTAGTAAATTGGATGAAATCTAATAAGATTATTTAAGTTAGATATTAGTCTTGTTGAGGATATCCTGTAACTCTTTCAGTTCTGTTACTTTTTCTGTTGAGCCCAGGTTTTCATAAGAGGAGATCAGGTTTCTGATGATTCTTCTGATGATTTCTACATTGCTACATGGGGCATAAAAGCCAGGCATAGGATCAAGGTTCAGCTGGCGAAGGAACTGGTCTACATCATGCTTGCCAAAAATGGCACCTTTATTAAAGGCATTGATATAAAATAGAACGCCAAATTCATGGTCTTCTCTTTTACTTTCATCAATATAGCCGAGGATAAAATGTTGGGGTAAGTTGACACCATAGACCGGAATATCCAGTTTTTGGGCAATACTGGAATAGATAATGGCTAAGGATATCTGATTTCCTTTTTTACTGTCCAGTACCTGATTGATGTAAGAGTTTTGAGGGTCGTGGTGATTTTTTGTGTTTCCGCTGAAACCATATACATTATAGAAGACGTGATTGATGAGTTTGATTTTCTCAATAGAACTCATTTCATATTGCAATCCGATCCAGATTTCCCGCTTGATCTCCTCCATCTGGAGCTTGATCTTTTCTTCATTGAGGTCAGGGTATTGATATCTGTTGACTACCAATGCACCCTGAAGCAAATCGAAAGCACCACTTTGATACCAAAGATTGAGGTCTTCTTTAACGCTGTTGAATTGGATTTTATGAACTACGTTCTCGATTCTTTCCTGTAACAAGCTATCCAAAGATTGTTCCCATGCATTTTCCAGAAAATGAACCACCTCTTCTCCATACTCCAACAGGCGTTTCTCAATATGTTCGAAGATCTCCGGATCGGGATCGTCCAGCAATTTGACTAAAGCACTTATTTCTTTACTATTTTCCATTAAACATGCAACTTAGAATCATGTGATTGCTTATTTTTGTAGCTATGGTTTTCAATTTTATCAGCGACTATCTAAAGCACCGATTGACTTCAAAAAGCAGACATGGTACTCATTCTCCTTTCGTTTATAAGCTCACAGATGAGGTAATTTACGATTTTAACGCTAAAAGTGATTACAAAAGCATTGAAGCGCAAAGAAAAAAACTTTTAAATGACGATTCTTTAATTACGGTGACAGACCTTGGAGCAGGTTCTCATTTGAATAAGAACCGGACTAAAAAGGTGCGACAGATCGCAAAAAATGCTTTGAAGAGCCCCAGGTTAGCGCAGTTAATTTATCGCCTTGCGAAAGAAAACCAGCCAAACCATATTCTGGAATTGGGTACTTGTCTGGGCTTGACCACTTCCTACCTATCCAAGGCTTGTCCGGAAGCAGATATTGTAACCATTGAAGGTTGTCCGGAAACGGCAAAAGCGGCTTATAAGAACTTTCAGGATCTGGAACTCGAAAATGTAGAGTTAAGGGTAGGAAATTTTGACAATTTGCTTCCTGACTTCATTGAACAGGCAGATCAACTGGATTTCGTTTACGTAGATGGGAATCATAGAAAGGATGCCACGCTCAATTATTTTAACTGGTGTTTGCCAAAAGTACATGAGGGTTCGCTATTGATCTTTGATGATATTTATTGGAGCGAAGGAATGAAAGAAGCCTGGGAAGAAATCAAGAACCATCCTGAGGTGACCATTACCGTAGATTTATTCTGGATCGGATTGGTATACTTTAAAAAGGGACAGGCAAAAGAGCATTTTAAGATTAAGTTTTAAAGGATAGCTTCTTGACGAAGCTATCTATGTGCTGATGGAGCCTCCTTTTAAAATGCTTCGGCCAGGGTGAAATAGAAACCGCTCTGGCGTTTTTCATGAATACGTTTTTCTCCGACTGCATAATCCATGCGGACACTCAGTCCTTTTTCAGGATCGAAGAAGTATCTTCCACCAAGTCCGTAAGAGGGTTTGAAGTTTTTGGCTGCAAAACCGCCATTGGCGAAAACCTGTCCGGTTCCGGCAAAGACTACTGCCCCGAAACGGTTATTATAGCGGTAGCGCAGTTCTGCCTGGCCGGCTAATAAATTTTGATCGCGGTAACGCCCGGTATAATATCCCCTCATCATTTCATCATTCCCCATTTGCGGTAATAAATAGAAAGGTATGTTTTTTCCCTGCACGGTATGGAATAAAGCATTTACGCCTAAAACGAATTTAGGACTAAGCGACCAGAAGTTTCTAACGTTTGCTTTGATGACACTTCCGGTAAAGCTTTCGCCTGACCATAGGTCTGGTGCGTATTGATAAGCGATGCGGCCGAGAAATCCTTTGGTAGGGTAGTTGTTGGAATTCCGGGTGTCGTAGCTTTGTGAGACACCTATATAAGCAACATTGCCACCTAAACGCTGATTGAGGTCTGGATCGGTCTCGAATAATCCACCTGTGATTTCGTCTTTGAAGTTATAATTCTCAAATCCCAGAGAAAGTCCGGTATAGGCATGTTGTACAATTTTCTTTTCTGCTTCGAGCATGATTCGGGACTGTCGCTGTACGAGACGGTCTGAATTTGCAAATAAGGTTTCATTGCCTATTCCGAAAAAGTCGAAAGGCATTCTTTTAAATCTGAATTCTGAAATGAAATGGTAATCGTTGCCTTTGGTCCAGATATCGCTTTTTAAAGAGAAGTTGTATTGTCCTTTGGTTGATACGGAAGCGACTCCTGAAAAGTTAGAGCTGCGGTTGGTGCTGTCTTTTCTGTCGAGGTAAGTAGAATATAGTGCGCCGAGTCCGAATTCTGCTCCGATTTCCTGGGAGTAGCGGAAGATGGGTACGGGCATAAAGCTCGCTCTGCGTGAGCTATCTGTTTTTTCTGATAAGTATCGTTTGATAAATTTCTTTTGTGCGGATGCGTTTGCGACGGTAATGATCAGTATAGTGATGCAAAGCGAAATTCTCTTCATTGGCCTAAAATAGGGAAAGATTTATATAATTTGTGTTACCCGGGATCCCCTAGCAAGATTAGCGCCAGTAATTGTGCTGCTTTCACTTTTAAAGCGGGGTTAGGATTAGTCCTTTACGATTATTTGCCTATTTTTGCGCTAACAACAAAATTTAATCAAAAATGAGTACGAAAAGAGGACCTATCTCGCAATTCATGGAGACAAATTATCTCCATTTTAATGCGGCAGCTATGATGGATGCGGCTAAAGGATACGAAACACATTTGGATGAAGGTGGTAAGATGATGATTACGCTTGCAGGCGCAATGAGTACTGCAGAGCTGGGCATCTCTTTAGCTGAAATGATCCGTCAGGATAAAGTTTCGATTATTTCTTGTACTGGTGCCAACCTGGAAGAAGACATCATGAACCTTGTTGCGCATTCTCACTACAAAAGAGTGCCTAACTACCGTGATTTAAGTCCACAGGACGAGTGGGATCTTTTAGAAAACCATTACAACAGGGTTACAGATACTTGTATTCCTGAAGAAGAGGCTTTCCGTAGATTGCAGAAACACATCAATAAGATCTGGAAAGATGCAGAAGATGCAGGAGAGCGTTTCTTCCCGCATGAGTTCATGTACAAGATGTTATTGAGTGGTGATCTTGAGCAATACTATGAGATTGATCCTAAGAACTCCTGGATGCTTGCAGCAGCAGAGAAGAACTTGCCGATTGTAGTACCAGGATGGGAAGATTCTACGATGGGAAACATTTTCGCTTCTTATGTGATGAAAGGTGAAGTTAAAGCGACTACTGTAAAAGGTGGTATTGAATATATGGGTTATTTAGCAGACTGGTACATTAAGAACAGTTCTGGTAAAGGAATCGGATTCTTCCAGATTGGTGGAGGTATTGCTGGTGACTTCCCGATTTGTGTTGTTCCAATGTTATATCAGGATATGGAAATGCAGAATATTCCATTCTGGAGCTATTTCTGTCAGATTTCTGATTCGACTACTTCTTATGGATCTTATTCAGGAGCAGTACCGAACGAAAAAATCACCTGGGGTAAATTAGATATTAGTACGCCAAAGTTTATTGTAGAATCAGATGCAACAATCGTTGCGCCACTGATCTTTGCATGGATATTAAAAATGTAAATTGAATTTACAAATATTGTCAATGTGAGGTTGGCTGGGAAGAATCAGCAGTTTTTCGAAAATTGCTGATTTTCTTCGTTTAAAGCCCCAAAAACAAACTATTTAGATTGATTATAAATTGTATTTACTGTCATTTATTTGTCATTGGTAAGTTAATAAATTTTACTTTTGTGGACGTTTTGGTGTAGAACCTAAGTTCGGTTACCAAAGGCGGTTTACAAGTTTTTTAAAAAATAGCATAAAATACTCATTATGAGGGATATCTCATTGATCATTAGAAGAGTTTGGAAGTCGGCATTTATGTTTACGGCTTTATCTGTTTTAATCGTTTCTGCAACACAAGCGCAAGATGTAGTGGAGGGAAGGAAAATATTTAAAGATAAATGTTCTTCTTGTCACCAATTAGACCGTAACAGTACAGGTCCGGCTTTAACTGCCAAAATGAACGAGCTAGACGAAGCCTTTACCATTAAATGGGTAAAGAACTGGAAAGCTTTAGTAGACGCAGGCGATAAGCAAGCGATTGAGGCGGCGAAGTTCTCTCCATCGGAGATGACGACGTTCCCTACCTTAACGGACGACCAAATTAAAAACGTTATCGCTTACGCTAAAGCGGGCGAGCCTAAGAAAGAAGGCGATGCAGCAGCAGCAACTGCTACAGTAGATGAAGGTGTATCTGATTTTTCTATCGCAGGTATCGTTACTATTATCTTAATATCCATTGCGGTATTGGTGATTCTAGGACGTGCGATTAAAATGTTAGAGCGTTTAATCTTAAAGAAGCAAGGTGTTGAAATCTCAGAAGAGGACGATGTTCCTTTAACTGTAGGTGTTCGCAGATTATTCAAAAACAAAAAATTTGTATTCTTCTTTATTCTATGTCTGGTAGCTGCTTTATCTACTTATGGCTGGATGGCGATGTGGAATACAGGTGTACACACTGGATATCAGCCGGTACAGCCAATTAAGTTCTCTCACGAATTACACGCCGGGACGAATCAGATTGACTGTCAGTACTGTCACTCAGGTGCATTTAAATCTAAAAATGCTTCTATTCCATCTGTGAACGTTTGTATGAACTGTCACAAATCGGTACAGGCTACTGAGAAGTATAACGGTGAGATTTCTCCGGAGATTCAAAAGATCTACACTGCAATCGGTTACGATCCTGCAACTTTGACTTACGACAAGTCTAAAGAGAAACCAGTAGAATGGATTCGTGTTCACAACCTTCCTGATTTTGCTTATTTCAACCACTCTCAACACGTTGTTGTAGGTGAGGAGGCGATCAGAAAACAAAAAGGTCTTCAACCAAATGAGCCGGTATGTTTCGCATGTCACGGTCCGGTGAATACCATGGAAGAAGTATATCAGTTTTCTCCGCTAACGATGAAATGGTGTATCAATTGCCATAAAGACGCTGAGATTTCAGGTAAAGACAATGCTTTCTATTCGAAAGTGATTGAAGCCCATGAGAAAATCAAAAAAGGCGAAAAGATTACTCCAGCATTACTGGGTGGTTTAGAGTGTGGTAAGTGCCACTATTAATAAGAGTTTAATAAGAACGTTCGATAAACAGTAATATAGCTTAAATGGAAAGCAATAAAAAATACTGGAAAGGCTTAGAGGAGTATAAAAACACTCCCGATTTTGTTGAAAACAACAAAAACGAATTTGCTGAGCCCCTTCCAATAGAAGATGTTTTAAATGAAGCAGGGTTAAGTACGGTAACCCCGCGCAGGGACTTTTTGAAAGCATTAGGTTTCGGCCTTGGAGCGGTAACGCTTGCTGCTTGTCAGGAAGCTCCGATTCATAAGTCAATTCCTTATGTCATCAGACCTGAAGAGGTAGTTCCGGGTATCCCGAACTACTATGTATCAAGTTTCAACGGACAGAGTGTGTTGGTGAAAACCAGAGAGGGACGTCCAATTAAGATTGACGCAAATCCTAATTCAGGAGTATTCAATACAGGTACAGATGCACAGGCGCAAGCTTCTGTTTTAGACCTTTATGATGTTTCTAAATTACATGGTCCTGTTTTAAAGGATGATGAGAAAGTAGCATGGGCTAAGATTGATGAGTTCGTTAAAGGCGAGTTAAACAAAGCACAGGCATCAGGAAAGAAAATCCGTTTGGTTTCTTCTACAGTAAGCAGTCCTTCTACTAAAGGAGTAATTGCAGACTTTACTGCTGCTTATCCTAATACTAAGCACGTACAATACGATGCAGTATCTTATACTGGTATTATCAAGGCAAATGAAAATAGCTTCGGTAAAGCAGTAGTTCCACAATACAGATTTGACAAGGCTGACCTGATCGTAAGTTTCGCGGCAGACTTCTTATCTACCTGGATCAGCGGTGAAGAATTTACTTCACAGTATGTTGCAAACAGAAATCACAAGTCTTTAAAGGCTGGTAAAATGTCACGTCACTTCCAGTTCGAAGCTGGTATGAGTGTAACTGGTACTAACGCTGATACGCGTGTACCGATTAAACTTTCAGAAGAGGGACCTGCATTAATTACCTTATATAATACCATTACCGGTAATAACTTAGCTGGTGCTGCTTTACCAAACAACGTAACTGCTGATAAAGCACTTAAGTTGGTGGCTAAAGAATTGTTGCAAAACAAAGGAAAAGCATTAGTAGTCTCAGGTTCAAATGATGTATCTACTCAGATTCTGGTAAATGCGATCAACGCTGCGATTGGTAGTTACGGTACAACGATCGACTTAGACAATTCTTGCAAACGTTACGCAGGTAATGATGCAGAATTTAATGAGTTCATCAATGAAATGAACAGGGGAGAAGTTGCTGCGGTATTCATCTTAAATGCAAACCCTGGTTATGATGTAGCAAATACTAAAGCTTTTGCTGATGCATTGGCTAAGGTTGCTTTAAAAGTTTCGTTCGCTGATCGTAAAGATGAGACGTCGAGCTTATGTGATGTAATTGCAGTTAACCATAACTACTTAGAGTCATGGGGTGATGCAAGTGCTTACGAAGGTACTTACTCTATCATTCAACCAACGATCAATCCAGTATTCAATACCCGTCAGGCAGAAGAGAGTTTATTGATCTGGTCTGATAATGCAGTTAAAGATTACTTCCAGTATGTGCGTAACAACTGGGATAAGAACATCCTTCCTGTATTCGGTAAAACCTGGAAAGAAGTATTACAAACTGGTGTATTCATTGCAGCAGCTAAACCAGCGGGAGCTTATAGCTTCAACCTGTCCTTAGCAGCAGTAATTCCTACCATTTTAAATAACAGCAAATCATTAGCAAAAGATATCGAGTTACAGGTTTACGAAAGTGCAGCAATGCGTGATGGTAGACATGGTAACAACGCTTTCTTATTAGAATTGCCTGATCCGGTTTCGAAAGTAACCTGGGACAATTATATTGCTATTGCGCCTAAGTTCGCTGAGAAATTAGGTTACAAAGAATTCGATATCGTATCTGTAAAAGCTGCAAACGGTTATACTATTGACTTACCTGTGTTGATTCAACCGGGACAAGCACAGGGAACTGCTTCTATC
Organism: Pedobacter gandavensis; assembly: GCF_032677645.1. Classification (GTDB taxonomy): domain Bacteria; phylum Bacteroidota; class Bacteroidia; order Sphingobacteriales; family Sphingobacteriaceae; genus Pedobacter; species Pedobacter gandavensis_A. The sequence goes on along the minus strand of NZ_JAVTSB010000001.1, from coordinate 576,142 downwards.
GCTTTAGGATTTGGTAGAACGATGACTGGTAAAGCTGGAAATAATGTAGGTAAAAATGCTTATCCTTTTGTAAGCTTCAGCAATGGTACTTCTAAATATTCCACTACTGTTCAATTAACAGCAACGGGTAACAGAGAAGAATTGGCGCAAACACAAACGCACCACTCTTTCGAAGGAAGAAACATCATTCGTGAAGCTACTTTCACAGAATACAAAAAGAATCCGGCTGCAGGTTCAGGTAATGACCATGCAAAACATAAGACTTACGATTTATGGCCAGCATATGAGAAATTAGGTAATAACTGGGTAATGGCAATCGATTTGAATGCTTGTACTGGTTGTGGTTCTTGTATTGTTGCCTGTAACGTAGAAAATAACATTCCTGTTGTAGGTAAAGATGAGGTTCGTAAGCGTAGAGATATGCACTGGATCCGTATTGACCGTTATTACAGCTTTAATGTGGAAGCAGATGCACATGCAAAAGGTCATGGCGATCATGGTACTGGTATCAATGCGGTAACTGAAGAGAAAGAAATTGCTCATTTAGATAACCTTGATAACGTATCTGTAGTTCACCAACCGATGCTTTGTCAGCACTGTGACCATGCTCCATGTGAGACGGTTTGTCCGGTATTGGCAACAGTTCACTCTTCAGATGGCTTGAACCACATGGCTTATAACCGTTGTGTAGGTACACGTTACTGTGCGAATAACTGTCCGTATAAAGTGCGTCGTTTCAACTGGTTTAACTACTGGAATGATTCTCGTTTCGACAACTACCTGAACAATGAATTTACACACCTGGTTCTTAACCCGGATGTAACTGCCCGTTCAAGAGGTGTTATGGAGAAATGTTCTATGTGTATCCAACGTATCCAGGCTGGTAAGTTAACTGCTAAGATGGAAAAACGTCCATTAAAAGACGGTGATATCAAAATGGCATGTCAGCAAGCGTGTTCGGCAAATGCGATCATCTTTGGCGATGCCAATGATCCTGAGTCGGAAGTATCTAAAGCATTACGTAGTGAGCGTATTTACTATGTATTGGAAGAGATCAACGTACAACCGGGTATAGGTTATATGACAAAAATTAGAAACACAGATACAACAGTACAAGCGTAAGCTGATATTAAAGAAAATAAATTATGTCAGGACATAAGGAATCAATATTAAGAGAGCCATTAATCACCGGCAATGATATCACGTATGCAAAGATTACGAATGATATCTTAATGCCAGTTGAGAACAAGCCTAACAGGGCATGGTGGATAGGATTTATACTCGCACTATGTGGTGCCACACTATGGTTGGTATCCGTTGGATATACCTTCTGGTTTGGTATCGGTGCATGGGGATTAAATAAAACAGTTGGATGGGCATGGGACATCACCGGATTCGTTTGGTGGGTAGGTATCGGTCACGCAGGAACACTGATCTCTGCGGTACTACTACTCTTCCGACAGAACTGGAGAAATTCCATTAACCGTTCTGCAGAGGCGATGACCATCTTCGCCGTTATCTGCGCCGCTACGTATGTAGTATCCCACATGGGTAGACCATGGTTGGCTTACTGGGTACTTCCATTACCGAATCAATTCGGGTCATTATGGGTAAACTTTAACTCTCCGCTGGTTTGGGATATGTTTGCCATCTCTACTTACTTCTCGGTATCACTATTGTTCTGGTATACAGGTTTACTACCTGATATCGCGACTATCCGTGACCGTGCTGTAGGAACGAGACGTAAAATCTATTCTATCCTTTCTTTCGGATGGTCTGGTAACGTAAAAACATGGCAACGTTTTGAGGCGGTATGTATCATCTTAGCGGGTATCTCTACGCCTCTGGTACTTTCGGTTCACACGATTGTATCTATGGACTTTGCTACCTCGGTAATTCCGGGATGGCATACCACGATCTTCCCTCCATACTTCGTAGCAGGGGCGATCTTCTCCGGATTTGCAATGGTGTTAACGTTATTACTAGTTGCACGTAAAGTATTAGGTCTTGAGAACTACATCACTATGTTCCACATTGAATCGATGAATAAAATTATCATTCTAACGGGATCTATCGTAGGTGTAGCTTATATCACCGAGTTTTTCATTGCCTGGTACTCAGGTTCAGAATACGAACAATACGCTTTCATTAACCGTTCAACCGGTCCATACTGGTGGGCATACTGGATGATGATGACGTGTAACGTAATCTCTCCTCAGTTGCTTTGGTTCAAAAAGATCCGTACTAATATCGCAGCGACCTGGATTTTATCTATTGTTGTAAACATTGGTATGTGGTTCGAACGTTTCGTAATTATCGTGACTTCATTACACCGTGATTATATCCCTTCAAGTTGGGCGATGTTCTATCCAACATGGGTAGATGTAGGTGTCTTTGTAGGCTCAATCGGAGTGTTCTTTACCTTGTTCCTTTTATTCTTAAGAGTATTACCTTCTATTGCAATTGCAGAGGTGAAACTGTTACTGAAGAGTGCAAGTGAGCAATCTAAAATGGAACAAATTAAAGAAGGTCATCTGGACAAAGAACACGTGAAAGAATACGTAGAGTCTTTAGAGAAATTTGATAGTGTTAAACAAGAAGAATACGCAAAAATATAACAATGAGTAATATCAAATATATTTTAGGCAGTTTTGGTGATCCTGACGAAATGATGCACGGCATCGACCAGTTACAGGCAAATAACATTAAAGTACATGATGTTTATACACCAATGCCTATTCACGGCATCGAAGCTAAATTAGGGATCAAAAGATCCAGGTTGGATATTCTTGCATTCTTTTGCGGGGTAACCGGAACCATTTCTGCATTCGCATTAATCTACTTAACCTCGGTGGTAGATTGGAAACATAATATTGGTGGTAAACCAGCTTTAGCACTTCCGGATTTTATTCCGATTATGTTTGAAGTAACGGTTTTATTCTGTGCATTCAGTTTAGTAGGTGCTTATTATGCTTCAACGCATTTATTCCCTGGAAGAGCACCTAGAGTAATGGACTTAAGAGCTACGGATGATAGATTTATCATCGCTGTAGATGCTAAAGAAAATACCGATCATGATAAAATTGATGGTTTATTAAAAGATGCAGGTGCTTTAGAAATTAAGCACAATGAAAGGAAGTATATCAGCTATGAATAAGAATAAAGTAGTTTTAGCCTCATTTTGTATTCTTGCCAGCGCTGTTGTCTTTTCAGCATGTAAAGATCACCAGAAACCAGGTTTAGAATATGCAAGGAACATGTATGATCCGATTGCCTATAATCCAGATCAGCCAAACAAAAACTTTAAGAACGGATCAACGGCACAAACACCGCCAGCCAATACTACCCCGGTAGGGTTTAACAAGTATGACGATTTTCCTAATACTAAAGAAGGATATGAAGCTGCTGGTGTTAACCTGGTAAATCCTCTTCCTGAAACAGAACAAAATCTGATTGCAGGAAAGCATTTGTTCACGGTATTCTGCTCACCATGTCATGGTGAAAAAGGAGACGGACAAGGTCACCTGGTTAAAATCGATAAAATTAGTGGTATTCCTTCTTACCATGGTGATGCAGCTTCATCACGTGGTGGTTTGATGAAAGACCTTTCCGCAGGAAAAATTTATCATACTATTGAGTATGGTTTAAATAACATGGGTTCACATGCCTCTCAACTATCTCCTGATGAAAGATGGAAAGTAGTGATGTATGTTCAACAATTACAAAAAATACAATAGAAAAGCACAAATAAATGGGAACTCACAATTATAATTTAACTGAGCAGTTTGAGTTTACAGGTAAAGCAAAAACCTTAAGTCTGATCGCTATTGCCCTTGGGGTACTAGCTATAGGATATGGCTTTTCGGCTAAAGCGCTTCATGAGCGTACTTTTGCAAACTTGTTACTGATGGCTTACTACTTCGCATGTGTTTGCATGTCAGGTGCATTCTTTCTTGCTGTTCAATTTGTAGCACAGGCTGGTTGGTCTGCTTCTATATTACGTGTACCACAGGCGATGGCTAAAACCTTGCCGATTGCGGTTGTTATTTTAATCGCAGTAATGGCAGCTGGTTTGTACACACACAACTTATATCATCACTGGAATGCTCCGGGTTTAACTGATCCAGACAGTCCTGATTATGATAAACTAATCGCTGGTAAGTCGGCTTTCCTTAATGTGCCTTTCTTTATGGCACGTCAGGTAATCTTCTTAGGTGTTTATTCCTTCTTCGCAGTTTGGTTCGCTAAGCTATCCGTGAATGAAGATTTAAAAGGCGGTTTAGATTCTTACAGAAAAAGTTTTAAATACTCTTGTATATTCTTAGTAATCTACGGTTTCACTACACCAATCTTTGCTTTTGATACCATCATGTCTCTTGAGGCACATTGGTTCTCTACGATGTTTGGTTGGTATAACTTCGCAGCAATGTGGGTGAGTAGTTTAGCGACTATGGCCATCATCATTATCCTGTTGAAAAAAGCAGGTTACATGAACTGGGTTAACAATAGTCACTTACACAACTTAGGTCAGTTTATCTTCGGATTCTCTATTTTCTGGACTTATGTATGGTTCGCTCAATTTATGTTGATCTACTATGCAAACATTCCGGAAGAGACTGTTTACTTCTACAAAAGATTTGATCATTACCAATTCTGGTTCTACCTTAACCTGGTATTAAACTTCTTAGCCCCTGTATTATTATTAATGGACAGAGACAATAAGAGACAAGAAAATATCATGTTAACCGTTTGTATCATCGTATTGTGTGGTCACTGGGTAGATTATTACCAAATGATTATGCCGGGAACTGTTGAAGAACACCATGGTTTCGGTATTATTGAGGTAGGAACTGCTGTAGGGTTTGTCGGATTGTTTACCTTTACCGTTTTAAGTGCGCTGAGTAAGCAACCTTTAATCGCAAAGAACCATCCGTTCTTACAGGAAAGTTTGAATCACCACTTGTAATAGGTGATCTGAATAGAGTATATAAATTAATAGTATTATAGAAGTACAGCGTTACTACTTTTAAGGAAATGAGTTTAAGAAAATTTATAAGTAACAAAACAATAGCGGCACTAGCAGTGATTCTTACTGTTTTTGCAAGCACAAGCGCATTTGCACAAGCTGCCGGCGCTGCCGCTGAGACCGTAGCCAAACCTATTGATATGGGTCCGGTTTATAAAACGGTTATATTTTATACCATGGCATTTCTGCTGGTTTGCTTATTTGTAGCAATCATTGGAAAAGCATTAAAGGTATATGAATTGACCCGTGAGGCTCAGGATCAACCGAAAGGTATCAACTGGAATACGGTAAACGGAGTTCTGTTTGCCTTGTTTCTGATCGTAGGTCTTTACGGTGTTTATTGGGAATATACGGTTCATGGTAAAATGATCCTTCCTGAAGCAGCTTCAGAGCACGGTAAGAAAATTGATCAGATGTTTAACATCACGTTGATCATTACGACTATCGTATTTATTGCTACGCACATCATCCTATTTGTTTTTGCTTATATCTATAGAAGCACAGGAAAAAGGAAAGCATATTATTACCCACATAACAACGCTTTAGAGCGTATCTGGACAATCGTTCCTGCATTGGTATTAACCGTGTTGGTTTTGATGGGTTTCTTAACCTGGAGATCGATTTTCTACAAAATTGAAGATCCAAATAACAAACCGTTAAACATTGAGATTACTTCTTCTCAGTTTGCATGGGCGATTCGTTACCCAGGAGCGGATGCTGTTGTTGGAATTAAGAACTACAAGTTGATTAACTCTATTAATGCATTGGGTATTGATTTTAAAGACAAACATACTTTAGATGATCAGTCTGCTGATGAGATGGTGATTCCTGTAAACAAACCAGTTCGTTTAATTTTGACTAGTAAGGATGTATTGCACAGTTTCTACATGCCTCACTTCAGAATTCAATTGAATACAGTACCAGGTATGACTTCTTACTTCGAGTTTACACCAACCATCACTACTGAAGAGATGAAAGTGAAAACTAACGATCCTAAATTTGCTTACTTATTCTTATGTGCTAAAATTTGTGGTGAAGGTCACTACAAAATGCAGAAAGAAGTTAGAGTGGTTTCGCAAGCTGAGTATGAGGCATGGGTTAAAAAACAGCCAACTTATTTAACAGACGATTTGAGAAAAGAGTTTAACCTGCCAGTAGCAGCAGCACCAGCTGCAGTTGCACCAGCAGACAGCGTAGCAAAAGACACTTCTGCAGTTAAAACAAATCAATTAGCTTTAAAAAAATAATAATACTGGAATAGCACATTATGTCAACTATATCATTACACGATACACATAACCACGATAGCCATGATGATCATGGGCATCACAAAGAGACCTTCTTAACGAAGTATGTCTTTAGTCAGGATCACAAAATGATCGCTAAGCAATTCCTGATCACAGGTATTATTATGGCGGTTATTGCGATGGGTTTATCTATCCTGTTTCGTTTGCAACTGGCATGGCCAGAGAAAAGCTTCCCTATCCTGGAAACATTCCTTGGATCATGGGCTGAAGGCGGACGAATTAAACCGGATTTCTATCTGGCATTGGTAACGATACATGGTACCATCATGGTATTCTTTGTATTGACAGCCGGCCTGAGTGGTACATTTAGTAATTTATTGATTCCTCTTCAGATAGGGGCAAGGGATATGGCATCGCCATTCCTGAACATGTTATCTTACTGGTTCTTCTTCGCAGCTTGTGTGATCATGATGAGTTCATTCTTTATCCAAACTGGTCCGGCAAGTGCGGGATGGACAATTTATCCTCCACTATCAGCTTTACCAACAGCGATCAAAGGTTCTGCTTTAGGTATGACTTTATGGTTGATCAGTATGATCATGTTTGTTGCTTCTTCTCTTATGGGTGGTATCAACTATGTGAGTACTGTATTAAACATGCGTACTAAAGGTATGGATCTTTGGAAAATGCCATTGACGATCTGGGCTTTCTTCTTAACCGCAATCTTAGGTGTACTTTCTTTCCCTGTATTAGTTGCAGGTGTGGTATTGTTAATCTTTGACCGTAGTTTTGGTACAAGTTTCTACCTTTCTGATATTGTTATGGGTACTCAGGTATTACCTAATGAAGGTGGTTCCCCAATCCTTTGGCAACACTTATTCTGGTTCTTAGGTCACCCTGAGGTTTACATCGTAATCATGCCAGCTTTAGGTATCTCATCAGAGGTTATTTCAGTAAACTCTAGAAAACCAATTTTCGGTTACCATGCGATGATTTATTCATTGATCGGTATCACGGTATTATCATTCATCGTTTGGGGTCACCACATGTTTGTGACGGGTATGAACCCGTTATTAGGTGGGGTATTTATGATCACTACGTTGATTATTGCGGTTCCTTCAGCAGTAAAAACTTTCAACTACCTGGCTACTTTATGGAGAGGTAATATCAGATTCACTCCGGCAATGTTATTTGCTATTGGTTTGGTATCTTTCTTCATCTCTGGTGGTTTAACCGGTATTTTCTTAGGTAATGCTTCTTTGGACATTAACTTACATGATACGTATTTCGTTGTTGCCCACTTCCACTTAGTAATGGGTTCTGCTGCGATCTTCGGTATGCTTGCAGGTGTGTATCACTGGTATCCTAAAATGTTCGGTAGAATGATGAGCAGCAAATTAGGTTACCTTCACTTCTGGTTAACTTTTATCTCTGCTTACTTAGTATTCTTCCCACTTCACTTCTTAGGTTTAGATGGTGTACCTCGTCGTTACTATGCATTTACTGAGTTTGAGTTCATGCAAAAATGGTTAACAGTGAACGTATTCGTTACCTGGGCAGCTATTATTGGTGCATTGGCACAAGTAGCTTTCTTATGGAACTTCTTCTACTCGATCTTTAAAGGTAAAAAAGCACCTCAAAACCCTTGGGAAGCTAATACTTTAGAGTGGACTACACCAGTAGAGCATATCCATGGTAACTGGCCGGGAGAGATTCCAACAGTATACCGTTGGCCATATGATTATAGCAAGCCAGGTTCTGATGTGGATTTCATTCCTCAGACGGTTCCTTTCTCTCAGACAATGTCTTCTAACATGCCTCACGATTTTGAAGGTAATACAGAAGCTGAGCGTATCCAAAGAGAATGGGAAGCTAAAAACCCTGTAGTAACAGAAAAATAGATCATACATCGTATTCAAAATACACAATGGGGTATCTGCAGTAGGTAAATACTTACAACAGATGCCCCATTTTTTTTAATCTAACACCAACCATGGTTTCCAAAGCTGAAAAGAGATTTATCAGGCTTAACCTTCTCACCATTATAGTCACCTTACTGTTAATTCTGGCAGGAGGAATTGTACGAAGTACAGGTTCTGGCATGGGTTGTCCGGATTGGCCAAAATGCTTTGATCAGTATATTCCACCGACTCATATATCACAGTTACCTGCCAATTATAAAGACAAGTATGTTGCTGAACGTGTCGCGAAAAATGAACGTTTTGCGAAAACATTAGAAAAGATGGGAAAGGCACATCTTGCGGATAGTATCCGTCATGATGCCTCTATTTTACAACCGGAAACTTTTAATGTGGCTAAGACATGGACGGAATATTTAAACCGTTTAATGGGTGCATTCACTGGTTTCTTCCTGGTAGGCTTATTGGTTTATTCCTTTTCTTATCGTAAAACCGCCACAAGAATTCTCGTATTGAGCATTCTGAATGTGATCATCGTAGGATTTCAAGCCTGGTTAGGTTCAATTGTAGTTTCTACTAATTTAATGCCCTGGATTGTTACGGTACATATGCTACTGGCACTGGTCATCCTGGCTATTTTAGTTTACACTTACAATTACGCCAGACAGCTACATGAACAACAGGTAGTGATCATGTCTAATATTGGATGGTTAAAGATCCTGACTTTAGCTTCGGTTGCCTTAAGTACCATCCAGGTAGTATTAGGTACAGAGGTTAGGGAAGCGATTGATGCGATTTCAAAAAGCATGATGTATAATGACCGTGGCAGTTGGGTTAGTAAAGTAGGGGATGTGTTCTCTTATCACAGAGATGTGGCCATTCTGGTTTTGATACTTAATGTTGTGATTTATAAAATTGTAAAAGATAAGTTTAATGGTAAAGCCACTGCGCTGTTAGTTGGTAATGGAATTGCCATAGTTTTAATCATCCAGATTGTTACGGGCTTATTATTGTCTAACTTTGCGCTGCCGCCATACGCGCAGGCATTACACATTCTGTTTTCTACGGCATTGTTCACCTTACAGTATTACCTGTATTTACTGGTGTATAGAACAGATACTTACCATCAATAATAATTTTATATAAATTGAAACAGTTTTTAGCAGATTTTTCTAAGCTCATTAAATTCAGACTAACTTTTCTGGTTGTATTTTCCGCATCAGTTACCTTTTTAATTGGCTCTAAAGTGCCGGTCGACGGCATGAGTCCGGATATTAACTGGACAAATTGGTTGATCCTGATCGTGGGTGGTTTTCTGGTTACCTCCGCAGCCAATTGCTTTAATGAAGTAATTGAAGTGGATTTGGATAAACTAATGACCCGTACTAAAGATCGTCCGATGCCTGCTGGCCATATGACTACAGGACAAGGATTGGTTTCTGGTTTGGTGATGGGTTTAATAGGTACCTGGTTATTGGGTAAACTAAATATTGAAACCGGATTACTTTCCGTTTTTTCTATCTTCTTATATGCTTTCGCTTATACTCCTTTGAAAAGAAAGAGTCCAATTGCGGTTTTTGTAGGTGCTATTCCAGGTGCTTTACCTCCGCTAATCGGATATGTAGCTGCACATGGTAAAATAGATCAGATCGCAGTTATCTTATTTTTAATCCAGTTTGTATGGCAGTTTCCACATTTCTGGGCCATTGCCTGGGTATTGGATGAGGACTATAAAAAGGCAGGTTTTAGGCTGTTACCTACTACTAAGCCGGACAAGACCAGTGCTTTTATTACCTTTTTAAGTACACTGATTCTGATTCCGGTAAGCTTAATGCCTACGTTTTATGGTTTTGGTGGTTATTATATTGCAGGAGTATCTATCCTCGCCGGGCTGGTTTTTGCCGCGCTGGCGTTCAAAATGTGGATGAATGTGGATGTGGTAAGTGCGAGAAGGGTGATGTTTTGCTCTTTCTTCTATCTGCCCATCGTTCAGTTGGTTTTATTGTTTGATTTTATAGCTTAATAATTTAAATATGGTACATACGTTAAAAGAGCAGGATGTAAAATATGAGGAGGTGGTCAACTCAAAACCTAAGAAGTTTATTCTTTGGTTATTTGTAGTGTCATCAACGATCATGTTTGGGGGCTTTACGAGTTTTTACATCGTATTTGCAGCATCAAAAGGTAAAGGTCATGGATTAGTACTTCCAGATGCCTTTATGTACAGCACATTGATTCTAATCGGTAGCAGCATCTGTCTGTTTCTTGCCGCCAAGGCATTAAAGGCCGGAAATATCGGTTCTGAGAAAATTCTTCTTTGGGGAACGATGGCATTGGCGTTGGTTTTTGCGTATCTTCAGGTAGATGCATGGAGCACTTTATACCAGACAGGCGCAACATTAGTGAATAATAATGCAGCGATATCGTTAATTTATATCGTTTCTGGATTTCACTTATTGCACATTTTTGGTGGACTTTGTTTCATATTGAATTGTATATTCGGTGCTTACGGTGGGATATCACTACCAAGAGCGAAATACAGAATGGAAATCGCCTCTATATTTTGGCATTTTATAGATATATTATGGATATATCTGTATGTTTTTTTACTTTTGAACAGTTAGATTTGTTAACAAACTATTACAATTTATAAAATGAATTCATTATCACAATTAGATCAGGTAAAAACTACTCCTTGGAGCGGAGGTCGCTCGCCGTGGTCGGTAGAGTACGGTAAATTAATGATGTGGTTTTTCTTGCTATCTGATGCATTCACATTCTCGTCATTATTGATTTATTATGGAGCGCAACGTTTCACTAAGTTAACCTGGCCAGATCCGGATTTGGTTTTCCAATCCATTCCTGGTATTGTAGATACAGGCGCACCATTGGTGTTCGTAGGTATTATGACTTTTATTCTGATCATGAGTTCAGTAACCATGGTATTGGCTGTGGAAGCTGGTCACAGACGTGCTAAGAAAGAAGTAATCTGGTGGATGGTAGCTACTATCATCGGTGGTTTCATGTTCTTAGGCTGTCAGGCTTTAGAGTGGACACACTTATTCCATGAAGGATTTGGATGGGGAAAAATTCCTCCGATGGAAACACTTCACCACTTGTTTAACGGAGAGGTTTCAACCGTATCTGCTTTACAGTTTTCAAATCTATTCTTCACAATTACAGGATTCCACGGTTTCCACGTATTTACCGGAGTACTTATCAATATCATTATCCTGATTATGACCATTAATGGTACGTTCGAAAAACGCGGACATTACCTGATGGTGGAGAAAGTTGGTTTATACTGGCACTTCGTTGATTTAGTTTGGGTATTTGTATTTACATTCTTCTATTTAGTTTAATCATTCAATAAAAAATATTATGTCAGATCACGCACCTAGCACAGAGCACGGACACGGAGAACACGAAGGTTTATCCAAGAAAAAAATATGGCAGGTATTTGGTATTCTTTTACTGATCACAGTAATTGAATTCTTTATCGCCCTTTGGGTATTGCCACATGGTTATATGAGCCATGGTGTAGGTAACTTCTTTTACATCGCGCTTACATTAGTGAAAGCATTTTATATCGTTGCTTACTTCATGCACTTAAAGTATGAGAAACTTGGGCTGCAATTGGCCTTAACCGTATCGTTTATTTTTATATTCTATTTTACAACATTAATGCTAATTGAAGGCGGATATCTGCATCTTCATATGCCCCTTGTTTAATGAGTAGTTCACAAATAAAAAAAATATTAATCCTGGTCACCATTTTAGCGGTACCAGGATTTTTGTATTATTTACTACAGGAAAAAGGGAAGAACCGGTATAAACCACTTCCCGTATTTGGCCCCAAAGAGGTGGCAGCTACCTTTCATTCTGTGAAGGGTAAACAAATTCCTGACACCATCTATCATCTTGTTCCGGACTTTAAGTTGGTTAATCAAAAAGCCGATACCATCAGCTGGAAAAACTACGAAGGAAAAATCCTGGTTTTGAATTTATTCCATACTACAGGAAATGCCGGAGCGGTGAGTTTTGCCAATAAGGCGATGAAGGCTTTTGAGGCTACTTACGATCACAATAAGACCGTTAACTTTGTTGGTTTAACTATCGACCCTACACGGGATACACCAGAGGTACTGGCAAAATACGCGCAGGCACTGGGTGCAATGCCCGGGAAATGGGATTTGTTGACTGGTGATAGCACTACGATTTACAGTTTAGTGAATAAAGGCCTGTTTATCGATGCTCATCAGGAAGTCGAAAAAGGGGAGCCTAAATTTGTGTATAGTAATATGTTTGTCTTGCTGGATCCTCAGCGACGTATTCGGGGTTATTATCCTGCGAGTAGTCAGGAAGCGCTCTCTCAGCTGAATGATGAGATCAAAGTATTGATCACAGAAGAATTAAGAAACAATAAAGACGGAAGGTAATCCTTTCAAAATACCACAGTAAGATGAATAATGATAAGTTTTTCCTAAGACTAGTTTGGATTGTAACCGCAGTTGTTCTGACTGTTGTGATTGCCTTGAAACTGGTTCCACCTCCAAGTAATAAACCTGCTTTCATTTATTTGTTGCCTCATATTATCGGTGGAATCAATGCGCTCTGTTCAGTTTTACTGATCGCGTCTCTGATCTTCATTAAAAAGGGAAACATTAAAGCACATAAAATTACGAACATCACGACCTTTCTTTTGTCGGCCATATTCCTGGTTTTTTATATCCTCTTTCATTTGTATGAGAAGGATACCAAGTTTGGCGATATAGACCACAATGGTATCTTATCTGCGGCAGAACTTGCAGCAGTGGGAAGTACCAGATATATCTATTTCTTCATTTTAGCCACGCATATTATCCTTGCAGTGGTGGTATTGCCTTTAGTCCTGGTGAGTTTTTACAGGGGCTTAACGATGCAGGTGGAGCTTCATAGAAAGATTGTTCGCTGGTCGTATCCTGTGTGGTTGTATGTAGCGGTAACCGGCGTAATTGTCTATCTGATGATCTCTCCGTATTACAATTTCTAGGCTTCTGTTTAGAGTTAGAAATTAAGCAAATAACGTATTTAGGTTGCCGGGTTCGAATCCGGCAACCTTTTTTTATGTGATATTTTTTACAATAGCAATTGCCTTATTCTTAGCGTTCTTTCTCTATATTTGCTGGATGAAAAAGATAGTTTTTATCTTCCTTTTTATGGTCACGATGTTGATCTCTAATGTCCCTGCTGCAAATGCACAATGTGCGATGTGTACTGTTAGTGCAGAGCAAAGTGTAAAAAACGGGAACACACAAGGAAATGGCCTGAATTCAGGAATTCTTTACCTTTTATCTATTCCTTATTTGTTAATTACCGGAATGGGTATCCTTTGGTATGTTAAATTCCGTAAGAAGAATACAGAAGAAGTCGCTTAATATTTTCGAAACCCATTCCCGCTCATCGCCTGTTGCGATTTACTGATCTTTATGAAGAAAACGTCAAAATTGTACGCAGTTGTGCATGGTAAATGCCCACAATGTCGCAGAGGCGATATTTTCACCGGTAGTATGTATGGTTTTAACATCCAGCGTACCAATACCAATTGCAGCCATTGTGGTTTCAGGTTTGAGATTGAGCCGGGCTATTTTTATGCAGCGATGTATGTGAGTTATGCGATGAATTGCGCAGAAATGATCAGTTTGGGAGTTGCCGCCTATATATTGTCTGGAGGCTGGCTGGATTATGAATCCTTCTGGATGTACATTACTGTAATCTTTACGGGATGTTTAGTTTTGGCACCTTTTAACTATCGTTATTCCCGCGTGATGTTATTACATTTTCTATCTCCAAAAATTAAGTACAAACCGGAATTCGATAAACCATGATTAAACCTGAGACATTCGCTTTTATCACCGATGTAGCCCGAAATAACAACCGGGAGTGGTTTGCGGAGCACAAAGCAAGATATGAAAGTGCAAAGGAAGATGTATTGGCCTTTGTAGATCAGCTGATCCCTGTACTCGCAGGAATAGACCCTCATTTTTCTATAGATACCCCTGCAAAGAAATGTTTGCTGCGTATTTACAGAGATGTACGGTTCAGTAAAAATAAAGATCCCTATAAAAATAACTTTGGAATTTCCTTTAATATCAAGGGTACCGGTATTCATGGTCCTGGATATTATCTCCATCTTCAACCTGGGGAATGCTTTTTAGGGGCAGGTTTCTGGATGCCGGAAGCTCCTGTACTTAAAAAAATCAGGGAAGAGATCGATTACAATGGCTCAGAATTTTTGGACCTGATTCATGCTAAAAGTTTTGAAAGTACGTTTAAGCTAAGTAAAGAGGATACGTTAAAAAATGCACCTAAGGGATATGAGCTGGATCACCCTCAGATAGAGTTTCTAAAGTTGAAAAGCTTTGTTGCGGTTTGTCCTTTGCCGGATAAAGCGTTTTTACAACCAGGAATCGTTGATCAATTGAAAACAGCCTTTGAAAGTGTATATCCGTTTATATTATTTTTGAGAAATGCCGTAGCGCAATAATTATGATGAGAAGAGTTGCTTTATTTTTAGGTGTTGGACTGTTTGCCTGTGCATTCAGTGCTTGTGTGGTTTTATCACCACAAAAATATAAGTCCTTATTGGCAAAACAAGATTCGTTGAGTTCAGGTTTGGATCAGTCTCAATTGAAAAATGAATATCTGGAAGAGTTGATCAGCAGATTGAAAAAAGATACTACTGGGCTTAGTGCTTCATTAAATGATCTGAGAGGAAAGTATTCTGAAATTGACGGTAACTATGCCAAATTGAAGGATAACAGCTCTACAGAGATCAATAAGCTATCTCAGGACCTTAAGAAAAGGGAGCAGCGTTTAAAAGAAGTAGAAGAGATTTTGCGTAAACGTGATGAGGCAACGAATCAATTGAAAGAAAAGCTGCAACAGGCTTTGCTGGGCTTTACGAAAAGCGGCTTAACTGTAGAGATTAAGAACGGAAAAGTATACGTGTCTTTAATGGATAAGTTATTGTTTCCTTCGGGCAGTATTGTAATTGATGAAAAAGGAAAACAGGCTTTAACGCAGCTGGCGGCTGTATTAAAAGAGCAACCAGAGATTAATATCGCGGTGGAAGGTCATACTGATTCTCAAAAGATCAGCAACCTTGGCCAGATTAAAGACAACTGGGATCTGAGTGTGCTGAGATCGACTTCTGTAGTAAGATACCTGACTGAGGTCGCAAAAGTTGAAGGTGTAAGGATGACTGCCACCGGAAAAGGGGAGTTTCAGCCATTGGCCTTAAATACCAGTGCGGATGGAAGAAGTAAAAACCGTAGAATAGAAATTGTACTTTCTCCGAAACTGGATGAGTTGTACAACCTGATTAAACAATAAGATCAATATATATCAAATACAAAGGCCGTTAGGATAATCTCCTAACGGCCTTTGTATTTGGTTGAATTTCAGTTATAGAATTGATTCTTTTCTTAGAAAGGGCTGCTGAAATCTTTGAATGCAGGCAGAACCAGATCCTTATCAGAAAGTAAAAGATCTTCCAGAGCAATATCTTTACTCCAGTTGATGTTTAAGTCAGCATCATTCCAGATGACACCTATTTCTGAATCCTTATCATAGTAATTACTTACTTTATAAGTAAAGATTGTTTGATCTTCCAGTGTTAAGAAGCCATGTAGAAAGCCTGGTGGAACCCAGAGTTGTCTATGGTTTTCTCCACTAAGTTCTATGGTGAAGTGTTGTCCGTAAGTAGCAGAGTCTTTTCTGATGTCGACTGCAACGTCTAATACCTTACCCTGGATCACTCTTACCAGTTTTCCCTGTGCGAAAGGAGCTTTTTGGGCATGTAAGCCACGTAAAGTACCTTTCTGAGAAAAAGATTGATTGTCCTGAACGAAGTTGACATTAATGCCGGCTTCTGAAAGGGTTTTTGCGTTGAAGCTTTCATAGAAATAGCCACGGTTGTCTTTCCAGACTTTAGGCTCTATGATCAGCAGATCAGCAATAGGGGTTTCTAAAATATTCATATTATGATTAATCGATGATTTCCATTAAGGTTCGAAAAGCAACAAGTTGATTTTCAAATTTTTCAGTAACTTCCGCTTGTAAGGCAGGGGCAAAGTTATTCTGGTAATCCAGGTACGAGTCCATATCTACTGCTGTATATTGTGCGCAATAAGTAACACCCTCATTTGGAGAGTCTACCACTTTTAATAAACGGTAAGAAACAAATTTCTCTGTGGCCATTACAGCTGGAACATGTGATTCCTGCATCCATTGCAACCAGCGATCCGCTGCTGCATCTTCAATTATTGAGGTAACATTGTATACTAACATTTTGCAAAGATAGGAACTATGTACCAATAATATCTCCGCGAAGTTTCCTAAAACGCTTACGTGCTTCGGTGGTGTACATACTACCCGGATAATCGTTGATCAGCTTCTGATATACGGCTTTAGCTTGTTCGGTATCTTTCAGATTGTTTTCATAAAGACCGCCTAGAATAAACAAAGCATCATCTGCCCAGATACTGCTGTTATGCTTTTCAGTGAGTAGCTTTAGCATGGTAATTGCCTGACTGATGTCGCTGTCTTTAAGGAATATTTTTGATTTGGCCATCAGGATATCGTCCTGTAAACTGTTGTTTGGGAAGGCGATATCGATACTGTCTAATTTGGCCATGGCCTGAGGAGAAAGATTTCTAAACTCCAGCATTTCTGCATCTGCGTACATTTTTAAGGCGCTAGAGTCTGTTGGCGACTGTAGATTGTCGGAAATGAGCAGGCTCAGGTTGAGCGCATCGTTTGCGATCAGCTGGGAGGTTGAAGCTTTGAGGATATCTGCCTGTGATTTTGCATAGGCGAAATTACCCTGGTAATAGGATAACCTGGCCGAGCGGTATCGTGCTTCATTGCCAATGGCGAGGTTTTCAAATTGTTTCGCTACCTGTTCATAAATAAGAATGGCTTCCCAGGGTTGTTGTGTCAGGATGTAGAGGTCTCCGAGGTCGAGTTTTAGCTGACCGAGCTCTGTTAGCGGGAGGCCGGGAATTTTAATAGCTTCTTCTAATGCTTTTTCTGCGGTATCCAGGTGATTCAGGTAATAGGCCTGTAGGTTTACCCATTTTTTTAAAGCAAATATTGTTTGTGGTGTTTTACCATATTCATCAAGAATGGATTGATAAGCTGCTACCAATTCTGCAATGGCATTCTTTTCATATTTACCGGCAATTAAAAGCTCATAACGGGTGTTAATCAGCTCAAGCTTGGCTGGCAGGTAATACTCATTTTCTTTTCCTTTTAATAACAGGTATTCATAAGCTTTAATGGCAACCGGGTAAGCCTGGTTGGTTAGAAAAGTATTTGCCGCCTGGTATAGAATACCGCCATCATCTTTGATGCGTTTATCCTGGGCAATTAACTGTCTTAATGCCATTTCATATTCCTGCTGTTGCAGGTATTGCCAGATTAATAATTTGGTATAGATTTCCGTCTGAGGTTCTTTCTGGATTTTCTTCAATAATGCGCTTTGCAGGAGTTGGTAATCGCTGCTTTCTTCAAATACTGTGGCGAACACACTTTCTGCTTGTGGCAGAAGTTGCGGCATTTCCGGCAGGGCCTCCAGGTATTCCTGAATGAGCATTTGTTTGTCTTTTTTATATCGATAAATGCTCAGTAGCTCAAAAGTGAAAGGTTTATTGCTTTTTAAGAGTTTCCTTCCTTGGAGGAAAGCGGTAATGGCAAGGTCGTAGGCCTGGAAGTTGTAAAACTGGGTGGCAATTTCGCGGATTTTGAATTCATCTGCGGGCAGGTTGCTGAGGGCCTCCATATATTGCTTATTGGCTTCCTGCGTTTGTCCTTTCTCCTGAAATAAGCGACCAAGAGCAATGCCATAGTTCAGGTTTTTTGGATTTTGCTTCAAGGCTTTTCTGACCAGTTTCTCTGCCTCTTCAAATTTCCTGATTTTTAAAAGGCTGCTAAAATACAGTTCAAAGTAAGTTTCATTATTACTCTTTTTATATAGCTTTTCGAATAGCAGGGAAGCCTCCTGAAATTGTCCTTGCTGGTAATATTGATAAGCGAGGGCATCATCCGTATGGTCTTGTGCAGCGCAAAAGAGTTGGAGCAGGCAGAAGGTAAAGACTAAAACTAGTTTCTTCATGGATGGGCTTAAAACAAAACAGGAATCTAAAAATAACGATTTAAAGGCTAATGTAGCGTGTCTTGTGACAAGATTAATACCGGGGGTATTTTAAATGTTACGGATTTATATTTTCATAGCCCAAAAAAGTATTTATATTCATCAGTTGCGGAAATCTAATAGTAACAATATTGGTGTATAACTGCTATAGACAGGTTGGGTTCCGTAGCTTTGTTAGCGATAAAATAATATGATGAGATATAAAAGATACTTTCTCCTGTTTTTAATATCTCTTGCTTTTGCTTGTCAGCCGAAGGAGGGAGGGGAGCGCATTATTCCCCTGGATGACTTTTTTAAATCCCAGGACAGAATGACGTATCGGGTATCCCCGGACGGACAAAACCTTTCTTATCTGAAATTGGAGGGCCAAAGTTTAAACCTTTACATCGAAGATATTGCCTCGGGAAAGGCTAAAAAGATTACCCACCTGGAGGATAAAAATATTGTTTTTTATTTCTGGCTGAGTAACCATGAACTGATTTATTATAAGGAAGTGGATGTAGCGAAAAGGCGTTCAGATATATTCATTATCAATAAAGAAGGAGCAAATGAGCGTCAGTTGAGTAGTAATGAAAAAAGTAGGATGCGGGTGATCGAAGATCAGCTGATTGATGATAAATACCTGTTGATTTCTTCCAATAAAAGAGATTCTACTGTTTTTGATGTTTACCGGTTAAATGTGCGGAACGGGAGTATGCAAATGGTGGCTAAAAACCCCGGAAACATTACCGACTGGCGTACAGATTCTGAGGGTAAATTAAGGCTTGCCGTAAGTACGGATGGTGCAAATACCACGATGTTGTACCGTGCGCAGGAAGGTCAGCCATTTAAGCCCATCATGACCAATAACTTTACAACCACCTTTAGACCAATTGCTTTTAAACACGACCGGCCGAATATCATCTATGCTATTTCTAGTGTAGGCAGAGATAAAAGCGCCCTCGTAGAAGTGGATTGTAATAGTGGAAAAGAGCTCAAAGTCCTTTTTGGAAATGATTCGCTGAACATCACGGACGCTCAATATTCCAGAAAAAAACAGCAGATGTCTTTCGTTATTTATGAGACCTGGAAAAAGGAAAAGCATTATATGGATACGTCCATAAAAGCACTTTATAAAGACCTGGATGCACTTTTGCCTAAAACAGAAACCAGAATTTTAGACCGTGATCAGGCAGAAAATGTATTCGTACTGCGCACCTTTACCGACAGAAACCCGGGTTCTTATTATCTCTATTTTGCTGATAAGCGTAAGCTTAAAAAGCTAAGTGATTTTAATCCTGCGATTAAGCAGGAGGAAATGAGCGAGATGAAACCGGTTAGTTTTCAGTCGAGGGACAGCCTGACCATTAACGGTTACCTGACTTTACCGCTTCATCTGAAACCAGAACAGCTCCCGGTGGTCGTTCTTCCTCATGATGGTCCTGTAGACCGGAATTTATGGGGGTATAATGCCGAAGTGCAGTTTTTGGTGAATAGGGGTTATGCGGTGTTTCAGATCAATTATCGTGGTTCTTCCGGTTATGGGAAAGCATTTATGACCGCTGGATTTAAACAATGGGGCGGAAAGATTCAGGACGATATCAATGATGGCGTCAGATGGCTGATCGAGAAAAAAATTGCCGATCCTAAAAGGATTGGTATATATGGTGCCGGTTTTGGGGGTAATATTGCGTTGAACAGTGCGTATCAGAATCCAGGAATGTATGCCTGTGCGGCTTCCAATTCGGGGGTAATTAATCTGTTTGCGTATTTAAAATCAATTCCGCCATTCTTAAGTAACAGTTTGCAGATGTATTATGAGATTGTCGGAGATCCGTTAACAGATGTAGATCAGATGCGCAAGGCTTCCCCTTTGTTTCAGACAGATAAGATCAATATCCCCGTGTTTATCTCTCAGAACGTAAAAGATCCGAATGCGAATGCCGCGGAGACCTTACAATTTGTAAAAAATCTTAAAAAGAGAAATGTGAATGTGACCTACCTGGAGAATGAAGGGATTGGATTTCCGACTAAAAATCTGGAAAGCAGACATCAGTTTTATACTGCTCTCGAACAATTTTTAGAAAGCAACCTTAAAAACAGGTAAATTCGGATCAATGACTGCAGAGAAAAAAACAGGCTATCGTAGAAATTTTTCTTTAATCCTTACTTTCATCATACTGATGTCTGTATTGTTTTCCTTTTCCTTGTATCTCGCTTATAATTTTAGCAAGAAATACATAGAGAGTGAGTTTGTGTCTGAGAAAGTGAACGTTCTCGAGCAAACGATTAAACCATATAATGATTTCTTTCAGAAAAAACTACCAGAAGTCTCTTACTATAATGGCTACCTGGATTCGGCTACTGCCGCCAGCTTTGTAGACACCGTATTACTGGAATATCCTTTCGTATCCAGGGTTGTTTTTTATGACTCAGAAGTCAGGAATACCCCGGTTAACGATGGATTAAATACCGGTAAATTTTCCTTTGGCCCTAAAGATATCTATCAGTTCGGGAGTTTAATCCCATCCGATTCTGTGCGGCTTTTTTCCAGATCTAATACCCGTAGTTTTATTGTTGGGGATGATTTTAATTCCCTTGCGCTGAAATTAGCCTCTTATATTGAGAGTCTGGATACCAATAAAGTGCCCAGTCAGGATGAGTTGTTTAGCAATTTCAGTAATGTTCGTTCCAATAAAATTACGTACTTAAATATCCCGAGACCAGAAGATCTGAAGGTCTATAAGCGGATGTTGAGGGGCACATTAGATCCGCAGCCGGTTTATCAACAAGATATGCTTTCCTTCCATCTGGATCCTTATAAGCTTAAAATCATCAATTCCAGACCGCTTTTATACCAGCATATAAAGATCCAGCCTTCTACGTATGATCCTTTAGATACCTCGGAGACCTATCTAACCACGGAGATTACTTTACCAGGTGCTTTTTCGGATTATAAGCTCTACTTCCTTTCTTCCAAATCATTTGTAGACCGGGAGATTCTCAGTTATTTTCTGCCTATTGCTGCTGCGATTCTGGTCTTCTACGGAATTGTGGTACTAGTTGCGTTTTTAATTTATAGAAACCTGAATATTAATCAGCGGATGTTCAAATTGCAATATGATTTTGTAAACAACCTCACGCATGAGTTTAAAACACCCGTCAGCGTGATAAAAATAGCAGGGAATAACATTAAAAGTGCGACCTCCCTCAGCGATAAAGAGCTGAAACTTTATGGCAAAATACTGGATGAAGAAGCAGATAAGCTGAATGGCTTAATGAATAAACTACTGGCCTTCACGCAAATTGAAAACAAGGCGATTCAGCTCAACCGTGATGAGATCTATATTGAAGATTTTATCGAAAGTACGGTAGAGTCGCATAAATTGAAACATCCTGACTTCGACTTTACCTACGAGGTATCTGGATTTACCACTTTTGTGACCGATCCGGTGCTTTTGGGCAGTCTTTTTGATAACCTTGCGGAGAATGCCTATAAATACTCTCCACCAGAGCGGAAGAAGCTACACATCAGTGCCCGCCTGATTAAAAACAGAGTGGTGTTCCGGTTTACAGACCATGGGATTGGTATTCCTTCCTCCGATATTAATAATATCTTTAAGAAGTTTTTCCGCATTCAAAACCAGTACAACCAGAATGGAAGTGTTGGCCTCGGATTGGCTTTCTGTAAGGAACTTGTTAACTTTATGAAAGGCGAGATTACCGTAAAAAGCAGGGTGAATAAAGGAACAGAATTTAAAATTGTACTACCATATAACGATTAGAAAGTATGTCTAAAGGAATTAAAATATTAATAGTTGAAGATGATGAGAACCTAAGGTTTTTAGTGGTCCACCGTTTAAAAGCAGAAGGATATGATGTTCTGGAGGCTGGTGACGGGGAGGTTGCAGAAAAAATGATCATGGCAGAAAAGCCGGATATTGTTTTGCTCGACTGGATGTTACCTGGTAAACAAGGTTCAGAAGTTTGCGAAGAAGTTCGTAAACAGGGTTTCGAAAATCTGATCATCATGATGACTGCCAAAGCGCAGGATGTAGATAAGATTGATGCTTACAATTTCGGCGTTTCCGATTATGTAACGAAGCCTTTCAATATGGACGTATTGGTTGCTATGCTTGACAATAAGGTGAAGTTCTTATTGAACAATGACCGTTCAGAAATCCATCGTTTTGGTAATATGGAGCATCATCCAAATATCCATACCTTATTCAGGAACGAAAAGAAAATCGAGCTGACTATTTTAGAAAATAGAATCCTACTTTATTTCTTAAGAAACCCGAATAAAGTGATCAACCGCGATGAGCTGATGTTGGTAGTTTGGGGTTACAACTCTGATGTAAACACCAGAACGCTGGACATGCACATTGTGCGTCTGCGTAAAAAGATAGAACTTAACCCGGATAATCCTCAGTTGTTACAGACGGTAAGAGGAGTAGGTTATCGTTTTAATCCTGCTTAGAAAAAACTCAGCAGGACCAATAAAATGTATTGCAATAACATCATACCATCCAAATACAGAAAATAATAGTATTCATTTTTTTCTGTATTTGATTTATAAATCAACCAGCCTGTTAACCCGATGGTAAGCGCAAGCGAAATTACCTCGAGGTTGACAGTTTGCCGCAGTAAGAGCAGCAATACCAGGTATCCCCCAAGCAGAAACTGACAAAATATAAAAGCCTTCTTATCTCCTGATAAGGCAGGGATGGTCTTCAAAGCAACGATTTTATTTTGAAAAAGATCTCTGAGGTCAAATGGAATCGTGATCGCTGCAATAAACAAAAAGCGCATAGCTACCAATAGCAAGGTTTCTCCGGTGGAGACATTGACCAGCTGGTTATGTTCGGTCTCCACAACAGGGAGCAAGACACAACTGATGGACCAGATGAAAGCGACCAGAAACAGCTTAATCAAAGGGATATTCTTCAATCCTATTTTCTGACCGTCTAAAGTTAGAAATGGAATGTTGTAGCTAATGGCTAGCACAACGGTAAAAAGCATCAGCAATTTCCCTTCAATACTTAAATAAAGCAGTCCCAGGGGGATGAGGCAAAGAGCCGAAATCAGCGTAATGGAAATGATTAAGCGATGGTGTGAAAAGATCCAGCGAACCCTCATCAATGGAGAATTTGCAGGATCTTTTGGTGTGGAAAGCAGCATACTGAAATTATACAGCCCTAATGTGCCGAAGAAAATAATCGCAAGGATATATTTATCCGGGGGCACCTGGAGTAGATGATAAGTAACCAGGCCTTGAGCAACTGCGCAAATGGCAATAAACAAATTGCTGAACAGCAAAAAATCAAGGCTGGAAAACAGTATTTTCTTTACCATAAAAGCTGAAAACTTATCTAAGCACGTTTCAACTCAAATATCGTGATTTCCGGTAACATTCCAACCCTTCCAGGATAGCCAAGAAAGCCATATCCCACATTTACATAGAGTTGCTGTTGTTTTTCCTGGTAAAGACCGGCCCATTCGTTATAAATATATTGCACCGGACTCCATTGAAAATCTTCCGTTCTTACCCCGAATTGCATCCCATGGGTATGGCCGCTAAACATGGCATCTATCTGCGGATATTCAGGTAAAACCTGTGCTCTCCAATGCGAAGGATCGTGTGATAATAATAGTTTAACCGGCAGATCGTCCGTGTCTTTAGTGGCCAGGTCCATTCTTCCGAATTTCGGAAATCTTCCCGTACCCCAGTTTTCGATACCCAGGATTCCGATCTCTTCACCATTTACCTTCAGGCGTCTGTGTTCATTCATGAGTAAGTCCCAACCCATTCTTTCATGGGTTTTGATCACTTCCTGAAGGTTTTTGGTTTTGGCAACAGAAGGGCCTTTTCCAAGCTTATATTCTCCGTAATCGTGGTTACCTAAAACGGAATACACCCCTAAAGGTGCTTTTACCTTTTTAAAGATATCCTGGTAATCTCTCATTTCTGTAGCGAGGTCATTGACCAGATCGCCTGTAAAGAATACTACATCTGGTTTTTCTGCCATCAGCATTTCCACACCCCCTAAAACCGCTCTGGGATTGTAAAAACTTCCGGAGTGGATATCGGAGATTTGCGCTAATTTCATGCCATCAAAGGAGGCAGGAAGGTTTGGCAGGATCAGGGTGCGACGGATGACTTTATAATCATAAGCGCCTTTAACGATGCCCCAGCTTAGGGAAGTTAAAGGAATTGCAGCGGTAACCAATCCCGCTTTGACCAGAAAAGAAGAACGGCTGATGGGTTCTCCAGGTGCAGGCTGGGTAATTGTTTCCGGAAGCGCAGGATCTACAAGCGGACCTGTTTTCGGTTTTGTAGCTCTGGACAACCTGATGATAAACCTTCTGAGATCGTCTACAACCAAAAAAGGAAGTAGTACCAGCTTACAGGCAACCGTTAAGAAATAAGCGACCAGGATCACCGATTTCAGGCTTAAAAACAGGTTTGCATAGAAGGTGCTGAAAACACCAACCAGCAAGACAAAAGTATAGCCCCACCACAGGACGGTAAACACCTTCCGCGTTCCGGGTTTCCAGTTTTTGAAAACACTAAGAATAGCGCGGAAGCAGTAATAGTCGAAGGCTAATAGTAATACTGATAAAAATATAAAGACGGGTAGTCTGCCCATTTGTTGCAATTATAAAAGTTATTGGTGTAGTTAAAATTATCTGAAATCCATATCATCTTCATCCTCATCGTCCGAACTGGTATTGAACAGGCTGTCGAACATATCAGAAAACCCAAAACCACTCAGCAGGTATTTTTTGTTCAGCTGTGAGTATTCTGCCAGGCCATGTAATACAAATTCCATCATCAGTAAAGTCTGATTTGCGGTTAATTTCGGGTGGAACTGTTTCACCAATTCGTTTAATCCATCCACCTGCATCAATTCCTTTTTGTATTTCGCCAGGGTCAGCTGATCAGAAATGTCCAGGGTATTTCCCTCCGTAAACCATTCTGTAATGCGGAAATATGGGTTAGCCGCTTTACTCTTTTTCGCTTTCTCGGGATCCGGGAAATGACGGTTGAATAAAGATTTAATCGCTTTTCCGATCAGTGTATGGGCTACTTTTGCCGGACCTTCCAATTCACCTTCATAAACCAGCTCGATTTTTCCGGTGATTGCAGGGGTAATTCCTGTTAAATCCGACAACCTGACAAAAGTGTTTTTTTCCTTATTGATGAGCATTCTGCGTTCGGCAGTACTGATCAGGTTTTCATAAGCAGAGATCGTTAACCTGGCGGAAACACCAGATTTCTGATCGATAAATTCGCTCTGTCTGGCTTCAAAAGCAACTTGTTCTACCAGGTCTTTCAACAGGCTATCAGCTTCAACAGTTTCTTTTTGATCGGCTGTTAATTTCGCTTCCTGGGAAGTAATTTCTCTGGAAATGGCAATTGTTTTCGGGTAATGTGTCAGGATCTGACTTTCAATACGGTCTTTCAGAGGCGTCACAATGGACCCTCTATTGGTATAATCTTCCGGATTAGCTGTAAATACAAACTGTACGTCCAGTGGTAAGCGCAGTTTAAAACCTCTGATCTGGATGTCTTTTTCCTGAAGCATATTGAACAGGGCTACCTGAATTCTGGCTTGCAGATCTGGAAGTTCATTGATCACGAAAATACTACGGTGTGCCCTTGGGATTAAACCAAAGTGAATCACCCTTTCATCATTATACGTTAATTTTAGGGTAGCGGCTTTGATGGGATCCACGTCTCCGATTAAATCGGCAACGGTAACATCTGGTGTGGCTAATTTTTCCGTGTATCGCTCGCTACGGTGTTGCCAGCTTACCGGCGTATCGTCTCCATGAATGCCGATCTGATGTTTTGCATACCATGAAATTGGGTTCAGCGGATCATCGAAGATCTCACTTCCGGCAACATAAGGAATATATTCGTCCAGTAAGTTGACCATCAGTCTGGCAATTCTTGTTTTTGCCTGGCCTCTTAAACCCAGCAATAAGATGTTATGTCTGGATAAGATGGCTGTTTGAAGTTCCGGGATAACCGTTTCATCATACCCTAAAATACCTTCAAAACCGGCTGTATTACTTTGCAGCTGAGTGATCAGGTTTTTACGAAGTTCGTCTTTTACGGTAATCGACTTATAATTGGAGGCTTTTAACTGGCCAAGTGTTTTTATAGTGATGTGATCCATGGGATGTCTTTATGTTGAGGAGATGCTATCGAACTGTTTTTCTTCTGTTTTTTATGTAATCTTCAAAGATGTATTCCCCTAATCCGTTCAGGGAGCTATAGAAAGCCCTTCCTCCGTTAATTTGGGTAAATTCCCTCACAAACTGTTGTAAGTAGGGGTCTTGAGCGATCATAAAGGTCGTAATTGGAATATTCAGGCGTTTACATTGGGCGGCCATATTGAGGGTTTTATTGACCACCTTTCTGTCCAGGCCAATGCTGTTTTTATAGTAAGTACCATTTTCTTTCAGACAGGTAGGTTTCCCATCGGTGATCATGAAAATCTGTTTGTTATGCGTTTTGCGACGTCTTAACAAATCTGCGGCAAGTTCTAATCCGGCATAAGTATTGGTGTGGTAGGGGCCTACCTGCAAATAGGGCAGGTCTTTGACGGTAATCGGCCAGGCATCATTACCAAAAACGACGATGTCCAGGGTATCCTTTGGATATCGGGTTCTGATGAGTTCTGCAAGCGCCATCGCTACCTTTTTTGCCGGAGTGATCCGGTCTTCTCCATAAAGTATCATGGAATGAGAAATATCGATCATGAGGACGGTTGAAGTCAGGGTTTTGAAATCCTTTTCTTCTACTTCCAGATCGCGCTCGGTGAGCGTGAAATTACCGATGCCATGGTTGATTTGTGCATTATGGATGGAGGCAGTCATGTCTATCTGATCCAGTGGGTCACCAAAAGTATATTCCCTTCTGTCGGCATTTTTTTCTTCGCCAATCCCGGAAATATTGGTGTTATGATTCCCCCGGCCAGCTTTTTTAAGCTTGCCAAAGATTTCTTCCAGGGCAGATTGCCGGATGGTTTGCTCAGTTTTGGCGGTAATGCTCATATCACCATTTACCGGATTCTCCTTCAGATAACCTTTATCTTTCAGGTCGTCAATAAAGTTACCCATCCCATAATCGTTATTGGTAAACTTGTATTTTTTGTCCAGTTCATTCATCCAGGCCAAAGTTTCTCCCGCATCACCGGCAGTATAATTGAGCAGCTGAGTGAAGAGCTTTAGCAATTCATCGAAACCACCTTTCGGTAAGTCATCTGGCTGAAAATTAGAAAAATGGAAACCTCTCATATATTCGTTATAAACGGAATATCGAAGGTAAAAGTTTGAAAAGGGAGTAATGTTATCCAGTTGTAAAAATACCCGGGCAGCAAGAGTGGCCTAAAGGGAATTTGAAGGAAGCGCCGGATATGGGAGATAAGGGCCGGATCAGGCTAACTGATCATCGAATTATATTTAATTCAGGGTACAACAGCAAGCGTACCCTGAATTAAAAAATATATTATTTAGGCTCGCCTTTGGCAAGTGCGCGCTCTGCTCTTTTTACCGCAAGTTTTTCTCTGTATTTCGCGTAAGGGGCTTTAAAAGCCATTTTCAACATACTATCCAGTCCGCCTTTGATCGCCAGGTTGAACACACTTTGTGCTTTTCTGACTATAGAAGCATCCCATGCTCTTAAGCTTAGGGAGAAAGAACCGTCCAGATATTTCATCCAGTGCCACATTCCTGTAGGCATAAATAAGGTATCACCATGTTCCAGGAACACTTCATAACCTTCCACGCCTTTTAAAGCAGGGAATTTCTCGAAATCCGGGTTTGCAACATCATAATCTTCTAAGGCATAAGTTGCATTAGGGATACAGTATAACCTTTTCTTCCATTTGTTATCGAACAAAATGATGTGTTTTCTTCCACCAAAATGGGTATGGAAAAGGTGAGGTAAGTCGATATCGTAGTGTAAAAACGTAACCGAGTTAGAGCCACCGAAGAACATGGCAGGCATACTTTCGATGAAACCACCCATTAGATCTTTCGGCAATACGATGTCTTTAACCAGGCTAGGCACATGCTTAAACAGGTTAAAGAAAAATATGCGAAGTTCAGTAGGCTCTCTTTTGATCAGGTCCAGGTAATCACCAAAACGCATTTCTGCTACAGAAGCATTGATAGGTTTTGAGGGATCTGCTTTAGAGTTGTCCATCAAGCTGACATTTAGATCGCCGGCAATTTCTTTTAAATAGTCAGTCGTCCATTTTTCTCTGGCTGGCCATGATTTGGTCAGACCTTTTATAATTAAAGGACGTCTCGGATCTAAATAATTCTTTTTGAAATCCTCAGGACTAATGTTCTCAACGGTATCTACCGGCTTTAAGATAAAGCTCATAATTATCAAGGTTAAAGGACAAAAGTGTAAATTAAAATTTAAACTTATCCATCTGCGAATAATTATTTTTGTATGATTTAGCCGTTGGCGGGTTAATTTATCATGCTTTCGGATCCGGAAGCGCATTGCAGGCTCTTCTGGTTACCTGAAAAAATTAATCCTGTTCTCCGACTCAAATCTTTTCCGAATGGGAAAACATTTAAAGGTCTTCGAACAGGATCAATTTTCCCTGTTGAATAAGGAAGGTCCTGATTATTTAGGCATCAACACGGTATCCACAACGTGGATCACACCATTTTTCTGCATTACATTGGCGATGGTAACGGTAGACATGCCACCTTTTTCATCTTTCAATACTAACTTATTTCCATCCATCCATGCCCATAATTTTCCACCGCTTGCGGTAGTGAATTCAGCTTTACCTTTTCCGGCTTTGATGGCTTTTGCGATATCGGCAGCGGTCAGTTTTCCGGGAACAACGTGGTAAGTAAGGATTTTGGTTAACAAAGCTTTGTTTTCTGGTTTAACTAACATTTCAACTGTTCCTGCCGGAAGTTTTGCAAATGCTTCATTGGTAGGTGCGAAAACAGTGAATGGTCCTGCTGATTTTAAAGTTTCTACCAGTCCGGCAGCTTTTACTGCTGCAACAAGGGTGGTATGGTCTTTAGAATTTACGGCATTATCAACAATGTCTTTATTGGCATACATCGCTGCGCCACCAACCATTGGATTTTTCTGTGCTTGTGATGTAAATGCGATAGCTACGAAAGCAATTACGGTAAAGAATGTTTTTTTCATGATAGTAGTTTTTGTATGGGCAGATACGAGGAAATCTTCGGGTCGGTTTTTGTTATATTTAAAAAAGCATTAATCTTTTTTCTATTCTGCTGGTCATAAGAATTATACCTCAAACAACCAAAGTATGAAAACACCGGTAAAGGTTATTTACTCATTTATAGCTGTTCTGCTCTTCACCATATTTTTCTGTTCTTTTAAAAATAGTGGCTCAGTGGTTTATAAGCCGGCTTTTCCTTACCGACAGGCGGGATTGACGGAGCGTCAGGCAGCAGCACATTTACTGAGCAGGTTTAGCTATGGGGCGAAGAAAGGGGAGGTAGATGCCGTATTGAAAATCGGATTGGAGCGATGGTTTCAGCAACAGCTGGAGGGTACACTTCCCGATGATAGCCTGAATTTATTATTGAATAAATATGAAGATATAAATTTGACGAATACCGAAGTCGAGAATAAATATCCAAGAGCAAACAGGGTATTAAAGCTAGCCATACAGGATGGATTTATCAATAAAGATTCCGTTAATAAAGGGGATCAGCCAGCGTATCGTGCCCAGATCCGGGCCTATATGGCGCAAAAAGGATTGAAGCCGGAACAGGAATTAATAAGACAATTTATCAATCAAAAGATACTAAGAGCGGCTTATACGAATAATCAATTGAAAGAATTGCTGACCGATTTCTGGTTCAATCATTTCAATGTATCGCTTACCAAAAATCAATGTGTAGCCTTTGTTCCTGCCTATGAACGCGATGTGATCCGTCCTAAGGTGACGGGGAAATTTGAAGATTTACTCCTTGCAACGGCTAAATCGCCGGCCATGCTCATTTATCTGGATAATTTTAGCAGTACCGGAACTCCGGTAAAAAACAACCTGAATCAGCCTTTGATGAATAAGAAAGGGAAACCGGTACCCGCAAAACGGAAATCCGGAGGACTGAATGAAAACTATGCGAGGGAAGTGATGGAGCTGCATACCATGGGCGTAGACGGAGGATATACCCAATCGGATGTGACCCAGGCTGCAAGAGTATTGACCGGCTGGACTATGGCACCAATGGGTGAAGAAGGTTATGGATCGGGGATGAAAAAGATTATTGATCAGGTAGGGGAAGAGAATTTGAAACAAAGGGGTTTTGTAAGAGATGGCGACTTTTTATTTGTTCCAAACCGACATGACAATGAAGCGAAAACCGTGTTAGGAAAGGATTTCCCTGCCGGAGGGGGCTATGAAGAAGGCCTTGCCTTATTTGACTTATTAGCCAATCATCCGGCAACCGCCAAATTTATCAGTAAAAAAATAGCCACCAGGTTCGTCAATGATCATCCTGCGCAAAGCCTGGTGGATAAGATGGCAAAGACTTTTAGCAAAACCAAAGGGGACATCCGACAAGTGATGATCACCATGGTTTCGGCTCCCGAATTCTGGACTAAAGATGCCCTCAGAGAAAAAACAAAATCACCATTTGAATTGACTATTAGTGCCCTCAGAGCATTGGATGCAGATATTACACAGCCTTATCAGCTCTTCAGCTGGGTCAATAAAATGGGACAAAAAATGTATTATTATCAGGCACCTACCGGATTCCCGGATCAAGGACAATACTGGATTAACACAGGCTCCTTGCTCAATAGAATGAACTTTGGACTGGCCATTGCCGCCCAGCGTATTCCGGGTGTCCGGATAAATCTTGCGGCATTGAACGATTTTCATGAACCGGAAAGTGCCGAAGCCGCCTTACTAACTTATGGGAAAATGATGATGCCTGAGCGCAATCTAACGGAGACTTTTAAAAGACTTAAACCGATGCTAAATGATCCTTCACTGACCAATAAAGTAGCGGATGCAGCAGATAAAACCGCGGGTAAAACGGATAAAAGCACCATGGAAGAACAGCAGCCGGTGGGGCAAAAGGAAAAAAATAACAATGCCATGTTGGCGCAGGTAGTGGGTGTAATCATCGGGTCGCCTGAATTCCAGCGTAAATAAATCGTAAATAAACTAAGAACATCATGACTTCAAGAAGAGGATTTATAAAAAACGGTGGACTGGCGTTATTCGGCTTCGGTATTGGCGGAATTCCAGGTTTTCTGACAGAAGCAGTCGCCAATACCAGCGTTCCGGGATTATTCAACAGGAAGAAAATACTGGTTTGCATTTTCCAACGTGGGGCAATGGATGGGTTGATGGCCGTGAGCCCATTTACCGATCAATACCTGCAACAAGCGCGACCAAATTTAATGATGAGCGCTGCCAAAGCCACCAAAAATACCCCCTTAATAGATCTGGATGGCCGTTTTGGGCTTCATCCCTCCATGGCAGCCTTCGAATCCGTATTCCGGGATAAGCGCATGGGAATTGTGCATGGCATCGGATCTCCCAACAATACCCGGTCTCATTTTGATGCTCAGGATTACATGGAATCTGGTACTCCCTTCAAAAAAGGGACAGACAGCGGCTGGTTAAACCGGGCGGTAGGTTTATTGGGGCATGATGGTGCAACTCCATTTCAGGGCGTTAGCCTGACCTCTTCCTTGCCAAGGTCCTTTTATGGCGCCAATCCGGCACTGGCCATCAGCAACCTCCAGGATTTTAATATTCAAATGAGAGGGAATAGGAATGGCGCTAATCTGGCAGCCAAAAGCTTCGAAGATTTATACGATCAGACCTCCTCAGAACTGCTCAAGGATACCGGAAAGGAAAGCTTTGAAGCAATAAAGATGTTGCAGAAAACCGATACAAAGAATTATAAACCGGGCAATAACGCGGTATATCCGAACACGGCGCTGGGCAATTCCCTGAAACAAATCGCACAGCTGATCAAAATGAACGTAGGCATGGAAGTGGCCTTTGCAGAGTCTGGTGGATGGGATACCCATTTTAACCAGGGCACCGATACCGGCATTTTCGCCAGAAATGTAGGCGACCTTAGCAATAGCATCATGGCCTTCTGGACAGATATGGGAACGCTACAGGATGATGTTACCGTCATGACCATGACCGAATTTGGCCGTACCGTTAAGCAAAACGGAACCGGTGGCACAGACCATGGCCGTGCTTCCTGCAATTTCATTCTCGGCAATGGGGTAAGTGGCGGACTGGTACATGGGAATGTGCAGCCGATGGCCATAGAAAACCTCGAAGATGGTAGAGATCTGGCCGTAACCACCGATTTTAGAAGCGTGTTTTCTGAGGTGGCAGACCGTCATTTGAACCTTCATAACGATAAAGTACTTTTCCCCGAATGGGATGGGACTAAAATTGGCGTGATGAAATAAGAATCAGCTCAGATTTTAATATTTTATCATTAATTTGGCCTTGATTAAGCTGAGTTCAGGATCGTTCCCCCGTATTTTTATGAAGAAAGAATTTTTGTATTTGTTTTTAGCATCGGCCATGATGGCCTGCACTCCACAAGGTGACCATAAAGGGGGAGCTACAGCTTCCGAAACTAATGGCGAAACGACGGAGAGAAATCCTACAGATTCTACCTGTTGCAATTCCAACCTTCCTAAAAGATACGGTGTCCTTCCGGATGCAACCTCCCTTTCCAGCGGTAAAAGGAACAAATTTAACCATACCGGCATGAAACTTATTCCTGCGGGCTCCTTCAAAATGGGTGCTTCGGATAAAGAAGGACGCAGAGACGAATACCCTGCACATGAGGTAAAAATGGACGGTTTCTGGATCGATGAAACCGAAGTGACCAATGCTCAGTTTGCCGAATTTGTAAAGGCAACAGGCTACCTGACCCAGGCAGAGCAGAAACCGGATTGGGAAGAAATCAAAAAACAACTGCCTCCAGGCACTCCAAAGCCATCAGACGACCAATTACAACCCGCATCATTGACTTTTTCTCCGCCAAACGGACGTGTAGACATCAACGATGTTTCACAATGGTGGAGCTGGACTCCCGGTGCCAGCTGGAGACATCCTCAAGGCCCAAATAGCAGTATCAAAGGAAAAGAAAATCACCCTGTAACCCAGATCTCCTGGTTTGATGCAAATGCTTATGCGAAATGGGCAGGAAAGCGATTGCCAACCGAAGCGGAATGGGAATATGCGGCCAGAGGTGGACTAAAAGATAAAAAATACCCATGGGGAGATGAAGACCTGACTACAGGAAAGGTAAAAGCGAACACCTGGCAGGGAGAATTCCCCTATTCAGATAAAAAGACCGATGGTTACGGCAATGTTGCGCCCGTAAAATCATTCGCTGCAAACGGCTATGGCTTATACGATATGGCAGGAAATGTATGGGAATGGACAGCCGATTGGTACCGTGAAGATTACTATCAAAAACAACAACAGCAAGGGATGGTAAGCAATCCTAAAGGACCAAAAGATAGTTATGATCCGCAGGAACCAGGAATCCCTAAGAAAATCATCAGGGGAGGTTCATTTATGTGTCACTCTTCGTATTGTAAAGGGTATCGGGTAACTTCCAAAATGAAGTCTTCGATGGATACAGGACTGGAGAATACCGGTTTCCGGTGTGTGTCCATGTGATATTCTTGAACCAGTCCTGATCTCGTGCTACCTACCTATGGCAGCTTATTGAAATCTATTTCAGGATGTGTTTTTCCTGTAGATTTCCTATGAAATGGCGTCTTAATGGGTGTGAAATCATTAAAGAAACCGCAATTTTTCAAGTAGAAAGAAGTACCGTCTGTACCGCCGGTATAGTCTTTTCTGTAATTGATTCTGGCTGTCGCATCCGCTGTGAATACCACATCAGTTACTTCATACCATTTTCCGGAAGTATCAACTGCCCATTGGTTTTTATAATCGCCTCTGCGCGACTGAGCACCTGTTGGTGGAGAGAAGTTTTCCAGGAAAGAATAGATGCCCTTTAAGTATACTGCTGCTTGTGGACGATCAAAACTAGCCACCAATTGCCAGTCGCCTTTTTCAAGATCCTTGAAGTAAGCCGTATAAGTAGTGGTGTTTTTTGATGGATTAGGCTTTGCATGGGTCAAAAACGCATAACTCTTACCCGCTTTCCATGGGTAATACATATAGCTTTGTCCG
Organism: Pedobacter gandavensis; assembly: GCF_032677645.1. Taxonomy (GTDB): domain Bacteria; phylum Bacteroidota; class Bacteroidia; order Sphingobacteriales; family Sphingobacteriaceae; genus Pedobacter; species Pedobacter gandavensis_A. The sequence continues at coordinate 541,547 of NZ_JAVTSB010000001.1, read as the reverse complement.
CCGGAACCTTCATTACCGAATTCTCCGGTTTTGGTGGTATTTCCTTTTTTCAACAGTACAATCTTCATGCTGTCAGGGATAGATTTCGGATCATCCGTAGTAAACGGGCTCCATACAGAGAAAAGTACCCTGCGTTCTGTCGGAGAGTTTACCTGCATGCCAAAATAACCACCGCTAAAGCCGTTGGCCATATAATAAGTACCTACTTTATCTTCGCCCTCAGGAACCATAATTTCATTATAGAACCATTCTACTTTTTCCGCTGCTTCCGCAGGAATAACATAGTTTAAATGTACGGATGGGCCTCTTCTGCCCCAGTGAAAATAACCACCATCGCTATTTTTTACGTAAACAGCGCCTTTGGAAAGGGCAGAGCCGCTCACTAATAAGTCCGAAACTTCGGCAAATACTTGTCCGGTTTTACTGATACCTTTCAGCTCTACTTTAACATAACCCGGTGCTTTGATATTTACCTTACCTAAGGGTATAATCTCCGTTTTCGTGTTGTTTAGTGTTTTAGTAAAAGTCTTTCCGGCTACGGTAACGCTGATTTTGCTGTTTCCTTCCGGAACGCTTAGTTTGAGCGATAAATCGGCTGTTCCTACAGTCTCTGTTCTAAAATAAATGGCAATTACATCGGAGGCCTGATTCCAATTGGTTAGGCCCTGATCTTTAATCCTTGCAGTGCCGCCTTTTTCTACATATGCATTGCCTCCTAATGGGATGGTGATGCTTTCAGGCTCGATTTCAGCCCTGCTTCCGGCAAAGGACGCCGGAAGGATCAGTAGCTGAAAAGCAAGAAGGAATAAGCTTAATTTCTTCATGTTCATTTGTGTGTGTATTGGTTTCTTAGTGGTTTGTAAGATGAAATTAGGAAAAGAGAAAGTAAAAGAAGGAACAAAAACCAGTCAAACGTTTGCGTTGCCCATTTAGGGCGTTATTATCTAAAATATAGGTACGTTCGATTAAGCAATACAATCTAAACACATAAATGAGAACAATTTTTACCACACTATCCTTATTATTGGCCTCTTCGGCAGTAATGAGCCAGCAATTACCAACGGAGTTGCAAACTCCAGAGGTGGTTTCTGTAAACAGGATGCCTATGCGTGCTACGGCATTTGCTTATGAAAGCAAGGCATTGGCATCAAAGCGTGAAAAGGAGAAGTCGAACTACTTTCTAACCTTAAACGGACAATGGAAATTTAACTGGGTACAAGACCCGAGACAACGTCCGCAAGAATTTTTCAAGACTACTTTTGACGATACAAAATGGGATAATTTTAAAGTTCCGGCCAACTGGGAAACCAATGGTTATGGCTTACCGATCTACGTAAATCACCCTTATGAATTTGCAGGTCGCAAATTGATGGGAGAGAAAATGAACCCTCCATTCGATATTCCTGAGGATAACAATCCGGTAGGATCTTACAGAAAGAAGTTTACCCTACCAGAAAACTGGGATGGCCGTCAGACTTTCATCCACCTTGGTGCCGTAAAATCTGCTTTTTACATCTGGGTGAATGGTAAGAAAGTTGGTTATAGCGAAGACAGCAAGCTTGCTGCGGAATTCGATATTACCAAATACCTTAAAAAAGGAGAAAATCTGGTTGCTTTACAAGTTTACCGTTGGAGTGACGGTAGCTACCTGGAGTGTCAGGATATGTGGAGAATCTCTGGTATAGAGCGCGATGTTTACCTTTATTCTACGCCAAAAGTAGATGTAAGAGATTTCAAAGCGATTGCTACTTTAGATAAAACCTTCAAAAACGGATTACTATCATTTGAGGCAGAGATCAACAACTACAAAATTGAAAGAGGAACGCTTCACAGTACCCCGGACACTTTTTCTGTAGCTTTAGAACTGGTAGATCCAAAAGGAAAAACCGTTTATACAGAAGAAACAAAAGGTATAAACAAAGTTCTTGGAAACTATAAAGCGAACGTAAAGCTACAAACGGAAATCCCGAATGTTGCGGCATGGACAGCGGAGACGCCAAACCTTTATACTTTATTCATCTCCCTGAAGAACAAAAAAGGAGAAGTACTGGAAGTGATTCCACAAAGACTTGGTTTCCGTACGGTAGAATTGATTAACAACAATTTCCTTGTGAATGGTAAAAGAGTGTTCTTTAAAGGCGTAAATCGTCATGAGCACAATGCGACACAAGGGCATACCTTAACTAAAGCAGACATGTTGAAAGACATGGAAATGATGAAGAAACTGAATGTGAATGCCGTAAGACATTCTCATTATCCACCGGATCCATTCTGGATGGAGCTTTGCGACGAATACGGATTATATGTAATTGATGAGGCGAATATTGAATCTCATGGTCGTTATTATGACCTTGCTTACACGCTTGGAAATGATAAAGAATGGAGAATGCCACACATGGAGCGTATTACCAGAATGTATGAACGCGATAAAAATCACTCTTCAGTAATCACCTGGTCATTAGGAAACGAAGCTGGTAACGGTAGAAACTTCTATGAAGGTTATGATTGGTTGAAAGCACATGACGGTCGCCCGGTACAATACGAACGTGCGGAAGAAGATTTCAATACAGACATGATTGTTCCTCAATATCCTGATCCAAACTGGTTGAAAAGCTATGCGAACAGCAAGCCAGACCGTGCTTTGATCATGAGCGAATTTGCACACATCATGGGAAACAGCCTTGGTAACTTTAAAGAGTACTGGGATGTGATCGAAAGTCAGCCAAACCTGCAAGGGGGATACATCTGGGAATGGATTGATCAGGCGATTGATACTGTGAAAAACGGAAAACGCATCGATGCTTATGGTGGTGATTTCCCACTAAGTGGTCCGGTAAATGAAAACTTTAGCGACAACAACTTTAGCGTTAAAGGTGTGGTTACGAATCACCGTGGCATGACTCCAATGGCCGTAGAGGTGAAAAAGGTGTATCAATACATCAAAACCAAATACAATGGCAACAACACCATCAGTGTAAACAACTCGTATTTCTTCAAAGGACTGGAGAATGTGAAGTTAAACTGGGAGTTGTTAGAGAATGGCAAAATCGTTGAAAAAGGAACTCAAAACGTACTTAGCATCGCGCCAAGGACTGAAAAAGAATTGAGCTTGCCGGTTAAAACGAAAGCTAAAGCAGGATCAGAATACTTCCTTAACGTATATTACGACTTAAAAACAGCAGAACCTTTCCTTCCTTTAGGATACACGATTGCAACGGAACAATTTGCCTGGAATGGTACGCCACAAGCGGTAAATCAAGGCACAGCAACCGGTACCTTAACGGTAGAAAAAGCAGCTGGAAAAACCCTTGTTAAAGGAAAAGACTTCGTAGTAACGTTAGACCTTGAGAAAGGAATGATGACTGGTTATACTGTAAAAGGTACTCAATTGTTAACTGAAGGCCCACAACCAGGTTTTTGGCGCGCACCAACAGACAATGATATCGGTGCTGGTTTTAACAGTAAACTTAGAAAATGGAGAACAGCTTATGCAGATGCTAAAGTAAGCGCTGCGGAAGTAACTACTGCTCCTTCCGGCGAAGTAACTGTCGTGTTTAAAAAAGATCTGGTGGATGGTGATGCTACGGTAGCACAAACGATTACCATCAGACCTGACGGTGTGTTAAAAGTAAACAACCGTTTTACGGCCAATAAAGGTAAATACCCTTTAATGCTACGTGTGGGTAATGATTTACAGTTAAACGCAGGATTGAATAAAATCAATTACTATGGTCGTGGACCAGGTGAAAACTATTCAGATCGTAAAACAGCTTCTTTTGTAGGGGTATTTAACCAAACCTTAGACGAGCAATACTTCCCTTACGCACGTCCTCAGGAAAGCGGAAATAAAACGGAAGTACGTTGGGTTAACTTCACAGATAAAAAAGGAAAAGGACTAAGTTTCGGTATGGTAGATAGCCTGTTGAGCTTCTCTGCACTGCCTTACAGTGTGGATGATCTTGATCCTGAAGTGAATAAAAAACAATACCATTCTGGTGAATTAGTGAAAAGAGACCGCATTTATATGCACTTAGACTTAATTCAGAGTGGTTTACAGGGGATCGACAGTTGGGGTTCTATGCCGTTAAAAGCATATAGGGTTCCTTTTGCTGCACATGAATACTCTTATTGGATCAAACCAATTAAATAATAGCCTATACCAAAAGCGGCCTTTCGAATCAATCGAAAGGCCGCTTTTTTATGCAGTTTTGTTTTATAACCGGATGTTTTCTAGCCTATTAAAAAATATTTGCGCAAACGTTTGCGCCTGATACCCCCGGCTTCTCTATAACTGCCTGAATTTTAAAGGATCACACCAACGATAGCCATCACTAAAGCGATGATCAGCGCAGGAACAAATCCGGTAATTTCGAAATCGTCAAACAGCTTGTCTGCTAATTTGATCATCAGAGCCGTTACCACTAAATGAACAAAGAAGGATAGAAATCCCAGGGTAACTACATTCAATGGCACCCTTAATATCCAGCCTAAAGTAGCATTTAGTAAGCCAATTACTAAGGCAACAACGATTGCCGTCCCGTAATTTTTAATTCTTACGCTAGGGAGTACATAAGTCATGCCCAGTAAAATACCGGCATTGACAAGGAGAGTGATGATAAAATTCATAGCTTTATTTTTGAAATTCAAGGGTTCAAAAATCAATCCAAAAATATTACCGGGCAGCCTTGTCAGCTGATTAAGTCACACTCGCTGTTCTAATGTACTTCGAGAACTTTAGGGGAAAGAATCGTTTCAACCAAACTCCTTTAACTTCTTTTCCGCCAATATAAACTTCTTCTTTGCGTAGTTTGACTGCTTTTACAATCATCTGAGCACAGATTTCCGGCAACATGCCAGCCTCTTGAGCTGCGTCCATGGTTCCTTGTGGCGTACCTGAAGGTGTTAGGGCGTTAAGCGTAACGTTGGTTTTAATGAAACCCGGACATACCAGGGTAATGTGAATCCCCTGATCATACACTTCCGACCGTAAGGAGTCGAAATAACCGTGTAAAGCGTGTTTAGAGGCCGAATAAGCAGAGCGTAGCTTTGTGCCAAACTTGCCTACCAGACTACTGATGCAAACGATATGACCGCCGCCGTTGGCAATCATCACCGGTAATACAGCTTTGCTTAAAGCTACCGTACCCCAGAAATTAACGTTCATCAGACGCTGTTCTACGGCAAGGTCAGTTTCTAAGGCCAGTCCGCGCTGACTAATCCCGCCACTATTGATCAACAGGTCAATCTTTCCAAAAATCCGGATGGCTTCTGTTGCTTTTTCCGCCAGTGCATCGGTGTTTTCCAGATCCAGCGACAATACATGCACGTTCATTTTACTTTTACAGTTGCCTTTTACGCGGAACAATTCATCCCTGTTGCGGGAAGAAATGATCAGTTTTGCACCCTGGTCATTATAGGCGTAAACCAGCGCTTCTCCTATACCGGATGAGGCTCCGGTGATCCATATCACTTTATCTTTCATTGCTGTAGGGCTATTTTTAACGGTGGTCTTCCGGAATGATGAACAATTCTGAGGCAATATGATCGGCAAATAACTTCCCGTCTAAGGTTAAAGTTAAGTGATCATGCTCATTTACCAGCCATTTTCTTTCGATAAATGGTTTGATGCTTTTCAGCGTATCGGCCAGGAATATCTTGCCAAAATCGGCAGTAATTTTATCCAGACTGGTTCCCCACATGGTGCGTAAGGAGGTCATGATGTATTCATTAAACCGGTCGTACAGGTCTAATGTTTCTATGGTTTCAGGCAAACGGCCTTCTCTGATGTCACTTAAATAAGCCGCATTGTTGGCTACATTCAGGTAACGCGTATGGCCATCAAAGCCATGTGCAGAAGGGCCGATGCCCATATATGGGATGCCACGCCAGTAATTGGTGTTGTGAACCGCATACTTACCGGGCTTTGCAAAATTAGAAATCTCGTAATGTTCAAATCCGCCTTCTTTCAGCTTATCGATCATGGTGATAAACTGCGCTGCACTTTGTTCCTCATTTACCGGTGTTTGTTTGCCTCTTTTGATGGCACTGGCAAGCGCGGTCTTTGGTTCTAGGGTTAAGGCATAAGCCGAAATATGTGGCGTTTGAAACTCGATGGCTTTATTGATATTACTCAGCCATTTCTGGTCGGTGAGTAGGGGATAGCCGTAAATCAGGTCAATGCTTAAATTCTCAAAGCCAGCATCCTGACTTCTTTTGATACAATCTTCAGCTTCCTGTGCATTGTGCGCACGGTTCATCCAGATCAGGTCTTCCTCAAAGAAAGACTGGATTCCAATGCTGAACCGGTTGACTGGCAATTGTCTCAATTCCTTGATTTTTTTAGCATCCAGGTCATCGGGGTTGGCTTCAATCGTAATCTCTGCATCCGAAGCAATAGAAAAATGTTTGGTCAAGGTATTGAAAATCTTTTCAAATGCTGCGGTAGGGAGTACGGAAGGGGTGCCTCCGCCAAAGTAAATACTGCCAATCTGATGGTCGGCAACTCTGTCCTTTTTCTTGATAATTTCTGTGCAAATCGCATCAGTCATCTCATCAACGTATTTTAAAGAGGTGCTGAAGTGGAAGTCGCAATAAGTACAGGCCTTTTTGCAAAATGGAATATGGATATAGATACCGGACATCTGACAAAAGTAAATAATTTAAAGGGCTAACGGGATTGCTGGTGTAATTTTTAGTTTATCGCGTTCATCACATTTTTTGGCTGGTTGATCACATTTTTACAGGAGGCATTGTTTGCTTTTGTACTATTGTGTCAGTAAAAATTAACGCCTTAAGATAATGTATAAACATGCAAGTATTAAATTTAAAAGTGATGCCGCCAGGACTGAATTCTGGATTGTTACCGGATTTATTGTAGCCGCATTATTGTTAAACATAGTTGATATTCTACAGATGAGCATACCGGTACTTGTTAATACCCGTCCTCCGGTTAGTGGTCTGTTAATCGCTTCAATATTTAAGCACCTCCTCATTTTTATCAGTTATCTGTTGCTTTGTTTTTATGTTACCCCTGCCTTTGAGAAGCCACAAGGACGCGCGTCAAATACCCTTTTTGTTTTTGCATTTATTGCGCTATGGTTTACAGTAGATGTTATCAATATCTACTTTGCGGCTTTGCTGGCGATCAAAATGCTGCTCCTGTTTTTGAACAGGAACAAGGAAAACAAAGAGAATGCTTTGTGCTATGAAGCGGCTCTGCTTGTGGCTTGCTGGATGCTCCTCACCATGAGTTTATTATTTATCCCTATTCCCATCAAGCTTAAATATTTTTTTATGTACGAGGGGCCGGTTGCCATAGTCCTTTATTTGTTTGTGGTACATCGCTTACTTCCCTGGATTTCCTTAAAAAAGTTTAAGTTCCTGACCTATTTTTCGCTGATGTTGTTAATCACGATTTTATCAACCCTGGTCATCTTAGCAGGATCCTTCGGCCTCTGGCTTGCAGATCAAGGAGTGGATAATCTGAATATTGAAATTGGCGTTATTGGCAATGCCTTAACTCAGTTACTCCTGATCATGCCCCTGGCCTGGATGATTTACAATAGCCGGAATGCGAAACAAGAGGAGGAGATTAAAACACTCAAAACCGAACTGGGGAAGTCAGATGCCAGTCTTAATTTTTTAAAATCACAGATCAATCCGCACTTTTTATTTAACGCATTAAATACTTTGTATGGCACTGCGCTACAAGAAAATGCAGATCGTACCGGGGAAGGGATACAAAGATTGGGGGATATGATGCGGTTTATGCTGGAAGAAAATATCAAGGATCAGATACTGCTGTCAAGGGATATTGATTATTTAGAGAATTACATATTGCTCCAAAAGTTGCGGGTGGCTACCTCCCCAAATATAACGATCGAGACAAAGATTGAAGCTTACGATGGCCAGCTTATGATCACACCAATGTTATTGATCCCCTTTGTAGAGAATGCTTTTAAGCACGGGATTAGCCTTTTAAACCCATCATACCTAAAAATAACTCTGCAAACCAAGGGTGATACGCTCTATTTTGATGTGCATAATAGTATTCATATCAGAAGCGAAAGTGATCCGGAGAAAGGTCAGAGCGGAATCGGACTGGAGAATGTGAAACAAAGGCTTACTTTATTGTACCCCAACAAACACGAACTCGTCATCCATGATAATGGCAAAGAGTTTTTTATCCACCTTAAGCTGGAGTTGGCGATTAATAATTAATTTTAAAGGATGATAGCTATTGCCATAGATGATGAACCGATTGCGCTGGAGGTGGTCAGCTCACACGCTGCTAAAGTTTCTTTTATCGAGTTGAAGGCTACTTTCACCAATGCGTTTGAAGCGATTGTCTATTTACAGCAAAACAAAACCGACCTGATTTTTCTGGACATTAAAATGCCTGATATCAGCGGAATTGATTTTTTGAATAGCCTCAGTAATCCGCCGATGGTGATTTTTACAACCGCCTATTCTGAACATGCGGTCAAAAGTTTCGAGCTTGATGCGGTTGACTATCTGCTAAAGCCTTTTTCATTGCCCCGTTTTTTGAAGGCCTGTAATAAAGCACAGGAACTTCATGCTTTACGTACCAGACAAGATAAAGAGGAATTGACAGCTATTTTTGTAAAGGACGGCTATGCACAAGTTAAAGTCCAGCTGGATGAGGTCTTGTTTATTGAAGCTGCAGGGAACTACAGCAAAATATATCTGGAAGGCGGCAGGTTATTGAGTACGAGGGTGACCATTGCTGAGATGCAAGGGTTGTTGCCTGCTCAACGGTTTATACGCACACACAGGGCTTTTATAGTGGCCTGTGATAAGATCAGTAGGTTTGATCGGGCAGAGATCAGTATTCGTGAGCATACCATACCCATTGGAGCGATCTATTCGCAGTGTTTACAAAGTTTTTGTTAGCACAATACCAATTTTTCGTCAAGCTATAGCTTTATTTTTGATCGTGTTTTTAATGGGAGTGTTTTATCTAAACTGCTTCGGCTTCAGTTTTTGAGCTGCAAGCTCCACGATTTCGGTAATTCTTTTTTGTCTGGTTTCTGGTCGTTTGGCAAGAACAACCCATTGAAGTATCATTTTTTTAACGGACTTGCTGAGGCCGTCAAAATAGTCTGCTGAACCTGGTTGTAATTGGAATGCTGCTTCCAGATCTGTCGGTATCATCAATTCCTCAACCTCGTCCATCAGGGACCATGAGCCGTTTTTCTTCGCGACTTCAATACTTTTTAAACCTGCTTCTGCCATTAATCCTGCTGCGATCAACTGCTCAACTTTTGCTTTGTTAACCTTCGACCAGTTGCTGGTTGGTTTTCGCTTACAGAAGAATTGTACAAAACTTTCAGCATCAACCGTTTTTCGGGTACTGTCAATCCAGCCAAAGCAAAGTGCTTCGTTTACTGCATCGCTCCAGGTGATACTCGGTCTGGAGGATTTTTGTTTATACTGAACAAGCCAGACAGATTGGCTCGAAATATGATTTTCTGTTAACCAATTTCTCCACTCTTCCTGGTTTGCCGGGCAAAAAGTGGCTACTTCCTTGTGTGGCATGATATCATTGTGATTAAACGAATACTGCCTACTAAAATACAGAATTGATCGGCTTAACAAGCAATGACTCGGTAAAACTGTTCTCAAGATGAGTGAAGTAATAATAGTTGTCCGGCCGCTCAATCTCTCTAATCGGATTGCAACCAGTTTTCAGCTGTTTCCTGTATCTTTGATGTAATTGAATTTTACTTAAACCGGCAATTCCTAAATGGACGCACTACTTAAAAAATATGATTCCCTGGTATTGAATTACAACAAAGTGATTGTGGAAAGCTTTAATCCGGTAGATTTTCAGGAATACAATGAGATTTTATTTTCCGCTCATAGTTGTGCAGTGGAGGGAAATACCTTTACGGTAGCGGAAACATCCGCGCTTAAAGAGCAGGGGTTAAGCCTGAAACTACAGAACAAATCTTTGTATGAAGCACATGAAATTCTCGATCATTTCAAGGCTTACGAATTTTTATTTAATAACCTGAGCCAGCCTTTAACGGAAGACCTGATTAGACAAACACAGCAGATTTTAACGCAAAATACCCTGAAATTTGCCAAAGGCTTCGAGCCTGGTGAATATACAGATACGCAAATGGCTGCGGGAGATACTGTGTTTGGAGATTATAAAACCAGTATTGCGCGTATGCCTTCCTTAGTTGCTGCTACACAGGAGGCGATTGACAAAGCTGAACTTCATCCGCTGGACATTAGCGCCAGGTTTCACCAATTTTTTATCTATCTGCATCCCTTTCCTGATGGAAACGGGCGTACTGGCCGCTTGATCTCCAACTTTATACTGGCGAAGTTCAACCAACCCCACGTCATTATTGGCGCTGTGGAAAAAGCCAGCTATATTGAAGCTTTGAAAAGTTCAGCTAAACACAAAGACACTCAGATTTTAACCGCCTTTTTCGCGGAAACTTCCATGTATAGAATGCAACAGGAAATAGACCAGAAGAAAAACCTTACCCGGAACTTCATCATGAGCTTTGATCCGCCAAAAAAGAACAAATAGTGTTCTAGTATTGGTCGGGAAGAGCGTTTATTCTTGTTAGGGTTGACTAAACTTTGGGAAAAGGTCTGGATAGTAAAAGGTATACCAAAGTACCAGCAACCTATGACGAACCCTTTCCATCCCCTATCTGAAGATGCCACTCTTCCCGACCACAACCCGACCACTTCCGCTGTGCTTTCTCAAAACCAGGATTGCTGTACTACCTTGTATCCGGGCGATACTTGATAATCGCTAAAACCACATCTGAAAACCGTTGGGAAACTAATACATATTTAACCTAAATTTGCAGCAATGAATTTAAATCGCATCATCCTGCTGCTGTCCTTTCTTTGTATGGCTAGCTTTTCTAAAGGTTACGCTCAGACTCCTGATCTTGCTGCGGATACGCTGCAGGTAAGCCCTGCATTTCCTAGGAAAGTATTGAAGGATGCCGCATATTTTGCGAGACAACGATTTGTGACCGATTCCATCATCACACATACCTGGATATTGCCCGATTCCCTGATCGATAAAAACATCATTATCGACAGTATCATCAAAGCAAATTCTACCGGCCGTACCGACCTGTTGCACCGCTACCGGGAAATCGGGGATTTAAAGAAAATTTCTTCCATCCGGACCGGCAAACCATTGCCGAAAGGAGAGCGCTGGGTACTCGCTGTACTGGTGGTTTTGCTCGCGATATTCGCCGCTTTAAAAATTTCTTTCTCCAAACAATTGCAAAGTATTGTGCAGTCATTCTTTAGTAATCGGGTGCTGAATAACCTGAATAGGGAAGATAATTTGTTTACTTCCTGGCCTTTTCTACTCCTGTTTGTACAGTTCGGATTCACTTTAGGTATGTTTTTTTACCTCGTTTCTCAGTATTATCACCTCTCTTTTGTGAGTAGTGGTTTCCAGTTTTACCTGAGCATTTCTATCCTGATTGTCGTGTTATATGTCGTGAAAATTCTCATTTTACGTCTTTTAGGGTATCTCTTTGAGGTGCAAAAAGCCGTAAATGAATACGTTTCCATATTATATTTAAGTTACTTTAATCTATCCTTAGTTTTCATTCCCCTGGTAATTGCTTTTGCCTTATCTCCTTTAAGGTATGGATCTTACTATGTAGTAGCTTCTTTTGTACTTCTCGCAATTATCTTTATTTTTCAGTTTATTAGGGCAGGGATAAATATATTATCTCATTATAGATTTTCTAAAGTGTATTTGTTTTTGTATTTTTGTGCCCTCGAAATTTGCCCTATATTAATATTAATCAAGGCAATAGGATTTTAAAGCGGTAATTAGGTAAAATGCAAGAAAAGACAGAAGATAGGTTACGTAAAGTGAAAAGTATACTGATCACCTTACCAAAACCGGAAACAGAGAAGTCTCCTTATTTTGATTTGGCAAAGAAGTACAACCTGAAAATTGATTTTAGATCATTTATTCATGTTGAAGGCATCCCAGCCAGAGATTTCAGAAAAGACAAAATCACTTTGAGTGATTTTACTGCAGTAGTGTTTACCAGCAGAAATGCCGTAGACCATTTTTTCAGAATTTGTGAGGAAATGAGATACGACGTCCCCGCTGACCTGAAATATTTCTGTATTTCAGAATCTACCGCTTTGTACCTCCAAAAATATATCCAGTACAGGAAACGTAAGATCTTTTTCGGTAAACAAACAGCTGCTGATTTAGCAGAAGTGTTGAAGAAACATTCTAACGATAAATTCCTTTACCCATGTTCTGATATGGCTACGGAAGATACCATGAACTTCTTACAGAAAAATGGTTACGACTTTACCCCGGCCGTATTGTTTAGAACAGTAGTTTCTGACCTTTCTGATCTTGCCGAAGTTTTTTATGATGTGATCGGATTCTTTAGTCCTTCCAGCATTCAGTCGCTCTTCACCAATTTTCCGGAATACCACCAGAACAATACCCGCTTTGCAGCATTCGGTGTAAATACCCATAAAGCAATAAGTGATGCTGGTTTAATCGTAGATATTGCTGCACCTTCACCGGAAGCTCCATCCATGATTATGGCCATCGAAAATTATATCAAAAAATCTAATAAATAACGTCAAACGGTAAATTGCGCGCTTTAGCGCAATTTATTCTATTTTTTTTTTGAGGGTTAGGACTTTTTACTTTGAAGTAGAAATCACTTTCCTACAGGCGTTTGATGCGTTTCTCTGAACGGATTTCTCTGTTCATTATTATACCTCCCCGTATTTTTATGGCTTATTAGTTGTTAATGTGAATCTTAATATATAAAATTGCTATAAAATTGATGCGAATATATGAGGAGAAACGTCTACTTTTTGGGAATTATAGCAACCATACTTCTAGCTAGCTGCGGAAAAGGCGGCCAGGGCGAGTTGGTGGGGGTATACAATAAGAAGTTTAAAAATAACCGTGTACCTTTAGGAATGGTGTATGTGCCACCAGGAAGAACCTTAATTGGAATGTCTGATGAGGACATTAACAATTCGCAGACTTCCCCAAGTCGCATGACCTCTTTTAGCGCCTTCTTCATGGATCAAACGGAGATCTCTAATGCAGAATACCGACAGTTTGTAAACTGGGTAAGGGATTCTGTGGCAGTCACCACACTCGGTCCAACTGTAGCCGCTAATTTTTATAAACCAGTTCCTGCCAATGCAGGCCCTACTTCTGCTTCCGAACGTAATATAGACTGGAAAAAAGTAGGCAATGGCTCCCTGTTATGGAGTCGGAAAAATGGTGGCTTCGGCGCCAAATTAACCGATATGTATTATAGCGGTGCTGATGCCTTACCCGGCAGAACAGAAATCGACGTTAGAAAGCTGAGATACGCTTATAGCTATAAAAGTACCGATCTGGAAGCCGAAGGCCGTAAAGATCCTACTAAAAAAAGACAGGATTTTATCGTCACTTACTCCGATCTTCCTGATCCTGAAAAATCAAACCAGTTTCCTTCTGTAAATGTTTACCCGGATACATTAGTCTGGAAAATAGATTATTCTTATTCTCAGAATGATCCTATGGTGAAAACCTATTTTAATCACCCTTCTTATGATGATTATCCGGTAGTAGGCGTCAACTGGGAACAGGCAACTGCATTTTGTGTATGGCGTACCCGCTTCTATGAGTCGGTAGCCGTAGCCAGAAAACAACCACTAAACTCCAGACCAGAATACCAATTGCCAAGTGATGCGCAATTTGAATATGCGGCAAGAGGTGGTAATGTGAAAACAAAATACCCTTGGGGTGGCCCATATATCCGCAATACCAAAGGATGTATGCAGGCGAATTTTAAAGTCGGACGTGGAAATTATTCTGATGACGGTGGTTTATATACCGTTAACGTGAAGTCTTATTTCCCGAATGATTACGGCTTGTACAATATGGCTGGCAACGTTTCTGAATGGACCGTTACCGCTTACAATCAATCAGCAGCTCCTTTACTGCTCGATTTCAATCCAAACTTTACGTACGTTGCTAAAGCGACAGATAGCAAGTATCTGAAACGCAAAGTAGTACGTGGTGGTTCATGGAAAGATATCGGATTTTTCCTTCAAAACTCTGTTGGTACTTATGAGTACCAGGATCAGGCCAGATCTTATATCGGCTTCAGATGTATTTCCGCTTACCCGGGATCTGATATCAGGAATAGAAACTAAAAAACAATATATACCAAACTCATCCTAAAAAATGGTAGCAAACCGTAAATTCGATAAAATGCACCTGGCTATATCGCTCGGAGCCAGCGTAGTTATTCTTGGCGCGCTTTTCAAAATCCTTCACCTTGGTGGTGTATGGGGTAATTACATGATTGGAATTGGATTAGGCGTAGAAGCAGTTTTATTTGCTTTAACCGGATTCATCCAGCCAGAACCAGAACCAGCATGGGAAAGAGTATACCCTGAATTGAAAGACGACTATACCGGCGAATTGCCAACAGCAACGGTAAGAGGCGGCGGACAAGGTTCAGGATTTTCTTCTACTGCGGCATTGGATAAAATGTTGACAGATGCCAAAATCGGCCCTGAATTAATCGAAAGTCTGGGCAATGGCCTACGTACTTTTGGTGAAAAAGTAGCCACCATCTCTAATGTAGCTGACGCTTCTACCGCAACAGCAGAATTTGCTGGAAAGGTGAAAACCGCTTCTTCAAGCTTTGATGCCTTAAATGGTGCTTTCTCTAAAGCAACAAGTCAACTGGTAGAAATCGGCGAAAGTGCCGGTGCTTCTAAATCATACCATGAGCAGGTGAATGCTTTAGCTAAAAACTTAGGCGCCCTGAATGCAGTTTATGAATTAGAATTACAAGATTCTACGGCCCACCTGAAATCAATGAACAAATTCTATCAGAATATCGCTACAACGATGGATAACTTCAATGATTCTATGGAAGATTCTAAACAATTTAAGGAAGAAGTTGGGAAACTGGCTAAAAACTTAGGTTCTTTAAATGCAATCTATGGTAACATGTTGTCGGCAATGAATCAGCCACGTGTTTAATCCGTATTTAATTAGTGTTCATTTAATCATCAGACTTAATTAAAAATGGCAGGAGGAAAACAATCTACAAGGCAGAAGATGATCAATATCATGTATTTGGTATTGTTAGCGATGCTTGCCTTGAACGTATCGGATACGATACTTAATGCTTTTAAGAACATCAATGATAGTTTGCTGACTTCAAAAAACAATGTCAGCAGCAGCATCGATCAATTGTTCGCAGCATTTCAAAATACAAAACTTAAAGAAGAGCCTGGAAGGGCACAGCCAATCTGGGATAAAGCCAATAAAGCAAAATCTTATGCCGGTGAACTGAATGATTATATCCAGAAACTGAAAGATCAGTTTGTGGTAGAAGGAAAAGGTATTGATCCGGAAACCGGTGATTTAACGGAACGTTCTAACCTGGATATCGCTCAGGGCATCATGATCAACCAGAAAAAAGGCGAAGAACTGCAAAAGAAAATCAATGAAACCCGCGAAAAGTTAATCTCTTTACTTCCTGAAAAAGACCGTCAGCATGTGACTTTCTCTTTGGAAGCTAAAAATGCAGATAAACCAATCAACGGTAAGAAAAACTGGGCAGATATTAACTTTGGTGAGGGTACGCCTTTAACTGCTGCAAATACAATCCTGACCAAAATTCAGTCGGATGTGAAAAATGCTGAAGCTGAAGTCGTGAAGAAATTATTCGGAGACATGGATAAGGCATTGGTTAACTTAGATCAGTTTGACGCGGTTGCGGTAGCACCAAGTTCTTATGTGATCCAGGGACAACCGTATACCGCGCAGGTGTTTTTAACCGCCAGCGATTCGAAGTCTAACCCGGATATCTCTGTAAACTCAAGCCCGCTGTCTGTAAAAGATGGTAAAGCAACCTATTCTGGTAACACAGGTAGTGTTGGGGTGTTCAAATGGTCTGGTACCATCCGCGTAAAACAAACAGATGGTAAAATCGTAGAATATAAAACTCCTGAGCAATCTTATCAGGTAGCAAAACCTTCTGCAACGGTTTCTCCGGATAAAATGAATGTGATTTATGCGGGTATTCCTAACCCATTCTCTGTTTCTGCAGCAGGCTTTCCAATGGAAAGTGTAAAAGCAAGTATAGACGGTGGAACCATCTCTGGTGGTAGTGGTAAATTTACGGTTAACGTAAGTGGCTCACAGGTAGGAAAAGAAGTGAACATCAACGTTTCTGCAAACTCAGGTGGTAAGTCTTTAAACCTGGGCTCTCAGAAGTTCCGCGTAAAAGCTTTGCCAACACCTAAAGCTTTGGTGAAAGGTAAATCTGGTGGTAGTGTAGACCTGGAATGGCTTGAAAATGCCGGCCTGCTGGATACGCAACTGGACGATTTCGTTTTCGATGTAAAATATAGGGTGATTAGATTCGGTGCTACTTTTATCAACCCGAGATCTGATGCCGTAACGATACAAAATAGTGGTGCAGGATTTAATGGCCAGGTTAAAGGGGCGTTAAACTCTATTAAACCAGGCGCAACAGTGATCTTTAAAGACATTGTTTGTGAAGGCCCTGATGGTCGTCAACGCGTATTGGATGGCATCACTTTTAGTGCAAAATAGGATTGATTATGAAAAACATTTTAAGTATTTCGGCATTACTGTTATTTGGATTAACGGCATCTGCACAAGATGTAGTTCCTCCTGTGGCTAAACCTACAGTAAAGAAGGCTAAGATAAAGACGCCACCAAAAGACGGATTTACAGCCAGAAAAGATATAGATAGTGCCATCATGGTGCCTTTTGCCGATGTGAGAGAAGAGGATGTGTTTTACTCGAAAAGAGTTTGGCGTGAGATCGATTTAAGAGATACCATCAACTCGGTGTTGAAAGCAGAAGGTGCAAGACTTATTGATGTTTTACTCGAAGCAGTAACCAATGAGGAACTAACGGCTTATTCGCCGAAAGATACCACCTCCGGAAAATTGCTGGAAGACAATGATGCTTTCAAGATTGCCATGACTTCAACTGAGGCACTTCAAAGTATGCGCGGCGTATCAGAAGGAACTCCGGATGCAACTACAGGCAAGATTGCCGAACCAACATTAAAAAGATTCAGACCGGATGAATTCCTGAAATACAGGATTAAAGAGGACTGGATTTTGGATACCAAACGCTCGGTTTTTGAACCTAGAATTGTAGGTATTGCCCCAATGAAAATGGTAGAAGGCAACTGGCAGCCGGTTTTCTGGATCTATTATGAGGATGCAAGAGAACTGCTGACTAAGAAGAAACTGATGAATCCGGGTAATGATGCTTCGGTTCTGACTTTCGATGATTTCTTTGTGAGACGTTTATTCTCCAGTTATATCGTGAAAGAAACGAATCCAGGTAATAAAACGATTGTGGATATGTTAGGATTAACCGACATTAAGGATCCAAGGAAACTATACGAATCAGAAAAGATTAAGAAATCTATCGCAGACTTTGAACAAAGTCTCTGGGAATATTAATCCATTAGCACATAAAAAAGTCCGGTCTTCAAAAGAGACCGGATTTTTTTATGAATATGAATTTCCTTGTGTTAGGAATTTTCTTTGTTGAAGTAATTGGTGAGAGCTATCAGTTGCGCTTTGTTCAGCACTTTCTGCAATTCCGCAGCATCTGCCTCACGGATCTTTTTAACCGATTTAAAATGACGCAGGAGTTTATCGGCAGTCGTTTTACCAATGCCTTCTATGTCTTCCAGTTCGGTCTTTAAAGTGCCTTGATCACGTTTCTTACGGTGGAAGGTAATTCCAAATCTGTGGGCTTCATCACGCAGTTGCTGGATCAGCTTCAGACTTTCCGATTTCTTGTCCAGGTACAAAGGATAAGGATCACCGGGGAAGAACAATTCTTCCAGTCTCTTGGCAATACCAACAATAGCAACCTTGTGTTCTATACCCAGCTTTTTCAAGCTGCTCACCGCAGAGGATAACTGGCCCTTACCGCCATCAATGATGATCAGTTGAGGCAATGTGCCCTCTTCTTCTAACATGCGCTTATAGCGCCTGTAAACGGCTTCTTCCATGGTGGCAAAATCATTGGGCCCTTCCACAGTTTTCACGTTAAAATGTCGGTAGTCTTTTTTCGATGGCTTCGCATCTTTGAACACCACAATCGCAGATACGGGATAAGCCCCCTGGAAGTTGGAGTTGTCAAAACACTCGATGTGTTTAGGCAGTTCGCTCAGTCCGAGGTCTTTTTGCAGTTGCGTCAGGATGCGGTCTGTTCTCAGATCCGGGTTCAGTTTTTCATATTGGTTCAGTTTCTCTTTTTTGAAAAACAACACGTTTTTCTGAGAAAGCTCCAGCAGATTTTTCTTTTCCCCGAGTTTAGGAACGGTAAACTTGATATTTTTATCCTCCAGTGCGATTTCAAAAGGAATCACAATCTCTTTGGAAGTACTGTTAAATCTGGTGCGGAATTCCGTAATGGCCAGCGTCAACAGCTCTTCATCGGTTTCGTCCAGTTTCTTTTTAATCTCTATGGTTTGGGTCTGAATGATACTCCCATTCATCACCTTCAGGTAATTCACAAAGGCATAACGCTCATCGGACGCAATGCTCACTACATCAAGATTGGTGATGGAGCTGCTCACAACGGTAGATTTGCTCTGGTATTTTTCGAGCATCAGGAGTTTCTTTTGATACGTATGGGCAAGCTCAAAGTTTAAATCCGCTGCCGCATCTTTCACAATTTGTTTGACCTCCCTGATCACAGTCCCGATCTTTCCGCTCAGAATGTCTTTGATCTCCTCAATATTCCGGTTGTAATCTATGGCATCCTGGTAGGCCTGACAAGGGCCTTTGCAGTTTCCGATCTGGTATTCCAGGCAGACTTTAAACTTACCATCATTGATGTTTTTATCCGTTAGGGCCAGATTGCAGGTACGTAAGCTATAGGTTTCTTTGATGACGTCCAGAATGGTGTGCATCATGCCTACAGAGGCATAAGGGCCAAAATAGGTAGAACCATCTTTGACCATGTTCCTTGTCCAGAATACCCTTGGGAAAGGCTCTTTCTTGATGATAATCCAGGGGTAGGTTTTATCATCCTTCAACATGATGTTATACCTCGGCTGATGCTTTTTGATCAGGCTGTTTTCCAACAACCAGGCATCAATCTCGGTATCCACAATGGTGAAGGTGATTTTCCTGATTTTAGAGACCAGCACCTTGGTTTTCCCATTGAGCTGTTTGTCCTGGTTAAAATAAGAACCCACCCGGTTTCTCAGGTCTTTGGCCTTGCCGATATATATTAACGTATCCTCCGCATCCCAATACTGGTATACACCAGGTTTATGGGGAATGTCGGCCAATACTTTTTTATACTCAAAAGTACTCATGGAAATCGCTTAATTTAAGAAAAGCTAGAATCCTAGCTTCTCGTCCAGTTCAGAAGGTTCTTCCTGTTGTTGCTGGTATTGATCACAGTCGAAAGTAATGGATGTTCCATTTTTCGGCGCTTCAAAATCAGCTTTACTCATGTTCAGGGTCTTACTGGCGTATACACGTTTCATAAATCCTGCGTAGATCGGTAAGGCAGTAGCTGCACCAGAACCTTGTCGGGTACTGGTAAAGTGGAAGGCACGGTCTTCACAACCTGTCCATACACCAGCAGCAAGCTGTGGCGTAATGGCCATAAACCAACCATCGGAATTGGCATTCGTAGTACCGGTTTTTCCACCGATAGGACCGTTTACGCCATATTTTCCTGCTAAACTCCATCCTGTTCCATTGGTAATTACACCGCGCAACATTCTGGTCATCACATAAGAAACTTCTTCAGAAAGTACAGGCACTGGAATCGGGGTATCATTAAATAACACCACGCCATTTTTATCCTGTATTTTTAAGATGTAAGTCGGTTTTTTCCAGATACCTTTATTAGCGAACACACTGTAAGCACCTACCATATCATAGACCGAAGCATCAAAAGAGCCTAAAGCAATAGAGGGAGAGGCGGGTACTTCAGAAGTAATCCCCATTTTCTTAGCTAAGTTAGCTACGGCAACTGGTCCTACCTGTTTCATCAGGTAAGCGGCAATATAATTCTGCGATAGTGCCAGTGCTTTTTGTAAAGTCAGGTATCCCGGAACGGTTCCGGAAGATCTCGGGGTCCATGGCGGACTACCCGGCGTCTCAATCGTTACCGGCTCATTGAGCACGCTGAAACATGGAGAATATCCGTTTTCAATGGCTACAGTATACGTGAAAGGCTTCGCTGTAGAACCTACTTGTCTGGTTCCCATCTTTACCTGATCGTATTTAAAATGTTCGAAATTGATACCGCCAACCCATGCTTTCACATATCCGGATTGTGGATCCATCGCCATCATGGCATTTCTCAATAGTAATTTATAGTATTTTACAGAGTCGATTGGCTTCATCAGCGTATCGATATTTCCTTTCCAGGTGAAAATGCTCAGTCGGGTAGGGGTATTGAAATCTTTGGTAATTTCTTCCGCGGATTTGCCTTCCAGCTGCAAAGCTTTGTATCTGTCGGATCTTTTTACACCCTGATCAATCTGCAATTCTTTTCCTTTGAAAGGATTTTTACCTTTCCAGCTCTGGAAGAAAGAAGCCTGGAGGATTTTCATGTATTCCTTTTGTGCCTCTTCCGCATAAACCTGCATCTCGTAGTTAATGGAGGTGGTAATTTTAAGACCATCCCTGTCCAGATCGTAAGGTGTGCCATCTGATTTTAAGATCGAACGCTCCAGAAAGAGCTTTTTGATGTCGCTTTTTACAACTGTTCTGAAATAAGGTGCAATACCGTCATTTACCGTAGCCGCGCTGAAACGAAGACCTAATGGTTTATCGATTTGTTTTTCATAATCCTGCTCGGTTAAGAAATCCGCTTTCACCATTAATCCCATAATTGTATTTCTACGGGCCAATGCGCGTTCCGGATTACGGGTAGGAGAATATCTGGTGATTCCTTTCAGGATACCAACCAATGTGGCGGCCTGACTAACCGTCAGTTTATCCGGAGTGGTATCGAAATATACTCTGGCTGCTGATTTAATTCCATAAGCCTGGTTTCCGAAATCTACCGTATTTAAGTACATCACAATGATTTCTTCCTTTGTGTAGTTACGTTCCAGTTTTACGGCAATCACCCATTCCTGGAATTTTTGCAGGATACGCTTGGCGAAGTTTTTCTGCCTTCCTTCTTCAGAAAAAAGGTTCAGGGCCAGCTGTTGCGTAATGGTACTTCCCCCTTGTTTCTTACCGATTAAGGCATAAAAAAAGATGGTAAACGTACGTTTAAAGTCGATTCCCGAGTGTTCTTTAAATCGAATGTCTTCCGTTGCAATTAATGCATTGATCACATTCGGAGAGATCTTGTCATAGGTGACATTAGACCTGTTTTGTACGAAGTAAGTGCCCAGAATTTTGCCATCTTCTGTGATGACTTCTGAGGCTTGATTGCTTTTAGGATGTTCAATGTCTCTGAAAGAAGGAAGTTCACCGAACAAGCCAAAACCAACGGAGACGATAAAAAGAGCGAATAAAACGATTCCTGCAATTAAGAGCTTCCAGATGTTGAAATTATACCTTCTGATGTCTTCTTGCGAAAGTGGTTTGTTCATTGTTAATAGTTGTTTTTATAAAATTCAAGGTACTTTTTCAATAGGTCCTCGCTGCTGATTTTATCAAAGTTTTCTTTACTGATGATAAAGCTGTTGTACAGGTTGGCAGGAACTTTCATGATCTGTTTTAACTGTGGATTTATACCCTCAGCGTACGTTTTTGCGTCGTCGAAAGTACCAAAGTTTCCTACAAATATAAGCTGATCATTGTCAAATTCCTTCAATTGATGACGGAGATTGTTTTCTGCGTAGTTTCCACGGTTAAATTGACCGATGCCAAAACGGGAAGAACTTAGGGTTAAAGAGCCGTCAGCCACATGTACCACGTAATAATATTGTTTAGAGATTGCGGTATTAAAAATTCCATCTGCTTTAACTGCCGGTGTTGGTACCACTGGTTTTTCTACCGCTGGTGTTTCTTTTACTGGTTTTTCAGCGACCGGATTTTGTGGGACATCAGGAATTAGCTGTGGAGGCCCCTCGCCCTCACCGGCTTTAGCAGCGATCTTCATTGGGAATTGTCTGGCAAAGAAGGTCGGTTCATTCGAGTCGAAATCAGTAAGGGCAATGGCTCTTTTTCTAAATTCTTCCAGATGCTCGTTGATATAACCCAAATGATCTTTTACTAATGGTACAATCAACTGATCGTTCGGGAAGTTGATTTTGATCTTTTCAAAAGCAGTAATAAGCTGGTCTACATGCGAAGTTCTGCCGATGGCAATGGCTTTTAAATAGGCAAATTGTGGTGCTAAATAGTTATCAGGACTGGCTAACAGGACTTCATCTACTTTCAGGATCACATTGGCAAAGTCTTTTTGCTCATACAGTTCAAACAGCGCATTGTACTGCTTGTTGATCGCTACTTCTATTTCTGATTGTTTCAGCGAGAAAGATGGGTCAAGGATGGTTTTTGCATAAGAAGAACTGGCGAAATCTTTCAGTACTTTCTGCTTATAAACCTCCGCTTTTGCGGGATCTAAGGTTTTATTCGCTAAAAACAGTCCGTAGTAGATAGAAGCCAGACGGTCGTTTGTCGGGAATCGTTTCAGGATTAACTCATATACTTCTGCTGCTTCTTTAGGGCTGTTCAGCTCTTGCAGGTAGAAATTGGCGATTTCGTAATAGGCTTCCAGTACTTTCTGGTCTGATTTTGCCAGTAAGGCTGGTGTAGTCGGGATTTCCGCAATCATTGCTTTCATTTTCGAAGCAGTATCCGTTAAGGCTTCCCCGATATGGTCTGGATTTACGACTGCATTATTGGTTGCATAGTTCTTGGTAATGCCCTGATTGGTCTCCTGAGCCGAAGATTTAATGCTCTGGCGCCAGTTGAGTTCGAGCTTACGGTTACCCCATTTCTTTTTAAAGTCGTTAAAGCCCGTGCTGATTGCAGTGGGGTTGGCAAAGTAAAAATTGCTTGGTGCAGGGCCCTTTTTACGCGGATCATTGCCGGTAGGGAAGGGATTTTGCGGAATATTACTGACCTGGCTTGTCGTTTTCTCTGGCGCAATTACCGGATTAAGCAGCAAGCGAACCTTCGCCAAACGTTCCGTTTCCGGTAATTTGGCCAGCGATTGCAGGGTGTCCTGCATGGCAATCAGTTCGTAACGATCCGTTAGGTACTGCAGATTCTGATTCTTTTTTACAATCTGTTCATAACCCGGATAAGATTTTGGTAAGGTGTTTACCGTGCTGTCATAATAGGCTTTTGCATTCAGGTAATTGTGGAAATGCTTGAAATTCAGGTCGGCAATCTTTAAATAAGAAAGTCCTTTCTGATACATGTTTTTGGTGCTGTTGCGCAGGGATAACTTATAATATTTATCGGCCTCCGTATAATTTTCATCACGGGCATAACTTTCTGCCACCTGATAATAGATCTGGTCGTGGTAATCTTCGTTTTTATCGTCTTTAAGCATGGCCAGCAGTTGTTGCTGCTTATTGATTTTTATACCACTCATAAAGGCATTCAGCTTAATGCGGTTAAGATTCGCATTAAAATACATTTCAAATGGGGCATTACTTTTCTCTACTTTACGGTAGTAACGCAGGGCTTCATTGAAGTTTTCCTGTTTTTCGTACAACTGCGCGAGGATGTAATTCCAGCGGATGCGTTGTGGTTTAGAGGGATTGGCACGGATCGCTTGTTGCAGCATTTCGATGGCTTCTGTGGCCATACGCTGGTGGATATAGATCTGTGCAATGGTAGCCAAAGGCTCTGCTTTATGGCTTTTCAGGCTGGAAATCGTGTTAGATAAGGTATCCAGTACTTTGGCTGCTTCACTGTATTTACCCAGTTGCATCAAACTTCGGGCTTTCCAGTCTAAGGCGATCACCTTGCTTTTGATCAGACCAGGATAGGTTTTGGCAGTATAATCGAAGTATTCTTCGGCATTAAAGTAGTTTCCTTTATAATAATTGGCTTTGCCGAGCAGGAGGTAAGCGTCGTCCTGGTAGTTGCCATAGGTTTTTTCCAGGAGGAGTACACGGGCTTTTCTGATGATTTCCTCCATGTCGGGCATACTGCCACCGGGCTGATCACTGAAAATATCGTAGGCTTCCGGATTAATGTAAACGGGCAAAACCTCGTCGTAGTTGTCGGCATAGGCTTCTGTCAGCTCTTCCTGGTGTTGATCCAGGATCAGATTGGCATTGTATATATAGTTATATCTGGAAGTCAGGTTTTGCATGGCCCTGCTTGCGGCAGTATCCTTATTGGAACTACAGGCGTATAAAAGGCAGGAAAAGCAGATAAACAGGGTTACCTTAAGAGAGTTGATTGCGTAATTTTCCAAAAAAAATAGGTTGAGTTAGATCTTATAAACAACAAAATATATACAAAAGTATTTTATTCAGGACGAAGTTCTTAACAATTTAGGTTTTATTTGTATTAGATTTTTATTCTTATGGACCCAAACGAAGAGAAAAAGAACGTTAATAATTTCGCGAAGTATTCTTCGATCAGTTTTCAAATGCTGGCTACAATTGGCCTTTTTGCGTTTGCAGGCTATAAAATTGATGAATATCAGCAGAGTAAGCAGCCGATCTACACGGCTATTCTAGGACTTTTAGGAGTAGTAGTGTCTCTGTATCAGGTTGTAAAACAACTAAATAAAAACTCAAACTGATTATTTAAAGCCGTTGTAAATCCTTACTTTTGTAAAAAAATAGATACTGATTTGAGTTTAACACGGTTTACCCTTTATTATTTAGCGTTTTGCGCCTTTTTAGGTGGCATCGCTTATGCCCTTCCTTCTTTATTTCCCGATCAGTTGATCATAGTACCTAAATTCTGGCTGGTGTTTGGCTTCATTGCCGGGATCACCTATATCGCTTACGGCGTGGCAGATTTGGGCTTAAAACGAGATCCCGATGTTGGCGTAATGGCCATAATGGGCTCGATTGCCTTGAAGATGATTTTCGCCATGGCTTTTGTACTGATTTACAGCCTTAAGAGCAAGGAAAACGGCTTTGTTTTCGTGCTGAACTTTTTTTCTTTATATTTATTGTTCAGCTTCTTTGAAATATACTGTTTGTTACGTAACTTGCGCCACCAAAATAAAAAGTAAAAATCTGCGAGTAAATGGATTGTAGCCACGTTTTTGAGTTTAAAGTGAAGAGGTTAATTGTTGTTTTTACGCTCTTTCTAGCGTTTTTTTCTGTTACACCTGCTGCTTTCGCACAGGTTGACACAGCACAAGTAACAGAAGGTTCTCATGCCCAGCCGGCAGCTGAGAAAAAGTTTGACATTGGTAAGTTTGCGCTTCACCACATTGCGGATTCGCATAGTTGGCACGTAATCGGACATACCTATATCGACCTTCCGGTAATTTTGTACACCAAAGCTGGTGTTGTAAACTTCAGTTCTGCTGATTTCACCACGCTGGAGGACGGAAAAGTTGTTCGCGATGATGAAGCTAAAGTAGTAGTAGAGCGGAAAGGACAACGCTTTGTGAAGATGCACGAGAAAATCTATTATGCATCTGACGTTGCCAATGAGCACGGTCAGTTTGTAAATTTAGATGAGAAGCATCATGCCACAAATGCACGCCCGCTGGACTTGTCGATTACAAAGAATGTCGTGACCTTGTTTATTTCTATTATCATTCTATTAGTTGTGTTCTTAAACGTAGCTAAAGGGTATAGAACTAACAAAGGAAAGTCACCAAAAGGAATCCAGTCATGGATGGAGCCTATCATCTTGTTTGTACGTGATGATATCGCTATCCCTAACTTAGGTCATAAATACGAGCGCTTTATGCCGTACTTATTAACCGTGTTTTTCTTTATCTGGTTTAATAACATGTTGGGCTTAGTTCCATTCTTACCTGGTGGTGCCAATTTAACTGGTAACATCGCAGTAACGATGATCCTTGCATTGGCTACGTTCTGCCTGACGGTGTTTAACGGTAATAAATATTACTGGAAACACATCTTCATGCCTGATGTACCATGGTGGATGTATATCGTTATGGTTCCGGTAGAATTGTTCGGTATCTTTACCAAGCCTATCGCCCTGATGATTCGTTTGTTTGCTAACATCACTGCAGGACACATTTTGGTGTTGTCATTAATCTGCCTTGTGTTTGTATTTAACAGCTTATACATTGCGCCAATCTCTATCGCCTTCGCTGTATTTATCGGTGGAATCGAATTGCTGGTAGCATTCATCCAGGCCTTTATTTTTACGATCCTGTCTGCCCTGTTTATCGGTATGGCAATTGAAGATCACCATTAATTAGAATAATTTTTAACAACAATTAATATATAAAATCATGATTACAGGAAGTATTGCTGCAATTGGTGCAGGATTAGCTGCGATTGGCGCTGGTCTAGGTATCGGACGTATTGGTGGTTCAGCTATGGACGGTATTGCTCGTCAACCAGAAGCTGCCTCTAAAATTCAAACTGCAATGTTAATCGCTGCTGCCTTCGTTGAAGCTGTTGCGCTTTTCGCAGTAGTAGTTGCCCTAATGGGTAATGGCTAGAAATTAAACGGCGCCAGATAGCAATATCTGGTGCCATTTATTGTTAAAAAAGAACAAAATATTTTATACATATACAGATGGAATTATTATTACCTGAATTCGGCCTAGTTATCTTTCAATCCATTGCTTTCTTATTGCTAATGTTCCTATTGGCAAAATTTGCCTGGAAACCTATTCTAGCAGCAATTAAAGAACGCGAAAAATCGATTGATGAAGCTTTAAGCAAAGCTGAATTAGCAAAACAAGAAATGGCTCGTTTAACTTCTCAAAACGAAGAGTTAATGAAAGCTGCCCGTGCAGAACGTGACCTGATCTTGAAAGAAGCGAAAATGCTGAAAGACAATATCATTAATGAAGCAAAAACTTCTGCTCAGACTGAAGGTGCTAAATTAATTGAGAAAGCGAAAATCGAAATTGAGAATTCAAAGAAAGCTGCATTAGCTGAATTGAAGCACCAGGTTTCTTCTTTATCATTAGATATCGCAGAACGTGTATTGCGTAATCAATTGCAAGACAAAGCTACTCAGCAGGATTTAGTTGCTAATCTTTTAAAAGACGTTGAATTAAACTAGTCTGTAGTTTATTTAGCCAAATTAGATAAAAATGTTAGAAAATAAAGCAGCATCGAGATACGCCAAATCAATGATTGACCTTGCTAAAGAGCAAAACTCTCTGGAAGAAATCAAAAATGATATGGTGCTTTTAGATCAGGTGATCGATCAGAATCCAGAATTGGAAGCTATCCTTAATAACCCTATCGTTCCCTTGAATAAAAAAGCCGGAATTTTAGAGGATGTATTTGGTGACAAAGTAAATGTGGTAACCAAAGCCTTCTTTAAACTGGTAGTTAGCAAAGGACGTTCAGCGATCTTATTTGGAATGGCAAAATCCTTTATTCAGCAATATAATGCCATCAAAGGGATTGTTACTGCAGAAGTTACTTCGGCAATCGAGCTGACTGATGCAAACAGAACAGAGATCGTAGCTTTGGTGAAAAAAGAAGTAGGCGCTAATGAAGTTGTGATTAACGAAAAAGTTAATGAGAAACTGATTGGTGGATTTATTTTAAAAGTTGGAGATAAGCAATTTGATGCGAGTATCGCCAGCGGTTTGAATAAACTTAAAAAAGAATTTGCTCAGGGCATTGTTTAACCTGAGTATTTAAAAATAGAAGATAACATATACTAAGAAATAATATAAAATTATGGTAGAGGTAAGACCAGACGAAGTATCGGCAATTATCAGGCAACAATTGGCGGGCTTTAAATCAGAAGCAGAACTTGAAGAAGTTGGTACCGTATTGCAGGTGGGTGATGGTATTGCCCGTGTTTATGGTTTAACTAAAGTTCAATCCGGTGAGTTAGTTGAATTTGAAAACGGCTTACAAGGTATTGTTTTGAACCTTGAAGAAGATAATGTTGGTGTGGTTTTATTAGGCCCATCTGACACGATCAAAGAAGGTGATACGATTAAACGTACTAAGAAAATTGCCTCTATTAAAGTTGGTGAAGGTATGTTAGGTCGTGTAGTTAACACGATGGGTGAGCCAATCGATGGTAAAGGACCAATCATTGGACAGACGTATGAAATGCCTATCGAGCGTAAAGCTCCGGGTGTAATCTACCGTCAGCCAGTTACTGAACCTTTACAAACAGGTATCAAAGCGATTGATGGTATGATTCCAATCGGTCGTGGTCAACGTGAGTTGGTTATTGGTGACCGTCAGATTGGTAAAACTGCGGTTTGTATCGATACTATCATCAACCAAAAAGAATTTTATGAAGCAGGTAACCCTGTTTACTGTATATATGTAGCTTGTGGTCAAAAAGCAAGTACTGTTGCAAACGTAGTACGTACATTAGAAGAAAATGGTGCAATGCCTTACACGGTTGTTGTTGCTGCTTCTGCTGCTGAACCTGCTCCATTGCAGTTCTACGCTCCTTTCTCAGGTGCTGCGATCGGTGAATTTTTCCGTGATACAGGTAGACCAGCTTTAATTGTTTATGATGATTTGTCTAAACAAGCTGTTGCTTACCGTGAGGTGTCGTTATTACTTCGTCGTCCACCGGGCCGTGAGGCTTATCCTGGTGACGTGTTCTACCTTCACAGTCGTTTATTAGAGCGTGCTGCAAAAATCAACTCTAACGATGACATCGCGCAAGCAATGAATGATCTTCCGGAATCTCTGAAAGGTATCGTTAAAGGTGGTGGTTCATTAACTGCGCTTCCTATTATCGAAACTCAGGCTGGTGACGTTTCTGCTTATATCCCAACGAACGTAATTTCAATTACTGACGGTCAGATCTTCTTAGAAACTAACTTGTTCAACGCAGGTATTCGTCCAGCTATTAACGTTGGTATCTCGGTATCTCGTGTAGGTGGTAATGCGCAGATCAAATCAATGAAAAAAGTTGCTGGTACTTTGAAATTAGACCAGGCTCAATACCGCGAGTTAGAGGCATTCTCTAAATTCGGTTCTGACCTTGATGCAGCTACTAAATCTGTACTTGATAAAGGTTCACGTAACGTGGAAATCCTTAAACAAGGTCAGTTCTCACCAGTTACTGTGGAGAAACAAGTAGCAATCATCTATATTGGTACTAAAAACTTAATGCGTTCAGTTCCTATCAATAAAGTAAAGGAATTTGAAGCTGAGTACTTACAACAATTGGAGTTACGTCACCCAGAGACTTTAAAAGCTTTAAAAGCTGGTAAATTTGATGATGCAATTACCGGAGTATTGGAAACTGTAGCAAAAGAGCTTTCCAGCAAATACTAAATTACTCTTGACTGAAGAATAAAAAAGAATGGCTAATTTAAAAGAAGTAAGAATTCGTATAACATCGGTGCAATCTACACAGCAGATCACCAAGGCCATGAAAATGGTTTCGGCTGCGAAGTTGAAGCGTGCGACCAATGCGATTGTTCAGCTACGTCCGTATGCTACAAAGTTGAAAGAAATCCTAGGAAATCTTTCAGCGAGCTTAGAAGGATCATCGTCTCCGTTTATTCAGGAACGTGAACCAAATAAGGTATTGATTGTAGTGGTTTCTTCTAACCGTGGTTTAGCTGGTGCCTTTAACATGAACGTGATTAAAGAAACCAACAATTTAATCTCGGAAAAATATAGCGAACAATACAAAAAAGGTAACGTAAGTATCGTCGCTATCGGTAAGAAAGCACATGATTTCTACGAGAAACGTGGATACAAAGTTATTGGAAATAATCATGAAGTATATGCTGCGCTTACTTTTGAGAATGTAACAAAAATCACGACTTCCATCATGGAAGGCTTTGAAAAAGGGGAATTCGATAAAGTGGAGTTAGTATACAACAGGTTTAAAAATGCGGCAGTTCAGATCTTAACAACTGAACAGTTATTGCCTCTTCCTAAAACTGAAATCGCCGAAGGTGCAGCAGCTGCTCATGCAGTTGACTATATCATGGAGCCTTCTCAGGAGGAAATCGTATCGCAGTTGATCCCTAAGTCGATCAAAACTCAAGTATACAAAGCCGTATTGGATTCTCATGCTTCTGAGCATGGTGCCCGTATGACTTCAATGGATAAAGCAACTGAAAATGCTGGTGATTTAATTAAAGCGTTAAAGCTTTCTTACAATCAGGCACGTCAGGCTGCGATTACTACAGAGCTTACAGAGATTGTAAGTGGTGCAGCTGCACTAAACGGGTAATCTTCCATCAACGTATTAAAAGCCCTTATCCTTCACGGATAAGGGCTTTTTTTATATAGATCATTTCCGTTTAATCAGAAATTGAAATTTATCCCGTTGTTATACCGCTTTTTGGTTAATTAATATTATTTTTGTGCCATAAATAGAAAAACACTATGGAACAGATACAACCGCACAATACTCCTAGCATGAAAAGAGCTAACGAGACATCTATCTATAAATTAATGGCTGTAGGAATTGTAATTAGCGTAATAGGCGTTTATTTGCGTTTTGCTGGTGATTCAATGACTTTGTCATTAGTATCATGGGCGATTTTGTTTATCGGTGCTTTCATCGCTTGCAAAGGCGTATTCAAGATATTGGCTGCTTAGTTTTAATTAACTATCATCTCTGAAAATCCTCCTCAACTTCGGTTGCTGAGGATTTTTTTTTGCCCCCGGTTTTTAAAGCGCGTGTTTTCTTAGGTTACCTTATCAGCTACGCTGTATTAAGAAGAAACCTAACTATTGAGCCTTATGAAAAAGTATCTTGTTTATTGTTCTGTTGCCCTCTTATTTGTAGCCTGTAACCAGGGAAACAAGGCCCATAGGGAGGATACCTCGGATGCCGTAAGTAGCCTCGCTGTAATTCCAGACAGTACCATGGCGGATAAAATTATCAAGACTGCCGATATGCGCTTCCGCGTTAAAAATGTGCAGCAGACTAAAGTTAAACTCGGCGAACTGATCAAAGCTGAAGGTGGTACCCTGGCCGAATTCTCTATTCACAGCGATGTATACCAATCGGAGAAAGTGCGTTATTCTACCGATTCTTTATTGGAACTGACTTCTTACCGTACCGAAGGCTCCATTGTAGCCAAAGTACCCGCTGATAAGTTAGACGACTTTACCAACAAAGTAGCAGGGATGGCCGTATTTGTAGACCAGCAGTCGATGAAATTCGATGATCAGAGCATTGCGTACCTATCCAATCAATTGAAAAACCAGAATAGGGTAGAGGCCGTGAATCAGTTAAATAAACACGCCAATAAGAAAAGTAATAATGTAGAAACTGCCCTCGAATTGAAGGATGGTTATGTAGATCAGAAGATCGAAAATATGAGAATCAATGAGCGTGTGAAATATAGTGACATCACGCTTTCTTTTTATCAGGACAATACCGTGAAAAAACTGGTAGTTGGCAATGATAATTTATCAGATTACCGCCCCTCGTTTTTTAGAAGGTTAGGCTTGAATATTCAGAATGGATGGGTAATCTTTATGGAGTTCCTGTTGATCTTAGCGAATCTATGGATGTTGATCCTGATTGCTGTAGCAGGTTTTCTAGCCTTTAAGGCTTACCGTAAAAGCAAAAAAAGGGTTATTTAACCCTTTTTTTGTTGTCTTTAGCAAAAGCTTCCCATCCGGTATAAGATTTACCGGATCCGGAAGTGCTTACCCTTTGAAAGGAATGGCAAACGGCTACAGCCAAACCATCGGTTGCATCTAAAAACTGCGGGGTTTCCTTAAATTTAAGTAAAGTTTGTAGCATCGCTGCCACCTGTTCTTTTCCGGCACTGCCGCTTCCGGTAATGGATTGCTTGATTTTACGCGGTGCGTACTCTGTGATCGGAATGTTTCTGGAGAGTGCTGCTGCCATGGCTACACCTTGCGCACGACCTAATTTAAGCATCACCTGGATGTTTTTCCCGTAGAAGGGAGCCTCTAGTGCCATCGCGTCTGGCTTATACTCGTCAATCAGCACTATGGTCTTTTCAAATATGCGTTGAAGTTTTAAGAAATGGTCATCCAAATGATCCATCCGGACGATACCCATGCTAATCAATTCGATCTTACTTCCCTTTTCCAATATCACCCCATACCCCATAATCGAAGTGCCCGGATCAATCCCGATAATCACCCTTTCCTTTTTTTCCACCAACATAGAACAATATTAAGCATATTTGCACAGAGTAAAAGCAAAAAAGTTGACATCACAGTACAAAAAAATAGTTTCTTATATTCTTAAAGCCGGAATTGTTCTTTTCGCATTTTGGTTTGTGTACAGCAAACTGACGGAGAACAAGAACCTGGAGGATTTCAAAAATCTGCTCAGTAAACTTCCGCAATGGGAAATCGTATCTGTCATGGGATTCGTGATGTTTCTGATGCTGGTAAACTGGGGACTGGAGGCCGTAAAATGGCAAAGGTTGATTTCCAGTGTGGAACGGATTAGCCTCTGGAAGGCGGTTTCATCCGTGTTTTGCGGTTTAACCTGGGCCGTATTTACTCCCAATAGGATCGGCGAATATGGTGGAAGGGTGTTTTTCCTGTCGCCCAAAAGAAGGATAATTGGCGTGGTAGCCATGGCCGTTGGTAACATCGGACAAATGGTGCTCACTAATGTTTTCGGCGCTATCGCTTTCTGTGTCTTCGTCTACCGCTTTGTTAAAATAGATCCACTGCTGTTTTATGCCCTGGTCTTCTTTGCATTGATCTTTTGCTTGTTCTTCCTGATCTTTTATTTTAACATCAAATGGCTGAATGGACTTCTACTTTCCTTCAAGTTCACCCGAAAATATAAAAAGTTTTATAGCATCCTGGCGAGGTATCAAAAGAAAGAACTGCTGAGAATTCTTTCGCTTTGTTTTTTAAGATACCTGGTCTTTAGTACTCAATATTTCATCCTGTTTTTCTGGCTGATCCCCAACCTTCATTATATGGAAATCCTGATGATGGTGAGCATTCTGTTCTTTGTACAGTCTACTTTACCTTCCCTGGATCTGTTTGACATTGGGGTGAGGACCGCAACCGCTTCTTATTTCTTTAGCTCGATCACAGATCAGGAAGTCGCAGTGATTGCGTGTACGGCCAGTATCTGGCTGATAAATATTATTATTCCTGCTATATTAGGCACTTATTTCGTATTTAAACTTAACTTTTTTGGAAATTCACAGCGTAGCTAGTTATATCACAGCTATTTTAACGGTCTTATATGTGTTTGTCGTGTTCAGCTTCATCAGAGGATGGGCTAAACTGAGCTTTTATCAGCCAAATAAGCCCGCGCTTAAAACTAAGGTCTCCATTTTGGTGGCCGCCCGTAATGAAGCGGAAAACATCAGGAAAACCCTGGATGATCTTTGCGCACAGTCTTACGACAAAGCACTTACAGAAATCATTTTTATAGACGACCATTCTACGGACGATACTGCCGCAATCATCGGGTCTTACGCCGCGAAAGGTGTAAAACTGATCCGCTTAAATGAAGACCGTGCACTCAACTCTTATAAGAAAAAAGCCATACAGACGGCCATTGGTCAATCTACCGGCGACCTGATCATTACCACAGATGCGGATTGCCGGATGGGTAAGGACTGGTTGAAAACGATTATCGCTTTCTATGAGGAGAAAGATTATAAAATGATTTCCTCGCCCGTGGCTTACTTTGAAGAAAAGAGCTTTTTTGAACGTGCGCAGGCCTTAGAATTTCTATACCTGATTGGTTTGGGTGCTTCTACGATCGGTAATAAAAAACCTTCTACCTGTAACGGGGCCAATCTGGCTTATGAAAAAGCAGCTTTCTATGAAGTTGGCGGTTTCAAAGGGATCGATGATCTGGCTTCGGGGGATGATGAGTTGCTGCTACATAAAATGGCAGCACGTTATGATAACAATATTGGCTTCCTGAAAAACGAGGATGCGGTAGTTTATACGCATGCAAAGGAAACACTTGGGGAGTTTATTCAGCAAAGAAAGCGCTGGGCCTCGAAAAGTACGCGCTATAAAAACAAGGCGATTATCGTGCTTGGAGTAGCCATCTGGTTATTCAATGTGACCATCCTGTTAAATATCGCCATTGGCTTATTCATCGGCTTCTACTTTAAACTGGCATTGGCGCAATTGCTGATCAAGATTCTGGTAGAATTTATATTTTTATACCAGGTTACCGGCTTCGCAAAAAGGCGGGAATTATTGGTGTTATTACCGATACTTAATCTGATGCATATCCTTTATATCGTGTATATTGGGGTAGCAGGAAATTCAGGAAAATACAATTGGAAAGGCCGAATGGTTAAATAATGGAAAACAACAGTAGCCCGTCGAAGGAAGTATGGAAGCGGTTTAAGCAGAACAAAATGGCTTTCTCCGGACTATTGTTTATTTTATTCCTGATGTTGATCGGGATCTTTGGTTACCTGATTACACCAGATCAGACGCCTTTTGCCAATACCATGCACTTACAGCTGAGTAATAAAAAGCCGGGACGGAGCTTCGATTTTCTGATCGTCAGCAGAAACCCGGATGTTAAAAAGGTAAGTGTTTTCGAAAAGATGTTATTCGGACAAGAGTCTGATTATAAAAGCATTCCAATTACGGCTTACCGGGAATCTGGTGGTCAGGTTTATGCCAGGGAATATATCGGGGATGAT
Source organism: Pedobacter gandavensis (assembly GCF_032677645.1). Classification (GTDB taxonomy): domain Bacteria; phylum Bacteroidota; class Bacteroidia; order Sphingobacteriales; family Sphingobacteriaceae; genus Pedobacter; species Pedobacter gandavensis_A. The sequence continues at coordinate 506,806 of NZ_JAVTSB010000001.1, read as the reverse complement.
GAACAGGCGGAAGAGTCGGTTTTCCCCTTGCTGAAAGGTGAAAACAGATACAGTCAGACTTTTTGGCTTGGCACAGATGTCTATGGCCGCGATTTACTGAGTAGACTCATGATCGGTGTTCGCGTTTCTTTATCGGTTGGCCTGATGGCTGTCCTCATTTCTCTTTTGATCGGAATTAGTTTAGGTGCCTTAGCTGGTTATTTCGGCGGAAAAACCGATGCCTCCATCAGCTGGTTCATGAACGTGATCTGGTCCCTTCCTTCTTTATTATTGGTGATTGCCATTTCTTTTGCCTTAGGAAAGGGCTTCTGGCAGATATTTATCGCCGTTGGCTTATCTACCTGGGTAGATGTGTCCAGATTGGTCAGAGGGCAGGTGATGGCCCTGAAACATGTAGAATTTGTGGAAGCCGCAAAAGCGCTCGGTTATTCTACGCCCCGCATCATCATCAAACACATGTTGCCCAATATTGCCGGACCTATTCTGGTGCTGGCCTCCGCAAATTTTGCCGCCGCAATTCTATTGGAATCCGGATTGAGCTTTCTTGGATTTGGCGCACAGCCGCCTATGCCCAGCTGGGGTGGCATGATCAAGGAACATTATGGTTATATCATTATGGATGCCGCATACCTCGCTATTTTGCCTGGTCTGGCCATTATGATCACCGTATATGCTTTCAATCTCCTGGCCATCGGCCTCAGGGATGCTTTCGATGTGAAATCTCAGCATATTTCTGTTTAATAACGAGGGTTTTCGGTTAAAAGGAAGGTGATTTCGACCTGGCGGGAAGGGCTTTAATTTATTAACTTTGTGGGATGCTGTTAAACTGTTACCAGAACGAATTAGTGGAAGCCGGCTGCGATGAAGCAGGTAGAGGTTGTCTTGCAGGCCCTGTTTTTGCCGCCGCCGTGATTTTGCCGAAAGATTTTCCTGCCGGTCAACTGAACGACTCTAAAAAACTGAACCATAAACAGCGGGAAGCCTTAAGGATCATCATCGAAAAAGAAGCGCTGGCCTGGGCAGTAGCCGAAGTTGACCATCTGGAAATCGATAAGATCAATATCTTAAATGCGTCGTTTTTAGCCATGCACAGGGCGATAGAAAAGTTATCCGTACAACCCGAATATCTGGTGATTGATGGGAACCGTTTTAAAATGTATCCGGAAATCCCGCATGCCTGTATTGTAAAAGGAGATGGTAAATACCTGAATATTGCCGCCGCGTCTATCCTTGCCAAAACACATCGTGATGAGTATATGGAAAAAATTGCGGAAGAATATCCGGTTTATGAATGGAAACAAAACAAGGGATATCCAACTATTGTGCACCGCAATGCGGCTTTAGCACATGGCTTATCCCCATACCATCGAAAAACTTTCAATATTTCGAGACCTCAGCTGGCACTGTTTTCCGAAAGCGAAGGATAATTCGTATTTTCACATAATTTGAAAGCACTCATCCTCACCAACAGAATACCCTTTCCGCCCAATAGTGGCTATCCGATTGTGGTTTACAATACCATCAAAGGATTGTTGAATCTGGGGGTTGAAATCACTTTGTTTAGTATCAACCCTAAGAAATATCACGTAGATGTAGAAGAGATCTATGATCCTTTGTTTGAGCGTGTCAAATTTTACACCGTTGATCTGGATACGGGGGTTAATGTTTATGGGGCTTTGCTCAATATCTTTTCCAATCAATCTTACAACGTTTCCCGTTATTATGATGAGGATGCCGCCCGTTTATTAGGCGATGTCTTGAAGGAAAATGATTTTGATATCATCCAGTTTGAAGGGCTTTTTGTGGTGCCTTACCTGGATGTAGTGAAAGAAAACAGCAAGGCGAAAGTGATTTATCGCGCCCATAATATTGAGTTTGATGTATGGGAGCGCATCGCGATGACGGAAAAGTTTAGGCCAAGAAGAAGTTACCTTCAATTTCTTGCGCGCCGTTTGAAAGTTTATGAAACAGAACAGATCAATCGTTTTCATCAGGTTTTCGCGATTTCTGAGCAAGACAGGCAGAGCATTTTAAGGTTCGGTTCGGCAACGGCTCTGGAAGTTTTTCCGGTAGCACTCGATTTTGAAAAATATGTAACGGATCCTGCGAAAACGAGTTTCCCTACCTTGTTTCATTTGGGAGCCATGGACTGGCGCCCCAATAGGGAAGGATTGGAATGGTTTCTGGACGAAATCTGGCCGGATATTGAGAAGCTGAATTCTGAACTCCGCTTTTATATCGCCGGGAAAAATATGCCACAGCAGTTTTTTGAATATGATTCTGACAACCTCGTGGTAGAAGGGGAGGTCTTTGATGCCGTAGAATTTATCAATTCTAAAGCCATCATGATTGTGCCTTTGTTGTCAGGAAGTGGCATGCGTGTGAAAATTATTGAAGGGATGGCCATGAGCAAATGTATCATTGCCACCAGTATGGCTGCCGAAGGCATTCGCTGCGAACATGGAAAAGATATCCTCATCGCAGATACCGCGGATGAGTTTTATCGCGCCATCCTGCAATGTATCACCAACCCTAAAAAATGGAAGGAAATTGGGGAAAACGCAAGGAAAACTGTGGAAAGAGACCATGATGTCAAAATCATCGCCCAAAGAATGCTGAATATCTACCAAAAATTACTTACTGTTTAATTTTTACGTACTTTTGCCCACGTTTTTGGCCTGTTAAAGGGTGAATAACTGGATAAAGCAGGCGAAAACAAGCAGAACTTATAAAAATAATAATCCCGGTGAAAGCCGCCTTTTTAAGGTAATTTTCATCGCCATATCATAAAATTATTCCAATGGACAGGCTCGGTTTCCGATCGGTCCATAACCGTTAAAAAACAAAATTATTCTAATGAAAAATACCGCATTAACAGAAAAACACATTGCATTAGGGGCTAAAATGGTGCCTTTCGCAGGTTACAATATGCCAGTTCAATACGAAGGTATCAACGCAGAACACGCAACCGTAAGAGGTTCTGTGGGCGTTTTCGACGTAAGTCACATGGGCGAATTCATCGTTAAAGGTGAAAATGCACTGGACCTGATTCAAAGAGTAACCAGCAATGACGCTTCAAAATTATATGACGGTAAAGTACAGTATTCTTGTCTGCCGAATGAAGATGGTGGTATTGTAGACGATTTATTGGTTTACAGAATGGACGAAACTACTTATATGTTAGTCGTGAATGCTTCCAACATCGAAAAAGACTGGAACTGGATTCAGAAATTCAATGATAAAGGTGTAGAAATGCACAATATCTCTGACCAGACTTCTCTTTTAGCAATTCAAGGTCCTAAAGCAGCAGAAGCTTTACAGAGCTTAACAGAGGTAGATCTTGCTTCTATGGAGTATTACAACTTCGTAAAAGGAACTTTTGCAGGTGTTGAAAATGTGATCATTTCTGCAACCGGTTATACTGGTGCTGGTGGTTTTGAGATTTATTTCGACAATGCACATGCTGATGTGATCTGGGATGCCATCTTCGAAGCTGGTGCTCCTTTCGGTATTAAGCCAATCGGTTTAGGTGCCCGTGATACTTTGCGTTTAGAAATGGGTTTCTGTTTATACGGAAATGATATCGATGATACGACTTCTCCAATTGAAGCAGGATTAGGTTGGATTACTAAATTCAGCAAGAAATTCACCAATTCTGAGGCTTTACAAGCACAAAAAGAAGCTGGTGTTGCCCGCAAATTGATTGGTTTTGAAATGATCGACAGAGGTATTCCCCGTCACGATTACGAGATTGTTGATGCAGAAGGAAATGTAGTTGGAAGAGTAACTTCAGGTACACAAGCTCCATCTTTACAAAAAGCAATCGGTATGGGTTATATCGATAAAGCTTTGGCTAAAGAAGGTACTGAGATCTATATCAATATCCGTAACAATAAAATTAAAGCGAAAGTGGTAAAATTCCCTTTCACTAAATAAGCAATAGAAAATAACATCATTTAGCGACACCCCATTCCATTACCCATACCCATGCAGAAAAGTATAGAAGTTTGTTTAACGCCAGCATTATTAGATCTTTATTCGATAGAAGACCGTGTAGTGGTGGTTATTGATGTGCTGAGAGCGACCTCTTCAATGGTCTATGGAATTGACAATGGGGCCAGCGCAATCATCCCTGTCGCACAGGTAGAAGATTGTCTGAATTACGCAAATGAAGGTTTTCTATTGGCCGCAGAGCGAAATGGAGAAGTGGTTGAAGGCTATGACTTCGGCAATTCTCCATTTTCTTATTCCCATGAGAAAGTAAATGGGAAAACAATTGTACTCACTACAACCAATGGTACCAAAGCTTTACACCTGGCCAGAAAAAGAGCGCATCAGGTGGTTATCGGGTCGTTTTTAAACCTGAAATCACTTTGTGACTATCTGCGCGTACAGGATAAAGGGGTGCTGTTACTTTGTGCCGGCTGGAAGGATAAATTCAATCTGGAAGATACCCTGTTTGCCGGTGCTGTTGTGCGCGAATTGCGCAAAGACTTTTTACATTTCGACGATTCATGCGTTGCCGCAGAAGATTTGTATGATCTGGCAAAAGATGATTTGAGAAGTTACCTTCATAAATCCTCGCACAGTCATAGATTAGCCGAATTGAACATTGAAGAAGATGTGAAATTCTGTTTGCAGCTGAATATCTGTACCGCTATTCCGGTGTTAATCGGTGATAAATTGGTGCCGCTGGAAGCATAGTTCTCCCGGGCTTCTGTAAAGACTCAGGTTTTATCCTTCTATTTCGATAGAACCCTGTTTAAAGTTCAGAATTAGTTCCTGCAGGCTTTCATTGGTCTGAATGGTCTTTAAAGTCTGTTCGTAGGCCAGCCAGTAAATGGTTTCTGCTTTTTTCATATCGAAAGTGCTGATATCTCCCATACCTGTAGGTTCTACAATCGCATTGCAAAATGCAGACTTCTGCTCTGTATCTTTATTTATAGACATCACACCTGCTCTTTTCATGAGCGTAGAGATGTTGGTGATCTTATCTACTTTAGTCAAATGATTACAGGAAGAACCGATGATATAATCGCAATCGCTCATTAGAGGTTCTATCGGAAAGTTGTTCAAAATCCCGCCATCAACATACATCTGATTGTCGATCATGATCGGTCTGAAAATCCCCGGAATACAACTGGAAGCGAGCACCGCCCTGATTAATGGCCCTGAGGTAAAATAAACCAGTTTGCCTTCGCTAAAATTGGTAGCAGCAATGGTTAGTGGAATTTTCAGGTTTTCCATACGGTCTACCGGAAGGTGTTCCTGCAACAATTCCTCCACATGCTCGATATTGATCAGGCCGAGGGAACCTAAAGCTGGTCGGATAAACCGGAATAGTTTTGCTTTAATAAAGATATCAAGGCCGGCTTCCGGATCGATTCCTGAAGCAAAAAATGCACCTGCAATAGAACCAGCACTGGTTCCACTGATGTGGCTAAACTTAATTCCTGCATTTTTTAAAGCTTTTAAGACACCCAGATGAGCGATGCCTCTGATCCCTCCACCTGATAAAACTATTCCTACTTTAACCATACGTTTTTCTTTATCCCAATTACTCCTGCTATTTAGGTTTATATTTTGATAAGTTCAATATTTTTTGAGGATCTTTTTCTGCCATTAGCTGTTGAAGCGTGATATCCTTATTCTCCTCCATATATTTCCGCACCATTTGCCAACCCATCCAGACTCCTAACTTTGGTGCTGATTCCTGTTTGTCTCCTAATCCAGGTGTAAAAGGGCCTTCCCCTAAAAATACTTGTATCTTTTGATAATCGGTTTCAAACAACAAATTGTTCTGCAATAAATAGGCCCAGATGTCAACTTCGTAGGTTTTACACCAATCTATTTGTGATTTGGTATAGCCAATCTTAACAGAATCCGGTACATTGTCAGGTAATACCTGGTCCATGAAATATAAGATCTTGCCATTCTGAACCATTTTCGACAATAAAGTACGGTCTTCATCTTTGGCGGGGAATAAATCCTCACGGGCATAAGTTTCCGTTACTCTGGGCACCACATATTCCGGACTAAAACGACGGGAGAGATAAGTAGGTACGCTTTGTACGATAGCCCCATAAAACTTGCTTTTTTTACCAAGGAACATGTCTAATCCAATTCCGAGATAATCATCACCAATAGGGGTTTGTACTGCAAATCCGGAGACAAAAGAAATCATTCTTGGAATCCTCGCATTCGGATAATAATGTTTTACATATTTAAAGGTTTGTGTCAGGTCTTTTTCAATGTTGTCCATGTTTTTGAAAACACTGTCGGCTTCTTTGTTCAGGTCGGTATAGGCCTGATCTTTATAAAGGGTAGTTAAAATCTCGGTACTGCTATAACTCGGGTCGCCAACCATACGGTGTACGTAATCCTGGTAAAAAGCACCATACTTTTTTTGTAGCATTTCATCGGTCTGTTGCAGGTCTTTCGATTTTCCCTGATACAGGTCCTGATCGAAACGTTCTACTTTTATATCCAACTTGATATCACTCACATCGGGCTTACCGGCCTGCTTACATGAAAAAAAAGCAAGCATAGAAAGAAAAAATAGATAGATTTGGCTGGGTTTTACGTTATATATCATTAATAGCAAATATATAGACATCCCGGAGGAAAATTACAACACATATTGACTGAAAAATGAAAAAAACATACCTTATTTTATTCTTACTGGTATTAACAGGACAACTTTTCGCCCAGCAAGGCGGATCTCCATATTATGGGTTTAGATTAGGCTTAACCGCGCATCCTACTTTAGGATGGGTGAAGCCAGAAGTGGGGAAAGCTGAAGGCCTGGCCATGGGATTCTCTTACGGTTTACTGGGAGATTTTAATTTCGCAGAGAATTATTCCTTTGCTACAGGACTAACGATCACGACGATTAACGGTAAAAGTACGGAGATTAACGCCAGACCTTATTTTAATTCTGCGGAAGGTGGAACTACGGCCTACGACTTAAGATACCGTTTACAATACATCGAAGTTCCATTAACGATTAAGCTTAAAACCAATAAAATCGGCCCTTTAAGATGGTACGGACAATTTGGTATTTCCAATGATTTTAACATCGGTGCTAAACAAAACGCCTCAACGTTAGGTAAGAAAGTGGAGAATGATAGAAACATTTCTGACTATACCAGGTTTTACCGTGCAGGGATGGTGGTTGCCGCAGGTGGAGAATACGATCTTGATGATCGTACCAGTGTAGCGATCGGTTTAACCTTCAATAATGGCTTAACCAATATTGTTAAAGATGGCGACCGCAGGGCTAAAAACCATTATGTAGGCCTTAATTTAGGCGTTTTCTTTTAAGGAATTACGAATCAGATTTTTAAGTACAGACACATGAACATTGCACTGGCACAACTCAATTACCATATTGGGAACTTCGAACACAACACGAAAAAGATCATTGAACATATTGAACTGGCAAAAGCAAAAGGAGCCGACCTGGTGGTCTTTGCCGAACTTGCCGTTTGTGGTTACCCTGCAAGGGATTTTTTGGAGTTTGATGAGTTTATTGAATTGTGCGAAAAGGCAGCCGCAGAAATTGCGACCAAATGTCATGGCATTGCCTGCATCATCGGCTTACCGGTAAAAAACGATGTGCTGGCGGGGAAAGATCTTTATAATGCGGCCTATTTTATCGAAGATGGTCGTATTAAAAACATCGTAAAGAAGGCCTTGTTGCCTACTTACGATGTGTTTGATGAATACCGTTACTTTGAGCCAGCCATTCATTTCGAATGTATTCGTTTCAAAGGACAAAAGATTGCACTGACCATTTGTGAAGATTTATGGAACATCAATAACAATCCTTTATACGCTTCTTCGCCGATGGACGAGCTGATTCGTCAGAAGCCAGACTTGATGATCAATATTGCCGCATCACCTTTTTCTTATTGTCATGATGATGAAAGGGTCGTGGTTTTATCGGATAATGCGAAAAAATACAAATTGCCATTGTTGTATGTGAACCAGGTTGGGGCGCAGACAGAGATCATTTTTGATGGTGGTTCGATGGTATTTGACAAGAAAGGAAAACTGGTTGATGAGATGCCTTACTTCCGGGAAGCGCTGAAAGTTTATGAACTGGAGGGTGGTCATTTCAAAGGTCTCAGCTCGATTGTACATGAAGCAGCACCGGATATTGAGCAGATTTATGAGGCTTTGGTCTTAGGGATCAAAGATTATTTCGATAAATCAGGCTTCAGTAAAGCGGTATTGGGACTTTCAGGGGGCATAGACTCGGCAATTGTTTGCGCTTTAGCTTGCAGAGCACTTGGGCCGGAAAATGTGATGGCGGTGCTCATGCCTTCTAAATATTCTTCCGACCATTCTATTGACGATGCTTTAGATCTGGTTAAAAATATCGGTTGCAAGCATGAGATTGTTCCAATTGCTCCGGCAGCGGATGCTTTTGATCAAATGATGGCACCAGCTTTTCAAGGATTGCCTTTTAACCTGACAGAAGAAAATATTCAGGCCAGGTGCAGGGGGATTATCCTGATGGCTATGTCTAATAAATTCGGTTATATCTTATTGAATACTTCGAATAAAAGTGAGTGTGCGGTAGGTTATGGCACTTTATATGGAGATATGTGCGGTGCAATCGGCGTGATTGGCGATGTGTACAAGATCCAGGTTTACCAGTTAGCAAATTATATCAATAAAGACGGAATCGTGATTCCGGAGAATTCGATCGTTAAACCGCCATCGGCAGAGCTGAGACCGGGACAAAAAGATTCGGACTCCCTGCCGGATTACGATATCCTGGATAAAATACTTTTCCAATACATCGAATTGAAACAAAGTTCTACCGCAATTATTGCACAGGGCTATGACGAAGCTTTGGTGAAAAGGATTCTGAAAATGGTGAATAATGCGGAATTTAAGCGTTATCAGACACCACCGATTTTAAGGGTGTCACCAAAAGCATTTGGAATGGGCAGAAGGATGCCGATTGTAGGGAAATACCTTTCTTAGGAATTAGTAATTCTAATCAATGGGATGATTCTAAGTAGTTCCACAATACTGTCAAAAGAAAAGCGCCTGAATTTTTATGATTCAGGCGCTTTTCTTTTGATGAAGAGTTTCTCTTTTGAATAGGTTTCCCTGAATTAAGGGCTCTTAAACTGCTTTTTTAACCCATTTCTTATAAGGAATGATCAAAGCTAATACCACCGCAATCATCGTAAACAGTTTCGCAATCAGGTCGCCATTCTGAACGTAGAAAGTCAGGTCACTATTCAGGTTGATGTCTGCTTTTAATGCAGTACGCGTCCACCATTTACTTTGTTTGATGATGTTTCCTTTTTGATCAATAAAAGCGGAGATTCCGGTGTTCGCAGAGCGGACTACCCAGCGTCTGGTTTCAATCGCGCGTAATTTCGCGTATAAGAGGTGTTGATCTTTTCCGGAAGTGTTTCCCCACCAGCCATCATTGGTGATGATAGCGATGAACTGAGCGCCATCCTTAACGGATCTACCTACCCAGTCTCCCCATAAAGATTCATAACAAATCACGGGAGCAACGCCTACACCGCTTTGTGCATAGAATACGCCAGGGTTTTCCTGCCATCCCCAGCCACCAACGGTACCACCCAGTTGTGCAAAAACAGGAGTCAGGAAGGCCAGTGTTTCCGGGAAAGGCATTTTTTCTACGCCGGGAACTAATTTCGATTTATGGTAGAACTGCACATTTGCAGAGTTCTCTACCTGCATTGCGGCATTGAAGTTGTCGATATATAAACCACTGTTCGGGTCTAGCTTAGCACTTATCGTTTGTTTATCATTATACACCTTAATACTTTCAATTCCGGTGATCAATGTGCCGTTTTTATACTTCGAAATAAAGTCCTGAAGCAGGATGAAATCCGGATTGCTTCTGATTCTGTCTTCGTCGCTATAATTAGGAATCGCCGTTTCCGGCCAGATGAAATATTCAGTGTTTACCTGTCCTACAGAATCAGAAAGCTTGGTAAGTACGCGCAATTGCTCTTGTGTAGAAATGCCACCTAGTTTTTGATAGGGATCGATGTTCGGCTGAACAGTTACCACATTTACCGGTACAGATTTTTCTGTATAGGTCGTATACCGGATTAATGATGCTGCAATAGGGATCAAAATCACCGCTGCAAATATCATTACCGGTTTAAATTTAAGCTTGCCGGTTTGAGTTTTCCAGGCCTGATAAGCTTCAAAAGCAAGGATATTACTGAGCAGAATCCACAAAGAACCGCCATATACTCCGGTAAATTCATACCACTGCACCAATTGGTGACTCGCAGCAAAACCGTTTCCGAGGGTCATCCAAGGGAAAGCAAGATCCCAGGTCTGGTGGAGGTATTCCATCGCAATCCAGAAACTGATTAATCCGGTATAAGCGACCCATTTACTGGTGTACTGGCCTAAACGGTAATACAACCAAAAAGCAAAAGTCATCAGTAAAGCACCCAGACCATAAGGAATAAGTGAAATCAAGAAGGCTACAAAAGGGTTGTTATATGCACTAACGGCATTGTAAACCCAGTAAATACAAGCCGTATTCCAAATCAGGAAGGTAAGTCCGGCAGTTAAAAATACTTGTTTTCCTTTTTTTGCTTTGTTACCAGGAGCAGCATCCATAGAGCCAGCATTATTACCCGTTGTAACGCTATTACTATTGCGGATTTTCGAAATGGCGATTAGCAAAGGCACCAGACCAACCAGTAATAAAGGCGTGGTAAAAGGAATAGGCGGCCAGGCCAGCCACATTAAAAATGCGCTTAATAAGGCAAGGAGCGTAGTTTGTTTTGAATTCATTGGTGTTGAAATGGGGGATGGGGTAAAAGAAACTGCCAGCGGGTGCCGGCAGTTTTTATTTTTTAAAGCTCATTAAAAGCTGTCCAGAATGTCTGCTTTTTTCGCTTCATATTCTTCCAGTGTAATCAATTGTTTATCATACAATGTTTTTAATTTTCTCAGTTTCAGCGTAGTTTCATCTTCCGGTTCTTCTACAGGAACAGGGGCTGTATATGGGGTAACATAAGGCTGCGCTACCGGAGCAATAAAGGCAACTGACTCTTCCTCTACAACAGGGACTGGAGCTGTGCTAACCGTTACCGGCGAGGTTGAAGAACGTCTTTCCTCTAATTCTATTTGTCTTTGTTGTTCTTTAAAAGCTTCCAGTTGCTCATGAGCAGCCTGGTATAATTTACGGGCCTGTACTTTTGGAATATATTCGGTAATGATATTTTCGCCATAAGTAGGGACACAGATAAATTTAGAGCCAAAGATTTCCTCTTTAAAAGAAACCTCTTTGATCGTTTTCCAGGAGATATCTTTGAAGTTCATGGTGATCCCGAAATTTCCCGGCTCGCAATAGAAAATACGTTTATTACTTACCACAATGCAGGTAGGCAGTAGATTTACGGCAGGTCTTTTTTGAACCGCCATATAAATCAGCTCCTCATTTGCACTGAGCATATCATTTAGTTTTCCTAAAACCTTTTCAACGGCTTTCGGATCTTGTTCGTCACTTAAAAATCTATCAATTAATATCATATAAATGCTTTTTAGAATACTATCAAAAATTGAACCTGAAATGTGCCTCTTTTAACCGGGAACGCGTCAATGTCTGAGGATTAATCTTCTTCTGACTCCTCCTTATTATATTTCGACTTCTTCACCGGTTCTTTTCCGGCGATACAAATTACGAATTCACCTTTCAGAATATTGTTCTCAAAATGTTCTTTGATTTCCAGCAAAGTACCCCTTACCGTCTCTTCGTACATTTTTGTCAGCTCTCTGCTCACGGAAGCCTGACGGTCTTCGCCACAGTATTCTGCAAATTCTTCCAGGGTTTTCAATAATCTATGCGGACTTTCATATAGAATAATCGTACGATCTTCTTCTGCTAACTTCTTAAAACGAGTTTGTCTGCCTTTTTTTACCGGCAAAAAGCCTTCAAAAATAAAGGTATCGGCAGGGAGACCAGAGTTCACCAAAGCGGGTACGAAAGCCGTTGCACCAGGTAAACATTCTACGGCAAGGTCATTTTTTATGGCCTCTCTTACCAGGAAAAACCCGGGGTCAGAAATCGCCGGAGTCCCTGCATCAGAGATCAGCGCCACATTTTTTCCTTCTTTCAGAAATTTGATGATCTCAGAAGTTGCCTGATGTTCATTATGCTGGTGGTGAGAATATGCTTTTTTATCGATCCCAAAATGTTTGAGCATCGGCGCACTGGTACGCGTATCTTCGGCCAGAATTACATCTGCCTCTTTTAAAATCCTTATCGCCCTGAAGGTCATATCCTCAAGGTTGCCAATCGGCGTGGGAACAAGAAATAATTTGCCTTCCATAGTATTTTTGTCGTCAGCTCCGCCAAAATCGAGCAGCTGTGGAAGGATATTATCCTACAGATGCCTGATGGGGGTTCGCAATGACGTTTAAGTTATTATCTTTGTTTAAAATATAAAATAATGCTGCAAGTTAACTATATCCGCGAAAATAGAGACAAAGTTTTAGAACGACTGAGTGTACGTAAATTCAAACAACCAGAATTGGTTGATGAAATTATTAAAATTGATGAAGAGCGTAGACAAGCTCAAACCTCCTTAGATTCACTTTCTGCGATTGCAAATGCCAGTGCTAAACAAATTGGCGAGCTGATGCGTACAGGGAAAAAAGAGGAAGCGGAAGTATTAAAGTCGGAGACTACAGCGAATAAAGAGCAGATCAAAAATCTTTCAGAAGTACTCACTGCTGCAGAAGAGAAATTGTTTCAATTGATCGTTCAATTGCCAAACTTACCCCATGAATCTGTAGCTACAGGAAATACTGCCGAAGAAAATGAAGAAATATTTATCCACGGTGAACCAGTCGTATTGGGCGAAAACGCAGTACCACACTGGGAACTGACTACCAAATACGACATCATCGATTTCGAACTGGGTGTAAAAATTGCTGGTGCAGGATTTCCGGTATATAAAGGAAAAGGTGCGCGTTTACAAAGAGCCCTGATCAACTATTTCCTGGACAAAGCAGTTGATGCGGGTTACAGGGAAATGCAGGTGCCACATTTGGTAAATGAAGCTTCAGGCTTTGGAACCGGACAATTGCCAGATAAAGAAGGACAAATGTACCATTCAGGTGTAGACAACCTTTACCTGATTCCTACCGCAGAAGTACCGGTAACGAATTTATACCGTGATGTGATTTTGAAAGAAGAAGAACTTCCGGTTAAAAATACGGCATATACGCCATGTTTCCGTCGCGAGGCTGGATCTTATGGGGCACACGTAAGAGGTTTAAACCGCTTACACCAGTTTGATAAAGTAGAATTGGTGCAAGTAGTACACCCGGAAAAGTCTTATGAAACCTTAGAGCAGATGAGTGCTTATGTACAGGACTTATTAAAGGACCTTGGCTTACACTTCCGCGTTTTACGTTTATGTGGTGGCGATATGGGCTTTACTGCCGCCATGACTTACGATATGGAAGTATGGAGTGCAGCACAACAACGCTGGTTAGAAGTTTCTTCTGTTTCTAACTTTGAAACTTACCAGAGTAACCGCTTAAAATTAAGGTTTAAAGGTGCTGCAGGTAAAGCGCAACTGGCACATACCTTAAATGGAAGTGCATTGGCATTACCACGTATTGTAGCTTGTATTCTGGAAAACAACCAAACCGATAAAGGAATTAAGATTCCTGAAGTATTGGTAAAATATACAGGATTCGAATATATCGACTAATTCCGGATAAGGAATACCTGAAATAAAAGAGAAGGCCATGATTATATCATGGCCTTCTCTTTTGAAAACATTCTGAAAAACAAAAAAACCTTCTCCATGACGGGGAAGGTTTTTTTATTCATCGGTAGATGATACTATTATAAAATTAAGATTAACAACAGAATGATAATGATAATCGCGCCAACAGAAAGATAAACACCACCACCTACAGCTTTAGATTGTTTTTTCAACTCTCTAAGTTCTTTACGCAGTTCTTTTTTCTCTGTTTTGGATAAATTAGATTTATCCATCGACCTGATTTCCTCTACACGTTCTGTAATTCTTTTCAATTGAACCTGTTGTTCCGCGGTCATTTCCGTTTTACTTTTTTCAGGTTTCCCAGCCGCAACAACAGTGTTTGCGCTAACGCCCAGCATAAAAATTAAGGCTAATGAGTAGATGAATTTTTTCATGTGATTAAGGTTTTATAACTTACAATTACCTGATAAACAAAAAACCTACCAAAAAATATTGGTAGGTTTTTTATTAAGGATTCTGAGCTTCAAAAGCTGTTAATTTTAGTATGCCTGAGGCATATAGGAAATATAAATTAATTTCTATGCCGGCTGCTAAAACTAAGCGAACAAACAGAAAGTGTGTGTTCCACAGGTCAGCTTACTTAATTTCAAACACCGTATTCATGGTGTAATTCAGTTTAATCTTTTTGAAATCGATCTCCGGAGCAGGGGCACCGGCCATATCTGCACTTTCTGACGATTTCATCATCATCACATTGCGGTACATTGGCTGTGGGAAAGACTCATTGTTCAGCTCCTGAATGTCAATTACGCTTCCTAACTTATCGCCAATAGCTTCCACCAGGTAAGTTGCTTTTGCTTTCGCAGCTTGCAGTGCTTTAATTTTCAATTCTTTTTTCAAGGCTTCAATTTTCGAATAATCGTAGCTATCGATATTGGTATAAGCAACGCCTTTCGGATCGATATCGCCAATGATCTCATTGAATTTATTCAGGTCGCCTACTTTTAAACGGTATTGTTTGCTCACCAGAAAATCAGGATTTTTCTTTTTCTGTGCTACGGTATAACCCGATAAATTATTGATTGTTAAATTCTCTTTTGGAATTCCAGCTTCCTGAATAGCGGTATACAACTGGTTTTCTAAAGTAGTGATGTCTACTTTTTTCTTGCTGTTGTTATCTTTTAAATATTCTTTCAGGGAGATGCTGATGTAAATGATATCCGGAGTAACCTCTGTTTCGGCAGAACCGCTCACACTAATCTTTTTTCTCAGGTCTACTTGTTGAGCCATGGCACTTAAACTGAATAAGGCAACAAAGGCAAGGGCAAATAACTTTTTCATAATAGATGTTTTTCTTGTAATGTATTTGGTAAGAAGATGTAAATATCGGACCAATTCCATAGCAGTCGCTGATATAATTTATCAAATATCGTTTAACTCATTCATAATGAGAAACAAAAAAGCCCGTAAAGCAATTGCTTTACGGGCTCATCAGATTTTATATTTTAATTAATCTTCTGCGATTTCATTGTTAATGCCAATCTCTTCATTGATCTCTTCCTTGAAGTAAGACTTCTGATAGATCAGGATCAACACCACACCAATAGAAATGGCTGCATCAGCAAGGTTAAATACCGGTCTGAAGAAGATATAATCTTCGCCACCCCAGATGGGTACCCATTTAGGAAACACGCCTTCTACCAGCGGGAAGTAGAACATGTCTACTACTCTTCCATGAAACCAACCAGCGTATCCGTAGATCTTACCATAGAACACTGAGTCAATAATATTGCCCAATGCGCCGGCGAAGATCAGGGCTACATTCATAATTAAGCCTCTGTGGTATTTTCTCTGGATCAGGTAATGTAAACCATAACCGATACCTGCTACCGCAGCAATTCTAAATAAAGAAAGGGATAGTTTTCCAAATTCTCCACCAAATTCAAGCCCGAAAGCCATTCCATTGTTCTCCGTGAAGTGGATAATACACCAGTCTCCGATAATCTTGAACTCCTGTCCAAGGTACATATTAGTCTTTACCCATGTTTTAATCAGCTGGTCGGCGATTAAAATCAAAAAGATAATCAATAAAGGTTTAGTGTATCCCTTCATTAGCTCTGCTTCAATTTTGCTTCCATACTCAGGGTCGCATGAGGAACCGCACGAAGACGTTCCTTTTGAATCAGCTTACCTGTTTCGCGGCAAATGCCATAAGTTTTGTTCTCAATACGTACTAGTGCCGCTTCAAGATTTTCAATGAATTTCTTCTGACGTGCAGCCAGCTGATTCAATTGTTCTTTCTCTAAAGTTGCAGAGCCATCTTCTAAAGTTTTATAAGTTCCTGAAGTATCTTCAGTTCCGTTAGAGTTCGGGCTACTTAATGAGCTGGTCAGTGAAAGAAATTCTTCTCTCGCCATACGTAGTTTTCCTTGAATAAGTTCTTTAAACTCTTGAAGTTCACTATCTGAATACCGTGTTTTTGTAGCTTTTTCCATAATATTATTGTTTTGCGATCGAAATATCTAGTTCAACATCATCAATGACGATTTTGTTTCCACCTTCTAAATTATCTATTAAATTAATTTTATCCGCTAAAGTTTCTGAACAAATATATATTTTATTTTCAGCTACTGCACTGGCAATCAGATTATCGTTCTGTAAAGACACTGTAATGCGATCTGTAACTTCAAAGTTTAATTCTTTTCTTAAGTTCTGGATTCTATTTATTAGCTCACGCGATAAACCTTCTTGCTTCAACTCCGGAGTAATCGTAACATCTAAAGCCACCGTTAAGTTACCCAGATTAGTTACTTGCCATCCCGGAATGTCTTCTGCAATGATCTCCACATCAGACAATTGAACCACGTAAGCCGTGTTTGGAATCTGGTATTCACCAGTAGCTTCAAAACCAGCTAGATCTTCCGGACTCATGTTACTGATCAGGTCGGCCACCATTTTCATTTCCTTACCAACCTTAGGCCCTAAAGCTTTAAAGTTAGGCTTGATTTTTTTCTTGATGAAACCTGCAGTGTCTGTAATATACTCAATTGATTTAATATTGGTTTCCGACAAAATCAGCTCTTTTACCAATTCTACCTGCTCCTCAAATTTCTTATCCAATACCGGAATTAAAATCTTCGCTAAGGGCTGACGAACATTAATGCTGCTCTTTTTACGTAAAGAAAGCACCATCGAAGAGATGTTTTGTGCCAGTTCCATACGCTCGTTCAGTGAAGTATCAATCAAAGAAAGGTCTGCTTCATTCCACAACGTTAAGTGAACAGATTCTAAAGCATCTTTAGCCGTTACAGAAAGATTCTGGAACAACCAATCCGAGAAGAAAGGTGCTACCGGCGACATGATCTGTGCGATGCCCGTTAAACAAGTATATAAGGTCTCGTAAGCTGCTTTTTTATCCGCAGTCATCTCACCTTTCCAGAAACGGCGGCGTGATAAACGGATATACCAGTTACTCAAATGCTCATCTACAAAAGTCTGGATCGCTCTCGAAGCCTTAGTAGGCTCATAAGCCTGGTAGTTTTCATCAACTTCAGCAATCAGCGTCTGCAATAAAGATAAAATCCAACGGTCTAATTCGCTACGTTCCGCGACAGGCGTTTGATTTTCCTCATCAATCACAAACTTATCAATGTTGGCATATAAAGCGAAGAAAGAATACGTGTTATAAAGGGTGCCAAAAAACTTACGGCGAACCTCATCGATACCATCCGTGTTAAATTTAAGGTTATCCCATGGTGATGCATTGCTGATCATGTACCAACGTGTTGCATCCGCACTATAGGTCTCAATTGTACTGAAAGGATCCACACCATTGCCCAATCGCTTAGACATTTTGTTGCCGTTTTTATCCAGTACCAAACCGTTAGAAATTACGTTTTTAAACGCAACACCAGGATTTCCTACTCTTTCATTGATTGCTTTAATTTCCTCACTAGACTCACTTAACATCACCGCAATGGCATGTAAAGTAAAGAACCAGCCACGTGTCTGATCCACACCTTCGGCGATAAAATCAGCAGGATAAGCGTTTTCAAATTCTTCTTTGTTCTCAAAAGGGAAATGCCATTGTGCATAAGGCATGGCACCACTGTCGAACCAAACGTCGATCAGGTCTAACTCACGGACCATTCTTTCGCCGTTCTCAGCAGTCAGGATCACCTCATCCACATACGGACGGTGCATGTCTTTCAGCTCAAAACCAGCTTCCATATACCCTGCGGCAACAGATTTCTGAATTTCAGCATTCAATTCTGCAACAGAACCGATACATTTTTCCTGCTTACCATCTTCTGTACGCCAGATCGGTAGCGGAGTACCCCAATAGCGCGAGCGCGAAAGGTTCCAGTCTACCAGGTTTTCCAGCCAGTTGCCAAAACGGCCTGTTCCGGTTGCCTCAGGTTTCCAGTTAATGGTTTTATTTAAAGCCACCATTTTCTCTTTTACAGAAGTCGTTCTGATGAACCAGCTGTCTAGAGGGTAATAAAGGATTGGCTTATCAGTTCTCCAGCAATGTGGGTAACTGTGTTCATATTTCTTAACGTCAAAAGCTTTGTTGTCTTCTTTTAATTTGATGGCGATTAATACATCAGTAGGTTTAAAATCAGCAGCAGCACGCTCTTCGTCCGAATAGTATTCTTCTTTTACATAGCGACCGGCAAAATCAGTCACCTCATTTACAAACCTACCTTGTTTGTCAACTAAAGGCGCATCATTACCATTTTCATCTTTGATCAAAACGGAAGGAACACCAGCCTCTTTGGCGATACGAAAATCGTCTGCACCAAATATTGAAGCGGTATGTACGATACCAGTACCGTCTTCTGTAGTCACAAAATCACCAGAAATCACGCGGAAAGCATTGGCTTCCAGATCCTCATTCGTTACATAAGGCATCAATTGATGATAATGTAAACCAATCAGGTCTTTACCGGTAAATTCTTTCGCAATAGTCCATGGGATCAGTTTATCACCACCTTTATAATCTTCCATCGCAATTGCTGCGGCATCCGCTTTAAAGTGTTTTCCTACCAGATCTTTGGCCAGAATCACACTTACCGGAAGGAAAGTATAAGGGTTAAACGTTTTCACTTTCACATAGGTGATTTTCTCGCCAACGGCCAAAGCACAGTTGGAAGGTAAAGTCCATGGGGTAGTAGTCCAGGCAATGATTGCCGTTTCTTCTGCTGCATTTTCAAAAAGATCAGCCATCAAAGGATGATTCTGGTCTTTTTTAAGGAAAAACTGAGCCGTGATCGAAGTGTCTTTCAACATTTTGTACGTACCCGGTTGGTTCAGCTCATGCGAGCTTAATCCCGTTCCTGCGGCAGGAGAATAAGGTTGTACGGTATAACCTTTGTATAAAAGGCCTTTGTCGTAGAACGATTTTAAAATCGACCATAAGGACTCAATATAGTCGCTTTCGTAGGTTACATACGGGTTTTCTAAATCTACCCAATAGCCCATTTTTTCGGTCAGGTCATTCCATACATCTGTGTATTTCATCACCTCCTCTTTACAGGCCGTATTGTATTCTTCTACGGAAATTTTCTTTCCGATATCTTCTTTAGTAATACCTAATTTCTTCTCTACAGCAAGCTCAATTGGCAATCCATGGGTATCCCATCCGCCTTTACGCTTTACCTGATATCCTTTTAATGTTTTGTAACGGCAAAAAATATCTTTAATTGCACGCGCCATCACATGGTGAATCCCCGGCATTCCGTTTGCAGAAGGCGGGCCCTCATAAAACGTGAATGGGTTCGATTTTGAACGCGTAGAAATACTCTTCTCAAAGATGTTTTCCGCCTTCCAAAATTCAAGTATATCTTTTCCTATTTTCGCTAGTTCCAGCTGTTTAAATTCCCTATACATCAATCAAGTATCTCCAAAAAATTAAGGTTGCAAAGTTACATTTTTAGAATTTAAAAACGCAGTTTTATCCACAGCAATACGCCGGGAACCCCCGCAAACCGAAGGTTATTATTATTCAGCACGTAAATTAGGAAAAAAAATAGATTTATATGTTCGTTAAGGGGGTAGCGGCCGATTTCTTTTTAAACAATTGGTTTGGTTTTTGTTAACACTAAAGCCTAAACTAATGACCTCCTATTATGATCAAAGTAATGAAACTTCAGAAAGCCGTATACGCCATTATCCTGGGGGTAATCGCATTGGTTGTCTATATCATCATGGCGACAACAGATCAGCTGGGCAGCAGATATGCACTTGAGGTTTCAGGTGTGTTTTTCATGGCCGCCGCTATTCTTTTCCTTTATCCCTTATGGACTGCCAAAGAAGATGAACTCGGTAGGGTAGAACTCGATCCGGAGAAGCAGGAAGAAATGGACATAGCACAGGAAATTAAAGAGGAACAAAAAGAAATTAAAGAAGAACTGGAAAAGGAAGAACTTGAAATTGTACCGGAAGCGAACCCGGCAACAACGGGAATAAAATAACCCCCAAATCTTGTTAAAATCCGGGGGTTATTCAATTGATCCTTGTTCAGGATGCTATCTTTAGGATGAAGTCTTTTGATGATGTTTTTTAAAGAACGCCTCCCATATAAGGGTCAGTAATTCCCACTTCACCGGTTTCTACATGGCCGGCATAGTGTTTACTAAAACCAGCATGGCCATCCACTTCAATGGAGAAATCGTACCATGACCCGCTTTTTTGTAAATCAACAATCACTTTTGCTTTCCCTTTTGCCGGTACTGTAATCTCCTGATTTTTGTTCTTTTGATAAGTCAGGTCTTTAATTTTTACTTTTAATGGCGAAGAACCCTCATTTTCCAGTAACAACTGGATATTTCCGGTGCCTTTTTTGCTCAGTAAACCGGAAACTTCATAACCGCAGCTTGTTTTCAAAGCAGGATCATGCTGATTTCCTTTAAACTGGCGGAAAAACCCATTCGGACCATTGATACACAAATGATAATTGTCTTTTTCAAAATCAGAAAGTTTCAATTGATCTGCAATATGATCACCGGCAACTACCGCATAAGACCAGGTTTTCCCCGGAGCATGGTGATAATTGACTCTGCTGTACATTGAAAATGGTGCACCTACCGGCACTAATTTTTGTCCGAAATTACCTTTCCCCGACTCAAAATCTACCACAATGGTTTTCTTATCCGCATTCAGGTGTGCATCAGCAAAAAGCTGGTAGGGTAGCGCACAAGCAGGTTTTGTTCCTTTTTCCTGTTGCGGCATGGCCGATGGGGAAGCAGCATCAAAAGCATCGTGACTATTGATCGCAGCAATCTCGGCTGCGGTTAAAGCATCCGGTTTCACCTGCGCCGGTTTATTCTTTGCATTCTGAATTCCGGTGATCACCGTTTCTTTTTTCAAAGCTTCCAAAGGCTTCGCCATAGCTGCTTTTGCAGGTCTGAAAACAGAAGTTAAATCTCCACAAATCGCCCTTCTCCAGCTGCTGATGTTTTTACTTCTGATATTTTTACCGGTCTTCTGACTGACAAAATTTTCTAAAAACATCAAACAGGAAGTATGGTCAAATACCTGCGAATTCACAAAACCGCCCTTGCTCCATGGAGAAGCAACCACCATCGGAACGCGGTAACCCAATCCAATCGGACTGTCTTTTTTCAATTCATAATCCGGGGAAATGTCAATCTTCTCTGAAACTTTTCCGGAACCGGCATCGCCGGGTTTCGGCACCACATAAGGAGGAATATGGTCGAAATAACCATCATTCTCATCGTAAGTCAAAATGAAAATTGTCTTTTTCCAAACCTCAGGGTTTTTCGTCAGGATATCTATCGCCTCAGAAACATACCAGGTGCCATATAGCGGAGAACTGGTATGGTCAGAAAACCTTTGTGGAGCCACCAACCAGGAAACGGTAGGTAATTTTCCGTTGTCTACATCGGAACGGAACTGATGAAATATATCGTTTTTCGGGATGTTTACCGTTTGCGCAACCCCTTGATCATCCGTAAAGGAGAAAGGAGCAAGCTCCAGGTAATTTTCTGCTGCATTGATGTTACTGGCGAAAGCTTTGTCGATCAGGTTTTTCTCCCTATCGGTCAATTTATTGTATTTATCGGTTACTTCTGCCGCAGTAAGAGGCGGTTTAGACGTTTTATCGCCATTTTTTCGGAAGTAAGCCGCAAGTTTTACATTGTAGCGTTTCACATATTCAATGGCATTATCGCCATAATTACCCAGCCAATCGTCTACTGTATTTCCTGGAATATCGGCTGTCCAGATCTCATTCTGATAGATTTTCCAGCTTACGTCATTGTCCTCCAGTAATTCCGGGAAAGTATCCCAGTCTACAAAAGCATTCTCCCGGGATTCTGCCTGGGAGTTGTTGACTGCCGCAATGGAAGTTCCGTTTTGCTCCGGACGAATCGTCCCCGTCCAGAAAAACAACCGGTTTGGCGTAGTACCGGTTAAGGAAGAGCAGAAATTATGGTCGCAAATGGTGAAGGCATCAGCCATGGCATAATAAAAAGGAACATCAGTTCGGTCGTAATAACCAAGGGCCATGTGCGATTTTACCGGTACCCATTTGTCGTATTTACCATGATTACGCGCGGCCAGTTGGTCGGACCAGGAATGTGGTAATCCACCTTGCCAGGTGATTTTAGTCTTATTGATGTCTACGTGAAAAGGAGCGTAAGTTTTTCCGGCAGCATCTTTCTGTAGCCAGACCTTATCTTGATTTGGAAGGGTAAATGTTCTCGGGTCATTAAAGCCGCGAACCCCTTTCAATTTTCCAAACATATGGTCAAATGATCGGTTTTCCTGCATCAGGAAGACCACATGTTCTGCATCGCGAAAGGTAGAACCCGGATCAGCACTGATGGCCATCGCCTTTTGGATAGACATGGGAATAACGTTTGGGAGTCCGGCAGCACCCGATAACAAGGCTGCGTTCTTTAAAAATGATCTTCTTGAATTCATGTTGGTTTGTAGGTGTGTCTGTCCAAATGTAATAAGATTGACCATAAAAAGTAATTTTCTAAACCAAAAAGGGCGACTATGGAGCTAAAGATGTTACAAAGCCGGAAATGATCACCTTAACGTAACAATTTTTATAGAAAAGCTTCACATTTGAGCTGCCGTTTTCTCTGGATTTATATGTATTTTACGTGTCTAAACACACTAAACCGATTTTTAATATGATAAAGTATCTTGGCAGCGCACTCGTTCTAGGGGGCGTCTTGACAACCTTAATGAGCTTTGATGATACCCCTCAGCTCAAAGCTCCGGTAAAAGCATTCAAAAAATCAAGCCTTACCGATCCTCGTTTCCTGGAAGAAAAAGCGGCCCTAAACTATCGTAATTTCTGTGGCGGTTGCCATGGAGAAAAGATGGATGCTTTTGTAGACCGACAATGGAAACATGGAAACAAAAAAGAAGACCTCGTGAAAGCCATTAAACACGGTTATGCCAATGAGGGAATGCCTTCTTTCGACTCCGCATTTAACGACAATGAGATTAAAGAACTGGCCGATTATATCTTAAAAGGCATCAAAAATGTAGACCGCTATGCGGGATCAGGCAAGCCAACCAGCAATGTTTTTAAAACCGAAACCATGACCATCCGTCTGGATACGGTAGCCAAAGGAATGGATGTACCCTGGGGAATGGCTTTCCTGCCTAACCAGGAGCTATTGGTAACCGATCGTACCGGCAAACTTTACCGCATTGGAAAAGACAAATCGCTACAAACTATCGGCGGCCTCCCTGCACTTTTAAATAAAGGACAAGGTGGATTGATGGACGTAGTCTTAGACCCGAACTTCGCTCAAAATAAAACCATATACCTTTCTTATTCGAAAGCTAAAACAGAAGATGGAGCAGTATTGGCCACTACAGCCGTGTTAAAAGCGAAACTGGAAGGCAAGCAACTGGTCGATCAGAAAGATATATTTGTGGCTAAACCATGGTCGCGCACCCAGCATCATTATGGTTCCAGACTAGCTTTCGGTAAAGACGGATATCTATATATCTCCGTTGGAGAACGTGGCAATGAAAAAGAAAATCCTCAGGAGATCAAAGGAAATGATTTAGGAAAGATCCACAGGATTAAAACTGATGGAACCATCCCGGCCGACAATCCTTTCGTGAAAACTCCAGGTGCTGAAGCTTCCATCTATACTTATGGAAACAGAAATCCACAAGGAATGACCATCCATCCGAAAACAGGAGAAATCTGGGAAAATGAGCATGGCCCAAGAGGTGGCGATGAGATCAATATCGTGCAACCGGGTAAAAACTATGGCTGGCCATTGGTCACCTATGGGATCAATTACAATGGAAAAGTGATTTCTGAAATGTCCGAAAAAGAAGGGATTACCGCACCAATTCATTACTGGATTCCTTCCATCGGACCAAGTGGTATGGCTTTCGTAACCGGAAACCGTTATAAAGGATGGGAAGGAAACCTGCTGACTGGCTCTTTACGTTTTCAATACCTGAACAGAAGTGTGCTAAAAGATAATAAAGTGACTAAGGAAGAGATACTTTTCAAGAATATCGGCAGATTAAGAGACGTAAGAATGGCACCAGATGGTTATATCTACATTGCAGTAGAATCTCCGGGGATCATTTACAAACTGGTACCGGTTAACTAGCTTTTAGAACCCGGCTTTTAAGTCGCAGGTTTTAACTAACGGTAAAGTTTTTATTGAGCCATAAGGATAAAGGGAGTAATAACAGGATCGCCAATGCAATATACCAGATGCCAAAAGCGCTGGCCCATGCGGCATTGAGCAGGATAAGTGCAATTACTCCCGCCTTTACTGATTTGTCGATGTTCTCCCCGATAGGATTATCCAGCGCTTTAAATAAAGGTGTAAAAATCATCAGGTAAAAAGGAACCACAAACAGGATCGTCAGGAGGAAATAACCCTTGCTATTGGCGATAAACAGGATACAAGCAATCACAAAAGCATATAAAAAGGCGGCAAGATATAAGGTAGTTTTACTTTTATCGTCGCCTTTTCTTCTGTTGATGATGGTGAGTGAAGCAATGTAAACAATAGGAATAATGGCGATCACCAGCCACCAGATTTCCGGAGACCTGGAAAAAATACTCACCCCTAAAAGGAGGTTTAAACCTCTGCATAAACCCATCGTAACGGGGCCCATCACGGTCAGGTGTTTCGACCATTTATCATAAGTTAGGGCGGTAATCAAAATCAGTAAGGCAAGTGCCAGGGCAGTCAGGTTTACTGCTGCCGCTGCAACAACGCCCACTGTAAAGCATATCCCCCCAAATACTGCCGCATCATTCTTACTAATCGCACCACTTGGAATTGGACGCCCCGGACGTTCTTTCTTGTCTTTTTCGGCATCAAATACGTCATTAAAGATCACTCCACCGCTATAAAGTCCCAGCGTAGCAATACAAAGCAAGAAAATAGGAAGGAGGTGTTCGAAATCGAAAGCAGTGGTTAAAAAGTATCCTGAAATAGCTACGCCGGCAAGCACATCTGCAACAGACGTGACCAGATTGGCCGGGCGCATGATGGTGATATAAGCGATTTGGTTCTTCACAGGATTTCAGTTTAAATATGGTCGGTTTAAATTATACGATAACACTGAAAAGCCAGGTTCCTGCCGTATAACAAAGTAAATTAAGTTTAGGTTGGTTTATTACTGCAAATAAACAGATAAAAAAACCTATTTAACCCTGATTTATTCTTTTGCTGACGTTTTTTCTACTGAAAATAGGGGCTAAAAGGTAGTTTTTCTAAAAATAGTAACAATTTCATAGAAAATGTGGGTTTTAGCCCCCGTGTTTTGTTTTGCTGAACTGTATTTTTATTTGCTGAGTAATGCGGTAGCGCACCATAAAATCGGTGCCTGTCCATGAAGGTCGCCTGTGTTTCGTTTCCTGTCCAGGTAATACTGGCGGTCATTCTTTTTGTTGGTTCCTTCACAGACATCAGAAACATCAGCATCGGAGTTGATATAGCTAATCAAACCTAACCAACCGTTTCTAGCGGCCTGGCCATAGGTTTCTTTGTCCAGCCAGCCATTTTTAACCCCTTTAATCATGGCGAAAGTGAACATTCCTGTCGAAGAAGTTTCCGGCCATGCTTCCGGATCATCGATCAGCTGGTTCCACATTCCATTTTTACCTTGATATTTAAGCAGGGAAGCCATCATATCGGTGTATCCTTTCATGATTCTGGCCCGGTTTGGCTGTTCTTTCGGCATGGAGCTGAGTAACTCGGCCATACCTGCTGCCATCCAGCCGTCGCCTCTTGCCCAGTAATACGGCACATCCGGTGCATGGTAAAATAAGCCGTTTGGTTTTTGAAGTTCGTCCAGATAAAACACCATTTCTTTAGCGGCACGATCAATGTATTTTTGATCTCCGGTAGCGCGGTAAGCCTGCGCCTGCAAGGCGGTGATCATATACATATCATCGATCCACAGCCTGGTTTGCCAGGTATAGCCTTTATTGTAAAAATCGTGGGATTCCTCTTTTACCCTTGGCCCTTCGGGTGGTCCCCATTGTTTATCCGCAATGGCGAGGCCCATATCGAGGTATTTCTTGTCTTTTGTCTGTTTGAACAACTCCAGGGGAACAGCGCCAAAAACACTGTAATCCACATGATCCGGTGTCGGAATCATTTTGGCTTCTACTCCGAAAAACGGTTCAAAACGATCTGCCAATTGCTTAACCAGCGTTTTATTTCCGGTGGATTTTGCAAAAGTAAGGGCACCATACCAGGCCACAGATTCCGGATAAGTGATCACCCTTGGCGGCCCTGGTTTATTGAAATTAGTATGCGGAGTGGCCACGAAGCGTGCGGCAACCCGGGCACCAATCTCTTTTGGAGAACTACCTTCCGGCCAGTTTTTTAAGTCTGCGGCTTTCGATTGTGCATATAAACTATGGCCTCCGCAAAGGAATAAGGAAAAGATAAGGCTGGTTAGGCGGGTCATGATAGCGCTGTTGTTCATGAGGTTTCTTGGTTTGTTTTTGCCTGGTCAGGGCGTTTATATGGGTCTGTTTTCTCTTTCTTCAGGTATTTAAAGTTAGCTTTTATTTGATCTCCTGAAAGTCCGGTGTGTTGCTGATTGCCTTATATTTAACTATTTACGATGATAATCGATCGTTTTTGATGATATAGTTTACTAATTTGCTAACTTGAAATAGTAATTTTAAGCTCAGAATTATTTAATTGCCTGTTTTATTACTGAAACAATACCTTCAGTCCTAAATAATACCTTTAACGCCTAAATAATCATTCAATTCTTAAACCCCAAGCCTTAAACCAACCCATAAACATGAAAAAATACTGCTTCTTAACCGCCATGGTCTTTTTGTCCATCTCCCTCAAAGCACAACAGCAACTGGTAAAAATCTGGGAAACCGATAGTGTGGTCAATATGCCGGAATCCGTGTTACACGATCCTAAAGCCAATATCCTGTATGTTTCCATCATGGGAAACGGGCCGGATGAAAAAGATGGCATTGGAGGAATAGGGAAGATGCAGCCAGATGGAAAAGTGATTAACCTGGACTGGGTAACCGGACTAAACGCGCCAAAAGGCCTGGCGAAATTCGGCAACCTCTTATATGCTGCGGATCTGACGGAAGTAGTGGTGATTGATATTGCCAAAGCAAAAGTGATCCGAAAAATCCCGATTGAAAACACCAAATTCTTAAATGATATCACCGTAAGCGATAAAGGAATTGTCTACGTATCTGATACCAGAATGAAAAAGATCTTTAAGATTGAGAAAAACGTTCCTTCGCTATATATGGACAGTCTGAACGGGGTAAACGGATTAAAAGCCATAAAAAAAGACCTGTATATTCTGGCCGGTAAGCAATTCCTGAAAGCAGATGAAAACAAAAAGATTACTCAGATTGCGGTATTACCTGCTGGTGGCGACGGACTAGAACCAGTCGGAAATGGTGATTTTATCTGTTCAAGCTGGGGCGGTTATATCTATTATGTAACTTCGGACGGAAAATGTGAGGTCTTATTGGATACCCATTTAGAAAAGAAAAACACGGCTGATATTGCCTATGATCCTATAAAAAAGGTGGTTTTTATCCCTACTTTTTATAAGAAATCAGTGATGGCCTACCAGTTGAAATAATAATTACGACCTGCAATTTATGAGTAACCTTCTTAAAAACATTTATTCTCCGGCATTTTATCAGCGGCTTTCGGACGTATTGATCAAAACCATTCCTGCTTTTGATCAAAAGAAATTCATCCTTGAAATCTTTGATGAGGACTTTGAAAATAAAGAACTGAAAGCAAGGATGAGACATACGGCAAAGGTGTTGCATCAATTTCTTCCTGCGGATTATGGGGAAAGGGTGAACCTGATTGCCGAAACTGTTCAGGCGCTTCGTGAAGCGCATCAGGCGGAAGATAGTCTGGCCTATATGTTCCTGCCGGATTATATTGAAACCTATGGCATCGATGATTTTGAAAACTCTGTGAAAGCCATTGCTTTCCTAACGCAGTTTGTCAGCTGTGAATTTGCAGTAAGGCCCTTTATGCTGAAATATAGCGATCGCATGCTGGCTCAAATGACGGAATGGTCTTTACATGAAAATGATAAGGTGAGGCGGCTTGCCACGGAAGGTACGCGGCCAAGATTGCCCTGGGCAATGGCCTTACCGGCATTAAAGAAAGACCCGAGACCGGTATTTCCCCTGTTGGAGAATCTTAAAAATGATCCCTCAGAATGGGTGCGGAGGAGTGTAGCCAATCACCTCAATGACATTGCCAAAGACAACCCTGATCTGGTCATTGAAATTGCAAAGCGATGGAAAGGAAAACATAAAGAAACAGATGCGATCATTAAACACGGCTGCCGGACTTTATTAAAGCAGGGTCATGTAGAAATATTAAAACATTACGGACTGGAAAGTGAAGAGGTGCAGGTCAGTAATTTCCTGATCGCAACGCCGGTTACGCCAATAGGTGGCGATCTTCATTTTTCATTTGATCTGTTCAATGAACGCGCAGCAGCGCAAATCATCCGCTTAGAATACGGTCTTTATTATAAAAGGCAAAATGGCAGCTGGTCTAAAAAGGTGTTTAAAATCAGCGAAAAAAGCTATGCTGCGGCCGAAAAACTGAATGTTACCAAAAAACAGAGCTTTAAATTGATTACCACCAGGAAGTTTTACCCCGGAGTTCAACAGTTGTCGATTATTGTAAACGGGGTAGAAAAGGTGATCAAGGACTTTGAATTAAGGGAATAAAGCAACAGCTGTTAACCTCAAATACCTTCTTGTAAAGAAAGTATTTGAGGTTATTTATTTTTTAAGGAATTCGCTTTCTTTTTTGAGAAATTCGACTGCTTTCAGGAGCATTAAATCTTCTCGTTTTGTAATGGATTCCCTGGATTGGGTACTATAAATATCAGGGATCACCCCCTTTAAGTGATGCTTGCTGCCATCAGAGTTTTTAACGAGATTGCCGCTGTAATAGAAAACCAAATTACCAGGTAGGACTGCAATGTTTATATCTCCGTTTGTTCCTGCGGTTGGACTGCCCATAATGGTGCCCAAATTAAAATCCTTAACTAAGCCTAACAGCGATTCAGCTGCACTTATTGCAGACTCATCGGTTAAAAACACCAGCTTTCCGGTGATACTGTTGGCCCGGTTTGGAATATAAGTTTCTACATTTTCCTGATAGCTGATGTTTTGGTAATCAGGGTATAAGATCTTCGGAGTAAATATCCGGTTTGCAACTAGTGTATCCTTAATTATGGCTTCAATGAGGTCCGTACTGATGGATTGATCCTTTACGTAGCCTCTAAAGTCGAAGATGATGGACTTTGCAGTTTTTAGTATTTTAATATTATTGCTGTCCACTCCATTTCTGCCGGGATCAAAATAATAGGTGTCCGGATTGATCCAGCCATTGTTGCGTTGTATATAGCCGCTGTTTCCAGGTGTAAAAGCCTGGGGTGGCAGGTTTGCTGGGAGTACAATATCTTTTATTTCCTGGTTTCGTTCTATTTTAATCCTGATGGAATCACCTTGCTTTCCTTGTACCAATCCCGGAAGCGCATAGATCGTTCTACTTTGCGTTGAACCGGAGAAGAAATTCATTAAGGAGTCTACTTTCTTCCGGACAGGTATCTTATCTAATTCAAGGATCACATCTCCTGGTAGAATGAGGTTGCCTAAATCATTTGAAAGTAGATCTTTTACCATGATTTGGTCTTTGATTTTAATCAGTGAAATCGGTGCGCTGTAAATTTCCTCCTTCCAGTCTTTGATATAGTTGAACATATGGGCGTCCTGATATGGAGCAGACATGCGCTTGATCGTTTGTAAAAAAGCAGCCGTTGATTGTGGTTTACTTACCGCTTGAAGCGCTTCTTCCAGAATTTTCTCCGGAGCGACTTTCACGTCCTGCCAGTAGGGGAAAGAATGTTTTAATATATTCCATAAGATGATGACATCTGCTAACCTAACTTCTCGAAATTCAGACCCGGATTTACTGAAATGATTTTTCGTAACCAGGTTGGGGATGCGCTCAGTTTGTTTCAAATGATTAGCAACGGGATAGGTAGCCGTATCATTTCCATACAATACCATGGGCATTAAGAAGCGGATCCCAGTAACCAGCTCCTTGTCTATATAGTCGCCAATGTTCAGATGTTGCTCATAAAGCGGTAGGTCTGTGTCTGTTCTAAGCTCTAAAACAACTTGTTGGATATGCTTTTTGGCCTCAACAACGTTCAAATCACTGCGTTGTACGGGAATAGGATAAGTATTTTTGCCATCTATAATTTTAAAAGACGACTGATCGAGGGCTATCGGAATCCCGAGATTTGTTTTTAAATTAAAAGAGATCATTCGGGTCGAATCGCCTATTTTTCCTTTGAAATGATAGCGTTGATTTTGATCCTCATTAACCGGGGTCTTTGTGCGGTTACTTTGGTTGCTGGCATCTGAAAAATTAAAACTGGCTTTTTGTTTAAAGGTTTGGTCAGTTTTCCTGGCTTCAACACTGTACTCGTAGGTCATACCCTGGTATTTACTGACCTCTATATGACCTATTAAAGGAGTCTGAATATCATTTCTTTGCTCAAATGGAGAAACCCGGTTGAGTTTGATGCTGTAGTATGGGCGGTCCATGAATCCACTAAATAGATTAAAGCCAAGGTGTTGCCAGGATATTTCCCGATAACCATTGAGATTAGCCGGCGTAATTTTTTTCAGATTAAAGGCCACTTTTTTTCCTGAGGGATAGACTTCAGCACTTGGCGCAATGGGCTGAAAAATGGAATTTAGCTGATCAATAAGTTCTGCATCATTTTTAGCATTTAATACAAACTGACTTCCGTTGATGGCAATATTGTCCCAGGCACCCAGTTTGGATTCATCAGAGGGATGAAAATACTGAACATATCCATAAACTTTTGAAAAGGCAGTCAGATTTCTTACCTGCTGTTTTGTGAGTTGCGAAAACGTATATAATGGAAAAAGCAGCAGCCCTATTGGAGCTATGATTGTTTTCCGCAGGAGCTGGTTAATTTTCATTTGAGATAGTTAGCGTGTGTCTTAGTGTAATCTTTCCCTTGATTTCTTAAAAATGATCAATTTTTTCCTGTATTAAGGATGTAATGGGAGATAAATTAAAATATTTTGCATATAAATTTATCTGGTTATGAATTTCAGCGGTGTTTTTTTTAGGATTTCTTTATTTCAGGTAGGTTATGCACCTATTCTTAACAGTTTTCCAACAGGTTATACACAAGGTTATCCACAGGATTTTTCGGTTTAATTTTCATTTATTTAGCTGTAAATCAATGATTAGTTGTTTTGTGTTTCTGCAGAAAATGTGGATAACTCTTAGCAGCTGTTGATTACCATAAATGTTAGTTACTCCCTGATTATTTGTGCTGATGTCTGATCAGCAAATGCTGGAAGAACTGGTTGAGGGGTTTGTAGGAGGATTAATGGAGCACTGCTGAATGATGGCTATACCATAGTTATAGTTGTGCTGGTTGATGAAGAGTTGATCAGGGGCTGGAGAGGGGTTCCTGACGGTTGATCAGGGCTTATACCTGAGCAACCCTCCGGCAGCTCTCCGGCAAGCCCTGGTTAACCAGCACTACTATACCAACAGTATAGCGGTAGTATAGCTGTTGTCCTTGTCTTTTACCAGGAAAGTCTGGTTTCATTTGATTCTAAGTTAGGTATTTAATCCTTACTAGTTTAGTTTCAGGAATTTTTCTACTGCTTTCGCGGTTTTTAGGTCATGCGATTCGCAGCATCTTATTAACGCCTCCTCCACAAGTTTTGGGATTGATCCATTTTGCCCTGCCCGGCCTTGTTGTAAATTTTGGGCATAAAAAAACCTTCCAGAAGATCTGAAAGGTTTTGGTGGGAAATGAGGGGTTCGAACCCCCGACCCCCTCGGTGTAAACGAGGTGCTCTGAACCAGCTGAGCTAATTTCCCTTTTGGTTTACTCTTTTTGTTTTAAAACAGTTGAGTGTCTGTTTTTATTGGTGGG
Organism: Pedobacter gandavensis; assembly: GCF_032677645.1. Lineage (GTDB taxonomy): Bacteria > Bacteroidota > Bacteroidia > Sphingobacteriales > Sphingobacteriaceae > Pedobacter > Pedobacter gandavensis_A. The sequence continues at coordinate 474,524 of NZ_JAVTSB010000001.1, read as the reverse complement.
AAATGAGGGGTTCGAACCCCCGACCCCCTCGGTGTAAACGAGGTGCTCTGAACCAGCTGAGCTAATTTCCCTTCTGCTGTACTCTATTTGTAGTAAATACCAGCTGAGTAAGCCGTTTCCGTTTTGCAAAGTTACCTTCGTTTTGGGATTGCAAATATACACCCTTAAATCAGTTTTGCAAAAATATTTTAAACTATTTTATGATAATATATCTTCCAGGACCTGATGTGAGCGGATTTCTCCAAAAGAAGCAGTGTGTAAGGTATAGTAAATCAGGATTTTATCAAGTATTCTTCTGCGTGTTTTATTATCTAACTTTATTTCAATTATTTTTTCAAAAGGCAAAATATAAAGTGAAATAAACAGTGCCGCATCGTCCTTTTCGATAAAATGAGGATGCACCGGAGGTAAAGATTTAAACTCACCTTCCTGTAAATCGAAGAAACTTTGGTCGCTTTTTGTCTGTGTACTCGGTGCAAAACCCAGGTAACGCGACAATTTTAACAGGAAAGCCAGGTGAAAATTCACATTTGAACCTTGAGATTCGTCGAACCAACACACCGCATTGAAGATAAAATCAAACAAATATTCATCGGTCATCTGCTGACGGATACTTTTATACAGCACCTCATTCAGGAACATGGCCATCGTACTTTTCAGAATATCATAAGGAATGTTGCGAAAAATAGGGGAAGGTCTCAGTTCAGAAATCCGCTGAATACTGGAATTTACTTTATGGTACACCACCATATCTACCAGGTGCAGGGGTTGCAACATGTTCATCCGGATCTTTGCTCTGGGCTTTTTTACGCCGTTGATCAGGTACGATTGCATCCCGAATTTCTCGGTAAACATCTGCACCACCACGCTACTTTCACTATATAGCGTTGTTTTTAATACGATACCACGGGTTTTATGCAGCATGAGCGATTTTTGGGTAGAAAATGATCAATCCAATCAAAATAGCGGTAACCGCGGCAATCAATACTGCTCCCGCAGCCACATCTTTAATGATTTTTGCTTTCGGATGGATGTCCGGAGAAACCAGATCCACCAGAACTTCTACTGCCGTATTGAACAATTCGGAAAGTAATACAATCCCGGAGGCTGCAATAATCCAAAGCCACTCTGCCGTATTCAATTCAAAATACCATCCGGCAATGCCAACAATCGTTAGCGCAGCTAAATGGAACCTGAAATTAAACTGGCTCTTGCCGGCGTAAGCGATTCCAGAAAACGCGTAACCAAAACTCTTGATAAATTTAGTCATAGCTGTGGTACAATTTCTATTTTGTAACCCTGCAAAGTACGTCATGCTTTCCTGGATATCCAATTATTAAATACGGGATCGTGTTTTAAAATTTGTTAACAATAGCTTAATCTTCTGTGCCGGAGTATGGCCAAGCGATCATAAGGGAGTCATGACTGTGTTTAAGCTCAAAATAATCAAGAGTCAAAATTAAAATAACCTTACCTTTGGCGATCATTTAGCCGAAGGTAATGTCTATGCAAAAAAACGAGTTACACCCAAGAAACAAGCACCGTTCCAGGTATGATTTTCCGGAACTGATTAAATCATTACCGGAATTAGGCCCTTTTGTGGCGGTGAATCCTTATGGTGATGAATCAATTGATTTTTCGAATCCCATGGCGGTGAGGTTGTTGAATAAGGCGTTACTTAAACATTTCTATCAGATAGACCATTGGGATATTCCTGAAGGGTATCTTTGTCCGCCAATTCCGGGAAGAGCAGATTACCTGCATTACCTGGCGGATTTAATGGCTACCGGAAATGATAATGCAGTGCCGAGAGGTGCAAAAGTTAAAGGACTAGACATCGGTGTTGGTGCCAATTGTATTTATCCGATCATCGGTCATCAGGAATATGGATGGTCTTTTGTAGGCTCTGATGTAGATGCTTATGCGGTAAAATCTGCTAAAAACATCGCAACCGTCAATCCTTCTTTAGCTGCTGCGGTATTTCCAAGGGTACAGCCTCATAAAAATCAGATTTTTAAGGGGGTGATTAAGCCGGGCGAGTTGTTCGATTTCACGATGTGTAATCCTCCTTTCCATGGTTCTCCGGAAGAAGCAATGGAAGGATCACAAAGAAAAACCAGAAACTTAGGGACGCAAAGAGGTAAGACTCCTGTGCTTAATTTCGGCGGTATGCAGGCGGAATTATGGTGTGAAGGTGGTGAAGTAGGTTTCATTAGAAAGATGATTCAGGAGAGTGCAGAGATCGGTAAACAATGTTTCTGGTTCAGTACACTGGTTTCTAAAAGTATGCACCTTCCATTTATATATGCAGCTTTAGATAAGGTTGCTCCGGTGGAGATCAGAACAGTAGAAATGGCACAAGGGCAGAAGATCAGTCGTTTCCTGGCCTGGTCGTTTTTAACGAAAGAAGAGCAGGTAAACTGGAAAACAACACGCTGGTCGCAAAAGAAAGCAGCTGATAAATAAAGAGAATATATTTTAACGATTATAAAAAAGGCAACGGCCGCTTAAAAAATAAGCACCGTTGCCTTTTTGTTTTTGAAAGCGCCAAGCGGCGCTTCCGTTTCTATATGTTTAAAGAATAAGGTATCGCTTTCTTTGAAGCGCTTTTTCATCATACAATAAAGGTGAAGACATTTGATCCAGTTCAGGGCCGTGGCTTTATCTTTCCATATTTCAGGGTATAAAAACACCTCATTTCCTTGAATCCGGATCACATTTTTCTCTTCCAGTTCTTTTACATTCGCAATGATTTTTGCGGTTTGTGCCGCCAGATTAGCGGTATTCAGGACTTTCTTTTTTGCGTAAATCATCGGTATTATTCTAATAATAATTCGTCATCTTCATCGTCGGTCAGGCTCAGTTGAATGGTATCCGTACCCGCAATTCCTTCAATAGAACCGCGGATATGTGCCGCATTCAGCATCACTTTTTCCAGTTGTTTTTCTCTTGCTTTCCATAGTTTTTCCATGGCATCGCGTTCTTTCTGAATCGATAATTTCATGCTCATGAAACCTTCTCTGATGGCTTTCCATTGTTCAGAAAACTCATTGCTGGTCAGGTAATCGTATAACATGTGCATTTTATCACCACGGTTTTCCTGTGATTTTACAGCGCCAAATAGCTTCACAATACCATCCCTGAGGATGTAAGAAACCGCTTTTACCTCCTCGAATGAACAAATCCAAACACCGTCTTTTTCGCCAAAGCAATCCATTCCTTTCGGATAGGTCTGGGTTACAATCACGGCCACATCTACGCCCATGCTGCGCATGTCCTTTTTCAGTTTCTCAATCCATTCCATCGAGAAATCCTTGGTACGCTTACTTTCATAAATGATCTTTCCGCATTCCTGGCCAAACTGATTCCTGACATGGTGCACACAATCTGCACCCCTTACACCTTTACCAACCTCAGCAATCAGGTCGAAAGGGAAGGCATTACGCAATAGTTCTTCTAAGATCAGCTCCTGAACTTCTCCCTGCAACTGCATCGATCCCTGTTCTGCCTTACGCTTCATTTCTTCCGCCAGCTTTTTCTGATCATCCAGTTGCTTTTCCAGTTCTTTTACGCGAAGCTGATGCTCGGTATCTTTCAGGTTATTCTTTTCAGACTCCTGCTTTCTGATCTGCTCGATCATTTCCGCACGCTGCTCCTGTAGTTTGCGTTGCAGCTGAAGTTCCATCTCTTCTTCTTTTTCCTTCATCGCCTTCTCCTTCATCAGGAAATCCAGCTCTTTTGCACGGGCAAGTTTCAGCTTTTCTTCCGATTCCTTCTGTGCATTGTCCATCATGGCCAGCTTATTCTCAAAATCACTGGCAATACTTTTTCGCAAGGTTTCTTCCAGCGCAGTCTGCAAGACCTTTTTTTCCTGCGCCAGCTTTTGCTCAAAGGCTAATGCCTGTGCTTTTTGCTGTTGCTCAAAAGTCTGTTCCTGTTCTTTCTGTTGTTGCGTTAATTTGCTCAGTTTCTGCTGGTATTCCTCATCCTTTTGCTTCGTAAAAGTTACCATCTTCTCTCTGAGGTCTTTCTTATATTCCTCAGCCATTACTTCTTCTATTGGAAAAGTATGCGCGCAATTAGGGCATTTTATTTCTGTTGACATATATTCTGATGGAGGGTGATGAATAAACTTTCTGCGAACTTCATAGACACGTTTCTGGCTTCCTGATCTGAAATCTGGATGCTCATCGAACCGTCGAAATCTATGCGTTCTAATACTTTTATTGGGGTGCCAATGGTAATTTGTAGTTTTTCCAGGTATTGCAGGAATACCGTAGAAGTGTCTTTAACGGCTACCACCTGACAAAGCTCACCTTCTTTGACTTCCGAAAGGAGGATTTTCTCTAATACGGGAAGGTCGCCGTTGGCTTTAGGAATCGGATCACCATGGGGATCAAATTCGGGGAATCCAAGGAACTCTTCCAGCTTATCTACCAGCTTGGCAGACTGGATATGTTCCAGTTGTTCGGCCACTTCATGAACTTCATCCCAGCTGAAATCGAGCTTCTCATAAAGAAATGTTTCCCATAAACGGTGCTTTCTTAAGATCGCAAGGGCTTGCTGCTTTCCGGATTCCGTCAGTAAGATCTTTCCATATTTCTTGTAATTGACCAGCTCTTTCTCCTTTAGCTTTTTCAGCATATCCGTGGCGGTAGCAGGCTTTACACCTAAATGAGCCGCCATTTCATTGGTGCCAGCCTCAGGCTTGTCCTCGTTTTGAAAGCTGAGTTTCAATAAGGCTTTTAAATAGTTTTCTTCCGTGTAAGATAGCATGCTACAAATATAAAACAATAAATGTCAAATAACATTTGTTAGGTAAGTCTAACTTTTATAGTTTTGTAATGTTTTGTTAGTCTAACTTTTATTTAAATACATACCATGAAACCAGTTTCTGCTCTTTATCTTGTCGTTTTGCTGTTGTTGGTCAGTAGTTTACCCGCGCTTGCGCAAAATGGTGGTATCTCCGGCAGGGTGATCTCGGAAGGGAATCCAGTTCCCGGGGTCAATATCAGCGTTGGCCAGCCAGCTATCATGGCAACTACCGATACGGCTGGTTTTTATGAATTAACGGGGGTAAATGCAGGGACTTATAAAGTTCAGGCTTCTGCAGTTGGCTTTAAGAAAATGGTAAAAAGCGTGGTGCTGAAAGCCGGAGAAAAGCTACACCTGGACTTCGACCTGAGTAATTTTCAGAATGATTTGAATGAGGTGGTCGTTACCGGAACGTTAAAGGAAGTGAACCGCCTGGAAAGTCCGGTGCCGGTAGAAGTGTATACGCCTGCTTTTTTCAGGAAAAACCCAACACCCAGTATTTTTGATGCCCTGCAAAATGTGAATGGCGTAAGGCCACAACTGAACTGCAACATTTGCAATACGGGAGATATTCATATTAACGGTTTAGAAGGGCCTTATACCATGATTTTAATTGATGGGATGCCTGTAGTGAGTAGCTTATCGACCGTTTACGGCCTTTCCGGGATTCCGAATTCGCTGGTGGAACAGATCGAGATTGTGAAAGGGCCAGCCTCTTCTCTATATGGGAGTGAGGCTGTGGGTGGACTGATTAACATCATCACTAAAAAACCACAGAATGCGCCATTGTTTTCTGCGGATATTTTTGGAACCACTTACAATGAATGGAATGTAGACCTGGGCTTGAAAACGAAAGTAGGGAAGGCCACCGCATTAACCGGGATCAACTATTATAAATTCGGTAATGTGGTAGACCATAACCATGATAATTTTACCGATGTGACGCTGCAAGACCGGATTTCTGTGTTTCAGAAATGGAATTTCCAGCGCAAAGAAAACAGATTATTTACGTTAGCAGGCCGCTATTTATACGAAGACCGCTGGGGTGGCGAAACGAATTGGAACAAATCTTACCGTGGCGGAAATGAGGTGTATGGCGAAAGTATTTATACGAAAAGATGGGAGCTGATTGGAAATTATCAGTTGCCGGTAAAGGAGAAGCTGTTCTTTGCTTTTTCTGCGAATAACCATGACCAGGATAGCCGCTACGGTGATAAATCTTATATCGCTACGCAAAAAGTAGCTTTCGGCCAGCTCACCTGGGACAAACAGATCAAGTCGCACGATTTACTGGTAGGAGCAGCATTACGCTATACTTATTATGATGACAATACGCCGGCTACGGCCCTGAATAACCCGGCAAAGAACATCTTTCTGCCAGGGATATTTATACAGGATGAACTACGTCTGAATGATAAACATACGGTGCTTGCGGGTTTCCGTTACGATTACAACTCTTTACACGGTCATATCCTGACCCCAAGAGCTGCTTATAAATGGAAGCTGAACGAGCGGAATATCCTCCGTTTAAATGCGGGAACTGGCTTTAGGGTGGTCAATATTTTTACCGAAGACCATGCCGCTTTAACCGGTGCCAGGGACGTGGTGATTGCCGCAAAGCTGAAACCGGAGAAAACTTACAATGTGAATCTGAATTACCTGCGGAAAATGTATGCTGCGGATGGGACGTACTTCGGTATAGAAACCTCTGCATTTTATACTTATTTCAACAACCGGATTATTGGTGATTTTGATACCGATCCGAATAAGATCATCTATGATAACCTGGATGGTTATGCGGTGAGTAAAGGTTTTACGGCCAACCTGGATCTGGCTTTAAACAACGGACTGAAAGTAGTATTGGGAGGAACTTATCAGGATGTGGCGACTTATGAGCATGGGATTAAGAAACAACAAATCCTGACGGAGAAGTTTTCCGGCAACTGGGCGGTGTCTTATAAGATCAGGTCTTTGGATCTGGGAATCGATTATACGGGCAATATTTACACGCCAATGCGACTGCCATTGCTGGGCCCGCTAGACCCAAGGGAGGAGTTCTCCCCGGTCTGGAGCATACAGAATATCCAGTTTACTTACACCGGTTTTAAGCGTATCGAATTGTATGGAGGTGTAAAAAACCTGCTGAACTGGACACCGAACCGTGGAAATCCTTTTATCATCGCAGGTGCGAACGATCCTTTCGATAAAAATGTGGTTTACGACGACAAGGGGCAAGTAAAACCCACAGAAAGGAATCCTTATGGCTTAACATTTGACCCGAATTATGTGTATGGACCCAATCAAAATATCAGGTTATTTTATGGCATAAGGTATACCATAAAATAATAGGAAAAGTTTAACTTTAGGGCATGATCTACTACTCGACCTACCAGGCAGCAAGGGTGATTGCCCCAAAAGTTGAAGCTATTTTTGCAGCACATCTTGCTGCTGCCAGAGAAAGTGGAGAGGATGATCTGGCACCATTACCCACTGCAAATGTGGTTGAGGCTATCATAGACGCCACTTTTTGGGCTAGTTTGCGCAAAGAGGAAGGTCATTCGCCCAAGATTTCTCTGGCTTATCTTCCGCCACATCAGGCAGGAAATCCCTTACTTTTTAAACACCGTTTGCCTTTAAGTGCAGGAATCCTGACCAAAATTGCACCGGGTGTAGAGCGGGCAGGGATTCATCTGGGCGTTTGGATGGAGGATGATGAGCTTTTTATCTGGGGTACAACGGTGAGCATTCCTAATTTCTGCTTTGTACTGGACGTTTCTGAACCGGCTTTACTTGTGATTAAACACCGTAGGATCTATGGATTTGGCAAGTTTACCAATATCGCTGTCCTCAAAGGAGATCAGGTGAAAATGGTGGAAGAAAAGCATACCGATATGCGGGATTGTCCGCCAATGCTGCTTTCTTTATTAGACCTTACCGCGCCTTCTTACTGGAACGATTCGGTCAATGTAATGATTCAGCTGGCTGTTTCTATGCGTAGTCATGGACGAGGCGGTACTTTGCTGATCGTGCCCAATGAAACCAACCACTGGTTGCAATCGATTATCAAACCGATTCAATATTATATACAACCCGCCTTTACCGGCCTTTCTAAACTGTTGCAGCAAGACCGTAAGGAAGCGAGTCAGATTTTCTGGCAAACGGCCCTGAAACGGGAAGTGGAGCATTTGGCAGGCTTAACAGCAGTAGATGGTGCTACGGTGATCAGCACGGATTATGAGCTTTTGGCTTTCGGGGCAAAAATCGGACGTGCAAAGGGTAAGGATAATATCGATGAGATTTCTTTTTCGGAACCAATTAAGGGAGGGGATGCGATTGTGGTACACCCGACAAAGGTTGGTGGAACAAGACATCTTTCGGCGGCACAATTTGTCCATGATCAAAGGGATGCGACCGCTTTGGTGGCCTCACAAGATGGCCATTTTACGATTTATAGCTGGTCGGTTTCGCAATCCAGAGTGCAAGCACACAGAATCGATACCTTGTTGTTGTAATATATCCTTATTTAAGAAAATATAATCGCTCCAACTATCGTTGCCAGCAGTAAAAAAAGCAATACAATCCGATCTGCATTAACCCATTCTTTTTTAGTTAATACTCTGCTGGTCTTTTCTTTATTTTGCCTTGCAAAAACATGAAATATGGAAAATGATTTACTTAACATAGGTAGTGGTTTTTAAGTAGATGTACCTGGTTTATTGCAAACTGCGAGCCAAAATGCTCCTTAAAGCGCTGAATGTTAAGAACTCGTGTTTTTCATTGGATTTTACCTGTATTTAGTTGGTTTTTACACTCATAATCAGGTATTTGACTTTGTTTATTTCTCCACACTGTACTCTTTTTGAGTCTTTCCTGTAAATTCTTCTGATTTTCGATATTAAAAATAATTGAACTGATTATCAGTGTGTTGTGTTTATATTTTGACTTTATATAGTACTATGTATTGCATATTACTATATAAAACACATAACTTTGAATTATGATAGCAGAAAATACGCAAACACAAATGCGAAAGGGCATACTGGAATACTGTGTGCTCCTGATCATATCCAGAGGTGAGATCTATGCTTCCGATATTATCGCAGAATTAAAATCGGCCAAATTGCTGGTGGTGGAAGGTACTTTGTACCCTTTACTGACCCGATTAAAGAACAACGGGTTACTGAGTTATAACTGGGTAGAATCTACCTCTGGTCCGCCCAGAAAGTACTACCTGTTAACCCCGGAAGGAACCGCGATTCTTAGTCAGCTGGACCGGACCTGGCAGGAACTGGCTTATGCCATCACCACTTCTAAAAAAGGAACGGATCTGGAATCTCAAACCCAAATAAACTCAACCAAATCATGAAAAAGACTTTAAATATAAATATCGGCAACTCGATCATCCACCTGGAGGAAGATGCTTACGAAATGCTTACGGTTTACCTGAATGAGGTAAAACAACATTTTGCAAAGAATGCAGATGATTTTGAGATTGTCACAGATATTGAGAATCGTATTGCGGAAATGTTCGGAGAAATCCTGACGGCACAGCAGAAGCAAGTCATCGATATCCAGGATGTACAATCGGTGATTGCCCAAATGGGTTCTGTAAAAGATTTTGAAAACTCCGAAGCGGAAGAGGAAATCGCCGGAAACTTTTCCGCCATGCCTCCTCATGACGGGGTTAAAAAACTATACCGTGATACGGATCAGGCGATGATAGCCGGTGTATGTGTGGGCTTAGGTTATTACCTGAATATCGAAGCACGCTGGATCAGATTGGCCGCATTGATCTCTATGTTTATTGGTGGTTCCGGCATCCTGATTTACCTGATCATGTGGATCGTAGTTCCAAGGGCAGAAACGAAGTCTGAGAAAATGGCGATGAGGGGCGAAGAAGCGAATTTGCGCGGCTTTATGAACAGTCACCAGAATCCATTGCTGAAACAATCCCGTGGTTTTCTGGCGGAGTTCTTTGAGTTCCTTGGGAATTTCGTTAACGGTACAGGAAAGGTTATGCTTAAACTAGTGGCTGCTGCGGTAGTGATTTTTTGCTCTTTTTTACTCCTGATGTTAATCGTTGGTTTGGCGGGTGTACTGGGCATATGGGATGCAGATGTATATGCTTATTTCCCTTTTAATATCATTAACGAGAGCTATTTCAGCACCATGATCTTCGCTGTATTTATTGCGCTGCTGGTTCCAATCCTGGCATTGGTACTGTTCTCCATCCGTGTTGCTTTTAATGGGAAGGCCATCAATAAAATGCTTTCTTATAGCTTACTGATGATCTGGTTACTAGGTGTGGCGGTGAGTGTATTCTACATTGCCAAAGTAAGCGCTGAGTTTAAAGAAAGTGCTGAATTTGCACAGGTAAAAGAATTGGTACCGCATAAAACGATAGTTTTAGCAATCGATAAAACGAGATTTTTTACCAAAGAAGATAGCGTGAATTATAGGATTGATCCGGTAGATTATAAAGGACGCAGAATTTTGAACGATGGAAGAGGGCCTTTTGATCAGCCAAGAAATATGAGGTTGAATATCGATAAAAGTCTGAACGGAAAGATGATCCTTTCGGAAAACTATAGTTCACAAGGCCGGACTTTTGAAGCGGCATTGAGAAATGCGCAGAACATTCATTATGATTTTAAACAGGTAGATTCGGTATTGAATTTCAGCTCTGATTTACAACTGATCAAGAAAGCCAATTACCGCGGACAAGAAGTGTCGCTGACGTTAAGCGTTCCAGTGGGCACCCATTTAAAGATCAATCGTGATTTCAATCGCTATTTAAATGGGTACAATTTCTGGGACTGTGTGGAGGATGACAATCAGGAATTTTCTGAATGGGTCATGACCGAAACTGGTTTAACTTGTCTGACTGAACGTAAACACGAAGAGTCAGACCAGTAAAACCTATTATTTTACAATGTAGCGGTAGACAGAGCGGCTGATATTGCCATATTTGTCTACCCCTTCAATTACTGCTTTATACGTTCCTCTGCCATCGGCATTCCAATACTCTAAAACTAAAGGTGCAGTACCATTGGTATTCACTTTAGGATTCCAGTAAATGGTTGTTCTCAGGTCGTTAAAGTTATACGTGTTAGCCGGATTGATGTATTTCGGCATATAAAATTCGCGTTGTTTGCTAAAGCCTTTCGGATTAAATTTAAGCATATTTTCTTTAGGCAGCAGTTTCTTTAAGTCCGCAATACTCATGTTACTTTTTACCACTTTCTTGGTGTTTACCACCAATACGCCATTGGTATTGTACATCCTGTTTACGGTTCCCAGATCATCTTTGGTAAAGACCTCTACCGTTTCTACTTCCTTCGGATTTACACCTAATAAAGCATTAAAATCCAAATTCATTCCATTGATGAAAATCGCTACCGGAACTCTGCTTCCCTGGTTATAATCGCGGGTCACATAGAAGTTGTTCTCGAAAAACGTTAAACCCATGGCCATCGTTTGTAAACACAAGGCCAGCGAATTACAGTCTTTTAAGCGGTCGCCTTCAATTACGGTCGCATTAATAGAACTTAATCCTGCAAGGTTGGAATGGTCTGCATGACTAGGTCTTTTTACTTTAGCGCCTTCAATTTTTACTTCTTTCAGCGTGCGCAGGAAGTTGTATTGTTTCTTACTATTGGTCAGGTAAGCAGATAAAGTACTGTCGATATTGTCTGCTGAACCTACATGGCTCCTGTTTTTCCCTACTTCAGGCAATGGTGAGCTGTCCAGCATGATCATCAGGTTAGAACCGTTGGTGCTATATTTTGCATTGATCAATACTTCCGAAGAATCAGGGATAGTCAGGTTACCAAAGGCAAACAGACCTGAAGGACTGGTCATCGTTTCTGCCGAGATACCAGTTCCCGGAACCGTTAAGCGTAAGGCACCTTTTCTAACCGGCATTCCTGTACGGTCTCTTAACGTACCGGTGATGCGCATGTCCTGCTCTGGTAAGAAACTGATTGGCGGGGTTTTCCCAGCTAAGATATCTTTCATGGCAAAACGACGGAACCCCTGGGTTAACAGAAGTAAATCCAGGTCTGCCTGTTTCTTCTCATCCGTTTTATGGAAATAATAATTAGGTTTTTCTACATAACCACGGAGATCCGAAGTCAGTAACAAGGAACTTAAAATCGTCGTTTCTGTATCCTCATCCACCGGAACTTTCGATTCGTCGGTTACTGATATCGAGTAGCTGCCTTCCAAAGGTTGGGTGGCCAGTTTTGGAGCCAAGGTTAGTTTGACTTTCTGTCTTGGCTTATAGGTTGGTAAATCTGATTTCAGCGATAAGTTGTCATTTGAGGGATAGTTGAAAACCAGACGCTCATTTAAGGGCTCGCCGCTTTCAGAAATCAGGGTCACCTGTACAATGCCTGCAGGGAATTTCTCCTTAGGGATTTTCGCTGAGTTTACTTGTGTAGCCAGACGGGTTTTCGCAGCATAATAAATGATGCCTCCCTGTGTAGCGATAATGAAATAGGGTTTTCCGGTGTTTTGAGCGAAATAAGCATCATTGGCGAGGATTTTCAGGTTAAAGTTAACCGGATCAGTATTGGTGATCTGAGTAACGATTCCTGAGGCTATTCCTTTTGGCAGGTCGAAGCTTTTGGTGCTGCCATCTTTATAGGTAATGTTTGCTTTATAGCTTTTATCGGCTTCGGAGTTCAGGTAAAATGAACCCATTCCTAAAGCATTGGAGCTGAAAGTTGATAAGGTATTTCCGGTATTGTCGGTCAGGGTTCCTGTTAAAGCAGCACCAAGACCTTTAGAATTTAGTGATTTAAAACTGACTCTTACGGCGAGGCCATTGACCAGTTCTCCGCCTTCAGGGAAGAATTGCAGGTCATTGTCTGATTTAACAGGTCTTAAGCTGAAAGTGGAAGTCAGGATTTCTTTATCCGTTAAGCTCAGTTCTGTGATCAGTTCGCCATTGGTGATGATCTCGTTTTTACGGGGTTCTATTTTGATTTTCAGGATTCCGCTCTGGTCGGTGGTTCCTTTACCTTTACTCACCGTTTCATAATTAGAAACGACTTTCCAGTTGACTACTTTATTGGCCATGACCACTTTATCCGCGTTTTTAAACTGAATAACCGCGTTTATGCTCTGATTTTTATCCGTTTGGGTATTGGTATAGTTGAAATGGGTGATCAGTTGCTTTTCTATGGCTTCACCAATAGGGATGGTTTTCTTGAAGAAATAGGTATCGCCAAAGTTCATCATCCAGATGGTGTAGGCTTTGATGTAATAGTTCCCCTGTTTGTAATTACCCGGTGTTAGCGGGATATTTCCAGCGGCTACACTGTTGACTGCCGGTATTTTCAGGGTTTCTACCAATGAATCGCGTTCATTGATAACATCCACATAGACAATTTTGCTGAGTTGCGATGGAATGTTTTGTTCCATGGTCAGGTAAGCTTTAAACCAGATCGTATCCGCAACGCTATAATAGGGCTTGTCGAAATGTACATAGACCTTTTCTATGGGTTGCTCGTCGGAGAGTTTTTTGGTTTTGCTAATGATGTTGTTTAAAACAACACTGTCCTGTTGTGCCTTTGCAGAAAAGTGCAAAGTTGTGGATAGCAAAAGAAAGGCAATAACGAAGTTTATCAGTTTCATCAAAATAATTAAAGACGGTTAATAGGGCTAATATATTCATTTATGAAGTGAATCGCCTTATGCTGAGTGATGTTTAACATATTTTGACATTTAAAAAAGGGAGATTGTGGCTTTGGGGACAAGGCTTTTGAAGCTTGAGCTTAAGCTGTGCTGGCCTGGTGTTCATCTGGCTGACCAGGCGGGGAATGTGGATTACTAATGTTATTAAACTATTGATTTTGGCAGACTTAACAAGTTGTTAGCAGGTTATCCACAGTTTTCTGTGGATAAGGTAGGGAAATAGGGGCTTTTGCTGTGGAAAACGCCCTATAGGATAGAGGTTATACACCTGATTCTGGAGCCAAATGTGAATTGTTGAGCTTGGTAAGCTGCTGATTATACCTTGTTTAATAAGTTACTCACATCATCTTATCCACATCGCATTGTGGATAAGACTTGAAATTGTGGACAACCCTTGATTTTTGGCTATAAAAAAGCGCCCCTGCCGACAATGTAGGTCGACAGGGGCGCTTTAAGGCAGATATAGGGTCTTATCTTGTGGATAAAGCCCTTAAAAATTTTTGTTTACTTCATTTCGATTACGAAATCCGCCATCGGGGTACGTACCTTTTTAAGGTTTACCAACCAGTCGCCGCTTTCTGCTCTGTATCCAAGAGGTAACAAAGTTGTGCTACGCAGTCCTTTTTCTCTTAAACCTAACAATTCGTCCAGTTGTGCAGGGTCGAAACCTTCCATTGGAGTCGCATCAACTTTTAATAAAGCAGCTTCTGCAAGGGCAACACCAAATGCGATGTATGCTTGTTTTGCAGCGTGATGGAAATTCTCATCTGCTGTTTTTGCCGTGTACGTGGTCACTAGTCTGTTCAGATAGTCGCCATTTGCATCTTCCGGTAAACCGCGTTCGATGTTACCCTGAACAAATACGTTTCTAATGTTCTCTTCCGTATAGTTATCCCATGCCGCAAAAATCAATACATGCGAAGCGTCTGTGATTTGCTCCTGACCAAAAGCCACTGCTTTGATTTTTTCTTTTAATTCCGGGTTGGTTACCACAATTACTTTGAATGGCTGTAAACCAGAAGAAGTAGGGGCAAGGTGTGCCGCTTTAACAATCTGATCCACTTTGTCTTGTGAAACTTTTTCACCACTCATTTTTTTAGTGGCATAACGCCAGTTTAATGCTTCAATTAAGCTCATGTTAATATTATTTTAAATAAATAGGTCTTTTTTAGCGTGTTAGTTATATAGCAACTAAATAAATAACACTGTTAGCAAATGTAAGTATGTTACTTTGATCTATTTTAATTATTCGCTGCTTTTTACTTTTATATGATACTCGGGAGGCTATAAAAGACATTGGCTTAGTGCTCAGAATTTTGAGATAACATTTGGAATCTTTTAGTTTATTTCCTAAACTCGTTAATTATTATGCAAGCATAGCTATTTAGCTAAAACTCTCTCTAGCTATTTTTGTTTAATAATTACCAATATAACTCTAACCCTATATGAAAAAGATTTTACTTAGTTGCTTACTGGGCCTGCCTATACTCGGGTATTCCCAGTCTTTCCAGGTCAACCTGCAAGGGCAAAAACAAACCGCAATGGGCGGGGCGGGGACCGGACTTGCTTTAGATGAAGCGGCCGTTTTTTTTAATCCCGGTGCCGTATCCTTCCTAAAAAAGAATGGGATTCAGGCAGGAATTAGTCCCCTCTACCTGAAAACAGCCTTCCGTGAAACAGGTTCTAATGTTACAGAATATAATAAAGATAAAATTGCGACGCCTATTATGGGCTATGCCGTTTTCGGAAATCCGGAAAACAGGCTTCGCTTTGGTCTGGGGGTCTATACGCCTTTTGGTGGTGCCATGCACTGGAAAGAAGACTGGACGGGTAGGTATTCGGTTACCTCCCTGGATTTACAAGCCATTTATATCCAGCCAACTTTAAGTTTAAAGATCTCTGATCATATTGGTATCGGTGCTGGTCTGGTTTATTCCATGGGAAAAGTGGATCTGAGAAAGGCTTTACCTTATACCTTGAATGACGGCAGACAAGCTACCGCGAAACTAAAAGGAGACACTAAAGATTTCGGCTGGAATGCCGGTATTTATGTGGAGACGGTTTCTGGTGTTTCTATCGGGGTAACCCACCGCTCGCAGGTGACGGCAACCGTGAAAGATGGGGATGCGATTTTTGATGTGCCTCAGGCACTGGTATCCCGTGTTCCTACTAAATTTAGCGCAGAACTTCCTTTGCCTGCAACCACTACCTTGGGCTTAGGGTACCATCCTTCAGAAAAAACTACTCTTGCTTTTGATGTAAACTGGGTACACTGGAGTAAATACAAGGAACTGGCTTTTGATTACAATAACAACTTTGTATCAGCACCTTCTCCAAGAAATTACCATGATGCTGCGGCATTACGCTTCGGTATTGAAAACCAAACGACCAATAGACTGGCTTTACGCGCGGGTATCGGCTATGCCTTTACACCGGTAGCAGAAGGTTATGTGACGCCGGAAGTACCGGATGCCAACCGTCTTTTGCTGAGTGCTGGTCTTGGATTTAAAGCTTCAGAGAAGTTTCATATTGATTTTTCTTTCCTGTTTGAAAGCGTAGAGAAAAGAAAAGAAACCAATATTGAAACACAATTGAGCGGCGAGTTTAAAACACTGGCTTATATCCCTGGTATTTCTCTTTCTTATAAATGGTAATCAACCCCTTCAGACCTATCACAATGAACTCAAAATATATATTTAGAAGCATGATTGCGGTCGCTATTCTTGGAATGGCCTCCTGCAAACCCGAACTGAGCGATATCACCCCTGTCAAAGGAAGCGCTGATTTCTCCCGGTATATTGCCATTGGAAACTCCCTGACTTCCGGTTATGCGGATAATGGATTATACCTGGAGGGGCAGAAAAACTCTTTTCCGGGCATGATCGCTACGCAAATGAAAACCGTTGGTGGCGGTGAATTTTATACGCCTTACTTTAAGGATTCGGAAGCTGATGGCTCCGGATATAAAATCCTGACCGGATTTACTGCAACAGGTTTGCCAATTATTGGTGATCAGAATGCACATCTTGCTTACCGAAGCACGAGTCCTCCATTGAAGTTGTTTACCAAGTATGTTGGTGAAATTAACAATTTCGGGGTTCCGGGGATTAAACTGGCACATGTTAATATTCCGCAATACGGCAATCTGAATAATTATTTCGAGCGTTTATTGCCAACAGATTTCCCGAATAATAACAACACGACTTACCTGAATTTCGTGACGGCTAAACCATTTACATTCTTTAGCATGTGGCTGGGAAATAATGATATTCTGGGTTATGCCTCTACCGGGGGCGCCGATCCTAACGATCAGCCAACTCCTAAAGCGGCTTTTGCCAGTTTATACGCCAGCACTGCTGATGTGATGACGAAAAATAATGCTAAAGGTGTAGTGGCAACGGTTCCTGATATTTTAGCAACACCTTTCTTTAATACAGTTACTTTGGCTTCGCTATTGGCTGCGGTACACGTTACGGCACCAACCGTAACTGCGCTTTACATCAGGACAGGGGCTAATACGACCAGAGCCGCAACGGCAAAGGACTATTTTGTATTGCCGCTGGCCTCAGCTAATCTTATCGGAACGGGTGCTGTTCCCTATGGATTGGCTCCTTCTAACCCGATTACAAGTCAGTGGGTGTTAGATCAGGACGAAGCTGCAGTGGTTTCGGACTATGTATCGGCTTATAATGTGACGATCAAGTCGGTAGCCGCAAGTAAAGGGCTGGCTTTAGTGGATGCCTTCGCCTTGTTAAAGGAATATGGTGCAGGTAAAGTCGTGAATGGAGTACCTGTTAGCGGGGCCTACATTACTGGTAATCTTTTCTCTCTGGATGGGATTCACCTGACGCCAATGGGTTATGCGATGATTGGAAATGAGTTTATCAGATCAATCAATGCCAAATATGGTTCTTCTATTCCAATTGTAGATGTCACGAGATACAGAGGAGTTAAGTTTCCTTAGTCGTTTAGAAAGAATCTGTGTTTTCAGGATTTCCTGATTTAGATTTCATAAAAACCCCGGCAAGCATCAGCTTGCCGGGGTTTTTTAATTAAAGAGCTTTTACTTTGTTTTCTTCAACACATAATTTTCGGCAAGTTCCCCTGTAACTTCTTTTCCGTCCATATCCAATTGTTTCAGCATGTTTTCTCCGACAAAGAACAGGTTTGAACGGTCT
This sequence comes from Pedobacter gandavensis, assembly GCF_032677645.1. Classification (GTDB taxonomy): domain Bacteria; phylum Bacteroidota; class Bacteroidia; order Sphingobacteriales; family Sphingobacteriaceae; genus Pedobacter; species Pedobacter gandavensis_A. The sequence goes on along the minus strand of NZ_JAVTSB010000001.1, from coordinate 456,831 downwards.
TTTAGTCCGAGTAATTCCACTTTTGAACCGGTAGCATCCCATTTAAAGGTACCACGGTCTTCCGGGAAATGGGTGTCTTTACCCATGTAATTGGTTTTCAGGATATAGGTCATGTCCGGGTTTAAAATCAGCTCGGTTTGTATGCCTTCGCAATCTGCGCATGGCATTACGCCTATATAAGTACCTGCCCAATCCAGAGAGTTCTTTGCATTGTGTCCATCTCCGGCCACGATTTCTTCCGCTGCTTTTATGGTTTCGTTGGCATGCTTCTCGTTTTTCTGGTCGTTGTTACAGGCCATAAAGAACATAGAAATGCAGGCTAATGTTAAGATTTTAATTTTCATAGGAAACATATTTTGAGTAGGAAATATGTTTGATAACACCGGGTATGTTTTAAATGTTTCTACTCCTTAATTTTTTTTCAGCTTTGCTTTAAATACCTTTTCTAGTTTTTCAAGCTTTGGCAGGATCACCATTCTGCAATACGGCTGATTGCCATTTTTGTTGAAATAATCCTGATGGTAGCCTTCTGCAACATAAAATTTGCTGGCTTTATCTATGGCAGTAACCACTGGTTTCCCATAGGCTTTGGTATCATTCAATTCTTTTTTATACTTTTCGGCGATTTGCTTTTGCTCATCATTGTGGTAGAAAATCACCGAACGGTATTGTGTACCTACATCTGCTCCCTGACGGTTTAGTGTAGTTGGGTCATGGCTTTTCCAGAACACTTCCAGTAAGTCATCATATTTGATCTTTGCAGGATCATAGGTCACCTCAATTACTTCTGCATGGCCGGTAGTTCCGGTACATACATCCTCATAGGAGGGATTGGCAACCGAACCGCCTTCATAACCTGATCTGACGATAACTACCCCGTCCAGACGCTGAAAAAGCGCTTCTGAGCACCAGAAACAGCCCATGCCAAAGGTAGCTTTCTGGAGTTTTTGTGACTGTGCGCCGGCATTTCCTGCCGATAAGAGAACTAAGATCATAATTGATAAATACTTCATGGTAGTAAGGACTAGTTGATAACACTATTTGGAATATAATACGTAAGTACAGCAGTTCTGGTTTTCTTAAATGTAGTTCGCTAAACGGATATTACATTGAACTGATAATTTAAAGGAGCGGTTCTTTAAATGTGTATAACTTAATATAGTTGTTTTTCAGGTATTTACTTTTCATTTGTCTTGATATTTAACATTTATTAACAATACTTTCTTAAATTTGCGGTGTTAATACCTATAAAAATATCGATATGTCAACACCTTATATTCCTAGTTTAGACCTGGGCTCTTACATCAATGGCGATGATGCGCAGCGTAAAAAATTCTCTGATGAATTGGGCAGAGCTTTTAACGATTCTGGATTTGTAACCATCACTAATCATGGTGTAGATCAGGAATTGATTGATAAACTGTATGCTAATATCAAGGGTGTTTTTGCCCTGACTTCTGAGCAAAAGAAAAAATATGAAAGAGCAGAACTTGCCGGTCAGCGTGGTTATACCAGCCCTGGAAAAGAAACTGCTAAGGGTGCTAAAACTGCAGACCTGAAAGAATTCTGGCAAATTGGTCAGCAAGTCATGGATAATGATCCGATTAAAGCGGAATATCCTGAGAATGAAGTATTGGAAGAACTTCCTGAATTTAATGCGGTAACCCGTGAAATTTATGAGCGTTTAGAAAATAATGGTAAACATTTGTTGCGCGCAATTGCAACTTACCTTGCTTTACCGATCGATTATTTCGATAAACATGTACATAACGGTAACTCTATTTTAAGAGGGATTCATTATTTCCCGATTGAAAACCCGGAATCATTAGCTCCTGATGCCGTACGTGCAGGTGCTCATGAAGACATTAACCTGATTACTTTATTGATCGGTGCAAGTGCAGACGGTTTAGAAGTATTAACCCGTAGCAACGAATGGTTGCCGATTAAAGCTGGTCACACGGATATCGTAGTGAATGTAGGTGATATGTTGCAACGTTTAACGAACAATAAATTGCGTTCTACCACACATAGAGTAGTGAATCCTCCAGTAGAATTGATGAAAACATCTCGTTTTTCAGTTCCTTTCTTTTTACACCCACGTGCAGACATGGATTTGACAAGTCTGGATTCTACCATAGATGAAGCACATCCTAAAGTGTATGCAGATATGACCGCAGGGGAGTATTTGGATGAGCGTTTACGTGAAATCGGCTTGAAAATGTAATACTTTTTGAAGGTGTTATCATTTTCATCAGGTTGTCATGAAAAAGGGATCAATATATATTGATCCCTTTTTCTTTCTCATGAATTGTTGCTTAATCATAATAGTAGCTTACTTTCTTCTGGTCAGCTGGATTTCCATGGTTTTCATTTCTTTCCCATCTGTGTTGCAATACATTTCCATCATTTGATGGTCCTTGTCTACAAATTTAAACACTTCCCGAACGTCCATGTCTTTGCCGGTCATTGGATCAACACATTTCCCGGTAAAGTTGATGGTTTTATTGCCATCGTCCCAGGTGCCTTCCATGTTCATCATGCCCGTGCCCATGTTGTCTATCCAGCTGGAAACGAATACTTTTTTTGAATTGTCGTAACCCAACAGGCTCATTCCTTCAAAAGGCATTCCCATCATGTTTCCTTTGTGCATAGATTGTTGATAACGGCCCCCCATGATCATTTTATTTGTGCAGCTGCTTTTACTTTTTGTGGGCGGCGCATTTGGTGCCATCCACATGGTTACTTCTCCGTCCCAGTTCCCATCATCATTTGCAATCATTTTGTGTACATCGCCGGGGGTCATGTAGGCTTGCCATGCTTTCATCATGGCGTCATCCTGTGCCTGGACCCGGCTGGTTACGGCCAGCAACAGCATGGCCACAACAGTTAATGTTAACTTTTTCATTTGATTAGAATTAAGTTTTGTACGTAACCTAATTTACGAAAAATTGAACTAATTAACACCTTTTTCAAAGGCTTTATAAATGGCATCCTGGATTCTTGGTCTGATTTTAAGACTTCCTAATTTCTCTGATACTGTGGGGTTTACCCTGTTGGACAGGAATATGTAAACAAGTCCTTTGGCCGGATCTACCCAGACTGCCGTTCCGGTATAACCGGTATGGCCATAGGTAAGGGGAGAAGCCAGTTGTGAAGGATATTTCTTGGTTGCATCCGGATCCCATCTGTCAAAGCCTAATCCTCTTCTGCTCACATCAGATTGTTTTTTGGTAAACATATCCACCGTTTGTGGCTGGAAATATTGTGTGCCGCCATAGCTGCCTTTATTCAGTAACATCTGGTAGATGATGGCCAGATCATTTGCGCTGGAAAACAATCCGGCATGACCGGATACGCCACCTGACAATGCAGCGCCCTGATCATGGACATAACCTTCTAACAGTGTTTTCCGGAAATAATTATCCTGCTCAGTCGGGACGATCTGATCTTTTGAAAAGCGGTTCCTCGGTAAGTATCCAGCAGTCTGCATGCCCAGTGGCTTGTAGAAATTCTCCCATACATAGGTGTCTAAAGGCATTCCGCTCAGTCGCTCCGTGATTTCTTTCATCACATACATGCTGATGTCGCTGTACACATATTTTCCGCGGGTTCTGATTGGCGAGTTCAGCATTTTTGGCCACATCACGTCTTTAAAAAAACCTTTTTTGATGTAATAATTGTCGGCTACTTTGGTGGGGAAAGCTGCGCTGGAATCCCTGCTATAATCTCCTGGCTTTACATAATCATGGAAGGGGATGAAAGGTATGAAGCCTGCCTGGTGTAGCATTACTTCGCGCACTTTGATGTTGTTCATGGGCGATAACCTCGCTCTGGGAATGTAGGCCCCGATATTGGTGTCCAGATTTAGTTTATGTTCTTCTACTAAGCGCATTACCGTTGGGGTGGTTGCAGTAGTTTTGGTGAGCGAAGCCAGATCGAAAATATCCGTTACTTTCTCTGCCAGGCCATTGGTGTAGGTATGGTTTCCGTAGGCTTTATTGAAAATCACTTTTCCATCTTTTGCAACTAGTACTACGATTCCCGGAGCGGCTCTTTCGCGAATGGCTTCATTGGCAATGTTGTCGATTTCACGGAGATTGTCGGAGTTTACCCCTGCATCTTCCGGAAGGGTGTATTTTAACCGGGTCTGACTGGTCGTTGCACCTTGTCCGGCAGTATATTTTGAAGAGTAACCTACGGTTAGTTTTTTAGTAAATGGAATGCCGCCAAAAATCATTTGAGGAACCGCATTGGCTGCCGCTTCATTATTTTGATTGGCCCAGACAATGGGGGCAGTGATGCCATCAAAAGCCAGTAAGCTACCGGTTTCTCCAAATAAAGAGACAATGATCTTTTTGTTTTTGGCGAGGCTGTTGATGAAGCTCGTGTTTCTGGGATTATTCATCGCCGATACCGGCAAAGCAACAATCACGAGGTTAAAGTATTTGAGGTCGTCTTCGAGCTCATCCAGGGTACTGGAAGCCATATAAGCATCCGAAGAGAAACTGCTCACCTTCGCGTATTTATTTAAAAGACTGTCGAATGTCGTATGGTAGTTGAAACCCAGACTTACTGCCGCGATGTTTTTCTGATTGAGGGCGGTGATTGGGATCAGCTGTGCTTCATTGTTGAGGAGTACGGTATTGCTGCTGATGTTATTGAAAACAGCGACCATTTGCTGGTTTTGCTGGTGATTCTGCGCACAGGCATTGAAGGTGATTAAGGCCATAAAACTGGTGGCAATGATCCCTGCAAGGTTATTTTTTCTGCTATAATTTTTCTGCATGAAGCGGTGTTTTTAAAAATGGGATATACGTATACTAATCCTGGAACGTTTTGTTTTTAAGGTTGTTGTGTTTCCTCCTGCTTTAGGCTTCCTAAAGATGGCCCAGGTATCAGCCTTGCTCCATGAACTACTGATGCGTTCAGATCTGTTGCTGATGTATTTGCATTCGGAAAGCGCAGCCTTTAAATCCCCGGTCTAATCGCCGTTATTTCCTGTCGCTAAAGATAGAAAAAGGAACAAAGAAAACAGGAACAGGCATTAAAAGACAAATTATTAACAAATGAAAACTGAGGATTGAGGCTTATTTTCCCTAAATTAGCAACCTTTACCAGAGAGAAATAAATGTCAGATATAATACAACTTTTACCGGATAGTGTAGCCAATCAAATCGCGGCCGGAGAGGTGGTGCAACGCCCGGCATCAGCCGTGAAAGAGCTTTTAGAGAATGCGATAGATGCAGGTGCAAAAAAGATACAGTTGATTTTAAAAGATGCCGGTAAGGCATTGATTCAGGTGATAGACAATGGTTGTGGAATGAGTGTGACCGATGCACGTATGTGTTTTGAGCGCCATGCCACTTCAAAAGTCAGAAAAGCAGAAGATTTATTTGCCATTCGTACCATGGGTTTCAGAGGTGAAGCCATGGCTTCTATTGCGGCAATTTCGCAGATAGAAATGAAGACCCGTAGACATGAAGATGAGCTGGGGACGATGGTGCAGATCGAAGGTTCTGTGGTAACCAGTCAGGAGCCGGTGGCAACTGCCGTTGGAACCAGTATTTCGGTTAAAAATCTCTTTTATAACACACCTGCAAGAAGAAACTTTCTGAAGAGTACTTCCGCAGAAATGCGCCATATACAGGAAGAATTTCAACGTATTGCACTGGCTAATCCGTCAATTGCTTTCAGCTTAAACCACGATGGGGTAGAAATTCACCGTTTACCTGCCTCCGGCATGAAACAACGAATCGTTCACTTATTTGGAAATAATTACAACCAGCGACTGATTCCTGTAGAAGAGGAAACCAGTATCATCAACATAAAAGGCTTCATTGGAAAGCCGGAATTTGCTAAAAAAACAAGGGGAGAGCAGTTCTTTTTTGTCAACAACAGGTACATTAAAGACGCTTATCTGAACCATGCGATCAGTAAATCTTATGAAGATTTATTGCCGGATGATCACTTCCCGATGTATGTGTTGTTCATTGATATTGATCCTGCAAAGATTGATGTGAATGTGCATCCTACAAAAACGGAAATTAAATACCTGGATGAGAAATCGATCTATGCGATTCTACATTCTGCGGTGAAACGCTCTATAGGTAGGTTTAACATCAGTCCGACGATTGATTTTGACCAGGAAACCGGATTTAGCGGAATGATTACCCATAAAGCGCCGGAAGAAATTGTGCCGCCAAGCATTAGCTTTAATCCGGACTTTAACCCTTTTGCTGCGGATAAACCGAGCAGAGATCCCGCTCCAACTTTTCCTAGAACCGGTAACGGTGCTTCCAGAGATGCCAGCGCAGCCATTGTACCTAGTACCAAGGGCTGGGGTGCTTTATATGAGGTGGCCAATCATGCGGAAACTGCGCAGCAGCAAACGGCTATTGAAATGCCGGGAGAAGTTGTTTTACCGGACGATTCTTTAGTGCCCGTTCAGAAACAACTGATGCAATTGCATAACCGCTACATCATTTCGCAGATTAAGTCGGGATTGATGTTGATCGATCAGCAGGCTGCTCATGAAAGGATTCTTTATGAGCGTTTCAGCAAAAATCTGGATGATCGCAAAGGTGCTTCCCAACAGAGCTTATTCCCGCAAACGGTTACTTTAAGTCCCAATGATTTTGAATTGGCGAAGAGTTTACTGGAAGATATTAAGAGTCTGGGTTTTGAGGTTCGTGAGTTCGGAAAAAACACCTTGATTATTGAGGGGATTCCTGTAGATTTAGGAAATAACAATGGCAATGAAACGCAATTGTTTGAACACCTGATTGAAGGCTTCAAAAATTCTCAGCAGGAACTGAAACTGAGTAAACGTGATGCCCTGGCCAGAAGTATGGCGAAAAACAGTGCCATTAAGAGCGGCGCAGTTTTAGGACAACAGGAAATGAATACACTGATAGAGCAACTTTTTGCTTGTCAGACGCCTAACTTTAGCATTAGTGGGAAGCCGGTTATTCAAACCATCGGGCTAACTGAACTAGATAAAAAATTTGATAAATAAGCTACGATGAATAACATCCACATCCCACCGGTAGTCAAAAACCTGCTCATTATTAATGCGCTTTTTTTTGCTGCAAAATACGTTTTTAGTAATACAGGAATCGACCTGGACTATTTACTCGGCGCTTTTTACTTCGACTCCCAGTATTTTAGAATCTGGCAGCCGGTTACCTACATGTTTATGCATGGCGATTTCATGCATATTTTCTTCAATATGTTTGCCTTGTTTATGTTTGGTGGCGTGATTGAAAGCAGGTGGGGAACGAAACGCTTTATTAATTTTTACCTGATCACCGGATTGGGAGCTGTAGCCCTGCAAATGGGGGTACAGGCCTATGAAGTGTATCAGATCACTGGATCAGTTTTCCACAATCCTGTGCTGGTTGATTTAACCAGAGGGGTAGCCCAGGTAGGGATTCCCGGGATCTCAGCAGAGGCCAGAAACACCCTGATCGGGATTTATGGTTTCCCTATGGTAGGTGCTTCCGGCGCTATTTTTGGACTGCTGGTTGCCTTTGGGATGTTATACCCAAATACGGAAATGTACATCATGTTCATTCCAATCCCTGTAAAAGCAAAATACATTATCCCGGTTTATATTTTAATGGAATTGTCTTTAGGAGTTGCACAGATTCCCGGTGATTCAATTGCCCATTATGCACACCTTGGTGGCGCATTATTAGGCTTTATTCTGGTGAAATTATGGAAAGACAAGGACAACAATAGATTCTTTAAATACTATGAATAAGTCTTTTTTTGAAGAGCTGAAATACAAAGTATTTCAATCGGGGAATCCCGTGTTTTTTTACATAGGTATCAATGTGCTGATCTTTTTGATCGTCGCATTTATGGGTATCCCTTTCTTCCTTTCGGGTGTGTCATCTGTAGATTTTCCTGCTTTTGTGCGGGAATATTTCGGCTATCCGGCATCCATAGCGAAGTTACCTGTAAGGTTTTACACCGCGATCACTTATCAGTTTTTTCATGATGGATTTTTCCATCTGCTGTTCAATATGCTTTGGTTATTCTGGATGGGGAAACTCTTCCTGGATTTCTTAAACGTCAGACAGTTTCATTTTGTATACCTCTGCGGAGGAATTGCTGGTGCAGCGATGTACACCCTGGCTTATACCTTATTTCCTGTTTTTTCGGCATCTGCCGGAACGGCAACCGTAATCGGTGCTTCGGCCTCGGTCATGGCGGTAATTGTAGCGGTAGCTACTTTAGTGCCTGATTATAGCATCAAAATGATGTTGTTGGGGGATGTAAAACTGAAGTACCTGGCCATGGGCTATATTGCGATGGACCTGGTCGGTCTGGCTTCTCCTAATGGCGGCGGTATATTTGCCCATCTGGGTGGTGCTTTATTTGGCTTTGCATACATTACCCTGTTGCAAAAAGGGAAGGATTGGAGCAAGCTCTTCAAAAGAAAACCTAAGCTAAAGGTGGTTAGAAATGATAGTCCGAAATCAGCAGCCAAAAATAAAACCAGTTCGGTTAATCAAACGGAAGTAGATGCGATTTTAGATAAGATTTCTAAATCCGGATATGATAAATTAAGTAAAGACGAAAAGGAAACTTTGTTTAAGGCCAGCAAACATTAATGAAGCAATCAAAACCTACATTTTTTGATAAACTGGTTCGTTTAATCGCGGTGGTTTTAGCCTTGACTTTAGTGTTGGGTTTCCTTGCAGGTCGTTTTGACCCGAGGAAATATCAATTGATCGCATTTTTCGGCCTTGCCTATCCTTTTATTCTCTTTCTGAATATCTTTATGGTGATCTGGTGGTGTCTGCGTAAACGCTGGACATTTGCCATAGGCACTGTTGCCCTGATTCTGGTAGGCTGGCAAGCGCTAACCGCTACCCTTGGTATTTTCGGACAAGCGGATAAAGGCCCGAAATATGATCCTAAAGCTTTGCGGATGATGACTTACAATGTCCATAGCTTTAAGCCTTACGGATTGGAGAATGTAGAATCTGTAAAACAACAGATGCTGGAACTGATCGAAAAAGAAAATCCTGATGTCATTTGCTTTCAGGAATATTTTACCCGTAAAAAAGGATCTTTTGACATTACCGATAGCCTGAAAAGGATTCTGAAAACCAAACACTTCTATTTCGTGCCTTCCAGTAAGAACGATTATGAGGCTACAGGATTAGCTATTTTTTCCCGTTACCCGATTAAGGATACCGGAACGATTGCTTTTGGACCAAACTTCGGCGGCAATGCCAGTATTTTCGTGGACATTCAGGTTGATCAAAAGAAACTCCGCGTGTACAATATTCATTTACAGTCTATCTCTTTTGATAAGCAGGATTACAGCTATATTGATCAGGTGGCGAAAAAGATGGATGCAGAGATCAAGCCTTCTAAAAGGATCCTGGTACTGCTCAGAAATGCTTTTCTAAAGAGAAGTGATCAGGTAGACATCATGAAGGCCCATATGGCCAAATGCCAGACGCCTTTTCTGATTGCCGGTGATTTTAATGATACCCCTGCTTCTTATGCGGTTACTCAATTGACAAAATCTTTACACAATACTTTTCAGCAGGAGGGCACCGGCCTGGGAAGAACCTATAATGGTAAGTTTCCTAACTTCCAGATTGATTATATTGCCACTACAAAAGACATCAAAGTGTTGAATCATCTCGTGATTCCCGCTAAATTGTCAGATCATTTTCCTGTTCGCAGTGATTTGATATTAACACCCTAAAATTTTTACCTTTACAAGATGAATACAGGCTTACAGCTCTACAATACCCTAACACGTAAAAAAGAACTTTTTGAACCGCTAAACGCACCTCATGTAGGTATGTATGTGTGCGGACCTACTGTTTACAGTGATGTTCACCTGGGCAATTGTCGTACGTTCATTTCATTTGATTTGATCTTCAGGTATTTGAAATATAGTGGCTATAAAGTCCGTTATGTGCGTAATATTACCGATGCCGGCCATTTGGAAGGTGATCGTGATGAAGGTGATGACAAGTTTGCCAAAAGAGCAAAACTGGAGCAACTGGAGCCGATGGAAATCGTACAAAAGTATACTTTGGGCTTCCATGATGTATTGAGAATGTTCAATACGCTGCCGCCAAGTATCGAACCTACCGCTACCGGACACATCATCGAACAGATCGAAATGATCAAAGAGATCATGAACAACGGATATGCGTATGAGTCTAACGGAACCATTTATTTTGATGTAGAAAAATACAGTCAAACTTATAACTATACCATTCTGACCAACAGAAACCTGGAAGATATGCTGGCCAATACCAGAGAACTTGGTGGACAGAATGAAAAGCGTGGCAGATTGGATTTCGCGCTTTGGATTAAAGCAAAGCCGGAAACACTGATGCGCTGGGCTTCTCCATGGGGCGAAGGTTTCCCGGGATGGCATATCGAATGTTCCGCAATGAGTGCCAAATATCTGGGTGCAGAATTTGATATTCATGGTGGTGGAATGGATCTTGCGGCAACGCACCATACCAATGAGATCGCACAATCTGAAGCTTGCAGCCATAAACAACCGGCCAAATACTGGATGCATACCAATATGCTAACGGTAAACGGGACGAGAATGTCGAAAAGCGCAGGTAACGGATTTTTACCGGAGCAGTTGTTTACCGGTGACCATGAACTGCTGGACAAAGGATTTAGTCCGATGACCGTGAAGTTTTTCATGTTACAGGCACATTACCGCAGTACTTTGGACTTTTCAAATGAGGCTTTGGATGCTTCTGAAAAAGGTTTCAAAAGATTGATGAATGCCTTGAGTTTACTGGATAAATTAACACCTTCAGAAAGCAGCGATTTCGACATTACGCCAATCGTAGACAATTGCGTAAAAGCAATGAACGATGATTTCAACAGTCCGGTGGTGATTGCAGAATTGTTCGAAGCCAGCAGAATCATCAATACGGTATATGATGGTAAAGGGAAAATTTCGGCAGCAGAACTAGATAAGCTTAAGCAATTGATGCAGGATTTCGTCTATGACATCTTCGGATTGAAAGATGAGGAAACTTCTAATATCGCACTGAATTCTGTATTAGATATGGTGATCGACTTGCGCCAGACTGCAAAAGAGAACAAAGATTATGCAACTTCTGATAAAATCCGACTAGGACTTCAAAGTATGGGAATCCAGTTGAAAGACAGTAAAGAAGGAACAACCTGGAATAAAGCTTAACAATGTTTATTTGTTAATTACTTTTATCATTCAGAATTCTCAGAACTATTATATTCGTACCAAACATTTTAGCGCTAATGCAATTAGCGCTAAATATATATTATCAGATTTATCTGTACTAAACAACATTATTATTCAAACTATTTCAAATCATGATCAATAAAGTCCTTTATACGATGGTAGCCCTTGCGATGACAGTTAGTGCTTATGCACAAAAGTCGGACGGAACCACTAAATCTCTTGTTAAAGCAGAGAAAGAATTTGCAGAAAACCTGGCAAAACATGGCGCAAAAGCTGCGTTTACTACTTTTTCTTCAAATGACGCTTTGGTATTCAGACCAAATCCGGTAAATGCAAAAACTTATTATGCCACAGCAGAGGATACGAAAGATCTGAGCTGGACACCAACTTATGCCAGAGTAGCGAAGAGTGGCGACTGGGGTTTCACTACAGGACCATTTACAGCTAATGGCGAGGAGAAAACTTTTGGCCAGTACCTGTCGATCTGGAAAGCGAAAGATGGTAAATGGGAATTGGCAATGGACCTTGGCGTTACGCACAATAAACCATTGAACAAGGCACAAGACTCATTTGTTGAGCCTAAAGAATTCTACACGCCTAAGTTTGCGACAGAGAAACAAAAAGCTGCGGGAGCTGATATCATCGCGACTACAGAAAAGACCTTAAATACGACTTTGAAGTCTTACGGACCGATTGCTTTTGCAAGTTTCGTAAACCCTGATGTTAGGGTATTGTTCCCGGGTTATGAGCCGATCATTGGAAAAGCAAATGCAATGGCCTTCTACAATGGTATGGTGAAAAACATGATACTTAAAACCACTAAAGTGGATAAAGCATTGGGTGGCGATATGGCCTATACTTACGGTGTAGCTACGATCGATTATAAAGCTGACCTGAGAGAAAGCTTCAACTACGTGTTTATTTATGAGCGTCAGGCTGATCACAACTGGAACTTGATTATGCAGGTTTTCACACCAGCAGAACGTTAATCAAATGAAAAGATAAAGAAAGGGTTTTTAAAGGTTTAACTTAAAAACCCTTTTTTTGTGTCTTACATTTTTTGTACCCTATATTTTAATCCTTTATTTTAATATGGTTTACCATTTTCCTGATACCTGATAGTTTTCTTAAGCTATTTAGATAAGGATCGTTCTTTATCTACGTTATGGATGAGAAGTAACCATAATTAATGAATAACCACACTTAATGAAGAAACAAATACTAATCCTTGCGGCAATGTTGATGGCCGCTCAGAGTCAGGCTCAGAAATTTGATTTGCAGGGCCAGAGAGGCGCCAGAGGCATCATGCCGGAAAACACCATCCCTGGAATGATTAAAGCCTTAGATCTAGGCGTAAATACCTTAGTGATGAATGCGGTGATTTCCAAAGATAAACAGGTGATTCTTTCTCAGGAACCGTATTTCAATGCAGAAATCAGCCTTAAGCCGGATGGTAAAGCCATCAGCTTAAAAGATCAAAAGAAATACAACATCTATCAGATGAACTATGAGGAGATTAAGAAATTCGATGTCGGCAGTAAAATCCATAACCGCTTTCCGGGTCAGCAGAAATTTAAAGTGTCTAAACCTTTACTGGAAGAAACCCTGGACTCAGTAGAGGCCTATGTGAAGGAAAACAGGTTGTCTAAACCTAATTACAGCATTGAAACTAAACTGATCCCTAAAGGGGATGGGGAGTTTCAACCGGAACCAGCAGAGTTTGTAGACCTGATCATGGAGATCGTCAAAAGAAAGAAACTGGAGAAAAGGGTGACTATACAATCATTTGATATCCGTACGCTTCAATATCTTCATGAAAACTATCCTAAGATAAAAACAGGATTGCTGATTGATGAGAAGGAAGATTTTGAGAATAACCTGGCGCAATTGGGTTTCAAACCTACGGTATATAGCCCATACTCGGTATTGGTGGGTAAAAGCCTGGTAGACCGATGCCATGAAGCAGGAATTAAAATCATCCCATGGACCATCAATTCTACGAAGGAAATGAAGTACCTGATTGGCTTAGGTGTAGATGGTCTGGTAACGGATTATCCAAACCTGTTTAAAGCAGAGTTGCTAAAAGGGGAATAAGGCCCATGTAATCGCGGAAACGTATAGAAAACAGCCAATAAAAATAACAGTTTATAAAAAGAGCGGCCTTGAAAATTTTCAAGGCCGCTCTTTTTATATCAATTAACAGCAGGCTAAAAGAATGGGTCTGCGCTGTTCATCAGCAATACTTTAAAACAGGTTTCTAATGATCTGTTCCATAGAAAGACCTTCTGCTTCTGCGCGGTAATTCCTCACAATCCGGTGTCTTAAAATGGCTTCTGCTACGGCTTGTACATCTTCAATATCCGGAGAATACTTGCCTGAAATCGCCGCATGGCATTTTGCACCAATGACAAGGAACTGAGAAGCCCTTGGGCCAGCACCCCAGCTGATGTATTTGTTGACCTCTTCTTTGGCGTGTGCGGTATGCGGACGGGTCTTACTCACCAGTTTAACGGCATATTCGACCACATTATCTGCGATAGGTATATTTCTAACCAGTTTTTGGAAGTATTGGATCTGCTGGGCATTGATGATCTTTTTCAGCTGAACCACCTCATTACTGGTTGTATTTTTAACGATAGTCAATTCTTCTTCAAAAGAAGGATAACCCAAATGCACATGGAACATAAAACGATCCAGTTGAGCTTCCGGAAGGGGATAAGTTCCTTCCTGTTCAATCGGATTCTGCGTAGCCAATACAAAGAAAGGGTTGGGCAATACATGTCTTTGTCCGGCAGCAGTAACCGCTTTTTCCTGCATGGCCTCTAATAGTGCGGCCTGGGTTTTTGGCGGTGTTCTGTTGATCTCATCTGCAAGGATGATATTTGAGAATATCGGCCCGGGAATGAATTTAAAGTTGCGGTCTTCCCCAAGGATTTCTGCACCGATGATATCACTGGGCATTAAATCCGGAGTGAACTGGATCCTGTTGAAATTAAGATCCAGTACATTCGATACCGTTTGAACCAGCAGGGTTTTTGCCAGGCCGGGAACGCCGACCAGCAGGCAGTGACCATTGCTGAAAATGGATATTAAAACCGATTTAACCACCTCATCCTGCCCAATAACCACTTTGCCAATCTCGGCTTTAATGTCTTTGTATACCTGATGTAAGGCGTCTACTGCTTTAATGTCGTTTTCAAACTGCATAGAATTATTTCTTAGAAGCCTGAGCCCAGATTTTTAATTCATCACACTGATCATAATCTTCTCCGATTCTGATGTACGTGTTTTCTCTTCTTTTCTCAAACCACTCACTTAAGGTACGGTCAACTTTAGCTTGTTGTGCTCTTTCTTTGAATTTCGCATAATCTTGCTCCAGGTTTCCTTTGTGTGGTGGAATTTTAGATTTCAGGTATAATAATTTATAACCTTCTTTACCATCCTGACCAGTGAAAAGTACTGGCTTAGAGATGTCACCAACTTTCATGGTATCTACGACTAAGAATACTTTAGGGTCAAGTTTGTCTGCAGGAATGAAGGTTGTTCTAGCCGTTACATTATCTGCATAAAGGATCATTCCACCATTGTATTGTGATTCTTTATTGTCTGAATACAATGAAGCAGCGGTAGAAAAAGTAATTTTTTTATTAACGAGGTTGTTGTAAATACTGTCTGCCTGAAGTTTTACACGCTCTAAACTTTCTGGTGTAATCTGTGGACGAACCAAAATGTGACGGGCCTGAACCTGTTCTCCACGACGCTCAATGACTTGTAAAATATGGAAACCATGTTCTGTTTCAAAAACCGGAGAAACTTCACCAGCTTTCAATTTGAAGGCCCATGCAGTAAATTCTTTTACCATTCTGGTACGGTCAAAGAAACCTAAATCACCCCCATCAGGTGCTGATCCCGGATCTTCCGAGTATGATTTTGCAAGGAAAGCAAAGTCTTCACCACTTTTAACCCTTAACCTTAAAGCATCAATTTTATCATGGAATTTCTGTTTCTCTGCTTTCGTCAGTTTTGGGTGAAGCACGATTTCTCCAACCTCAAATTCTGTAGGAATATCAGGTAAGCTGTCTTTTTTATAAGAATCAAAGTATTTTTTAACCTCAAGAGGAGTGATGCTCACATCTTTGGTGATGTGTTGTTGCATATTGTCAGAAATCAACTGCTCTTTAATGTCCGGTCTGATTTCATCTTTGTATTGCAATACTGAACGGTTTAGGAATTGCTCTAAACGCTCTTCGCCACCTGCACGTTGGATTTGCATACGCATTCTCTTTTCGACTTCATTGTCTACCTGAGATTCATCCACCGTAATTGAATCGATTTCTGCCTGTTGTTTCAGCAATTTCTGCGCAAGCATTTGTTGTAAGATATAGCATTTTACCTTTTCATCTGCTGGATTACCAGAGTTCAGGTATTGCGCATATTGTTGGTTCAAATCAGATAATAAAATGATATTATTCCCTAATACAGCAACAACTTTATCAATATTTTTCTTTTGCGCTTGTGTGTTTAAAAACAAACAGATCAATCCGCCTGTAATCACTAAAAGTTTCTTCATTCTATGTACGTTCAATTATAATCTTTTGCAAATTTAACATTAATATTTTGGAGGCGTTATCCTTATAATTTCGCCAGTTTTCTCAATTCAGCTTCATTTACTTTCACCGGATAACGCTGTCTTAATTTATCCAGCCAGTCTTTTTCCAGCGCATGCTCATAATCAGCGATCACTATTCCTTTTTGTTCCTCGAAAGAACCTTCCCCATAAAGCGGCTGGTTTCTTTCATAAAAGTTGCGGAGTTGGTGGGCATCATTTTGAGCTCTATCCCAAACTTTTAACTCAGATACATTAAACATCAGTACGGCATTTTTGTACTCATTAATTACCATGGAGTATGTAGCTTTTGGAATGGATGTCTTTTTTTGAGCGCGTAGGGCGGTTTCATAATCTTTTATTTCTGAAAGATAAGCCGTATCCTTATCAAAACCCATTTCTATAGCATCCAGTACTTTAAGTTTGAAATCCAGGTAGAGGTTTAAATAGTCTTCCAGTTCTTTTAATTTAACATTTGAAGTTCCGGCATGGGTTTTATTAAAAACCCACATAAATTCTTTACTGCTTACAGGTTTACCGTTAATGCTGGCTACATTTTGTGCAAATGCGCTGGCAAAGGTCATACTGAAGAAGATAATGCAACAAGTTTTTCTCACGAAAGATATATGCTATATATATTTTAAGGCATAAAAGTAATAAATAAAGGCACTATAATAGGATATTTAACTAATTTTAACAGAAAAAAGATTTCTAACAAAATCAGCATTAATGAGCAGTAAACTAACAACGAACGGAGAAGCTTTACGTTTATTTTTTACAGAGGATATTTATTTGATTAAGGGGGAGGAAGGATATTCAACTGAGGAAGTATTGGCGTCTGTTGTTCAGGAAGATAGCACTGTTTATGCGGTTGCAGAAACGGAATCACTTGCTTCAGCGACTCCGGAAAATGTTGCGGAAATCCCTCAGGAAAAGGTCTCCCTGCCTCCGGTTAGTCCGGTGCCGGCAGCAGTTCCGCAGATTCCCGTGATTCCGGTAATGGACATTCCGGTTGAAAAACCTGCCGCTTTATCCTTTACTTTCCTTGGGAAGAACAAAAAGAAGATTTTAATTCTGGTAAATGATGCGGAGCATGAGGTGAGCGATGAGCCGGGAAGAGAGTTGTTGCGTAAAATTGTGAAATCAATCAACTTAACGGCCAGTGATTTTGCCTTATTAAATTACGCGAAATACCCGACAGCCAGTTATAGCCAATTACAACAGTATTTTTCGAGTACGCTGATTTTCGCATTTGGCGTTTCTCCTGCGGATTTACAACTGGAAGCGAAGCCGGAAAATAAAATCGTAATGGAGGGAGATGTTCGTCTGATTTTCTCGGCAGAATTGAGGAAACTGGAACAACATCCGGCAGGAAAGAAAGAATTATGGGGAAGCCTTCAACAATTAGGATTATGATCACAGAATTAGTATTCGCTACAAATAACAAACATAAAACAGAAGAGGTTGGCAATTTATTGCGGGGCCAGTATAAAGTATTGAACCTGACGGATATCGGTTGTACGGTTGATATCCCGGAAACGGGGAGCACATTCGCTGAAAATGCGACTTTAAAAAGCAGTTACGTGGTAGAAAACTACCAGTTAGATTGTTTTGCAGATGATAGCGGATTAGAGATTGAAGCTTTGAACCAGGAACCGGGAATCTATTCGGCCAGGTATTCGGGGGTCAAAGATGATGCAACAAATCTAAATCTGGTCTTGCAGAAAATGGAAGGTCAGGCCAATAGAAATGCACGTTTCAGAACGGTTGTTTCACTTTTTAAAGACCATAAAAACTATCTTTTCGAAGGAATTATTAATGGGCAGATCGCGGAAAAGCCAATGGGAAACCAGGGTTTTGGTTATGATCCTATTTTTGTTCCTGAAGGTTATGACATTAGTTTCGCTCAGATGAGTATGGAGCAGAAAAATGAAATCAGTCACCGGGCAATTGCCATGCGTAAGCTGATTGCTTTCTTAAAGGAGCAACAGGCATAAGCGTATTGCTCCTTTAAATAGGATACTTTATTGCGCTTAAGAAAGCTGGTTATTGCTTTTTTAAAGGAACAGTAGGTATCGCTACCGGCGTAAGAATAGCGGCTTTAATCGGAGCCGCTTTTTTTTGCAGTTCTTTTTTAATCGAGTCTATTTTCGCGCTATCTGGTTTTATAGCGGGTATTTTCAATGGCAATGTTTTCAGAGACTCTGTCGAAGGGATACCAATCTCTTTTACGGCCTTTTTGATGTCTTTAACAGGTTTTTCCGCTGCTCCTGTCATTGGTTTCCCATCCAGAATTTCCTCCACGATATCCTTGCCATCTTTATCCTTCTTTTTAGGCTGTGGCTTCGGGCCTTTAGGTCCGGCAGGTTGCTTTGCTCCGGGTTTAGGTTTCGGTTTACCATTGATCACCTCTTTTTTCGACAAAGGTCTCAGTTCTGGCTTCCAGACAAAACCCGTTAAGAAAATATCATCTTTAAGCTCCTTAATCGGTACTCTTAACCCTTCCGTATCTTTAATGGTAATGATCTCGGAGATCTCTTTTTCTTTAAAAATGATCTTTATCCGGCTACTTACCGTCTGGTTCATTTCCGTGTAAATACTGTCTTTTTCCCGGTTGTAATAGACACTTTCTGCATTTCCGTCGACAAACATTCGGTTCAGCTTACCATCGATGAAAAATCCGGTAATTAGTTTTCCTTTGATCTGATTAAACCTGGCAGAATCTAAGTTTACATTCACCATAAATGCGTTATTCAGCACCTGTGAGGTATTCAATTGTTTGTCTTTTAGTTTCAGGTAAATGGTGTCACCTGTTTGCTGCGAACCTTCTGCCCAAAGGACAGGTTTTCCATACCAGCGAAGCGTAGAATCTGAACTGGTGTAAAACAGCGAATCAGCTCTGGCCTGCATATTAGATTTATAGACCCTCACATTGTGGTAAGCTTTAATGATCCTTGTTTTTACCGTATCCGCAGGGTTAAAAGGAACAGAATCGGGAACGATTGCCTTGCCAACTGCCTTAACTCCTGCGATGGCTTTTCCGGTTGCTGCTTTATCTCCTGCTAAAGTTTTTGCGCCTGCTACGGCCTTGCCAACAACCGCTTTATTTCCCGCTATAGCCTTCTTTCCAGCTGTAACAGCACCATTGTTTTTCGCATTTGCGATGCCCTTATTCAGCGCATTAACTTTATCCTTTTCCGGACTAAGCCCGGTATTAAGAGAATCTTTTAAAGCACTTTTCAAGGCATCTTTAATGGTGTTTTCCGGCTGGATCACCTCTGCGGCCGGCAGTACCTTCAATATCGTGCTGTCGGCAAGAACTGGTTTTAGCGCCTTTTTACTTAAAGGGATCTCCTTCTTTTTAATCGGAATAGTGTCGTTTTTTAAAGGGATATTTCCTTTAGAAAGCGAATCCGCAGTTGTAGAAAATTTTGTTTTACCAGAATCTAAAGGGTTCAGCGGAAGGGCAGCTACCGGTTGCTTATCCTTCTTCTTCTCTTCTTTTTTATCGGTAGCGGCAACAGTTTGTTTCGCGCCGATTTTCTCTTCATCCGGTTCTTCTGCTTCTCCCATTTCATTGTCTTTTTTCAGGACAGGGGAGGCGATTAGTTTTAAGGTTTTAAGGAGTACCATCTGTGTTTCCAGGGTATCAGCGCCCATCCATAAACTGTCTGCCTGGAGCTTTTTACCGACCATGACGGAATCGGCAGTACCCATTCCTACATAAGGTTTTTGGGTGACCACCGTGCGCTGGTCGATTTTGTAATAGTAGCCCAGTTGGCCGTACATCACTATTTTATCCACCGTATCTTTAAAGACAATATTCCTGACAGCCTTACCATATCCGGCGATGCCATCATAATATAAACTATCACCTTTCAGCGATTTTGAACCTGTGGTATAGAGGTTTTTCTTTCCAAAATAAGCGTATTGAGTTTTTGTATTATAGGCCCCGTCTTCGGTATACAGGTTGTCATCTTTGCCTTTGATATTGGTTGGGCCATAGAAATAGGACCAGTTACTGAGGGTGTTATATCTTAACGTGTCGGATGTTATCCTGGTTTCCGGAGTGACTACCACTACATCATAGCGGAAATAAGCATCCCGGGATCCGGAAAAATAATACCCGTTTTTACTGGTCAGGGTTACATCTTTATTCACAATCTTACCACCGGTGGTATAAATTCCCACTTTACTGCCCAGGTTATAATCCAGAATATTGGTGGTTAAAACCGACTCTTTGTCGATCATTCTTACATTACTGGTTAAGTGTGCATTTTTAGTATTCCCATCATAAGTGAGGCGGTCAGAATAAATATTGATGGTATCTGCCTGGTTGATGTGTACATTACCAAAGGCATCAAACATATTTTTCGATTCATAAAATACGGCACTATCGCAAGCCAGTGTGGCATTGTCTTGCTGGAATACCGGATTTCTCAGGAATGTGGTATTGATATTCTTTTCTACCCGGGCTCGTTGTGAGCTTTTCAGAATGATTTTAGTCTTCTGCTGAGCAAGTAGAGAAAACGATAGAAGGAATAAAATAAAAAAAATAGATAGTTTCTGCACGTTACAAAGTTAGTTTTTTGCTTACCATTTTCATCAGAATAAATAGCCCTCAATTTAGCTATTTTGAGCTTTCTTTAAAGATCTGTAAAAATAATAGCGATTATCTATAGGCTAAACGTATAAAACACAAAATTTACTACAGGCTAAAATTAAAATCCGTTAGTAAATGCTATTTTTGAAAGATGCTACCTCTACCTCAATTTAAAGCTTATATCCAGCAAAACGCCCTTTTCTCTACCGAAGATCAGATTCTTCTGGCCGTTAGTGGGGGTAGGGATTCTGTTTTAATGGCCCATCTGTTTAAACAGGCGGGTTATAATTTCGGAATCGCCCATTGCAACTTTAACTTAAGAGGGGAGGAGTCTGTCCGCGATGAACATTTCGTGAAAATGCTGGCGGCTACCTTAGCTGTGCCGGTTTATGTGAAGCATTTCGATACCAAAGCCTACGCCAACAGCCATAAAATCTCTATCCAGATGGCGGCAAGAGATTTAAGATACCAATGGTTTGAGGAATTGAGCAAGGCAGAAGGTTACGCGTATATCGCCCTCGCGCAACATCAGGATGATGCGATAGAAACCGTCTTGTTAAACCTGACACGCGGCACTGGCATTGCCGGTTTGCATGGCATCCTGCCGAAAAGAGGTAAGCTGATCCGGCCGCTGTTGTTTTTAACCCGCAAGACGATCAATGATTTGATTGATGCTGAAAACATTGATTACGTAGAAGACAGCTCTAACCTGAGCGCTAACTATGCCAGAAATAAAATCCGCTTAAAGGTGATCCCGCAATTGAAAGAGATCAATGCAAGCCTGGAACTCACTTTTCAGCAGAACATACAACGATTTGCAGATACCGAGCAGGTGCTACAGCAAGTAGTGGCAGACTTACGCAGTTCCATGTTTAGAACGGAGCATGACGGCCATTACCTATCAATTGAAAAGGTGAAAAATCTGAATCCGCAGAAACTGCTGATGTTCGAACTGTTGAAGCCTTACCATTTTTCGGAATCGGTGATTGGCGATCTGATCCAGGCGCTGGACAAGCAAAGCGGAATATCTTTTTACAGCAATAGCCATCAACTCACTGTAAACAGAGCAGATCTGATTATTAGTCCACTGAAAAGGGAAGCAAACGGACATCATTTGCTTTGGCATCCCACAACAGATAAAATAGAAACGCCAAATGGGACTTTGAGCAGTATACATCTGAGCAAAGCAGAATTTGATAAAGATTACCAAATCGAAAGAGACCCAAACAAAGCCTACCTCGATACGGATCAATTGATTTATCCCTTAATTTTAAGAAGCAGACATCCTGGTGATAAGTTCAAACCCTTCGGTATGAAACATTATAAAAAGCTCAGTGACTTTTTTATTGATGAAAAGATACCGGTCACCAGGAAAGATACGGTACCAATTTTGCTGAATGGAAATGGAGAAGTGATTTGGCTTGCAGGAATGCGTCAGGACAACCGATATAGAATCGGGCCTGCGACAAAAAATATCACGATATTGACCTATACAGTGGCACATATTACAAATTCTAAACAATCTTAACCTGCTTGCTTTACGATCCAAAGGAAAAAACAAGTAACTTTATTGAAAATTATATAGATGGGGAACCGATACGCTTTTTTGGAGAAACAATATATAGGCCGCGATTATATCCGAATCTGTATTCGTTTGGTAATGGCAGCATTTTGTTTTGCGGCTTATGTTTACGAACGTGACCGCGACAATACCCAGGACTTATTTTTAGTAGTAGGTTTCGGAATCATTGCTGTCTCTATCATTTTGCTTTTCATGATTCAATACAAAACCATCATTGAAGATAAAAAGATCCTGATCGACGGATTATGGTCGGCCAGAAAAGTAGAAATCGACCTGAATACCATCAAAAGCGTAAGAAAAGATACGTATAGCAATTACCTGTTCAACAATCCTGTTTATAACCTCCACCGAAAAGGGAGTGTACGCTTCTATTCTTCCGGAAAAGATGCCGTTGTACTGACCGATCGCGATGGTTTCGAATACTTCATTGGTACCCAACGCCCCAACGAAATGTATCTGGTAATAAAAGACCAGATGAAATCTTAAATAATTGCATTTGTTTAACACAAAGTTCAGTTTAAGTAGTGTTCTTTGCATTGTAAAAACAAAAGAAATCAAACCGTTTTTCTGGATTGGTGTTGTCTTTACAGCAGGTTAAATAATCGACTGTATCAGAGTAAGATCTCGCATTCGATTTCCTGTATTTGAGATAAGAATATCACAAAAAAACAAATTCGCTAGAATGAAAATAGGTATTGTATGTTACCCAACTTTTGGAGGTAGTGGCGTTGTCGCTACTGAATTAGGTAAAGCGCTCGCTGATGAAGGACATCAGGTACATTTTATTACTTATAGTCAGCCTGCACGCCTCGACTTTTTCTCTGCCAACTTATTCTATCATGAAGTATCTGTGAGGGATTATCCCTTATTTGATTATGCACCTTATGAATCCGCACTGGCGAGCAAGCTCGTAGATGTAGTTCGTTTCGAACAACTGGATATTCTCCACGTTCATTACGCCATTCCTCATGCTTCAGCCGCATTTATGGCCAAGCAGATTCTGGAAACTTACGGGATATACATTCCTTTTGTAACCACGCTTCACGGAACTGACATCACCCTGGTAGGGAAAGATCCTACTTATAAACCAGTCGTTACGTTCTCGATCAATAAATCTGATGGCGTAACTACGGTATCACAAAATCTGAAAGAAGATACAGAAGCTCATTTTGAGATCACGAATGAGATCAAAGTGATCCCCAATTTTATAGATTTTAAACGCTTTAGCTTACAACCAAAAGATCACTTTAAAAAAGCAATTGCCCCAAATAACGAACGCATCTTAATCCACACGTCCAACTTTAGAAAAGTGAAACGTACTCAGGATGTGATTCTAACTTTTGATAAGATTCAGAAAAAGATTCCTTCTAAGTTATTGATGGTTGGAGATGGCCCTGAGCGTGTCTATTGTGAGCAATTGTGCAGAGATCTGGGTATTTGCGAACATGTTCGCTTCCTTGGGAAACAAGATGCGATAGAAGAGATTCTTTCCGTATCTGATTTATTCCTGATGCCTTCAGAATCTGAAAGCTTTGGATTAGCCGCCCTGGAAGCTATGGCCTGTAAAGTACCGGCGATTACCTCTAATGCAGGTGGATTACCTGAATTAAATGTAGATGGTTTCTGTGGTTTCATGAGCAATGTTGGCGATGTAGAAGATATGGCCGCTAAAGGAATCCAGATTCTGGAAAATGACGAGGTATTACAACAGTTTAAAGAAAACGCTTTCATCAGAGCACAAGATTTCGACCTGAAGAAAATCCTTCCAATATATGTGGATTATTACAGCCAGATTATTGAAGAAGCAAAAAATAATAATCCTTTGAAAGTGGTATTAAAAGCAGCCAGTAAATAAGGGATCAAAACTAATTTTAATGATAAACAAAACAGGCCTTCGGATATTCCGAAGGCCTGTTTTGTTTATATACGCATATTGCTGATTTATCTAACCGGCGCAAAGATTAAACATACCGGAGCACCTACTTCAATTCTTTTACCGGTATCCGTTAATGCACCTGTTTCCAGGTTGCGTTCAAAGATGACGATGTCATTGGTATATTGGTGCGCCACTAATAAATATTTTCCTGTTGGATCAATGGCAAAGTTTCTCGGGCCTTTTCCTAAAGTAGGCACATAACCTCTAACACTTAGCAAGCCACCTTTTTCAATTGCAAAAATGGTGATCTTATTTTCTGTACCTCTGTTGCTGGCGTATAAAAACTTACCATCCGGAGAAAGCTGAATATCGGCAGCGCCATTTTCTCCTTTGAAACCATCTTCTGTAATTTTAGTCTCCTGAATTTCGGTCAGACTGCCATCGCTGTAACTGAATACGGTGATCCCGCCATCGATTTCATGAATCAGGTAGGCATATTTAGCGTCTTTACTGAAAACAAGGTGTCTTGGACCCGCGCCAGGGTTAACGGCTACACTATCTTTAAGGGTTAACACCTTAGCGCCACCATCCGGGTTATACTTATATATATAGACCTTATCCGTACCGAGGTCGTCTACCACCACATACTTATGATCTGGCGTAAATTGTACCATGTGTACATGGGAACTTCCCTGACGGGCTTTATCCACGCTTTTTCCGCTATGTTTCAGCAATTGTTTCAAAGGTGATAAGGCGCCATTCTTTTCAATACCGAAAACGGAGATACTCCCACCCGAATAATTGGCGGTAATCACGTTTTTCTGATCTGCGATGATGTAGCAAGGATCGGCACCCAGCGTAGGTTGCTTGTTTAAGAAAGTCAGCTTTCCGGACAGGGCATCAAACTTAAAAGCGCTTGCTGCACTGGTTTCCGAAGTTTCGTTTACCGCATAGATCGTTTTATGGCCATCACCTAAAGCCAGGTAACTTGGGTTCTCAACGTTTTTGGTGATACTTTTTGCTTTCGTAACCGCCGTAGTGGCATCGAAATCGTAGACATAAATCCCCTCACTTTTCCCTGTATTCGTGTACGTACCAACAATTAAATTATAATCTTTTTTCTGTGCACAGCTTTGTAATGCGAGCATAATAACCGGGAAAAATAAGAGTTTCTTCATGAGGGCTAATTTATTTAAAATAATCTTAAAAAAACAAAAGCCTGTTCCTTACATGAAGTAAAGAACAGGCTAATGGTATTTTATCGGATCTTAAAGAAAAGATTACTTGATCAGATGTTTGATCTGAATCAATTCATGCTCTTCTAAATATCTCCATCTTCCACGTGGAAGGTCTTTTTTAGTTAAATTACCGTAAACTACACGGTCAAGTTTCACCACATCATAACCTAAGTGTTCAAATATTCTTCTTACGATTCTATTTTTACCACTGTGGATCTGAATGCCGATCTCTTTTTTACTACCACCAGCAACATAAGAAATGTTATCCGGTTTGATCACACCATCTTCCAATTCTAAACCGAATTGAATTTTGTTGAAATCACCTTGACTTAAAGTCTTACTTAGCTCTACATGGTAGATTTTAGTAATGCCATTTCTTGGGTGAGATAATTTATCAGCAAGATCGCCATCATTGGTCATCAATAATAAACCTGTAGTATTACGGTCTAATCTTCCTACCGGATAAATGCGTTCTCTGCTTGCTTTCTCTACCAATTGCATTACAGTACGACGTTCCTGAGGATCTTCAGTAGTCGTGATGTAATCTTTAGGTTTGTTTAATAACACGTAAATTTTCTTTTCGCGTTTCAACAACTCACCATTGTAACGGATCTCATCTTTCGCAGGGTCAATTTTATGACCTAGTTCAGAAATTGCTTCCCCATTAACAGATACTACACCAGCAGCAATAAGCTCATCCGCTTTACGACGGGAACAAATTCCTGAATTGGCGATGTAACGGTTTAAACGAATTAAGCCATCATCCTTAACGATAGGTGCTTTTCTGCTACGCATGGTAGTAGTACCTTCTTCGCGGTCAGAACGAGGTTTGAAATCTCTTGAACCACCTTCGTCTTCTCTTTTTCTAAAAGGTCTGCTGTCAGTACTTCTTGAAGCACCGGCACCACCTCTATTATCATCAAATTTCTTGAAAGGTTGATCCCCTTTTCCGAAATGGTCTTTCTTTATATAACTACGTGTTTTGTCAGAAGGAGGTAAGTCTCTTGAGCTACCAGCACTGTGTGGACGCGCATTGAAATCTCTTGAACCGCCTTCACGTGGTTTGAAATCTCTCGATCCACCTTCACGTGGTTTGAAATCTCTTGATCCACCTTCACGTGGTTTGAAATCTCTCGATCCACCTTCACGTGGTTTGAAATCTCTCGATCCACCTTCACGTGGTTTGAAATCTCTTGATCCACCTTCACGTGGTTTGAAATCTCTTGAACCGCCTTCACGAGGTTTGAAATCTCTTGAACCGCCTTCACGAGGTTTGAAATCTCTTGAACCGCCTTCACGTGGTTTGAAATCTCTTGAACCACCTTCACGTGGTTTGAAATCTCTTGAACCGCCTTCACGTGGTTTGAAATCTCTTGATCCACCTTCACGTGGTTTGAAATCTCTTGATCCACCTTCGCGTGGTTTGAAATCCCTTGATCCGCCTTCACGAGGTTTGAAATCTCTTGATCCGCCTTCTCTAGGGTTAGAATCTCTCGGGCCACCAAACTTTTTCTCTTTCCAATCTTTGTCGTCAGACTTACCTTTATCTCTGTAAGAAGAGTCTCCTCCGCTACGATTTTGGCTTGTTGAACTTCTGTTGCCCGATTTGGACTTGTCATCCCGACTGTTCCTGTTGTTGTCTTTGTTCATGATACGCTATTATTCCGCATAATTTATGCGGATGCAAATTTAGTAAAAATCAAGCACTTTTTTGCTACTTTTTTGCGAAGTTGTCCAGGGCATAAAAAATCGCGGCCTATGGGTGTTTAAACGTGGATTTTGGGAGCAGTTTTTGTAAAAGCTTGATAGTTAAGATAATATACGTTATCTTTGCAAACGTTTTAAAATTGTTCACCAAAAAAAGGAGGAAAATGATAAAGAAACACATAATAACATTAACTGTAATAATTACATTACTGGTAATCGCAAAAGTGTTTGCTTACAACATGCCCCAAGCAGCAGAAAGTCTTTTAAAAGAAGAAACAACAAAAAATAGTGACACATTAGTATCAGAGATCGAGGAGCCAGCTCAAACAATGGCTGATCTCAAATTTGCAGAGGAAGGACTACCATTAGGGGATGCCATTGTGGAGCGGAAAATGGAAAAGGCCCTTGCTAAATTTAGTTACAGTAATCTACAAACCAACCGCTTGCATAATAAAGCAGCAGAATGGTTTCCTGTAATAGAACCAATACTTGCCGCCTACGGCATTCCTGAAGACTTTAAGTATATGCCTTTAGTTGAATCAGGTTTAAAGTCGGGCGTATCTCCAAAAGGAGCAGCAGGATTCTGGCAGTTTATGCCGGCAACTGCACGCAGTTATGGTTTGAAAGTTAATTCGAAAGTGGACGAAAGAAACAACTTACGTAAGTCCACTGTCGCTGCCGCCAAATACATCAAAGAACTCTACGGAATTTTTGACAATTGGGCTCTAGTCGCAGCTGCTTACAACGTTGGTGATAACCACATGAGAAAGCAGATTAACAGGCAAAAACAAGACAATTATTTCAAGATGAAACTGAACAGCGAAACCGCTAGTTACGTTTACAAATTGATCTCCATGAAACAGATCATGGAATATCCGGATCAGTATGGTTATAAAGCGCCAAGAGCGTTTTTAGCTTACAATGCTGAAAAGGCTGCTAACGAAGCTGATAAAGCGGAAAGCAAAGAATAAGCATAAAATATTAAGACAGACAAAGGGGGGAGCCGGAATTTATTCCGGCTTTTTGTTTTCTCAGAAAATCACTATTTTACCCAACTATGAAACTGTTAAAACTGCGCATTACCGGAATGACCTACAGCCCGGGCGAAACACTCCTCATCAGTTTTGAGCCGATAGATGCGCCAAAGCCAAAATACCTGGCCGGACAATTCTTAACGCTTGTATTTGAGGTGAATGGAAAAGAATTGAGAAGGTCATATTCCCTTTGCAGTTCTCCGGATCTGGACGAACCACTTGCTATTGCAATCAAAAGAGTAGAAAATGGAGAGATTTCCAGACTCTTACACCATAAAACTGCCATAGGCGATGTGCTCACTGCACTGGAGCCAAACGGACAATTCAGCTATCTGCCAGAGGAAGAAATCAAAAGAACGGTGTTTTTATTCGGCGCAGGCGTAGGGATCACCCCTTTATTCTCGATATTGAAGACCGCATTGCTTCGGGAAAAACATACCAAAGTCATTTTAGCGTACAGCAATAAGTCGGCAGCAGGAAGTCTGTTCTATGAAGCACTCCAGGAATGGCAACAGCGATATCCGGAGCGTTTAAAAATCATTTACCTGTTTAGCACCGCGAAAAATCTGATGATGGCCCGTTTAAACGGACAGCTCATCGAAAGAATCGTAGCAGAAAACCTGGAATTCGAAAAAACCGATACCTTATTATATACCTGCGGTCCGGTTGATTATATGGATGTCTGTAGAATCACTTTATTGAATCTCGGCTTCCAGCAATCGCAAATCAAAAAAGAAACCTTTGTACTTCCTGAAGATGAGGCCGATGAAGATGATACCACGGAAAAGACAGTAAAAGATACCAATACCTATTCCGTCATCCTGAACTTTAAAGGGGAAATCAGTGAAATTAAGGTGCCGTATAACCAGAGTATTCTGGATGCCGCTTTAGCAGCAGGAATCAACCTGCCATACAGCTGTCATGCTGGCATTTGCAGCACCTGCACTGCCAATTGTACCAAAGGCGGGGTGAGAATGGATTATAATGAAGTTTTAATGGACAACGAAATTGAAGCAGGTAGAGTGCTGGTTTGCACCGGTCACCCCACTGAAAATGGTACCACACTAGTTTGGTGAACATTATCAGCCAGAGGGGTTATTAACTTTTCTTTTGATAAAATTTTTAGCATTTTTGTGGCTGAAAATTTGTTGTCTTAAATATATAGATATCAGTATTGTTTTAATAAAAATATGAGCAAAAATACCGTTGACCTGGGCGAGCAAAAGGATGTAGAAGTATATGGTGCCAGGGTACATAACCTTAAAAATATAGACATCTCCTTTCCCCGCAACCAGCTGGTAGTAATTACCGGATTGAGTGGAAGTGGAAAGTCTTCTTTGGCATTTGACACCATTTATGCGGAGGGACAGCGTAGGTATATGGAGACTTTCAGTGCTTATTCCCGCCAGTTTATGGGTGGAATGGAGCGTCCTGATGTGGATAAAATCTCAGGATTAAGTCCGGTGATTGCCATTGAACAAAAAACAACCAGCAAAAACCCAAGATCTACCGTAGGTACCATTACTGAAATCTACGATTTCATGCGATTACTCTATGCGCGTACTGCCGAAGCCTTCTCTTACAATACCGGAGAGAAAATGGAACGCATGAGCGAAGATCAGATTCTTGGAAATATCTATAAGAAATTTGAAGGAATGCCTGTCAATATCCTTGCGCCTGTAGTGAAAGGCCGTAAAGGACATTACCGGGAATTATTTGAACAGATCCGCAAACAAGGCTATATTAAAGTGCGCATCGATGGAGAAATCCAGGACATGAGCCCTAAAATGCAGGTGGATCGTTATAAAATCCATGATATTGAAGTGGTGATCGACCGCTTGATTATCGACAGGGAAGATCAGAAACGCCTGAATGACTCCATTCAGACGGCCATGAAAATGGGTAAAGGCATCATTAAAATCAGCGATAAAGACAACAATGTATCCCATTTTAGTCGCTTCCTGATGTGCCCGACTACCGGAATCTCTTATGATGAACCACAACCGAATAGTTTCTCTTTCAATTCTCCTTACGGAGCCTGCGAAAGCTGCGACGGTCTCGGTTATATTTTCGTGATTGATAAGGAATCGGTGATGCCGAATCCTAAATTAAGTATCATGAACGGTGGTTTAGCCCCATTAGGGGAATACCGCGACATCTGGGTATTCCAGGTGCTGAAAGCCCTTGCTAAAAAATATACCTTTTCTTTATCTACGCCACTGGAGAAATTAACCGAAGAACAAATCGGGATTATCCTGAACGGTTCTCCGGAATTGTTAAGTGTTGCCGTAGAATATAACAAATGGAATGTGCAGAACTACCAGATCACTTTTGATGGCATCATCAAATTGCTGGAAGAGCAGCAGGAGAAAAAAGGAGAAGGCGCAATCGAGGATATGGAAACTTTCCGCAAACTGAAAACCTGCCCAACCTGTAATGGCGCAAGGTTAAAGAAGGAAAGTCTGCATTTCAAAATCGACGGCAAAAATATCTTTGAGCTGGCCGAAATGGACATCAACAGCTTAAAAAACTGGTATGTGGGCATCGAAGACCGCTTATCAGAACGTCAGAATACCATTGCCAAAGAAATTCTTAAAGAAATCAGAACCAGATTGGGCTTCCTGACGGACGTAGGATTGAACTATCTTTCTCTGGACCGTACCGCAAGGACCTTATCCGGTGGAGAAGCGCAAAGAATCCGTCTGGCCACACAAATCGGCTCGCAGCTGATGAATGTGATGTACATTCTGGATGAGCCGAGTATCGGCTTGCACCAGCGCGACAATGAGCGCTTAATCGGGGCTTTAAAAAACCTACGCGATCTGGGCAATACCGTATTGGTGGTAGAACACGATAAAGACATGATTCTGGAAGCAGATCACGTGATTGATGTGGGCCCTGCGGCAGGTGTTCGTGGCGGACAAATCGTTGCCCAGGGAACACCGGCAGAGATTCTAAAATCAGATACCCTGACTGCCGCTTACCTGAACGGTAAAAAAGGAATTGAAGTTCCTAAGAAACGTAGAAAAGGAACCGGACATAAATTGTCTATCGTTAAGGCGAGTGGACACAATTTAAAAGACGTTTCGGTAGAATTCCCATTGGGTAAATTTATCGCGGTAACCGGTGTATCCGGAAGTGGTAAATCCAGTCTGATCACCGAAACCTTATATCCGATACTAAATCACCACTTTTTCAGAGCAAAAAAACATCCTTTGCCTTATGAAAAGATCAATGGGATTAAAGAAATTGATAAAGTAATTGAAATCGATCAGGCACCTATCGGGCGTACGCCAAGATCTAACCCTTCCACCTATACCGGCGTGTTTTCTGACATCAGGAACCTGTTTGTCCAATTGCCGGAAGCAAAGATCAGAGGTTACAAACCAGGTCGTTTCTCTTTCAATGTAAAAGGAGGACGCTGCGAAACCTGTCAGGGGGGGGGAATGAAAGTCATCGAAATGAATTTCCTGCCGGATGTATCGGTGCCTTGTGAGGAATGTGGTGGAAAAAGATACAACAGGGAAACCCTGGAAGTGCGCTACCGCAGTAAATCCATCAGCGATGTACTCGACATGAGTATCGAAGAAGCTTGTGATTTCTTTGAAAATATGCCGGTCATCTACCGTAAAATCAAAACCCTTAAAGATGTAGGTTTAGGCTATATTACTTTGGGTCAGTCTTCTACCACGCTTTCCGGTGGAGAAGCGCAAAGGGTAAAACTGGCGACCGAACTTTCTAAGAAAGATACCGGAAAAACATTTTATATCCTGGATGAGCCTACAACTGGCTTACATTTTGAGGATATCAATGTGCTTCTTGGTGTGTTAAATGAACTGGTCGAAAAAGGGAATACCGTATTGGTGATTGAGCACAACCTGGATGTGGTAAAAGTAGCGGATTGGGTAATCGATTTAGGAGAAGAAGGTGGTGCCGGCGGTGGCAGGATCATCTTTGAAGGAACTCCTGAAGGATTGATACAGAACCCGATTAGTTTAACCGGTAAATTTTTGAAGAAAGAAATGGGTTTATAATAGCTAAATTATGTCAGTTTTCCTGAACGCCTATTTACCCGATACAGATCCATCGAGTAAAAAACAGGTCGTAGATCGTGGATTAACGAAACAAAGTACAGAGGCAAAAGCTTCTCCTTATAAATTAATAGAACTGTCGGACATACGCGGCATGGTCAAAACGAGAATGCCCTTTTCTCATAAAGGAACTTATGGCCATGCCTTGCTCATTGCCGGCGCAGAGAACACCATGGGCGCAGCTTTACTCTGCGCTAAAGGTTGTTTGTATGCCGGAGCAGGTTTGGTAACCAGCTCCATTCCTTCACCTGGATTAACGGCATTAAATATCGCCTTGCCAGAGGCGATGTACCTGGAACGAGCCCAGCTAATCAGTTCCAGAACCTTAAATAAATACGATACGATAGCCATTGGGCCGGGGATTGGCCGCATGGCGGATGGTCATACGATTATGGGGGAGATTTTTGCCCTTAAAAAACCGGTGGTGATTGATGCAGATGCTTTAGCGATCTTAAAAACACATCCGGAGCTGTTCCTGCACTTGCCAAAAGATTCCATCCTGACGCCACATGTCAAAGAATTTGACGGACTTTTTGGCCCGCATGAAAACTGGTGGTCGCGTTTACAAACTGCCAGAACCGAAGCTAAAAAGCGCGGTATTCTTATTCTGCTAAAAAATCAATATACTTTCATTATCGATCATGAAGGCGATGTATCCATCAATCAAACGGGAAATCCGGCAATGTCGCAAGGCGGAATGGGGGATGTGCTTACCGGCATGTTAGCGGCTTATCTGGCACAAGGGTATAGTGCTAAAGCAGCGGCCGTACTGGCTTGTTATTTCCATGGCAAGGCAGGTGATGAATTGAGCATGACGCATTTCAACGTCAGCGCTTCACAAGTCGCCCTACAAATTCCGGTAAGTGTAAAAAGTTTATTGAATAAGGAAGACTAAACGCCACCCATGGCAATCATTTGATCCATTGTCGGGCCAGCTGCACCACCTCTTTTTTCTAAAGTTACGGCAAAGGCATCAGCACCTGCAATTTCTTTCATTTTTAAGAGGATATGACTACTATCCGGTTTCACATCAAATACACCAAGGTCTACAGGTTTTCCTTTAACGAGGGCCCAAAGTTGATATTGGTGTGCCTCATCATTTTTAGGAAGTGCCATTTTGGAATTGTCCAGCATGACATGGCGACCCGAAGTGTGCCAATAAACGGTCATTTTAGCTTCAGGATCCATTTTTGTTCCTGCCAGACGTACTGTTTTCCAATCCGGATCGGCAGGCATATCAGCAATGGTTTGCAGTTCTTTATTGGTTTCCGTCATGTAATTCACCGTAGCGGCAAATCGTTGTTTATCCTGATTTAAAGCGATGATCTGGTTTTTCGCGACGTCTAATTCTGTATGTGCAGAATAAAGTGCAACGCCGGTTACCAGCAGCAAGGCGGCACAGGCGGCCAATGCAAACTTTAAGGTTCTTATTTTTGATTCATATCCTGCCGTATGTAAAGGCACAATGCCAGCTTCAGGAGCAGCGGTTACAGGTGCAACAACAGTCTCTTTTACTTTTGGTGTGATTTTACTCAGTATGATACTTTCCAGCTCTGCAGATGGTGTAATTGCGTTTTCCATCGCATATTTTTCCATAGCAAGCTCAATCGCAGTAATTTCCGTCTTTATTTCCGGATATTTTGCTGCCATTGACTTTACTTCACGTTGTTCTTCTGCGTTAAGTTCGCCGAGAACGTAAAGTTCAAGTATGCCTGATTCGATATATGCTTTTCCCTCTTCCACCTTAATTAAAATGCTTTCTTAATTCCATAATAGCCATCCGGATTCGGGTTTTAACCGTACCTAATGGCAAATCTAATTCTTCTGCTGCTTCGACGTGTGTATAGCCTTTAAAGTAAACCATGTCTAAAACATTCGTAAACTCCGGTTTAAGGGCGGTTACCATGTCTTTTAAACCAATCACATCGGCATTGAAAGTTGTTTCTTTCTGTGCGTCAATGAAATCTACGTTATTTTCCAGGTTATGGTTTTTACCGGCGTTCTTAAAATCTTTGGAACGGAGTTTATCGATCGCTAAATTCCGGGCAATATTCATCATCCAGGTAAATAGACGGCCTTTTGACGCGTCATAATTATCTGAAGAATTCCATATTTTCAAGAAGGTTTCTTGTAAAATGTCTTCGGCAACTTCAGTATGAACAACAATCCGGGAGATTACACCGAATAAAGAACCTGAATACATATCATACAATGCTTTCATAGCATTGGTGTCCTGAGCTTTTAAAGCCAGAATGAGCTGTTCTTCAGTTAGGGAGATTTTCTTTGTCGTTGTCAAGGTCTACTAATATACATATATACCGTAAACCTTGACAAGAAAAAAGTTAAATTTTATGTTTTTATAGCAATTTTAAATCAAATAGGTGTTTTTCAGCATGATATGAAGAACGAACCAGTGGTCCACTTTCTACATATTTGAATCCTTTAGCCATACCAACCTCTTTATATTTAGCAAACTGATCCGGATGAATCCAGTCCAGCACCGGGTGGTGATTACGTGTAGGTTGTAAATACTGACCTAAAGTCAGGATGTGTACCCCATTGGCTACTAAATCATCCATAGCTTCATAAACATCTTCTTCGGTTTCGCCTAAACCCAGCATAATACCGGTTTTAGTTCTCAATCCGAAATCAGAAATGCGTTTCAGACATTCTAAACTTCTGTCGTATTTGGCCTGGATGCGCACTTGTTTGGTTAAACGTCTTACCGTTTCAATATTATGAGACATCACCTCTGGTCTTTCCTCCAGTACGCGGTATAAATTGTCCCAGATTCCTCTGAAATCAGGGATTAAAGTTTCTAATGTAGTCTCCGGACTTTCTCTCCTGATCGCCTGTAAAGTCTCTGCCCAGATGATAGAACCACCATCTTTCAGGTCATCTCTATCTACGGAAGTGATTACACAGTGTTTTACTTTCATCAGTTTCACAGAATTCGCCACACGATTTGGCTCATCTGTATCCACGGCTAATGGTCTGCCGGTGGCTACTGCACAGAAAGAGCAGGAACGCGTACAGATATTTCCAAGAATCATGAAGGTTGCAGTACCGGCGCCCCAGCATTCGCCCATATTCGGGCAATTGCCACTTTCGCAAATGGTATGCAGTTTATGTGTGTCTACCAGACTACGTACTTGTGCATATTCTTTACCAACTGGAAGCTTAACTCTAAGCCAATCAGGTTTACGTTGTACTGTGTTTGCGGAAACAACCGGAAGTTCGATCATTGGGCAAAGTTAAGCAATAGGTTTGAATAGTTATAAAAATGGAGGGTTTAACAACGCTAATCTGACAGTTTTAAAAAAATATGTTAATCTTGCAGTCTAAAAACTAAGCGATGGCAACTTCAAAAATAACTTATAACGGAGGTTTACGGACAACTTCTGTACACGAACGTTCGGGAAATGAAATCATAACCGATGCACCGGTAGACAATCAGGGAAAAGGGGAGGCGTTTTCGCCGACAGATTTGCTGGCTACTTCTTTAGGAAACTGTATGCTGACGATTGTGGGTATTGCTGCTGGTTCCCATGGATTCAGTATTGATGGGGCTACTTGTGAGATCACGAAGATCATGGCCGAAAATCCAAGGAGGGTTTCGGAAATTGTGGTCAATTTCCAATTCCCTGCAAATGGTTATTCTGATAAGGATAAAACGATCATTGAGCGTTCGGCACATACTTGTCCGGTGGCGATGAGTTTACACCCTGATATTAAACAAACGGTATCTTTTAATTATTAATCATTTCGGCAACCTCCTCCGCGGAGATGTCGCTATGTGACGCATCAAGAATACAATCTCCGTCTTTGATCAATAAGATCTGCGGAGATTCATGATGCACCTGGAAGGTTTCTGCGATGTTTGCAGAAATCTCTCTGAAACTCACTAAATCCAGGAAGTACAAATTGGTTGATTCCGGAATTGCTTCCCAATCCAATTCGAAGCGTCTCTTTGCCATACTACTCACTGAACAACGGGTACTGTGTTTAAAAATTAAACTGTAGCCCTCTTTATTTTTTATTTCACTGATCTGTGCCAGATCATTTATCTGTTTCCACTGCATTGAGATTCTTTTAATAGTATGTCGCCTTTATCGTCTTTGCGGATAAGAGCTGTAAGCCGGACAAAGTTTGTTGGAGCAGGACTGCAACAGCATTACCGTACAACCTACGCAAAGCAATAAAATGACTAATTTTTTCATTTTCAAGGGATTTAAAAAATTTCTTCCACTAAATTACCAATTTTAACAGGAAGAAACAAAGCTTTGTTAAGCCTTAACTGCAAGATCAGCCATTTTCAATGCGGTAATTGCCGCTTCATCGCCTTTATTACCATGTTTACCACCAGCACGATCAATCGCCTGTTGTAAATCATTGGTAGTCAGTACGCCAAAAATTACGGGCTTACTATATTTTACACTAACCTGAGTTACGCCATGCGCTACGGCATCGCAAATGAAGTCGAAATGTTTCGTGTCGCCCTGAATTACACAACCTAAGCAAATTACGGCATCCAGATCCGAATGTTTCTTTAACAGGATATCCGCAGCTGAAGTCAGCTCAAAGCTACCTGGTACTGCGATAGAAAGAATATTCTCTTCCGCAACGCCATGCTCAAGTAAGGTTTTTAAAGCGCCGTTATACAGGCTGCCTGTGATTTCTGCATTCCACTCCGCTACAGCGATTGCGATTTTAAACGCAGCTCCGTTAGGAACGGTAGTATGTGAAAAGTCAGATAGGTTTTTAAGTTGTGATGCCATAATGCAAATATAAGTAAAGGGTACAAAAAAAGGCTAGCCGTAATGGCTAACCTTTGTCATAATATTTTATTTCATCCTATTTTACCTGTACCGCAACACGAGCGATGTATTCATCGATCATAGCTGCTTCCTGGCTTTCCGGGAATTGAGTTTTGATTTTCGTGTAAGCATCTTCAGCAGATTTGAAATCTTTCTGGAACTCATAAACTAAACCTAGTTTTTTAAGGAACATCGGAGAAGTAAATTTGTTGCTTGATTTATCAGCTGCTTTCTTGTAATAAGTAGCCGCTTGTTTGAAGTCTTTCAACTCCGAGTAAGCATCACCTAATAAACCTAAAGCCAATGGATCTGCTACCGGACTTCCTGTTTCAGAATATTTACCTAAAGTTTCAGCAGCTTTTTTGTACTCACCTTTACGCAAATAGATACCACCTAAATAAAGGTTAGCAAGATTTGCAGATTTGGTATTGTCGTACTCTTCCGCAATTTTTTCTAAACCAGGGTAACCACCATCGCCATTGATTGCTTTATTGGCAAGAGAATCTACACCTAGAAACTGTTCTGCTTTATACATTTTAGCCGATGCTTCCTGTGCTCTGTCTTTTAAATATACATTTTGATACCAAAAGTAGATTCCAATTAATAGCACTACAGCGCCTGCAATGAACAAAAGGCTTTTTGAATTTTCTTCTAAAAAGGAACCCTTTCTTACCGGGTGACTCGTTTCTTTTTCTGTTGTAGACATTTTATTTAAAAAAATTAAGGATTGCAAAAATACATTTTTATGGGAAAGTATCAACCCCTTTCGACGGATTTCTTAAACTTTGTTGCCTAAATGGTTAAACCGAACTACCTGATGGTTAATAATCTAATGCATACCAGCTAAAATCCGCCTTGCTGGCGCAATATAGGGTAAAATTCAAGGGATAAAAATAAATGATCCGGCCATTTTGCGATATAACAAAAGCGAAAAGGTAACTTTGCTCCATACAACTATGTGGTTAAAAAACATTACACTCCTCAACTTTAAAAATTACGCAGACGCAAACCTTAGTTTTTCAAAAACGGTAAATGCGTTTGTAGGCAATAATGGTGCAGGAAAGACCAATTTATTAGATGCGATTCACTATTTATGCCTGTGTAAAGGGTATTTTAATCCAATCGACAGTCAGCAGATTAAAACTTCTGAAGATCTATTCCTGATCCAGGGGGATTTTGAACGCGAACAGAAGAATGAAAAAATCACCTGTGGTGTCAAGAGAAATCAAAAGAAACAATTTAAGCGTAATAAAAAGGAATATGATAAACTCGCCAATCACATTGGCTTGTTTCCGCTGGTGATGATCTCGCCTTACGATGCCACCATCATAATGGAAGGGAGTGAGGAGCGCAGGAGATTTATGGACAATGTGATTTCCCAAACGGATGCGCATTACCTGGATGAGCTGATTTTATACAATAAGCACATGTTAAACCGCAATGCGCTGTTGAAGCAGATTGCCATCACCAGAAGTTACGATCCTACCTTACTGGAGATTTACAATGAACAGCTGGAGCAATCCGGCAATAAAATCTTTGCCAAACGCGAGCAGTTTATGGCAGATTTTATTCCTTTATTTAATAAGTATTATCAGTACCTGACGGATGATCAGGAGGAGGTCAGTCTGACGTATTTAAGTCAGCTGAAAGACACACCTTTTCTGAAACTTCTGGCACAGTCTATTGAAAAAGATAAAATTCTGGAACGTACGACGACGGGGATTCATAAAGACGACCTGATCTTTACGTTAACCGGCATGCCTTTAAAGAAGTTTGGTTCTCAGGGACAGCAGAAATCTTTTTTAATTGCATTAAAGTTGGCGCAATATGCTTATCTTCAGAAGTTTAAAGGATTTAAGCCTTTGCTATTACTCGATGATATTTTTGATAAATTAGACGATAACCGGATGCACAAACTGATGGAAATGGTCTCCCATCAGGATTTCGGGCAGATTTTTATTACAGACACCGGTAAAGAACGGGTGCTGGCAGTATTCAATAAAATCGATGTGGCAGTAACGCTATTCGAAGTAAACAACGGAGCCGTAGAAAATGCGTAAACCTAATGACATCACGTTAAAAGAGGGGATTGGCAAATTGCTCAATGTCTATAAGCTGAAAGGCAAGTTCGATGAGACCACCATCATTGCACTATGGCCGGAGCTGATGGGCGTAGCGATTGGCAACCGCACGACGCAGATCTATATTTTTCAAAAGAAACTTTTTGTGCGGATAGAATCGTCGGTGATTAAGAACGAGCTGATGATGGTCAGAACCGGAATCATTGATAAATTAAATGAACGTGCCGGTTCTGAAGTAATCACAGAAATCGTATTTCTATAAGGCTTAATCTCTGCCACCAAATATCCGGCTAACCAGCCAGATGACTAAGGCAAGTACCACCACAACCGCGATAATACCAGTCCAGAGGCCGGCTTTGAAAATACCGGTGATGAGATCACAGCTCATGAGTGTGCTGGATAACAGCGCAACAAGCGCCAGTGGGAAATATCTTTTTACGTTCATAAGCTATATCTTTACAGATAGAACAAAGCTATTTCCCAATGGTTTTTGCCAGTTATTATTTACCGTTAACTTTCAATAATTCTACTTCGAAAATTAAAGTGCTGTAAGGAGGGATATCCGCTCCTGCACCACGCTCGCCATAAGCAAGGTTGTAAGGAATGAAGAATCTGAATTTTGAACCGGTAGGCATTAATTGCATACCTTCTGTCCAGCCTTGAATCACTCTGTTTAAAGGTAAAGAAAGTGGCTCATTTCTGTCGTAAGAGCTGTCAAACTGTTTTCCGGTTAACAACGTTCCTTTGTAATGTACTAAAACCGTATCCGTAGCCGTTGGCTTGATGCCGGTTCCTTCCTGTAATACCAGGTACTGTAATCCACTAGGAGTAACGTGTACGCCTGGTTGGCTTTTATTGCCTTCTAAAAATAATTTTCCTTCGTTGATCATGGGTATATATTGCTTTTTGCTCAGGCCATTAAACAGGTTACTGATTGGGGTTTTTAATTCGTCTTTATGGATTAATAATGTTTTTCCTTCCAGGGCATCTTTCATTCCTCTGATCATCAGATCGTAGTTTAAAGTGCTCAGGCCGTCTTTTTTCATGTTGGCGGCCATATTAGCGCCTAAGGCATAACTGGCAGAATCCAGGTTGTTTTTGAAAACCGGTTTAACCGGGGCTTTAGCTTGTGTTTTTGTCACCGTAGCTTTTTTAACGGTACCCGCCTTTTTTCCTGTCTGTGCCAAAGCTACTAAACTGCAACATGGAAGTAATAAGGTGATCAAAATTTTTTTCATCAATTCTATAATTTTTGTAAATGCTGCTGCATCCTCATGCAATAGCTGTTGGTTTATTTGCGGCTGAAAGGTACAAAGTATCCTTAAATTATCCACCGGTTTTTTTATCCGCTGCCAGGGCTTAAAGCGGTAAATTCAGGCCGGAATTCACAGCGGTGGTTGTGGTCGGGTTGTGGTCGGGAAGACCGGCGTATTACCATAGGGTTCCGCATAGTACTGGAATGAGTTGCTCATACTTTGGTGTAGGTTTAAGTAACTGGACCCTTTCCGAAAGATAAGGCAACCATATGGAGAAAAAGGGCTCTTCCCGACCAGTATCAAAGCAGTATCAGGCGCTGTAAAAACCGGGTACAAAAAAAATAAGCACCCTGTTGGGGGTGCTTATTTTCAAAAATCATTTTAAAGATCGCGATAAACGCAGGCCTTAAAAATGACCTTCGTGTGTTTTCCGGTTAGGGAAGACTAGAAACGTTCCGCAGCAGTAAAGAAGAAATCTCCTTCGATTTGTGCGTTTTCGTCTGAGTCAGAACCGTGAACAGCATTCGCATCAATAGATACGGCATATTTGTTACGGATAGTACCTTCAGCTGCATCAGCTGGGTTAGTAGCACCGATTAAAGTTCTGAAATCTTCAATTGCATTGTCTTTTTCTAAGATCATCGCAACGATAGGACCTGAAGACATGAAAGATACTAAATCCTTGTAGAAAGGACGTGCAGCATGAACTGCATAGAACTGACCAGCAGTTTCTTCAGTTAATTTAGTATATTTCATAGCAACGATTTTGAAACCTGCTGCAGTAATGTCATTGATGATTGCTCCGATATGTCCGTTTGCAACAGCATCAGGCTTAATCATGGTAAATGTTCTGTTTGTAGTCATCTTATTTCAATTTTTTTGCAAAATTACGTTTTATACTGTTAATATTATAGCATCAAATATAATAGGCTCCAATTAATCATTTAATCACTAGCTTTGCAGTGAAAATTATGCTATCTGTTCCTGAATTAAAATCATTGCTGGCAACGCCGCAAAAAATTGTAATCACTACCCACCATAAGCCTGATGGCGATGCGATGGGTTCATCTTTAGGCTTGTACGCTTATCTGATCCAGAAAGGACATCACGTTACCGTGATTACCCCTACGGATTATCCCTACTTTTTACACTGGCTTCCTAACAATTCTGAGGTAATTATTTACACAGAACAACAGGAGAAATCTGCGCAGTTAGTAGCGGATGCAGCCATGATCTTTTGCCTCGACTTTAACAGTCTGTCGCGGATCAATGAGCTGGGTGAGCTGGTAAGGGCTTCAAGTGCGTTAAAACTGATGATCGACCACCATTTGGATCCGGAAGATTTTGACGATTACCGCCATTGGAGTATCAATGCCTGTGCAGCAGCACAACTGGTTTATGATTTTATTGTGAATGAACTGGAAGACGGTGAATTCATGAATAAAGACATTGCGACCTGTTTATATACAGGAATCATGACGGATTCTGGTTCTTTCCGCTTTCCTTCGGCAAATGCTACGGTTTACCGTATTGCCGCAGAACTGATTGATCTGGGTGCCGAACATTGGAAAATCCACCAGTTGGTGTACGACAATGCGACGGAAAACCGCCTGCGTTTCCTTGGGCATTGCCTGAGTAATAAGCTGGAAATCCTTCCTGAATATCATACCGCAATCATTACGGTGACCAAAGAAGAGCTGAAATCTTTTAACATTCAGACCGGTGATACAGAAGGAATTGTAAACTATGCTTTGTCGGTAAACGGCATTAAATTAGCTGCATTTATTATTGAAAGAACTGATAAAGTTAAATTATCTTTGCGCTCAACCGGAGATTTCCCTGCAAATGAAATTTGCAAGAAATATTTTAACGGTGGTGGGCATAGAAATGCAGCCGGTGGCTATTCAGATGAAAATCTGGCAGATACCGTAACGACGTTTAAAGCGTTATTAGCAGACTATAAAACACAATTGATTCAGTAAAGGCTATTGCTGATCGAGGTATAAATATAATTAGAAAACAAAAACTTAATAAACCACATGAAGAAAGGTATCGTAATTCTTTTCGCAGCAACACTTGGATTAGCTGCTTGTAACCAATACAAAAAAGGTCCGGGTGGCCTGATGTACACCATCCACAAAGATGGCGGAAAAGATAAAATTAAAGAAGGTGATATTGTAAAATTGAACTTTATTCAAAAAACTGAAAAAGACTCGGTAACTACTAATACCTGGGATCTGGAAGCACCACAAGTATTCCCTGTTCAGAAAAAAGTATTTGCAGGTGATATGAACGATGTACTAACGATGTTTGGAGAAGGCGATAGTGCGACTTTCAAATTAGACTTAGATACAGTTGCTAAATATTCGGGTCAACCGAAACCAGCTGGTCAAAAAGACAAATACATGATCTTTACCATCAAAGTAGAGAAAGTATTGCAAAAAGGTAAAGATGAGGCTGACTCAACTTTCCAGAAAAAAGCAAGAGAGTTTTTTGAAAATGATTACAAAGCAAGCATCGAAAAAATGAAAAATGCTGAAGCTGGTAAAATCAAAAAATATGTTGCTGATAACAACCTTAAAACTACCACTACGGCTTCTGGATTACAATATGTAATCGTTAAACCAGGTAGCAATGAGAA
Organism: Pedobacter gandavensis; assembly: GCF_032677645.1. Lineage (GTDB taxonomy): Bacteria > Bacteroidota > Bacteroidia > Sphingobacteriales > Sphingobacteriaceae > Pedobacter > Pedobacter gandavensis_A. The sequence continues at coordinate 414,069 of NZ_JAVTSB010000001.1, read as the reverse complement.
ACCAGTTTTAGGTGATACCATGATGGTAAACTATACTGGTAAATTAACGACTAAAAAATCTGACGGTAAAGATAATATCTTCGATACCAGTGATGCTAAAATCGCTAAAGAATCGGGTAAACACAATCCTATGGCTACTTATGGTCCACGTGCGATCACTTTAGGTAGAGCAATTCCAGGATTTGACGAAGGTTTACAATTGATCGGTAAAGGCGGAAAAATCACCATGATCATTCCTTCAGCTTTAGCTTATGGCGAAGGTGGAATGCAACAAGGCGGTATCAGCCCTTTCTCTCCATTAGTATTTGATGTAGAATTAGTAGACATTAAAAAACCTACATCGGTTCCTGCAACAGCGCTAACGCCTGCAACTCCTGCTCCGGTTAAGAAATAATTATAAAAAAGCATAAAATAGAAAACCCCGTCCGCATATAGCGGACGGGGTTTTTTTATTAACTTTGTCCATGCTTTTGACGGATACCCATACCCACCTTTATTACGAGACAGACCCAGAGAAATTAGATGTCTTGATGCAAAGATGTCTCGACAATAACGTAGAACGTTTGTTCCTGCCTAATGTTGATATTGCCTCTATTGCCAAAATCGATGCCATGGTGCAGAAATATCCTGACCATTGCTTTGCGATGGCCGGCTTGCACCCTTGCGATGTGAAAGAAGATTATGAACTGGTGCTCGACGAGATTTGCGAAAGCATCGTTGGCAGAGAAATCTATGCCATCGGCGAGATCGGTATCGACCTGCACTGGGATAAGACAACACTGGACATCCAGAAAATCGCTTTCTCCGAACAAATCAAATGGGCTAAAGACCTGAATCTTCCAATCGTGATCCATTGCAGAGAAGCTTTCGACGAGATCTTCGAAATTCTGGAAAAGGAAAGAGACGAGAAACTCAGAGGGATTTTACACTGCTTTACCGGTAATGTAGAACAGGCAAAACAAGCCATCGACCTTGGTTTTTACCTGGGTATCGGCGGTGTGGTTACCTATAAAAAAGGCGGACTGGATGAGGTGCTGAAAGAAATTCCATTGGCCAATTTGGTACTGGAAACAGATTCTCCTTACTTAGCTCCGGTTCCTTTCCGTGGTAAACCAAACGAAAGCAGTTACCTGATTCATATTGCAGAGAAATTAGCAGAAATATATGGGACCGATGTCGAAGAAATCGCTGCGGTAACCACTGCCAATTCTAAAATAATCTTCAACATCTAAGCAATGACTAAAATACTGATCATCTACACCGGTGGAACCATAGGGATGGTAAACGATCCCAAAACCGGTGTTCTCATTCCCTTTAACTTTGAGCAAATTCAGCAAAATGTTCCGGAACTGGCCAGGTTAAACTACGACCTTTCCGTGCATTCTTTTGATCCCATCATCGATTCCTCCAATATGGACCCGCTGATCTGGGAAGAATTAGCCTGCTTAATCAGGGATAAATATGAGGAGTTTGATGGTTTTGTCATTCTTCATGGTTCTGATACCATGTCTTTCACCGCTTCGGCATTGAGCTTTATGTTAGAAAATCTGTCGAAACCAGTGATCTTAACCGGATCTCAGTTGCCGATAGGGGAGATCAGGACAGATGCCAAAGAAAATCTGATCACCGCCTTAGAAATCGCTGCCACTAAAAAACAAGGGAAGGCAATGGTCCCTGAGGTCTGTGTGTATTTCGATTACCAGCTCTTTCGCGGCAACCGCTCTATAAAATACAATTCAGAAAAGTTTGAAGCCTTCCGCTCGCCAAATTATCCGATCCTGGCAGAGGCTGGCGTACACCTTTCTTTCTATAAAAATTACATAGCCAAGCAGCCTACGGAACCTTTAAAGGTACATACCAAGTTCAATTCTAACATTGGCGTATTGAAACTATACCCGGGGATTTCTCCGCAAGCCGTACATGCCATTACCAAATCGGGTGTGGATGCGATTGTACTGGAAACCTTTGGCTCCGGAAATACCAATACAGCCGAATGGTTCATTTCCAGTCTTCAGGAAGCCATCAATAGCGGCAAACTGATCATCGACATTACGCAGTGTAAAAGAGGATCTGTAGAGTTGGGGAAATATGAAACCAGTAAGAAATTGCAGCAAATGGGCGTAATCTGTGGTTATGACACCACTTTTGAAGCCACTGTCACCAAACTGATGTATCTAATGGGGCAGAATTATAGCCAGGTAGAAATCGGTGCGTTGATGGAGCAATCGCTTCGCGGGGAGCTGACTGCCTAAATTTGTTATCCTGCCAATGTAATTAAAAACCAAAATCTTGCGCCAGTCAATTATAACCTTATTTTTGCAGTTCATAGCAAATTGGAATGAAGATAGAGCAGATATATACAGGTTGTTTAGCAGAAGCAGCCTATTACATAGAAAGTAATGGTGAAGCAGCAATTATTGATCCCCTACGCGAGATAGATCCCTATCTGAAACGTGCGGAGAAAGAACATGCCACCATAAAATATATTTTTGAAACTCATTTCCATGCAGATTTTGTCTCCGGACACGTAGACCTGGCAGAAAAATCAGGCGCGGAAATCGTTTATGGCCCAACGGCACAAACGACTTTCAAATCGCTGATTGCTGAGGATGGCCAACAGTTTAAAATTGGCGCATTAACCATCACTACGCTGCATACACCGGGTCATACTCCGGAATCTACCACTTACCTGTTAACAGATGAGCAAGGAAAAGCACATTGCATCTTTTCTGGTGATACTTTGTTTATCGGAGATGTTGGTCGCCCGGACCTGGCGCAAAAAGGAGAACTGACCATGGAAGATATGGCAGCGACGCTTTATGATTCCTTACACAACAAAATCTTAACGCTTCCTGATGATATTCTGGTATATCCTGCGCATGGTGCCGGTTCTGCCTGCGGAAAGAACATGAGCAAGGAGACTTTCGATACTTTAGGGCATCAGAAAGAAGTTAACTACGCGCTTAAAGCGAAGTCAAAAGAACAATTTATCAAAGAAGTAACGGAGGGTATTTTACCGCCACCTCAATATTTTGCTAAAAATGCTGCCATGAACAAACATGGTTATGAAAGTTTTGAAGAAGTTTGTGAGAAAGGATTAATGCCTTTAACTCCGGATGAATTTGAAGCTCTGGCAAACAGTACCGGCGCGTTGATCCTGGATACCAGAGATCCTCAGGTCTTCGCTAAAGGCTTTATTCCTTCTTCGGTGAATATCGGGTTAAATGGTCAGTTTGCCCCTTGGGTAGGCGCTTTAATCACCGATCTGAAGCAACCTTTGCTATTGGTATGTGAACAGGGAAAAGAAGAAGAAGCAATTACCCGCCTTTCCAGAGTAGGTTATGATAATACCATCGGTTTCTTAATGGATGGCATCAGCCTGTGGACTGCTGCCGGAAAAGAACTGGAGACGATTACTTCCATTTCTGCTGCGGAATTTGAAACGGTATTGAATACTCAGGAAAATGTGCTTGCCCTGGATGTCAGAAAACCGGGAGAATATGAAGCTGAACACCTGGAGCAAACGTTAACACGTCCATTGGATTATATCAATGAATGGACCAATGAAATCGATCCTAAACAAACTTATTATATCCATTGTGCCGGTGGTTACCGTTCTATGGTGGCCGCGTCTATTTTGAAAGCCCGTGGGGTAGAAAATGTGATCGACATTGCCGGTGGTTACGGTGCCATCAAAAATACCGGATTAAAGCGTACTGATTTTGCCTGCCCTTCTAAAGGGATGAAAGCTTAATCATTAACCTAAAAGGAGCTCATGAACAATTACGATGTATTGATTATTGGTGCCGGCCCAATCGGGATGGCTTGTGCAATTGAAGCGAAAAAGGCCGGACTAAGCTATGTCATCGTAGAAAAGGGAGCATTGGTGAATAGCCTGTTCAATTATCCGGTGTTCATGACTTTCTTCTCCACTTCCCAGCGACTGGAAATTGGCGATGTTCCTTTTGTGAGCATCAATCCAAAGCCTAACCGCAATGAAGCGGTGGAATATTACCGGAGAGTAAAAGAGAAGTTTTCTTTAAATATCCGCCTTTTTGAAAAGGTGGAGCAGGTAGAAAAAGATGCGAATGGTATTTTTCAGGTCACTACTGCTAAGGCTAAGTATCAGGCTAAAAAAGTCATCATCGCAACCGGGTTTTATGATGTGCCGCTAATGATGAATATCCCGGGAGAATCTCTGCCTAAAGTGACCCATTACTATAAAGATCCGCATTTGTATGCTTTTCAGAATGTAGTGGTGATTGGTGCAAACAACTCGGGTATCGATGCGGCATTGGAAACTTACCGCAAGGGTGCCAATGTCACCTTAGTGATCCGCAGTGGCGAAATTGGTTCTTATGTGAAATATTGGGTACGTCCGGATATTGAAAACAGAATCAAAGAAGGATCAATTACTGCTCATTTCCATTCGGAAGTAACAGAGATCAGCGAAGGAAAAGTGAAGATAAAAACTCCGGAAGGGGAGCATACCATAGACAATGATTTTGTGATTGCCATGACCGGTTATCATCCTGATTTCAGTATGCTGAAAAACTTAGGTATTGAAATGGGAGATGGTACACAGCCATTCTATAATGAGGAAACCATGGAAAGTAATCTGCCTGGCTTATATCTGGCAGGTGTGGTTTGTGGGGGGATGGACACGCACAAATGGTATATCGAAAACAGCAGGGTGCATGCGGAGCAAATCTTTGCCCATATCGCGCTGACTGATTAAGGTTTTTAGCTGGATTAATCCCCTCTGTTGTGGTAACAGAGGGGATCAACCAAAGCTATTTTGCATTAGCCTCTGAACCTTTTTAAGGTTGTACAGCTGCTTTTTCTGCTACAGGAATCTTTAAGACGTCTTTCACAAAACTATCTACAGCCGCCAATACAGATGGAATATCCTTAGAGGTGATGTAAGAACCTAAAACATGGTCTCCACCATTAGGAATTGCCTTTTTAACCTTCATCGAAGCCGGAGTTCCCAATTCATCAAACATTTTCAATTCTGCAGATACCCTGACCGTCTGATCCTGTTCTTTTTCATTTTTATAGTAGTACAACAGCAAGGTTGGCTGCGTTACTTTCTCAAAAGTCTGCTTGTTCATCGTGGTTTCTACCAGTTCCTGTAGTTCCACCGCAGATTCCAGACGGTATTTTGTGTACCAGTATTTATCATATTTAGGATCATCACCGGAAACGACTCTTTCTTTACCACCAAAGGTTAAGCGCGCAATCTGTAAGCCCCATGGGTTGTTCAATAAGAAGGCGAATGTATCTTTGATCTGGATGTTAGGCGAGATCAGCATTAAGCTATATACGTCTTTAGGATAGGTAGCAGCCAGTTTTAGCGCTAAAGTACCACCGGTAGAAGTACCCATCAGAATCACTTTTTTACCTAGTCTTTTTCCGATTTCTAAAGCTTGTTTGGCACTTTCCCAGGCCCTGTCTGGCGTGTAATACTCCATCGCAGCAACGGTGTCTACCCCATGATCCGCTAGTCGGGCAAGGTATAAATTGGCATGAATCTCTTTCGCAAGGTGGGTATGCACCGGGTTTCCCTCTTCTTTGGAAGCAGTATAACCATGTAGATAGACCACCGAATATTCCGACTGCTGCTTTAAAGCAGAATCGGCCCATACAATTTCGGCCTCGTTACCGGGCTTAATCTTGTGTTTCGACTCGATAGATTTTACATAATTCTCTAGCTCTGGTAGTTGCGGAACAACTGGTAGCTGGGCGCTATATTGTGGCTGAGCAGGTCTGGGACCCATAAAATAGACCACAAGAGCGACTAAAATAACGGCGATAAGTACTTTGAATGTATTTTTCACTTTAAACTTTTTACTAAAAGTACGCTTTTAAAGATATTTAATTTATGTTTGCACACATATTTTTTCACCTGAATGCCGGGAATAAATCAGATAAAACTACCCATAGCCGCCGATATTGCTGCCTTTGAAGAAAAGTTCAAGGCCTCCATGCATAGTGACGCACCATTACTCGATAGAATTACCCATTATATTGTTAAAAGAAAGGGTAAACAAATCCGTCCGATGTTCGTCTTCTTTGCTGCAAAACTTTGCGGCGGAATCATTGAATCTACACATAGAGGTGCCGCTTTAGTGGAACTATTGCATACCGCAACTCTGGTGCATGATGATGTGGTAGACAATGCTTACGAACGTAGAGGTTTCTTTTCGATCAATGCTTTATGGAAAAACAAGATTGCGGTTTTAGTAGGTGATTACCTGCTGGCCAAAGGATTGTTGCTATCTGTGAATAACGGGGAATTCAAATTGTTGCAAATCGTTTCTGAAGCGGTAAAGCAAATGAGTGAAGGGGAGTTGTTGCAAATTGAAAAGGTGCGTAAGATGGATATTTCTGAAGAATTATACTTCGATGTGATCCGTCAGAAAACCGCTTCTCTAATTGCTTCCTGCTGCGCCTGCGGTGCTGCATCAGCTGGGGCTGATGAAGAAACCGTAGAGAAAATGAGGTTGTTCGGCGAAAAGGTGGGCATCGCCTTCCAGATTAAAGATGATACCTTCGACTTTGGTACAGATGACGTAGGGAAACCTTTAGGCATCGACATTAAAGAGAAGAAAGTAACCCTTCCTTTGATCTATGCCCTGAACCGTTCTGAAAAAGCAGAGAAAAAGAAAATGATCAATCTGGTGAAAAACCACCAGGATGACCCCGCTAAAATCCAGCAAATCATCGATTTTGTAAACGCCAAAGAAGGTGTTCGCTATGCGCATGAGAAAATGGTGCAGTATCAGCAGGAAGCTTTTGATATTCTCTATACTTTCGAACCTGGTGAAGCCAGAACCGGCCTGGAGCAATTGGTACGCTACACCACAGAACGTAAGAAATAATTATCACTATACTTTTGTTGCAAAATAAATTGACCCGCAGGTAGAACTGTAGGGCCAAAATCCTTATTTTCAAGAAAAATTCCCTTTTATGAAAAGCCTTTTTAGTCTATTGATTTGTGGGATCTCCATTTCGGCGGTCGCACAAAGCACTGTACAAACACAAATACAGCCTCAGAAACAGTCCCCGGTTTCAGCTAAGGACGATTTTAGCCCTGTTTTTAAGAAAATCAATGCAGAGGTGCAAGCCAATTCCAAAGCCTATGATAACCTGAAATTCGCGACCGAAAGTATCGGTCACCGCTTAACAGGTTCTGAAAATGGTGCGAAAGCAGAAGCGTATGCCTTTAAATTGCTGAAATCTTATGGGTATGAAGTCAGGTATCTTCCTTTTGAAGTGGAAAGCTGGAGCCGCCTGACTAATGAGACTAAAATCGGGGATTCGGAAGGTCAATTGAAAAAAGTAAACTCCGTTACACTGGCACATTCGCCGGTAAAAGCAAAATTAACAGGCGAGCTGGTTGATTTAGGAAATGGTTTAGAAGCAGATTATATCAGCGATGCTGGAAATGTGAAAGGAAAAATCGCCCTGGTATACCTGGGTGTCCTTCCTGGTTCTCCGGATAAAACCCCTTATTTACACCGTTCCGAAAAAGCAGCCATTGCCATTCAGCATGGTGCCAGCGGGATTATCCTCATCAATGGGGTAAAAGGCGGCGTATTGCTTACGGGAACGGCTTCGGTAACCGGAAAACTGATTAGTATTCCTGCGCTTTGCATCGGTTTAGAAGATGGCATGGCCCTGAAAGAGACCTTAAAAAGTAAAAAACAATACGCTGGTATCAATATGACCAATTTCTCGGGCCCTATTAAAGCAAGAAATGTGATCGCTACGCTAAAAGGAAGCACCCTTCCAGAAGAGAAAATTGTAGTCGGTGGCCATTTAGACAGCTGGGATCTGGCAACGGGTGCGATCGATAATGGGATCGGTTCTTTCGCCATTATTGATATGGCCCGTACTTTCAAAAAGCTAAACTTAAAAACTGCACGTACCCTGGAATTTGTCTTGTTTATGGGCGAAGAACAAGGTTTGCTAGGCTCAAAAGCTTATGTTGCTGCGGAACAAATGAGAAGTACTTTGGATAGAGTCCGCTTTATGCTGAACTACGATATGGCCAATAACCCTAAAGGTTTCTCTACCAGCAGGAAGGAAATGAAAGATTTATTTACCGCCTGGGGGAGCCAGATCAATCAGCTGGATACCGGTTTCAAAAATATATTTAGTGCCGGTGCAGGCTTGCACAGCGATCACCAGCCTTTCTTATTGGAAGGGATTCCAACAGGAGGAGGCGCAGGGGAGGAATTGCCAAATCATTCCGGTCCTTTTTACCATTCTGACGGGGATGTATTCTCTTTGGTAGATGATCAGGAATTGAGAAATACCGTGAGGTTTAGCGCCATGCTGGCCTATGCTTTAGCAAATACGCCGGTTATTCCGGTAAGTAAACAGTCGGATGAGGAATTGAAAAAGTTCCTGCAAGACCAGAATCTGGAATTACCCTTGAAGCTTGCGGGCGAATGGCGCTTGTAAACCAGGCGAATGGTATTGTTAAACCAGGCGAATCGCCCTGGTAAAATTCAAAGCGCTGAATTCCTTTAATTGGAAGTTCAGCGCTTGAAATATTTTGCCTTGATTTTGAAAACCTGATGTTTTCGGGTTTTTAAGCTTGGGTAGGGAGCTCTTCTGGTTTGTTCCAGTTGATTTTTACCGAGAAGTACATCAGACAGGCCACGGTAATGAACAGGCCAATACTACCGAACAATAGCGCAAGGTCTTGCAGCTGGATGATCACATAAATGAAACTATAAAATATACTCAGGATCAGCGCAAAAGCCATTGCCGCTTTTTTATTCCGTAGAAAGGCCCCGATAAAGGTACTCACCAGGATTACGGTAGCCGCAGAGGCGATAAAATAGGCCAGCGCAAAACCTACCTGTTCTGTAAAGGAAAGCAGCAGGGTATAGTAAATGATCATGGCTGCGCCAATCAGCACATATTGCAGCAGGTTTACTTTTACTTTGTTCAGTAGTTCGATAAAGAAAAGAGAGATAAAGCTTAGTAGAATGATGAGGATGGCATATTTTGCCGAACGCATCGTTTTCTGGTACTGATCTACCGGCAGTAAAAATTTAACCCCAAATGTAGCTTTGATTTTATTTTGTGGCGTCAGCACTTGCTGACCGCTGATCCATTGCTGCGGAAAGGGTCTGTTGAAATTGGACATCTTCCAGGTGCTGCCGAATTGTTTTTCGGTAATGTTCCTGCTTTCCGGAAGAAAGGCTCCTGTGAAACTCGGATTGTTCCAGTCGCCATTAACTTTGATCGTACTGTTTTTTCCCAGGTGCAGGAAATTCAGCGCTTCACTTCCACGGAGTTCCAGGTCGTAATTGAATTGTATGGCAGAATTTTTTGTTGCTGCAAGATCTATTTGTACCCCAAGGTTGTTGGCAAATAGGTTTTCAGTTGCAAAATCCGGCTCTGCGGTATAAGACTGGCCATCAATTTTAATGATAGGGGTGTTTTTTAAACCTTTAAAATCACTGATTCCAGCTACTATTTTTGCTTTATCCCAAAGGATCATCTCTGGATTGATCCCTGATTTTTTCCATTCTAAGGCACTGAATTTACCATTTAAACGAATTTTCGCATGATAGACTACGGCATCAAATATGCCGCGGTGCAGAATCTCTGGTTTCACTGCTGTTTGTATGTCCAGGGTTTCCGGAAGGAGGTAAATGGTAGACAGGCTTTCCTTCAGGGTTTGTTTGCCGTTAACATCAGTGGATTTGATCCATGTTTTATAGGGTAATTGCAAAATCGGACTTTCGATGAGCTGCGGGCCAGACCATTTGGAGGAGATTTCCTGGATGGCCTCGTCTTGTCTGCCCTGGCGTTCTTCAATCAGATATTGTATCCAGGAGGAGGGGATGAGCAAGAGCAGTGTCAGTACTGCAATTAAAAATAATTTGGCACCTACGGATTCCTGAAGTTGTTGGAAGACCGTTTTTTCTTTTGTGGATTGATTTGTTTCCATGGCTTGTTTCTTTAAAAGTACTTTGTGTTTCAAAGTAGATGGGTAAAAAAAATTAAGTTTTCTGTAGTTTGATTAAATTTTCGAGGGATTCCAGGTGTTTCAGGAATGCGGTTCTTCCTTGTTCGGAAGCAGCATAACTGGTATTGGGTTTTCTGCCCAGAAAGGATTTATAGACGTTAATATAAGCTTCTTTTTCCAGGGCTTTCAGATGGGAGGCCAGGTTGCCATCAGTCACCTCCAGCAATTCTTTCAGAGAATTGAAGTCGTAACTGTCATTGGCTACCAAAACGCTCATGATCTGTAAGCGAACCCGGTTTTCAAAGGCTTTATCGAAATTTGCTAATGTGGTTTTCACTTGTCGTATTTAAAATGCATGATCGTACCGTAAATGATGTGGAGTAATCCGAAACCAATTGTCCAGAAAAACAGGCCATATCCAGGTAGTAAGGCGGCAAATATACCTAGAAACAACTCCATTAGGCCTAACCATTTCACATCTTCAAAAGTGTAATTGCTGGCGCCAACCAGGGCAAGGCCATAAAATATCAGACAGGTTGGGGCAATGACCCCATAATAGCCACGGAAAAAGAGAATCAGAATCAGGCATCCCCCGGTTAATAATGGAACCAACATGCTGAACAGTAGTTTTTTGCTGATCGGGTTCCAGACCTTCTGGTTTGTTTTACCTGCTTTCCGGAGGGTTAATAATATACCGGTGCCAATAGAAAGGATCAATACCGCCAGGGCAAGGTAAAATAAGTTCCATAGCAAGCCGTTTTGATCTACAAAATGCTCCTGGAAATCCATATAATTGTTTTGGCCATACACCATATACCAGGCGATAGCCGCACCAATCAAGGCATAAACTCCCGCCATAATTCCAGATAACCCACTCAGGGAGATGAATTTTGCAGAACGTTCCATCAGATTTCTGATAGAATGGAGTTCAGAATAGATTTCTTGCTTTTCCATAAAAGTACTTTGTACTACAAAGTAAAGTATTAATTATGGGATCTGCAATAGGGCTTAAGAATTTTTACAACAGGGCTTAAGAAAATTTACAGCAGGGCTTAAGAATTTTTTACCAGGATGCTTTCCAGTACGTTAGCTACATCATCGCATTTATCGGCCGCCATTTCTAAAATTTGCAGGATTTCTTTTTGTTTGATCAGTTCGATAGGATTCATTTCCGATTGAAATAAAAAGGCCAGGGCCTGGTTACATACGGCATCCGCCTGGCCTTCGCCTTTATAGATCCGCAGACAAACATCACTGATCAGGCCGGTATTTTTGAAAGTACGAAGTTCTTTGAGGGCAATCTCCAGGTCGCGGCACATTTCAATCAGCAGTTGCGCCATCCGGATCATCGGTTTATTGAGTTCGGTAACCTGATATAGGTCTACATTGATGGCTGCAGTGTGCATATAATCCGCAATGGCGTATAATGCGCTGATGAGGGAATGGATGTCTTCCCTGCTGAATGGGGTAATGAGGCTCTTGCTCAGGCTCAGAAATACTTTGGTGCGGATTTGTTCGCCGGTATGTTCCATGCGTTCGATTTCCTTGATATGTGTTTTGCGTTCTTCGATATCTGTGGTGCTTAAGGTAAGCAGCAGGGTTTCGGAGAGGCGTACCAGATTTCCCCCGCATTGTTCAAACAAGGGCTGGAATTTTTTATCCTTAGGGCTAAAGACTTTGAAGAAGTTGTTCATAGAGCAGATGATATAATTCAAAAATATCGATCGCAATATTAACAGGGGATGAAATTTCTGCTATGTTAAACGACAGATACTTCGATACCTAAACTTTCCAGCTGTTGTAAAGTTTGTGGGGAGATCCCGCTATCGGTAATCACATGGTCTATTTCTTCTATGCCACAAATCTTGCCGAATCCTCTTTTTCCGAACTTGGTAGAATCTGCGAGAACCACCACTTTCTGGGAGGCATCTATCATTTGTTTGTTCAGCTGTGCTTCGAAAGCATTGGTGGTGGTGAGGCCAAACTCCAGGTCGATCCCGTCTACACCCAGAAATAGTTTACTACAAAACACATTGCTCAGGATATTGTCTGAATAGGGGCCGGTTACGGAAGCCGAGCTTTTTCTAAGCAATCCACCCAACTGGATCACGTCGATGTTGTCATGACGGATGAGTTCTAAGGCCACGTTTAGTGCGGAAGTGATCACGGTAAGCTTGCCTTCTGGTTTGATGGCTCTGGCCAGCGCCAGTACGGTAGTACCGGAAGCAATAATGATCGAATCATTGTCTTTCACCAATACCGCTGCCGCAGCAGCAATCCGCAGCTTCTCCGAAGATTGCAATTGCTCTTTTTCATTCACGGGCCGGTCTACCGTATAAGGGTTGTTTAAGGTAGCCCCGCCATGGGTTCTGAACAGTAGTTTCTTGTCTTCGAGTAGCTTCAGGTCCTTACGAATGGTTACTGAAGAAACGTCAAGTTCTTTACATAGAATCTGAACATCGACAGATCCCTCTGCCTGGATTCTATGGAGAATATAATGGTGTCTTTCTGCTATGTTGATCATTGTAGGCCTTTTTATACTGTTGTTACCGGGTTTGGAATTAAAGATGCAACAAAATTAAATGAAAAATAAATGCGCTTTCATAAACATCAGGTAATTCGTAGTTTAGCTTAGATATGAAAAAAATATTTACTCAACTTTTCTGCGGTATCTGGCTGATTGTTCTTTTTTCGCCAATGGCGCTAAAAGCACAGTCGAAAGCAATCGACTCGGGCTATAGGTCTGATGGTTATGTGGCACGCCTGGAAAAATTTAAAACAGATCCGATTTCCAAAAATGATGTGGTATTCTTAGGAAACAGCATTACGGCGGGTACGAACTGGGCGAAATTACTGGATATGCCTAGGGCGATAAACAGAGGGATTTCCGGCGACATTACTTTTGGGATATTGAACCGCCTCCAGGAGATTATTGACGCAAACCCACGTAAGATATTTATCCTGATCGGTACCAATGACATTGCCAGAGAAATTCCTGATGCTGTAATTGTGGAGAATTACAAACGGATGCTGGAGCGTATTAAAGCCGGTTCTTCTTCCAAAGTGTACTTCTTTACCATTTTACCAGTGAACAAGAACACCAACTTTCAGAAGCACAAAGGAAAGGCAGAACACATCAACCGGATCAATTCAGAAATGAAAAAGCTGGCTTCTAAACGCGTGAAAGTAATTGATCTGTACAGCTATTTTGTAGATGGAGAAGGGCAGCTGAAAGAAAACCTGAGTTACGACGGCTTACACCTCAATGAGGCCGGTTATCAGGAATGGGCAAAAATACTAAGGGATGGAGATTACCTGAAATAGGAAGCAGGTGGCCTGGAAACAGGACTGATGATATGGGGGAATAAGGATGCTTTGCGCTGGAAAGCGACATCCTTATTCCCTTTTTTTAGGAACAAATGGGTTTAACTGCGAACAGGAACCGTTTCAACAGTTAGAAATGCCGGCTCCGGGAAAGGAAGAATCTCCCTGTTCACGTAGCGGTTTTCTTTATAGGTTTCTTTCCCTAGTTTCTTTAACATCTTGTAATGAGATTTTAAAGCGTCCATGAAAGTAATACATTCATTGTATGGCAGGTTGTATTCTGCTGCGGTTTGTTTGATGATCTTGCTGATCGCAGGGTAGTGAATGTGACAGATCTTAGGAAACAAATGGTGTTCTACCTGTCTGTTTAATCCACCACATAAGAAAGCGGCTACGGAACTGTTTACCGCAAAGTTAGCGGTAGTCTGCAATTGATGTGCAGCCCAGGCTTCTTCGATATTACCGGCTTCATTAGGCATTGGAAATTCGGTAGACTCCACCACGTGTGCCAGCTGAAATACCAGGCCTAAAACCAGTCCCTGTGCAAATTGCATCGCCAGAAAACCAATGATAAACTGCCACCAGGTGATGTTCATCACCAGTAATGGAAGCACAATAAACAGGAAGTAATAGATTGCTTTATAAAAAAACAGGTTGAAGTATTCGATTTTAGGATGACTCAATACATGTTCACCCACTTTTTTCTGGAAGAATTTCTTGTAATCTTTTCTGAACACCCAGGAAAGCATCGCCAGACTATACAAGGCAAAGGCATAAAAATGCTGGTATTGCTGTACGCGGTTAACGGTTTCTGAAGTAGAGAAGCGGATCAATCCCGGCGCCACATCGATGTCTTCATCATGGCCCGCAATATTGGTATAGGTATGGTGTACGATGTTGTGGGTAATGTTCCACACATACGGACTCGCGCCAAGCAGGTTAAAGATAAAGCTGAATATTTTATTGACAGCAGGGTAGGGTGATAAGGCTTTATGAATGGCATCGTGACAAACGTTAAAACCTACAAAGGCGCCAAATACCCCCAAAAGGATCGCCAGGAGCAACATTACAGGCGTACTGAAATTACCCAGTAACAGCAGTAGATAGATGCTGGTAAAACCGCTAAGAAAGAAAAATACTTTAAACCACATGGCCGGATTGGCATAAGTAGTGGTATTATTTTCGATGAAATACGCATCGACTCTTTTTCGGACTGTAGTGTAAAATGTTGATTTGCTTGTGTTTGTGAACTTAACCTTTCTCGCCATAAATTATTTTTCCCGTACTGAATGTATGGCCTTTTCCCCTTGTAATTTTAGCTAATGTAGCACAATTAATACGGACATGTGACATTCCCATATTATTATTTAGTTACGAAAATACCAGCAGATTAGTTTTTCATCTATATTTACCCTTAATTAATGGTTATATATCAATCATTATTGGCACATAGATGGAGCGCATCAATATCAAGCAATTAGCTAAAGCCCTGAATTTATCTACTTCAACGGTTTCCAGAGCTTTCAGAGATAATAGTGACATTAGCAAGGAAACGAAGGAAAAGATCCTGGCAAAGGCACAGGAGTTAAACTATCAGCCCAATCACTATGCGAGTAACCTGAGGGAGCAAAAAAGTAAAACCATCGCCGTGATTGTTCCGGAACTGGCGAATAACTTTTTCTCACAGGCCATCAAGGGAATTGAAAAAATTGCCCGGGGAAAGGGCTACCATATTTTGATTTATTCTACGGATGATGATTATGAGAAAGAAGTTTCTTTCATCAGACACCTGCACAATGGCAGGGCAGATGGGATCATCATGTCCGTGTCCGGAGAAGCAAATGACCATACTTACCTGAATGAACTGAGTCATAAAAGACTGCCTTTGGTGTTTTTTGACAGGGTATATGAAGATATCATTACGCCAAGGGTGATCAGCAATGATTACGACAGTAGTTTTTCTGCGACCGAACACCTGATTAAACAAGGTTGCCGCAAGATTGCTTATCTGGTGATCAACAAAAACCTGTCTATCGGTAAGTTCAGGATGCAGGGATATATTGATGCCTTAGCGAAATATGAGATTCCTTTTCAAGATCACCTGGTGGTAGATTGTACCAATAGCTATGCGAAGAACTCCTCGATTTTAAAGCGTTTACTGCTGGATGTAAAACCAGATGGGATCTTTACTTCCGTAGAAAGGTTGGCTTTTGCCACTTATTATGCCTGTTATGACCTCAATATTTCTATTCCTGAGGAGTTGATGGTGATCGGTTTTTCCAGTCTGGAAATTGCGCCTTTACTGAATCCTTCTTTAACCACCGTTACGCAGCCTGCCACAAAGATTGGGATCGAGGCCGCTAATCTTTTATTCAGAATGCTGGAAGATCCGGAAGAGGTGAATCCAAATCAGCAGATCGTGCTTAATTCTAAGTTGATCAAAAGACGTTCGACAGAGAAAAATTAAGCACGGGCCAGGGGGGAACCTGCCTGGCCTGCCGCAAAATCTTAAAGCGCAAAACAGGAGTGGTAAACTCCGGTAGCCAGGGCATAAAACTGCCGCTGTCTCTCAGTATTATGACCGGTAAAACGGTCTTTTTTATGTCCAGAATTTAGGGGGCTTTTCTGAGGTATTTTACCGCCTGTAAATGGCCCTTTTTCCCCCTCCAAAAACACCCGTTTTTTTCAAAAACTTTTCAAGGTTTTGTGATTTTACGCAGAATTCCGCCTCCGGCTTTCCACAAGTTTTCAGAAAGCTGTGGAAAACGTCGGGAACGTTCCCGAGAACGTTCCCGAAAAACTCGTCAAAAACAGCTAAGTGTAAAAAATACACCTTGTAAGCTTATTTTTGTTTGTAACTGATTGATAATTAATAGTTAATGATTTTTGTTCTGAGATTTTGAAAAACACAAAAACAAATTTAGCTTCCTGTTTTTTAATTTTTAACGTATAAAATATGGTGTTAAAAAAAAATAACATATAATATTTTGATTTATCAGGTACGCTTCGCTTATTTACCATGAGCATTATTAGCACCATACACTAACCAAATATTTACCCTAAAAACGAGCTATAAATATGAAAGTATTTTACCTGCTGAAGCCCTTTTTATTGTTGTTCATTGTTCTTGCAACATTGACTGCACAGGCACAAACCAGTTCATTAACTGGAACAGTTTTAGATGAGACCGGATTACCACTTCCCGGAGCGTCTATCCAGATCAAAAGTATCAATAAGAGTACCACTACAGATGCGAGCGGAAAATACCGTTTGAGCGGATTGTCGAATGGTGCTGTTACGGTGGTTGCAAGTTATATCGGCTACACTGCCGTATCACAAAATGTAACGATCTCCGGTAATACCGTGTTAAACTTATCACTAAAGCCAGATGCGCAAAACCTGAATGAGGTAGTGGTCATTGGTTATGGTACGCAGCAAAAGAAAGACCTGACTGGCTCCATCGCTACGGTGAGCGCTAAAGATTTTCAAAAAGGGGCCATTACTTCTCCGGATCAGTTGATCCAGGGTAAAGTAGCCGGGGTAAATGTAATCTCCAATGGCGGTCAGCCGGGCGGAGGAAGTACCATCCGTATTCGTGGTGGCGCTTCGCTGAATGCCAGCAATGATCCATTAGTGGTAATTGATGGGGTTCCTTTCAGCGGAAACAGCGTAAACAACGCACCAAGTCCGCTTTCCCTGATCAATCCAAATGATATTGAAACTTTCACCATCCTGAAAGATGCGAATGCAACAGCGATTTATGGTTCAAGAGCTTCTAACGGGGTAATCTTAATCACCACCAAAAAAGGAAGCTCTGCAGATCCGGTGATTAATTTCAATACCAACAATTCTTATGAAACCATCGCTAAAAAAGTAGATGTCCTTTCTGCTGATCAGATTCGTGCTTATGTAAATCAGTATGGAAATAAGAGCTATGATGATAATCCAGACCATACTTACAAATCCTTATTGGGAAATGCCAATACAGACTGGCAGGATGAGATCTATAAAAATGCCTTTTCTACTGACAATACCCTGAGTATTGGTGGTATTTTCAAAAATGTACCTTACCGTGTTTCTGCGGGTTATCTGGACAAACAAGGTTTGTTAATCACGGATAAGTTTGAGCGTGCAACCGGTACTTTCAGTATTTCCCCAAGATTGTTTACCGATCATTTGAAAATTGACCTGAGCTTAAAAGGGTCTCTATCAGAAGCTAGATTTGCCAATGAGGCGGCCAGAGCTTCGGCCATTCAGTTTGACCCTACGCAGCCGGTATTTGCCAATAATCAATATGGTAATTATTTCGAATGGATTAAAGGTGGTGTACCTAATCCGAATGCCCCACGTAACCCGGTTGCTTTAGCAGAATTGCGCAACAATACTGGTAAAACGGAAAGAAGTTTCGGTAATGCCAGATTCGACTATTCCTTCCACTTCCTTCCGGAATTACATGCCAACTTAAACCTTGGATATGATGTGTCTAAAGGATACGGTAGAATCTTTGTTCCTGCTTATGCCGCACAAAATGCATCGACCCAGGGTTTTCAAGGTCGTTCACAAGATACTCAGAACAATAAAATCGCAGAGTTTTACCTGAACTATGCCAAAAACATCGCCAGCCTGAAAAGTAGAATCGATGTAACGGCAGGTTATGGTTATTACGACAATAAAAGCACGAGCTACAGTTTTGAAGAGTATAAAGCGGATGGCACCTCGGTGACCAGAACACCGGTCTTTCCTTTTAATGTAGAGCAAGAAAAAATGGAATCTTTTTATGGTCGTTTGATCTATACTTATGCAGATAATTATATTCTTTCTGCCACCATGCGTTCTGATGGTTCTTCGAGATTCGGAGAAGATCACCGTTGGGGATATTTCCCTTCTGTAGGTTTTACCTGGAGAGTAATCGGGGAAGATTTCATGAAAGACAGTAAAGTGTTTTCTGATATGAAACTGAGATTGAGCTATGGCCAGACCGGAAATAAAGATGGTATCGGTAACTATAACTACATGGCCAAGTATTTCAGAAATGGAAATCAAGGGCAATACCAGGTTGGCGGTACGTTCTACGATTACTATACACCGGCAGCTTATGAGCCTGATTTGAAATGGGAAACTACTTCTTCGTATAACGCAGGTATCGACTATGGCTTCTTTAAAAACAGAGTTTATGGTAGCGTAGATGTGTATTACAAAAAAACAAAAGACCTTTTGTCTACGGTAGATATTCCTTCGGGAACAAATTACAACAACCGTTTACTAACCAATGTGGGTAATATGGATGTTCGTGGTTTAGAAGCGAGTATCAATGTAGCGCTGATCCAAACCGAAAATACCACCTGGGATATCGGATTAAATATGGCTTACAATAAAAGGGAAGTAACCAATCTTACGCTGGATTCTGATCCTAATTTCAAGATCGATGCGGGTGGAATTACTGGTGGTACCGGAAACAATATCAAATACAATGCAATTGGCCAGGCGCCGGGATCTTTCTTAGTGAAAAAACAGATTTATGATGCCAGCGGAATGCCTTTACAGGGCGTATATGCCGACCTTGATGGGAATGGTGTAGTGAATGCGGATGATAAATACTTCTACCATTCTCCGGATCCGAAGTTCACTTTTGGCTTTAACTCTTCGTTCAGCTATAAGAAATGGACTTTGAGCACCACGATGAGAGCCAATATCGGTAATTATGTGTATGATAACGTGTCTTCCAACTTTGGAGTGAGAAGCAATATCTTAAGTCCGAGTGGATTGATCAATAACGCCAATGTGGATGTGTATAAGACCAATTTCACCAATAATGAATACCTGAGTGATTACTACATGAAAAATGCTTCTTTCCTGAAAATGGATAATGCAGGCTTGTCTTACGATTTCGGAAAGATCTCCAGAAGTGGAAATACGACCCTTCGTCTGGCGGCAAA
Organism: Pedobacter gandavensis; assembly: GCF_032677645.1. Lineage (GTDB taxonomy): Bacteria > Bacteroidota > Bacteroidia > Sphingobacteriales > Sphingobacteriaceae > Pedobacter > Pedobacter gandavensis_A. Next base: position 394,815 of record NZ_JAVTSB010000001.1, on the reverse strand, counting down.
TGTGCAGAATGTGTTTGTATGGACCAAGTATGACGGACTGGATCCGGAAATCACGTCGGGTATCGATTATAACTTATACCCAAGACCAAGGACTTATACATTGGGCTTAAATGTTGGCTTTTAATATTTATCAGGATGAGAAACTTATTTAGAATATTCACCATATCAAGCGTTTTACTGGTTTTTATCAGCTCATGTAAAAAAGAAGACTTGAACTTACGACCTACTAATGATTTAGTAGCGGATCAGGCTTATGCCACACCAGCGGGTTATAAAAACCAACTGGTAAAATTATACTCCAGTTATGCCTTAACGCATCCTAGTGGTGCTACAGGGGAGAGTGACATTGGCGGATTAAACCCCGGCTTTACAGATTTCCTGAGGTTATTCTGGATGTCGCAGGAATTGCCAACAGACGAAGCCATCTGCGGATGGAATGATGATGGAATCCCTGAAATGAACAAGATGACCTGGACTTCAGAAAACATCTTTATCAGAGGTTTGTACTCCAGAAGTATTTATCAGATCACGGTGTGTAATGATTTCCTTAGAGAGAGTACGCCAGAAAAATTAGCAAGTCGTGGAATTAGCGGTCAGGATGCTACAAATGTACAGCAATACCGTGCAGAAGCCCGCTTCCTGCGTGCCTTCCAGTATTGGGTATTGATGGATGGTTATGCCAATCCTCCTTTCGTGACGGAAAATGACCTGATCGGAAAAGTTGCACCGAAACAAATTCAAAGAGCAGAGTTGTTCAAATATGTGGAGTCTGAGCTGAAAGCAATTGAAAGCGAATTAGCAGAGCCATTAGCCAACGAATATGGACGTGCCGATAAAGGTGCAGACTGGTCGTTATTAGCCAGATTATACCTGAATGCAGAAGTGTATACCGGTACAGCCAGGTATACGGATGCCATTACCTATTCCAGTAAAGTGATCAACGGTGGTTATGACCTTGCGAAGGTTTATAAAAACCTGTTCCTGACAGATAACAATACGACGAGTAAAGAAAACATTCTGACCATCAATTACGATGGTTTACACACCCAGAATGATGGTGGAACAACTTACCTGATCAATGCCGCAATTAACGGTGATATGAACCCTGCGGCATTTGGTGTACCAACCGGTGGTTGGGGTGGTAATCGCAGCCGTATTAACCTGCCTAAATTATTTACAGATTATAGTGGTGCGACCGATAAAAGAGCCTTGTTTTTTGGTGCTAAACTGGAAAATGATGACATGGGTACTTTTACCGATGGTTTAAGGGTAGTAAAGTTTAGAAATGTGGATTCCAAAGGTGTTCCCGGAGCTTCTATCGAAGGAAAATTCAGTTCCTTAGATTTCGCACTATTCCGTCTTGGCGAGCAATACCTGATCTATGGAGAAGCCGTAGCCCGTGGTGGAGCTGGTGGTTCTGTTGGACAGGCAGTTACTTATGTCAACAAATTACGTGAGCGCGCTTATGGCAATATCTCAGGAAATGTAACGACTGTAAATGTTGATTTCTTCCTGGACGAACGTGGCAGAGAATTGTATTGGGAAGGTTTCCGCCGTACAGATTTAGTACGCTATAAAAAGTTTACTGATGCCGGATATCTATGGCCTTATAAAGGTGGTGTGAAATCTGGTGCTGGTGTAGCGGCAACGCGTAACATCTATCCTTTGCCTTTAGCCGATATGATCGCCAACAGGAATCTGACTCAAAATGATGGTTATTAACCCTAAGAAAGAAATTAAGATGAAATCAAATATCATAAAATATATTTCCTTGGTTTTAGTGACCATAGGTTTATGGTCCTGTAAAAAGGATGGAACAGAACTCGTGTCTGATGTGAGCCCCGCAGGTACGCTAACGACAAGTACCAGCACGCTGAACTTATCTTTAGCCAATGCAACGGCTACGGCAGTAACCCTTACTTTTCCTGCTCCGGTAATTACCGGGGTAGTTATTCCGGTGACCACCACCATTCAGATCGATGTGAAAGGTAGAAACTTCTCCAATCCTACAGAAGTAGTGGTGACTAATACCAGCTATGCACCAAAAGTTAGCGATATCAATGCCATTTTACTTGGTTTTGGATTAAAAGCAGAGGTTCCTGCGGAGATTGAAGTCCGCTTAAAATCTGCTCCGGCGCCAAATGCAATTACTTATTCTAATGTACTGAGCTTGAAAGCTACACCTTACTTTGCCGCTTCCTGGGTTTATGCCCCTGGCGCTTATCAGGGATGGGCACCTTTAACTGCCGATAGTCTGGTTTCTCCGGATAGTGACGGTAAATATTCAGGGATTATTAACTTTCCTGCTGGTCAGCTGGATTTTAAAGTAACGCCTAAAAAGAGCTGGGATCTTGCCTATGGAGTACTTAATAATTTGCTAAGTACAGATGGAAGTGCGGCTAATCTTGCCGCTCCAAAAGCTGGTCCTAATTTGGTTAGTGTAGATCTGAATGCAAAAACATTTTCTATCGTAGAAGCAGAATTGTGGTCTGTCACAGGTAGCGCGACGCCACTAGGATGGGGTAGTGACATCGATATGAAATATATCAATGACGGGAAAAAGACCTGGAAAGCAACTGCGACCCTGTCAGCCGGAGACATAAAATTCAGAAAGAATCATGACTACGGTTCTAATTATGGCGGTGCCGCGGGTAGCCTTGTCTTTAATGGTGGCAATATTGCTGTCGCGGAAGGAGGGACTTATACCATTACCTTCGATATTCCCAATTTAAAATACTCACTCGTTAAAAATTAATACCCGAACAGGTTTCTCGTAGGTTTTCCTAACCCGCCAGAAACCTGTTTTTTTTTAAAACCCGTATCCTCAATTTTTGCTTATGAAAAAGATCATCCTCTTACTCCTCCTGAGTATTTCTGCCACTGCTTTTGCCCAAAAGCTTGAGCGCATAGAACCCATGTACTGGTGGGTAGGTATGAAAAACCCTAAGCTTCAATTGTTGGTTCATGGGGAGCATATCGCTGATCTGGGTGTCGAACTGAAATACCCCGGCGTAAAACTGCTGGCCGTTAATAAAGTGGAAAACCCGAATTACCTGTTCCTGGATCTGGAGATTTCTGAATCCGCCGCTGCGGGGAAATTCCCGATCGTATTTACCAAAGACGGGAAGAAGAAGCTGCAATATACGTATGAGTTGAAAAACAAATCCACGCAGGCAAACCGGATACAAGGAGTGAGTAGTAAGGATTTCATTTACCTGTTGATGCCGGATCGCTTTGCTAACGGAGACCCGAAAAATGATGTGGTCAAAGGGATGCAGGAAACAAAATTGAACAGAGATTCTATGTATTTCCGCCACGGTGGTGATCTACAGGGATTGATTAATAAACTGGATTACCTGAAAGATTTAGGCGTAACCGCCATCTGGATGACTCCGGAGATTGAAAATGATATGGCTAACGCTTCTTATCATGGCTATGCCGCAACGGATCATTATAAAATAGATCCACGCTACGGAAACCTCGCCTTGTATAAATCTTTTGTAGATCAGACGCATGCGAAAGGAATGAAAGTAGTGAAAGATATTGTACACAACCACATTGGTACCGGACATTGGTTCTATAAAGATATGCCAATGAAAGACTGGGTTAACCAATGGCCGGTTTATACACAAACAAGTTACCGCGATGAGCCGGTCATGGACCCTCATGCTTCAAAAGCAGATCAAAAGAAAATGTTGGACGGCTGGTTTGTACCAAGTATGCCTGACCTCAACCAAAGAAATCCTTATGTACAGAATTACCTGACGCAAAACCACATCTGGTGGATTGAAGATGCAGGAATCGACGGACTAAGGTTAGACACTTACCCTTATAACGACCCGGACTATATGAGAGACTGGGCGATCAAGATAAAAGCAGAGTTTCCAACATTGTCAGTTTTTGGAGAAACGTTAGTCAACTCAGCAGCCGCACAAGCCTTTTTTACCGGTGGAAATACCGTAAGCAGAGGTTTTGATACGGAATTGCCAGGCGTAACTGATGCCGTGCTTAAAAATGCAATTTATGAAGCTTTGAACGGGAAATCAGGCTGGACAGATGGGATTTTCAGGTTGTACACCACCATCGCACAGGATTTCCTATACCAGAATGCCGACCGCAATGTGATTTTCATGGACAACCATGATATGAGCAGGTTCTATTCTATGGTAAAAGAAGATTTCGACAAGTATAAATCAGGGATGGTGTTATTACTGACCCTAAGAGGGATTCCTCAAATGTATTATGGTACAGAGATTCTGATGAAGAATTATTCTGATCCGGATGGTTTGGTCCGTTCAGACTTTCCTGGCGGATGGCCTGGAGATCAAACAGATAAGTTTATCGCTGCCGGACGTACTAAACAGGAAAATGAAGCCTGGAACTTTGTCCGCACACTAGCCAATTATAGAAAAAACAGTCCGGCTTTGCAAAGCGGGAAAATGATGCAGTATGTGCCGGAAAATGGCATCTATACTTATTTCAGATACCTGCCGGAAGGTGGAAAAACCGTGATGGTCATCGTCAATGGTGATGATCAGGCCAAAAACCTGGAGACTTCAAGGTTTGAAGAACGGATCGGCAAGTCGGCTTCTGCCATAAACGTGATCACTAAAGAAAAAATAAACTCCTTAAAAACCATCGCTGTGCCTGCAAAGACCACTTTGGTGTTAGAATTAAATTAGATATAAATGCAACATACTACAGCACCTATCGCTTGTATTTTCGACCTGGACGGCGTATTGGTAGATACCGCTGTTTACCATTATCAGGCCTGGAAACAGCTGGCAAATTCTTTAGGCTTTGACTTTACAGAAGCACAAAACGAACAACTGAAAGGCGTAAACAGAATGCGCTCCTTAGATATGATCCTGCAATGGGGCGGGATTGAGAAATCTGCCTCAGAAAAGGACAGGCTTGCCGCTGCAAAGAATGAACAATATGTAGCCATGATCCAGAAAATGACGGTAGCCGAGGTGTTACCTGGCGCACTGGAATTGCTAACGGCTTTAAAGGCTCAGGGAATTAAGATTGCCCTCGGCTCTGCCAGTAAAAACTCTTCCCTCATTTTAGAACGCACGGAATTAGCCCATTTCTTCGATGCCATCGTAGATGGAAATTCGGTGAGCAGCTCTAAACCAGATCCGGAAGTGTTTTTAAAAGCCGCGGAATTGCTGGGAGCCGAAAAAGAAAACTGTGTGGTATTTGAAGATGCTTTAGCAGGGGTACAAGCGGCAATAGCGGCTGATATGATGATCGTCGGGATCGGGAAAGCGGAGAATTTACCAGGGGCACAGGTGGTGATTAATGATCTTTCGGAAATTACCATCAGCGAGATTGAAGCCTTGAGAACACGTTAAACAGCAAGCGCATTAATGACGTAATCAACATAAAGAGAATAACAGTATCTCCTGAAAAACGAGGCTGGATGAATAATAAAACATAACGTATTCCGGTTACATCAACCGCCGGAGTAATATCGCAGCATATACCATGAAAGATTATATAAAAGCAGACGAATGGAATATCATTGAGGAAGGTTTTGATCCTCATTTAAATAAAGTATCGGAGAGTTTATTCAGTATCGGTAACGGCAGAATGGGGCAACGCGCCAATTTTGAAGAGGATTATACCGGAGAAACTTTACAAGGAAATTATGTAGCCGGCGTATACTACCCGGATAAAACCCGTGTAGGCTGGTGGAAGAATGGGTATCCTGAATATTTTGCCAAAGTATTGAATGCAACAAACTGGATCGGTATTAATATTCAGATTGATGGAGAAACCTTAGACCTGAATACGGCAGTAGTAACCGATTTTAAACGGGTGCTGAATATGAAAGAGGGGACTTTGAGTCGCCAGTTTACAGCGGAATTGAAAAGTGGTAAAAGGGTTAAAGTGGAGTCTATCCGTTTTTGCAGTATCGTAGATGATGAGGTAGCCGCTTTACATTACCGCCTGGAAGCGCTGAATTTCTCCGGACAGCTCAGCCTGACTTCCTTTATGGACGGAGACGTAAAAAACCAGGATGCCAATTATGACGAGAAATTCTGGGAAGAAGTTGCACAACTACAGGAGGGAAATACCGATTACCTGGTGTTGCGTACCAAGAAAACAGAATTTGAGGTTTGCACGCTGAGTCAGACCAGTATTTTCAAAAATGAACTGCCTCAGGAATTAAATCCGATAGCAAAAGAAAAATACCTTGGGCAACAGGCTACTTTTAGTCTGGCACAAAATGAGGTGATCGATCTATATAAGATCGTTGCCAATTTATCTTCCTTGAATTACGAAAAACAAGACTTACTAAGCGCTGCAAAAGAAACAATTTTGAAGGCTGCGGAAAAGGGTTTTGAGCAATTGAAACAAGAACATTTACTTGGATGGGCTAAGAAATGGGAAGAGGGAGATATTGTGATTGAAGGTGATGTTGCTGCGCAACAGGCCATCCGTTTTAATATTTTCCAGCTTAACCAGACTTATACCGGTAAAGATGCCCGTTTAAATATCGGACCTAAAGGTTTCACCGGGGAAAAATACGGAGGTTCTACCTATTGGGATACCGAAGCGTATTGCATTCCTTTTTACCTGTCGGTAGCCCCACCGGAAGTGGCGAAAAACTTATTGGTTTACCGTTACAAACACCTGGATAAAGCGATTGAAAATGCCGTTAAATTAGGCTTTAATGAGGGGGCAGCCTTATATCCAATGGTCACCATGAATGGCGAAGAATGTCATAATGAATGGGAGATTACTTTCGAGGAAATCCATAGAAACGGCGCCATTGCCTTTGCGATTTTCAACTATATCCGCTATACAGGAGATGAGAATCACCTGGCAGAATATGGGCTGGAAGTGTTAATCGGCATTGCCAGATTCTGGAAACAAAGGGTAAACTGGAGCGCAGAGAAAAACAAGTTTGTAATGCTTGGCGTAACCGGCCCTAACGAATATGAAAACAACATCAATAACAATTGGTACACGAATAAATTAGCGGCCTGGTGTTTAACCTATACCATCGAAGCTGCGGAGCGAGTGAAAGCACTTGATCCGGAACAATATTTGAAAATTGTTGAAAAGACAAATCTTCAGGAATTAACAGAGTTTAAGGACTGGAATTCGGTAGCTGGTCAGATGTATTATCCTTACCATGAAGGCGAAGACGTGTTCCTGCAACAGGATGGGTATATGGATAAAGCGCAGATTCTGGTGAAAGATTTACCTGCGGATCAGCGTCCACTGAACCAAAAATGGAGCTGGGACCGGATTTTACGTTCTTGTTATATCAAACAAGCCGATGTATTACAGGGCATGTATTTCTTTGAAGAGGAATATGACCTGGAGACCTTAAGAAGGAATTTCAACTTCTATGAAAGCAGAACTGTTCATGAAAGTTCGCTATCACCATGTGTCCACAGCATCCTTGCGGCAAAGCTGAATGACGAGGAAAAGGCCTATGAATTTTACCTGCGCACTGCCCGTCTGGATCTGGACGATTATAACAATGATACAGAAGATGGCTTACACATCACTTCGATGGCTGGTACCTGGATGAGTGTGGTTGAAGGTTTCGCCGGAATGCGCGTACGTGAGGGGAAACTATCTTTCCAGCCTTTCTTACCGAAAAACTGGTCTGCTTTCTCTTTTACCATTGGCTTTAGAGGCATGCAGTTGAAGGTTCAGATCAATGAATCTGAACTGATCATCAGGAACAATGCTGCGGAGACTTTAGAACTGAAAGTTTTTGAACAGTTGCATGCTATCCCTCCGGGAGAAAAGACAATCGCTTACAAGACCACGCTGGTATGAAGCAAAAGTCGAGCGGTTCAAGCCGCATTTTCTTCAGCATCCTGTTAACAGGAACAACATTTGTCGGATTTTCAAGTCAGACTATGGCCCAGGATAAACCTGTCATTTATCAATTATTGCCGAGGTTGTTTGGGAATAAACAAAGTCAGCAAATCACTTATGGCACCATTCAAGAGAATGGTGTCGGTAAGTTTGCTGATATCAATAATAAAGCCCTGGATGGCATTAAAGAATTAGGGGTCAGTCATGTTTGGTATACCGGCGTTATTGCCCATGCCAGCCTGACGGATTACAGCGCTTTTGGCATTCCTGCGGATGATGCAGATGTGGTAAAAGGCCGTGCCGGATCTCCGTATGCGATCAGGGATTACTATGATGTAGATCCTGATCTGGCGGTAAACGTAAAAAACCGGATGGCCGAGTTTGAAGCTTTAATTAAAAGAACGCATGAGAAAGGAATGAAAGTCATCATTGATTTTGTACCCAACCATGTGGCGCGTCATTACCAGTCTCTGGCAAAGCCGGAAGGCGTCAGGGATTTCGGTGCAGATGACGTCCGTACTAAAAGCTTTAGTCCGGCCAATGATTACTATTATATTCCTGGTAAGGACTTCGTTGTTCCGCTGGAAAACGTCAACGCTCCGGTGCAGCATAAAGGAGTAAATTCCTTAACGGCTTTAGAAGACCAGAAGTTTAAAGAAAGTCCGGCCAAAGCAACAGGGAACAACGTGTTTTCTGCGAGTCCTTCCAAAGACGATTGGTATGAAACGGTAAAACTGAACTATGGCCTGGATTATGCCAATGGCGAGCAACAACATTTTACGCCAACACCAGGGGTATGGCTCAAGATGAGGGATATCCTGAATTAATGGGCGGCAAAAGGAGTAGATGGATTTCGTTGTGATATGGCAGAAATGGTGCCTGTAGCATTTTGGGAATGGGTAATTCCAGAACTGAAAAAAGCACACCCGGGACTGATTTTTATCGGCGAAGCCTACAATCCAGCGGTCTACCAGACTTACCTGACGAAAGGTCATTTCGATTATTTATATGATAAAGTAGGTTTATATGACGGCTTAAAAAAGCTAATCAGGAATGAACCAGGAGCAAATGTGTCGGATATATCTAAAGTATGGCAGGAGCAAACTGCCGGATTTGGAGACCGGATGCTGAGTTTTCTGGAGAACCATGATGAAGAACGGATTGCATCGGCAGGTTTTGCCGGCGATGCTTTACACGCGCTCCCAGCAATGGTGATTTCTGCTACCTTATCTAGGGGGCCGGTGATGTTATACTTCGGACAGGAAGTAGGGGAGCCGGGCAAAGGAATAGAAGGTTTCGGCAAAGAAGACAACCGGACTACCATTTTTGACTACTGGGGTGTCCCTGAACATCAGAAATGGATGAACAACGGTGCTTTTGACGGTGCTTTATTAGATGCAAAGCAACAAGAACTCAGAACATTTTATAAGCAGCTGATGCAGCTGGCAGCTAATTCTGAGGCGGTAAACAAAGGGGATATCCTCGAAATCCCCCTGGGAGAACAACGGATGTATGCTTTTATCAGGTATACTAAAGGACAGCGTTTGCTGATTGTAGCTAACTTCGACCGGAGTAAATCCCTGGAAAGAAAGCTGGAAATACCGGCAGGTATTTTAAAAGACCAGGAAATAAAAGAAAGCATAGATTTATTATCTAAGCTTAAAGTAGAAAGCAACCCGCAATCACTATATTTAAACGTGCTACCCGGGACTGCTCAAATCATTGAATTTTAACTATTAATACCTGATGGAAAAGAAAATCGCGCTTAGTAAACCAAGATTGTCATCCCTGGAGATCTTTAACATGAGTGCCGGATTTTTCGGTATCCAGTTTGGATTTGCATTACAAAATGGAAATGCTTCTAGAATCCTGCAAACCTATGGTGCAGATGTGGAGCATTTATCGCTTTTTTGGTTAGCAGCCCCTTTAACAGGGATGATTGTACAGCCCATCATCGGTTATTATAGTGATAAGACCTGGAATAGATTTGGCAGAAGAAGGCCTTTCTTCCTGGTTGGTGCCATATTAACGGCTATTGCCCTGGTTTTAATGCCCAACTCTGCCGCTATGGCCAGCCTTTTACCGCCCATCATTATTGGTGCAGGGATGCTGATGATCATGGATGCTTCGATTAATGTAGCGATGGAGCCTTTTCGTGCGCTGGTGGGGGATAAACTCCCTGAAAGCCAAAGGAGTTCTGGCTTTTCCATGCAGACTTTCCTGATTGGCGCAGGAGCGCTTACCGGTTCCTGGATCCCTTATATCCTTTCCGAATACCTGGGCGTATCCAAAGTGGCAGCGCCCGGATTTGTACCACTCAACGTGATTTATTCCTTTTATGTAGGTGCTGCGGTATTGCTGGGTACTATTTTATGGACGGTGATCACCACCAAAGAATATCCGCCGGAAGAAATGGAACGTTACCATGACGGTGCTGCGGAAGAAGAAACCAAGGGCATCATGTCTATTTTTAGCGATTTCTCTAAAATGCCTTTAACGATGAGGCAGCTGGGCCTGGTACAGTTTTTCTCTTGGTTTGCACTGTTTTCGATGTGGGTATTTACCACGCCGGCCATTGCACAACATATATATAAGGTAGCTCCGGGAGATACTTCGTCGGTACAGTTTGCCGATGCCGGTAACTGGGTAGGGATTCTTTTCGGGGTTTATAATGGAGTTTCCGCAATTTATGCGCTGTTGCTACCGGCTATTGCCAGGGCTACCAGCAGGAAGATCGCCCATGCGTTCTCCTTAACAGCGGGCGGACTGGGCTTATTATCCATTTATTTTATCACAGATCCGCAACACCTGATTTATTCGATGATCGGGGTTGGCCTGGCCTGGGGAAGTATCCTTTCTATGCCTTATGCGATTTTATCGAGCTCGATTCCAGCGCGTAAAATGGGGGTGTATATGGGGATTTTCAACTTCTTCATTACCATGCCTCAAATCATAAACGGCTTCTTTGGCGGTATGATTGTCGACAAGTTTTACGATGGGAAAGCGATTTATGCGATTGTACTGGCAGGGATTTTCATGATCCTGGGGGCGATTTCCGTGCTTTACATTCAGAGCAATCAAGAAAAAGAGGTCTGATTATCTGGGGCAGAATCCGCTTAAACGCAAGAAAGACCTCGATATTATGGAATTTATATTAAAATTTTTACCTAAAACCAGGTGGTCTGCAAATTTTTAAATAAAATGCCTATTTTTACGGCCCGCTTATGGAACAGATAAAAACATCATTTGATTTCGAAAAACCTTTAGTTGAATTAGCTCAGCAGATTGAAAAGGTTAAACAGGTTGCCGATAAAACGAAAGTAGATATGTCTGCTACCTTGACTGAACTGGAAGAGAAGTTAGCTGAGACTCAGCGAACGCTTTACACCCATCTTACAGGATGGCAGAAAGTTCAGATGTCCCGTCATCCGGAAAGGCCACAAACCCTGGATTACATCAGTATGATCTGTGATGATTTCATAGAAATGCACGGCGACAGAACAGTAGGAGACGATAAAGCCATTATTGGTGGTTTCGCTACTATTGCCGGTGAAACGGTAATGGTTATCGGACATCAGAAAGGTAAAAATACTAAAGAGCGTCAGTACCGTAATTTTGGTATGGCGAATCCTGAAGGATATAGAAAAGCATTGCGTTTAATGCGTCTTGCCGAAAAATTCAATAAACCAGTGATTTCTTTTATTGACACGATGGGAGCTTATCCCGGACTGGAAGCAGAAGAACGCGGACAAGGGGAGGCGATTGCGCGTAACCTGTTAGAAATGTCTGTTCTAAAAGTACCAATCCTTTGTTTTGTGATCGGTGAAGGTGCATCAGGTGGTGCATTGGGTATCGGTATCGGAGACCGCGTATACATGTTAGAACATACCTGGTATTCTGTAATTTCTCCTGAATCCTGCTCTTCTATTTTATGGCGCAGCTGGGACTTCAAAGAAAAGGCTGCAGAATGTCTTAAACTGACTTCTGATGATATGTACAGCAATAAATTGATTGATGGCATCATTACAGAACCACTGGGAGGTGCACACCAGAATCCTGAGGTTATGAGCGAAACAATCAAAGAACGCATCGTAAGCGACATCAAAGCGTTAAAGAAATTGAAAACGGAAGACATGATCACGAAGAGAATTGATAAATTCTGTGCAATGGGTGTAGTAAACGAATAGAATAACTTATAAAATATAAAGGAAAGGGCTGCAATTTAGATTGCAGCCCTTTTTTGTTGAGCCAGCTAAAATCTTAGGCATAAAAAAAGAGCACCCAACCTGGATGCTCTTTTTTTATGATGGAGGAACTTATTGTGCCGGGAAGAAAGGAGAGAATCTCGCCTCTAACAGGTTAAATTTCTCCGTTAGGTCCTTGCTTAGTTTTGTTTGCTTGTTCTCGGCAGTAGTTCTGGCCATAGAGTTCAGGAAGGATAAACCTAACTGTACATTTTGTCCGCCTACAAACCTTCCTTTGCTTTCAGAAACATCAGCCAGGTAAGTCAGTTCTTTCATGATATAATCTGCTGATTTTTCGATCAGAGCATTTGCTCTTTTCACATCATCCAGTTGGTACAGATTTTCTGCCATGAAGTAAGCACCCATCATCGAACGCATACCGTAGAATTTCTCCGGCATAACTTCAAAATAACGTGCGACTACTTTCTGTGCATCTTCTTTTTTACCTTCTTTCAATAAGCCGCTGATGGTATTGTTGAATACATTGGTAAAGATAGAAATGTCATCCGCAGATTGTGGATCAAGGTATTTCGCATTCTTTACGTTACCCCATACAAATTTGTTCATCACATTATTGTATAATACCGGCGTATTGATCAGCTCGTTTCTTGAAACCGTAGTATCGACTTTTAAAGGCATTAAATGTAAAGCTAAACCTTCATTGTAAAGGTATTTATCCAGGCCGTTATACTGCTCAGAAGGTACTGTACTTGCGAAATAGATTGGTCTTTTCCAGTTGTTATGAACCAGGATGTCGAACATCGCTAAAGTACCTTTCGTTACATAGCCTTTGTTGAATGTCCATTCGATTGCAGGAGCGATTTTAGCAGAATCAGCTGCGCTAACGATGCCATTCTTAATTACTGCTTCTTTATCTACTGTAATTTTAAAGTTCTTGGTAGGAATGAAGTTTACTTTTCTACCATCATTTAAAGGTACTTTATCTTCACTGTTTTCAGAAAGCAACAAGTCAACAATGTTCTTCAGTTCGATATGTCCGGCGATATCTGCATTTTGGTAATACATCACATCTCTAACACCCTGAACATACTGAGATTCCTTCATAGAGATCGGAAGCGGCTCAGATTCGTTCATTTTACGTTTCATACCATTGATATACCAATCCGTATCAAACAAACTCAGATTCACTAACCTAATGTCAGGTCTGATGTTTTCCACTTCTTGAGCATACCATAATGGGTAGGTATCATTATCACCATAGGTAAAGAGGATGGCATTTGGCGCACAGGATTGCAGGTAATCTACTGCGATATCATGGGCAACCATTTTGGTCGAACGATCATGATCATCCCAACCCTGAGCCGCCATAATTACCGGTGCAGCAAATAAGCCCACAACAGTTGCTAAAACAGCGCCGGTAGCCGGGTTAATCTTTTTAAATACCCATTCACGCAGGGCGAGGACACCGAATCCGACCCAGATGGCAAAGGCATAGAACGATCCTGCATAAGCGTAATCACGCTCCCTTGGCTCCATTGGTTTCTGATTCAGGTACAACACAATGGCCATACCGGTAAAGAAGAACAATAAGGCTACAATTCCTGCATCTTTCTGGTTTCTTTTGAAATGCCAGATTGCACCAGCCATACCCAATAAGAAAGGAAGGAAGAAGAAACGGTTGTAAGCATTGCTGTCTACAATAGAAGGAGGGAGGTTCTTCTGGCTACCCAGACGTAAAGCATCAATGAATTTGATACCACTTAACCACTGACCTTCGTAGATACTACCTTGTCCCTGGTCGTCATTTTGTCTACCAACAAAGTTCCAGAAGAAATACCTCATGTACATTTGTCCGGTTTGGTATGATAACAGGAATCCGATATTGTCAATTAAGCTTGGGAAGTGATCATCACTAAAGCCCATCATGTCTTTATAGTAAGCCACGTGACCAGCGTCATCGCTGTACATACGTGGGAAAGGCGTGATTCTATCGTATTCGTAATCCGATTTTTTACCGGCTACTTCATACTTGTCAGCACCTTTTCTGTATAATGTTTTTCCTTCAACCGTGCTAACTGGTTGTGAATTATAGTTAGGACCGAATAATAAAGGTCTGTCGCCATATTGCTCTCTATTCAGGTAACCTAAGAAAGAGAATACGTTATCAGGCGCACTATTATTTAAATTAGGGTTTGCTTTTGCACGGATGATGATCATCGAGAAAGAGCTATAACCAAAAAGAATCAGCACTGCCGAAAGTAAGGCCAGGTTAAGGACCTTCTTCTCATGTTTGATGGAATATCTGATGCCCCATACGAAACCGCCAACCAATAGGATTGCGAAGACCAGTACACCAGTTCCAAAGCCCATACCTAAAGTATTCACGAAGAATAAATCGAAGTAAGCACCAAAAGATACTACATATTGAATAATTCCATATTGAATTACGGCAAGAATCAGGATCCCTACAATACCGGCTTTAATGGTTCCGGCGGTAGTTGGGTTTTTAGTTTTCTTGAAATAATAAACAAAGGCGATAGCCGGAATGGTTAGTAAGTTTAAGAGGTGAATCCCGATGGATAGCCCCATGATATAAGCGATAAACAACAACCAACGGTCTGCGCGGGGCTCATCAGCAACGGCTTCCCATTTTAAGATGGCCCAGAATACGATGGCGGTGAACAGCGAAGAAAGTGCATATACTTCAGATTCTACAGCGGAGAACCAGAAACTATCTGAGAAAGTATAAGCTAAAGCACCTACAACACCTGCACCCATAATCGAGATCAGGTTATATTGACTTACTGCTTCTTTTTCCTTAACCAGTACTTTTTTCGCTAATGCGGTGATGGTCCAGAATAAGAAAAGGATAGTTGCAGCACTGGCGATTGCCGAGCCTACATTCATAAAGTAAGCGACTTTAGTAAGATCACCCATGGCAAAAAGGGAGAAGAACCGCTGTATCATTAAGAACAAGGGGGCTCCCGGTTGGTGTACTACCTGCATTTTTAAGGCGGAGGCGATAAATTCACCGCAATCCCAAAAGCTTACTGAGGGTTCTAATGTTAGAATATACGTCACTGCTGCGATCAGAAAACAAAGCCAGCCGGTAAGGTTGTTGATTTTTGTATAGTTCATTTCTTAATTAAATAGTTATTAAAGTCGCGCTAATTAAATGCAGCCGAAAATAAAGAATAAGATTGATAAACTAACAAAGTAAGGGGGAGTTTAACAAATTTAACACACCTATATATAGGTTCTTTTCCGTTTATCTGATTGGGACCTCTTATATATGTCCATTTTCCCTTAGTCCATATCACCGGATTTTGCCCTGTTTTCAATTATTTTAAAATATTTTAATCCTGCCTGAGGTATAAATGCAGGTGCTTTTTCCTAAAATCCAGCAGGGGCAGATTTTTTTTCAAAAAAAGTTTATTTTTTTTACCCTAAGCAACTTCCTCATTTTAAATAGTTTATTTCTTTTCTGAATCAAAGGGCTAATCTTTTTTAAACTTTTTTTGCGACAGGACTTGCAGGTATCAAAAATCTGCGTACATTTGCATCAGAATTCAGAGCAACATTATCCGCTTCGAAATTTAAATTGAAAGATTGCCCGATAGTATAAAGGTAGTACAACGGTTTTTGGTACCGTTTGTCTAGGTTCGAATCCTGGTCGGGCAACAAAACATATTCGGATTGTGGTTCATTTCACAATCCGATTTTTTTTAACCTAGCATTGATACACCTCTAATCATGCCATTGCAGTTTAATCCAGTTAAACTTTTTGCCGGAACAGGTACAAAAGAATTAGCAATCAAAATTGCCGACAGCTACGGCAAACCTTTAGGTGATGTCACCTTGAACAGGTTTAGCGACGGCGAATTTCAACCTTCTTACGATGAAACAGTACGCGGTTGCGATGTCTTCATCATCAATTCTACTTACCAGCCAAATGATAACTTAATGGAGTTGTTGTTAATGATTGATGCCGCTAAACGTGCATCTGCTCATTACATCACTGCGGTAGTTCCTTATTACGGTTTGGCAAGACAGGATAGAAAAGATAAGCCACGTGTTGCGATTGGTGCCAAATTGGTTGCCAACTTGTTGAAATCGGCAGGTATCCACAGAATCATGACGATGGACCTTCATGCTGCTCAGATTCAAGGTTTCTTCGATATCCCTGTAGACCATTTAGATGGATCAGTGATTTTCGTACCTTATATCAAAAGCTTAGGCCTGGAGAATCTAACGATTGCTTCACCGGATATGGGCGGTTCTTACAGAGCGCGTACTTTTGCAAAGTTCTTCAATGCAGAGGTAGTGATCTGTGATAAACGACGTAAACGTGCCAATGAAATTGAGTCAATGTCGATCATTGGTGATGTAGTTGGTTTAGATGTGGTTTTAATTGACGACATTTGCGACACGGCAGGTACTTTATCCAAAGCAGCAGCGCTGATCATGGAAAAAGGAGCGAAAAGTGTGCGTGCCGTTTGTACACACCCGGTGTTATCAGGTAAGGCTTATGAAACGGTAGAAAACTCAATGTTAGCTGAGTTGATCGTGACAGATACCATTCCTTTGAAACGTCAGAGTGATAAAATCAGGGTATTGAGTACTGCTGAATTATTTGCAAAAGCAATTGCCAATGTAAATGAGCACGGTTCTATCAGTGACCTTTTTAGAGTTTAATAATAACAATTAATATATATAAAATGAAAACAATCGCAATTAGCGGTTCTCCAAGAGAGAACGTAGGGAAACGCGATGCTAAAGAGCTTCGCTATGAAGGTAAAGTTCCTGCGGTATTGTATGGTGGTACTGAGCAAAAACACTTTGCTGTAATTACAACCGAATTAAAGGATGCTATTTACACTCCAGAAGCAAACTTTATTGAAATTGACATTAATGGTACTAAAACTAAAGCTATCATTAAAGAATTACAATTTCACCCACTTACTGACTTATTATTACACGTAGATTTTCTTCAGTTATTTGATGACAAAGAAATCTTAATGGAAATCCCTGTTAAAATCGCAGGTACTTCTCCAGGTGTTAAAATGGGTGGTAAATTAGTACAGAAATTACGTAAACTTCGTGTTAGAGCTTTCCCTAAAGATATGCCTCAAACAATTGAAGTGAGCATCTCAAAATTAGAAGTTGGTAACTTGTTCCGTGTACGTGATCTTGCAACTGCAGCATACACAATCACTAACACTCCAGAAGATACTATCGTATCTGTTGGTATGTCAAGAGCTTTAAAACAAGCTGAGAACGAAGCTAACAAGAAATAATTTCTTTTTAGTCCAATCTAAAAAAGCAGTATCGGTAACGGTACTGCTTTTTTTTGCTTAAAAAAATGATTCAATAGCTGTTCTCAGCTAAACTATTATATTTGCAGGAGATGAAATACTTAATCGTTGGTTTAGGGAATATAGGTCCGGAATACGCACATACGCGTCATAATATTGGTTTTGATATTGCTGATGAGCTGGTAAAAGAGCTTGGAGGTACTTTCTCTAATATCCGACTGGCCTATTATACCGAAGTTTCTTTCAAAGGGAGAAAGCTCCATGTGATCAAGCCAACCACTTATATGAACCTGAGTGGAAAAGCGGTAAATTATTACATGAGGGAATATAACATCCCCCTGGAAAACGTATTGGTGATCGTGGATGACCTGGCTTTGCCATTGGGGAAGCTTCGCCTGAAAATGCAGGGCAGTAGTGCCGGGCATAACGGCTTAAAGAGCATTGAAGAACTTTGCGGCGGACAAGCCTACCCAAGATTGCGTTTTGGGATCAGTGATAACTTTGCTAAAGGCAGACAAGCGGATTATGTATTGGGCCATTTTGATAAGGACGAGCAATTGGAACTTCCGGCATTGATTGGCAAAAGCGTGGACCTGATTAAAAGTTTTGTAACCGTTGGTCCAGCTTTAACTATGACTGCCTTTAACAAATAAAGGCAGCTTATTTTATCGCGTATTTCCTGATTTTCTCATGAAGTACATCCAGTTCAAATGGTTTACTCACCACATCATTTGCCCCTGCATCAATAGCGGTTTGCTTGTCGGTTTCTAAAACTGCTGCGGAGAAGGTGATGATCGGAATGTTTTCTTTCCCTTTCACAAAGCCTTCACGAATGAGTTTTATGGCATCCAGACCGTTCATTACCGGCATAAAAGTATCCATCAGGATCAGGTCGTAATCTGCTGCGGCTAATTGTGCTAAAGCATCCTTTCCATTCTCTACAACGTCTGGAATCACCTGCCAGTCTTTCAGTATTTTGATGATCAGAAACTTGTTGATCGGATTGTCTTCCGCCACAAGGATTCTCAATCCGGCAAAATGATCCAGCGCAGGCTTAATCACCGGTTTAATCACCACCGTATCTTTTACCGTTTCATACCAGTTGCTGAAAGAGAAAGTACTGCCGGTTCCTTCTTCACTGGAAACTTCCAGCACACCGCCTTTTAGTTTCGCCAGGTTCCTGACAATCGAAAGTCCCAGTCCGGTGCCACCAAATTTGACGGTTGTTTGTTCATCCGCCTGCTCAAAAGTTTCAAAGATCTTCTCAATATTGTTTTTAGCAATGCCGATACCGGTATCCCTCACCGAAAACTTAATGTGTAAGTTGTTTCCTTTCCGATCAATGATTTCTGTTTTTAAATGCACAGATCCCTGATTAGTGAACTTAATGGCATTGCCAATCAGGTTCATCAGGATCTGATTCAAACGGAGCGAGTCTGCCAATACAGCATTTGGCAGTTCCGGATCTAAATCCATACTAAGCTCCAGTTCTTTTTCCATGGCACGAATGCGTAAAAGGTTGACCACCGAGTTACATATTTTAGCCAGATCAGTTTCAGAACGGTTGATCTTGAACTTTCCGGATTCTATTTTTGATAAGTCCAGAATATCATTGATCACCCCTAAAAGAGAATCGGAAGAGATCTCCAGGAGGCTCACCATTTCCTTTTGTTCCGGACTCAGGTCTGTTTTGCCCAGCAGGTTCGCCAATCCGATGATCCCGTTAATCGGGGTGCGGATTTCATGACTCATATTGGCCAGGAAATTTTCCTTGATGCGCTTGCCTTGTTCTGCTTCTTCTTTAGCCTTGATCAATTCCTTCTGGTAGGCGATCAGTTCCTGATTTTTTCTTTTGATCTCACGTTCCGTTCTCACCAGGCGGATAAAGGAATCTACTTTGGCAGAAGTTACGTAAGGATCCAGCGGTTTGTAGAGGTAGTCTATGGCACCGGAATTCAATCCTTTTACGGCATACTTGGTTTCCTTGGAAATGGCAGTTACAAATATGATCAGGATTTCTTTGGTCCGGGGGTTGCTTTTTAAGATTTCTACCAGTTCAAATCCATCCATCTCCGGCATTTGAACGTCCACCATTGCAATTGCTATATCCTTCTCCCAGGATATCCTCAATGCCTCATTTGGGTTGGTGGTGGTAATGATGTTGATGTCTTTCCTTTGCAGCAATGCCTCCAGGGCAACGATGTTTTCCGGTCGGTCATCAACAATTAATATATTAATCTTTTCCATGTTAGGTCTTACTGAGGGATGATAATAAAGGCCCTTAAGCTATTTTTTGGTAAATGTTATTTTTCTTATCTATAATTTTGAAGCGACCGGTTTCGGTACTTCTTAAGGTTTCTTTGGCACCCAGACAGAGGAAGCCAAAATTCGCCAGGCTGTTGTAAAACAGTTCAATCACCTTCTTCTGTAAATCTGTATTAAAATAGATGAGCACATTTCGACAGGAGATCAGTTGAAACTCATTAAATACCCCATCCGAAGCCAGGTTATGTGCCGAAAACAACAAGTTCTTTTTTAAAGAATGGTTGATCGAAGCAGCCTCATACCTTGCGGTATAATAATCAGAAAGGGTATGAATGGCGCCCGTCTTTTGATAGTTTTCTGAAAACTGTTTCATCTTTTGTAAATCATAAATACCGTTTTTGGCGAAATCAAGGACATCATTATTGATGTCTGTTCCGTAAAAAAAGCTTCGGTCATACAGTTCCTCATCGGCAAACAGGATGGCAAATGAATAGACTTCTTCTCCGCTAGAGCAACCTGCATTCCATACTTTAATGCGCTGATAAGAGCGGAGGTAAGGGATGATCTGCTCCTTCACCGAACGGTAAAAGGAAGGATCTCTAAACATTTCAGTCACGTTTACCGTAATTTCAATGAGGAAAGACTCAAAATAATCATGGTCGTTGGTCAGTAAAGTACGTAAGTCAAAAAGACTTAGTTTTTGCAACTGCATAATTCTGGTCACCCTTCTTTTTAAAGAGGCCGGGGAATAATCGCTGAAATCAAAACCATGTATGTTTTTTATAAAATCAATGAGTTCGGTTAGCTGCTCATAACTGAGGTAATCTTCTTCTTCTTTCTCCATATTAACTTAACCAGACTCTTAACATAGACAACAACTTATCCATATCAACAGGTTTAGAAATGTAATCGTTTGCTCCGGCCTCAATACAACGCTCACGATCGTTTTTCATTGCCTTGGCAGTCAATGCAATAATCGGGAGTTTAGCAAAGCGTTTTTCTTTTCTGATGGCCTTCATGGCTTCATAACCATCCATTTCAGGCATCATGATATCCATCAATACCAGGTCGATCTGTTCAGATTCTTCCAGTTTTTCCAGGGCTTCCCTGCCGTTATTGGCAATCACGATTTTAAGGTCGTACACCTGTAAGGCACTGGAAAGTGCGAAAATATTCCGCATATCATCATCGGTGATCAGGATGGTTTTATCTTTCAATACCTTCTCCATAGTGGAAACACTTTTTCCTTTTCCTGGATTGGCTTTTGCAGGGCCATCCTGTTTCAGCTTGTTGATAAACAAGCTTACTTCATCTATCAGGCGGTCGTTAGACTTGTTCGATTTTAATACCATCGCATCTGTGTACCTCATGATCTGCGCCATTTTCTCCTGATCCAATTCCATTGCGGTATTGATGATCACCGGGATATGGGCATGTAATGGCTGCGATTTAATCTGATCCAATAAGTCGAATCCGGAGATGTCAGGCAGTTTTAAATCGAGGATGATGCAATCAAAAACCTGATCATTTAACAGATCTAGGGCTTCTTTGCCGGTAAATGCCTGTTTCACATCTACTCCTTTTTCTGTCAGCTGCTCGGTCAGTTCCCTGCTTTGTAACTCCTGATCTTCGATCACGAGCACACTTTTGAAATTGTATTTCAGGTAGGCAGCACTTAATAAATTAAAGGCCTCATCCAGTTGCTCTTTTTCTACGGGTTTTTTAAGGAAACCAATGGCTCCTTCTTTTTTCGCTTTACTGGCCTTTTCATTTCCTGCCGACATCATGTGAACGGGAATGTGTTTGGTTCTCGGATCCGCTTTCAGCTTTTTAAGGATCGTCCAGCCATCCATAACCGGTAGCATCACATCCAGTACAATCGCATCCGGTAGGTGTTCAAAGGCCATGGCTAAACCGGTATCTCCGCTATGCGCCAGAATTGGCTGGAAACCTTTTTCCAGGGCATAATCGTTCAATACATCGGCAAATACCTCATCATCTTCGATAATCAGGATTCTTTGCGACAGGTCGCCTTGTTTTTCCGCTGAAGGGAAGGATTCAAAAACTGCAGGAGCAGGGGTGTAAACTTCGGAAGGAGTGCTAACTCCCTGTTCTATATGTAGAAATTTATTGTTTTTTGGGAGGTACAGGGTGAAAATACTACCTTCATTAGGTTTACTACTCACCTGGATTTCTCCACCCAGCAGGTAAGCGAGTTCCTTGCTGATGGATAAACCAAGGCCCGTGCCGCCAAACTTTCTGCTGGTAGAACCATCCGCTTGCTGGAAAGCTTCAAAAATGAGCTTCTGCTTGTCTTCCGGAATACCAATGCCAGAATCTTTAACGGTAATGCCAATGATTTCTTCTTTGGTATTTTTGAGGCGATCTGCATAAAACACGGTGTTCTGATCCGCTTTGCTGATCGTTAAACTAATGTGACCGTATTCCGGTGTAAATTTAAAGGCGTTAGAAAGCAGGTTTTTCACAATTTGCTCTACCCTGGACTGGTCGGTTACGATAGTTTCCGGAAGATCCGGGGCCAGGTCCGTCTGGAAGTCAATCTTCTTACTTCTGGCCAGTTCATTAAACAAGGATTCCATACTCTGACTGATCACAGCAGGTTTTACCTTTTCAATATTCAGGTCTACTTTTCCGGATTCAATTTTAGATAAATCCAGAATGTCATTAATCAGGGCCAATAAATCGTTACCTGCATTATGAATCACACCGGCATATTTTATCTGGTCTTCATTCAGATTCTCCGGTCTGTTTTCTTTTAATATTCTAGCCAGAATCAGGATACTATTTAAAGGAGTCCGGAGTTCATGACTCATATTGGCCAGAAACTCCGATTTATATTTACTGGAAATCTCCAGTTCTTCGGCTTTTAAGCTGATGGCTTCTCTGGCCTGATTGATCGAGATATTACGTTCTTCGAGCTGCTGTGCTTTTTCTTCCAGCTCGGCATTGGTTTGACGCAATTCTTCCTGTTGCACCCGCAGTTCCTCTTCCGAAGATTGCAGCTGATCGGTTTTATAGATCAGCTCCTCATTTGTGGTTCTCAATTCTTCCTGCTGACTCGCCAGTTCTTCTGCCTGCTGTTGTGTTTGCTCAAATAAGTCTCTTAATTTAACACGGGCAACGGCACTATTTACCGCCAATCCGATGCTCTCACTGATCGTGTTTAAGAATAAAATCGTTTTTTCGTCAGGATCCTGTTGTAAACCGAGTTCAATCACGGCAAGGGTTTCCTCCTCAAATACGATAGGCACCAGATAAATGCTTTGCGGAATTGTGCTACCTAAACCGGAACGGATTTTCAGGTAGTTGAGTGGCACATTCTTAAATAATTTAGCTTGTTTTTCTGAGGCTGTTTGTCCAACCAGACCCTCTCCATAATGATATTGGCTGGTTTCTCCTTTTTTAGGCTGATACGCGTAGCCACCGGTAAAGCGGAATAGAT
This sequence comes from Pedobacter gandavensis, assembly GCF_032677645.1. Taxonomy (GTDB): domain Bacteria; phylum Bacteroidota; class Bacteroidia; order Sphingobacteriales; family Sphingobacteriaceae; genus Pedobacter; species Pedobacter gandavensis_A. The sequence goes on along the minus strand of NZ_JAVTSB010000001.1, from coordinate 371,719 downwards.
TTCTCGATTTACTGAGCAGGAAAAATGCCCCTACCGGAGCGTCGATATAATTACTGATCCGGGTGACAATATTTGCCGAAAGCTCTTCCACTTCCTGTTCTCCGCGCATGGCATTATTAACCTCAGATGCGCCGGAAAGTAACCAGTTCTTCTGCTCATTCTCTGCGGATATCTTTTCTAATTTTAAGTTGGACTCCCTGATCTGGCCTTCTGTTTCTTTCTGCTGATCAAAGGTCCTTCTGATGTAAGTAAACAAGAATAAGATCAAGCCGAAGATGATGAATGCACTTAAAGAAATGATCAGGGTACTTCGCTGACTGCTTGCGATGGTATTCGCTTTGCGCGATGCCAGGAGCTTAAATTCTACTTCAATCATTTTCCTGCTGAAGGCAAGAATTTTGTCCTTATAAAGTTGGCCACCACCATCCAACACACGTGTAGTAGCTCCTGCAGCACCTTCCTTATCGTAAATCCGGATCACTTCCTGCATCTCCGCCACCTTTTTATGGGCATAAAAATCCAGGGAATCTGCACGTTCCTGTTGATCCTCATTGTCGGAAAGCAGCCTTTTTAAATCCTGAACGGTCTCCAGGATCATGGGCGCATTCTTATTATATGGCCTTAAGTAGTCGGTTTTTTTAGACAGGATAAAACCTCTTAGCGCACTTTCTGAATTCAGTACCTGAACCTCGGTGTTTTTAATCAGATTAATAACCTCATAAGTGTGACTTTGCCATTGGGTATCCTCTTTTAGTTTCTCTACGCTGAGATAGGAGGTGATGGCAGATACCAGTACAAACAATAAGGAAACAGTAAATCCTGTTAATACTTGTTGTTTAAAAGTTAGTTTAAACATAGAATAGAACAATTAAGTATGGGGGAAATTACCAGGAATCGTGGAGGATATCGAAACCGAAAAAAGGGCATAAAATCCCCTTAGTGCCTATATTACAAATAAATAAGGCAGTTTTTGTTCTTTTTATTGCCGTTTTTTACAATTTCATTAAGCACCCCCACAGTGCAAGATAAAATCAACACAATAATAACGATAATAAATTTTATTTTTGTGCTTATGATCATATACGGAATACCAAATTGTAACACAGTAAAAAAGGCAAGAACCTGGCTGGCAGATCAAGGATTCAGCCCCTTATTTCATGACTTCAAAAAGCAGGGAATTACGGCAGAAAAGCTGGAAGAATGGTGTACTGCTTTTGGCTGGGAAAAGGTTTTGAATAAAAAAGGAACGACCTGGAAAAAGCTGAGTCCGGAGCAACAAAATAGTGTTGTGGATACCCAAACTGCGGTTCAGATCCTGTTGAATCATACCAGTGCGATAAAAAGACCAGTAGTAGAAATTGAAGGCAAAGCGGTGCTGATTGGTTTTGATGAAGCAGCCTACGAAACAATCTTAAAATAGTTAAATCTTTTGCTGTTAATTTTTGTTAAACAGTTTCATATAGATAGAAACAGTGTTACATTTGGTTATGACTAAATATTTATTTTTGTTCTTCGTTAGTATTGCTCCTCTAGGTCTGTGGGCACAAACAACAATTACCGGTGCGGTTTATGACTTCGATAACAAGTCTTTCCCGATGCAGGATGTGCTCGTAAGAAACCTGGACAATAAGAAGTCCATCAAAACAAAAGCTGCCGGACAGTTTAGTCTGCCTGCAAAAGTGGGTGATTTAATCGAATTCTCACATCCTGGGTTCCATACGGATACTTTATACCTGATTGACCTGAAACCGAAAATGGTTTATCTTCCGGTAAAATCTACTGAATTAAAAGGCGTAGAGATCAAAAGTGCCAAGGTAAATCCTGAGGTATTGGTGAATGGACAAGGCAAACCGATTAAAAGAATCATGACCGATGGCCTGGAAGGCAAAAAGAATAATGACAGAGCAGGGGGCGTAATTGTGAACCTCGGCTATGGCAGAATGAAAAGAGAAAGAGAAAAAGTCCGCTTCCTGGAAGAAAGAGACGCTTATGAGACCGAGATCAGAGAACATTTCAATGAGAAAACCGTTAGTGATTTAGTGAAATTACAAGGTCAGGAATTGAAAGACTTCATCGTGATGTACCGTCCAAATGTGGCTTTAGTGATGAGCGAACGTCCTTTTAACTATAATTACTATATCGCAAAAGCATACAATGCCTGGAAAAAACTTCCGGTAGATCAGCGCAAATTACCGCCGATGCCGAAGTTAAAGTAGCCTTAATAAAACCGTTACAATGGTTGGGAATAAATATTCATTTTATACCTTTAGTTCGAATCTAAACCCAACACATTATGATGATGAATAAGTTTACCCTCCTGGGGGTATTGTTATGCGCATTTGGTTTTAGTTCCATGGCGCAACAAGCCGGTGGCAACTACGATCCTCATGCGGCTTTTAACCCGTTATTTTATACCCAGAATGGCAATGAATTCCGTTCTGCGAGTGGCTATCCAGGCCCTAAATACTGGCAAAACCGTGCCGATTACCAAATTACAGCGAACCTTGATGATGCTAAAAATCTGGTCACAGGCACGGTTACCATTACTTATAAAAACAATAGTCCGGATAAATTGCCATACTTATGGCTGCAAATGGACCAAAACCTTTTTGCGGAAAACTCAAGAGGAAACTCTTTGATTGCTGCTGGTAGCCGTTACGGTGCCAGAGGGGAGAAAGTAAACGGAGGTTATAAAATTGAAGGACTTAGCGTTGCTCAAAAAGCTAAACCGGTTAAGTTTACTTCGATCACTGAAGATACCAGGATGCAGATTCGTCTGGATCAGCCTTTGGCGGCAAATGGAGAGGTGATCACCATCAAAATGAATTTTTCTTTTATCATCCCGATTAATGGTTCCGACCGTATGGGGCACCTGACTACTAAAAACGGGGAGATTTTCTCTATCGCACAGTGGTTCCCAAGGATGGCTGTTTATGATGACATCATCGGCTGGAACACACTTCCTTATTGGGGTGCCGGAGAATTTTACTGTGAATACGGAGACGTTGATTTCGCAGTTACCGCTCCTGCAAACCATATCGTAATGGGTTCTGGTGAACTGGTAAATCCTCAGGAGGTATTTACTGCGGAGCAACTGGCGCGCTGGAATAAAGCAAAACAAAGTGATAAAGTAGTCACTATTCGTTCTGAAGAAGAGGTGACCGATCCTAAATCGCGCCCTGGAAGCGGAAAATTAACCTGGAAATTTAAGATCAAAAACACCCGTGATGTGGCTTGGGCTTCTTCCAAAGCATTCGTAGTAGATGCGGCAAGAATCAACCTCCCAAGTGGTAAAAAGTCTTTAGCAATTTCTGCACATCCGGTAGAAAGTAATGGTAAAGATGGTTATGGTCGTGGTGCGGAATATGTAAAAGCTTCTATCGAATATTATTCTAAAAAATGGTTCGAATATCCTTACCCAATGGCGATTAATGTGGCCAGTAATGTAGGTGGTATGGAATATCCAGGTATTGTTTTTTGTGGCTGGAAAGCTAAAAATGGCAGTGCATGGGGCGTAATTGACCATGAATTTGGACATACCTGGTTCCCGATGATTGTGGGTAGCAATGAGCGTAAATATGGCTGGATGGATGAAGGTTTTAATACGTTCATCAATGGCTTGTCGGCCGCTGAATTTAACAATGGTGAATATAAACGTAAGCCTTCCGATGTACAGGCGATTGGTAAGTCGCTGGCTAATGATCAGCAGGAATATGTGATGCTAACGCCGGATGCGATGAAAGAAGTCAATATCGGAACGAACTTATATTATAAACCAGGTGTTGGTTTAAACATATTAAGAGATCAGGTATTGGGTGCAGATCGTTTCGATTACGCCTTTAAAAAATATATAGAAGCATGGGCTTTCAAACACCCTACGCCATTCGACTTTTTCCGTTCGATGGAAAACGGAGCCGGAGAAGACCTTTCCTGGTTCTGGAGAGGCTGGTTCCTGGAAAACTGGAAAACAGATCAGGGCATTGCTGGTGTTAAAGAAGTAAATAAAGACGGCGCAATTGTTGGTTATAATATTCAGGTTGCCAATCTGGAAAAAATGCCAATGCCGATCATTATAGAAGTGAAAACGAAAAGTGGAAAGACAGATATCATCAGGTTACCGGTAGATATCTGGATGAGAAATACCAGCTGGACGATCAATTACCCAACTACAGAAGAAGTGGTTTCGGTAACACTGGATCCGGAAAAGGTACTTCCTGATTCGAATTCTTCCAATAACACCTGGAATAAATAACATAAAGAAAGGCTTCCGGATTTAAACTCCGGAAGCCTTTCTTTATTCTTTATCAGGGTTTAAGACTTCCATTTCATAGATCTGTAAGTCGAAAAATCTCGCCGAGGCCAGGAGGTGGTCAAATATATCGGCCATGATATACTCATAATCAATCCATTTGGTAGTTCCGGTAAAGGCATAGATTTCTATGGGTAATCCGGTTGCAGTAGGGGCGAGTTGCCTCACCATCATGGTCATCTTTTTATGGATGCCACTATGGTTGGCGATATAATTATCTATATACTTCCGGTATAGTCCCGCATTGGTCAGGTTTCTGCCGTTGATCAGTAAAGTTTTATCAGCACCTACGCGCTCATTGTTTTTATTGATGTCTTTCTGGCGGTGGTCTATATAGGCCGTCAGTGATTGTATTTTTCTGAATTCTTCCAGTTCTTCCGGGGTAATGAAACGGATGGTAGATTGGCGGATAAAAATAGCACGTTTGATTCTTCGCCCACCGGATTCGCTCATTCCTCTCCAGTTTTGAAAAGAATCTGAGACTAAAGAATACGTAGGGATGGTGGTAATGGTCTTGTCAAAGTTCTGCACTTTCACGGTGGTCAGGTTGATTTCCATCACATCACCATCAGCACCGTATTTTGGCATCGTGATCCAGTCGCCAATACGGACCGTATCATTGGTACTCACTTGTATACTCGCAACAAAACCCATAATCGTATCCTTAAACATCAGTAATAATACTGCGGAAGCTGCACCCATTGCCGTAAAAGCAACGGCAGGATTTTGCCCGGTGAGGATAGAGAATATGATGACAAATGCAATCAGGTAAAATATAATCCGGATTACCTGCAGGTAACTTTCTATCGGTTTGGAGCGAAAAGTTGCTTTTTTCCTTAAAGATTCTGCACCGGATTTGACCAGTGTCATGATCACCCAGATGATCAGGATCACCAGGTATGCATCAGTCAGTTTGATCAGTGCCTTTGTTAAGGTAGGAAAGGAATGGAAAATCATCTCCACCGTGTTCCTGATCAGGGAAACTGCGGCCAGTAAGGCAATATAATGGGCGAGTTTATTTTCCAGCAGATGCAGAAAAAAATCAATTCGGGTGGTTTTTACGATGCGGATTAAAGCAATCCGGAGTAAGCGTCTGAGCAAGTCATGTAATAAATATACGGCAATGACCAGGACTACCAAAAGGGCCAGCAGGTTTACAAAAGTGGCTATGCTTTCAGGAACCCCCCATTTTAAAAGGATATTATAGGTACTGCGGCCGATGTCATCAAAGTCAAATTCGTAATCTTTTAAGCTCATTTCTACTGTTTTTACTGATGATGGCAGGTTACAAAAAAATAACCGGAAAGACAATTATCCATCTTGAAATTTACTTGTCATAGTAAATTCTATAGACAAGATTAGCGAAATCATCAGAAACCAACAGGGAGCCGTCTTTTAACTGGAGCACATCTACCGGTCTGCCCCAGGCTTTTCCATCTTTCAGCCAGCCGGTAGCAAAAGGTTCATAGCTGAGTACTTTATTGCCATCCAGTTTAACCAGGGAAATCCGGTACCCCGTAGGTACTTTCCTATTCCATGAGCCATGTTCTGCGATGAAGATCTGGTTTTTATAAGATTTAGGAAATTGATCACCGGTATAGAATTTCATACCCAGTGCAGCGGTATGGGCGTTGAGTTTTGCCTGAGGAGGAGTATAGTCTTTCGGGTTTTTTCCCTTACCGAATTCCGGATCTAGGATGTCTCCGGCATGCACAAATGGGTATCCGAAGTTCATACCCGCTTTTTCTGCGCGATTGAGCTCATCCGCAGGAATGTCTTCTCCTAACATATCCCTGCCGTTATCCGTAAACCAAAGTTCTTTAGTTCGGGGATTCCAGTCGAAACCAACAGAATTACGAACGCCATTGGCAAAGATTTCAAATCCGGTTCCATCGGGATTCATGCGGGTGATGGAGGCATACCTTTTATCTTTATCGGAATTGTCGCAAATATTGCAGGGGGCACCCACGGGTACATAGAGTTTTCCATCCGGGCCGAAAGCGATGTATTTCCAGCCATGGTGGGTATCTGTTGGCAGTTTATCATAAACGAGAACGGGTGTAGGAGGCTTGGCCAGCTGCGCTTCAATATTGTCGTAGCGCCAGATTTTGCTGATTTCGGCTACATATAAGCTACCATCTTTAAAGGCGACTCCATTGGGCATGTCTTTTAGACCTTGCGCGATGATATAGGTTTTTTCGGCGATGCCATCTTTATTTTCATCTACCAGGGCGTAGACTTTATCGCCATCGCGGTTGCCGACAAATACGGTTCCATTGGCACCCAGGGCCATAGACCTGGGATTGTCTACCTTGGCAAAAACTTCGATTTTAAAGCCTTCCGGTAGTTTGATATCTTTAAGTCTGGGTTCTGCTATTTTTTCCATTGGACGGTTACAGGTAACCGCCATCAAGGGGATGCATAGGATCAGGCTGAAAACAGGGGTTAAGTACTTCATCAGATTAAGGAAATGGTGTTAAAGGATAACGCCTGAATTCCTGTAATTGTTTGGTACTTAACCCGGTTAATACCTGAATAGGGATGTTATCTTGCTTTAAAAAAGCTTTCTTTCAATTTTTCAGCATCAATCATCGCTTCCGGAGCATCCAGGCGGATCAACCAACCTTTTTGTTTCAGCAGGGTGATATCTACTTTGGCCACTGAAAGATCTTTTCCTTTGATACGCTCATGGTAAACGATTGGGGCTTTAGGCTCCACATTTGCCGGGGTATGGAATAAGATTTCCAGTTTAAATTTAGGCCAGATCTGAATGTCAGCCAATTGCGCTGAATAAATCTTTTTGGTCGAATGAGCAGGGATAATAGCTGCAAACTCCCCTTTATAGTGATCTCCTTTTTCTGTGGTTAAGCTGGCTAACAATTGGAAAGAGCTTTCATTAACGAGGTGGAAATGGGCAACAGAAGTACTGTGCTGATCGGTGATCAAACCCAGGTATATGCCATCTTTAATAAATTCTGCTTCCGGAATGACTACCGCCGGGCGGTTAGAAACGATATCACTAACCGGGATTTCATCGTGTACTAAAGTCACTTTGGAAGCCAGTACAGGAATTTCAAAATCATTGGAATCGGTTACGCCAACGGTATCTTTATCGATGATTCTGGTGATATAACCTTCTATATTTTCGTCTACGAAACGAACAAACTCTCCTAATTTAAATTGCATGAGGTAGGAATTAAGTAAAACTGAATAGTACAAATTTAGTCATTAGGAATTAGAGTCTTTTTATGCGGAAGGTATTTAAGAGCCGGAAATTCTTATTATTTTTGTAGCATGACAGAAACAGGACAGCCAAATAATCCTTTACATGGTAAAACACTGGAGTTTATTGTGAAACAATTGGTCTGGCATTATGACTGGCCGGAAATGGGCAGATTGATTCGGGTAGAATGTTTTTTGAATAACCCGAGTTTAAAATCCAGCTTAAAATTTTTACGCAAGACCGATTGGGCAAGGAAGAAAGTAGAGAAGCTTTACTTAGACACCTTCCACTAATATATAAGACCGGCTACACCATTACTATACTGCTGGTATAGTAGTGCTGGTTGATGAGGAGTTGTCGGAGGGCTGACGAGGGCTTGCTTAGGTATAAGCCTTAACCAACCGTCAGGAACTCCTCTCCAACCCCTCGTCAGCCCTCCGGCAACCAGCAGCACTATACGGACGCTATACGATCAGTATTGCATTTCTATCTCAATTTCACAGCAGTTCTGTTGTTCCTAACCCTTCTGATACTATTGATATTAGGTAATTCTACCTCAGAATTATTTTTGCGTTAAGCCCTTGATTTATAAATTGTATTATCCTACCTTTGCAGTCCCTTATTATAGGGGTAAAGTTTTTAAATATTAATAGAAAACAAAAAGAACAATGCCAACCATTCAACAATTAGTTAGAAAAGGTAGAGTAGCACTGGAGTTCAAGAGTAAGTCTCCTGCGTTGGACAGCTGTCCACAGCGAAGAGGTGTATGTACACGTGTATATACCACTACCCCTAAAAAACCAAACTCAGCAATGCGTAAAGTTGCCCGTGTACGTTTAACCAATGGTAAAGAGGTGAATGCCTATATTCCAGGTGAAGGTCACAATTTACAGGAGCACTCCATTGTATTGATCCGTGGTGGTCGTGTTAAAGATTTACCAGGAGTACGTTATCACATTATCCGTGGAGCTTTAGATACTTCAGGAGTTGCTGGTCGTAACCAACGTCGTTCAAAATATGGTACTAAACGTCCTAAGCCAGGACAAGTAGCAGCAGCTGCAGCACCAAAAAAAGGTAAAAAGAAATAATTAGGAGGAACAACAAATGAGAAAGTCAAAACCAAAAAAGAGAATTATCCTTCCTGATCCAAAATTTAACGATGTTCAGGTGACCAGATTTGTAAACAATATGATGTACGATGGAAAAAAATCTATCGCATATAGTATTTTTTACGATGCTGTTGAGCTTGCTGAGAAAAAAGCTGGCGAGAACGGTCTAGAAGTGTGGAAACGTGCTTTAACAAATGTAATGCCTGCAGTAGAGGTTAAATCTCGTCGTGTAGGTGGTGCAAATTTCCAGGTACCTACAGAGGTAAGACCTGACCGTAAGATTGCTTTAGGCATGAAATGGTTAATTTCTTACGCTCGTAAACGTGGTGAAAAAACCATGAAAGAAAAATTAGCAGGTGAAATCGTTTCAGCAGCTAAAGGTGAAGGTGCAGCAGTTAAGAAAAAAGAAGATACGCATAAAATGGCTGAGGCTAACAAAGCGTTCTCTCATTTCCGTTTCTAATCATACAGAATCATAAAATGTCAAGAGACTTAAGATTTACAAGAAATATTGGTATTGCCGCGCACATTGATGCAGGTAAGACCACTACTACAGAGCGTATTCTTTACTATGCAGGTGTTAGTCATAAAATTGGTGAAGTGCACGAAGGTGCAGCAACAATGGACTGGATGGCACAGGAGCAGGAACGTGGTATTACCATTACTTCTGCTGCTACAACTGTTGGTTGGAAATACAGAAATCAAGATTATCATATCAACATTATTGATACACCGGGTCACGTAGATTTTACCGTAGAGGTAAACCGTTCCCTACGTGTATTAGATGGATTGGTATTCTTGTTCTCAGCAGTTGATGGTGTTGAGCCTCAATCTGAAACTAACTGGCGTTTGGCTAACAACTATAACGTTGCCCGTATCGGCTTCGTAAACAAGATGGACCGTTCAGGTGCAGATTTCTTGAAAGTTGTTGGACAAGTTAAAAGCATGTTAGGCTCTAATGCAGTTCCATTACAGTTACCTATCGGTGCTGAAGATACTTTCAAAGGTGTGGTTGATTTAATCAACAACCGTGGTATCGTTTGGAATGAGCATGATAAAGGAATGACCTTTACTGAAGTACCAATTCCAGAAGATATGTTGGATGAGGTTGCTGAATGGAGAGAGAAATTGTTAGAATCAGTTGCTGATTACGATGAGTCATTGATGGAGAAATTCTTCGATGCTCCTGAAACGATCACTGAACGTGAAGTTTTAGACGCTTTACGTAAAGCAGTATTGGATGCTAAAATTGTACCTATGGTTTGTGGTTCATCTTTCAAAAACAAAGGTGTTCAGACAATGCTTGATTACGTGATGGAATTATTGCCTTCACCAATGGATCAGGAAGCTATCGTTGGTATCAATCCTAACACTGGAGAAGAAACTTTACGTCACCCTGATGAAAAAGAGCCTTTTGCAGCTTTAGCATTTAAAATTGCAACAGATCCTTTCGTAGGTCGTTTATGTTTTATCCGTGTGTATTCAGGTAATTTAGAAGCTGGTTCATACGTTTATAACGCACGTTCTGAGAACAAAGAGCGTATCTCCCGTATCTTCCAAATGCATGCAAACAAGCAAAACCCAATTCCTAATGTAGGTGCTGGTGATATTGCTGCTGTTGTAGGCTTTAAAGATATCAAAACAGGTGATACACTTTGTGATGAGAAAAATCCAATCATTCTGGAATCAATGAACTTCCCTGAGCCGGTTATCGGATTAGCTATTGAGCCTAAAACTCAAGCTGATATTGATAAATTAGGTATGGGATTAGCGAAATTGGCAGAAGAAGATCCTACATTTAGAGTTCAAACTGATCAGGAAACTGGCCAGACTGTAATCTCTGGTATGGGTGAGCTTCACTTAGACATTCTGATTGACCGTCTTAAACGTGAGTTTAAGGTTGAGGTTAACCAAGGTGCACCACAAGTAGCTTACAAAGAGGCAATTAACGGAACAGTACAACACCGTGAGACTTACAAAAAACAATCTGGTGGACGTGGTAAATTCGCGGACATTCAAGTTATCATTTCTCCAATCGATGCCGATTACGAAAAAGGGGGCTTACAGTTTGTAAATGAAATCTCTGGTGGATCTATTCCACGTGAATTTATCCCTTCAGTAGAAAAAGGATTTGCAGCATCTATGTCTAACGGCGTATTGGCTGGATACCCGCTACCTGATATGAAAGTTCGCTTAATTGATGGTTCATTCCACGCAGTCGATTCAGATGCTTTATCTTTCGAACTTGCAGCTAAAATGGCTTACCGTGAAGCATTACCTAAATGTAACCCTGTATTGATGGAGCCAATCATGAAAATCGAAATCTTAACCCCTGAAGAAAACATGGGTGATGTTATCGGTGACATGAACCGTCGTCGTGGTCAACTATTAGGAATGGATACACGTGCTGGTGCTCAGGTAATTAAAGCAACTGTACCACTTTCTGAAATGTTCGGTTATGTAACTCAGTTACGTACGATCACTTCTGGACGTGCAACTTCAACAATGGAATTTGATCATTACGCACCTGCTCCGAAAAACGTTCAGGATGAAGTAATCGCAAAATCTAAAGGAAGAGTTAAATCCGCAGAATAATATAATATTAAATCGGCAGCCGGTTATTAATAGCTCTAACCGGCAGCCTTAATACATACATAAGATGAGCCAAAGAATCAGAATTAAATTAAAATCTTACGATTACAACTTAGTAGACAAATCTGCTGAGAAAATCGTTAAGACTGTTAAACCTACGGGTGCAGTAGTTAGTGGTCCAATTCCATTGCCTACAGAAAAGAAAATCTTCACTGTTTTGCGTTCTCCACACGTTAACAAAAAAGCACGTGAGCAGTTTCAATTATGCGCATACAAACGTTTGTTAGACATTTATAGCTCTAACTCTAAAACTGTTGATGCTTTAATGAAACTTGAACTACCTAGCGGTGTTGAAGTTGAAATCAAAGTTTAACTTTTTAGTCGAATAACAAAAAAGCCTTCCGGATTTATTTCGGAAGGCTTTTTTGTTGTAGGCGCTTTTTTTTGAATTACTTCTTTCTCAATTCGTCGAGTTTGTTGCGCTCATCCTGCAATTCTCTCGCTAGTTTCTTCTCTTTATCATTCGCTTTCGTCTTGTAGTTTTGATATTCCTGTGCAATTTCTTCATATAAGGAACTTCTGTATTTGGCTTCATGCATGAACTTCGCAGAACGAAGAATCACAATGGCCAATGCAGCTGCCAATACCAGAATCAGGCTCCATACCATCATATTGTATTTGCCTTTGGTAAAGGAGATACCCAAAAAACTGATCTCGTCTAATTTCGCGGTAGAGCTGGCCAAAGCGTTCTCTGAACCTGAAATCTGTGTTTTTAATGTCGCAATAGCTTTTTCCTGTTCTGCAAGTTTTACCTTAACCGCGCTGAGTTGTTTGCGGTTAACATTGATCGAGTCTGATACACTTTTCCAGAATCCGGCAAGTCTGGCTGGATTGATCAGCTTATAACCGTTAATGGTTTTGGATTTAGTCAGCATGAGCTGATATTGGCCCCTCAAAGTCGGGTCTACTTTCGTACTGTCAGGGGTTAATTGGGCCTGTGTGTTTAAATTCAGAAAGAGCAGCGCTATAATCGGGAATATCAGTTTTTTCATAGATGATGTGTTTTAAGGAGTACTGTTTTTTTTAAGATACGACGTGTTTAGTTTTATCTAACAATCATTTGGGAATTTTATTGTGTTCGAAGTATAGATAGTATATTTGCAGCAATGTCGGTATTACTATTTACAATTATAGTTTTAGCAGGTGCTTTTTTAGCTGGATTGGTTGGTTCGCTGACTGGTTTAGGGGGTGGAGTGATCATTATTCCGCTACTCACGCTGGCTTTAGGTGTCGATATTCATTATGCAATCGGTGCTTCAATTGTATCCGTTATTGCCACTTCTTCCGGCTCTGCCGCGGCTTACGTGAAAGAGGGGATTACCAATATCCGGATCGGGATGTTCCTGGAAGTAGCCACTACGGTGAGTGCTGTAATTGGTGCGGTGATCACGGTTTACCTGAACCCGGGCTTTATTGCGGTGATTTTTGGCCTCATTCTTTTGTTTTCTGCTGCCATGATGGTGATCAAAAAAGTGGATCGTTCAGACAATGATACCTCAGGGAAACTGGCGGTATTCTTTAAGCTGAACGGGACTTATCCGACAGAAAACGGGCCGAAAAACTATGCGGTTCACAGGGTAGCAGGAGGTTTTGTGATGATGTTTTTTGCGGGAATCATCTCCGGTTTACTGGGGATTGGCTCCGGAGCTTTAAAAGTGATTGCGATGGATAACATCATGAGGATCCCTTTTAAGGTGTCTACAACGACCAGTAATTTCATGATGGGGGTAACGGCCGCTGCGAGTGCCATTGTGTACTTACACCGCGGTCAGATAGACCCTGGGATAGCGATGCCGGTAACGATAGGGGTGCTGACTGGTGCTACTATGGGTTCAAAAATACTGGTTCGGACCAAAACGGATAAATTAAAGGTAGTATTTGCAGTGGTGGTAACCTTCCTCGCCCTGCAAATGATTTATAACGGATTATCTGGAAAGCTATGAGTTCGACACGAAAAAACTTCTTTGCGGATCGCGACATTCAGGTGATTTTAGGGACTTTGCTCCGCGTTGGTGTGATTGCCTCCATGTCTGTAGTCCTGGTGGGTGGCTTTCTTTACCTGTTATCAAACCATGCCGCCCCGATAGATTACGGAACTTTTAACCCAAACAAGTCCGGATTGTCGTCTATTGCTGCTATTTTTCTCGGATTGCGAGAATTAGATCCTAAGGCGATTATCCAATTCGGGACTTTATTATTGATTTTTACCCCTGTTGCCAGGGTTGTTTTCTCGATCTTCAGCTTTCTGATTGAGCGGGATTACTTATATGTTTTGATCGGATCATTTGTTTTGCTGGTGATCTTGTATAGCTTGAGTGATAAGTTGGTTGGTTAAAAACTTACTTAGCTCAATCTATTCCCCTTCCTAAAAATAAATAGGGCTTTTTTGAAAAAATAATTAGCTAACTATTTGAAAATTAAGATTTCTTTCGTATTTTTGCCCTCCCTTAAAGGGAATTGTATCCACCTTGAACGAAGCCCTACTGCTTCGATGGGTGTTAAATTAAAAAAAGAAAATGTCAGGTATTATTGGAAAAAAAGTAGGAATGACCAGCATATTCGACGCCGATGGAAAGAACATTCCATGTACGGTGATTGAAGCTGGACCTTGTGTTGTTACACAGGTAAAGACCGAAGAGAAAGACGGTTATGTTTCCGTTCAGTTAGGTTTCGACGAAGCCAAAGAAAAGAACACTACCAAGCCTCTTAAAGGCCACTTTGCGAAAGCAAGCACAACCCCAAAACGTAAATTGGTTGAATTCGAACCATTCGCAGAAACTCTTACATTAGGAGACACTGTGACTGTAAATATTTTCAGCGAAGGTGATTTTGTGGATGTAGTTGGTACTTCTAAAGGTAAAGGTTTCCAGGGTGTTGTAAAACGTCATGGTTTCGCTGGTGTTGGTGGACAAACTCACGGACAGCATAACAGAATGCGTGCACCAGGTTCACTGGGTGCTGCTTCATATCCAGCTCGTGTATTTAAAGGTATGCGTATGGCGGGTAGAATGGGTGGTGACAGAGTAAAAGTTCAAAACTTACAAGTTTTGAAAGTTTATGCTGATCAAAACCTTGTTGTAGTTAGTGGTTCCATTCCAGGAGCTAAGGGTTCTTACGTAATCTTAGATAAGTAAGCAGATGGAAGTTAAAGTATTAAACATTTCAGGAAAAGAGACAGGTGCCAAGGTGCAACTTCCTGAGTCAGTATTTGGCATTACGCCTGTTGACCACGCGATCTATTTAGATGTAAAACAGTATTTGGCTAATCAACGTCAAGGTACTCACAAGTCTAAGCAACGTAACGAAATTGCAGGTTCGACCCGCAAACTTTACAAACAAAAAGGTACTGGTGGTGCTCGTGCCGGAAGTATTAAATCTCCATTGTTTAATGGTGGTGGTCGTGTGTTTGGTCCTCAACCACGTGATTATAGTTTCAAATTGAACAAAAAGTTAAAGCAACTTGCACGTAGATCAGCATTGAGCTACAAAGCAACTGATAACAACGTTGTTGTTTTAGAAGACTTTACTTTTGATTCAATCAAAACTAAAAACTACCTGGATTTAGTTAGCGCATTAAACATCGCTGGCGAAAAGACATTGTTGGTTTTACCTTCGCAAAATAACAATATCTATTTATCAAGCAGAAACATCAAAAAAGCTAAAGTTATCACTGCAGATCAGTTAAATACATATGATGTATTAAACTGTGGCAAACTTTTGTTTACAGCTGATTCTCTTAAAACAATCGAGGAGGCATTTGCCAAGTAATATGGAATTTTTAAAGAAACCAATATTAACCGAAAAAGCTTCTGCATTAACAGAAAAGTCTAATCGCTTTACTTTTAAAGTAGAACACAAAGCAAATAAATTGCAGATTAAGCAAGCCATAGAGAAAATGTACAACGTTAACATTTTAGCCATTAATACAATGGTTGTAAATGGTAAAGTAAAGTCCAGAAACACTAAAGGTGGATTAGTAACGGGTCGTAGCCCAAAATACAAAAAGGCGATTGTAACCCTGGCAGCAGGCGAAACAATTGATTATTACGCGAATATTTAATAAAGTGAATAATTTATAACTATGGGCTTAAGAAAATTTAAACCAGTCACTCCGGGAACCCGCTTTAGAGTAGGTGCCAGCTTTTCGGAGATTACAGCAACCAAGCCCGAAAAATCATTGGTTGTATCTTCTAAGAAATCAGGAGGACGTAACAATACAGGAAAGATGACTATGCGCTACATGGGTGGTGGTCACAAGAAATCTTACCGTTTAATTGACTTTAAACGTGATAAGTTTAACATTCCTGCAACAGTAGCTACTGTTGAATACGATCCAAACCGTACCGCTCGTATTGCATTATTGCACTACGTAGACGGAGAGAAGCGTTACATTATTGCACCGGAAGGATTGCAAGTAGGACAAACAGTAGTTTCGGGTGATACAGCAACTCCAGAAGTTGGAAATGCATTAACACTGTCAAGAATCCCATTGGGATCGATTGTACATAACATTGAAATTCAACCAGGTCGTGGTGCTCAAATGGCACGTAGCGCAGGTGCTTATGCTCAATTAGCAGCACGTGATGGTAAATATGCAACTGTTAAAATGCCATCAGGTGAAGTAAGAGCAATCTTAGTTACTTGTTTAGCTACAATCGGAGCTGTTTCGAACTCGGATCATGCAAATGAAGTATTAGGTAAAGCAGGTCGTAAACGTTGGTTAGGACGTCGTCCTAGAACTCGTCCGGTAGCGATGAATCCTGTCGATCACCCAATGGGTGGTGGTGAGGGTCGCTCATCAGGAGGTCAACCTCGCTCAAGAAACGGATTGTACTCGAAAGGTTACAAAACTCGTTCACTTAAAAAATACTCAAATCGTTTCATCATAGAGAAAAGGAAGAAATAATGGCTCGTTCGATAAAAAAAGGACCTTATATTGACCATAACGTAGAGAAGAAAGTAGTATCTATGAATGATTCAGGCAAAAGGTCTGTAATTAAAACTTGGTCTCGCAGATCAATGATTTCACCAGATTTCGTGAATCATACATTTGCAGTGCATAACGGAAATAAATTTATTCCGGTATACGTAACAGAAAACATGGTTGGTCACAAGCTGGGAGAGTTTGCTCCAACCAGAACATTTAGGGGTCACTCTGAAAAGAAAAAATAATTAAGAGATGGAAGCAGTAGCGAAATTAAACAATTGTCCAACCTCACCACGTAAAATGCGTTTGGTTGTAGATCTTATCAGAGGTGAGCGTGTAGAGAAAGCTTTAAGTATTTTGAAGTTTACCAATAAAGAAGCAGCAATCAGAGTTGAAAAACTTTTATTATCAGCTATCAAAAACTGGGAAACTAAAAATGAAGGTTCTCGCCCTGAAGAAAACCAGTTATACGTGAAAACGATAATGGTAGGCGGTGGTCGTCAGTTAAAAAGACTTAGACCAGCACCTCAAGGACGTGGTTACAGAATCCGTAAGCGTTCTAACCATGTAACTTTGGTAGTAGATAGTAAAAACGTTGAAACTCAAACTAATTAACAGAAATGGGACAAAAAGCACATCCAATAGGAAACAGGTTAGGAATCATCAAAGGTTGGGATTCTAACTGGTTCGGTGGCAACAACTATGCTGATAAATTAGTTGAGGACGAAAAAATAAGAAAATACCTTTCTGTACGTATCGCCAAAGGCGGTGTAGCGAAAGTAGTAATCGAACGTACGTTAAAGCGTATCACGGTAACTATCCACACTGCACGTCCGGGTATTGTGATCGGAAAAGCAGGAGCTGAGGTTGACAAGATCAAAGAAGAGTTGAAGAAATTGACTAAAAAGGAAATTCAAATCAACATTTTTGAGATCAAACGTCCTGAGCTTGATGCACAATTAGTTGCAGAAGGTGTTGCAAAACAATTAGAAGCAAGGATCTCATTCCGTAGAGCAATGAAATCTACTATTGCATCAACGATGCGTATGGGTGCTGAAGGTATCAAAATTATGACCTCTGGTCGTTTAGGTGGTGCTGAAATGGCTCGTAGCGAACAGTATAAAGAAGGAAGAATTCCTTTGCATACTTTCCGTGCTGACATTGACTATGCATTAGCAGAAGCTTTAACTACTTATGGTAAAATAGGTGTTAAAGTATGGATCTGTAAAGGTGAAGTTTACGGTAAACGTGATCTTTCTCCAAATCTAGGTTCTGTGAGCAATGCTCCAGGCAAAGGTGGCAGACCAGAAGGTGCTTTCGGTGGTGGAAGAGACAGAGATAACCGTGGCGGTGGCGACAGAAGAAACGACAATAAAGGTCGTGGCGGAAGAGGTCCAGGTCAAGGTGCTCCAGGTGCAGGAAGAGATAATAGAGGCGGAAATACTCCTAACAGAGGTCCTCGTAAATAATTAGTTAACAGATCGTTTAACGATAATATTAGATAAAGATGTTACAGCCAAAAAGAACGAAGTTCAGAAAGATGCAAAAAGGCAGAATGAAAGGTTTAGCAACACGTGGTGCTGAATTATCATTCGGGTCTTTCGGGATCAAATCTTTAGAGTCGACTTGGATTACAAGTCGCCAGATAGAGGCAGCCCGTATTGCGGTAACTCGTTTCATGAAACGTGAAGGCCAGGTGTGGATTAGAATTTTCCCGGACAAACCGGTAACTAAGAAACCAGCTGAAGTTCGTATGGGTAAAGGTAAGGGTGCTCCAGAATACTGGGTTGCCGTTGTTAGACCTGGACGTATTATTTTTGAAGCCGAAGGTGTTCCTTTAGCAGTAGCTAAAGAAGCAATGAGATTAGCGGCTCAGAAATTGCCGATTCAAACAAAATTTGTAGTGCGTAGAGATTACGTAGAAGCATAAAAAAAGTTCTTGGGTTCAATGTTGTAAGTAACTTGTTATTACAACCGCTAGACCCAAGGCATTAAAATTAATAAAATGAAGAACTCAGAAATCACAGGGCTTTCAAAAGAAGAACTAGTAGCCAGGATTGCAGAAGAAACTGAAAATTTAGTAAAGTTGAAATTTGCACATACAATTTCGGCTATCGAAAATCCTACCCGTATCACTAAGGTAAGAAAAGACATCGCCCGATTAAACACTGAAGTGACGAAGCGCAAATTAGCCGAGTCTGCTACTGAAACAAAATAACTTTAGAGTCGAAATGGAAAGACAATTAAGAAAAACAAGAACCGGGTTGGTAGTAAGCAACAAAATGGATAAGTCTGTTGTTGTAGCGGTTGAACGTAAAGTGAAACACCCGATCTATGGTAAGTTTGTTAAAAAAACTACCAAATTTATGGCTCATGACGAGAAAAACGATTGCGGTATTGGTGATACAGTACTGATCATGGAGACTCGTCCGCTGAGTAAGAATAAGAACTGGAGATTAGTGGAAATTTTAGAAAGAGCTAAATAACATGGTACAACAGGAATCAAGATTAAACGTAGCCGACAATAGCGGCGCTAAAGAAGTATTGGTTATCCGTGTGCTTGGTGGTACTGGAAAGAGATACGCTTCTATTGGTGACAAAATCGTTGTAACCGTTAAAAGCGCGTTGCCTTCTGGTAACATCAAGAAAGGAACAGTTTCTAAAGCAGTAGTTGTAAGAACGAGAAAAGAGATCAGACGTAAAGATGGTTCTTACATCCGTTTCGACGACAATGCAGCAGTATTATTAAATGCACAAGATGAGCCGCGTGGTACACGTATTTTCGGCCCGGTAGCAAGAGAACTGCGTGAAAAACAATTCATGAAAATTGTGTCATTAGCACCGGAGGTATTATAAAATGAAAAATAAAGTAACTACACCAAAGATTAAAATCCGTAAAGGAGATTTAGTAAAGGTAATCGCTGGCGATTCAAGAGGCCAACAAGGCACAGTGCTTTCTGTATTAATTACTAAAAGCAGAATTCTTGTAGAAGGTGTTAACCTTGTATCAAAACATACAAAACCAAATGCTGCTAATCCAAACGGAGGTATCATTAAAAAAGAGGCTGCTCTTCATATTTCTAACGTAGCATTAGTTGATCCTAAAACAGGTTTAACTACTCGCGTTGGCAGAAAGCTTAATGCTGATGGGAAATTAGTTAGGGTTAGTAAAAAATCAGGAGAGGAGATCAAATAATGACTTACGTACCAAGATTAAAAAGTAAATATAAAGAGGAAATCGTAGCTGCACTTAAAGATAAGTTCAACTATAAAAGCGTTATGCAAGTTCCTAAGTTAGAGAAAATCGCGATCAACCAGGGTGTTGGACGTTTCTCTGTAACTGACAAGAAGATCATGGACTCCTCTATCTTAGAGATGAGCACAATCGCTGGTCAGCAAGCAGTAGGCGCTAAGTCTAAAAAAGATATCTCAAACTTTAAATTACGTAAAGGTATGCCAGTTGGTGTACGTGTTACTTTGCGTGACAACAACATGTATGAGTTCTTAGATCGTTTAATTTCTGTAGCTTTACCTCGTATCCGTGATTTCAAAGGTATCAATGATAAAGGTTTTGATGGAAAAGGTAACTACACATTAGGTGTTACTGAACAAATCATCTTCCCAGAGATCAACATCGACAAAATCAGCAAGATTTTAGGTATGGATATTACATTTGTTACTAGTGCATCTACTGATGTTGAAGCATTAGAACTTTTAAAGCAATTCGGATTACCATTTAAAAACCAAATTAATACAAATTCATAATGGCAAAAGAAGGTGTAAAAGCTCGCGAAATTAAGCGCCAAAAATTGGTAGCTAAGTATGCTGACAAACGTGCAGAACTTAAAGCTGCCGGTGATTATGAAGGATTAGATAAGTTACCAAAAAACTCATCTGCAGTACGTTTACACAATCGTTGTAAAATCACTGGACGTCCTCGTGGTTACATGCGTACTTTCGGTATATCAAGGGTATTGTTCCGTGATATGGCATTAGCAGGTAAAATCCCTGGAGTAAGAAAAGCAAGCTGGTAAAACAGCTTTCTTTATGCTAAGGGCTCAGTCCCAAGGCTAGAAACAAAAAAATTAACCGATGGAAGGTCGTCCCGAATGAAATAGGAAGGAAACCACCGTCACAATAAAATAAAAATGAATACAGATCCAATAGCAGATTATCTTACAAGAGTAAGAAATGCCATCAAGGCAAATCACAGAATTGTAGAAATTCCTGCATCAAATCTTAAAAAAGAAATCACTAAAGTTCTTTTTGACAAAGGTTACATTGCTAACTACAAGTTTGAAGATACTACGGTTCAAGGAACAATCAAAATCGCTTTGAAATACAATGCGATCACTAAAATCCCTGCAATCCGTACATTAACCCGTATCAGCAAACCAGGTTTAAGGCAATATGCCGGCGTAGAAAATATGCCAAGAGTATTAAACGGTTTAGGTATTGCAATCTTGTCTACATCGAAAGGTGTAATGACTGATAAAGAAGCAGCCAGACTGAACATTGGTGGCGAAGTTTTGTGTCACGTTTATTAATTAAAGGAGGATAACAAAATGTCAAGAATAGGAAAAGCCCCAATTAATGTACCTTCAGGTGTAACAATTACTGTATCTAAAGATAACGTAGTAACTGTTAAAGGACCAAAAGGAGAGTTGACTCAAGCAGTTGATACTGATATCACTGTTAGTCAGGAAGATGGCATAGTTAATGTAACTCGTGCCTCAGAGCAGAAAAGACACAAAGCTTTACACGGTTTATACCGTTCATTGCTAAACAATATGGTTATTGGTGTTACAGAAGGTTACAAAATTTCTCAGGAATTAGTAGGTGTTGGTTACCGTGCTACAAACACAGGAAACACATTAGACTTAGTTCTGGGTTATTCTCACCACTATGTATTCCAATTGCCGGAAGAAATTAAAGTAACAACAACCTCTGAAAAAGGTCAGACTCCTAAAATCATTTTAGAAAGTATTGACAAACAATTGATCGGACAAGTAGCAGCAAAAATCCGCTCGTTACGTACTCCTGAGCCTTACAAAGGTAAAGGTATCAAGTTTGTAGGTGAAGTGTTAAGAAGAAAAGCAGGTAAATCAGCTTCTAAAAAATAATCAAAATGGCAGGAAAAAAATTATCTCGTAGAGATCGTATAAAAAAGGGAATCAGAAAAAGATTAACAGGTTCTGAAAGCCGTCCACGTCTATCGGTATATAGAAGCAATAAAGGAATTTATGCTCAAATCATTAACGACGTAACCGGTAATACAATTGTATCAGCTTCGTCTTTGTCAAAAGACTTTTCTGGAACTGGAAACAAATCTGAACAATCTGTAGCTGTAGGTAAATTAGTAGCTGAAAAAGCTATTGCAGCAGGGATTAAAGAAGTAGTTTTCGACAGAAATGGTTATTTGTACCATGGACGTGTTAAATCGTTGGCAGAAGGTGCCCGCGAAGCTGGTTTAGTATTTTAATCTGAAAATAGGATAAGAATGTCAACTATCAATATAAAAAGAGTTAAGACTAGCGAGATCGAATTAAAAGATCGTTTAGTTAGCATACAACGTGTTGCCAAAGTAACCAAAGGTGGACGTACTTTCAGCTTCTCAGCCATCGTGGTTGTTGGAGATGAAAACGGAATCGTAGGTTACGGATTAGGTAAAGCAAAAGAGGTAACTGAAGCAATTGCTAAAGGTATCGATGATGCTAAAAAGAACTTGGTAAAAGTTCCTCTGTTAAACGGTACTGTTCCTCATGAGCAAATCGGTAAATTCTCTGGTGGTTTTGTATTAATCAAACCAGCTGCAGTAGGTACAGGTGTTATTGCTGGTGGTGCAATGCGTGCTGTTTTGGAGAGTGCTGGTGTACACAATGTATTAGCAAAGTCTAAAGGTTCATCAAATCCTCACAACGTGGTAAAAGCAACAGTAGATGCTTTAACTAAGATGCGTGATGCTTATACCATCGCTCAACAACGTGGTATTGATTTAAATAAAGTTTTTAACGGATAATATTATGGCTAAGATCAAAATAACCCAGATAAAAAGCATTATCGATAGAAGCGAACGCCAAAAAAGAACGATGCAGGCATTAGGTTTAACTAAAATGAACCAAAGTGTTGAAGTGGAAGCTAACGCTGCCATCATCGGAATGGTGAGAAAAGTGAATCACTTAGTTGCTATAGAGAGTATATAAATTATTAAAGGTTGTAAATGTGGTTTATATAATTACATTTGCAACCTTTAAATATGTTTAACCGTTGTCCCTGATTAGTGAAAGCGAAGGGCAACATAAGTTTCAAAAAATGAACTTAAGTAATCTGAAACCTGCAAAAGGTTCTACAAAGAATGTTAAGAGAATTGGTCGTGGTACCGGTTCTGGACGTGGCGGAACGTCAACACGTGGTCACAAAGGTGCTGGATCTCGTTCTGGTCACAAAACCAAAATCGGTTTTGAAGGTGGTCAGATGCCATTACAACGTCGCGTACCTAAGGTTGGTTTCAAACCTATCAACCGTGTAGAATACGTAAGTGTAAACTTAGACGTAATTCAAGCATTAGCTGAGAAATTTAACTATACTACGATTGATTTTGCTACATTGCAAAACCATGGTTTAGCTCACAAGAATGACCTGGTAAAAGTACTTGGCCGTGGTGAAGTTAAATCTAAGTTAGAAATCAAAGCTCATGGCTTTTCTGCTACTGCACAACAAGCTATTGAGGCTGTTGGAGGCTCAATCGAAAAATTGTAATTAATTGTAATTAATGAAGAAGCTGTTTACTACTTTAAGTAATATTTGGAAAATTCAAGAATTGAAAGAGCGTATTGTATTTACGCTCATGATTCTTTTGGTTTATAGATTTGTATCTCATGTGGTGCTACCAGGTGTTGACGCAACTCTTTTAGGCAATAATGAAAAGTCTGGTCTTTTAGGTCTCTTGGATATGTTTGCCGGAGGTTCGTTTTCACGGGTATCTATCCTTGCCTTGGGTGTTATGCCTTATATTTCTGCCTCAATTGTAGTTCAGCTATTAGGTATTGCTGTTCCTTCATTCCAGAAAATGCAAAAGGAGGGTGAAAGTGGCAGGAAGAAACTAAATCAGATTACGCGTTATCTAACCGTAGCCATCACTGCCCTTCAGGCGGCTGGTTATGTTAAAACACAAGTTCCTACCGAAGCAATCGTAATTGATCACGGCTTATTTTATGTGATGGCAACATTCGTGTTGGCAGCAGGTACTTTATTCGTGATGTGGTTGGGTGAGAAAATCACCGATAAAGGTATTGGAAATGGTATTTCACTAATCATTATGGTTGGTATTATTGCCAGATTACCAATCGCTTTATACCAGGAGGTTACTTCGAGGTTCGTCGGAGAAGGAGGCTTAATTGCCCTTGTTCTTGAGATTGTGGCTTTATTTGCGGTAGTGATGTTTACCATCATGATTGTTCAGGGTGTACGTAAAGTGCCGGTTCAATACGCAAAAAGGATTGTTGGTAACAGACAGTTTGGTGGGGTAAGACAGTACATTCCTTTAAAAGTGAATGCTGCCGGTGTAATGCCGATCATCTTTGCTCAGGCCTTGATGTTTATCCCTGGATTCATTCCTCAGTTCTTTCCTTCTTTACAGAACACCTGGTTGATTCAGTTCAGTGACTATACTTCATTAGCGTATAGCTTAACTTTTGGATTTTTAATTATTGCATTTACATTCTTTTATACTGCAATTACCGTTAACCCTACTCAAATGTCGGACGACATGAAGAAGAACGGTGGATTTATTCCTGGTATCAAACCAGGTCTGGCTACCTCAAGCTTCATAGATGATGTAATTTCGAAGATCACCTTCCCTGGTGCAGTTTTCCTTGCCATCATTGCAGTACTTCCTTCAGTAGCCGTTAAATTCGGTATCAAGTCAGAATTTGCCCATTTCTATGGCGGAACTTCTTTGTTGATCCTGGTAGGTGTAGTATTAGATACTTTGCAACAAATTGAAAGTTATTTGTTAATGCGTCATTATGATGGTTTAATGAAAACAGGTAGAGTTACCGGTCGCACAGGAATTCCTGCTGCAACAACTGGTAGCAACGCAGTGATCTAAAATATAGTATGTCTAAGATCTATTACAAATCTCCTGAGGAGATCGAGTTAATAAGAGAGAGTTCTTTACTTGTATCTAAAACTTTGGCTGAAGTAGCTAAAGTGATTGGTCCGGGCATCACTACAAAAAAATTGAATGACCTGGCTGAAACGTTTATCAAAGACCACGGAGCAATCCCTGCTTTTTTAAACTATAACGGCTTCCCGTATTCACTATGTATATCGCCAAATGAGCAGGTTGTTCATGGCTTTCCGGGTGAATATGTGATACAGGAGGGGGACTTGATCTCTGTCGACTGTGGGGTCATTCTAAATAAATACTTTGGCGATTCGGCCTATACTTTTTCCATTGGAGAAGTAGACGCAGAAAAGCAGAAGTTAGTAGAGGTGACAAAAGAATGCTTAAGACTAGCCATAGAGAAGGCTGTCGTAGGATCAAGGATCGGAGACGTAGGCTATGCTGTACAGGCGCATGCGGAGGCGAATGGATTTGGTGTAGTGAAGGAATTAGTAGGTCACGGAGTCGGAGTTCAATTGCATGAAAAACCTGAAGTACCAAATTATGGTAAACGCGGGATTGGAATTAAATTGGAAGAAGGAATGGTGATCGCTATAGAGCCTATGATCAATGCAGGTACAGCGGGTGTTAAGTTCTGGTCAGACGGCTGGACAGTAACCAGTAAAGACAATAGGCCATCAGCTCATTTTGAGCATACGGTGGCAGTTAAAAAGGGTAAGGCAGACGTTTTATCGACTTTTTCAAGTATTGAAGAAGTTTTAAATAAAAAAAAGTAATTTATTAACTTTTTTTATTTAATTTTGCAACCCTGTTTAGTAGCAGCTAATTAAGTAAATATCAATATTATATGGCTAAACAAGCCTCAATTGAACAAGACGGTGTAATAAGAGAAGCACTATCCAATGCCATGTTCCGTGTGGAACTAGAGAATGGTCATGAGATAATAGCTCATATTTCGGGTAAAATGAGGATGCACTACATCAAGATTTTACCTGGAGACAAAGTTAAATTAGAGATGTCGCCTTACGATTTATCAAAAGGCAGGATTACTTATAGATATAAATAAAATGAAAGTTAGGTCATCAATTAAAAAACGTAGCGCTGATTGCAAGATTATTCGTCGTAAAGGTAAACTTTTCGTGATTAACAAGAAAAATCCAAAATATAAGCAGCGTCAAGGTTAAGAAATTATTGATTGTGATGAAGATTGAATGTACAGGATACTCAATCTCGTTCATTCAGTTAATCAAACATTTAGTACAAATATGGCAAGGATATCAGGTATTGATTTACCAAGAAACAAAAGAGGCGAAATTGGTCTAACGTACATCTTCGGAGTAGGTAGATCAACTGCTCAACGTATTTTAACGGAAGCAGGTATCGATTTTAACAAGAAAGTACAGGATTGGTCTGACGACGAGTTGTCAGCTATTCGTACCATCATCAACGACGGCGTAAAAGTAGAAGGTGCTTTACGTTCAGAAGTTCAGTTGAACATTAAACGTTTAATGGATATCGGTTGTTACCGTGGATTACGTCACAGAAAAGGTTTGCCGGTACGTGGACAACGTACTAAGAACAACTCTCGTACACGTAAAGGCAAGAGAAAAACAGTTGCTAACAAGAAAAAAGCTACTAAATAAAATTAGTACTGAATAAGAATTATGGCTAAGAGTAAAAAAGTTACCAAAAAGCGTATTGTTGTTATTGAACCTGTTGGTCAGGCGCACATCAATGCTACTTTTAACAATATCATTGTTACTTTAACAAATAACAACGGTCAAACTATTTCATGGTCTTCTGCAGGTAAAATGGGATTCAAGGGTTCTAAAAAGAACACTCCTTATGCAGCAGGTCAAGCAGCATCTGATTGCGGTAAAGTAGCATTTGACTTAGGTCTTCGTAAAGTAGAAGTTTTTGTTAAAGGTCCAGGTTCAGGTCGTGAATCAGCAATTAGAACATTGCAGATTTCAGGTATCGAAGTAACCTCTATCAAAGATATCACTCCGCTTCCGCACAACGGTTGTCGTCCTCCTAAAAAGAGAAGAGTTTAATTATTAATTTTTAAAGCTAAGAGTCTGTAGCTTAAGGCTGCATGATACTTTAATCAAAGCACAATGGCAAGATATACAGGACCAAAGTCCAAAATCGCCCGTAAATTCAGAGAGCCAATTTTCGGCCCTGATAAGGTATTAGATAGAAAAAATTATCCTCCTGGACAGCACGGTGCTTCCAAAAGAAGAGGAAAACAATCCGAGTACGCAGTACAGTTAATGGAAAAACAGAAAGTTAAATATACTTATGGTGTATTAGAACGTCAGTTCCGTAACTTATTCACCAAAGCATCTTCTCGTGAAGGTATCACTGGTGATAACTTATTGCAATTATTAGAAGCTCGTTTAGATAACACAGTATACAGATTAGGTATTGCTACAACACGTTCAGCTGCACGTCAGTTAGTTAGCCATAAACACGTAACAGTTAACGGTGAAGTAGTAAACATTCCTTCATATCAATTAAAAGCTGGTGATGTTGTTGCAGTTCGCGAAAAGTCTAAAACTTTAGAAGCGATTACTAATTCAGTAGCAGGCAGAGTAATCAATAAATTCAATTGGTTAGACTGGAATGCAAGTGAATTGTCAGGTAAGTTCTTAACTTATCCTAACCGTGATGAGATCCCAGAAAATATCAAAGAGAACCTTATAATAGAGTTATACTCTAAGTAATATATTTAGTGAATTGCCTTTATGGGCAATTCACTTTATTTCATTACATAATTTTAATAACGATCTAAAAACATTATAAATGGCAATTTTAGCATTTCAGAAACCCGATAAGGTAATCATGCAGAAATCAACAGATTTCGATGGTATATTTGAATTTCGTCCTTTAGAGCCCGGTTTCGGTGTAACAATTGGTAATGCCCTAAGAAGAATTTTACTTTCTTCATTAGAAGGTTATGCCATTACAAGTATTCGTTTTTCTGGCGTATCTCACGAGTTTTCTACAATGAAAGGTGTTGTAGAAGATTTGACGGAAATCATCCTTAACTTGAAACAAGTACGTTTTAAGAAAGTTGGTGATTCTGGTGATTCTGAAAAAGTTTTCATTTTAGTAAACGGGCAAGATCAGTTTACCGCTGGAGATATTACAAAATTCTCTAACAACTTCGAGGTTCTTAACCCTGATTTCGTTATTTGTAACATGGAAAAAACAGTGACTTTAGAGGTAGAATTAACTATCAATAAAGGCCGCGGTTATGTTCCAGCTGAAGAAAATAAAATCAATGATGCTGTAGTTGGTGTAATCGCAATCGATTCGATTTTTACCCCAATGAAAAATGTAAAATACTCGATTGAAAATTATCGTGTTGAACAAAAAACAGATTATGAAAAATTAATCCTTGATATCTCTACAGATGGATCTATCCATCCTGAAGAAGCACTAAAAGAAGCTGCGAAAATTTTAATCCAGCACTTTATGTTGTTCTCTGATGAGAATCTGGTATTAGAATCTCAAGCTAAAGAAGAAACTAAAGAAGTAGACGAGGAAATTTTACATATGCGTAAAATCCTTAAAACTGAATTGGTTGATTTAGATCTTTCTGTACGTGCATTAAACTGCCTTAAAGCAGCTGATATCCGTACTTTAGCTGACCTGGTTTCTTATGATGTTGCTGATATGTTAAAATTCAGAAACTTCGGTAAAAAATCATTGACTGAGATTCAGGAATTGGTGAAATCTAAAAGCTTATCTTTCGGTATGAACTTATCGAAATTCAAACTTGACGAAGAGTAATCAAAACTACCCTTAAATAACAATATTGTAAATCGTGCATAATTCCCTCAGATTTTAATCAACGAGACGGTATGCACTGAATAAAATCAAAATGAGACACGGTAAAAAAAATAACCACTTAGGAAGAACAGATTCACATCGTAAGGCGATGTTGGCTAACATGGCTTCATCGTTAATTAAATACAAAAGAATCCAAACTACTTTAGCAAAAGCAAAAGCTTTGCGTATGTATGTTGAGCCTCTTTTGACTAAATCTAAAACTGATACTACACACTCTCGTCGTATCGTTTTTAGCTACTTACAAGATAAAGAAATCGTTACTGAATTGTTCCGTGATGTTGCAGCTAAAATTGCAAACCGTCCAGGTGGTTACACAAGGATCATTAAATTAAACAACCGTTTAGGTGATAATGCTGAAATGGCTTTAATCGAATTGGTTGATTACAATGAAATTTACGGTAAAGAAGTTGAATCTGCTGAGAAGAAAACTACACGTCGTGGTAGAACCAAAGCTAAGAAAACTGATGATACTGTTGAAGCAACTCCAGCTACTGAAGAAGCAGCGGTTGAAACTAAAACTGAAGATAAAGGCGAATAATTTATTCCCTCATCATTATAAGGAAAACCCTGTCCGTTTCGGTCAGGGTTTTTTCTTTTTAGCGGAATTTCCAGGCTTTCCGCTTTCGCATTTAGTATTCACTGATCAAATGGGTATCTTTGCCCCGTAATCCAATTTCATGTCAAATCAACTCCATTTACAGCGTTTTCAAGAACAACTCGCAGAAAGTATTTCTTCGAGCACTTTTTTGAAAGTTTCCCTGGGCAATTATCAGGGAAATGATAAAGAATTAAAAAATGTTTATGTCCGCAGGGTAAAGATCAAAAGGGTAGATATGCTCTCTTTTACTTACCGCAACAAAACCAGAGATATCGTTAAGAACTTTGGGATTCCGGAAGGAATCACTAAAGTGTCCAATTTTATCAGCAATGATTTTAAAGCGGCTACTTTGTTTACGACCGAAAAGGAAGTGACCCTGGAGCATGATAAGAACCACGTGATCTCTATGCGGGAACGGGTATTGAACGGCGATGGAAAAACAGCAACTCCTGTATCACATAATAAAGAAAAGAAGCGGTTGATTCAGCCTGCCGGCAAGCCTTATTTACAGGAGCTGAAGATTACTGATGCAGAAGGTAATGTTTTCAAAAATGCGCAGGATAAATACAAACAGATCAATCAGTACGTAGAGATCTTAAGTTCCCTGATTAAGGAATTACCTGAAAACAGCATCAAGAAAGTGGTCGATATGGGTTCCGGAAAAGGATACCTGACTTTCGCTTTATATGATTACCTGCATCAGGTATTGAAACTGGATACGAAAGTAACCGGTGTAGAATTTAGAGATGACCTGGTGAGTTTATGTAAGGGAATTGCAAAAAGTTCTGGTTTTACCGGTCTTGATTTTGTACCGGGTACGATTCAGGATTATCAGGTAGATTCTATTGATTTACTGATCGCGCTGCATGCTTGTGATACGGCAACTGATGATGCCATCTATAAAGGGATTAAGGCCAATGCCAGTTTAATTGTGGTTGCTCCTTGTTGCCATAAACAGATCAGACGCGAAATGGATAAGGCCAAAGTTAAGAACGAAGTTTCGGTGCTGACTAAATACGGAATTTTCATGGAACGCCAGGCAGAAATGGTAACTGATGCCATGCGTGCTTTGATTCTGGAATACTATGGTTACAAAACTAAAGTGTTTGAATTCATCTCTGATGCACATACGCCTAAAAATGTTTTGGTCGTAGGTGTGAAGACTGGCAAGCTTTCGGGTAAAGCCCTGGAGGTAAAACAGGCAGAGATTAAAGAGAAGCTGGCGGAGACAAAGGCTTATTTTGGGATTGGCTACCATCATTTAGAGCGTTTACTGAAGTTAGATCAGTAAAAGACAGTGTATTTCTGTCATCCTGTCACATTTTTGTAACAAGATTCGGACAGAAGATTCCTTTCTGAATGGAAAATAACAAAATTTTCTGCCAAAACTTAATTGGCACATTGCTTGTTAAACAAGAAATAATAAGAAATAAATAATAAGATTCATAAACATAAACAGAGATAAATAGCATGTCAAAAATTATTGGTATAGACTTAGGAACAACAAACTCTTGCGTTTCCGTAATGGAAGGTAACGAACCTGTAGTTATAGCCAACAGTGAGGGTAAGCGTACTACGCCATCCATTGTTGCTTTTGCAGAAAATGGTGAACGCAAGGTAGGTGAGCCGGCAAAACGCCAGGCAATTACTAACCCAACAAAAACAATTTCTTCGATCAAACGCTTTATGGGCAGCAGCTTTGCTGAGGTTACTAAAGAAGCTGGTCGTGTACCGTATAAGGTAGTTAAGGGCGACAACAATACACCACGTGTAGAAATTGACGACCGTAAATACACACCACAAGAACTTTCTGCGATGATTTTGCAGAAAATGAAAAAAACAGCTGAAGACTTTTTGGGTCATGAGGTAACTGAAGCAGTTATTACTGTTCCTGCTTACTTTAATGATGCACAACGTCAAGCTACTAAAGAAGCTGGTGAAATCGCTGGTTTAACAGTGAAACGTATCATCAACGAGCCAACTGCAGCTGCATTAGCTTACGGTTTGGATAAAGCACAAAGAGACATGAAAATCGTTGTGTTTGACTGTGGTGGTGGTACTCATGACGTTTCTGTATTAGAATTAGGTGATGGTGTATTTGAAGTAAAATCTACTGACGGTGATACTCACTTAGGTGGTGATGACTTTGACCATATCATTATCGATTGGTTAGCTGCTGAATTCAAAGAAGAGTATGGTATGGACTTGAATAAAGATCCAATGGCTTTACAACGTTTGAAAGAAGCTGCTGAGAAAGCTAAAATTGAGCTTTCAAGCACAACTACTACTGAGATCAACTTGCCTTACATCACTGCTGATGCAACTGGTCCTAAACACTTGGTTAGAAACTTAAGCCGTGCTAAATTTGAGCAATTGGCTGCTGATTTAATCAAACGTACTATTGACCCATGTAGATCAGCATTGAAAAATGCAGGTTTGAAAACTTCTGATATCGATGAGATTATCTTAGTTGGTGGTTCAACTCGTATGCCTGCTATCCAGGAAGCAGTTAAAGCTTTCTTCGGTAAAGAGCCTTCGAAAGGTGTTAACCCTGATGAGGTAGTAGCTATCGGTGCTGCAATCCAAGGTGGTGTATTAACAGGTGAAGTTAAAGATGTATTGTTATTAGATGTTACTCCTCTTTCATTAGGTATTGAGACTATGGGTGGTGTAATGACTAAATTAATTGAAGCCAATACAACTATTCCTTCTAAAAAAGCAGAGACTTTCTCTACAGCAGCTGACAATCAGCCTTCAGTAGAGATCCATATCTTACAAGGAGAGCGTCCAATGGCTGCTCAAAACCGTACGATTGGTCGTTTCATCTTAGATGGTATTCCACCAGCTCCACGTGGAGTTCCTCAGGTAGAAGTAGCATTTGATATTGATGCAAACGGTATCTTACACGTAAGTGCAAAAGATAAAGCTACTGGTAAAGAACAAAAAATCCGTATTGAAGCTTCTTCTGGCTTAACTGAAGAAGAAATCAAAAGGATGAGAGAAGAAGCAGAACAAAATGCAGATGCTGATAGAATCGCTAGAGAAGAAGCGGAAAAAATCAACGGTGCTGATGCTTTAATTTTCTCAACTGAGAAACAATTGAAAGAATTCGGAGAGAAAATCTCAGCTGATAAAAAAGCGCCAATCGAAGCAGGTTTGCAAAAACTGAAAACAGCGCATGAAACTAGAAATTTCGCTGATATCGATGCAGCTCAGGCTGAACTACAAAACGCTTGGAATGAAGCTTCTGAAGAGATGTACAAAGCAGGACAAGATGGTGCACAACCATCAGGTGCTACTGGTGCTCAAGCAGATGCTCAGCCAGCAGGTGGTGACGATGTTACCGATGTAGACTTCGAAGAAGTTAAAGACGATAAAAAATAAGCGAAAGCTCATTTAAATGAAAAAGGTGTTCTGTTAATTCAGAACACCTTTTTTTGTTTGGGTATTTTTAAGCAGGGGACATTGCCTGGATTGATCGGTCCGGTGTTTACTGCAACAAAAAAGGGATTCACATTTGTGAATCCCTTTTTTGTTTTAATGAGATCAGGTACGTTAGTCCCAAAGATTAGATGGGTAAGCTCCGTCTTTGATCAATTGATCAATGCTAGCCTGTACAATTGGTTTATCTTCTTTATAAGTTACACCGAACCACTGGCTATCTGTAGGAATTACTTTGAAATTAGCAATTCTTGATTTTACCAGGTATTCTGCTACTAATGGAATGAAAAACTCCGATTTAGGGTTTTCTTTATTCTGAACTGCGAAATCTCTGAATAGTTCTTCCGTAATTTTGAATACAGCAGGTGTAAAGCCCCAGAAGTTCATCGATACGCGTGTATCTGGTGTTAATGGATACTGTGTGTCGCCTTCTTCGAAAACAATCGCGTCACCGTTCTTTAATACCTTAGTACGTTCTACAACTTCTTCCAGGATACCATCAGCATTAACCTGACAAACACCTCTGGAAACAGATCCGTATTCTGACAATGTTTTGCCGATTTCGTATCCGATCATAGAATAGTTGCTGTCGCTAACTTCTGTAGTTAAAAACTTAACCATTTTCTGGTAAGCATCTAAACCATAGAAATCATCCGCGTTGATCACACAGAAAGGCTCGTTAATAGCTGTTCTACCCGCAAGGATTGCATGTGCAGTTCCCCATGGTTTTGATCTTTCAATTTCGATATCTACACCGAATTGTTTAATGTTGAAGTCCTGGTAAACGTAATCTGTTTCGATTTTTCCGTTTAATTTGGCTTCAAAAATTTCTTTGAAATCCTCAAGAAACTCTTCTTTAATAATAAATACAACTTTACCGAATCCGGCTTTTATAGCATCATATATAGAATAATCAATAATAGTTTCGTTGTTCGGGCCGAACCCGTCAATTTGTTTCATGCTGCCGTAGCGACTTGCCATCCCAGCTGCTAAGATTAATAAGGTTGGTTTCATGGGACTAAAATAATTAATATGTTTAAATTCAACGTAAGAAAATGGGTGTTTTTTGCAATTTAACCAGTAATATCCCGAATTATGGGGAGAATACGCTGGATTTAGAAGCCAAATATTCCTTTTCCACCAGTATTCCGCGTTTTTTTGCCGGTTAACATTCCGAACAGGCCCCGTACAATTTCCTTGCCAATCTGTCTGGTGATGGTTGCGCCCATGACTTGTTCCATCAGGCTTTTTTCTGGCTTGTTCGTGGTTGTTCCCGGAGCTTCGCTTGCCGTTGATGCGGTAGACTGTTGATCATTGAGTCTTTTAGTGAGTATTTCATAGGCACTTTCCGGATCAACGGTAGTTCCGTATTTTTTGTTCATCGGACTCGATAGGACTAATTTCTCATATTCCGAACCGCTTAATGGGCCCATGACGGCTTTTGGAGGGGTAAGCATGGTAGCGGTTACCTCTGTAGGAATGCCTTTCTCATTTAAGACGGTGATGAGCGCCTGGCCTGTCCCAAGTGAGGTCAGGACCTTGTCGATCTTGTAAAAAGTAGAGCCGGGATAAGTGTTGACGGTTTTTCTGAGCGCATCCGCATCGTTAGGGGTAAATACCCGCAAAGCATGCTGAATGCGGTTGCCCAATTGCGAAAGTACGCTTTCAGGGATATCTGTAGGCGATTGCGTGCAAAAGAAGACGCCTACGCCTTTGGATCTGATGAGCCTGATGATCATTTCAATCTGTTCTAAAAAGGCTTTGGAGGAGTCTTTAAACAACAAATGAGCCTCATCTATAAAGAACACCAGCTTTGGTTTGTCTAAATCGCCTACTTCCGGCAAGTTATAATACAGCTCTGCCAGTAAACTGAGCAAATAAGTTGAATATAGCTTAGGCTGATTTTGAACATCTGAGATGTTTAAAAGAGAAATAATTCCTTTTCCATCTGTTCTGAGCATTAGATCTTCTATCTCAAAAGAGGGCTCTCCAAACATCTGACTGAGTCCTTGTTGTTCTATGGTGACGATTTTTCTTAGAATAGTTCCGGAGGTGGAAGCGGATATACTGCCATAATCTGCTTTTATTTCGTCCTTGCCAGGCCCGTCTGACAGGTAGGAGATTAATTTTTTAAGGTCATTAAAGTCGATGAGTGGCAGTTTATTGTCGTCTGCATATTTGAAAATCACAGACAATACGCCGGTTTGGGTATCATTGAGGTCTAAGATCTTAGCCAGTAGGGTAGGCCCGAATTCGAGAATGGTTGCCCTCATTTGTGCACCTAATTTCCCGGAGAGCGAATAAGGTACTATAGGATAGCCGGTTGGGACAAAGGGTTTAGCCAATTGTGCGGCCCTTTCCTCGATTTTTGGGTTGCTTTCTCCAGCCTGATATAATCCGGAAAGATCTCCTTTTACATCCAGCATAAAAACAGGGACTCCAGCGTCCGAAAGTTGTTCTGCAAGTAGCTGTAAGGTTCTGGTTTTTCCGGTACCGGTGGCGCCTGCAACAAGCCCATGGCGGTTCATCATGTGTAAATAAAGATTTACTTCAGCAGCTGCGAATACTTCGCCATCTAAAATTCCGGCACCCAGATAAATATAGTTCCCTTTAGCCGGGTAGGCTGCTTTTACTTTTTCTATAAAACTTTGGGTTTGATCGCTCATAAGTAAATAATTTCTAGGTGGTTGAGCTGGATGTGTTCAGCACAGGTTCCTAAAAATAGGAAATTAAAAGCAAAAGAAAAGGGTGTCTGGTTTTAGCAGACACCCTTTCAGGATAGCGTGTGGTATGACGCTGAAATTATTTATTGTACTTGAAATCGTGGTCTTTCTCGATGTTCAACAGGGAGTGATAAATCAAGCTGATTACGTTGTCTACATCTTCTTTATGAATCATTTCTACCGTAGTGTGCATATAGCGCAATGGAAGAGAGATTAAAGCGGAAGGAACGCCACCATTAGAATACGCAAATGCATCCGTGTCGGTACCTGTAGACCTTGAAGAAGCCTGACGTTGGAATGGAATGTCATTCTTTTCTGCCGTTTGAATCAGTAATTTATTCAGGTTGGTTTGTACTGCCGGTGCATAAGAAACTACTGGTCCTTTGCCACAAGCTAAATCACCCTGTGTAATTTTATTGATCATCGGTGTGCTGGTATCGTGTGTAACGTCTGTAACGATGGCTACATGCGGCTTAATGCGGTCTGCGATCATTTCCGCACCACGTAAACCAATCTCTTCCTGCACCGAGTTAACGATGTATAAAGCGAAAGGAAGTTTTTGATTGTTTTCTTTTAGTAAACGGGCAACTTCGGCGATCATGAAACCACCAGCTCTGTTGTCTAATGCTCTTCCAACATAGTAACGGTCGTTTAACACCATGAATTCATCTTCATAAGTGATTACACAACCTACATGGATACCCAATGCTTCTACTTCGTCTTTTGAAGTACAACCGCAATCAAGGAAAATATTTTTTAATGCCGGAGCTTCTTCTTTTTCGCCGCTTCTGGTGTGAATTGCCGGCCATCCGAATACTGCTTTCACCATTCCTTTATCGGTATGGATGTTTACTCTTTTCGAAGGCGCGATCTGGTGATCAGATCCACCATTGCGGATCACATAGATTAAGCCTTCCGGAGTGATGTAGTTTACAAACCAGGAAATCTCATCAGCATGTGCTTCGATAACTACTCTGTATTCTGCTGTAGGATTGATTACACCTACCGCTGTACCGTAATTGTCGATGAAACTTTCGTCGATATAAGGTTTCAGATAGTCTAACCATAACTTCTGACCAGGATATTCAAAGCCAGTTGGCGATGGATTATTGATATATTCTTCAAAAAATTGGAGTGACTTTTTAGTAACCACAGAAACGTGTTTCTGTTTATCGTCTTTCTTTTTGGTCATTTGATGTTTCTTTAAAACGTATAATAAGCTGTATTTTGCTTTACCCGAACAAATATATAAACTAGGCGGGAAGCAACAAGTTAATTGTTGAGTTGTAACTGCATGATGACAAATTCCAGGCCGGTTTTGCTAAAGCGTTCATCGGTTTCTGAAAAGCCAAATTTTGTATAAAAGGGGATAGCGGTACTGCGTGCATTGCACCACAGCATCGTAGCTCCCAACGGAATCACATAACTGATCAGGTGTTGCAGCAGGAAACTGCCATAACCTTTGCCCTGGTATTCGGGAAGTGTAGCAAACTTTCTGAACCGATAAACGCTTCCTTCGTTAAACAGGGAGACCACAGAAACCAGCTGATCAGTAGCAAATAATCCAAAATGAATACCATCACGGTCATTTTCTAGCTTTACGGCATCGTAAGGCTGATCCGGATACATTGCGGTATGTCTGATCCGCCAGGTAAGGTCGGGCCTGATTTGTTCTATGTGCGTGTTTTCCATAAAGGCTTAACTTTTAACGGTTTTGCTGTTAAATTTATAGATACATATGTTGAGCAAGATCACAGTCGCTGTTCCAAGGCAAAACAAAGGCCATTGTCCTTTATCCCATAACCATAAGCCGAGTGCTGAACCTACAGAAGCACCCACAAAACTGACCGACATGAAGACCGTATTGAGGCGGTTTCTTGCTTCCGGCACCAGGGCGTAAATTCGCGTTTGGTTGGTCACATGAATCGCCTGCTGGCCGATATCGATTAAAATAATGCCGGTTATAAATAAGTAAAGCTGACTGCCGGTGAAGTAAAAAGCAGCAATGCTGATGACTTGTAAAATGAGGCCGGTTAGTATATTTCTACGTGGATTTTTGCCGCTGCTCAGTTTGCCAACTAATGGGGCAGCTAATGCACCGGCAGCACCTGCAATTCCGAACAAGCCGATCTGCATCGTTTGAAAACTGAAGGGTGGGTTGGCTAAAAATAAGACCATGGTGGTCCAGAACGCACTGAGCACAGCGAAAGCCAGGAAGTTGATCATGGAAGCTTCCCGCAATACGGGTTCTGTTTTCACATAATGCCACATAGAAGCCATCAATTCCCGGTAAGTTCCTTTAAAAGAAGGCATGCTGAGGGGGAAACGTTTCGCCATCAGGATCATCAATAAGGCACAGATGCCAGCGGCGATAAAATACATCGTTCTCCAGCCCCATAAGAAGCCAACACTGCCACTGATGGATCTGGAGGCAAGAATTCCGATCAGTAAACCGCTGGTAATGATGCCTATGGTTTCTCCGCGCTTTTCGTTGGAGCTTAGATTGGCAGCCATCGGTAAGATCAGTTGAGGAACCACAGAGCTTGCCCCAATGAGCACACTGGCGATTTGAAGCCATAAGAAGCTATGGGAGGTGGCAGCAATTAATAAGGAGATTACGGCGAGTCCGGTGATCATTAAGATCTGTTTCCGGCGCTCAAACATATCGCCAAGCGGCACTACTAAAAATAAACCCAGGGCATAGCCTGCCTGGGTTAGGTAAGTGATCATGCCGGCATGGCTTTCCGTTAAATTAAATTCCCTGGCCACCAGAATCACCAGTGGCTGACAATAATAGATGTTTGCTACAATCAGGCCGGTACAAAAAGCCATGAGGAGGACATCTGTACGACTCAATTTCATGTTTTATAAAGGTATATTTCCGTGTTTTCTACGTGGTGCATTGACCACTTTATTTTCCAGCATTTTAAATGCTTTGATCAGTTTTATTCTAGTTTGGGCAGGCTCGATCACTTCATCTACAAAACCACGTTCTGCAGCGCGGTAAGGATTGGCAAAGGTATCAGAATAAAGCTTTTCTTTTTCCAGCCATTTTTCTTCAGGGTTTTCCGCCGTACTGATTTCTTTCTTGAAAATGATCTCAGCAGCCCCTTTAGCACCCATTACCGCAATTTCGGCAGTAGGCCAGGCATAGTTCATATCTGCGCCAATATGTTTGGAATTCATCACATCATAAGCACCGCCATAGGCTTTTCTGGTGATCACCGTAATGCGTGGAACAGTTGCTTCGCTAAAAGCATACAATAATTTTGCCCCGTTATTGATGATTCCATTCCATTCCTGATCGGTTCCCGGCAAGAAGCCCGGTACATCTTCAAATACCAGTAAAGGGATGTTGAAGCAGTCGCAGAAACGTACAAAACGCGCCGCTTTAGTGGAAGCATGATTGTCTAATACACCGGCAAGGTAAGCTGGTTGGTTGGCCACAATACCAATACTTCTTCCTGCAAGCCTGGCAAATCCGACCACAATATTTTCCGCATAGTCTCTGTGAACCTCCAGAAAGCTGTTTGCATCCATCACCTCATCAATGACAGTCCTGACATCATAAGGCTGATTCGCATTGACTGGCATCAGGGTGTTTAAAGCAATACGTTCTTCGTTTGTGGCTTCATAAGGAAGGGAAGCAGGTGTTTCTTCACAATTCTGAGGCATATAGCTCAGTAATTTTTTAACATGGTTGATGGCATCCAGCTCATTGACACAGGCAAAATGTGTGACACCGGATTTGGTAGCATGGGTAGTTGCACCGCCTAACTCTTCGGAAGTCACCACTTCATGTGTCACCGTTTTCACCACATTAGGGCCGGTTACAAACATGTATGAAGTGTTTTCTACCATCAGAATGAAATCAGTAATGGCAGGAGAATATACCGCTCCGCCAGCGCATGGCCCCATAATGGCAGACAATTGTGGGATCACCCCTGAGGCCTGTACATTCCTGTAAAATATATCTGCATAACCGCCAAGGGAAACGACACCTTCCTGAATCCTCGCGCCACCGCTATCGTTTAAACCGATAACCGGGGCACCATTTTTCATGGCCATATCCATAATCTTACAGATCTTTTCGGCATGAGTTTCTGAAAGGGAACCGCCAAAAACAGTGAAATCCTGTGAGAATACATAAACCAGACGGCCATTGATATTTCCGTAGCCTGTGACCACCCCATCGCCTGGATAAATCTCTTTTTCCATGCCAAAATCGGTGCTTCTATGCGTCACCAACATGCCGATTTCTTCAAAAGAGTTTTCATCCATTAAGAAATGAATTCTTTCCCTTGCGGTCAGTTTTCCTTTTTTATGCTGGCTTTCGATTCTTGCGGCTCCACCACCGGCATGAGCCTGTTTAACTTTATCCTGAAGTAAGTCAATTTTGGTTTTCATTAGAATATATTTGGTTTTTCTATGGTTGATTGTCTTTTTAATTTGGCCGGAAAGCACAATCTCAGTTAAATGTAGATTTTAAGATCATCATTTAACTGAGATTGGTTTCCGCTATAATGATTTCGTAAAATAGCAATATTTATTAAATAGATGCTAATTACCAGCGATACTGTAAGCGCGCAGTAAATACGTCATCCTTAATGTCTTTGGTGTATTGAGGCAGTTGTGTGTCGTCGTTAACCACATGTTCATTATATAGGGTCAATTTTAAACGGCCGTTCATCATATAAGTAAGGCCATAACCCAGGGTACTGAACTTAATATCTCCGGTAGTGGTATTGCTGTTTGGCGCGCCAATTTCGCTTTCAGACACATGAATATTTGGATCGTAAACATCATAAGCTAACAAAGCATTGAACTTAGATTTGCCGATTCGCTGTGTTAACCAGAAATAATAACCGTTAAAATCACGCAGGTAAAGGTCTGTTGCTGGCTGAGCAGAGAAGCTCATACTGGCAGCTGGACCTGTGATTTTGTCAGAACCAGCTACGCCAGGTTGTTTTCCGGCTACATATTCTGCCTTAAATAAGGTGGTGCCAAAAGAATTGTCATACTGTAATTGCAGGTTAGCGCCATAATAATCACGGTTTGCATAATCATTTACATGCGTCGGATTGGTGTCTTTAACGAAACCATTGCCATTTCTGACAAAAAACGTTTCTGTGTCGCTACGTACGTAACCTTTATAGTAGGAAGCGCCAAAACCCAGGTGTAATTTTTTGTTGGAAAGGCTGTCAAATTTGAAACCTAAGTTGGCCACAATATCTTTTTTAGAATCAGAATCTCTGGCGGTTAATCCGCTACCATTGATTACTGCAATATCTGCGGTTAAGAAGCTTAAAGGCTTGTAATCAGGTTTAAATGTAATCATCGCACCAAGGTCACGTTCTCTGGGCATCAGCGTTTGAAAGACCCTTGCACGCTCGGGGAAATCCCTGTATCCCGAAGAATAAACGATGGAATGGCCAAAGGGGCGGTTAAACAAACCTGCGGTAAAAAGAAACTGTTTGGTGTTTTCCTGGTGGAACTGAATAAAGGCATCCATTAGCTGTACACCATTCTGTGTAGCATCAATCTGGAAGACAATACTGGAGTATTTATCGGCACGGTCAATCTTCAACCGGCCCCTTCTGATCATAAAACGGGAGTCAGAATTTTTGGTAAAATCTCCTCCGGAAAAAGAATTGATTCCAGCAGATTCTGCCCATTGAAACTGCGTTTGCAGGTAACCGGTGATGTTTATTTCATGCGGAGCATAAGAGGAGGGAGCGTTATTGCTTTGCGCCAGTACCGAAAAAGGAACCAGCATAATGATGAATAATAATAATTTTCTCATGAATTAGATAAGAGGCTTTTGAGCTGCCTAAATTACAGTTAATGCTTGATTTTTCTATGAAAAAGCGGTAATTTTAAATTTAATAGCCTGTTTTTGAGTAGAATACAGGTGAAATTACATTTTTTTTACATGACAATTTGCTAGTTGGGCATTTTTGGAGCTATTTTTGAACAGTTAACTGTGAAGAATTAACAATAAACTAAATAAACAGAATGTCATTACGGAAATACCGTCTTTTAATCATCATCACCTTTTTAGGCATCTTTGGCGTAAAGATGATGATTTCTGGCGCACCCGTATTTTTTAGCGATATCCAAAAGGAAAGCATTCAGCTGGTGATCTTACAGATCGAAGTTGAGCATAGTGCGGACGGTGAGACCGGTAAAGCTAAAGTGAATCTTCTGGATTATAAAATGATTTCTTCTCATTACACCATGGACTTTAATGCTGTGCTCAGCCATTTTGGTATCAGCAACAGTTATATAGACCATTTTAAACGGCATGTAGATCCTTTTCATCCATCCGTACCGACCCCACCTCCAAACCTGTGCTAATTTAGTAGTGCAATTAAACCCCTTACAGGGATAGCTGTGCAATTTTTTAAATTAGTTTACAAGAATTAAAACATTGTTTTATGCAAAATGGTAACTCAATCTTTTCAAGATTGGAAGTGAAGAAGTATATATTAAAAAAGAACTTAAAGCGTGATTTGCCATCTAGTATCGTGGTATTTTTGGTGGCATTGCCTTTATGTTTGGGTGTGGCCCTGGCCTCAGGAGCACCGTTATTTGCCGGTTTAATTACCGGTATCGTGGGAGGTATTGTAGTTGCAAGTCTTAGTGGTTCTCAATTGAGTGTGAGTGGTCCTGCCGCAGGACTTACCGCAATCGTGCTTGGCGCGATTGGTCAGCTAGGCGGTTATCAAACGTTTTTACTGGCCGTAGTGCTGGCAGGTGCCATGCAGATTGTATTGGGCTTTCTTAAAGGCGGAATGATCGGTAACTATTTTCCCTCCAGTGTAATTGAAGGTATGTTGGCGGCGATTGGGGTAACCTTAATCCTGAAACAACTCCCTCATGCTTTAGGAGTAGATTCAGATTTTTTTGGTGATGAAAGCTTTTTCCAGGGAGACAATCAAAACACATTTTCTGCCATAGGAAATGCGCTTAATCACTTTACAC
This sequence comes from Pedobacter gandavensis, assembly GCF_032677645.1. Classification (GTDB taxonomy): domain Bacteria; phylum Bacteroidota; class Bacteroidia; order Sphingobacteriales; family Sphingobacteriaceae; genus Pedobacter; species Pedobacter gandavensis_A. The sequence continues at coordinate 329,767 of NZ_JAVTSB010000001.1, read as the reverse complement.
TGGCCGCGATTGTAATCAGTGGACTGTCGATTGCAGTGCTGTTATACTGGCCGAAACTGAAAAAAGTAAATGTAATTCCTGCACCACTAGTTGTGGTAGCCCTGGGTATTGTACTGAGTATCGCCTTCCAGGGAACAGGATATGCATTGAATACCTCACAAATGGTAGAAATTCCAGTGGTTAACGGATGGTCAGATTTGACCGGCTTATTTACCATGCCTAATTTTTCTGCCATTACAGATAGTAAAGTATGGGTTGTTGCTGCAACTATTGCCGTAGTAGCCAGTTTAGAAACTTTACTGAGTATTGAAGCGGTCGATAAAATCGACCCGATCAAAAGAACATCACCAACAAACAGAGAGTTATTAGCTCAGGGTGTAGGTAATATGGCGAGTGGTATGTTGGGTGGTTTACCCCTAACTTCCGTTATAGTAAGGAGTTCCGCAAACGTAAATTCAGGAGGAAGAACTAAAATGTCTGCAATTTTTCATGGCGTTTGGTTACTTTTGTCTTTCTTATTTATTCCTGGTGTGATCAATATGATTCCTTTAGCCTGTTTGGCAGCGATCTTATTGGTAACCGGTTATAAATTGACACGTATTGCTTTATTCCAACATATGTACCATAAAGGCTGGGACCAGTTTGTACCGTTTGTGATCACGATTATAGCCGTGTTACTGACCGACCTGTTAAAAGGTGTGGCCGTAGGGATGTTATTCTCCATCTTCTACCTGTTACGTACCAATATGCGTAATCCATATTTTTACAAAATTCAGGAAGAAGGAAATAAGAAAAACCTTCGCATTAAATTAGCGGAAGAGGTTTCATTCTTAAATAAAGCAGCCATTCAGGTGATGCTGAACAATATTCCTAAAGAAACAACTGTCATTATCGATGGAACAAATTCCAGATATATTGATCCCGATGTGTTGGAAACGATTTTCAACTTTAAGCACAACGCTTATACCAAAGGAACGATAGTGATATTAGAGAACATTAAAAAACAATATACTGTACCAAAACTGGACAGTAAAATCATAGAAGAAATTAATAACTAGATTATTATGTGCGCACAATTAGAAAAACAAAATAGCAACCAAATTACATACGAAGGATTATTACAAGGAAACAAAGACTGGGTGGCTTCCACTCTAGCTGAGGATCCTAAATTCTTTGAGCGTTTATCAGCTGGACAAAAACCACCGATCCTTTGGATAGGTTGTTCTGACAGTCGTGTTCCGGCAAACCAGATCACGAATACCAATCCTGGTGATATCTTTGTACACCGTAACATTGCCAATGTAGTGGTGCACACGGATATGAACATGTTAAGTGTACTTGATTATGCGGTTAACGTATTAGAAGTAGAGCATGTGATTGTATGTGGTCACTATGGCTGTGGTGGGGTAGAAGCTGCCATGGGTAATAAACAATATGGAATTATCGACAACTGGTTGAGAAACATTAAAGATACTTACAGATTGCATTACCATGAACTGGACATGATCTCTGATAAAAAGAAGAGAAGCGAAAGATTAGTGGAGCTGAATGTAATTGAAGGTGTATTTAACCTGACGAAAACCTCTATCGTACAAAACAGATGGGCTAATGGTAAGAAATTAGGCTTACATGGTTGGGCTTATAGTCTTGAAAATGGCTTTATTACCGATCTGGGTGTTACTTGTGATAACAACAATAACATGAATTCTGTGTTCAGAATGGACGGTATTGAAAAAGTAAAATAGAAATTGTAAATTATGATATAACAGGCTGTGATGAGCAGCCATCATAAACCAAAAAGCGGAGGATCCTGAACAACAGGACCTCCGTTTTTTTTGTAGATCAGTATTTGATCTGCTGATCAAATACTGATTATATTTCTGTTAAAGAACGATTAGTCGTTAGACAAAAACGGGTAACGGAAATCTTTAGGTGGATCAAAAGTTTCTTTGATCGTACGTGGAGAAACCCAACGTAAAAGATTGATCATTGAACCTGCTTTATCATTGGTACCAGAACCTCTGGCGCCACCGAATGGCTGTTGACCAACAACGGCACCTGTACATTTATCATTGATGTAGAAGTTACCCGCTGCATTTCTCAAACGTTGTGTTGCTTTTTCAATCGCATAACGATCCTGAGCAATCACTGCACCTGTTAAAGCATAGATTGAAGTACTGTCAACGATATCTAAAATCTCATCGAATTTATCATCATCATAAACAAATAACGTCAATACCGGACCGAACAATTCTTCGCACATCGTAACGTACTTAGGATCCTGAACTACCAATACCGTAGGCTCAATAAAGTAACCTTTAGATTTGTCGTAGTTACCACCAGCAATAATTTCTACGCTGCTGTCTTTCTTAGCTTCATCAATGTATTTCGCTAATTTGTCGAAAGAGTTTCCGTCAATTACCGCATTCACAAAGTTTCCGAAATCTTCCGTACCGCCCATTTTGAACTGAGCAAGATCGCGCAGCATGTATTCTTTTACTTTAGGCCAGATGCTCTTCGCCACGTAAACACGTGAAGCGGCAGAACATTTTTGTCCCTGGTATTCGAATGCACCACGGATGATCGCAGTACTCGAAGATTCTGCTTCCGCCGAACCATGAACGAGGATAAAATCTTTACCACCTGTTTCCCCAACGATACGTGGGTAAGTTTTGAATTTATGAATGTTATTTCCGATCGTTTTCCAGATGTCCTGGAATACGCCTGTAGATCCTGTAAAGTGGATACCAGCGAAATCAGGGTGGTTAAAGATCACCTCTCCAGCTTCCGGTCCGGAAACATAAACCAGGTTGATTACACCATCAGGTAAACCAGCTTCTTTGAAAATCTGCATCAATACATTCGCAGAATAAATCTGTGTATTTGCAGGTTTCCAAACGATTACGTTCCCCATCATTGCTGCTGAAGTAGGTAGGTTACCAGCGATTGCAGTAAAGTTGAATGGCGTTAAAGCGAATACAAAACCTTCTAATGGGCGTTGTTCTACTCTGTTCCATGATCCTTTAGGAGAAACCGGAGGTTGTTGTTTATAGATTTCCGACATATAACTTACGTTAAAACGAAGGAAGTCGATCAGTTCACAAGCTGCATCAATCTCTGCCTGGTAAGCATTTTTCGATTGACCCAGCATTGTTGCTGCATTTAATTTATAGCGGTATGGACCTGCAATAAGATCAGCTGCTTTCAGGAAGATCGCTGCACGGTGTTCCCATGCTAGATTTTCCCATTTTGATTTTGCTGCTAAAGCAGCATCAATAGCCTGACTTACATGTTCCTTCGTTCCCTTACTGTATTCAGCAAGAATATGCTGATGGTCGTGTGGAGGAGTTGCGGTTCCTTTATTTTCAGTATGAACTTCCTTTCCGTTGATGTACATCGGGATGTCAATTTTTTTAGAGCGGGCTTCGGCAATTGCGGCCTTCAAAAGTTCACGTTCTTTACTTCCCGGGGCGTAACCTAAAATAGGCTCGTTAACCGGAGTTGGTACGTTAAAAAATCCTTTAAGCATGATATAAAATATTGTTTGTACAAAGATAGCCTTTTATTTTGTTGGCCGGTAACCCTCAATATGTATAAACTTCATAGATTACGCCCTATAATTCTTATTTTTGAGGCAAACATGATAAAATACTTACGCTACCTGTTATTTCCTTTTTCCATCCTATATGGCATCGTAGTTTTTGTGAGAAACAAGCTCTATGATACCGGCGTATTTAAGTCCACCGGTTTTGATATTCCGGTAATCTGTGTTGGGAATTTAGTAGTAGGAGGCTCCGGTAAAAGTCCGGTTACAGAGTACCTGGTGCGTCTTTTCCCAGACCTTAAAATTGCGATATTGAGTAGAGGTTATGGTCGTAAGACTAAAGGTTTTATCCTGGCGGATGATCAGGCAACTGCGGAAACCATTGGTGATGAACCGATGCAGTTTTACCGCAAATTCCCACAGGTTACCGTGGCTGTTTGTGAAGACCGCGTGGTTGGCGCAACCGAATTACAGAAAAATCACGACCTGATTATCCTGGATGATGCCTATCAGCACCGCGCAATACGCGCCGGCTACAACATCCTCTTATTTGAATTTGAAAAGTTACTGAATCCGCAGTTCCTGTTACCCGCAGGAAACCTGAGGGAAAGTTTTTCCGGATATAAAAGAGCACAATCGATTATGATCACCAAAGCTCCGGAAGAGATACCAGCCCGGATGGCCTCAGAATGCAGGAATAAATTTGAAGATAACTGGCAAAGAGAGCTGATGTTTTCTTCTCTGGTTTATCAGGATTTGGTACCTTTAATCTCCGGAGAAAGCCTGTTATGTAGCTCCATTACGCCGGATACAACCGTGTTTTTACTTACCGGAATTGCCAACCCAAAGCCGCTGAGGCAGTATTTAGCGCAATATTCGAGCATGATTCATCACTATGATTATCCCGATCATTACCGCTTTACCGAACAGGATATCAATGCACTGCTGAAGGACTTTAAAAACAACCCTTCCACAGAAAAAATCATCATCACAACAGAAAAGGATGCGCAACGTTTATTAGGTGGTACTTTAAAAGAATTACTGTTAAATTTACCAATCTTTTATTTGCCAGTCAAAATTGGGTTAGGCGCAGAAGATAAAATTATATTTGATCAAAAAATTATAGCTTATGTTTCAAGTCATACACGAAACCGTTGAATATATAAAACGTAAAACGAATGATTTCCAACCAGAAATTGGCATCGTTTTAGGAACTGGTCTTGGTGGATTGGTGAGCGAGATAGAGATTGCACATCAGCTGATGTACTCTAATATCCCTAATTTCCCGATCTCCACCCTGGAATTTCATTCCGGTAAATTGATATTTGGTACATTAAACGGAAAGAAAGTAGTGGCCATGCAAGGCCGGTTGCATTATTATGAAGGCTATAGCATGCAACAGATTACTTTTCCAATCCGCGTGATGAAAGCCTTGGGAATTGCGCATCTTTTGGTGTCCAATGCAGCAGGATCTTTAAACCCTGATTTTAAAAAGGGCGAGCTGATGATCATCAATGATCACATAAACCTGCAACCGGAAAGTCCGCTTCGTGGAAGAAATGATTCAGATATGGGACCTCGTTTTCCGGATATGAGCCAGCCATACCAACGATCTTTAATTAAAGCTGCCCTGCAAATTGCAAAGGAAAACGATATCGTTTGTCACCAGGGAGTATATGTTGCGGTAACCGGGCCAAATCTGGAAACCAAAGCAGAATATAAATATTTACGCATCATCGGCGGTGACGCTGTAGGAATGAGTACCGTTCCGGAAGTGATTGTGGCGAGACACATGAGCATTCCGGTATTTGCCATTTCTGTATTAACAGATGAAGGTTTTCCGGAAGAATTACAACAGGTAAGCCTGGAAGAAATCATCGAAACGGCAAGAATTGCAGAACCAAGAATGACAAAAATACTGAGTCAATTAATCTCTACTTTATAATGTATAAAAGCATTGCTTTATTTGTTTTTTGCTTTTTCCTGTTAGGGAGTGGGCAGCTGTTTGCCCAGGATCTAAAGACGACAGTAAATGATAATAAATTACTGGACTCCTTAAGAAAGAAAGATGAAGCGGGGTTAGACTCTGTTATTTTTACTTCCCGGTTTATCAGATATACTACGTTGAAGCTGACTAAAGACAGCATTCAAACCTTACCACTGGATACCACGCTTGCCGGTTTCCATAATTTCAGTATGATTGCGCAGCCAAGAAGACCAACCGTTGGTACGGGAAACTTAGGTTTATCCGCAATGCCGATGTTATTCGAACCTTCTAAAAGGATTGGATTTGATGCCGGATTTCACTCCCTGGATTTTTATGCCATCGGTCAGGATGATATCAAATATTATCAGGCCAGAACACCATATACCAATCTTTACTTCATTTCTGCTGGTGAAACCGAGGCGATATTCAAGGTAACACACTCTCAGAATATCAAAAGAAACTGGAACATAGGTGCAAACTATAATAGAATTGGAGCCAATGGTTATTACCCCCGACAAAGAGGTGACCACTTGAATGCGGATATTTTTTCCTGGTATCAAAGTCCGAATAAACGCTACAACTTATGGGTAGCTGCGATTTTCAATACACTGAAAGCCAGGGAGAATGGGTCTATTTACAATGATAACATCTACGGAAAAAATGAGAAGAACTTTGGTTTAGACCACCTTTCTGAAGAGGTTAGACTGGAAGAGGCAGGGCGTATTTACCGTTCAAGCTCCTTCATGATCAAGCAAACCTATTTTGTAGGAAGGATAGATAGTCTGGCTCAGGAGATTTCAGACAAGATTTTGCCTACCAATAAAATAGCTTATACCTTTAAATACGATCAGAATTCCTATACTTTTGAAAAGAAGAAACCTGATGATCATACAGCCATTCCAATGGGGATAGCAGACCTCACGTTTACTTACGATAGTACCCGCTATATGAACGTGCAGAATGAGTTTATGTACAGCTTTTTCCTTCGTGGAAAGGGGAATTCTATCATCAAAAATGAGCTGAAACTGGATGCCGGAATCAGACATGATTTCTATAAATACCATCAAGGGGTATATTATCCAAACAAAATAGATCCTTATTACGATTATAACTCCACTTTTCAAAACGTTACGCTACTAGGTTCTGCGGGTTACCGTTTTAGTAACCGGATCGACCTGAATGTAGATTTACAGCAGATATTTCAAGGAAGAAACAGTGGAGATTTTCTCTATGAAGCAAAAAGTAATGTCCTGTTAAGTAATTCAGTAGGACGGATTGTTTTAGGGGGGTACTTTCAGAACAAGTCACCAGAAGAAGTGTTTAGTCGGTATTTCGGAAACCATTACAATTGGAAGGAGAATTTTAACCGGACAAAAACCATCAACCTTTCCTTTAAATATCTGAATGACCGCTTGAATTTTGAAGCGGGAGCAGAGTATTATCGGATCAGCGATTACTTGTATTTTACAACCCCAAACCCAGAGGAAGGTGTTGCGCTCGACAGTGCCTTCTATGCGAAGAACGCGAATAATATAGTTCCGGCACAATTGGGCAGTGTTAATCTGTTGAAAATTACGGTAGGTAAAAAGCTGAAATTCGGTAAATTTAATCTGGACAGTTACCTGGTTTATCAAAAAACCGACAATCCGAATATTTTGAGAACCCCGGAATTGTATGCTTTTGCCAGTTTCTTTTTAGACCATACCTTCTTTAAAGCCTTAAAAACGAACGTTGGATTTGATATCCGCTACAATACACCGTATAAAAACTATTCATATTCTGCACCAGCAGGGCAGTTTTACGTCGGACAAGGCACAACTTTCGATACCACACCAATTGTGGATGTCTGGGTGAAAGCCAGTTTGAGAAAGGCCAATATATTCGTGAAAACAGATTACGCCAATCAGGGATTATTATCCAAAGGATATTACTCTGTAAACCGTTATCCGATGATGGATAGGGTATTGGTGAAATTTGGCGTAAGCTGGAGTTTCTACGATTAAGCGGTATTTTTTACGCGTTTATGTTTTCTGCGGTTTCTTCTTAGCCGCAGGAAACAATACATTATTCAAAATCAAGCGATAACCCGGCGAATTGGGATGCAGATTCAGGTCTGTTGGCGGATCGCCTACTGCATGCTGGTAATCCTCCGGATCATGGCCACCATAAAAGGTAAACTGACCCTTGCCAATTTCCCCGTTCAGGTACCTTACTTCTTCCGAACCCTTGTTTTCTCCTAGTACCGTGATATTCGGTTTCACCAGCGATTTTCGGAAAGCGGTAGTTTGTCCCATAAATCCTTTGATCACCTTTTCATGATTTTGCGTTAGCATAGTCGGCACTAAATCCCATTTCGCAGAAAAATCAAACAGGGTGAAAAAGTCGTTGGTCTGGATTAATGTTCTGGTCTGCGTAACATCAATGTCCGAGAATTCGTAATTATTAGGATTGATATCCAGTTTAAAGTTTTTGAAGGCAAAAGTTTTGTTGTAATCTATTTTTGATTGTGCCTGCGGATCTGCGCTGTCGCCATCAAACATGGTTTCACAAATGTCTACGCCTTCCGCACTTAAAGCAATGTCATAACTGTCCGTGGCAGAGCACATGGCGAATAAAAATCCACCACCAGCACAAAATTCTTTCATCCTTTTGGCCACGGCAAGTTTCATTTCCGACACCTTAGAGAAGCCATTTCGCTTTGCGGTGGCCTCCTGGTTTTTAACATCTTCCCTGTACCAACCCGCATTGCGGAAAGAACTCCAGAAGCGTCCGTATTGCCCCGTAAAATCTTCATGGTGCAAATGCAGCCAATCATAGCCGGAAAGTTTGTCTTTTAACACCTCATCATCATAAACCACATCATAAGGAATCTCCGCATAACGCAGCACCATCGTCACCGCATCATCCCATGGGAGCTTGCTTTTTGGCGAATACACCGCGATTTTTGGTGATTTCTCCAGTTTTACCACTTCCATATTCACCTCCGGATCACTGATTTCATTGAGGATAGCGGTCACCTTACCATCGGGCAGTATCTGATAAGAAACGCCACGGGTTTTACATTCATCTTCAATATTTTTATGGTAATCCAGGAGAAAACTGCCTCCGCGATAGTTCAGTAACCAGCTTACCCCGGCCTTTTGCTGGATGCTCCAATAGGCAATTCCATAGGCTTTAAGGTGGTTTTTTTGGTCTTCATCCATGTAAACAAGAATAGAAGAAGCCTTTAAACCGAGGCTGAAAATCATCAAACACAACAGGAGGTATACTTTTTTAAGGGACATGCTTTTATCAGGGTATATGCGAATGTAATTTTTTTGAACCTATAATAAAATTATTGTACTGAATAAACGTTTATAGACGATAATCAGTATCCATGGCTTTTTTACCAGTAATTACTATTCAGGAGTCATTACAATTTACTAAATTTGGCATTTACAAAAAATTATCATGAGCAAAGCAATAATAAAAACAGATAAAGGTAACATGACTGTTCAGTTTTATGATCAGGATGCACCGAACGCCGTTGCTAACTTTAAGAAATTAGCTTCAGAAGGATTCTATGATGGCATTAGTTTTCACAGGGTAATTCCTAATTTCGTAATTCAAGGTGGATGTCCAAACTCTAAAGACGCTTCTAAAGCACATTTAGCAGGTACAGGTGGTCCAGGTTACAAAATTGATTGTGAGTTAACAGGAGAAAACCAATACCATGATCGTGGTGTATTGTCTATGGCACATGCTGGTAGAAACACTGGTGGTTCACAATTCTTTGTATGTCACAGCAGAGACAACACTGCTCATTTAGATAGAGTACACACTTGTTTCGGAAAAGTAATAGAAAATGTTGATATTGTTGACGATATCAAACAAGGAGATAAGATTATAGGGATAGAAGTAATTGAAGACTAGTTCTTACTTCTCAAAAACAAAATATTATGAATTTAAGAGGAATCGTTGCAGTATCTGGAAGACCAGGTCTATTTAAGCTGGTAGGACAAAATAAAGGCGGATACGTTTTAGAGAGTCTGGATGCACAAAAAGTTAAAATTGTAGCTAACATTACTACAACTAAACTTGCGTCGTTAGAAGACATTACCGTATACGGCGAAGATGACGATTTGAAGTTATTAGATGTTTTTGCAAATATCGTTGCTGCTACAGGAAATGTTCCTGATGCAAAAGCGGATGCAAAAGATTTGAAAGCTTTCTTTTTAGAAGTAGCTCCAGGTCACGATCAGGAGAAAGTTTATGCTTCTGATATGAAGAAAATTGTTTCATGGTACCATTTGTTAAAGGATATGCCACTTTTCAGTGAAGCAGCTCCGGAAGCAATTGTGGATCAGGAAGGCGTTAAAATTGAAGATAAATCGGACAAAAAGCTAAAAGCAAGCCCGAAACCATCTAATACAAAAGCACCAGGTAAATCAGCTCAGCCAGCTAAAAAAGCTAGCATGACAAGCAAAAAAGGCGTTTAGTACTTGTACAGAACGATAGGTTATACAAAAGCCGGATCTTTAACAGGTCCGGCTTTTTGTTGATCATCGATTTTCTTTTGATCATTATATGATCCGGCCTGGTATCGCGTAAAACAGCGAAAAAATCTACACGTAAAACCAGATCAAAAGAAAAGCAATGATGGAAATAATAATCGCAATGATATAATTCAAACGATCCTTTCTCGGATTGCTTTTGTATCTATATTTCCGCTTAAAATCACTGGGTAATTGCATAATAACTCCTTTTTATAAATGATGATGAATAGACTGGGTTTCCATAAACCGGCTATATTTATTCGTGGTGATAAGGTTCTCCTTTTAAAATACTAAAAGCGCGGTATAGTTGCTCCACAAAGAACAAGCGTACCATTTGGTGAGAAAAGGTCATATCTGATAAAGATATGCTGCCATTTGCCCTTTGATAGACACTTTCATCAAAGCCATAAGGACCACCAATAATGAAAATGATGTGCTGCACACTACCAATCATCTGTTTGTTCAGGTAATTCGCAAATAAAACCGAAGTATATTTTTTTCCTTTCTCATCCATCAGGATCACGGTATCCAGGTTACTCACCTGTTTCAAAATCAGCTCTGCCTCCTTGCTCTTCTGTTGAGCTTCGGTTAGGTTTTTCGTGTTTTTTACATCAGGAATGACCACCAGGTTGAAGCCGATATAATGTTTCAGCCTTTTTAAATATTTATCAATTCCCTCGATCAGGTATTTGTCTTCGGTTTTTCCTACAACTAATAGTGTGATTTTCATTCTCTTAACCTTGTTTTATCTTCATGGAAGCCATGCAGTTTAGCACTTTTAGTGATTTATCCTGCTGTTGTTTTCCTTAGTGTATGTTACTAATCCCTATATTTAACCAATAAGAGAACATCCAAAGATAATGGTAAAAACAAAAGATAGTATTTTAAAGGACTACCAAAATAACATAGCGGCCCAGGAAACGAAGATTTCCGGCCTTAAGAAGAAACTCAATAACATCTCTTTCTCCAGATTGGGCTTGTTTATTATGGAGATTCTGATCATCGCAGCGATCATTAATCTGGGCTTTACTCCAGTATTAACCGGTTTGTTAGCCCTTCCGTTTATCTTGTTTCTGGTATTGGTAAAGAAACAAAGTGCGGTTCAGGTAGAATTAACTTATGCTGTGCAACTATTGTGGGTTTACCAGAATGAAGCCGACCAGATTCTAGAAGGAAAGAACGGCTATGATAACGGTGAGCAGTGTCAGGACGAGGAACATCCTTACGCGGCTGACCTGGATATTTATGGCGATCGCTCTTTATACGCTTTTATTAACCGTTGTCAAACCACAAAAGGTCTGGCAATGCTGGCCGAAAACCTGAATGTGCCAAATGATAAAGAAACTATTTTAGGACGTCAGGAAGCGATTAAAGAGCTGACCAGTCATATCGATCAGACTTTTCATTTCAGAGCCGAGCTGCTAAACCATGAACCTGATCAGTTGCGGGTAATTGAAAGGAAATTGGTTCATACTTTACCGGCGCAATTGCGTTTTACTGATAATTCCGTGTTAAAAGCTTACGTCAAGGTAGTTCCCTACCTGTCGATGGTCATGCTGGCAGCCGCGATTATTGTTGGCGGGGCGATGTGGCAAGTATTTTCCTTGTATGTCCTTTTCCATGCGGCATTGACCTTCATGCACTTAAAAAGGATCAATCAGGTTTACCTGGGCTTTACTGGTGGGGCGAACATGCTGACCTCCTTTTCCGGAACAATTAAATGGACGGAAGAAGTGAAATGGAACAGTACCTACCTAAAAAAACTGTTTAAAGAAGAACAAGACGGACTCCCGGTAAGTGGACAGATTAAACAACTGGCGAAAATTATTCAGGCTTTCGATGCCCGTTTAAATGTGCTCCTGGGCACGGTGCTAAACCTGTTCTTTTTATGGGACCTCAAATGTTGTATGTACCTGAGCAAATGGCATCATCAATATTCCGCTCCTGTACTGGATGGAATCAACCGCATTTGTGAATTTGAAGAACTGGTTTCGTTCGCCACTTTAGCCCATAATCAGCCCGACTGGACTTATCCTGAACTAGCAGATAGTTTTCATTTTGAAGCCCTGGCACTTGGACATCCGCTGATCCCTCAAAGCGTACGCGTGTTGAACGATTACCAGTTAAGCAAACAACCAACAGTAGATATCGTAACCGGCTCTAATATGGCTGGAAAAAGCACTTTCCTTAGAACGGTGGGGATCAATATGGTGCTTGCTTTTGCCGGAGCACCAGTATGCGCAGATAAAATGTCAGTTTCTATCTTCAATCTGCTTTCTTATATGCGCATTAAAGACTCTTTAAACGATCAGACTTCTACCTTTAAAGCAGAGCTGAACCGCTTAAAAATGATTCTTGATGCCATCAGTACTTCTTCAAATTCGCTGGTATTGATCGATGAAATGTTAAGAGGAACCAATAGCCGCGACAAATACCTTGGCTCTAAAGTTTTCATTGAAAAGTTGATCGAACAACAGACACCGGCCTTATTTGCGACTCATGATTTACAACTATCAGAGATGATTGCCGATTATCCGGAGCAAGTTAGAAACTATCATTTTGATATTCAGATCAGGGAAGGTGAAATGAACTTTGATTATAAATTAAAACATGGCCCTTGTACTACCTTCAACGCGGCTTTACTATTAAAGGAGATAGGCTTAACATTAAATTAATAGCTTATCACCATATTAGCCTTTATTAAATAAGGATTTCAATTGAAACTAAAATTGAAATCCTTATTTAAAACCCTGATTTCAATTGAAGCAAGGATCAATAAAGGAAGACTATGATTAAAGCATCAGATTTTGGACCAGATTTTTCCTGGGGAGTAGCAACCGCTGCGGCTCAGATAGAAGGCGCAGCAGATAACTACGGTAAAGGGCCTTCCATCTGGGATACCTTTTCCAATCGCTCCGGAAAGATCAAAAAGGGACATAGCCCTGCCATAGCCTGTGATTTTTACCATCAATATAAAGCGGATATTGCCCTGATTAAACTGCTCGGCTTTTCTGTATTCCGCTTTTCGATCTCCTGGCCAAGAATCTTACCCTATGGGGAAGGCCTGGTGAATGAAGAAGGCATCCGTTTCTACCATGACGTGATTGACGAATGCTTAAAACAAGGAATCACACCATACATCACCTTATACCATTGGGATCTGCCTGAAGCACTGGAAGCGGAGGGAGGCTGGACTGCCTTCGGCATCAACAGCGCCTTTAATGCTTTCGTTAATATCTGTGCGAAAACTTACGGAGATAAAGTGAAAAACTGGATCGTACTCAATGAACCTTTCGGATTTACTTCTTTGGGTTATATGCTGGGCATCCATGCACCGGGTAAAACCGGACTCACGAACTTTTTTTCTGCCGTTCACCATGCCGCCATTGCACAAGCCGATGGTGGACGAATATTACGTTCAGAAGTGAGTAATGCCAATATCGGAACCAGCTTTTCCTGTTGTGAAGTTGTTCCTTATACCCAAAGTGAATCTGATTTACTGGCCGCGCAACGCGTGGATTGCCTGATGAATCGCTTGTTTATAGAACCGACCTTAGGCATGGGCTATCCGGGAACCGATTGGGAGGTAATGGAAAAATTCTCTATTCAGCACTCCACCTGGCGACATACCGAACGCCTCAGTTTCGACTTCGACTTTATCGGAATCCAGAATTATTTCCCCCTCACCATTAAATACAACGCTTTTATTCCGGTGATACAAGCCTGGGAGGTGAAAGCGAAGAGTCGTAAAGTACCTTTTACGCAGATGGGCTGGGAGATCAATGGCAATGGTCTTTATAATGTACTCAAACAGTTCGCCGCTTACCCGAAGATCAAAAGTCTGATGATTACGGAGAATGGAGCCGCTTTTGCGGATAAAATCCAGGATGGTGCCATACATGATCCTGAGCGTATTAAATATTTTCAGGAATACCTGACTGCTTTATTAAAAGCCAAAAATGAAGGTCTGAACATTACCGGATACATGGCCTGGACACTGCTGGATAACTTCGAATGGGCAGAAGGTTATCATGCCCGGTTTGGCCTCGTTCATAACGACTTTAAAACACAAAAAAGAACGATAAAAGACTCCGGTTATTGGTGGCAGCAATTCCTGTCTTGTTAAACGAAAACCAATTAAGAACTACCAGAAAATTAAAAACTAGCCATAAAAAAACGGGCTGATCATTTGAAATGACCAGCCCGTTTTATATTAAGCTTTAAAAAACTACTAAGCGTTTTTCGCTGCTGCTTCTTTACGGATGATGTTTAACGCACCACCTGCTTTGAACCATTCAATCTGTTGAGCATTGTAGCTATGGTTAACCACGATCTCTTCTTTAGTACCATCAGCATGGTTTAACACCAACGTTAATGGAACATCAGGACTGAAAGTTGTCAAGCCAATGATATCAATGGTATCATCTTCCTGAATTTTATCATAATCTTCTTTGTTTGCGAACGTCAAACCAAGCATACCTTGTTTCTTCAGGTTGGTTTCATGGATACGGGCAAAAGATTTCACCAATACCGCGCGAACACCTAGGTGACGAGGTTCCATTGCCGCGTGTTCACGACTAGATCCTTCACCATAGTTTTCATCACCAACCACAATAGTACCTACATTTGCAGCTTTATATGCACGTTGAGTTGCTGGAACCGGACCATATTCGCCAGTCAGTACATTCTTAACGTTATCAGTTTTTTCGTTGAAATAGTTAACCGCACCGATCAACATATTGTTCGAAATGTTATCCAGGTGACCACGGAATTTCAACCATGGACCAGCCATAGAGATATGATCCGTTGTACATTTACCTTTTGCTTTGATCAGTAATTTCAGGCCTTTAAGGTCTGTACCTTCCCATGCTTTGAAAGGATCAAGCAATTGTAACCTGTGAGAAGCCGGAGAAACCAATACCTCTACACCGCTACCATCGGCAGCTGGCTCCTGGTAACCTGCGTCATCCACAGCAAAACCTCTTGGAGGCAATTCAAATCCTGTTGGTGGATCTAATTTTACCTGCTCACCATTGTTATTTGTTAAAGTATCCGTTAACGGGTTAAAGCTTAAATCACCAGCGATAGCCAATGCAGTTACCAGTTCCGGAGAACCTACAAAAGCAAAAGTGTTTGGGTTACCATCCGCACGTTTCGCAAAGTTTCTGTTGAAAGAGTGAACGATTGTGTTTTTCTCTTGTTTCTCTGCACCAACTCTGTCCCACATACCGATACATGGACCACAAGCATTGGTAAATACTTTAGCACCGATTTTCTCGAATACGTCTAAGAAACCATCACGTTGAATCGTGTAACGAATCTGCTCAGAACCTGGATTGATACAGTATTCTGCTTTAGCAGTTAAGCCTTTTTCATCAACCTGTTTTGCGATACTTACTGCACGGGAGATATCTTCATAAGAAGAGTTCGTACAAGAACCGATCAAGCCAACATCAATTTTCATTGGCCATCCGTTTGCAGCAGCTACTTCTTTCATTTTAGAAATTGGCGTCGCCAAATCCGGAGTGAAAGGGCCGTTCAAATAAGGCTCAAGTTCAGATAAGTTGATCTCAATGATCTGGTCAAAATATTTTTCCGGCTCTGCATAAACTTCTGCATCACCTGTTAAATGTTCTTTAATTTCATTTGCTGCATCAGCAACATCTGCTCTGTCTGTAGCACGTAAATAACGCTCCATGCTCTCATCGTAACCGAATGTAGAGGTAGTTGCGCCAATTTCAGCACCCATATTACAGATGGTTCCTTTACCAGTACAGCTCATGCTGCTGGCACCTTCACCAAAATATTCTACAATTGCACCAGTACCACCTTTTACAGTAAGGATACCCGCAACCTTAAGGATTACATCTTTCGCAGAAACCCATCCACTTAATTTACCGGTTAATTTAATACCGATTAATTTAGGGAATTTAAGCTCCCATGGTAAGCCTGCCATTACATCACATGCATCAGCACCACCTACACCAATGGCAACCATACCTAAACCACCTGCATTCACAGTGTGAGAGTCAGTACCGATCATCATACCACCCGGGAAAGCATAGTTTTCTAATACCACCTGGTGAATAATACCTGCACCTGGTTTCCAGAAGCCAATACCATATTTATTTGAAACAGAAGCAAGGAAGTCAAAAACCTCTTTACTTTCCGTGTTTGCTGCTGGTAAATCTACCTCAGCACCGTATTTTGCAGTAATTAAGTGATCGCAATGAACTGTTGAAGGAACAGCTACTCTTGGTCTTCCCGCTTGCATAAATTGCAATAAAGCCATCTGTGCAGTAGCATCTTGCATGGCCACACGGTCAGGAGCAAAATCTACATAATCAGTACCTCTTACGTAAGAAGTATTTGTATTACCATCCCAAAGGTGGGTGTAAAGAATTTTTTCTGAAAGTGTTAAAGGTCTGCCTACTAATTTACGGGCCGCCTCTACACGGGGGCCAAAGTTTGCATACACCTTTTTGATCATTTCTATATCAAAAGCCATTGATAATATGTGTTAAAAGGGTAAGTATTGTTTTTATTTGTAGCGAATTTACGAAAAAAAACAGGTGCAGGCCATCATCTGATGATCATTATATTATTTATACATATTCTAAATAATGCAGGGCGATGCGAATAATCTTCGGGAATGGTCATTTACGAACAACGCTGTTCAGAAATGAACACCATAAAAACACAAAAGCTGGATAAGCTGCAGATAAACAGTGAAATGCTAAAGGATTTATTCCTGGCCTGTGCTTGGCTTAAGGGCATATAAAATTATAAAGTGGCAAACTGATAGCCCTTTTCGCTGAAATATTGCAGGGCACGGGGCAAGGTATATTGTAAGCGGTCGAAAGCTTTCAGGCTATCGTGAAAAACAATAATAGCGCCATTACGGGTATGTTTAATCACATTTTCGTAACACTTTTCGGGAGCAAGCTGTACGTCGAAATCGCCGCTCAGTACATCCCACATGATGATCTCCAGCTCAGGGAACTCCGCCCGAAGGCTCGCGATCTGTGACTTTTTAATCCTGCCGTATGGCGGGCGGAATAAATTGGTATTGGTCAATTGCTGACACTGGCGGAAATTCTCCAGGTAAGTCTTGTCATCCGTTTTCCAACCCTTTAAGTGGTTAAAGGTATGGTTGCCGATCGCATGCCCATCTGCTTTCAGCTGATGGAAGATTGAAGGGTGTTTTTGGATATTATCACCAATACAAAAAAAGGTAGCTTTAGCCTCAAAGCTTTTTAAAGTTTTTAGCACGAAGTCTGTAACATCTGGTATAGGACCGTCGTCAAAGGTTAAATAAATAACACTTTGAGCTCGGGTTTTGTGCCAAACCAGAGATGGGTAATACCATTTCAATAATAACGGAGATTTAACCAGATACATGCCCAAATGTAGTAAAATACAAATGGTGTACCTGCGGAATTTGCAAAATCAGTTAGTTGTTTATATTATTATTGTGAAATTAAAATTATGAGAAAGTTTACCACTTCTAATGCGTTACCCAAGCTCGGCTTAGTTTTGTCATTAGCATTGATTACAGGTTTTGCGCAAAACTCCGAAGCGCAGGAAGTGATCACCATCCAGGAAGCGATAGAAAAGACCCTGACTAATAATCTACAGGTCAAGCAATCTAAATATAGTGAGAGCCTATCTGATGAGAACCTAAAGCAATCTAAAAACGCATTGCTACCTACCTTAAATGGAAATGGTAGTTACAATATCAACTTCGGACGTAGCGTGGATCCATCCACCAACTCCTTCAACAGCTCCCAGTTTTCGTCCTTAAATGCCGGTGTATCCGCAGGATTGAATATCTTTCAGGGCTTTCAGAAAATCAACCAGATCAAGCAAAACAAACTATTGTTAAGTGCAGATCAAACCAACACCGAAAAAATTAAAAACGACCTGGTCTTACAAGTAGTAACAGGTTATTTACAAATTCTTTATAATAAAGACCTTTTAAAAGCAGCAAAAGAGCAACAGAGTGTCGCTAAAAAACAGCTGGACAGAGAGCAACAACTTTTAGATGTAGGGAATAAAACCCTTGCAGATCTTTCTCAGGCAAAATCTCAGCTGGCTACCGCTGATCTGACCGTAACCAATGCCGTAAACGCATTGACGATTTCTTACCTTACCCTGGCGCAGTTAATGGATATCCCTTCTTCAACTCAGTATGAAGTACAGGCGCCATTGTCGAAACTAACCCTTCCTGCTGCTGCAAATGGCAATCCAGAGGAAATCTATGACTCTTCGATGAAGCTTTTCCCTGATATCAAACTAGCCAGCCTACGTTCGGAAGCGGCACAAAAAAGTATTGACATCGCTAAAGGAAACTATTATCCGACCTTATCTTTTGGCGCTGGATTAAGCACCAACTATTCCAGTGGCAGACAGCAGATCACACGTACTACGGAAGTGATTGGCATGTTACCGGTAGGGGTAGTGGAAGGTACTGGTGCGCTTGTAAATTCACCGATATTCAGAACGCTTTCTGAGAAATATCATTTCAAAGATCAGTTCCGTGATAACTTTGGTCAATATGTAGGTCTTTCTCTTCAGATTCCTATCTTTAATGGCTTCCAGGCGAGATCTACAGTTAGAAAAGCTAAAATTACACACCTGCAAAGTATCGCTGATGAGCAGCTGGCAAAAAATAACCTGAATAAAGTGATTTATCAGGCAGTGGCCGATTTAAAAGGCGCAGAAGGTCGTTTAAGCGCAACGACCAATACCTTTGAAGCACAAAAAGATGCTTTCCATGTGATTGAACAACGTTATGCTGTTGGATTGGTGAACTCTTTGGATTTCAGTACTTCTCAGTCTAACATGAATAAAGCCGAGATCGACATGATCCAGGCCAAATATGACTTAATTTTCAGAGCTAAAGTAATTGATTATTACCTGGGTAAACAGATTGTTTTCTAGACCATTACAAGATCCGATTGATATAAATATATAAACAAAAACAAATGAAACTAAAACCCATACTCATTACATTAGGCATCCTGATTGCTGTTGTAGTTATTCTAAAGCTTACGGGCGTTATCGGTGGTGAGAAGATTGAAAAAGTGACGATTGAGAAAGCTGCGGAACGTACAGTAACAGAAACGGTAACTGCCAGTGGTAAGGTGCAGCCTGAAACCGAAGTGAAATTAAGTTCTGAGGTTTCCGGTGAGGTGACTGAACTTTTAGTGAAAGAAGGCGATGTGGTTAAAAAAGGCCAGTTGCTGATTAAAGTTCGTCCGGATGTATTGAAATCGGGTTATGATAGAGCCACAGCTTCTTACAGCTCACAAAAAGCAAGTGTAGCTTCGGCCTTACAGATGATGAGACAGAATGAAGGTAACTTTGAAAATGCAGAAGCAACCTACAAACGTAATGTGGAGCTTTTCAAAAGGAAAGTGATTTCTGCTTCGGAATTTGATGCCGCGAAAGCCGCTTATTTAACTGCCAAAACAAACCTTGCAAGGTCTAAAGAAGACTATACTGCGGCGAAATTCCAATTGGAACAATCCGGAGCAAATGTGCAGGAAGCCAATGCCAACCTGGCAAAAGCAACGATATATGCACCGGTTAACGGGGTGATCTCGAAACTATCTGTAGAATTAGGTGACCGTATTTTAGGTACCGCACAAATGGCAGGAACGGAAATCATGAGAATCTCCAACCTGACTACCATGGAAGTAAACGTGGATGTGAATGAGAACGACATCAACAGGGTTAATGTTGGCGATAGTGCCAAGATTGAAGTGGATGCATTTGCAGATAAGAAATTCAAAGGTGTCGTAACCGAAATTGCGAGTTCTTCTAAAGACATCGGTTCTGCCGTGACTTCAGTTGATCAGGTAACCAACTTTGTGGTGAAAATCAGAATCCTTGCAGATTCTTACCAGGGCGTTAAAGGTGGCGCTAAAGACCTTCCTTCTCCATTCAGACCAGGTTTATCGGCAACGGTAGATATTGAAAGTCAGTCGGAAAAAGGTATGGCTGTTCCAATCCAGGCGGTATTTACAGAAAGTAGTAAAAAAGACGAAAAAACGGAAGGTAACGACGAAAACGTAGACAAACAAAAAGCAAAGCTGACTGATAAAACGGTTAAACAGTTCGTTTATGTGTACGATAACGGAACCGTTAAAAAGGTGCCTGTAACCACTGGAATTCAGGACGACCAGTATATTATTATTAAATCAGGTCTTAAAGCCGGACAAGAAGTGGTGTCTGGTCCATACTCTGCCATCCAGAATAGATTGAAAGATGGTATGAAAGTAGAGAAAACTACTAAAGATCAATTGTTTGTCAATCCAGACAAAAAGTAAACTTTATCAATCATTTTTAAATGAGTAAATTGCCCCGGTTAAAACAATAACCGGGGTTTTTTTATTTAATACTGTATGATACCTAAAGTTGCAATGATTGGTGGGGGTAGTTGGGCTACTGCTATAGTAAAAATGCTTTCTGATAATGAAACACCAAAAGAAATCTATTGGTGGATGCGCAATGAAGAGGCCATCAGTCACCTCAAAAAATACAAACACAATCCAAATTACCTGAGTTCCGTAGAAATCAGGCTTCCTGATAGCCACATATCAAATGATATCGTGCGCATCATTGAGCAGTCAGATTACATCATTTTAAATGTACCTGCTGCCTTCCTTAAAGAAACACTGAAAGACGTTACACCGGAACTGTTAAAGGGCAAGAAGATCATCTCTGCGATCAAAGGGATTGTTCCTGATGAGAATCAGATCATCGGCGAATTCCTGCAAACTAAATACCAGGTGCCGGTTAAAGATATTGTGGTCATCAGCGGACCTTGTCACGCAGAAGAAGTGGCGCTGGAAAAACTATCTTACCTGACTATAGCTTCCTTAGACGAAGATTTATCCGCATTTTTTGCCGGATTACTTCGCAACAGGTATATCAAAACAAATGTTTCTGATGACATCTTCGGAACTGAGTACGCTGCGGTATTGAAAAATATTTATGCAGTAGCCAGTGGAATTTGTCACGGGGTAGGCTATGGCGATAATTTTCAGGCGGTATTGATCTCTAATGCGATCAGAGAGATCAAAAGATTTGTGGATGCCGTACATCCCATCGACCGCGACATTAAAGAGTCTGCCTATCTGGGAGATTTACTCGTAACCGCTTATTCTCAGTTCAGCAGGAACCGTACTTTTGGAAACATGGTAGGGAAGGGCTATACCGTAAAATCCGCACAGCTGGAAATGAATATGGTAGCCGAAGGGTACTATGCGGTAAAGTGTATGCACCACATCAATTTAAAGTATAAAGTGGATATGCCAATCAGCAGGGCAGTATATGCGATTCTGTATGAGCAACATTCGCCACAGGCAGAAATGGGCTTACTTACGGAACAACTCAATTAAAAACAATTCTTCAAAACGCTTGTTATCAGTTTATAACAACAACATAGCGCTATGAGAAAACAAATTTTAGTTGCCGGACTAGCTTTGGCATGCTTTACGGCATTTGCGTTTAATGCAACTGCACAGGAAAAGAAAGAATCCGTTGGCCAGGCCATCGGTAAAACCGCTAAAAAAGTAGGGAATAAAACCGCTGAAGTGGCAGTAAAAGGAGCCTCAAAAGTTGCCGATCAGACCTATAAAGGAAAGATGGCGCCAGACGGTTCTGATGTTTATATCAACAGTAAAAATAAAAAGTACTATATCAATAAAAAGGGAGCGAAGGTATATCTGAAAGAATCTCAGATTAAAACCAGACCCGAAAACAAATCTTAACCAGATGAAATACGCAGGTTTAGAAACCTGTTAAATGAAAAAGGGTCGGTCTCCATATGGAAACCGACCCTTTTTTATATGATATGGGATTAAGATCTACGTCTTCTGTCGCCGCTACCAGCACCGCTTCCGCCTTCGCGTCTGCCTGCACCACCAGCTCCGCCAGCGCCACGATCTTCACGGCTTCTTCCAGAGAAATCTCTGAAACCACCTCCGCCGCCGCTTCCGCCACTGCTTCTTCTATCGCCACCACCGCTGCTTCTTCTGTCGCCGCCACCGCCGCTTCTTCCGCCGCCGCCGTAACTTCCGCCTTCGCGTCTGCCACCACCGCCACCGAATCCACCACGACGTTCGCCGCCACCACGACGTTCACCGCCGCCACCGTCGCCATCAGCTGTTTTCTCAATTCTAACACCACGGTTGTTGAATTCAACACCTTTGAAGTTACTGAATAAAGATTCTACAGTTGCATCTTCTACTTCAAAGAATGAATACACACCTTTTAAGTCGATTTTGCCAATGCTTTTTCCACTGATTTTACCGTTGTTACAAACAAAAGATAATAAATCACCTCTTGTAAAGTCATCTACCGAACCTAAGTTGATAAACAAACGTGTGTAACCTTCACTGTTTCTTGGACCTCTTTCGCCACGTTCTCCACGCTCAGATCTCTCACCGCGGTCGTCAGCAGAAGAGTTAAGATCTGGTGCGTTTTTGTAGTACTCTAAAAAGCGGTTAAACTCTAAAGATGCAAAACGTTTGATCACGTCTTCTTTACTTAATTCAGCAAACTCATCCATAATTCTAGGGATGTATTGCTCAATTTGAGCTTCGTTAACTTCTACATTGTGAACCTTGTGTACCAAAGCAAATAATTGCTTCTCACAAACGTCAAAACCTGTAGGTAAAGTAGCTTTGGTAAATTGTTTACCGATGATTCTTTCAATCTGACGGATTTTTCCAAGTTCTTTAGAGTTAACGATACAGATAGAAATACCCGATTTACCAGCACGGCCAGTACGACCAGAACGGTGAGTATAACTTTCAATCTCGTCAGGTAGTGAGTAATTCACAACGTGTGTTACGTTCTGAACGTCAATACCACGTGCCGCAACATCAGTAGCAATTAATAATTGCATGTTACGCTCACGGAAACGTTGCATTACTTTATCACGTTGTTGTTGAGATAAATCTCCGTGTAAAGCATCTGCATTATAACCGTCTTTGATCAAGTGCTCAGCAACGTCCTGTGTATCCATTTTGGTTTTACAGAACACTACCGCAAAGATTTCAGGGTTAAAATCTACGATACGTTTTAAAGCAGCGTATTTATCTCTTGCACGTACAATGTAGTACTCATGCTCAATATTTACGTTACCAGTGTTTTTGGTACCCATGGTTAATTCTACTGGAGAATCCATGTAGTTTTTCGCTATTCTTCTAACCTCTGGAGGCATAGTAGCGGAGAATAACCAGGTTTTTTTGTCGTCAGGAGTGGTAGACAAAATGTCGTTGATGTCTTCCTGGAAACCCATGTTCAACATCTCATCAGCTTCATCTAAAACTACATATTTCACACTTGTGAAATCTATAGCTTTTCTGCCAATAATGTCCAACATACGACCAGGTGTAGCCACAACAATTTGTACACCGTTTCTAATTTCACGCAACTGTTGCATAATGTTAGCGCCACCGTAAACGGCAACTACACTAGCACCAGAGATGTTTTTTGAGAAATTCTTGATGTCATTAGTAATCTGTAAGCAAAGCTCTCTTGTAGGGCATAAAATCAATGCCTGAGGCTTATTGCTTTTAAAGTCTATCAATTCTAACAGCGGCAAGCCAAATGCGGCTGTTTTCCCTGTTCCTGTTTGGGCCAAACCAACAAAATCGTTATTGCCCTCTAACAGTACAGGAATACTTTGTTCCTGAATAGGTGTTGGATTTTCGAAACCTAAATCCTTTACAGCATTAACAACGTCATCACTTATCCCCAATAATTTAAATGGGTTTATCATGTATATATATTATATTAAGCCGCAAAGATACAGTTAATTATTGGCATTTCAAGAGTGCGTAACTAAATAAAAATGAGGTAATTAATTATCGGAGCCTATCCGCCGACCTCAGTAATTGCTCGTCTTTTCGGATTCCGCGTAGTGCTAATGCACAAAAAATTAGACTGATAAGGGGAAGGAATGCACCAACACCAAGGTTTACCGAAGCGATCCCACCAGGCATATTTTGCGCCGCATTGAAGATCCAGAAGCCTAAAAATAACGTCGAAACCATCACGAAAATAGTTAATCGCTTCTGCCCGATCGTCTTTTTAAAAGTGAAAATCGTCGCAAAACACAACATACTTACCGCCACCGTATTCATAAATAATGGTTTAAAGTACTCGATTTTACCCGAAACACCATTCGTTTTTTTGTATAAACCCGTCGCAAGAATCCAATATTCTGATCCGGCCGACTGGCTGCTCACAATCGGAACAAACAATAAAAGTAAGATAGTTAGGCTCGCCAACAGCAGCCAGATAGATTGTACTCTTTGTATCATATCAGTTCAATAATTTCAACAAATATATTAAAAGGCCTATACTTACCAATCAATATCTTGATTCAAAAGATTAAATTTGCGCTATTGAAACCGAACATACAACGATATTTTATTGAACTGTCCTATAATGGGACTGCATTCCATGGCTGGCAGGTTCAGCCCAATGCCATTACCGTACAGGAGTGCCTCGACAAAGCTTTGTCGGTCTATTTCCGGCAGCCAGTCGCTAGCTTAGGTTGTGGCCGCACCGATGCCGGCGTTCATGCCACCGAGTTTTTTGCACATTTTGACCTGGAAATCAATCCGGAGAAACCTGTAAATGTAGAACGCTCCCTGGCTGGAATCAATTCCCTGCTGTCTTATCAGATTGCTGTGAAAAGAGTTTTTCCGGTCGCGGCTGAAGCACATGCCCGTTTCGATGCCACCCAAAGAGCCTATAATTATTACCTCCACTTCCATAAAGATCCTTTTAAATTAGAGCGTTCCTGGTTGTTTAAAGGAGATTTGGATGTGCCTGCCATGAATGAAGCCGCAAAGCTGATTCTCGCACATACCGATTTTTCCTGCTTCAGTAAATCCAATACCCAGACCTTTACCAATAACTGTAAGGTGACTGCCGCTTTTTTCGAGGAAATCGAAGGTGGATTGAAATTTACCATTTCTGCGGATCGCTTTTTAAGGAATATGGTGCGCGCAGTGGTGGGCACTTTAATCCGCGTAGGTAAGCATGAAATTACCAAAAATGATTTTCAGGAAATCATGGAGCAAAAAAACAGAAGTAATGCGGGACAATCAGTTCCTGCCTGCGGTTTGTACCTGGTCCAAGTTGTTTATCCCTATGTAACCTATTCATATGTCTAAAATAAGTGGTGATGCGTTAAATGTTGGCCTGTTGAGAAGAGTTTTTCAATATGTAAAACCTTACCGCAATATCTTTATCTGGGCAATCGTACTGACGATATTGCTGGCCTTAATTGCTCCGGCAAGACCATTCCTGATTCAATATACCCTGGATCATTACATCATGAAAGGGGAGTATGCCGGTTTACTAAATATGACGATCTTGATGTTGGTGCTACTGGTGGTTCAGGCAGGAATTCAATTTTGTCAGACACTGCTGACCAATACCCTGGGTCAGTCGGCCATACGAGATTTAAGAATCAACGTATTCAATCACATTACTAAATTAAGGTTAAAATATTTCGACAATACGCCCATCGGTCAATTGATCACCCGTACCGTTTCCGATCTGGAAACCATCGCAGAGATCTTTTCCGAAGGATTAATCGTGATCATCGGCGATATCCTGATGGTGATTGTGATCATTGCGGTGATGATTTACAGAGATTGGTCCCTTACTTTTGTCGTATTGCTGCCCATGCCTTTATTAATGATTGCAACTTCTGTTTTTCAGAAAGCCATCAAATCCGCTTTTCAGGAGATCAGAACGGAAGTCTCCAACCTGAATACTTATTTGCAGGAACACATTTCAGGCGTTTCTATCATCCAGTATTTTGCCAGAGAACAGCAGGAATATAAAAAATTCATCAAAATCAATGCCCGTTACCGTGATGCCAATATCCGCTCTAACTGGTATTATTCTATATTTTTTCCGGTAGTAGAAATCATTTCTGCCATGTCGCTGGGCTTACTCGTTTGGTATGGCTCTAAAAGTATTCTGGCAAAGCCGATGGATGTAACCCCCGGCACGATTGCCGAGTTCATCCTATATATAAGTATGTTGTTCCGCCCGATCAGGGAGCTTGCCGATAAATTCAATACCCTGCAAATGGGAATGGTGGGTGCAGAGCGGGTGTTCAAAGTATTAGATACGGACGAAAAAACGGAGGATAAAGGAACGTATGCGCCGGCAAAAATGGCTGGAGCTATTTCTTTTGAAAAGGTATGGTTCGCCTATATCGATGAAAATTATGTACTGAAAAACATTTCTTTTGAAGTGAAAGCCGGCAAAACGATCGCCCTGGTGGGTGCTACCGGTGCCGGAAAATCTTCTACCATCAATATCCTGAACAGGTTTTATGAGATTCAAAAAGGGCAGATTAAAATTGACGGGGTGCCAATTCAGGATTATAAACTGGATTTCCTGAGGAAAAATATTGCCACGGTATTACAGGATGTATTCTTGTTTTCAGATACCATCTTTAATAACATCACTTTAAATAATCCGGAAATCGGAATGGAAGAAGTGGTGAATGCGGCTAAAAAAGTAGGTGCTCATGATTTTATCGAGCGATTGCCGGGAGGCTACCAGTATAATGTGATGGAACGCGGTGCAACGCTTTCTGCCGGACAAGCGCAATTGATTTCATTTATTCGCGCGCTGGTCTATAATCCATCTATTCTGGTATTGGATGAGGCCACTTCTTCTGTAGATACAGAAACAGAGATGCTGATTCAGCGCGCCATTGAGAAGCTGATGAAAGGAAGAACTTCGATCGTGATTGCACACCGTTTATCGACCATTCAAAAAGCGGATCAGATTCTGGTGCTGGATAAAGGGGAGATTAAAGAAATGGGAACGCATCAGGAATTATTGAAGCTGGATGGCTATTACAAGCGTCTGTACGACCTTCAATTCAACTCCGGGGGCATTGTCTCTGCTTAAACTCCAACTGGTTAAGCAGGGTTATTACGGGATACTGAATCCTCTTTTAAAAATCGAAAAAAGATTGGATATATTGTGCGGTAAGTGGTTTTAGTTATCAGGGCGATCCGGGGGTGTTATCAGGGTTCTGGTAGGGCCTTGTAGGGCTGGTTGCCCTGTAGAAGCTGGCCCAACCCCGCAACAAGTTACTGTAAAATAACCGCTATTCCCGACTACTATTCGTTTACAACCACGCTAATGGTCTTGTCGAGTTTAATGGTGTGAACTACTTTTGTCCTTTCGCTGTACACCACTACTTTGTTTTCGTCTAAATACTGGATGAGTCTGTAAGGCTCTGAACACTGTACAAATCTCCATTGGGTATAAAACTGTTCTGCAAGGTCCTTTTCTTTTGGCAGGTAGGTGATGGCGATTTCTATATCGCTGATCTGGTCTATAAAAAAATGCTCATTACTGGTTAGTACTGCTTTTGATGCAGGAGCCTCCTGGAATTCTTTAATAGCCAGTAGCCTTAATGCATGTGAAGGTTGTGTTGGATTTCTGCTGATTACATTTACAATCAGGTTATTCACTTCATTTTTGGTGGTCAGGAACTTCCCGTTTCCTATGTTTATAATTTTAAATACGATACTAAGAGGCTTCATGCTAACTGATTGTTTTTTTTGTAAAGAAAGCAGAATTTGCGATTACTAACAAAATTTTTGTGACAATGGTTAGTTTACGGGTTGTATATTCGTTTATCCGGTATGAATTGTCGTTTATTTGACTTTTCAAAAGAAAAGAAAATTGATTGTTAGAAAAAATGAAAACCTATTGTAATAAATATGGTAATGAATTTGACAATCCATTTCAATTAGCTTAGATTTGCACAAAAAAAATTAGATACATGAGTGTTTTAGTAAATAAGGATTCAAAAGTTATTGTTCAGGGTTTTACTGGAAATGAGGGTACTTATCATGCCTCTCAAATGATAGATTACGGAACTAACGTTGTTGGTGGCGTAACGCCAGGCAAAGGTGGCCAGACTCATTTGGAAAGGCCCGTATTTAATACGGTAAAGGATGCGGTTGATCAAGCCGGTGCCAATGTATCTATCATTTTTGTTCCGCCGGCTTTTGCTGCAGATGCCATTATGGAAGCTGCTGAAGCAGGTATTAAAGTGATCGTTTGTATTACTGAAGGTATCCCTACAAAGGATATGATTCAGGTAAAATCATATATTTCTGACAGAGATTGCCGTTTAATCGGCCCAAACTGTCCAGGTATCATTACTGCTGATGAGGCAAAAATCGGTATCATGCCAGGCTTTATCTTCAAAAAAGGTACAGTAGGTGTGGTTTCAAAATCCGGTACTTTAACTTATGAAGCGGTTGATCAGGTAGTGAAAGCAGGTTTAGGTATTACTACTGCTATCGGTATTGGTGGTGATCCAATCATTGGAACAACTACTAAAGAAGCGGTTGAATTGTTAATGAACGATCCTGAAACTGAAGGTATCATCATGATTGGTGAAATCGGTGGTGGTATGGAAGCTGAAGCTGCGCTTTGGATCAAAGAACATGGTACTAAACCTGTTGTTGGTTTCATCGCTGGTCAGACTGCGCCTCCGGGCCGTAGAATGGGTCATGCTGGTGCGATCGTTGGTGGTGAAGATGACACTGCTGCTGCAAAAATGAAAATTATGGCTGAATGTGGTATCCGTGTAGTAGAAAGTCCTGCTGAAATCGGAGAAGCAATGGCTGCTTTATTGAAGAAATAATAAGATCTTCTTGTATAAATCAAAAGCTCTGGTGATTTTATCATCGGAGCTTTTTTTATTTAACGATGACAGGATTATGGCATTAAGGAAAAACTTTAAGCCTTTTTTGGCCGTATATTGTATAAATAAAGGAGCTATATATGAAAACCTTCCTCGATAAAACATTAATACTGGCTGGTTTGTTACTGATTACCAGTCTGACAGCCTGTGCACAAGGACAGAAAAAAGAACAGGGTCAGAAAGTAGAACCGACCCAAAAAACAAGCAAAAATCCTATGGAGTGGAACAAATTAACCAAAGCAGAAGAAGATGTGATCGTTCGTAAAGGGACAGAATATCCGGGAACCGGAACACTACTGAATAATAAAGAAAAAGGAACCTATGTATGTAAGCGTTGTAGCGCTCCTTTATTCACCTCTGAGAATAAATTTGAATCGGAATGTGGCTGGCCAAGTTTCGATGATGAGATCAAAGGGGCAGTAGAAAGAATTCCTGATGCGGATGGAATGCGTACCGAAATTGTATGCGCAAATTGTAAGGCACATCTGGGCCATGTATTTATTGGCGAAGGCTTCACCAGTAAGAATACAAGGAACTGTGTGAACTCTGTTTCCATGAGCTTTATTCCTGCTAAGAAATAATCGAACTTTTCGAGAAATTGCTATGATGCCCGGTGATAACTTACCGGGCATTTCTTGTTTATCCGGATAGAGTTTGCTTATGTTTGTCCTTTCACCAACAATTGTAAATATGAAGTATTGCTTATTTTTATGTTTGATGTTGTCTTTCACAGGCATT
This sequence comes from Pedobacter gandavensis, assembly GCF_032677645.1. Lineage (GTDB taxonomy): Bacteria > Bacteroidota > Bacteroidia > Sphingobacteriales > Sphingobacteriaceae > Pedobacter > Pedobacter gandavensis_A. The sequence continues at coordinate 300,176 of NZ_JAVTSB010000001.1, read as the reverse complement.
TCTGCCGGAGTAGACAATAGCGAAGAAACAATAAAAGCGGATACAACGGTACGCACAAAAACAGGTTATGCTACGTATTATGCCAGGAAATTTGAAGGTCGCCGCACTACCAGCGGAACCAGATACCGGGCACACAAAATGACAGCAGCCCATTTATCTTTACCCTTCGGCACAATCGTCACCGTCAAAAACCTGAGCAACGGTAAAAGCGTAGATGTGAAAGTGAACGACAGAGGGCCACACAGTAAAAAATACATTATTGATCTTTCTGCCGGAGCAGCAAAAAAACTCGGCTTCTTCAGTAAAGGACATTCCAAAGTAGAAATCAGCTACCAGCTGTATTCAGAATAGTCTAAAGGGGAATACCCCGGGATTTCTTCCCTTTTTCGCTATTTATCAACATCATTTACAAAGCATTGTAATCGATAAAATGAAATATTTAGCAAAATTCAACGTAATTAGTGTGTCAATTTTTTTTCAGCGTGTTGATAAATATGACCGCTTGTTAACAACTATTGTAACCGAATCAGAGCGCCAGACTTTATATTTGTTGTAGTAAAGTTCTTTAGTAAACCACATCAGGATTTTTAGTTAAAACTTTAGTATTTAGTGATTTAGGATAGATGGTGAATTTTCATTCGGCGCTCGTTTTAAAACTAAGTATGGATCGCCTGGCTGCTGGATTTTAGAACGCTTTTAAATTATTCTATACATTTATCCTTATTAAAAAGATGCTTATGCAAGAAGAAGAAGTATTATTAAGAGAAAACAAAGATCGTTTTGTTCTTTTGCCGATTAAATATCCTGAAATCTGGGAAATGTATAAGAAGAGTGAAGCCAGCTTCTGGACTGCGGAAGAGATTGATCTTTCTGACGATCAGAAACACTGGGATAACCTGAATGATGGCGAAAGACATTTCATTTCTCATATTCTTGCCTTTTTCTCGGCAAGTGATGGTATCGTCAATGAAAACCTTGCGGTAAACTTTATGAGTGAAGTGCAACTTCCGGAAGCACGTTGCTTCTATGGCTTCCAGATCATGATGGAAAACATTCACTCAGAAACCTATGCGCTGTTAATCGATACTTATATTAAAGATCCTGAAGAAAAAGACAGGTTATTCCATGCCATTGATACCGTTCCTTGTGTGAAGAGAAAAGCAGAATGGGCTTTAAGATGGATTGAAAATGGTAGCTTTGCGGAACGTTTAGTAGCTTTTGCTGCGGTAGAAGGTATCTTCTTCAGCGGTAGTTTCTGCTCGATTTTCTGGTTAAAGAAACGTGGTCTGATGCCAGGATTAACTTTCAGTAATGAGCTGATCTCGAGAGATGAAGGTTCACACTGTGAATTTGCCTGTCTGTTATACGGTATGTTGAAAAACAGACTAAGCGAAGAGCAGGTACATGGTATCATCCGTGATGCAGTAGAAATCGAGAAAGAATTCGTAACGGATGCTTTACCGGTAGCACTGATCGGTATGAACGCCAAACTGATGTCTCAATACATAGAATTTGTTGCCGATAGATGGTTGCAGGAATTGGGTTATACCAAAATCTACAATGCCACCAACCCATTCGATTTTATGGAAATGATCTCGCTACAGGGAAAAACCAACTTCTTTGAGAAAAGAGTAGGGGATTACCAGAAGAGCGGCGTCCTGACTTCAGCAGAAGATAAAGCAGCAGCTTTCTCTTTAGATGACGACTTTTAAGTACTTCCTGCTTTTCACAGGATAGTAAAAAAATAAATAATAGAAATTTGGTGGCACCTATTAAAGCTGAAAAATATGTTTGTAATAAAAAGAGATGGCCGTAAAGAAGCGGTTAGGTTTGATAAGATAACGGCTCGTATTGAGAAGTTATGTTATGGTTTTAATGTCGAACTGGTAGATCCGATTGATGTTGCCAAGAAGGTAATTGAAGGTTTATATGATGGTGTTACTACCTCTGAACTGGATAATCTTGCAGCAGAAACCGCCGCCTCTTTAACTACTAAACATCCTGATTACGCTTTGCTGGCATCCCGTATCGCCGTGTCTAACCTACATAAAAACACTTTGAAGTCGTTCTCAAAAACGATGGAAAGCCTGTATTTATATATAGATGCTAAAACCGGTAAATCCGCTTCACTGATCGCAGACGATGTTTGGGCAGTGATTCAGGAAAATGCAGATATCCTTGACAGTACCATTATATACGACAGAGATTTTGGTTTTGATTACTTCGGTTTCAAAACACTGGAGAAATCTTACCTGTTGAAAGTAGAAGGTCAGATTGTAGAACGTCCTCAGCATTTGTTTATGAGAGTTTCTGTAGGTATTCACAAAGGTGATATCGACAGTGTGATCAAAACATACAACCTGATGAGTGAGCGTTGGTTTACACATGCTACGCCTACCTTATTCAATGCGGCTACGCCAAAACCACAAATGTCTTCTTGTTTCTTGTTAACAATGCAGGATGATAGTATTGAAGGAATTTATGATACGTTGAAACAAACGGCTAAAATTTCTCAAAGTGCTGGTGGTATCGGATTGAGTATTCACAATATCCGTGCTACAGGTTCTTATATCGGTGGTACAAATGGTACAAGTAATGGTATCGTTCCAATGCTAAAAGTTTTCAATGATACCGCACGTTACGTGGATCAGGGTGGAGGTAAACGTAAAGGTGCCTTTGCAATCTACTTAGAGCCCTGGCATGCCGATGTATTCAGTTTCCTTGACTTACGTAAAAACCATGGTAAAGAAGAAATGCGTGCGCGTGATTTGTTCTATGCGCTATGGGTTTGTGATTTATTCATGAGACGTGTGGAAGAAAACGGCGATTGGAGCTTGTTCTGTCCACATGAAGCACCAGGTTTAGCGGATTGCTTCGGTGAAGAATTTGATGCGCTTTATGAGCGTTATGAAAGAGAAGGAAAAGCCCGTAAAACGATTAAAGCTCAGGAATTATGGTTCGCCATCCTGGATTCACAAATCGAAACCGGTACGCCTTATTTGTTGTATAAAGATGCAGCTAACAGCAAATCTAACCAACAGAATCTGGGTACGATTAAGAGCTCTAACCTTTGTACAGAGATCATTGAGTACACTTCTAAGGATGAAGTTGCCGTTTGTAACTTAGCTTCTTTAGCTTTACCTAGATACGTGATTAACGGTGAGTTTGACCACCAGAAATTATATGATGTGACTTATCAGGCTACTTTAAACCTGAACAAGATCATCGATTATAACTATTACCCTGTAATTGAGGCTCAGAACTCTAATATGCGTCACAGACCAATCGGACTGGGTGTACAGGGATTAGCAGATGCCTTTATTTTAATGCGTTTACCTTTCGAAAGTGAAGGTGCCCGTCAGTTGAATAAAGAAATCTTCGAAACGATTTACTTTGCGGCAATGACTGCTTCTCATGATTTAGCAGTGGTTAACGGCCCTTACCAGACTTTCGAAGGTTCTCCTTTGTCGAAAGGTAAGTTCCAGTTCGACCTTTGGAATGTGAAACCAGACAGTAACCGTTGGGATTGGGAAACATTGCGTACTAACGTAGTTAAAAACGGGGTTTATAACTCACTATTGGTAGCGCCAATGCCTACTGCTTCTACTTCTCAGATTTTAGGAAACAATGAGTGCTTTGAGCCTTATACTTCTAATATCTACACCAGAAGAGTATTAAGTGGTGAATTCGTTGTCGTAAACAAACACTTACTGAAAGATCTTGTTGCTTTAGGTCTATGGACTCCGGCAATGAAAGACAGAATTATTCTTGCGAATGGTTCGATTCAGGACATCGCTGAGATTCCTGATTATATCAAAGAATTGTACAAAACAGTTTGGGAAATCAAAATGCGTAGCATCATTGATATGGCTGCCGACAGGGGTGTTTACATCTGCCAGTCGCAATCACTAAACTTGTTTATCAATGCACCTAACACTTCGAAACTGACTTCAATGCACTTCTACGCATGGAAAAAAGGATTGAAAACTGGTATGTATTACTTACGTACACAAGCTGCTTCTCAGGCGGTTAAGTTTACAGTAGAGAATCAGGCTGGTAAAAACATGGAGCCGGTAATTCCTGAGCATATCGATCAGTCGGTAGAGGAAATTACTGATGGTCCGGTTTGTTCAATGGAAGAAGGTTGCATTAGTTGCTCTGGTTAATTCCAATCTAAACGCATAAACCATAAGGGGTAAGGTTCATTCCTGCCCCTTTTTTTATGTCTGGTTTAACAAGGTTATCCACATTCTGATTTGGAGTTCTACACAGCTTGTCCACAGCTTATACTGGTGTTCTGCACAATTGAACCTGCTTTATCCACTGTTCTCCACGTTTTTTAATCGATTTCCCACAGGTTACTAACGTGTTACCCACAGCTTACCAACAGGTTTTGCACAGGGTTATCCACAGCCATTATTTAGTTATCCACGAGGTTTTCCGACTTATCCACGAAGGGAAAAAGTTGTAAACAAGCTATCCACCGCTTGCTAACAGGTTATTCACGCGTTTCCCACAGGTTCTACACAGGGTTATCCACATGCTTGTTGGCTCTGAATAAGGTGTTTGTCATATTTATTAACGTTTATACACCTTAATCTACGATCTCGTATCTTTGTGAAACAATGGCCAAACACGAAATCATCCCATGCGAACGTTGCAATGCACCTATTGAGTGTAAGGCTAACTCCTACACCAAGTGTCAGTGTAGCGTGGTGCAATTGAACCTGAATGAGGTGCAATACATCAGTGAGCAGCATGATGGCTGTCTTTGCGCCAAATGTTTATTCGAACTTCAACAGGAATATAAGGACATGGTATCCGCTTAGAAATTATTTTCTGTTAACTTTGCAGCTGTAGCGCGATGTTTTAAGCGGGATTCTCTCCTTAGAGGATCAAAATAAACCGGTTAAGAGATCGTTTAATCAAGAACAAAGTATTAAACCAAACATATTTATAATGAAATTATTAGAAGGAAAAACAGCATTGATCACCGGTGCTTCAAAAGGAATCGGTCGTAAGATCGCGGAGAAATTTGCGGAACAAGGTGCAAACGTTGCCTTTACTTACCTGTCTTCGGTTGAAAAAGGTGAGGCATTAGAGCAGGAGCTGCAAAGCTTCGGTACCAAAGTTAAAGGTTACCGCTCAGATGCTTCTAAATTCGATCAGGCAGAACAGTTGATCAATGATGTGGTTGCCGATTTCGGTGCTTTAGATATCGTGGTGAACAATGCAGGGATTACTAAAGATGGTTTACTAATGCGCATGAGCGAAGAAAACTGGGATGATGTTATCAATGTAAACCTTAAATCTGTGTTTAACATCTCTAAAGCCGCTTCTAAAGTGATGATGAAAGCCCGTAAAGGTTCTATCATCAATATGAGCTCGGTAGTAGGGGTACAAGGAAATGCAGGTCAGGCCAATTATGCGGCTTCTAAAGCTGGTATCATCGGTTTTTCTAAATCTTTAGCGAAAGAACTAGGTTCCCGTAACATTCGTACGAATGTGGTCGCACCAGGTTTTATCCGTACGGAAATGACTGAGGTGTTAGATCCGAAAGTAGTTAAAGGTTGGGAAGAAGGAATTCCTTTGAAAAGAGCAGGTGAGCCGGAAGATGTAGCAAATGTTTGCGTGTTTTTAGCTTCTGATATGAGTGCTTACGTGACTGGACAGGTATTGTCGGTTTGCGGAGGTATGTTGTAAAATAAAATTACTGAGGAGCTTTTATCGCTTTAGAAAAGAGCTTCTTAAAAAGGAGTATCTGTGTTCTGGCTGGAACCTTTGCCTGAAGGGGCAAAATTCCCGGGCCTTCACACCAGATGCTCCTTTTTTTTGCGCAAAAAACCGGGAAGGCGTGGATTTATCCGGCTCTTTAGAGATTTGTTTTTATGTGATGCTGCTTCCTGTGGGTTTTATGGAAATAATTTGAATTTTATTTTTTAAAATTTAGCATCTTAGCCATGTCTTATGGCCAATTCCTTTAATTTTTATACGATACTGACTTTGATCGGCTGTTTGCTGTTAGGGTTGCTTTTTGCGTATGTCGCTTACCGTAAAACAGCACATTTGGAGCCTAAATTGCGGCTGTTTTTAGCCTCATTGCGGGCGCTTGTGGTGGCGGTGATTGCCGGACTGCTGTTTTTTCCTTTGGTAAAGAATTTAAGTTATCAGCTGGAAAAGCCGGTCATCATTATTGCACAGGACAATTCTCTGTCTGTGGGGCATGTACAACCAGCTGGTTTTAACAAGCGGCAATATGAGGCAGATCTGGAGAAATTAAGGGATCAGCTTTCCGCGAAGTACGAATTGAAAGTTTATCATTTTAGTGATAGTGTAAAGACAGGCTTTGATTTCTCGAATCAGGGCAAGCTCAGTAACGCTACGGCGCTGTTTAACCGCTTAAATGACGAGTACCTGAATAGGAACGTCGGCGCGGTAATTATGGCCTCAGACGGCATCTTTAACCGTGGTGGGAGTCCGCTGTATGATTTAAACAGGTTAAAGGCTCCGGTATATACCATTGCATTGGGAGATACCATTCCTAAACGCGACTTGCGACTGGCCAATGTAAACCACAATAACCTGGTTTACCTGAACAATGATTTTACGATTGAAGTACAGGTGGAGGCTTTTGAAAGTAAAGGCGAGCAGGCAAAATTGAAAGTATTTGAAAACGGGAAACAGGTAGCCGAACAGGTGCTTCCGGTTAACAGTAATGCCTTTGCCGCTACGATTCCACTGAAACTAAAGGCAGGCAAGATTGGCCTGCAAAAATATACGGTACAATTGGTTCCTTTGGCCAATGAGGTATCGGAAAAGAACAATACGCAGCAAATTTTTATAGAGGTGACTGATGCCCGTCAGCAGGTGTTAATTGCAGCAGGGGGGGCGCATCCGGATATTTCGGTGATCAGGCAGGCCTTGAGTAGTAATAAGAATTATGATTTAAAGGTAGTTTTAGGGGAGGATCTGAATGCGCTGAACCTGAATGATTATGGCTTGTTGATTTTATATCAATTGCCGGATTTGCAGCGGACAGGGGCTGCCTTTATGGGTAAATTGGCTCAGGCGAAGGTACCGGTATGGTCTATTGTTGGTGCCCAAACGGATATCAACAGGTTTAATGCCATGCAAAAGTTGGTCAGTATTAACGGGGCAAGCAGTACGATACAGGAGGCCTTTCCTGTGCTGAATAGGGAGTTTACCACTTTCGATATTGATCCGGCTGCGGCTAAAGTGATTGATGATTTTGATCCTTTACTGGCTCCTTTCGGAAAGGTGTTGGTTAATGCTCCGGCTTTTGTGGCTTTAAAACAGCGGATCGGAAAGATTAAAACGGATGCACCACAGTTGTTTTTTGTGAATGATAACGGTAGGAAGCTAGGTTACCTGATGGGGGAAGGGCTATGGCGCTGGAAATTATCGGAAGCAAAAGACGGATTGAGCAAGCCCGTATTGAATGAGCTGATCTCTAAAACGGTGCAATATCTTGCCGTAAAGGATGATAAGCGTAAGTTTAAGGTTTCGCCTTCGAAGAACACTTTTGAGGAAAATGAAAACGTATTGATCAATGCGGTGCTTTACAATGATAGTTATGTGGCGGTAAATACGCCTGATGTGAGTCTGCAATTAAAGAATGAAGCCGGAAAGCTGTACAATTTTCTGTTTTCCAGAACAGCGGCTGCTTATCAGCTGGATGCGGGCATGTTGCCTGCCGGAAATTATACCTTTAGTGCAAGCACTATGCTGGGCGATAAGAAATACCAGGCAACGGGTGCCTTTTTCATCAATGCGATGATTGCGGAGTACCAGCAAACGATTGCCAACCACCAGTTGCTTCATAATATGGCCTTACAAACCAATGGTAAGCTATATTTGCCGGCAAATCTGTTGAAAATTCAGGAGGATATTGAAAAGAATGAAAGTATCAAAACCCTGAGTTATGAAGACCTGAAATACGAAGAGCTGATAAATTTTAAATGGTTGTTTGCAATGATCATCTTATTACTTAGCTTGGAGTGGTTTTTCAGAAAGAGAAACGGCGAAATTTAATTCTCAGCGCATATGCAAATTGGTACAATGGAAACCATTGAGGTATTGGGTACGGTTGCTTTTGCAATCTCGGGCTCTTTTGCAGCGATGCAAAGAAGACTTGATCCTTTTGGCGTGCTGATCATTGCCTTTGTAACCTCCATTGGTGGTGGTACTGTGAGGGATATGCTGCTCGGCGATACACCGGTAGCCTGGATGCGGGATATCAACTATTGTCTGCTGATTCTGGCCACCTCGCTGGCTACCATCTTTTTTAAAACACACATCAAGAAATTTAGAATCACACTTTTCCTCTTTGACTCCCTCGGTCTGGGCTTATTTACCATGCTGGGTATTCAGAAAGGGATTGCTTTTGGACTCAGTCCGGGCATCTGCATCGCCTTAGGTACAATTACCGGATGCTTTGGTGGGGTGCTGAGAGATACCTTCTTAAACACGATCCCATTGATTTTCCGCAAGGAGATCTATGCCACTGCCTGTATTCTGGGGGGCTCGCTCTATTTCGGACTTAAACATTTTAAGATGGAAGATGATATGGCCAACATCACGGTGATCGCCTTTATCTTTGTATTTAGGGTGGTAGTCGTTAAATACAGACTTACGATCCCTAAATTCGGTTATTGATACTTAGAAAGTTCGGGGATTCAATGGGGGATTAATTTTCAGGAAGGATCTTAATTTTTAGGCGCTTCTTTTACAATCACAAAAACATCCTCATTGTCTTTTTTCATGAAGTATTTCTCGCGTGCAAATTTCTCTGCCATATTCAGATTAGTACTCAATTCGCTCAGGTCTTTCTTTACCTGCGCTGTTTCCTTCTCATAGAAATCCTTTTCCTCCTGAAGCTTATGTACTTCCGAACGGAATTCATATTGAGATACCATGTCATTTCTGTCAAAAAACAGCATCCACACAATGAAAGCTGCGACAGACAGAAAGTATTTATTACGTATAAGTTCCAGCAAACGTTCCATGTTACAAATATATAAACATATAAAAGTATAAACCTATGAAAATATGAACATATGTTTATATGAAAATATTTAAACAAAAAACATCCAAAGGTTTAACCCTCCGGATGTTTTCTTTTTTTTACAAGCAGACAAAATAAATGTCCTTTGAGAACCTATAAATCTTTCCTTCAAAAGATTTGAGGACGAAAAGGATTTTATTTTGTTAAGCCCTTTAAAAAATAATCTAAACAGAACGCCTCTTAAAAAGCGCTCCGTTCAAATCAATTATTTTTTCAAATATTTGAAATCTTTACCAATGAAACGTGCAGCAGAACCTAATTCTTCTTCAATACGTAACAACTGGTTGTATTTTGCTATCCTGTCTGAACGTGAAGCAGAACCTGTTTTGATCTGACCACAGTTTAAAGCTACTGCTAAATCTGCAATCGTAGTATCTTCAGTTTCTCCACTTCTATGAGACATTACAGAAGTATAACCATTAGTTTGTGCTAAAGAAACCGCATTGATTGTTTCTGTTAACGTACCGATCTGGTTAACTTTTACTAAGATAGAGTTTGCAGTTTTCTTGTCAATACCATCTTGTAAACGAGTTACATTAGTTACGAACAAATCATCACCAACCAATTGAACTTTGTCACCAACTCTGTCAGTTAACATTTTCCAACCATCCCAGTCATTCTCATCCATACCATCTTCGATAGAGATAATCGGGTATTTTTCCGTTAACTGAGCAAGATATTCTGCTTGTTCAGCACTAGTACGGATCGCACCTTTTTCACCTTCAAATTTAGTATAGTCATATTTACCGTTCACGAAGAACTCAGACGCTGCACAGTCAAATGCTAAGAAGATTTGCTCTCCTGCTTTGTAACCAGCTTTTTCAATGGCCTGGATAATCGTTTCAACTGCATCTTCTGTGCTGTCGAATGTTGGTGCAAAACCACCTTCATCACCTACAGCAGTAGAAAGACCACGGCTATGTAAGATTGATTTTAAGTTATGGAAAACTTCAGTTCCCCATCTCAAAGCTTCAGAGAAAGATGACGCGCCTACTGGCATGATCATGAATTCCTGGAAAGCGATAGGAGCATCAGAGTGAGAACCACCATTCACGATGTTCATCATCGGGATAGGTAAAATGTTCGCATTTACACCACCGATATAACGGTATAAAGGCTGACGGCTCTCTTGAGCTGCTGCTTTAGCAACTGCTAAAGAAACACCTAAAATCGCATTTGCGCCTAAGTTTGCTTTGTTTTCTGTTCCGTCAAGTTTGATCATTAAGTTGTCAATTGCATTTTGTTCAAATACATCTACACCTCTTAATGCGTCAGCAATTTTATCATTTACATTAGCAACGGCCTTTAAAACACCTTTACCTAAGTATACAGACTTGTCGTTATCACGAAGCTCTACAGCTTCATGCATACCTGTTGAAGCACCAGAAGGTACCGCAGCACGACCAAGAACGCCGTTTTCAGTCATTACATCTACTTCAATAGTAGGGTTTCCTCTTGAATCAAGGATTTGGCGGGCATGAACATCAATTATTAAACTCATTTTTATTGGATTTTATTTTGTTAGTCAGCCTTAGTGTAAATCATACAATTACTATGGCGATATCCAAAGTTAAAAATTAAACACAAAAAAGCCGTAATTAATTTAATTACGGCTTTTTAAATCGTATGCAATTAGTTTATAGCGACTTAAAAAAGGTTTTGGCTATGGTTTAGTTGCGAAAACAGCCTTGTAAACCAATCCGGCGAGTATCGCGCCAGCAATTGGGGCTACCCAGAACAACCATAACTGACCCATCGCATCTCCACCAACAAATAACGCCTGACTGGTGCTTCTGGCTGGATTTACAGAAGTATTGGTGATTGGAATGCTGATCAGGTGGATGAGTGTTAAGCTCAATCCGATGGCTAAACCCGCAAAGCCTTTTGGGGCTCTTTCGTCTGTAGCGCCCAGAATAATGAGTAGAAAAATGAAGGTCATCACCACTTCCGTAACCAATGCTGCGGTCATGCTGTACTTTCCGGGAGAATGCTCCCCATAGCCATTGGAAGCGAAACTGCCGATTTCACTGCCATTGCCAGTGGCAATTACATAGAGGACGGCTGCGGCTAAAATACCGCCCAAAACCTGGGAAATGATGTAAGGGATAAGGTCTTTAGTCTCCATACGGCCACCGATCCAGAGCCCGACAGATACTGCGGGGTTGAAATGTGCACCGGAAATGTGTCCAACGGCATAAGCCATCGTCACTACCGTGAGGCCAAAAGCGAGGGCAACACCCAAAAAGCCGATGCCGGCACCAGGGTAGTTACAGGCCAGTACGGCGCTTCCGCAACCACCAAGAACCAGCCAAAAGGTTCCAATAAATTCAGCAGCAAGTTTTTTCATTTTCTATAGGTTTAGTTTGTTGGTATTTATACAGGAATTTACCAGTATAATTTTAATATTCCTAATGTTGATATTTTGCGCTATGGTACTGGTGCTCAGTTTGATGTAATCTTGTTTTTTATGTAATTCAGGGCATGTTTTAAGGGGGGAGTCAGGACTATTCTTACCGCATTCCGCGTGTTTTATAGCGCGTACCAGAATCATTAATAGAAAAGAAAGAATGACTTTCTGCGGGAATCCCCTGTGATTTTCGGGGATGCAAAGGATTTTATTTTAAGGTAGGAAGGGCAAATGTTTTGGAAAGTTTGTTCCTAAAAAAAGCGTTCCCCCTTTCGGAAGAACGCTTTAAATGAGTTGATTCTTGAGAAGCTTTGAAAATCAATGATCTCCGGTTAAAAACCGGTTACTCCCATTTGAATACTTTAACGGCTACTGCATAAACACAGATACCCCAGATGATCATAATCATGATCTGATGTTTCACATCCCATAATCCGGCACCTTCAAAAGCAACTTTTCTCATCGCATCGTTTAGATAAGTCAGCGGTAATGCCCTGCTAATTGGCTGTAACCAGGAAGGGAAGGCATCGATAGAGAAAAATGTGCCCGACAACAAGAATTGCGGCAGGGTGATGATGTTGGAAATAGGGGGGATGGTACTTTCGCTTTTAGCAATACCAGAAACGACGAACCCAAAACCCATAAATACAATCAGCCCGATGATGGCTAATAATAACATATTGATCACGGTAATGACCCCATGAACCAAGGTAAAATGGAAAAAGAAATGACCGATTACGATAATAAACACGGCACCTAGTAAGGCAAAGCCGATTCTGGCAATTCCTTCACCGAAAACAATGCTGGATTTCCTCACCGGTGTGGCAAAGAAACGCTTAATCACTAAAGTCTGACGTAAATTGAAAAAGATAAATGCCGTTCCGAATACGCCGGTACTCAATAGCGAGAAACCAAGCTGTCCGGGTAAGATAAAATCGATGGTGCGGTAGATGCGGCCCTGAACCGTACTTTCATTTAATGCGGCCACAGTAGGCATCACATCTTTAGAATTTAAGCTGTACATCAGGTTATGAATCACCGATTTCAGGACATTCCCTTTATCCACAGAAGCGGAGGTATATTCAACATTGGCTTTGTAAGCCGGTTTTTCTTCGGTATTCTTTTGAACATTGATGAGCCCATCAATATTTCCTTTTTCCAGTCCTTTTTTGATTTCTTCGGCATCTTTATCTCTAACCAGGTGTATCACCGGGTTTTCTTCCAGAGCGATGATGATTGGATTGTGAAGGTCGGAACCCGGCGCAACAGCCAGTTCTACTTTTAATCCACCTTTACCTAAAAATCCAAAAACCAGGATAAATACCAGTGGGAAGGCCAGTGTGAACACTACGGCCGATGGGCTACGCATGATTGAACGAAAACTTGCTTTCGCAAGCGCCATGGTAGCTTTAGTATGATTGTAAGGTTTGCTCATTTGATTCTATTAATTGTCTTCGCGCCATTCTTTGCCGGTTAAATGGATGAAAACATCCTCTAAATTGGCTTTTTTAACTTCTTTTTTTCTTTCAAAACCGGTGCTGATCAGCTGGTCTATCAGGTTGTCTGGCGTGTCTACTGCAATGATTTCGCCGCGTTCTACGAAGGCTACACGGTCGCAAAGCTGCTCCGCTTCATCCATATAATGGGTGGTTAGCACTACGGTAGTCCCGTTTTTCCTGATCTCAATGATCAGGTCCCATAGGTTACGCCTGGCCTGTGGATCCAAACCGGTAGTCGGCTCATCCAGGAAGATGATTTTTGGTGCATTGATCAGGGTAGTGGCAATGGAAAAACGTTGTTTTTGTCCGCCGGAAAGCGCTTTATATTTGGCTTTCGCCTTGTCTTGCAGGTTTACTTTGCCCAGCATTTCCATCGGGTTGATGTCTACACCATAAAGACCGGAGAACAATTCCATCAATTCTACCAGGTTTAAATTCGGATAATATCCGGCAGCCTGTAATTGTACACCAATGATTCTTTTGATCTTATTGGCATCTTTATCTACATCATAACCATCTACCAGGATTTGTCCGGAAGTTTTCTCGCGAAGGGTTTCTATGATTTCTAAAGTGGTGGTTTTTCCGGCTCCATTTGGACCTAAGAGTCCAAAGATTTCGTTTTCATACACATCGAAGCTGATGCCTTGTACTGCGGTAAAGTCGTCGTATTTTTTGACGAGGTTCTTTACACTAATGATGGCATTGGTGTTGTCCATACTATAAATGTAAGAAGGTTTAGAAGAATAGTAAACCTAATCCTTCTAAACCTTCGAATATAACGGTAAAATGATGTTTTAAAGATAATTGTCCCTTAATTACCAGGCCAATTCGCCTTTGATCATTTCAATGAAATCATCAAATAAGTAACGGGAATCATGAGGGCCTGGAGAAGACTCCGGGTGATATTGTACAGAGAATGCTTTTTTACCAATCACGCGAATACCTTCAATACTTTGGTCGTTCAGGTTCAGGTGAGTAATCTCTACTTTATCAGATTTTTTAACGTCTTCGGCAATTACACCGAAACCATGGTTCTGAGAAGTTACTTCACAGTGGTTTTTGATGATATTTTTAACCGGGTGGTTTAATCCTCTGTGTCCGTTAAACATTTTCATGGTACCAATACCATTAGCTTCTGCTAATAACTGGTGACCTAAACAGATACCGAACATTGGTTTGTCGGCAGCAAGAATTTGTTTTACAGTTTCAATAGCATAAGGCATTGCCGATGGATCACCAGGACCATTAGAGATAAAGTATCCGTCAGCACCCCATTTATTCATTTCTTCGAAGCTGGTTTTAGCTGGGAATACCTGAATATAAATGTCTCTTTCGTCGAAATTGCGAAGGATATTCTTTTTAATTCCAAGGTCTAATGCAGCAAGTTTATAGGTTGCATCAGGGTTTCCATAGAAATAAGGTTCTTTAGTAGAAACCTGAGAAGATAATTCCAGACCATCCATAGAAGGAACAGCTGCTAATTTAGCTTTCAATTCTTCCAGATCAGTGATCTCAGAAGAGATGATACCGTTCATTGCACCTTTATTTCTGATGTGACGTACCAAAGCACGAGTGTCGATATCAGAAATTCCTACAATGTTTTCATCTTGAAAGTAGTCCTGAATTGACTCAGATGCTTCTTTACGGCTATAGCCTACGCTGTAGTTTTTACAAACCAGACCAGCGATTTTGATGCTGTCAGACTCAATTTCTTCTTTGTGGATTCCATAATTCCCAATATGTGCATTGGTGGTAACCATGATCTGTCCGAAGTAAGAAGGGTCAGTGAAAATTTCCTGATATCCAGTCATTCCTGTATTGAAACAGATTTCTCCGGTTGTTGTGCCGATTTTTCCCGCAGCTTTTCCGTAGTAAACGGTGCCATCAGCCAATAACAAGATAGCAGGTAACTTGGTGTAGTTAGTCATTGTGTGTATAAAAATGAGAAATTATGGTGAAAAAAGAGAAAAACGATGGATCATGCGTGATATTGATATCACTTCTGTAGTTAACAAATGTGCTGTTAAGTAACCCCTTCATTTCGGGATACAAAGATACATTTTTGAGGTTTTAAATCAAGGATTTTTTTCGATTTCTGTCACATTAACAATAAAACTCGCTTTATTTCGGATGTAAAAAGTAATTTTGCCCAAACTAAAATATAAAAAAAGATGTCTGTAAATAAAGAAGTAAAACGGATCACGACCCATATTTTGCAAGCGATGAAGCAAAATGGAGAAAAGATTGCGATGTTAACTGCTTACGACTACTCTATGGCAACCATCCTTGATGATGCTGGTTTAGATGTTTTATTGGTTGGAGATTCAGCTTCCAACGTAATGGCGGGTCATGAAACTACCTTGCCAATTACTTTAGATCAAATGATCTATCACGCGCAATCTGTGGTTAGAGGTGCTTCAAGAGCTTTAGTAGTGGTAGATCTTCCTTTTGGTTCTTACCAGGGAAATTCTAAAGAAGCCTTGATTTCTGCCATCAGAATTATGAAAGAATCCGGCGCTCATGCCGTGAAAATGGAAGGTGGAACGGAGATCGTAGAATCAGTACAAAGAATCATTACTGCAGGAATCCCTGTCATGGGACATTTGGGATTAACTCCTCAGTCGATATATAAATTTGGTACTTATACGGTAAGAGCCAAAGATGAAGCGGAAGCATTGAAATTGAAAACAGATGCACTTGCCTTACAGGAAGCCGGTTGTTTTGCAGTTGTACTGGAAAAAATCCCTGCGAAACTGGGTAAAGAGGTGTCAGAATCTCTGATTATTCCAACGATCGGAATCGGTGCAGGTCCGGATTGCGATGGACAGGTATTGGTGGTCAATGACATGATTGGTTTAACAAAAGGTTTCAAACCTCGTTTCTTACGCCAATATGTAAACCTTTACGATGGTATTTTAAATGCCGCACAGTCTTATATTAAGGATGTGAAGTCGAGTGATTTCCCGAACGAAAAAGAACAGTATTAAGTTTATCGCAGTATTTTTTATAAGCAGGGCTTTAACAAGCGCCACAACTACAGATGCCAATAACAGCAAAAGATATCCTTTATGAAGACAACCACCTGATCGCGATTTGTAAGCGTGCAGGTGATATTGTACAGGTAGATGAAACAGGGGATGAGCCTCTGGATGAAAAGGTGAAGAAATACCTGGCCAAAACCTATAATAAACCGAATACCGCGTTTTTAGGGGTAGTACACCGTTTAGACCGTCCGGTAAGTGGCGTAATTTTATTCGCAAAAACGAGTAAAGCCCTGGAACGGATGAATCTGGCTTTCAAAAATAGAGAAGTAAAGAAAACCTATTGGGCCGTGGTGAGAAACATGCCGGCTAAACCTTCAGGTACACTGGTGCATTATCTGGTCAAAAACCCACAGAAGAACGTGGTAACGCCGCATAATGTAGAAGTGCCGGGAAGTCAGCGTGCCGAATTGAGCTATCGCCTGATCGGAGAACTGAATGGTTATTACCTGATCGAAATCGACCCGCTTACGGGAAGATCGCATCAGATCAGGGTACAACTTTCTACTATGGGATGTCCGATTGTAGGAGATAATAAGTACGGTTACCCAAGAGGAAGCAGAAAAGGCAGTATTTGTCTTCATGCCCGCCGACTTCAATTCATCCACCCGGTGAAAAAAGAACCGGTAAATATTTTCGCAAAGCTTCCGGTGGATGGCTTCTGGGAGAAGTTTGAAAATATGTAAGCTGGTTTGCCAGTCATTTGAAAACCCAATAAGCGCTGTTTAACAGCATTTATTGGGTTTTTTGATATATACAGGTTTATTTACAGGGTATTGGGCTGAATACGACGTTGTGGTCGAATTTCAGGCTCCCCCTGTGCTCAAACATCACTTTTCCTTTCTCTTCTTTCACAGGGCCGTAACCTTCGTAAAACCTGCCGTCCTTTTTAAGGAGCACCAATTCCCTGACAGACCTCATTCCTTCTGAGTCAAAAGTATACTCTGCAATGAGGGTATCGCCTTTCATTTCTCCGGAAAGCGTCCCTTTATTGGCGTCTTTCTCATAAATATGATAGTCCAGGAATCCGGTTATTTCTTCCCCGTTGATGCGGAGCTGCATATTGGCAGTATCTTTATTTTTAACGTATTGATAGCAGGTGATCTCATGTTTAGGTGCCTCATTTGTCGGGCTAAAAGTAGTATCTACCGCAATCATGGAAGAATCGGTCACTTTCTTTTCTGCCTGATTACTGGTGCAGGAAGCCATGATAACGGCCATACCTGCAAATAGTAAAATATGCTTGTTCATGGTTTTAAGAATTAATTCGTCTGGAAGACTGCAATTGGCTTGCCAAAAAAAACAGGCTAAAATGAAAAAGGGTGACCATAATTAAATGATACACCCTTCCCCAAATGATTTTATAAGGCTGGTCATAGACCCGCCAAAGTATTATTTTGCTCTTGTTTTGCTGTTCCAGGTATATGTTCCGGCAGCACCTGCGGCAAGCGTAGTGCTTACCACCTGACCATTATATTTAATGTTGAACGTTTGCGTTTCAGGGCTGTTGTTCATCGTTACCAATACTAATTTTCCTTCCGGTGTTTTATAAGCCACATTCTGGATTTTGTCGTTTTGGTTCGAAGCAATGCGTACAGAACCAGAGCTTACAAATTTCGAGGTATGACCGATAGAATAGTAAGCGATATTCTTACTCCAGGTTTTACCATCAATGGTAATCGCGCCTAAACAACTTGTGCAGCCACCATCTGGTGTAAAGGGACGGTATTGTGGATCTGCTGCCAGGTTCCATTCTAATACTGTTTTAGCCCAGTTTCTTGGAGCACCAGTCATTAAAGTAGAGACATGCCATTTCAAATCATCAGCAAAATTACCAGGACCACCAACCCATTGCTCTGTGAAATACAGGTTTTTGTTAGGGAAAGCTTCATGTACTTGTGATAGCGCAGAGATTTGTCCGCCATATAAATGGAAGGCAGAACCATCAATGTATTGATTCGCTTCCGGATCATTCAGAATCGTGATCGGGTAATCCGGACGGTCTGCATTATGATCATAAATGATAATCTTGGTTTTGACATTCGCAGCTTTAAATACCGGACCTAAAGCCGTTTTGATAAAGTTGGCCTGATCTTGTGGCGTCATATACATACTTGGATTATTTCCAGGATGTAATGGCTCATTCTGAATCGTTACCGCATCAATCACAATACCATGTGCTTTCATCGCCTCAATATATTTTACAAAATATTTGGCATAAGCCTGATAATATTCAGGTTTTAAACTACCACCACGGTAAGCCTGATTGTCTTTCATCCAGGTCGGAGCCGTCCATGGAGAACCCATGATCTTGATCTTTGGATTGATCGCAATGATTTCCTTTAACATCGGAACCAGGTCTTTCATTTCTTTCTCAATAGAGAAGTTTTTCAATTCCGGGTCTGTTTGTCCGGCAGGCATTTCATTATATGTAAAAGTCTCGGCACTTAAATCCGAAGCACCAACGCTTAAACGCAGGTAACTGATGCCAATACCATTCCCTGCTGTAGAGAAAATCTCTTTTAACATCGCCTTTTTTTCTGCCGAAGGAAGTCCGTTCATCAGGCTTGCGCTACCACCGGTTAAGGTATAGCCAAAACCATCCATGGTTTGGTAAGTCTGCTGATCATCAACCACGATATTGAGGTTGTTGTTCATCGCCGTAGAAAAATGTAACGGGCTTTGCTTTTGCAACAGGGCAGAACGGTCACCTGTGGTGATCCATGATTCAACGCCTGTTGTGGCAACAGTTGCTTCTTTTTTGGAGGCACAGGAACCCAATGCCAGGGCTGCAATTACGCTTAGATTTAATAATCTCATAGAATAGTAGGGTGCTTTTTAAGGGATGTAGTTAAAGTTGATTTTCTGACCGGCAATCTCTAAGGTAAATTCACCTTCTTCCGTGATCGATTTGCTTTCTGTGTTGATGAAGGCAAGGTCTTCCGGCTGGATTTTAAAAGTTACCGTTTTAGTTTCGCCTGGTTTAAGATCGATTTTTTCAAATGCTCTCAACCGTTTCACATCCGGACTAATCAAAGTCGCGTATAAATCAGATGTGAATAGCAATACGCTTTCTTTTCCGGCTACTTTACCAGTGTTGCTAACGTTTACCGTAACCGTCAGCGTTTCTCCTTTTTTCAAAGTGTTGCTGCTCAGTTTCAATTGATCGTATTTGAAAGTGGTATAACTTAAACCAGCACCAAATACATATTGAGGGTTATAATCTGCATCATAATTATACACACCTTCTGTAGTGCCTTTATTTTCTGATGGTTTATGATAATAGGTAAATAAGGCGTTAGGGAACTGTGGATAGGTATAAGGTAGTTTTCCTGAAGGATTAACTACACCATATAACACATCTGCAAGGGCATCACCACCGAAATTTCCCGGAAGGTAAGTCTGCACTACCGCATTCATTTTCTTTTCAAATTTACTGATCACTCGAGGGCGACCTTCATTTAATACCAGGATTACCTTTTTACCGGTTGCCGCTAATTTCTGCGCCAGTTCCGTTTGTAAATCCGACAGGTATAAATCGTTCATGTTACCCGGAGATTCGGTATAAGAGTTTTCTCCAAGGCAAAGCACAATGACATCTGCATCTTTGGCTGCGGCAATGGTTTCTTCCATTTTATCCGCGTAATCCTCATAATACTTGCCATCCATTTTATAGCTGACACCAGGGAAGTAAGTCACGTTTTCTTTTCCTGCTTTCTTTTGTAAAGCTTCCAGAATCGTGTTGTACTGAGCGGCAAATTCTTCCACCTTTTCTCCCTGCCAGGAATACGTCCATGCCCCGTTTAAGGTTCTCATAGAATTTGCATTCGGACCAGTAACCAGGATTTTAGTGCCCTTAGCCAATGGCAAAATGTTATCCATGTTCTTCAATAAAGTGATCGATTCTGCTGCAGTTTGATAAGCAGCATGCTCAAATTCTTTGCTACCAAATTTCGGGTAGTCTTTAGGGTTGGTCGTTGGTTTCTCAAAAAGATTCAACTCATATTTTACCCATAAGATTCTTTTTACCGCATCGTCGATACGGGATTCTTTTACTTTTCCTTCTTTCACTAAAGCAAGTAGGTTGTCGCAGAAAGTCTCGTAGTTATAAGCGATCATCGACATATCGATACCGGCATTAATGGCCAGCATAATCGCTTCTTTGTCGTCTTTCGCAATGCGATCTCTTTTGTAAAGGTTCTCAATATCTCCCCAATCGGTAACTACTAATCCTTTGAAGTTCAATTCTTCTTTTAGTAATTCCGTTAGGATATGGTAATTGGCATGTACCGGAACACCGTTAATAAGACCAGAATTGATCATAATGGTTTTCGCACCTGCATCAATTGCCGCCTTAAAAGGAGGTAAATGATATTCTCTTAAAGCCTGGTCAGAAATGAAAGCAGGGGTTCTGTCTTTTCCTGAAACCGATACCTGGTAACCCAGGAAATGCTTGATCGAAGAAGCTACTTTCTCCGGATGAGAGACCTTGCCATCTTCCCCTTCGTAACCTTTTACTGCGGCTACACCCAGTTCTTTAATCAGGTAAGGATCTTCACCAAAACTTTCCCACTGACGCGGGAAACGCGGATCTGAACCAACGTCTAATAGCGGCGCAAAGTTCCATGGAATAGAACTTGCACGGGTTTCATAAGCAGTAATTGAAGCACTGGTTTTTACTAAATCACGGTTAAACGTTGCTGCCTGACCGATTTGCTGCGGGAACATTGTGGCACCAACCGTATAGGTTGCGCCATGGATTTCATCCACACCATAAATCACAGGGATTTTATTTGGCGTTTGTTTCATCGCCACATTTTGAATCTGGCTAATGATTTTATACCATACCTGTGGGGTTCTTGCTCTATTGTTAGAGGTATTTAAGACAGAGCCAACATGGTATTTTACCAATACTCTTTGTAATTCCTTCTCGTCTAATCCGAAAGGTTCATCGCTCTCATAGCGTCCTTTTCCTTTGCCAATTACATCGAGTGTAATTTGTGCCATTTGTCCGACTTTCTCTTCAATCGACATCTTTTTCACCATGGCTTCTGCTTTGGCCATGTTGTTATTCTGAGCGATCGCCGTACCGAAAGTGCTGGAAAGTAGCAATAGGGATAGGGTTCTTTTTAGTGTCATTGCGTGTATTTAAAAGGAAGCACCACCAAGGTCGTGCTTCCGGTAAAATCTATTTGTTGATGTTTGGATTTCTATCCGTTTC
This sequence comes from Pedobacter gandavensis, assembly GCF_032677645.1. Classification (GTDB taxonomy): domain Bacteria; phylum Bacteroidota; class Bacteroidia; order Sphingobacteriales; family Sphingobacteriaceae; genus Pedobacter; species Pedobacter gandavensis_A. The sequence continues at coordinate 278,923 of NZ_JAVTSB010000001.1, read as the reverse complement.
TCTCTGCGACATAGGCAATAAGATTTTGTCGGCAGTAAGGTTGTAGTTTAATGATGCGCCATTTCCGTCTTTTTGTGCGTTCATTACTGCAACAGCACGGTTTGTACGTACCAGGTCATACCAGCGGTGCCCCTCAAAAGCAAGCTCCAGACGACGTTCTTTTTCGATTGCCAAACGCATTGCCGGCTGATCTGTGGCAGGAGTAGCCCCAAGGTTTACCCTGTTTCTGATCTGCTCTACTAATGGTTTCGCTTGCGCCCATCCAGCGCCACTGATTTCATTCAAAGCTTCTGCTTTCAATAGAATGATATCTGCCAAACGAAGGATATAGATATTGGCAAGGTCGCCGGTTCTGTATTTGTTGATGTATGGGTACTGTGTTTTTGGCCAGAAAGAATCGCTCCAGCCTTCATTTGCTACATTCAGGAATTTAATACTCGAATTCTTACGAATCTGGTCACCTTCTGCGTCAAATGCCGCTGCAAGATCATTGGTTGGCGTACAGAATTTTTTCCATCCGGCACCTACAATCACACTTGGCATCCAGTTGGAGCGAAGGTTTGCACCTTTGCCACCATCAAACTGCATTTCCCAGATCGACTCAGAATTGTTTTTATTTGCACCGGTAAATAAACCATCATAGCTACCGAAAAGTGAGTATCCACCACCAATTACGGCATCCGCATATTGGTTTACTTTATTCCAGTCCGGATTAGGTTTAGTGGCATATACTTTCGCCAATAACGCATTGGCTATCCCTTTAGTGATGATCCCTTTGTTAGGAGCAGTTGTTCTGGCATTGGCCAATGAAAATTCCAGGTCTTTAATGATTTGTGCATAAACCGCATCCACACTAGACTTTGATACATGCATATCTTCCAGTTTTTCCGGAGATTTCAGTACAATTGGTACTGGTCCCCATAAGCGCACCAGGTATAAATACAGGTAAGCTCTGATCCCTGACGCTTCTGCAAGAATCTGGTTTCTTCTGTCGCCTTTATCTAATTCAGGATCCTGGATGCCCGGAACAATTTCCAACACCTCATTCGCATTTTTGATTTGCGAATACAATTCCGACCAGTCTCTTTCCAACACTTCATTGGTAGAATTTACGCGGAACTCATCCATCTGGAACATTGCCGGGTTATCACCACCAGCATAAGAGTTATCTGCGATTACATCACCGTTAAGCATGAAATCCCAGATATGGGTATTGTTATACATCCCTCCGTAAGCTCCTGAAAGTAACTTTTCTGCCCCTTTAAGGTCTACAAAAGCTTCTTCCGGCGTCACCTGGTTGAATGGGTTCTTGTCTAAAAAATCTTTCTTGCAGCTGGTCTGTAAGCCCATAGTAAGGGCTGCGGCTGCTAAAATTGAATATAATTTAATTCTCATGTCTCTTTGTTATTAAAATCCAACGTTTACACCTAAAAGGAAGCTTCTGCTTTGTGGGTAAGTACCGTAATCCACGCCCATATTAGGGCCGTTTGCGCCATACTGACTTACTTCAGGATCTAAACCTTTGTATTTGGTGAAGGTTAGAATGTTGTAACCGGTTGCAAATACCGTAAACTTGCTCATTTTCATGCGGCCTAAAAAGGCATCTCCGAAGTTGTAAGAAAGGGTAGCGGTTTTTAAACGCAGGTAAGAAGCGTTCTCTACGAATCTGCTGGAAGTACGGGTATTGTCGGTATTTCCTTTTACTGCCCTTGGGATATCTGTATTGGTGTTTTCTGGAGTCCAACGGTTCAATACTGCTGCGCTTTGGTTTTTAGAGTCATAAAGACCTTCTAAATCAATTCTCGAAGCATTGAACATCTGGTTACCCTGAACACCCTGGAAGAAGATGTTCAATCCGAAGTTACCATAGCGGAAGTTATTGGTCATTCCATAGATAAAGTCAGGTTGTGCAGAGCCGATAAAGGTTCTGTCCGTATTGTCAATTTTATTGTCACCGTTTAAGTCTGCATAAGTAGCCAATCCTGTTTTCTGATCTACACCTGTATATTCGAAGCCGTAGAAGCTACCCAATGGTCTGCCCTCTACTACGCGCACCGCTGAAGTACGGGAGTAAATACCACCGAAATCAAGTGATGGGGTAGAAGCACCTAAACTGGTTACTTTGTTTTTGTTGAAGGAGATGTTCATGTCTGTAGACCAGCTGAATTTTTCTCTTTCTACGTTTTTAGTGGATAGTGTAAATTCCATCCCTTTATTTTCCATCGAACCTACATTGTAAGCTTGTTCCGCAAATCCTGAAGATGGTGCCAACTGTACTTTGATCAATAGATCGTTGGTTTTCTTCAAATACGCATCAGCAGTGAAAGTCACTCTGTTGTTCAACATCGTTAGATCTAAACCAATATTGGTCTGGGTAGTGGTTTCCCAGCTTAAACCCGTGTTTTTAAGGTTGGTCAGGTTATAATCACCCTGTGCATTTTCTGTATAAAGTTTTCTCCAGGCATAGTCACCGATTCCTTCATCGTTACCAACCTTACCCCAGCTACCTCTGATTTTTAAATCATTAATGGTTTTACTGTCTTTCAGGAAGTTTTCACCGGAGATTCTCCATCCTGCGGAAGCAGAAGGGAAATAACCGAAACGCTGCTTATCGCTGAAACGGGAAGAACCATCGGCTCTAAAGTTTGCGCTGAACAGGTATTTGCTGTCATACGCATAAGTTACTCTGGTCAGGTAAGACTGTTTTGACCATTGTGCGCGTTGTGGTACTTTAGGTACTACTGAAGATTTATCGTTTTTAAGACCTGTTTGTGGATCATAGAACCTGTTTTCTTCATGTTCGTTCAATTGATAATCTGAAGCTTGCAGGGTATAACCACCGGTTGCTGAAAATGCATTTTTACCAACGTTTTTGGTATAGGTCAAAATGTTTTCATTTAACCATACATTGTCATTGGTAACGTTGTTTCTCATAATACCACCTTCCTGGCGACCATAAGTAGTACGGAAGGCATCAAGATCGTAGTTGTATTCGTTGTTGTTGATATTGGTACTGATGGTAGATTTGAAGATTAAGTCTTTAGTAAACTTGATTTCTCCACCCAATGAACCGATAAAACGTAGGTTTTTGGTTTTGTTTTTCGCACCAAATGCCTGAGCAATAGGGTTGTCCCATCCACCAGAGTTAGGGATAGTCGTGTAGGTGCCATCAGGATTGTAAATACCAATCGTCGAAGGCGTAGTTAATGCGGATAAAATCGTTCCTCCACGGGCAACACCTGCATTGTCACTCACATCAATAGAGTTTCTTGCGGTTACTGCACCGGTAGCAGTGAATTTTAACCAGGAAGTTGCTGCCTGTGATCCGTTAAAGTTAACGGTATATCTTTCCAGTTCTGCCGGAGCTACAATTCCTTTATCACGTTGGTATCCGGATGAAAGATAGAAGTTGCCACCATTGCCACCACCAGATAAGGATACCTGATATTGGTTTTGAGTACCTGTGCCGAAAGTTTCTTTTTGCCAGTCGGTATTGCTGCCATCGCCAAAGGTGGTATAACCCAATTCTTTCATCAGGCCAATGTATTGGTCAGCCGACAATACATCCTGCTTGCGCCAGAATTTTGAGATACCGGTAAAAGCATTGAATTCTACTTTTACTTTGCCGGAAACGCCTTTTTTAGTCGTGATTAAAACCACACCATTCGCACCGCTTGATCCGTAAATCGCTGCTGCGGATGCATCTTTTAATATAGTTAAGGATTCAATGTCATTCGGGTTTAAGAAAGCTGCACTTCTGGAAGTCACCCCGTCAATTACATACAGCGGACTGTTTGATGCGGTAATGGAAGTATTTCCACGGATGCTGATCGAAATCTCTGCACCTGGTTTACCGGATTCTGCCGTTACCTGTACACCTGCCGCTCTACCTTGTACTGCTTGTAAAGGATTTACGATAGGTTGGTTTTTCAGGTCTTTAGAAGAAATCGTCGTCACCGCTGTAGTCAGGTCTTTCTTTGTAGTCGTACCGTAACCGATCACCACTACCTCGTTCAATTCATTATTGTCTTCGGATAGATTTACGTTAACAGTAGTATTGTTGTTTACTGCCTGCTCTATAGTTTTATAACCAATAAAGGAGAAAACTAAAGTAGCATTGCCGGGAGCTGTCAGCGTGTACTTACCGTTTCCACCGGTCATTGCGCCTTTGGTACTTCCTTTGATTTTAACAGAAACACCTGGAAGTGGCAGACCTTTTTCGTCTTTCACCTCTCCCTTAACGTTAAGCTCCTGCGCCATACTCACAGAGATGCTACAGAGTAAGCTAAGGATAAAAAGAGTAAACTTTTTTCTCATAATTTTTGCTTTGTTTAATGAATTTGATGTGATAAAGTTAACGTTGATTTTATGTTAATTCCTAGTGATTGAAATAGTTTATTTTACCTAATTAACTGATAATTAGATTGTTGCGTTGGTTTTGATACGCTTTAGTACCATAGCTGTGAAATAGGCTTATGCGCTGATATACAGGGCATAGGGGTATGGAATCAGCCTCAGCGTTTAGCTGATCTGATACGGTTGAGTACCCTTGTATTAAACAAGTAAAAAAAATGTCAAATCACCGGATTGTATCCTGTGGAAGCGTGAATTTCCAGAATTATCGACTGTGTTTAGTCTAAAACCAGCTGACTCCAGCCGTTTTTGCTCGCTTTTTTGAGCTGCGATTTTCGTTCTTCCATCCGTTGTTTGATGCCCGATCCGTAAGTCCAGCAAGTGCTTTGACGGATGCCCAATACCTCGGCTAGTTTATGAGAAGAGATTTTTCCCTTGGAAGTATACACCAGGAAGATCAGGTAAAAAGCCTTCACAATCGGGATGCGGGTATTGTGGAAAATGGTGAAACTAGTCACCGATTCTTCATAGCCACATTTGCTGCACCTTCTGCTATAAGCAATATGGCCATTGTAGAAATGGTCGTTCTTACATTTCCGGCATTGATAACCGTTATTCCATTTCAGGTCGGACAGGAACAGGTTACAGCTTTCTTTATCCGGATAGATCTTGCTGAACTCTTCAAAGTCTACATCGGTAGACATCACCCGGTCGCGCGTTACCTTTTCTACATTGGTTTGTAGCTCCTGATTGTCTTGTTCCAGCAAGGTGTTCATCCTCGAAATCTCTTCCGCCTGCTGCTTTAACCGGTCGTTCACATCCAGTAATTCCGCGTTCTTGGCTTCAATAATCAGGGATTTATGATATACTTCCCTGGTACGCTCTTCTACTTTTTCTTCCAACTCCTGGTTTAAGCTGTCTTTCAGCTTCACATTTTCCGCCATCTGACGGATCATCTGCCGGTGCACAATGTCTTTCTTCTTTCTCAGGATACTCACCTTATCGCCTATGGCAAAGGACAGGAATACCATTTCCAGAATAAAACAGAAGCTGAGACTGTAATAACTGATCGCTCCAAAGTTTAAAAAGGAGAAATGAAGCATGATTAAGAACTTGAGCAGGAAGCCTAAAAACAGGAAACTGTAGCCCAATACGAAGAACCTGGCAGGTAGATAACCTTGTTTGTAGATGTATATACCGGTAAAGAAGGCCACCGATAAGGGGATAGCCTCTATAAATTTATAGCTGAACAGGCTTTGGTTAAACAGTAAACAGTAGAGAAACCAGACGGTTCTGACGGCAATGACGCCTAAAATGAGGCGGTTTAATTTGGGTGCTTTCGCCTTTACAAATAACAGTTCCCGGGTAAAGAGCAAGGCGAAAATACTGACGGCATATAGGGCCACAGCATAGGCAATCTGGTTCCACCCGGGCTGGTTAGGCCATAAATATTGATAGGCGATGCCATCCGTACTCATTTCAAAGAAGCCGACACTCAGGTTGTAAAGTACATAGTATAAGTACTGCTTCTGGCGCATAGCGATAAACATGATCAGGTTGTAAAAGCTGAACACGAGGATCATTCCATAGAAAATACCGAAGTAAAAGTACTCGTCGAGGGCATAGGAAATGAACCAGTTTACAGAACGCAACACGATAATCGCATCGCCAATCTGGGAGGACTGGATCTTGAAATAATAGGTTTGTACTTCGTCGTTATCGTTGGATAGCTCTAGTTCGAAGTTTTTATGTTGTAAGATCCGGTTTTGGAAGGGGTAGGTATCGCCAAATTCTTTGGCTTCATAACTGCCGTCTTTCTGCGGGATGTAAGCGGTAACATGGTCTAAGGTCTGGTCGAAAAACTCCAGTAAAAAGTGTTTCTCTGCCTTGCTGTTGTTTTTAATATTGATCCTGAACCAGTAAATTCCGTTTATTTTAGTGGTTTGAGGGGTGCTGGTTTTACTCGGTTTAAACTGCTCTGAAATAGCTTTACTACGGATCTGTTCAAAATTTAACTTTCCGGAAGTGTCGGGAAGAATATCAATCTGTTTAAAAGAAAAAATATGCTGGTCAATGCTGTCGTTTATCTCTACAACTTCCTGAGCCCTCAAATTATTGCTGATCGAAAAAGTGAGAACGGTAATCAGGAAAATCGCTTTGTATAGAAATAAGAGTTTTGAAGACATGGTTAAGGACCGCAAATTAAATTATGCCGCAAAGGTCGGGTTAATAATCTTAACCCACAAGAAGAGTCCTGTTGTACTCAGGCTCAGGAGGTTGATTTAGCAAGAATCGGGTTTAATTTTATAGTCAAATGACTATTTTTGTATAATGCTGCCTTGCCCTTTCATCCTTGCTGTTCCCGCTGATTTTAACTTCGGAGAGTGTCTTTGGTTTTTAGACCGGGGCTTTGACGATTGCCTGTATCAAGTGGATAAAGATAAGGTGTGCAAAGCGATTCGGTTGAAAGAAGGAATAGCACTGGTTCAGATTGAAAAGGGTGTTAGTGGGATAGGTAATAATATGGCTTCTGTTGCTCCTCATTTAATGGTTTCTGTTTTGAACAGATCATTAGCCCCCGCAGAAGAAACAGAACTGAGAATTTATCTCGACGAGTGGTTTGACCTCCAACTGGATCTTAATCCTTTTTATACCCTGATTACGCAGAACCCCCGCTTGTCTTTTATGAAAGAAGACTACTATGGCCTTCGGATGATCGGTATCCCTGATTTATTTGAGGCGATTTGCTGGGCAATCATCGGACAACAGATCAACTTAACCTTCGCTTATAAGCTAAAAAGGAAACTGGTAGAACGCTACGGCGAAACTTTAGATTTTCAGGGGAATCGCTATTTCTTATTCCCTGATCCTGCTGTTTTGGCAAAAGCAGCACCGGAAGATTTACAAGCAATGCAGTTTTCTCGAAGTAAGGCCAGTTATGTGTTGGAAATCGCAAAAGCTTTTGCTAACCAGCAACTCAGTAAAGCCGGATTGCGCGGAATGCCAGATCTTGCTGCCCGTCAAAAAGCGCTGGTCAGTGTAAAAGGGGTAGGAATCTGGACAGCAAACTATGCCTTAATGAAAAGCCTGAAGGAGCGTTCCTGTATTCCTCATGGCGATGCAGGGCTGTTGAATGCCTTGATCAATCTGGACCTGATTCAGGATAAAAAGGATGTTGCCGGTATAGCGGCCTTCTTTAATGACTATCCCGAATGGGAAAGTTATCTGGTATTTTACCTCTGGAGAACCCTTTCTAAGCGAGTTTAACCTCGTTCTTTGCCGCTTCCCAACCAATCATGGCTGTTTTTCGGGCAGCTCCCCAATGGTATTGGCCCAGCTCACCTGTAGATTTGATTACCCGGTGACAAGGGATCAGAAATGCAATCGGATTGCTACCCACTGCCGTTCCTACTGCACGATTGGCCTTTGGATTTCCGATGGTATTGGCAAGCTCAGCGTAAGTCGCCAGCTCCCCTGAAGGTACTTTTAAGAGGGTTTCCCATACTTTGATCTGAAAATCCGTACCCTTTAAATGGAGTTTTACCTCGGATAACCTGCTCCAGTCTGTACTGAATATATAAAGTGCGTTTTGTTGTAACTGATCCAATAGCTGCTGATACTGAGCATTGGGGAAGCGCTGTTGCAGTTCAGAAAATGCCAGGTCAGAATCATCAGAAAAGGCCATATAGCAGATGCCTTTAGCGGTAGAAGCGACCAATAAGGGGCCAAAAGGACTTTCAGCATAACTGTAATTGATCTGTAATTGCTGACCTCCGTTTTTGAATTCTCCGGGTGTCATTCCCTCAATTTTGATGAAAAGGTCATGTAACCTGCTGGTGCCCGATAAACCGGTCTCGTACGCTGCTTCAGCTAAATTGCCGCTTTGTTTTCTTAAAATACCCTTTGCATATTCTATGCTCAGGTATTGAAGAAACTGTTTCGGACTCACACCCGCCCATGTGCTAAACATCCGCTGAAAGTGAAAAGGACTTAAATGAACGTGTTCGGCAATTTCTTCTAAGGAAGGCTGTTGTTTAAAATTAGTCTTTAGGTATTCAATCGCCTTTTCAATTCTCTGGTAATCTATTTGATTGGATGTTTCCATGGTTTTAAAGTCTAATGTTCTCCTGGTTTGAAAATCTGAGCTCCGCTGTTTACTATTTACACCTCAAAATTAAGGGAGATAGCAGGAGGATAAAACCCGAAACTTGCGCAATCAGAAATTATTCCGCTTCCGGAACCGTATTACTTAAGCCTTCCAGTTGTTTATGTCTGTTTTCAGAAATCAGGATCTGGTGTTTCTGCTGCGTATCAGTCAATAGATTAATCAGGAGTTTCTTATTAGATGCAGAAAGCTCATGGAATAACAATTGATCTGCTTTGAATAAACTTTGATGTAACAGTTGCAAAAGCTTTTCACCTTTAGTACTCAACTTGATCAGCTTGGCTCTTTTATCCGCGGGATCACTTCTTTCGATCAGTAGACCTGCTTTTTTAATTCTGTTGAGGATGTCAATACCAGTAGATTGTTCAAAAAACACGGCTGCAATGACATCCGATTTTCTTGCTTCTTTGTGCCTGTCTATAGCCTTCATAAAGTAAAACCATTCCAGTTCAATGCCCGGATATTCCTTCAGTACGGCTTTGGCATAAATGACATGAATGGAGTTTAACTGACCGATAAGGCCGGCCAGTTCCTGATCTACGTCTTTATCTTGTAGCGTAACCGGTGTTTTATCCGATATATTCTGCCCTTTATGGTCCATCAAAAAATGACTGCAGAATTCCGCTGCATTGGCAGCGGGATTCTTGCTTTCATAATCGGCCCATGCCGTAATCAGTTCAACAATTGGTTTCATCATCCTGAATTCCTTTACTAAATTTAGTTTAGCGAGTTTAAATACTGACGGAAATATCCGCATTCTTCTATCGCTTCCTTATAAAACCGCGTGTCAGCGTATTGTTTTGCCAGTAAGGAGAAGTTCTGTCCAAAATACATCGGATGGATTTCTACACTCCAGGCATTGGCCCCTTTATTTTCAGGAAGATCAAATGATCTGTTATAACTCTCATTACGCTCGCATTTGCTGGCCATAAAAGTACAACGTGCCTGTTGTTCCTTGTTTTTTGTCGCCGCTCTGGCCATCAGGTAATACTTTTCAGCAAGTTTTCCGGAAAGGTATAACGGCCTGAATGGTGCCGGAACACTGAAAGCACTGCTGCCATAAGTATCGGTTAGGCTGGATACGTAAAAGTAGCGGTTATTGCCATAATAGCTGATGTTGTAATAGGCATTGGCTAACAGATAAGCGTTGTTGTATACATTTCTGCCGGCTTTAAGCTCTGCTTTCATATTTTTCATCATCCGGAGTAACTCCATGGAATTGAATTTTTTAGACTGTGCCATCTGCTGATCGCAATCGTGACAATCATTTAAACGCATATTAAATGGATTGGCCTGCAAAGTATCTTTCTGACGACTGGTTTTTGCTAAAAGCGGAATGGCCGCCTCCGGCTGATCCTGAAAAACAAGCGCTGTAGCCTGATAGAAATAAATATCGTCTAACTGGTAAGGGTAATAACGCAGCATGGCTTGTTCAAAAGCGGTTTGATTGTTATTCAACATCAGACTTTTCAATTGCTCAATCTGTTGGTTTTTGGTGTAAAACTCATTGTAACTTCTGAAAATAGTGGCCTTAACCGGGTTCCCTTGTTTTTTATATAAATCAGAAATTACGCCCAGACTTTCATTGAGCGACTGATAAAACCTAAGGTCAGGGATGGTGTCTTTTCCTTCTTTAAGATTGGCAAACCAGTTTAGTGGTTCTATCATTTTCGCCTCTGCTGCGGCATCAATCTTTTTCAATTGACGAACATATAATCCCCAGTCCAGAATTTTATATTGAGCCATTAACAGCTCATTGTCTGCCGGTAATTGTGTTTTTGCTGTTTTGTAAAACTTCGCTGCGGTGCTATAGTTTTTATCCAGGAAGTTTAAATATCCTGCGGCAAGGTTCCAGATATAAGGTTTTCCGGTGTTATTGGCCAGGGCAATTCCGCTGATTAATGCCGTGTTTTTCTTTAAGGTGGAGGTAGAATCTTCTTTTCCACCATAATAATTGCGGAAAGCGGATTCTGTAATGTTAATCGCCCTGCTCAGTAATAAGTCCAGCTTTTCTGATTTAGGATCTAAAGCAATGATTTCAGGAATCGCCCTTTCTGTATCGTAATAGATGCCCATTAAATGCCACAGGGTGATTTTCTCTTCTTTTGTCTTAGCCATCTCCAGACTTTGTTTCCAATCCGCATCTGCATCTGGACGGAAAGACCATTTTGCAGGAATCTTCATCTCATTTGAATAGTCGTAGCAAAGACTGAACAGGTAATTGGAAGTTGCATAATCACCTGCATAATAATGTCGTCCCGCTACATAACCCAACGTTCTGTAGTACATCATATTCTTAGGGAAGACGTCTTTGTATAGGTTAAAAGCAGCAATAGTTGAGGCATCTTTTAAGGGTTTTACACCGGCAGCTCTTTCCGAGAAATAGTAATAACGAACCAGTTGAAACCATAGTCTTTGCTTAATAAACGGGTCTTTTGCTTTTTTTAATGCCAATAGTAAGTCCGCCTCAAAAGCCTCAGGTGCGCTGAACTCCTGTTTCTCATCCCAATAGTAATAAGATTTATAGCCGGCTGCATAGGTTTCGCTTTTCTTGGCCAGACTCAGGTAGTCGAAGAAAGCATTCAATTGCTTTTTATTTATTTTCAGCTTCCTCAATTGAGGGAGACTATCCGGAAGGACTTCTAATTTCCCTTTGTAGTTCTGATATACGGAATCAATGCCTTTTTCACTGGCACGTAATAACAGATATTGAAGGTCAGTTTTGCTTAGTTTTTGTCCGAAATAATCAGACCATTCCTTTACAATTTGATCGTTGAAACGTGTATTGGAGTTATCATTGTCATAATTATAGTCCTTTACGTAGTACGCAGAAAAATCAGAGTAGAAAAAAGGAGTGTATTCTTTGGCCACAAAGGCTTCCGGACTGAAGCTCGAATAATCGTCGTCATAACCATAGTCGGCACAGGCCCAAACCACCCCGGCAAGGGATAGCGTAGATAGGCCGAGAATGATCAAAAACTTTTCCGGAACGTAACGTTTTAATAATTTAGCTGTTGAATTTAGCAGTTTCATAGGAGGTAGGGGAGTATGCTTTAGTGTTTTATATGGGTGTTTTTCGATGTTCAATGTTTTGCTGATTGGATGTATGATGAACGGTTAGTGTTTGTAAGCTTCGCCGATTAATCCTTTCCGTATTTAATAAGGTAAAGGTACGAATGGATAAGAATTTGCCCCTAAAATCTGCTGGAAATTTCCTGAAGAGCTTTGGCTTTAAACACCGCTGGGTCGAGGTTTCCAATTTCATAATAGATAATAGTTCTGTGCTCATCTTTGCTCAAATGTCTGGCCAGTTGTGTTGCAGCCTGGTCTAAAAGTTCCTGATCTGTTTCTTCCAATTTGAAAATGTCATCCGTTTTGACATAAACGCCTGCAATGAAAAAACTTCTGCAGGCTTTAAAGATATTTTTATGGACAGTAGTCCGGAAGTTCTTTTGATCCGACAAGATAGATTTGCCAATTTTACCATATACCTGAATAACTTTACCGTTTCTTATCTGGATAGACCAGGAGAATAGCGGCAAGGCAATATCTAGTGGTAAAAGGTATTTTGGGAGGTAGCTGATATAAGTTTCTGCATCTTTTTCATTATAAATGGAATTCGGATCAGTAGGATTGGCGGAGATCTTGCCCATATTGTAAAACATCAGGACGCCGCGGTCTACGGGAGGAACGCCGGTTTTGATTTGATATTTGACCTGATGTAATCTGATAGTGGCCTCCAGTTGTTTATTGCTGATGGCTTTGAAGGTCTTTAGAAAATGAAAGTACTTGTCTTTTGTACTCAGACTCCAGTCGCAATCAAATTGAACCCGATCATATTGGAGTTTTTGGCTGCCCGCCAGCTTTGCGATTAATTTGTGGCTGTGCATCGCCAGACTATCTACACCCGGTAGGCTCAGTTTTTCAAAGGTTTGATTGGTAATGAAAATCACCGGAATCAGCTTTGTACTTATCTTTTGCTTAAAGTTAATGACTGCCTCCGGATAAGCACGCTGCGCTTTTTTATCCCATTTTATGTCAAAGAAACGAAGGTAAAGCTGATGGCTGGCTACTTTTTCCAGCATTTCGTGTTGTGGCTTATCGAGGGAGAAGGTTTGTTTCCAATAATAAAAAGCAGTATCGGCCTTGCCCGGCCCTTGGCAAGCAGCCAGCACAGACAGACTGAGCAAGAGTAAAAAGAGACGTAAAAGATATAAGGAAGAAAAAGGGTGTTTCATTGTTTATCAAAAGTGTTTCAGTATTTATTCCGGTAGCTGCCGCAAAGTTAACCTTCTGTATGGTTCCATACTTAGGTATGACGCCAAACTTAGCTAAGATTCCAAAATATTTTTTGGAAATCACAATTATTCATCTACCTTTGTACTGTAATAAAAATAATTACAGAATGAACAACGCAAGATTCGCCATTTCTTTACACATCCTCACTTTGCTCGAAAAAGCGAAAGGGGAGTTGTTGTCTTCGGATTATATCGCGGGAAGCATCAATATCAACCCTGTTCTGGTCAGAAAGGAATTGATTAACCTTAGGAATCAGGGTTTTGTAGAAAGTAAAGAAGGTAAAAACGGGGGTAGTTTCCTGGCTAAATCAGCAGAAAGCATTACCTTAGATCAGGTTTATACCGCTGTAAGGCAAAATAATCTGTTAGGAACCTCTAAAAATGATCCTAATCCACAATGTCCGGTAGGTAAACAGATAAACCATCATTTAAATGCATTATACGATAGTACCGAGCAGGTTTTAATTCAGGAATTGTCTAAGAAAACTTTGGCTGATTTCAGCAACAAGTTCAGTTGATTTTTTTTAACCATAACTGTAACAAATAATATTACAATATAGAACTAAGATTAACATTACCTAATTAAATAAAATAGAAAATATGAAAGTATCATTAATTGGAGCGAGTGGTTTTGTAGGCTCACATTTATTAACAGAATTGTTAAACCGTGGTCACCAGGTGACGGGAATCGTAAGAACAGCAGCTCATGTAAAAGAAAAGAATGCACAGCTAACCGTAAAAGAAGTTGATGTATTAAACACAGTGGAATTATCGGAAGCGATTAAAGGATCTGATGCGGTAATCAGTGCTTTTAATGCAGGTTGGACCAATCCAAATCTTTACGTTGATTTTATTGCGGGAGCTGAAGCGATTCAGAAAGCAGTAAAAGATGCTGGTATACCCCGTTTAATTGTAATTGGTGGTGCCGGAAGTTTGTTTATTAACGACCAGCAACTGGTTGATGGTCCGGATTTTCCAGCTGATTATAAAGCAGGAGCAACCGCTGCCAGGGATTATCTGAATATCATCAAACAAGAAACGGAACTGGATTGGACGTTTTTTAGTCCGGCGATAGAAATGCATCCTGGGATTACAAGCGGACGTACCGGCCAATATCGTTTAGGCAGCGAAAACCCGGTATTTGATGAAGCCGGAAGATGCTCGCTTTCTGTACAGGATCTGGCAGTAGTTATTGTTGATGAACTGGAACAAGCCAAACATCTGAAACAAAGATTTACCGCAGGGTACTAATCAAAAGATTCAGGAAGGTCGCAGCACCTTGTAAATAAGCAGCCTGTAAATAAGCAACCTGTAAATTAGGGCCTTGTAAAAAAGTCTTGTAATTACCTGGCTTATAAATAAGTACCTGGTAGATAACAACCTTTCTCTGGATTTTAGCTCAGACTAGAATCCAGAGAAAGGTTTTTTTTATCAAACTAATCCAGCTTCTTTCTGCGAATACGCTATTATTGAAATCATGACGATCCGATTACTGGATTTTCAAATGAGATTGTGGTACTTTTGTCGCGAATAAAGATTGAGATGCCAGGAAAAATCATAAGAAAACATTACCGGAGAGCGAGATATGTATTGTATCGGGAAACTTTAATTGATGCAAAAGAGCATGTACTGACTTTTATCGGATCCTTTATAGGAATTGGTTTAATTGGATTATTAAACAGTCAATATATGGTTGCAAATGACAATCTATTTATGATTGGTTCATTTGGCGCTTCTTCCGTATTGATTTATGGAATTATCAACAGCCCGCTGGCACAGCCAAGGAACCTGATTGGTGGCCATGTCATCTGCGCAATCATAGGCGTAACCGTCTTAAAAGTAATTCCCAATGAAGTCTGGATTGCAGGTGCATTAGCAGTTTCTCTGTCTATTGTAGCCATGCAGATCACCAAAACGCTACATCCTCCGGGTGGAGCCACAGCGTTAATCGCGGTAACTGGTGGCGCCAAAATCAAGGAAATGGGTTATTTATATGTCTTATCGCCGGTATTCACTGGAGTCATGATCCTGTTTCTGGTCGCTTTAGTTTTCAATAATATGAGACATCGTCATTATCCGGCAAAACCGCTGTTTAGAAAAAGAAAACATCCTAAACACCCTGCCGCTTAAAGGAATATTTTCTTGATGCCCATGGAATAATGTTTTAGTATGGATTGGTCTGTTGTGGAGAAATAATACTATAAATATTAGTAATATAAATTGGTAGTCTTCAAAATAATACGGTAGTTCGTTGTGTCGGTAATCAGAGCGGTTACTGTTCATTAATCAATGACTAATCTGATGAAGATGAATAATTTTAGAAACAGTGTTTCCCTAACCGGGCTCGCAGGAGCAGATCCCATAGTTGTTAATTTTGCCGGAGAGCGAAAAGTGGCAAGGGTGAGAATGGGCATTAATGAGTTTTATAAGAACCATAATGGAGAGGCCGTTTGCAAGACGCAATGGGTTAGCCTGGTGTTTTGGAATAAGAAAGCAGAACTGGCAGAACTACTAATTAAGAAAGGAGTAGCCCTTAGTATTGAAGGAAGTCTAAAAGTGCAAAACTATGTTGATAAGCAGGGAGATCAACGATCCAGTACCGAGATCTTTGTGAATCACCTGGAGCTGGTCACGCAAACAGACGCCTGATAAAGCACGCCTGGGAAACAACTGCGTAGGATCGCACGCTTCACCTGGCATTACTGAAACCCAGCACTTAAAAAGCAGCGCTTTATAGATAAGATACATTTCGGGCAATGGCTCGAAATGTTTAGTTTCTTTTCAGCTGCAAGGAAAGGCCAGCATAATAATTTCTACCTGCTGCGGCATTATAATAACGCCCGCCCATGGCATTTAAGTCGTTTCCAAGGCTGTATTTGGTGTTTAAAAGATTGTCTGCTCCCGCAAATATTGCGATGGGGAAATTGCCGGCTTTTAAGGCTTTCCAGCTTAGTCTGGCCTGAATCAGGTGGTACTTTTTCGCATAAACGGTATTGGCATCATTTAAAGGGATGCTGGAAGTGTAATTGTGTTGTGCAAATAAAGACCATTTCCCGGGAAACTGAAGATCGATGCTGTTGATCAGCACCTGCTTTGGAACACCTGTTAATTGATTCCCCGAATAATCAGCAGTTTTATCTGTATAATGGTCAAACTTGAAATCACTTAGGGTAAAAGCATTATAGAACTGTAAACCACGGACGAATTTAGAAGGGTTGACCGGAATAATCCATAAAGAAAAGGAACTTTCCAGCCCCCATTGTTTGGTTCCCCCGGCATTGACAAAGTACTCGTTTTCCTGTTGATCTAAGCGTCTCACAATGGCATTTTGAAGGCGGTAATAAAATCCAGTCAGGTCAATGTGAAACCGCTGATCAGGACTTTGATAACGGATGCCTATTTCATGATTCCATCCGGATTCGGGTTGTAAGTCTACATTGATCACCTGGTTTGAAGCCCTGATTTCTGCTATGGTTGGTGGAGAATAGCCTTTACTCAGCGCAGCGCGCAAAGAAAGCTGCGGACTGAGTAAATACGATAAAGCGATCCTTGGCATCAGCTGAAAATCAAAGCGGTTGGTCTTTTTATCGCTGACTACAGGAGCAATGCTTTGGTAAGTATATTGGTAGAAATTACCACTTGCGGATAATTCCAATAGCCATTTGTGTAGGAAGTCAATGTTCAGGTGGACAAACCCAAAATTGGTAGCGGCTTTTAATTCGTCACTGGCCTTAAGTTCTGCCGGATTGCCCAGGTTATTATTGTAATTCACAATATCAGTGGAAGTTTGCGCACTTTCCAGTCCGATGTTGAACCGGTAATTGAAATGGGTAGTTTGCTCCTGATATTCCAGATAAGAGCGCAGACCAAAAGTCAGCTCTTTCCTTTTTTCGTAATTGGTGATGAAAGGATTTTTGAAGTCAGTATAAGAAGAGAAGATGGAAACAACATGCTTAAAATGATCATTAATGACCCAGTCGTTGGATAACCCGGTAAACAAGGTATTGCTGTAAATTCCTGCCTTTTGCTCAATGGCGCTTTTTATTGGGCCGGCAGCCGGTCTGGAAGCGGTTGGGCGCTCCAGATATTGTGCCTCATTTAAGCCTCCTGGCGTATCGTAATGTAAATCCGAATAGAAAATCAGTGCTTTTAGCTGGTTTCGCTTACTGTAATCCAGTTGTTGTGTAACCTGAAAATATTTGCGGTCCATCGCACTATGGTCGCGGTAACCATCGCTGCGCTGGTAGGCCTGAGTTAGGTTAATACTGTATTTTTTGAGCTGTTGTCCGACAGACACGCTTTGGCGAAAGCCACCATAGGAGCCGGTTTCTAATCTTAATGTCGCAGGGATGCTATCTGTGGCTGGTTGTTGCGATTCAATCAGAACCACTCCTCCGGAGTTGGCACCAAACAGACTTCCCTGTGGTCCTTTCAGAATCTGGATGCGGTTTAGGGCAGCAACATCTAAGGCATTCAGGTAACTATTTCCTCCGGCATCTGTTAAGGGAAATTCATCAAAATAGATCTTTACATTTCTGATCCCGAAAGGAGAGCGGAGTAAACTTCCGCGGATGGATAAACGGTAGCTACCCGGAGAACGTTCCTCCATCCGTATGCCGGGAACCGTGTTCATGGCAGATACTAATGAGCCTCCGGCTTGCTTTTCAAGCATAGAACGGTCAATCAAACCGATAGCCCCGGTGGCTCTTAATAAAGGTTGCGTAGAAAAATAAGGCTTAATCTCTACTTCTTTTAACCTGTTTATCGTATCCCGCTGCTGTGACACAGCGGAAAAAGAAAGTAATACCAGCGACACCGCTAAAAATGTTCTCATCGTAAACAAAGCTAATAATCCAAAAACAATTAAAGATTTTATAACGTTATGATGTTATAATTAGATCATTATGAGTACCGAAAAAAAGGATAAACTTCATCCGACAGACCTGGGAGAGACTAAAGATTTTGACAATTTGTCTTACGATAAAAACAAAAATAGCTTTGTATATGATGTAAGGGGGGAAGAAAAGGATTACGACCATCCATTACCATATGACACTTCCGCGCCAAATGGCGAGGATAGTAATTCTACCTATGATGAGGCAAATCCTTATATCGGATCTGAGTACAATGATGACGAACAAATCGGAGAAAACCTGGAAGAAGCAGGTATGCACATCGATTATGGCGAGATTGTTGCCCTGGCTGCCGAAGATGAATTACTGGCAAGAACTCCTGAAGACGAACGGGAAGACCTGGACGAAGAAGGTTACCCCATCAACGATACTCCGGAAACGACAAAGAAAGTTAAGGGTTTACGTCAAGGTTAAACTTACGGCGGAGCTCATCTAATTTAGGATTCTTCTCTAACAGAAACTGATATTTCTCGGTGCTGGTATACAGTCTGTTTACCACTTCGCGTGCCGCCTGAATCGTTTTCACAGAAACGCTAAAGTTTTTCAGTCTGGGTCTGATGAAATTCATCAGATCTACCATTTCTTCCTGTAACAGGGCTTCCTGAAGCTTATGTTCTACCTTAGCAATGATCACTTCTGTGCCTTCCAGCTGAGGTTCTGCACCAATCATCAGGGTGTAGATATTGATCTTCCCTGCTGTTTTTGCATCTTCCGCATACTGATTCCATAAGCTCAATAGCTGTTCTTCCGAAAAGGAATCTCTGGAATCTCCGCTGATATATTTTGGCTCATCGCTATCCACACCACCAGGTTTAGCATTCAAATCCGTTAAAGAAGGGATAAGTGTTCCTGTAGTATTGTTACCGTTCAGACTGATCTTTTGAGTTAAAGCAATTTTTGCAGTAGGGGCAGTTACCGATTTTACCGGCGCACTTACCGCTGCTGCGGGAATAGGTTTTGGCGCAGATTCAGTAGCAACAGTTGAACTATCTACCGTTGGAGCTGCAAGTGCCGAAGAAGAAGTAGCGACCGTAGATGATAACGACGGCGACGCTTGCGCTGAAACTGCTGCGGCAGAAGCAGGAGCTGCTGCGGGCGGACTTACATTAGTTTTTTTTTTAATCTGATTTTGATCAGTTGCAGCGTTTTGAAAAGGTTGTTGTGCAAGTTGCAGGACTGATGGAATGTGACACATTTTGATCAGTGCCAGTTCAACCTGAAGTCGCTGGTTCTTGCTGTTCTTGTAAATCAGGTCGCACTGATTGGCAAGATTTAAGGCGGTAAGGACAAAAGAAACAGGCGTCTGCTGACTTTGGCTGATATACTTTTGTTTAATATTTTCACTGACCTCGAGTAATTTCGTGGTCTGTGGGTCTTTGGCTACCAGTAGATTTCTAAGGTGACTGGCCAGTCCGTTAATGAAGTTATTCCCGTCAAAACCATTGTTCAGGATTTCATCAAAAAGGATCAGCGCATTGCTCACATCAGCGGTTAGCAAATATTGAGTCAGTTTAAAATAGTAATCATAATCCAGGATGTTCAGGTTATCGATTACCGATTTATAAGTTACATTCTTATTGGTATAACTCACAATCTGGTCAAACATGGAAAGGGCATCCCTTAAACCACCGTCTGCCTTTTGCGCAATAATATGAAGGCCATCTGCTTCTACACTGATACTTTCACGTTCTGCAATTTTATTCAGTAAGGTAGAAATATCATCAACCTGAATCCTGTTGAAGTCAAAAATCTGACAACGGGAAAGGATCGTTGGAAGGATCTTATGTTTTTCTGTAGTCGCTAATATAAATATAGCATAAGATGGTGGTTCCTCTAATGTTTTCAGGAACGCATTAAATGCATTCGCCGAAAGCATATGCACCTCATCAATGATATAGATCTTATATTTTCCGGCTTGTGGCGGAATACGAACCTGTTCAATCAGACTACGGATATCATCCACAGAATTATTGGAAGCCGCATCTAATTCATGAAAGTTAAAAGAATGACCGGTTTGAAATGAAACGCAGGAATCACAAGTACCACAGGCTTCCTGTTCAGAAGTCAGATTGGTACAATTGATTGTTTTGGCAAGAATCCTTGCACAAGTTGTTTTTCCTACTCCCCTCGGCCCACAGAATAAAAAGGCCTGAGCCAGTTGATTATTCTTGATGGCATTTTTAAGCGTACCTGTAATGTGATGTTGACCAACAACGGTTTCAAATGTTGCCGGACGGTATTTACGGGCTGAAACGATAAAATTCTCCATTCGACAACGAAATTATAAATTTTTTATGGAGGAGAAGGGATTTGTTGGAAAATAAAATGAATAGATTATGATATTATGCGTTTTTTGACTTTTATCAGTGTGCAATTAGTCTATTTACCTCGATACACTCTTTTAGATTTCCCCTGAGCAGACAGCATATCCACTGAGGTCTCAACTATCTATTTGGTAAACACTAAGATGATTTGATTTTTAATAATTTATTGCTACATTTGCGTCCCCGTATTTAATGCGGGAAATAAACATAAATTAATCATAACAATGAATCAGTACGAAACTGTTATCGTTCTAACCCCGTTGTTATCAGAAGAGGTTGCTAAAGAGGCATTAGCCAAATTCAGCAAAATCATCACTGATAGCGGAGCCGAGATTGTTCAAGAGGACAATTGGGGTTTGAGAAAATTAGCGTATCCGATTGAAAAGAAAGCAAGCGGATTCTTCCACCTTACAGAATACAAATCTTCAGGTGAATTAGTAAGTAAATTGGAATTAGAACTAAAACGTGATGAGCGTGTTCTACGTTTCCTTACCATTAGATTAGATCGTCATGCGGTTGCGTATAATGAGAAGAAACGCAGTGGTGCTTTTAACAAAAAACCTAAGAAAGAGGAGGTTGCAGGATAATGGCTAAAGATCAAATACAATATGTTACTGCTCCAAAAGTGGACGATAACAGAAAAAAATATTGCCGTTTCAAAAAGAACGGAATTAAATATATTGATTACAAAGACGCAAACTTTTTGTTAAAGTTCATCAATGATCAAGGTAAAATTTTACCTCGCCGTTTAACCGGTACTTCATTGAAATTCCAACGCAAAGTGGCACAAGCGGTAAAACGCTCACGTCATATTGGTTTGTTACCTTTTGTTGCTGACCAATTAAAATAGGAGCTGAGAAATGGAAATTATTTTAAAACAAGATATCAAATCCCTAGGGGAGAAAGACGATATCGTTAATGTAAAGCCAGGATACGGTCGTAACTACTTAATCCCACAAGGATTCGGTCAGTTGGCTACTCCTTCAGCGAAAAAAGTATTAGCAGAAAACTTGAAACAAGCTGCTTTTAAACAAGATAAAATTAAGAAAGATGCTGATGGTATCGCTGCACGTTTAGTAGATGTGAAGTTAACTATCGGTGCTAAAGCTGGTGAAACAGGAAAGATTTTTGGTGCAGTAAACACGATCATGATTTCTGACGCATTAAAACAACAAGGTTTTGATGTTGACCGTCGCCGTATTACTTTCGAAACTGAACCTAAATTTGTTGGTGAATATATCGCTAACTTAAACTTACACAAAGAAGTGAAAGTTAAAGTTCCTTTCGCAGTAGTAGCTGAGTAATCTTATCTACACGATATAAAAAAGGGTTCTGATTCATCAGAGCCCTTTTTTTATGCCTTTTTTGCCGCCCAACAGATAGGGAATTCCCCAATCTTCTTACCTTTGGATAATGGCAACCAAGAAACGCAATCCTCGAAGCACTAAAAGCCCTTTATTTAAAAAGATAACCAGCATCGTCACCAAGGTATTCCTTTGGTTTTTGATGGTCTCTGTACTGTGGGTGCTGTTTTACCGTTTTGTGAATCCGCCAATCACCTTATTGATGATCCAAAGGAATATCGAGCGTAAAGCCGACGGTAAACCTTATAAAATGGAGAAGAAATGGGTGCCCTTTGACGAGATTTCCGACAATATGAAAAGAGCTGCGGTATCTGCCGAAGATCAGCTTTTCCTGAAACATATCGGTTTTGATGTCAAAGCCATAGAAAAAGCTTTTGCTGGTAATCAGAAAGGTAAAAAGATCAAAGGAGGAAGTACCATTTCCCAGCAAACCGCTAAAAATGTATTCCTATGGCCTGGCCGTTCCTGGATTCGTAAAGGTTTTGAAGCTTACTTCACTTTGCTTATTGAAATTTTCTGGAGTAAAGAGCGGATTCTGGAAGTTTATCTCAACGTAATAGAGATGGGGGACGGGATTTATGGCGCAGAAGCTGCCTCACAGGCTTACTACGGAAAGTCCTGCCGGAAGTTGAGCAGAGCCCAGGCCGCATTAATCGCAGCTTGCTTCCCCAATCCAATCCGCTGGTCTCCTAAACATGCAACGCCTTATATTCGCCATAGACAATACCTGATCATGAAAAACATGCGCAGGTTAGGTCCGCTTGATTTTTAATAATTACCAGGCTAATCTGCCATTAAAAACGTTAATAAGATGATGAGATTTAAAATAAACTACCTTCTGTCTGGATTACTGCTCTTTTTTTGCAGTACAGTTTACGGACAACAGAAATATGTGATGGTGATTCATGGCGGTGCCGGAACCATCCTGAAAAAGAACATGACTCCTGAAAAGGAAGCTGCTTATGTGGCCGGTTTAACCAAATCACTACAGGCCGGTTATGAAGCCATTAAATCGGGTAAATCGAGTCTGGATGCCGTAGAAGCAGCCATCCATGTGATGGAAGACTCACCCTTATTCAATGCAGGAAAAGGCGCTGTGTTTACCCATGACGGCAGGAATGAAATGGATGCCGCCATAATGGATGGTAAAACATTGATGGCCGGTGCTGTTGCCGGGGTAACGGTAATTAAAAACCCGATCAGCGCGGCAAGGGCTGTGATGGAGAAATCTGAGCATGTCATGATGGTAGGGCCAGGTGCCGAAGCTTTCGCGAAACAAGCGAAACTGGAAATTGTAGATCCTAAATATTTCTTTACTCAGGAACGTTGGGACGGTCTGCAAAAAGCGATTCAACAAGATTCTGTGAAAACAGTACTAGACCATGGTAGTAAGAAAACAGAGAAATTAGGCACTCTCAATAGAGACTATAAATTCGGTACCGTTGGTGCCGTAGCCTTAGATAAAGCCGGAAATCTGGCAGCAGGAACCTCTACTGGTGGCATGACCAATAAAAAATACGGCAGGGTAGGAGACGCTCCGATTATAGGTGCTGGTACTTATGCAAACAATGCAACCGCAGGAATTTCATGCACCGGCTGGGGAGAGTTTTACATCAGAAATGTAGTTGCTTATGATATTTCTGCCATGATGGAATATAAAAAGATGACCGTAGCCGAAGCCTCAAAAGCCGCCATAGAAAAGGTTGGTAAAATGGGTGGTGACGGTGGTTTAATTGCGATGGATCAGCAAGGACATGTTGCTATGCCCTTCAATACCGCAGGCATGTACCGTGGTACCGTTACTGCAGATGGAAAAATCGAAGTACTCATCTATAAATAAAAAAACCACCCGTTATTTAATGGATGGTTTTTATAAAATATCATATTAGGAGTTGGTTATAGCAAGTGTGCAAACACTTTGCTATGCCAGCTTTGTTCAAAAGGAACTTCCCATTTCGTTTGGAATTCTTCCAGCGTCTGTACCATATTGTTGAAAACAATCGTCTCCGGAGTTACTTTTTTAATACTCACCAGGGTTTCAAAATCTTCTTTATTGGTCACAATGATCTGTCCGTCGATCATATAGGCCATATTGAACCTGTTGAAAAGATCAACTCCATATTCCTGTTCAATTTCTTTGATTACCCTTACGGAAGCGTCAATAGAACACCCCGTTGCGCCTGCACTGGCTTCATCTACTGTAATGACAATAAAGAAGTTGTAAAGTATGGATGCTTTGGCAGCTAACTGATGGCCATGCGCTTTCCATTGTGCCGTAAAATCATTCAGTTTTTGCTGAATGGCATTGGCTTCAGTTTCCGTAAATGCACGGTTGCTTTGGTATACCCAAACTTTTGATTGTGGAGAAAAAGACATACTTCAAATTTAGTAATTTATTTAAATTGATTTCTCTAAAACGTGATCATGATGAAAAAGTTTACATTAAACTTGAAAATATGCCTCTGGGTATTGTCATGCCTGATTTTTATGGCTTTCAAGGTGCAATCCTTTCTGGATGAGGAACTTGTTTATCTTCAGAAAAGGCTGACTGAACTCTACGACCATACTGCAGAAAATCATGAAGTCGAGCGTTACGAACTTAATGTTACCAACAGTGGGTTCTGCCGTTACAAGCGTTTTTTTTCCAACGGAAAAGTAGAGTATTTCTCCTTTAACCTGATGAAGTTTAAAGGTTTAGACTATGCGGGGACAGATACTACGGGACGGTTGTTTTTCCTCACCAAAGGTGAGGATGTCATCGTGCAAACGTATAATGATAAAAAGGATGGAGATGTAGATAGCATGGCTTCTTTTATGGTGATCCCTACCAAAAAAATTGAAGCAAAAGATTTGTCTGAACTCTCTGGAAGGCTGATTAAAATGAACCAGCAGCTACAGGTTCAGAAATAGTATATACCTCGGTTTCTACATATCTGGAAGCCACAATGATTTCTGTCTCCCCGGCATGTTCCTTAAACAGGTTGGCCACCAGATCCGGACAGTTGTTGTCTTTGGAAAGGTGAGAAAGGAGCAAGTGACTCATAAAAGCGGGTTTATGTGCTGTAAAGAGTTCCAATGCCAGCTTGTTAGACAAGTGACCTCTTCCTCCGCTGATTCTTTGCTTTAGGAAATAAGGATAAGCGCTTTTACTCAGCAAATCATCGTCGTAATTAGCTTCCAGGAAAGCAGCATGACACTGCTTAAAATAATGCGTCAGCTGTTCGCAAACAGCTCCCAGATCCGTAAAGACACCAATATTAGTCTCCCCATAGGAAACCATAAAGCTATAAGGTTCCGAAGCGTCATGTATTTTAGGGAAACCAGTGATCGACAGGTTTCCCACCATAATCGCCTGATGCGCTGGTAATGCCCGGATTAAATCAGATCTAAGATCAAACTTGCAGCCGTTTAAAGTACCATTGGTAATGTACACCGGTAAATTGAACTTTTTAGAAAGCACAGACAGTCCTTTGATGTGGTCTGTATGTTCATGAGAAATAAAAATCGCCCGCACCTTATCCATACTCAAACCTAATCTTGACATTCTCTTTTCAGTCTCGCGACAGGATAGTCCGGCATCCACAAGGATGGCATCCTCATCATTGCCCACATAATAGCAATTGCCGTTACTACCCGAATTTAAAGAGGCAATAGAAAGTTGATTATAAGCCATTCGCTCTGGCCGTAATTTCTGCAATGTCTAACACCTGTACATTTTTCTCCTGATCTTTCATTTTCACACCATCACTAAGCATGGTCATGCAGAAAGGACAAGAAGCCGCAATTACCTGTGGCTGGGTTTCTAAAGCTTCTTCAATTCTTTCGATATTGATGTCTTTATTTCCTTTTTCAGGCTCTTTGAACATCTGTGCGCCACCGGCACCGCAGCATAATCCATTAGATTTACAGCGTTTCATCTCTACCAACTGTGCATCAAGCACCTCTAATGCTTTACGTGGAGCCTCATAAACGTCGTTTCCGCGACCTAAATAGCAGGGATCATGGTAAGTGATCTTTTTACCTTTGAAACTCTCTCCGCCTTCTGCTTTGAGTTTTCCATCGTTGATCAGATCCTGTATCAATTGAGTATGGTGAATCACTTCATAACTGCCACCTAATCCCGGATATTCGTTTTTAATGGTATTGAAGCAATGCGGGCATCCGGTTACAATCTTTTTAATGTTGTAGCCATTCAGGACCTCAATATTGGTCATGGCCTGCATCTGGAACAGGAATTCATTTCCTGCACGTTTTGCCGGATCTCCGGTACAACTTTCTTCCGTTCCGAGAACGGCATATTTGATACCTACATGATGTAGGATTTTACATATATCACGAGTGGTTTTTTGTGCTCTTTCATCATAACTACCGGCACAACCTACCCAAAAAAGGATTTCCGGTTCTTCGCCTCTCGCTATCATTTGTGCCATTGTAGGCACCTCAAAATTTAGTTGCTCGCTCATCTTAGCTCGATATCAGATTTAATATTTTGATTAACTTTCTTTTGCCCAGTTCAACCTGTCGGCCGGAGAGTACTTCCATGGGGCGCCATTATTCTCAATGTTACCCAGCATCGCATTGATACTGGCCGGAGCCTGCGACTCTTCCATCACTGCATATCTTCTCAGTTCGGTAATGATAGACAAGGGGTCAATGTTGATTGGACAAGCTTGTGTACAGGCATTACAGCTGGTACAAGCCCATATTTCTTCTCTGCTGATGTAAGAGTCTATTAATGACTTTCCATCATCAAATCCGTTTCCGATTTTATCAATGTTTTTCCCTACTTCCTCTAAACGGTCGCGGGTATCCATCATGATTTTTCTTGGAGACAATAGCTTTCCAGTGATGTTTGCCGGACATACCGAGGTACATCTGCCACACTCAGTACAGGTGTAGGCATTCATCAGGTTCACCCAGCTCAGGTCGTTCACATCTTTAGCGCCAAATTTACCAGCTTCTGCTTCCGGAGGTGTAAATGAAGGATCAAGCATCGCTTTTACCTCATTGGTTACACTCTGCATATTGGTAAATTCTCCCTTAGGCTCCAGATTGGAGAAATAAGTATTTGGAAAGGCAAACAGGATATGGAAATGTTTCGAGTAGGGCAGGTAGTTCAGGAAGGCTAAAATACCGATGATGTGGAACCACCAGCAGCCTCTTTCTATCGCAATAAGGGCTCCTTCTGAATTTGGTAAGAGGTTAGACAGGAATTGACTCACCGGAAAAGATCCGGCTACGGTATAGTGTGAGGCACCCATGGCCTGTAATTTTGCATCTGCTGCGTTCATCAGTAAGAAGGCAGTCATCAGTAAGATCTCGGTGATCAGGATGTAGTTGGCATCAGATTTAGGCCAGGTAGTCATTTCGACGCCACTGAACCTTTTTAATTTAAGTACATTCCTTCGGATCAGGAATACCGCACAGCCCAGCCACACGCCTAAAGCCAGAATTTCGAAAGAACCAATTAAGAAGTTGTAGATAGGGCCGAGGCCGCCAAAAATCCGGTGTGTACCGAAAACACCATCGATCATAATCTCTAATACTTCGATATTGATGATGATAAAGCCTGCGTAAACCACTAAATGCAGTAATGCAGGAACCGGACGGAAAAACATTTTCGTTTGTCCGAGCGCTACTTTGACCATCGTCATGAACCTTTTTTGAGGTTGATCAGTTCGGTCGGCCGCTTTTCCGATACGGATGTTGCGGATAACTTTCTTTAAATTATAACTGAACAAGGCTATTGCTGCCAGCGTAATTGCTATAAATAGGATTTGTAACACCATTTTTCTGATTCTGATTATAGTGTTGCTAAGTTAAAAGAAATCCCGTAAAACAAATTACTATGCAAGCATAAAAACAAGGTTAATTTTATTTTTAAATAAAAAAAGAAGATTTATATTTGATTTACAAAAAATGTTGCTACATTTGCAATCCCAAATAAGGGACAAGATTTTTAAAAGGTGCGGTAGCTCAGTCGGTAGAGCAAAGGACTGAAAATCCTTGTGTCGCCGGTTCGATCCCGGCCCACACCACTTCAAAAGCTTCAGAGAAATCTGGAGCTTTCTTGTTTTCTAAGCTTTTCCTATTCCAGGTTCTGCTATTTCAGGATACTCAAAAATCGCAATCATGAGTCAGCCTTTCCTCGGGATGAGCTCGACATGCGCTCGGGATGTCCTTCAGTTTTCTTAATCCTTGATAGGTGGTTGGTTAATGGTTGATAGGTCCTTGATAGGTCTAATGGTCCTTTCAACGATGGTGTAAGGACCTTGCAAATATGGAGAAATCCTAAGCGCATCCCGAGTACAGGTAGAACACAGATCGAATTCATGTATCAGGAAAGATTAGAGGTACATCAGTATTTATTCTATTTTTTTTTGAAAAAATATTTTCCAACGGATTCCGCTAGTTTATAAATGGTTAGGCTCATTTTTTTAATCTAACGCCTATACTTTGTTAAGTATTTTCAAAAAATATTTTGTTTTTCAAAAAAAGACCCTACATTTGCAATCCCAAACAACGGGACAAGATTTTAAAAAAGGTGCGGTAGCTCAGTCGGTAGAGCAAAGGACTGAAAATCCTTGTGTCGCCGGTTCGATCCCGGCCCACACCACTTCAAAAGCTTCAGAGAAATCTGGAGCTTTCTTGTTTTATAGATTTTTTCACGTTATTTATCATAGCCTTAACGTTTATCATGCTGTTCATCCATAGAAATGTCTCATGATGAAAATTACCAGGGGTTTTAATGAAAAATACGATGAGCAAAAAGGTTTCTATTAAAGACATCGCAAAACTGACTAACACTTCCATTACTACGGTTTCCTTTGTTTTAAACGGCAAAGGGCATATCAGTAAAGAGATCAGCAAGAAAATTCTGGATACAGCCAAAGAGATCGGCTATGAACCCAATCGGATGGCTATTGGTTTGCGAACCGGTGTGTCTAAAGTGATCGGTTTGGTGGTAGAAAATATCGGAGGTCCTTTTTTCGCTGAAATGAGTAAGGTCATTGAAGCGGAAGCCGAGAAATCCGGCTACCGGATTATTTATTGCAGCACAGACAATAATGTTCAGAAGGGCAAGGATGTGATTCGGATGCTGACCCAACAACTGGTAGATGGCTATATCATTACTCCTTTAAAAGGGCTGGAAGAAGAGGTACAGAAGCTTATTGACCAGGGAAAGCCTGTGGTGCTGGTGGATGGCTATTTCCCTGAGCTGAACATCCCTCATGTATTGGTTGATAATTACAACAGTGTCGATAAAGCAGTAAGCTGTTTTATTGCCGGGGGCTATAGAAACATAGGTTTTGTAACCTCAGACCTGAATTTGGTGCAATTGGATGAACGCTTAATGGGTTATCAGGGCGCATTGAGAAGAAATGGAATCAAAGAAGACCAGAAATTAATATTTAAAGTCCCTTATCTGGCGGATAAACAAGAGGGGATTCAGCAAATTAAAACGTTTATAGCCGCACACCCAACCATGGACGCGATTCTGTTTACGACCAATTATCTGGGTGTAATGGGCCTCATCAGCATTAAAGAGCTGGGCTTGCAGATTCCTGAGGACCTGGCCTTGATCAGTTTCGATGATACGGAAATCTTCAGTCTTTATCCCCCTGGAATCACCACCATTCAACAGCCGGTCTATCAAATTGCCAAATATGGGATTGATCTTTTATTGTCGCAGATCAAAGGAAATCCACAGGATATGGTCTCCGCAACGAAATTGCAGATTTCCTCAAATCTTATAGAAAGGGGCTCTACGCTCGCAAAAGTTCAGGCTTAATCCCGACTTGTGAATTGAAAGTCATAACACACAGGACGGCTGACATTGGACGTAATTTGGTCGTACTTTTGTGATTATTTAACTCACATGAAGAAAGAACTGACTTCCATTCCATATTCAGTATTGGATCTGGCTACTGTTATAGAGGGGAAAACTCCTGCTGATACTTTTAAAAATAGTGCAGACCTTGCGCAACATGCGGAAAGCTGGGGCTATAACCGCTACTGGTTAGCCGAACATCACAACATGATTAGTGTAGCAAGTTCTGCCACTTCTGTCGTGATCGGACATATTGCCGGTGCAACTAAGACGATTAGAGTGGGTTCGGGTGGGATTATGCTACCTAACCATTCCCCATTAGTGATTGCAGAACAGTTTGGTACGCTTGAATCTTTATACCCGGGAAGAATTGACCTCGGATTAGGAAGAGCACCAGGTACTGATCAGGTAACTGCAATGGCGATTCGTGGCGAAAGAATGAATGCTGCCAATAGCTTTCCTCAGGATGTACTAAAACTTCAGGCGTATTTTTCTGCGGAAAACTGCCATAGTAGTGTCAGGGCCATTCCTGGTGAAGGTTTAGATATTCCGATATGGATTCTTGGTTCCAGTACAGATAGTGCGCGTTTAGCCGCCGCTCTGGGCTTACCTTATGCTTTTGCAAGTCATTTTGCACCTGCACAGTTTATGGCAGCCATTCAGATTTACAGACAAAACTTTAAACCTTCGGATACTTTAAAAGCACCTTACGTATTGGCTTGCGTCAATGTGGTGGCTGCGGATACTGATGCAGAAGCGAATAAGATTGCCACTTCTTTATACCAGCTGTTCAGAGGGATTGTAACGGGTAAACGTATGCTTTTACAACCTCCTGTTGATAGTATGGATGAGGTTTGGACGGAATACGAAGAGGAACAGGCTGGTCAGATGCTGGCTTGTACTTTTACCGGGACTAAAGAGACGATTGCTCATGATCTTCAGCAGTTTCTGGATCAGACCCAGGTTGACGAGATTATGGCAACTTCTCATATTTATTATCACCAGGCAAGATTGACTTCTTATAAATTGCTTTCAGAAGTGTTTAAAGGGATTTAATTCGGGAATAAGGACTGGTTACCGCGATCCTCAAGAGGCCTGTTAACACCCTTCCTCAAAAGAGGTAGGAACCACTCCAGACTGGACTATTTTAATGCTCCCTTCGAAGGAGAGCATTAAAATCCTCCTATGCTTTGTCCTGGCCTATCCTCTTTTGAGTCGGGTTTCCGCTGAAAAAGTAAAGCGTAGAAAATGCTTTTCCAGGTAACTGATAAAGGAGTAAAGGCTGTCCGGCGAAATCTATTTTTTTAATTTGCGGGGCCAGATTTTCATTTGGATAGCTGATTTTAAAGTCGACCGTTCCGTTATTTAGTTTTAGCTGGTAGTAGAATAGGGGTTCTTTTTGAATCCATCCGCGTAGGGTTTTTTCTGAAGGTTTGAGTACCTGATCAGAGCCATTGTCGGCGGCACTATATTCTGAGATAGATTCTGCAGCGTTGAATTTACCTTCACAATAGGAGCAGTCTTTGAAAAAAAACTGATAGGTCTTTCCAGATTTTTTGAGGAAATAAAAGCTTCCTTTATGGTCTTTTCGCTGGAAACTAAGCAGGGTATCGCCTATCTGATTCATCTGCTCAAAGGTTTTCATATCCTGAATGAGGTAATTATTGTTTTTTTCTGGTTGAGGAATGGATGGCGTGTTGGGCTGAACCTTTGTCTGATCCTCAGGCTTGTCAGTAACCAGCAACTGCTGGATTGGTCGGTATTGAAAAGTACCGTATTCAAAATAGCCTTTACCGGCATAAATATTTTCCTGGTCATCCTGACCAAATAAGCCATCTAATTCTGGCGCTGTGATTTCTTTAATCAGGTTAAGCTGCTCATCATAAACTCTGAAATGATAGTTATTTAGCACAGTATTTTGGGCTGGTTTTACAATCAGAATCAATCGTTTTTTATCTCTGGAAACATAGACCCGCCGCACATCTTCGCCTTCTTTACTGAGCTGTTTCAATTGTATATTGGCATTTGAAGCATTAAATTCAGGAAAGTATTTTATCTCCGGATGTTTATCCTGTTGGTCTTTGTTGCTGCAGGAAATGAAGAACAGCAGAAAGCAGGAGAAAAGAAGTAAAATAGAAGGGCTGCTGAGTCTTTTTGCTGGCATATCAGGTTCGTGTATTAGGGGGTAGGTACTTCTGGGGGATGGCATTTTAGGTGTCACAGGTCCGTTGGTTTTGTGTCTAACAGGTCAAAGATATAAAATCTCCTTCGCTCTGGATTTTGATCGGGGCCATTAAAAAACATATATTGCGATTCTAAATACTTAACCAAATTTAACATGAGAAATCTCCTTCTGATCCTGTCCCTATTTGTATGTAGCGCGTTTTTTAGTCCTGTAATGGCACAGGAAAGCCCGGTTTTTACGGGTGCAAAAGCGACAAAAAAGCATTATAAAGCCTTGTATGTTTTAAATAATGGAGAAGAAAAAAGGATAAATGGCTGTTTACGTAACATAAAAAATGCATTGGAAGATCCCCGTCTGAAAGGTAAATTAGAGGTGGAGCTGATTGTGTTTGGTGATGGCGTAGCGGTTTACAATAAAAACAACAGTTATGAAGCCACATTAAAGGCTTTGCAAGCTAAAGGAGTGGTATTAGCACAATGTGAGAATACACTAAGAGAGCGCAAAATCGAAAAATCTGAGCTGTTTGACTTCATCAGTTTCGTGCCTTCCGGTAATGGCGAGATTATCATCCGTCAGGCAGAAGGCTGGGCAATTGTTCACCCTTAACTTTTTTTCTAAGCCTAAAAAAGGCTATGTTTGCAGCACATGCATAAATTAATAAAACCCATAATCGATCAAAATGCCGGCAAAGGTAAGTCTTTGCTGCTATTTGTCCTGATGGGCTGTTTTCTACTTTCTGCGTGTGCTGTGAGAAAAGGCCTTCAATCTTTTTTTACGGAAGTTAGCCCCGTTAGTCATACGGTGTTGAAGCTCAATAAAATCTTGTCTTCAAGAGATGTACTGAGCACAGATGTCGCTTTTTCTTGTGCGGTGGCTTTACCTTCCGAAGATGGGAAAACCATTTTCAAGCAGAGCATGATCCAGAAGTCGTCATCGGCCCTGATGTTATTTTTTCTGTTACCAGCCTTCCTGTTGTCCGTATTGTCTCTTAAGAAAGACAAACTTTCAAGAGTACCTTCAGGCTTGGTTCCTTCCGGTTCTCCGGTTCCCCTGTTCCTCAAAAACAGGCTTTTACTCCTATAGAATCCCGCTGTTCATCTGGCAGGTGTAACTCAAACTGAGCTACGCCCAATTACTCTATTTCTACAAATTTTAATTACTGATGATGAAGAAGACCCCTCTTTATTTGACGGGTATGTTGCTGATGCTAACCAGTATCAGCGGATATTCGCAAGCGCATAAAGAACTTTCTCTTTCCCGATTGTGGGAATTGACAGCGGATCAATACCCATCGCTAGCTGAAAAGCAGGCAAAGATTGGGGAATCCGAATACCGGAAAAAGGAATTGCGCAATGCCGCAATCCCAACGGTTCAATTACAATTACAAAACTCCTTAGGCACCTTTGAAGGTACTAGTGGTGCTTTCTTTCCCGTTCCAGGCGTATTTAATGTGAGTGGAACAGGCGGAAACGGTCAGCAGGGAGCCGGCACGACTACCATGAATAGCTTTGGTTCTGTGCTGATGGACTGGAAAATCTCCCAGTTTGGCAAGCAGCAGAAGCAAATTGAAGCTGCGGGTTATGAAGTTCAGGAGGCACAAAGTAATTACGATGCTTCCAAACTATCGCTTCGTGCTAAAACCACCCGCCGTTATCTGGATCTGCTGTATACCAGTTCTGGTAGGGACTGGGCAGATAAAAATGCGGTTCGTGTCAAGGAAATTCTGGACTTGTCGGTGAGTCTGGCAGAGGCTGGATTAAAGCCTGGTGCGGATACCGCATTGGCTGCTGCGGCTTTTTTGCAGGCTCAGGCACAACAGGAAGATTGGAACGGCAAGTATCAGGCCGGACAAGTAAACATCAAAGAACTTGCCCCTACCTTGGTTGGCGAGCAGATTGTGCCGCTTCAACAGTATATGGGGAAGGTATTTACCTTAGAAAGTACAGATTCTGTTGTTGCAACGCATCCTTTTCTGCAAACCCTGGACAAACAACTTATGGTTCAGCAGTTGCAAAAAGAGGTGATTGGCAAGAAACAATTGCCTTCGATTTCCTTGCTGGCAGGATATTCTGCACGTGGCACCGGAATTAATGCTGACGGGACAGTTCAAAATAACTATGCTTCCGGCTTTAATAACGGAGCGCAAAACTACCTGGTTGGTGTTGGATTAAGCTGGAACCTAACCGGCCTTTATACCGGTTCGGTAGAAAAGAAACGTGCTCAAAAGCAAATTGATGCTGCACAATCCAGGTATCAGCTACAGAAACTTCAAATGAATACCAGTCTTCAAGCCCTGTCTTCCAGGATACAGGCACAGGTGAAGCAGGTGGCGAAAACAGAATCGGCAGTTCATAAAACCACGGATGCCTATGATCTTTATTTGTCGAGGTATGAGGCCGGCTTAATTAACCTGACGGATCTCCTGCAAATTCAATCTTTACTACAGCAGGTAGAGAAAAGCAATATCGAAGTTCATCAGGAGCTATGGACTCAGCTCAACACGAAAGCAGAACTGAGCGGTGATTACAGTTTTCTGTTCAACCAACTTAAATAAGACACTATGAATATGATCAGGTTTGCGCTAAAAAAACCTTTAACAATAATGGTCGCCGTACTGGCGATTGCCTATTTTTCCTTTACTGCCATCAAGAATATCAATGTAGATATTTTTCCAAAGGTGGAGTTGCCGGTGATTTATATCGCCATGCCTTATGGCGGATTAACTCCTGCTTACATGGACGGCTTTATGGCCAATGAGTTTCAAAAGGTCCTCATTTTTGTATCCGGAGTAAAAGGAATTGACTTTAAAAGTGTGCAGGGATTTACCCTGATGAAGCTGACTTTTTATCCGGGAACGGATATGGCCCAGGCATCAGGAGAGCTTGCCGCGCAGGTGGCCAGGGCCATGGGTTTCTTACCGCCAGGGGCAGTACCTCCGCAGGTGGTCCGCTTTGATGGTAGTTCACTGCCCATCGGACAATTGGTGTTCGAAAGTACGCAGCGCTCTATTACCGAGTTGCAGACGCTGGCACTAACTAAAATCAGACCGATGTTTGTGACCATTCCAGGCGTAACCGCACCAGCACCTTTTGGTGGAAATGCGCGTACGATGGTGGTTAAAGTAAATCCGGAGCTCATGCTTTCTTACGGTTTATCCGCAGAAGAGGTGACGATGGCCATTGCAAAGAATAACTTTCCTGCACCTGCCGGAAATATAAGAATCGGGGATCAGAACCTGATGAGTCCTTCAAATACCATGGCTACCGGACCGGAAGAGTTTTTAAATATTCCGATTAGAACAGGCTCAGGCACGAACGTATTTGTGAAAGATATCGGTAGTGTAGAGGATGCGGCAGATGTAACCACGGGCTATGCAGTCATTAATGGCAAGCGCTCCGTTTACCTTCCTGTCATTAAAAAAGCGGATGCTTCTACGATTAAAGTGGTAGAAAACCTAAAAGCTTCTATCCCTAAACTGAAAGCAGCATTACCGGAAGATGTAGATGTGAAATATGTATTTGACCAATCGGGTTATATCGAACGCTCTTTAGAAAACCTGATTCATGAAGGGGTTTTAGGAGCGATATTGACCGGATTAATGGTGTTCCTGTTTCTTGGAGATTCCAGAGGTGCCTTGATTGTGGTACTGACGATCCCGATTGCGATCCTTTCGGCAGTGATTATGCTCTATATGTTTGGGCAGACCATCAATGTAATGACGCTGAGTGGACTGGCCCTGGCCATCGGAATTCTGGTGGATGAAGCCACGGTAACCATAGAAAATATACACCAGCATTTTGAAATGGAGAAGCCCAGGCAAAGGGCCATTCTGGATGCTTTATTAGAGATTTCTATTCCTAAAATCTTAATCCTTTTCTGTATCCTGGCGGTATTGATCCCTTCTTTTATGATGACGGGAATTCCAAGGGATATGTTTATGCCATTGTCGCTGGCCGTTGCTTTTGCGATGATTGCTTCCTTTATCGCTTCGCAGACTTTTGTGCCTATTCTGGCAAACTGGTTGATGAAGCCGGAGCTTTTTCAACACCATAAGATCAGCCTCCACCGAAAGAAACTGACAAGATTTGAAAAGTTTAAGCGCCGTTACCTGATCTTGATTCGTGGCGGACAGCAGCGGATGGTTCTGGTGATTGGGGTGTACGCTTTGCTGGTTTTAGTGATGATTGGAATTTCCGGTAAACAGATTGGTACGGACATTATGCCGGCTAGTAATAGCGGGGATATTCAGATCCGTATGCTGGCTCCGGAAGGGAGCAGACTGGAGATTACCGAAGATTATCTGGCAAAACTGACGAATATCGTGAAGGCACAGATGCCCGAAGGTTCCGTTAAAATCAGCTCCGCATTTGTGGGAATGCAGCCTTCTGCGATGGCTATTAACCCGATTTTCCTCTTCACCAGTGCTTCTCATGAAGCTGTATTGCAATTGTCAGTGGATCAAAAGATCTATGACAAGGCGATTGCCGGATTGAAAGAACAGATTAGAACAGAAGTGAGTAAACAACTGCCGGAGCTTCGCATCAGTTTCGAGCCGATGGAGTTGGTGGAGAAAATTATGAGCCAGGGGGCGATGAATCCTGTGCAGATTAAAGTAGCTGCCGGACAAGTCAAAGGGGCAGAGAAATATGCGCGGAAGATTGAGAAAGAATTGAAAACTATTCCTTTCTTAAGAGATGTACGGATTGCGGAACCGCTAAATTACCCGAGTGTACAGGTTAAAGTAAACCGGGAATTGGCTGCGCAGTTTGGTCTGAGCATGGATGATGTGAGTAAAGCATTGACTATGGCGACTTCCTCGACCAGGTTTACCAATAAAAATCTTTGGGTAGATCCGAAGTCGGGTTTGGTATTCCAGGTGCAGGTGCAGGTGCCGGAACCTGATATGGAATCTTTAGATAAGCTGCGTTCTTTGCCGCTTAAATCTGGACAACCGCGTCCGGTACTGGAAGATGTGGCCACATTGGAGATGGTGAAATTACCCGCACAAGTGAACCGTGAGGGGCCAAACAGGTATGTGACTGTGTTGGCGAATATGCATGATGCAGATTTAGGAGCTGCCTCTAAAGCAGTAGCCGACGTTTTAAAGAAGGTAGGAGACGCGCCAAGAGGAGTGATTGTGAGTTCAGAAGGGATGATGCCATTATTGGAGGAAACTTTATCTGGATTACAAACCGGATTGGCAGTCGCAATTGTGGTGATCTTCCTGATGTTAACCGCTTATTATCAGTCTTTCGCTTTGTCGGGATTGATCCTGGCGGTGGTTCCAGCGGTGATTGGTGGTAGTTTGCTGATGTTGCTGGCTTCGGGAAGTACGCTGAATCTTCAATCTTATATGGGGATTATTATGTCGGTTGGGGTATCTGTATCTAATGCGGTACTGATGATCAACCAGGCAGAAGTAAACCGGCTTAAACACGGCATGACCGTAAGACAGGCTGCAATATTGGCTGCATCTTCGCGTTTACGCCCGATCATTATGACCACGATGGCGATGATTGCCGGAATGGTGCCTATGGCGATTGGTATGGGAGAAGGTGGCGAGCAGATTGCCCCGCTGGGACAAGCTGTAATCGGTGGCTTAATCTTATCTACCTGTACTGCATTGCTGGTTTTACCGCAGCTTTTTGTACTGGTTATGAAAAATAAAAGCACAGATAGTCTCAGCCTTGATCCTGATGATCCAATGAATAAAAACGTATTAACTTCTTCTTTATAATTCTCAATCATGAAAAGTATTTCTTTAAAAAACTATAAATATACCCTGTTGTTGTGCATCCCTATGGCATTAACAGCCTGTTCTACCGGACAATCAAAGGAGAACACAGAGGGGAAGGCCGGCACTGAAAAATCAGGCGCTGATCAGGGAGGTGATTCCGCAGGTAAAGCTGATGGCACAGGAAATGGTCCCGCTACAGGGAGTACTGATGGTACTGGAAAAGGTGCTGATGCAGGTAAGGAAGCAGAAACAGGTTTTGTAAAACCTGTTTTAGAACAACCGGTTTATCAGCTTTCGCTACCGGGAGAACTGAAACCTTACGAAGAGGTGTTGGTGTATCCAAAAGTAAAAGGCTTTGTGAAGAAAATCTTCGTAGACCGTGGTACAAAGGTGAAAAAAGGGCAGTTACTGGCGGTGCTGGAAGCACCGGAAATCGCCCAGCGTTACCAATCGGCTAAATCTGATGAACGAAAATCTTATGAAGATTATTTGTACAGTCGCCAGAGTTACGACCGTTTAAAGAAAGCGGCAGGCAAATCCGGTGCAGTGGCAGCTATTGAATTGGATAAAGCCTTTAGTAAGCTCAGAAGCGATAGTGCAGCCTATGCGGCAATCAAATCTAATACCCGCATCTCTGATCAGTTGCAGCAATATCTAAACTTAAGAGCCCCTTTTGACGGTACCGTAATGGATAAAAACGTATCTGTGGGTGCCTTGGTAGGGGAGAATAGTACCACACCTTTGTTCTCGATTGTTCAGAATGACCGCCTCAGGTTAACAATCGCGATTCCGGAGAAACACAGTCGCGCGATTTCTAAAGACACCAAAGCTACTTTTACGGTGAGTGCTTTGCCAGGCAAGGTGTTCCATGCTTCCTTATCCAGAAACGCGGCTTTTTTACAGCAAAAACTGAGGTCGGTGACGGCAGAATTTGATGTGGCCAACAAAGACGGACAACTGGGTGGCGGCGAGTATGCACAGGTAAATCTGGACATGCGCAGGCCGGAAGCTACGTTCTGGTTACCGGCTTCGGCAGTGGTACAGGCACAATCAGGAGTGTTTGTCCTGAAACTGGAAGACCAGTTGGTGAAAAGAGTTCCGGTCATGGTAGGCACGCGTAAAGGCGCATTAGTGGAAGTTTTTGGCGACTTAAACATCAAAGATCAGATCTTTAAAAAAGGTAGCGAAGAACTGAAAGAAGGAGAGAAACCTTGAGTTTTTGTTTAAATATTTCATTAAATCGTGGGGAAACCCACGATTTAATTGATCCCGTCTAAAATTTGTTGCACATACTTTGTAATTTATTATACATAACACAAAATATTTATTCCTTAACTACACTTTTTGTGATTTTTATGCTAGATTCGTTTTTCAACAACTAACCAAATTTCTAACAAGACTGTGAACGCTAACCATTCAACTTCGGACGATGGACTTATGCTGCGCCTTAGGCAAGGCGATGAGCTGGCTTTTACAGAAATTTACAATCGGTACTGGGACAAACTCTACTATATTGCGCATAAGCTTTTAAAAGATCAGGAAGCGGCAGAAGGAATTGTTCAGGATGTTTTCCTGATGATCTGGAAAAAAAGAGCAGGTTTGAATATGGATTGTATTCCCTCTTATCTTGCTGCGATGACCCGTTACGCAGTGTTCCGTTACCTCTCTAAAGAGAAACGCTCCAAACAACAGGAAAATATTGTTGGCCTGTTAACTGCCAATGCCACCTCAGAAATTGATATCGACCACAAAATACTTTTAGAGATCATTACCCAACTGTCTAATAAGCTACCCGAAAAATGCCGCCTGGTATTTCAATACAATAAATTGCAGGATCAATCTCTTGCCGAGGTTGCTGCTCAACTCAACATGTCTCAAAAAACCGCAGAGGCACATTTAACCAAAGCCCTTCGTATCATCAGGTCTAATGTTGGCGATGTCCTTCATTTCCTTGTTGTGTTGTACACGATGATCATGTTCCGCTAATTACCGGATAACAGCCTAAGCTCCCTTAAATACCTTCCTTTCCCTGTAATCAGAACAAAGCAAATCCTTTCTTAAAATATATTTTTTTTAGACTAAGGGTCTTTTGTTTCCAGCAGACTCTATAAGAGAAATGAGGGTTATTAAATTCAGATGAATAGAAACGAACTGAAAATATTGGCACAAAAATATCTTGCTGGCGAGGCTAGTGCTGAAGAAAAGGCGCTACTGGATCAGTGGTATGATGCTGCTGATCATGGCTGGTTGGAAGTTGTCCATACTAAAACACCGGAGAGCGAAGAAGAAGTGAAACAAAGACTTTTTGAGAACCTGAAAAGTAAGGGTTTTCTACAGGTGGAGCCCATAGAAGCTCCTGTTAAAAAAGGTTTTGCTATCCGTAAGTTGCTGTTCAGAATAACTTCTGCCGCTGCGGTACTGGCGCTGGTCTTCTTTGGCTGGCAGTTTGGTACGGAGCAGTTTGACCGCGCGAACCCTAAAATGGTCAATGTACCGGGCAATAAAATCATGGAGCTTGTTTTACCGGATGGCTCTAAAGTGTGGCTCAATGCAGGATCAGTATTCAAATACCCGAAAAAATTCAGTAAAACCAACCGCACCGTAGAACTGATCGACGGTCGCGCGTTCTTCGAAGTAAAACACGAAAACAACCACCCCTTTATTGTAAAAACCAGTAGCCTCAATGTAGTCGTATTCGGTACTTCATTTGATGTGCGTGCGTATAAAAAGGAAGGCAGCACCAAAGTAAGTGTGGTGACTGGAAAAGTGGGGATCACCTTGAAAGGTCCGGAAGAAAAACCGGCAGTAATGCTACTTCCTAAACAACAGGTGGTACTGACTGACCTGAAAAACCACCTGATTAAAGCAAAAGCACCTGAAATCGCTGTCAATGCCTGGTGTAACAGTAAGCTTGTTTTTGAACAGGAAACGTTGGCCAATGTATTCAGCGTCTTAGAGAAAAAGTATAAAACCAAAATAATTGCAGAAGACCCATCGCTGCTGGAGGAGCG
Organism: Pedobacter gandavensis; assembly: GCF_032677645.1. Classification (GTDB taxonomy): domain Bacteria; phylum Bacteroidota; class Bacteroidia; order Sphingobacteriales; family Sphingobacteriaceae; genus Pedobacter; species Pedobacter gandavensis_A. The sequence continues at coordinate 238,742 of NZ_JAVTSB010000001.1, read as the reverse complement.
GATTTCTATCACTTTAGGAGATCAGCATTTATCAGAGATCATGTTTATGCTGGGATTCACAAAACATTTCAAATATCATATCGCCAATGATCGGATAACCATAAAGTAAGCGATTCCTGCTTAGTAGCTAAGAAAGGAAAAACCGGGAACATAAGAATGTCCCCGGAATAAGGTAGCCACTGTGTACATGCTTGAGACCCATAGACAGTAGGCTGTAGTCTAAAAAATTAAACCAAAACAAATATGATAAATTTTTACGGCAAAGTATTGCCTATACTCCGAAAATGCATGCGCATTTCTACAATTATTATTGGCATACAGGTGTGTTTTTCCACACTATTGATGGCTAGCCCTACAAAAGCACAGGAAATGAGCTTTAAAGTGGTTAAAGCCAGTGTTAAACAAATCTTTAAAAAGATTGAACAACAGGCAAATGTGACCTTCGTATACGACGAAGAAGTCCTTGGAAGCCTTCCAAACCTTACCCTTAATTTTAAGAACGAACAACTGGCTGATGTTTTAGCGACGCTAAAAGATAAAACCCAGCTGGAGTTTCGCATGGTTGGAAACTATGTTGGCGTAGCAGAGAATATCGCAAGCATGCCAAATCTGAGCATGTCTACGGCAGCAAACAGCAACCGTCTTAAGATCAGTGGGGTGGTAAGAGATGCAACCGGCCAGCCTTTAATCGGCGTGAGTATTTTATTGAAAGGAACAAAAACCGGCGCAAGCACCAATCCTAATGGTCAGTTTGTGATCGATGCAAATATAGGTGATGTATTGGTAGTTAGTTACTTAGGTTACATCACTAAACAAGTGACGATTACCAGTCCGGCGGCATTAAACATTCTTCTGGATGAAGATTCTAAAGCACTGAGTGAAGTGGTGGTCACTGCACTGGGTATTAAGAAAGAAAAAAGAGCTTTAGGTTATGCGGTTACGGAGGTAAAAGGCGATGAGCTGACGCAGGCCAGAGAAAATAACGTGATCAACTCTTTGGTGGGTAAAGTTGCCGGACTAAACGTAAACTCTATTGCGGGTGGTGTTGGTGCTTCTTCCAATGTATTGATCCGTGGGGTATCAAGTATTTCTCAAACCAATCAACCTTTATATGTGGTGAATGGTATTCCAATGGAAAATAAACCAAACAGTGCCGCAGGAAATCAATATGATAACGTTCCTGATCTTGGGGATGCGATTGGTAACATCAATCCTGATGATATTGAAACGATTTCTGTACTGAAAGGTGCAGCGGCTTCAGCCTTATACGGCTCCAGAGGTAAAGCGGGTGTGATCCTGATTACGACTAAAAGCGGTAAAGGAAACTCGATAGAATTTAATTCCAACTATGTATTAGAAACGGTAAATGACCAGACCGATTGGCAATATGTTTATGGAAATGGTGGCAATGGTGTTAAACCAGCTACCGGAGCAGATGCTTTTCAATATGGACAATCCAGTTGGGGAGGTAAATTAGACGGTAGCAGTGTGCCTCAGTTTGATGGTGTATCACGTCCTTATGTGGCACAAAAAAATAATCTGGAGAACTTCTACAGAACCGGAAGAACAGCAACAAACACGCTGGCTTTTAATAAAAGCTTTGAAGGTGGATCTATCCGCTTTTCGGGAAGTGACCTGACTAATAAAGCCATTACTCCGGGATCAGGATTAAACAGACAATCTTTTAACCTGAATGGAAATTACAACATCAATAAAAACCTGACGGTAGACGCCAGAGCGAATTATATCCTGGAACAAGCTAAAAACCGTCCTTTCTTAAGTGATGGTGCTGGTAATGCCAGTTACAACGTTACTTTATTGCCAAGCAGTTTAGATGTATTGACCTTAAAGCCTGCTGTTAAAGCCAATGGTTCAGAGTTAGGTTATGCAGCCAATGCATTTGCAACAAACCCTTACTTTGCCGCTACAAAATTCATCAACAATACCAGCAGAGAACGTTTATTATCTTCGGTAAGTCTTCGTTACAACTTCGATAATGGCGCTTTCCTACAGGGACGTGCTGGTCGTGATGCTTATACAGACCGTTATACTTCAGTAGTGCCTACCGGAACATCTTATCGCCCGAATGGCTCTATTTTAGAATCAACAACTAAGTTTTCCGATATCAATATTGACATGTTAACCGGTAAAACTTTCCAGGTGAATGATTTCACGATTACGCCGAATATTGGTGGAAGTTACAGAAGATCAAAATCTGAGCAGTTTATATTGAATGGTAATGATTTTATCATTCCTTTTCAATATGTGATCAACAATGCAAAAATACAACTGGCTCCAACCTACAGACCTAGTGAATCCGAAGTGGCTTCCATCTATGGTACTTTAGATTTAAGCTATAAAAACTTCCTTTATTTAAGTGGATCGATCCGTAATGACTGGTTCTCTACTTTAGCTACACCAGGCAAAAGCAACCCGCTAAATGCCCTGTATCCTTCCGTAAACGGATCATTTGTGTTCTCGGAATTTGTTAAAAACGACTGGTTGAGCTTCGGTAAACTTCGTGTAGGTTTTGCACAGGTTGGACAAGCAACAGATCCATACCAGACACAGCTGGCTTACAGCTTTAACAATGCAACCCTTAACGGACGTCCATTGGGATTGATTTCTAACATGTATGTTCCAAATGAAAACCTGGTTGCTTCTATTGCTTCTGAGTTTGAGATTGGTACAGATGTGAGAATGTTTAACAACCGTCTGAATGTCGATTTTACCTGGTACACCAAAACATCGAAAGATGAGATTGTACAGGCTCCTGCTTCACTGGCCTCTGGTTATGGTGGTGCAATCCTGAATATCGGAGAGTTGAGAAACAGAGGTATTGAGGCTTTAATCACGGGTATTCCGGTACAAACAAAGAATTTCCGCTGGACTACCTCGATCAACGGATCGATCAATGACAATACGGTGGTGGCATTGGCTCCGGGACAAACTACGTTGCCTGGTGCAACTTCCCGTACAGGTGCTGCCTTTACACAACAAATTGTTGGCAAACCATTCGGTCAGATCATGGCATTTGATTATAAATATGATGGAGCAGGAAATATTGTAATCGGTGCTGATGGTGTTCCTGCAAGAGGTGAACTGAAAGCTTACGGTTCTGCTTATGCTAAATATGTAGGTGGATGGAACAATGAGTTCAACTACAAAGGCTTTAACTTCTCTTTCATGATCGATGGTAAGTTTGGAGGAAAAATCTATTCTGCAACAGATTCTTACGCTTATACTTTAGGATTACACAAAGGAACTTTGCCTAATCGTGAGGCATTGGGTGAGTCGGTAGATAACTACTATGCTACGCTGGCAGATAACGTATCTGGCATTTTTGTTCAGAAAGCGGACTTTATCAAATTCCGTCAGGTGATGATGGGCTATACTTTCCCAGGTAAAATGTTCAATAATGTGATCAAAGGAGCAACGTTGAGTTTTGTTGGCCGTAACTTATTTTACATCAGCAAGAAAACGGATAACATAGATCCTGAATCAGATTATACCAATAATGCGAAAGGATTAGAATTGGGTGGGGTACCAGCCAGCAGAACTTATGGTTTAAACCTGAGTGTGAAATTCTAAAATTAGCTTACAAATAACAAAATTCTATATGGGGCCTGCCTCAACCGGGTAGGTTTCATGAACGATATAAAAAAGATTCTGATGAAAAAGATAGTTAAATACAGCGCAATGGCAGCGATCTGCCTGGTAGTTGCCTCTGGTTGCAGAAAAGAATACAATGAGATCAATACTGATCCTTCTACTTATAATCCAAAAACCTTTAACCCTAATTTTGTCCTGACCAGCGCACAGCTTGGTTATTCGGGCAGTGTGGATCTGGGTTATGATACCTGGAGAGCCAACCTGATTTATTGTTCTACGATGATGCAGGGACTTTCTTCTGTGATCAGCTACTGGGCAGGAGATAAATACAACTTAAATCCGGGCTATACCGCTGCTTACTGGGGTTTCTCGGCCAATACCATTACCAGTGGTGATGGTGCTTATCCGGAGCAGGTGCGTTTAATTGTGGATTTAGTAGCCAATACTAAAGGCAAGCCGGAATACAAAAATTTACACCAGATTTCAAGAATCATGAGGGCATTGATTTTTCAACGCCTAACGGATCTTTATGGGGATGTTCCTTATTCTGAAGCAGGTCTTGGCTTCCTGGAGAAGAACTATACGCCAAAATACGACAAGCAAAAGGACATGTATGTGGATATGATCAAAGAGGTGACGGAAGCGGTTGCAGCATTAGATGCAAACGGAGATAAGCCTTCTGCTGATGTGTTTTACAACGGTAATCCTGAAAAATGGAAACGTTTTGGAAACTCTTTAATCCTGAGAATGGGAATGCGTTTAAGTAAAGTTGATCCAGCTGCGGCACAGGTTTATGTACAACAGGTTTTGGGTAAAACGATGACCAGCAATGAAGACAATGCTTTTATTATGGGAGATTTAAGTGGTGGTAGAACAACGATGAACAGAAATAGTCAGGTGTTGGCAGGAGATGGTGGAGAAGAGCAGTTTTATATCAAATGGTCGAAAACCTTTATTGATTTCCTTAAAACGAACAATGACCCTCGTTTAGGTGTGATTGCGGTAACGAATCTGTTTGTAAATAAGGACTCGAAAGCTCAGAACCCAGATGCAAATACAAATCCTGCGGTGCAAAAAGGTATGCCTAACGGAAAGGACCAGAGTGTGATTCCCGGCCTGTCTATTACACTTGATCCTTCTTTCTCAGGATATGTCAATTATTCTTCTCCAAGTCCGGCATTGATTAAGAAAAACGGACCTACGTTCGTGTTGACTTACGGAGAATCAGAATTGTTGCTGGCAGATGCTGCGCAACGTTTTGGTGTGGGCGGAAGCGCTGCAGATCATTACCGCAAAGGGGTAGTGGCAAGTATTACTTACCTGCAACAGTATGATCCGGCTGCGGTCATTACTGAAACTGTTGCCAATGCTTATGCAGATGCACATCCTTATAATGCAGCAAATGGTTTGGAAATGATCAATACACAATATTGGGCTTTAAACAATACCAAGCTTGATTTTTATGAGTCATGGGCAAACTGGAGAAGAACAGGATTCCCGGTATTGACGCCGGTAGTTTACCCTGGTAATGCGACAAACGGGACTATTCCAAGACGTTTTCCTTATCCTGTAGCGGAAGCGGCTTCTAATGCGACCAATTATAATGCGGCAATTGCTGGTATTCCTGGTGGTGATTTACTGACTTCCCGAGTATGGTGGGATAAGCTTTAAGCTAAAAAGATTGTGTTCTCTGGTATTTATAGGAAATCCCTGCTTCGGCGGGGATTTTTTTGTTTGCAGCTATGGCGGGATTAGGCCTGCTGGTTAGAAAAGCCTTTAAAAAAGGAAAACGGGAGCAAGTCCTCCGACTTACCCCCGTTTAAATTAACGCTCTCAAGGACAAATGTAGAAATAATTCTGGTCTTAGGAAACCTGAATTTAAATTATTGAATTAAGATTACAATTTGAAGACGAGGTACATAGCCTAAAAAGTTGTGCTAAAGCTTGTAATGTGGCTTTAATGCTTAGAAATGAGGTTTTTGACAAAAACGCTTATCTTTATGACAATTGCATAAACTTTTTTAATGGGCTGATTAAGGACATATATTTTTTTTTAACTATTCATTTGGATTAAATCTAAATAATAACAACCTTTGTATTATCAACAAGGTTCACTACATGCAAAAGATAGCTATAGCATCTCCAATCCATTTTGAAGAAGTATTTAGTACCACTAAAGGTTCCATTTATCAATCAGACAGTGAATACTGCTGGTATGTAGATTTTGCCGGAAAACTTGCCCGTTTTGATTACCGCAATCTTTTAAAATTACAGAAGGCCGTTTACGCGATTGACATTGAAAACATCTTGTTAACGAGTGATAAGTCGGCAGATGTAGAAATTATCTTTATCTGTGCCTGCGACCACTGCTATGTATTGTCTTTAATCGAGATCATCGCTTTAAAGGAATTGTTGCAGGGAGCTTTTGTGATGCTGGAACTTAACCACATCATCCAGGACCGTCTATTTAGGCTAGCAGCCTGATCTAATTAGAATTAGAATCTTTCCATATTGCCTTTAAATGCAGTATTGTACATTTTTAGCCTTAAATTTGTTATCAACAATAGGAATTAAATCTACAATATTATGAAAGATATCATGCGCGTAAAAAGTTCAATCTCCACAGATGTAGAGACACTTTTAAACCAACAGATTAAAAAAGAAGCCCTTTCCTCTTCAATCTATCTTTCTATGGCATCATGGTGTGCCCGCAATGGATACGACAATTCAGCTGATTATTTCTTTAAGCAAGCTGAAGAAGAAAGAATGCACCAGCTAAAATTTTACAAATACGTTCTTGATATGGGTGGAATGGCAGTTTCACCTGAAGTTACCAATATCAAGTTAGAATATAACTCTTTCCGTGAAGTGTTTGAAGAAGCATTAGAGCAGGAAATCAGCGTAACGCAATCGATTAAAAACATTGCTGCACGTTGCCATAAAGAACATGATTATGTGACTTTAGAGTTCTTAAACTGGTTCTTCAAAGAACAACGTGAAGAAGAATTTAAAGCAAGACGTGCGGTAGAATTGTTCGACGTTATTGGCGAAGAAGGTACAGGAAGATGGCAGATCGACAAAAACGTTGGTCAGATCGTTTACACAGAAGGATAATCCGTAGCTGATTAGCTTCGAAATAAATTTATAAAGCACATGCGGATGTTAAAACATCGCATGTGCTTTTTTGTTGTCATATAAAATCCAGGGGATGTCAAAGAAGGGAAAAAACAAGAAAAAGGGCGATAAGAAAGACAAGCACGACAAACACGATAAAAAAGACAAGAAGAAAAAGGAATGCTGCGAGAAATACCTGAAAGGGAACCGCTGCAAAAACTGTCCTAATGGCTAGATTATTTGTTTTCGGCAGGGGATGCCCCTTCATCGGCAGCCCCGCTTTTTGAGCCGATATATTCAGAAGGAGTCTTAGAAAATTGCTTTTTAAACTCCCTGCTGAAATACTTACGGTCGGAAAATCCGACCATATAACCCACCTCGTATACCGTATACCTGTTTTGTAACAGCAGCTGCGCCGCCTTTTTTAGGCGGATCGTCTTTGCAAAATCATTTACGGATAAGTCTGTCAGTGCTTTCAGCTTTTTGTACAGCACAGATTGGCTCATGCCTATCTTTTCGGCCATGAGCTCTACCCCGAAATCTTCCTGCTCCATATGTTCCTCTATGATCCCTGTTAAGCGGGATAAAAACAACTCATCTTTAGGATCAGCCATCAGTGGAATATACTCCAACACTAATTCTTTACTATATTTTTTGCGCATCTGCTCCCTTGCGGCCAAAAAGTTGCGCACCTGTAGTTGCAGGATTTTAGTGCTGAATGGTTTGCTCAGGTAAAGATCTGCCCCCAGACTGAGTCCGCTGATCTGGTCGCTCTGGCTGCTTTTGGCGGTAAGCAGGAACACAGGGATATGATTGGTCCGTTCGTCAGTTTTCAATTGACTACATAGCGTAAAACCGTCCATTTCGGGCATCATAACATCGCTAATGATTAAGTCAGGGATTTCTTCAGTCGCTTTTTCCCATCCTATCCTGCCATTTTCTGCTAAAATCACCTGATAACTGTCCTGCAATGCTTCTTTAATGAGGTTGCGGAGTTCGGCATGGTCTTCTACCACAAGGATGGTTGCCTTCTTTTCCTGCTCAGGAGTAGCCATATCAGCTGTTTCCGGTTTTGCAGTTGCTAAAGACGCTGCGGATTCCTGTACAGGCTGCGGTTGTACTAATTGTTGTCCCGTTTGTAGCAAGCGCAGTTCCGGCTGTGCTGATACGGACTGCTGCCCCTGTTGCAGTCCGGGAAAATGTGCCTTGCCCAATAACAAGGACAGTTCAAAGCAGGTGAAGCCCGGTTTGTTTACTGCTCCCTGCTCGCTACTGACTTCGATATTCCCTTGATGCAGTTCTACAATATGCTTGGAGAGTGCGAGACCGATGCCATAGCCGGTATTCTGAATATGGTGTTCTTCTACCTGGAAGTAATTCTCGAACAGTTGTTCCAGATATTCCGGGGCAATTCCTCTACCGGTATCGCAGATCTTTACTTTTAAGGCTTTTGCACTGGTTTTGATCTCGATGGTAATCCGGCCAGCTTCCGGCGTAAATTTAAAGGCATTGGAAAGCAGGTTAAAAAACACCTTTTCTAACTGTTCTTTATCAAAATAGAGTAACAGGGGCGACTGATTCAAAGGGGCGGACTCCTCATATTTCAAAGAGAAGTCGATGTTCTTTTTGGCAGACAATTCGGTAAAGCTGCTGTAAATCTCCTGTATAAAAGGGATGAAATCATGTTCTGCGACTTTCAGCTTTAGATTCTTTGTTTCCGCTTTGCGGAAATCCATCAGCTCATTGACCAGTTTCAACAATCGGTCTGCATTGTTCTTTACCTTGTGTAACTGCTGTTTCAGGGGGCTATCGCCATCTTGTCCGGCCAGGAGGTTTTCTATAGGGGCCATGATCAGCGTGAGATGAGTCCGGATTTCATGGGAGATATTGGTGAAGAAATTCAGCTTGATCTGGTGGAGTTCTTCGTCTTTGAGTAATAAACCACGGAGGAAAAAAAAGCGGGTGATGAAGAAGAGCATCATGCCAATAATGGCCAGATAGATCAGGTAGGCCCACCAGCTTTTCCAGAAAGGAGGCAGGATTTTGATTTTCATGGCAACCGGCTGGCTCCAGATTCCATCATTATTTGCCCCTTTTACCCATAAGGTGTAATTTCCGGAGGCCAGATTGGTATAGGTTGCTGCGGGGACGGCTGTTTCCACCCAATTCCCGTTAACACCTTCCAGGCGGTAAGCATACTTGTTTTTGTTGGACTTAATATAGTTCAGCAAGGCAAATTCAATGGTAAATATATTTTGCTGGTAAGGGAAAGTCAGGTGATGAGTAAAGCTGATGTCTTGTTGTAGCAATCCGTTTTCCGCATTGATTTGTACGGGCTCATTGAAAAGTTTTAGGCCTGTAAATACCAATGGGGCATGGTAGCTGTTTTTTTCTATGTCTTTTGGCGAAAAATAGCTGAGGCCATTATAGCCACCAAAGTAAAGGTCTCCGTTTTTAGCTTTAAAAAAGGAGTTGTAATTGAACTCGTCGCCGGCCAGGCCATCGCTGGTGGTATAGGTCAGAAACACGGAGGATATCGGGTTAAACCGGGCTAAACCATTAGAGGTACTTACCCACAGCAGGTGTTGATTGTCTTCGAGGATACCGACCACATTGTCGTTCGGCAGACCATCTGCGGTGGTGTAGTTCTTCACAAATCTCTTTTTGCCAGGCTCATATTTGCTGAGACCACCGTAATAAAGTCCCACCCAAATGTTTCCTTTTGCATCTTCCTGAATACAATTGATATAATTTGCGTTGTTGTTGACGCTATTACTTCCTTTGGGCAGTTTGAAAGATTGCAGTTGCTTCCGGTCTGCGGAGAGCAGAAATAAACCTTTGGTACTGGCAATCCATATATTTTTCCGGGAATCTTCGAACAGCACTTTGATGTTATAGTTCCGGATACTGCGCAAAACAGGGATTTCGGAGTAGGGTGTTAACAAGCCGGCTTTTTTGGTAAAGATGCGGATGCCGGTCTGACTACCAGTCCAGAATGCGCTATTATGGTCTTCCATCAGGGCCACCAGCTCAGAGCGCGTCACTTTGGTATTGTCGCCATTGATGAAGAAGCGCTTGAAAGTACGGGTTTGTGGATCAAAAAGGTTTAATCCACCACCATGTGTACCTACCCAGATATCACCTCCTTTATCCTTGTAAATCACTTTTACCAGGTCTGAGCCCAGACTTTCGGGTTCGGAAGCCTTTAGCTTATAAGTAGTAAACTGTTGCGTCTGACGGTTTAAATGGTTTAAGCCCCCACCTTCTGTTCCGATCCATAAGTTATCGTTATTGTCGGCAATAATAGAGCTCACTACATTGTGACTGATTCCGGCCAGTTTTTCATTGTACTGCATGGTTTTAAAATTGGTATCATGCGCATAGCTCACGTTTACCCCGCCATAGTAAGTGCCAATCCATAGGGAGCCATTGGGATCTTCATAAATGCTGTAAATGGAATTTTGATTCAGGCTGCGGCTGACCGACTTTAAATGTTGTTGCGACTGGAATTTCCGGCTCGCAGGGTCCAGGATACTTAAACCTTCCTGTGTACCTATACAGAGGTTTCCGGCTTTGTTGCGGGTCATCCGGCGCACAGAATTGTGGATCAGGGAGTTTTTATTCCCTTCTTCATGGCCATACCGGAGGAAAGTACCGGTACCGGGTTGGAAAAGATTTATTCCAGCGCTTTCTGTGGCTACCCATAAATTCTTTTGCAGGTCTTCGGTAATGGCGGTAACGGAATTGTCGCTCAGGCTACTTGTTTTGGCAGGATTATGGCTAAAGCGGGCCAGTTCTTGCAAGCGACCGTTAAAGCTCAGTTTGCTGAGTCCGGAATTGGTTCCAATCCATAAATAGCCCTGATGATCTTCGAAAATACTGAGCACTTCTGAATTGGCAATGCCGCTTTTAAGGCCCAGTTTATAGGTTGGGGTAAAGGTGTTGGTATTCCGGTTTGTGAGCAGGTAAAGCCCTGTTCTGCCGGCCACCCATAGGTTTCCTTTGCGGTCTTCATAGATCGCATTAACCGGAGCGTATTGTTTGTTGTGCTTATTGCCATCCAGATAGATCCTTTCAAAGGTGTTTTTTTGAGGATTGAACTGGTTTAATCCGTTGGCGGTTCCTACCCATAACACCTTCTTGCGGTCGCTATGTAAAGCGGTAACATAATCATCCGACAGGCTACTGGAATCGTTCGCTTTGCTTTTATACAATTGGAATTGATTGCCATCGTAACGGTTGAGTCCAAATCTGGATCCGAACCACATCAAGCCACGTCCATCCTGAGTAATGGCGAATATGGAGTTCTGAGACAGCCCGTCTTCCGTCTTCAGGTGGTTGAAATTTAGTGTCTGTCCGCTGCTACATAACTGCATCAGCAGCAAGGAAATGCTGAGAATCGTTTGCTTTATCATACCCCTATAATAAATCTGGTTTGGTCTGGTTGATCGTGAAGATCCTATCTATAAATGGTTTATTGCCCGTAATATACGGGTTAACGGGATTTTCACCCCATAAACAATCATTTTTCACCCTCTTGTTTTTTGGAATGGCTACAACTTTACGATAAACCAAATAGGTGGTTGTCCCTCAGGCAACGCATCAACCAAAAAACCAAATATGAAGAAACCTTACTTAAAAGTACAGGGAATGCAAGTCTATGGGAAGTCTCTTTTTAAGGGATTGATGATACTCTTGTTTTTCCCGCTCTCTTTATCCGCCCAGAACCAAAAGGGTGCTAAGGAGCTGAAAAACGTTGCTGAAATCCCTGGCATGGTCAAGGGAACCATCACTACTATTTATGGCGAACCACTGTTTGGCGTATCAGTAAAGGATAAGACCAGCGGAATCACGGTATCTTCAGATAAATCGGGTAACTATTCTCTTTTGATTGATTCGGGAGACGTTGCTGTTTTCAGTTTAAAAGGATACCTGAGCCAGGAATTGGTGGTAAGCGGTAGTAAATTGAATGTGGTCTTGGCAGAGTCTGAAAAACAACAACTGCTTGTACAACGACTTTACGACACCCAGAAAAAGGAAAATAGTATTCTTTCGAGCGAAAGTGTGTATACTAAAGACCTGTTAAGTTCGCCGGTAATTGCTTTAAACAATGCGCTTTCGGGCAGACTTTCTGGATTATCGACCTTACAATCTACGGGACTTCCCGGATTAGATGCTGCGGGATATGCGCTAAGGGGACAAGATCCAATCCTCATCGTGAATGGTATTCCAAGAGAGCTGACTTCTATTGATTTTGATGAAATAGAATCGGTAACGGTACTTAAAGACGCATTGGCTTCAGGAATGTTAGGCTTGCGCAGTGCAGGCGGTGCTATTCTGATTACCACTAAAAAGGGGGAGATCGGGAAGCAAAAAATTTCCTTTACGGCACAAACCGGCTTACAAAGTCCGGTTAACCTACCTAAACCATTAGATGCCTTTAATTATGCGAGCTTGTATAATGAAGCTTTATTGAACGATGGCAAAGCACCGGTATATACTTCAGCCGATCTGGAGGCTTTTAGAACCGGATCTGATCCGATGGGACACCCTAATGTAGACTGGTATAAAGAGATTTTAAGAGACAATGCGCCATTTACGCGCTATAACCTGAATACTTCTGGTGGTGGAAATAGTGCCCGGTACTTCCTGGCAGTTGATTATCTGGATCAGCAGGGCTTGCTAAAAACTTCTGATAAGAACACCTACAATACCAATTCTGATTTCAAAAGATATATTGTGCGTACCAATATCGATGTGGATTTGTCAAAGAATCTGATGGTGAATTTAAACCTCTTTGGTCGTATTGAAAATGGAAATTCTCCGGGTACACTCAATATAGGTAATATAAATGGGCGCCAGGTGAATCTGGGGGTGAACAGGATTTTTAATTCACTGGCGATTACGCCTAATGGTGCTTATCCGGTAAGGAATCCTGATGGATCCTTAGGGGGAAATAAGGATTTTACAAACAATATTTTAGGACAGAGCACACAGTCTGGATATACTTTAAGTTATGGCAGAGAGATGTCTGCGGATGTTTCCTTTAAGCGTACGCTGGATGATGTGACCAAAGGATTGTGGCTGAAAGGTCTGGTATCTTTCAATACCAATTTATCTGAGGTAAATGACAGAGGTAAAACATTTGCCGTCTATCAGGGGGAAAACGGATTAACAGGTATTAATTATAAGCGTTTTGGTACAGACGGAACCATTGTAGCCGGTAAAAGTGCCAACAAGTATCAATATAAGAACTTTTGGCGATCACCATGTGAAAGGATTGGTTAATGCCAATATTCAGAGCATTTATTTAGGCAACAACCTGCCATTAAGCTACCAGACTTTGGCTACCACCCTGGATTACGACTATAAAGGGAAATATCTGGCAGAAGTAGTGATGAGCTATAGTGGTTTAAATCGCTATGCAGACAACAAAAGATTTGGCTTCTTCCCTGTCGCAGGATTGGGATGGAACATGGCCAAAGAAAGCTTTATTGCCGACCATGTGAAATGGTTAAACACCCTGAAACTTCGTACTTCATACGGTCGTACCGGGAATGCAGATCCGGGATACTTTGTGTATAACCAATATTTTGCTGATGGCGCAGGTTATTATTTCGGTGGTGGTTCGGGTACTTTTGTGTATTCTGTATCTGAACTGACGCTTGCCAATGCGAACCTTACCTGGGAGAAAGCAGACAAGTTTAATCTGGGTTTAGACTTGGGTTTATTTAATGATAAACTGACTTTAACAACCGAGTATTACCACAATAAATACTTCGATTTGTTACAGGTGAGAGGGAAAAATACCTCGATTATTGGTAACGCTTATCCTTCGGAGAATATTGGAACCACCAATTACAGCGGTCTGGATTTTACGGCCAGCTACCGCAATCACCTGAACAATTTCAATTACTTTGTTTCCGGAAATTTCACGGCAAACAATAAGATCATCAAATATCAGGATGAGGTGTTTCGCCAGTACGACTGGATGAAACGTACCGGACAGCGTAGCGACCAGACTTTTGGTTATGAGGCAGATGGTTTTTACCAGAATGCGGCCGACATTGCCAGCAGTCCTAAAACCGAAGGTTATAACCCTGTTCCCGGAGATCTAAAATATAAAGACCTGAACGGTGATGGCATCATCAACCTGTTTGATCAGAAGGCTTTAAAAAACAACAAAGCAATAGTTTATTATGGATTGTCTTTTGGGTTTGATTTCAAAGGATTTGATTTTAGTGCATTACTACAGGGTGCAGCAAACCGCATGATCTATTTATCGGGTGCTACGCAATGGGAATTCCAGAACGATGGAAAAGGACAGGCATTTGAGCATCATCTGGAAAGGTGGACTCCGGAGACTGCCGCCACAGCTACTTATCCACGTTTAGGGATAGGTACTAATCCGAACAATCAGGCGAGTTCTTCTTTCTGGTTGCGTTCCGGAAATTACATGAGGTTGAAGAATATGGAGGTCGGTTATACGATTCCACAAAGATTGGCTGCAAGGCTTAAACTGGCTTCGATCAGGGTTTTTGCCAATGGAATGAACCTGTTCACCATTTCTGATAATAAGGGAATCGATCCGGAAGTTTACGGTACAGGTTACCCTGCGCTAAGAGTAGTCAATGCCGGTATTAACATCAAACTATAATCTTATGAAACCATTTATATACATCCTATTCGGCGGATTACTGTGTTTAACCGCGTGTAAGAAAAATAATATTGAGCAAACACCATTGGAACTCTGGACTGATGATGTCATTTTTGACCCTACAGATTCTCTGGGGAATTATGCTAAAAACTTCCTGAATGATACTTATGTGCAATTGCCAACCGGGATTAACCGCGTAGGAACTGTTTTTGGAAGTATCACCGCTAACGATATGTTAGATGCAGCAAGTGATGATGCCATTTCCTCGAAAAATGCAAGTAATATCGAAGGTTTTACCAATGGAAGAATCAGCAGCTCTAATACGATTGATGATGCCTGGGCAAGGAATTATGCCGGTATCAGAAGGGTAAATACCTATCTGGCCAATGTGGGCAGGGTTCCTTTCAAGCAATCGATGTTTGTAGAAAAGAACTACTGGTATGCGGAGAACCGCTTTTTGAGAGCGATGTTCTACTTTGAACTGTTGAAACGATACGGTGGTGTGCCTTTATTGGGCGATAGAGTACTGACTTTACAGGATGATCTGGCTTTAAAAAGAAATAGCGTTGATGAGGTGGCACAGTATATTTTATCGGAGCTGGAAGCGGTTAAAGATCAGCTGCGCCCTAATCCAATCCAGGATTCAGACATCGGTCGTGCTTCAAAAGCAGCAGCATTAGCTTTAAAATCACGTTTGCTATTGTATTTGGCAAGCCCACAGTACAATCCGGGTAATGATCCTGTAAAATGGCTTGCCGCAGCAAATGCCGCAAAAGACCTGATGAATTTAACGGCTACGCTTGGTTTGGAAAGTAGTTTTCAGAACCTGTTTCTGAACCGTAAGAATAAAGAGGTGATCCTTGCTTTTCAAAAGAATGTAAATACCACGGTAGAGGTAGATAATGCCCCGATTGGTTATACAGATGCGGTAGCAAGTAATGGCTTAACTAGTCCGACACAAGAGCTGGTAGATGCTTTTGGTATGAAAAACGGAAAAGCAATTACTGATTCAGGGTCTGGTTATAGCGCCAGCAATCCTTATGTAGGTCGTGATCCACGTTTTTACAATACCATTTTCCACAATGGTATGATCTGGGTAAAACGTGCCGTGCAAACTTTTGAGGGTGGCCTGGATAAGCCGGGGGGTATCGTTACCCAAACGCGTACCGGTTATTATGCCCGCAAGTTTATGGCTGATTTTTCTAATGCAACGACGTATAGCAACCAGACCCACAATCCGGTGATCTTCCGCTATGCGGAAACCCTGTTGAACTTTGCGGAAGCGCAAAATGAGTATAGCGGTCCTTCTACGGAAATCCGCAAAGCAGTAGAAGACATCAGACAACGTGCAGGTTTGGTTCCTTTTGCCTTGCCGACAGGTCTTACTAAAGAGCAACTCAGAACCGCGATCAGAAATGAAAGAAGGGTAGAAATGGCTTTTGAAGAGCAACGTTTCTGGGACATCAGAAGGTGGAAAATCGCTGAACAGGTGTTAAACGGAAAATTGCATGGCATCAAGATCCTGCAAACTACACCAGGCGTATTCACTTATGCTCCTTTTGAGGCGGCAACGGTCAGCTTCGACAAAGCAAAGATGTACAGCTATCCGATTCCATATTCGGAGATCACCAAGAACGTAAACTTAACACAAAATCCAGGTTGGTAAGTCCTTCCGGTTCATTTAAAATATACAAAAACAGGTTATGCAAAGAATTATATATATAACACTTGCAATGGTTTTTTTCCTGCCAGGGCTCATTTTTGCACAAGGCAAGGTGATCAAAGGTTTGGTAAAGGATAGCGGCGGGCCGCTTCCGGGAGCAACCATTACAGAGAAAGGAGTTGCCGGAAATGGCACTCAAACCGGGTCTGACGGTCGTTTTCAGTTGACTTTAAAAGGCAAAAGCCATATCATTATCGTGAAGAGTCTCGGTTATCTGAGTCAGGATGTAAATGTGGGCAATAAAGAGCAGGTCACGGTAACCCTTGCGGTAGATGCTAAAGGATTAGAAGAAGTGGTTGTGGTTGGTTTTGGTAAACAAAAGAAGATCACCAATACCGGTGCGGTAAGTTCCATTAACGGCTCGGAGATCAGACAAAATCCTTCTGCCAGTGTGCAGAATACACTTGCAGGTCGTTTGCCGGGTTTCTTTACCCAGCAAAGATCCGGACAACCAGGAAAAGACGGGGCAGATTTCTTCATTCGTGGGATGAGTAGTTATACGGCCAATCAGCGTCCTTTGATCATTGTGGATGATATCGAGTATAGCTATTCGGATGTTTCGCAACTGGATCCCAATGAAATTGAAAGTATTTCTATCCTGAAAGACGCGGCTACTACAGCCATCTATGGGGTAAAAGGAGCGAATGGCGTATTGGTGATCACCACCAGAAGAGGAACAGTGGGGCCACCGGTTATCAATTTTAAAACGGAGCTTGGCTTACAGCAAAAAACTTTTGATCCGGTGTTTTTAGGTGCTTATGATGCGGCAGTACTGACCAATCAGGCTTTAAAGAACTCTGATCAGCCCTTACGTTTTACGGATAAAGACATTCAGCTTTTTAAAGACGGAACCGATCCTTATGGCCATCCTGATATCAATTGGTACAACACGCTGATGGATCGTTCCTCGTTGATTTCCAGAAATAACCTGGACATTTCCGGTGGTACAGAAAGTGTGAAATATTTCGTTTCTATGGGCTACCTGTGGCAAAACGGAGCGCTAAAAGATTTCAGTTCGGCAAGTGAAGTAAACAGCAAGCATTACTATAAGCGCTATAACTTCCGTTCCAACTTAGATGTACAGGCGACGAAAACCTTAAGTTTCAGGTTAGATATGACCGGTCGTTTTGGCGAAACCAATGATCCGGTGACTAATAGTCCGAATGGGAACGGCTTGATCGGTGAAATTTACAGTTACAATTTTTTGCCGCCATATGCTTATGCACCTTATAATCCGGATGGCAGTTTTGGTACAGGTTCTAATCTGGCCGGTGTCAATGTGGTTGGGCGTTTAACTACACAAGGCTATACCAGAGCTTATGATAACGATTTAAACATCACTTTTGGCGGTACGCAGAAACTGGATATGCTGACTTCGGGATTGACAGCAAAAGCGCTGATCTCTTATGCAAGTGCCCAGTCGAACACCAGGAACTTAAAGCGATCGAACACCAATTTCCCGATGTATTACTACAACCAGGAAACTGGTGTGTACACCCCGAAAGACCTTACCGTATACCGTATTCCGCCTTATGTGCTAACGGGTGGCGGTGGTCCGGCTTCCAGAACAACCAATGTGCAGGCCTCTTTAAACTACGACCGTACTTTTGGCGAGCATCGGGTTTATGCTTTGGGATTGTATAACCAAAACAGTTATATCCAGAACGACAACGACATACCTGATTCCAATATTCCTGCCAATTTTAGGGGGATGACTATGAGAACCGGTTACGATTACAAGCAGAAATACCTTTTCGAGTTCAATGCCGCCTATAATGGAACGGATAAATTTGTAGGTAAGAAACGCTATGGCTGGTTCCCTGCTTTATCTGCGGGTTGGAACATTGCTGAAGAGTCTTTCTTCAAAAAAAGCATTCCTTTTATCAACCTGTTCAAAATCCGTGGTTCTTATGGATTGGTAGGGTCTGATAATATAGGTAATTCGAAGTTCGTTTATGAGCAAACGTATACCAGTGACGGCAGTTATTCCTTCGGACAGCAACACAATAGTTATTCGGGGATTAAAGAAGGGGCCTTAGGAAATGACAACATTACCTGGGAAAAAGAGAACAAAACAGACATCGGTTTAGACGTTTCCATGTTTGAAGGAAAGCTGTCTTTTACGGTGGATTATTTTAACAACAACAGGTATGATATCTTAACGCCAAGAGCCAGTGTACCACTAACCATGGGTGTTGCCCTGCCTCCAATGAATATCGGTAAGGTAAACAACAGGGGATGGGATGGAGAGATCAACTACAAAAACAACTATAAAGACTTGCAGTACTATGCCAGAGGTACCTTTTCTTATGCGAAAAACAAGATTGTATTCAGAGATGAGGCGAATCCGCGTTACCCATGGTTAGCGAGAACGGGACAACCCATCGGACAAGGATTCGGTTATGTATATGACGGTTATTACCAAAGTGCGGCAGACATCAGCAGTAGTGCGGTGCCAACTACCCCGGTTAAGCCAGGTGATTTAAAGTATAAAGACCTGAATGGGGATGGAATCATTGATGCATTGGATCAGAAAGCCATTGGTAGTCCGAATTTACCAAGTACAGTATTGGGTTTAACCTTAGGATTTAGCTATAAAAACATCAGTTTCAGTATGTTGTTGCAAGGCGCTTACGATTACAGTATGAACTTTGATTCAGAAGCGATAGAGCCATTAGTGTCTAATTTCCAGCCGATTCACTTACAGTCATGGACACCGGAACTGGGTAATAATGCGAAGTTCCCTTTATTGGGTACCAACAATACGATTAGTCGTGCTAATGTGTCGCGGTCGGATTTCTGGTTGGTTGATGCGCATTACCTGCGTTTAAAATCAATGGAAATCGGTTACCAGCTGCCAAAATCATGGGTAAAACCTATTGGTTTTAAAGGCATCAGGGTTTACGCTAATGGCTATAACCTGATCACCTGGACTAACGTTGATAAGTTTTATCAGGCAGATCCGGAATCAACGAATACTTCCGGTTCCATCAGTACTGCCGGAGCGATCAGTGCTTATCCAAATCAACGCATCTATAATTTCGGTATTACTTTCTCCTTATAACGATTAAAATCTCAAGACGATGAAGATAAAATTTATACACCTGGTGCTGGCAGTGGTGCTGCTATCTGCAGGGGCTTGCAAAAAGGGAGGTTTCCTGGATGCAAAAATTGCCAATGACCTGAATGAATCCACCACTTTTGCCGATAGTGTGCGCACGATTTCCTTTTTAACCAGACTTTATACCGAGGTCGGATTTAACTTTGATGCCAACAGGTGGGAAGGTGGCGGCCATCCGGTAGTATCGGATGAAGCCGTACCGGTGCGCTATACAGGGCCGCAAAATGATGCGATTCTGATGGCCAGCGGTGCACTTTCTGCCTCCAGTACCAATGTGAGCAAGCAAGCTCAGGTACTTAACAACTGGAAAACGCCATGGGAGAATATCCGCAGGGCGAATGTATTCCTGTTTAATGTGGATAAGAGTCCGCTTAGTGCGGGCTTAAAGACCAAATTGAAAGCGGAAACGCGGTTTTTACGTGCCTGGTATTACTTTCAGCTGGTTAAAGTATATGGTGGTGTGCCTTTGATTGGCGATGCAACCTTCGGGATTTCGGATGATATTGACTTGCCACGTTCCAGTTATAGTGATTGTGTAGCCTATATCGTGAGTGAATGTGAGGCTGCTGCGGCAGATTTACCGGATTTCGATACGCAGCTGCAACAAGATTATGGCCGTGTAACGAAAGGCGCTTGTATGGGCTTAAAGTCAAGAATGCTGCTGTATGCTGCCAGTCCGCTGTTTAATGGTGGCGGAATTGCAACGGATGCTGCTTTGAAAAGTATCACCGGTTACGCAAATGCGGATGCCGAACGTTGGAAGAAAGCCGCAGATGCCGCTAAAGACATCATCAATTCCGGTACTTATTCCTTAACAGAAGACAATGTGACCCGTATGGGCTATGGCTTTTACAACGTGTTTTTAACGCGTTACAACAGAGAATACCTGTTTGGCAGGATGAATGCCCCTAACCGTGAATATGAAAACAATTTATTGCCTACTTCCAGAACAGGTTCCGGAAAATCGAGCGCACCAACACAAAATCTGGTAGATGCTTTTGGAATGGAAAACGGCTTGCCGATTACCGATCCTGCTTCCGGATATAATCCAAATGACCCTTATGTGAAACGCGATCCACGTTTTGGAAACACAGTCATTTATAATGGTTCGAAGTTTTTCCTGGGAACCAGCAATGCGATGGTTGCGGTAAATACATTTTTAGGATCTAGTCCGGACGGACCGATTGCCACAGGACCAATCAGTATTCCTGGTTATTACTGGAGAAAAATGATGGTAGAAGATGGTTCTGGCAATACAGAGCGTGCCTATCCTTTAATCAGGTATGGAGAAATCCTGCTGAACTATGCAGAAGCACTAAATGAATACCAGGGCGCAGTTCCTGAGGTGTACAGTACTTTAATCCAGCTTAGAAAACGCGCCGGTATTTTACCGGGTGCAGATGGCAATTACGGCCTTAAAGCGAATAGCAGCAAAGCAGATATGCGTTTGGTGATTCAGAACGAGCGTCGTGTGGAGCTGGCATTGGAAGAACACCGCATCTGGGATGTGAGAAGATGGAAAATTGCAGAGGTAACGGACAATGTGATCCTGAAAGGCATGAAAATCACTAAAACAGGAACTAACCTGACTTATGAAGTGATTGATTTGAAGCCACACTTTTTCAGAGCTGCATTTTACCTGTTCCCAATTCCGGAGTCGGAAATTGCGAAGTCGCCGAAGTTGGTTCAGAACCCGGGCTGGTAAGTTTCGCGACTGTGCTTTCGTAGCTGATTTTAAAAAGAGAGGGGCTTGGCCTCCTCTCTTTTTAGTACTTTAACAGCAAGAAATTTAATTATAAATAAACAGATCATTTGATCTGTTATACCCCGTAGAAGATGAGTAATAAATCCCTGTTTTGCAGTTTGATGATGGTGTTTTTGTGTGTTGGAGGAATCTCCGCTGCAAAAGCTCAGGAATTGATCAGAAAGAGTAAGTATTATGTGGACAGCCACAATGGAGATGACAACCACAACGGTAAGTCGCAGAAATCAGCCTGGAAATCCCTGGCCAAAGTAAATGCGCAGACTTTGGTTCCCGGAGATCAGGTGCTTTTTAAAAGAGGCGGTAAATGGGACGGTCAGCTGTTGCCAAAAGGCTCCGGAAGTAAAGGCAAGTCCATTGTAATTACTGCTTATGGTAAAGGAGATTTGCCGGCAATCGCTGCAAATGGTCAGTTTAAAGATGCGGTATTGCTGAAAAACATCAGTTATATCACACTGGAAAACCTGGATGTTTCTAACCTGGATACGACCGTTAAAGTGCAGAAAACAGGGCCTACAGGCGTTCGGATTCTATCGGAAGACATTGGAACCATCACTGATATCCGCTTGAGCAATTTATATGTGCATGATGTTAATGGCGACAATAAAAAGGGAAGTAAAGAAGGAAACGGAATATTCTGGGAAACTCAGGGTCCTAAACCCAGTAACATTGAAAACCTGCTGATTGAAAACTGTAGGGTGGTAAAAGTAGACCGTAACGGGATTCGTGGAAACGGGACTTTCGGCTTTCGTAGCAACTGGTTTCCCAACAAGAATTTAATCATCCGCGGTTGTACCTTAGAAGATATTGGCGGAGACGGTATTGTGATCAAAGCTTTTGATGGTTCTTTAGTGGAGCATAACAAGTTGTTTCGCATTAGAAACCGCGCTAAAGACAATGCGGTAGGCATCTGGCCACACAGCAGCGATAACACCATCATTCAATTCAATGAGGTGGCTTACACCAAAAACCTGGACTGGTCTAACGACGGACAATCATTTGATATTGATGGAAATTGCAACAATACCATCATCCAGAACAATTATAGCCATGACAATGACGGAGGCTTTATGCTGGTGATTTCTGATGAGATCAGTGCGAGAAGCACAATGACTACCAATAGTATCATTAGAAACAACCTGAGCATTAATGATGGCAATAAGCGCAAGCGCCTGTTCAATTTCGCTTTAGCAACGGAGAACACGGTAGTTAGCGGGAATGTTTTTTACAACAGTGGTCTTGATTCTGTGAAAATGGAATTGGTAGATATCGAGCATGGCGTCCCTAAGAACGTGGTTTTTGAAGACAATATTTTTTATTACCAGGGATTAGCACAGGGGATTTTCAATAAATCTCCAAAGCAATATGCCGCCTTAAACTGGAATGGAAACGTGTTTAAAGGAAACATCATTGGAAAAAAAAAGCTATTGAATGTTAAAGAAACTGCTGCGGTAAAGAAAAAGAATCTAAAAGAGTTTCCATGGAATTTCATAAAGGTGTTAAAACTTGAAAAAGTGTTATAAATTATTATATTTAAACTATATGTAAATATATAATCATCCACAATCATCCCTAAACCAAATTTATGAGAACCCAATTTTTAGCCCTTTGCCTGTTATTGGCAACCAGTTTTGCTGCGTGTAAAAAATCCGGCATTGCAACAGATTTAAATACGGCAGAATTAACGACGGATACCGTGTACACCAGTCCGCAAGCCCGCAATTTAAACCTGATTTATTTTGTCCCGAATGACCTGGATACGCTTCCAGCCTATGAGCGCCGACTGAGCGAGCTGATGTTATGGACACAGAATTACATGAAGGAGGAAATGCTCCGCAATGGTTATCCGAACAAAACCTTTGGGATGTTCGCTGATCTGGCCATCAACCGTGTAAAGATCATCACCATTCGTGGTACAAAACCTAAGAGCGACTACAGCTATTCTGGTGGTGCAGGAAATGTACAGTCGGAAATTAACGCCTATTTTACTGCTCATCCTACCGAGAAAACCAGTGAGCATACCTTGGTGATCTTGCCGAGATATGAATTTAAACCGGATGGTACGCCTAGTGGTGGTCCTTTTTACGGGATGGGAAAATGGTGCTTTGCCTTAGATTATGAGGGTATGGACATCAAGAACCTGGGTAAGACTGACGTAGATGGAAACCGTTTCAGTGTATGGTTTGGTGGCTTGGTACATGAGCTTGGCCATGGATTAAATCTTCCGCACAACTGTCAGAAAGTTTCTGAAAACAGTACACTGGGCATGGCTTTAATGTGGGCCGGAAACGGAACACTGGGTAAATCAAAGACCTTCCTGACTGCCGCTGATTGCGCGATTCTTAACGTGAACCAGATCTTTAACAGCGATGCTAAAACTTACTATGGTGCTGTGAATGCCAGGGTAACTAAAATTCACGCGGAGTATTCTGCTTCAAAAGCGGCGATTGTACTTTCGGGTAGATTTGCGACCAATACCAAGGTGAACAGTGTGGTTTATTACAACGACCCGAATGTGAACAACGAAGGAGTAGGGGTAAACAAAGATTATAATGCGGTAACCTGGGAGTCTAAAGCCATTGGCACCGACAGTTTCTATGTGGAAATGCCTATTGCCGATTTTAAATATAAAGATGCCAGTCCCTATGAACTGCGTTTGAAACTGGTACACGAAAACGGTACAGTTAGCGAGAATAGCTATGGCTATAAGTTTGTGAATGCGCTGCCGGTTTTAGATTTCAGCACTAAAGCGGAGATCAGTAAAGTGGGTTGGTCAATTGCGGCTTTCAGTTCTCAGGAAAGTGCTGCCCAGGCGTCACGAGTGATTGATAACGACCTTTCTACCGGATGGCACAGTCAATGGTCTGTTGCGCCAGTAGCGAGCTACCCTCATTTTATTACCGTAGATATCGGCAGTCAGAAAACCCTGGATGGTATAACCATCTTAAACGGGGATCGACGTGCGGTTAAAAACGTAGATATTTTAACGAGTACGGATGGCCTCCACTTTACCCTGGCCAGGAATGTAGAAATCCCTAAGCTGGGTTCTATTCAGGCCATTGCCTTTAATACACCATTAACATTCAGATACTTTAAAATCCTGGCAAATTCAAGTTGGGATGGAGAACAATTTGCACAATTCGCCGAGTTAGGCCTTTACAAAAATTAAACGAATGCATCGACAAAAAATTATTGCCACGATCCTTTTCTTTCTGTTTCATCTGGCTGTGACCACAGCAAAACCTGTTTCTAACCTCGTAAATGGTAGAGAAACCATTCCTTTTAATACGAACTGGCAATTTTATTATGCTTACAATTTCGAAACGGGTATTAAGAAAGAGACCGTAAACCTGCCACATACCTGGAATGCCAATGAGGTATTGGAAGGTGTGGCGGAATACAAACGGACTTCTGCGATTTATGAGAACAAATTGAATGTTCCTCAGGCCTGGGCTGCCAAAAGGCTGTTCCTTTATTTTGAAGGGGCCAATAGTGTGGCTACCGTGTTTGTGAACAATAAATCGGTTGGCGAACATAAAGGTGGTTATACCGGTTTTGCGGTAGAAATTACGGATTATGTGAAGCCAGGTGATAACTCAATTACGGTGCAGGTGAGCAATGCTTACCGCTTAGATGTGATCCCATTACATGGCGATTTCAACGTTTATGGTGGTTTGCACCGTCCGGTTTCTTTGATCGTGACAGAAAAAAGCTGCATCAGTCCGCTGGATTATGGTTCTTCAGGGGTGTACCTGAGCCAGAAGGCGGTTTCTGAAAACTCAGCAGAATTGGAAATACTGACAAAATTATCTTTGTCTGATGCTAAAAATTTAACGTTGGTCACTACGCTTATTGATCAGAGTGGGAAAGAAAATATTTCAATCAGCACCCCTGTAAATTCGGGATTGTCTTCGGATGTAAAAACCAGAATGCTAATTGAAAAACCACATTTATGGAATGGTAAAGCCGATCCTTATTTATACCGTGTGCGTGTCAGTCTTTTTCAGGACGGGAAGATCATTGATCAGGTTTCGCAACCGCTGGGCTTCCGTTACTATCATGTAGACCCGGATAAAGGGTTTTTCCTGAATGGGAAATATCTTGATTTGTATGGCGCAGGCAGGCATGAAGACTGGTCGGGCAAGGGTTCTGCTTTAACCGATGCAGATCATGATCAGGATATGGCGCTGATGAAGGAGCTTGGTGCTACGGCAGCGAGGTTAACCCATTATCCGCACAGCAAGCATTTCTATGATTTATGTGATCAGAATGGCCTCGTGTTATGGTCGGAAATTCCATTTGTTGGTCCTGGCGGATATACCGGAACCGGTTATGTGAAAGATGCGCAACTGGAGGAAAACACGAAGAAGATGTTGAAAGAACTGATTCGTCAGAATTACAACCACCCTTCGGTATGTTTCTGGGGTTTATTCAATGAGCTAAAACTGAATTACGACGATCCACAGCCTTTTATTAAAGAACTGAATAACCTGGCAAAAACCGAAGATCCGGGAAGGTTAACCACGCTGGCCTCCAATCTGGGCAGTGCTAACTTTACCGATCTGAGTGATTTGATGGGCTGGAACCAGTATTTCGGCTGGTATGGTGGCAAGTTTGATGAGGTGGCCAAATGGGCAGATCAGACGCATAAAACCTTACCTGGCAGACCGATTTCGATCTCTGAGTATGGAGCTGGTGCAAGTCCTTATAAACATACGGAAGAGCTGAGCGCTCCGGAACCAAAAGGTCGTTTTCATCCGGAAGAATGGCAAACAGCATTCCATGAAAAACATTGGGAGGAGCTAAAGAAACGTCCTTTTGTATGGGGTAAATTCATCTGGGTTCTGGCTGATTTCGGCTCTGCCATCAGAACAGAAGGCGATAACAACGGGATCAATGATAAAGGCCTGGTGACCTACGATCGCAAGATCAAGAAGGATGCTTTCTATTTTTATAAGGCGAACTGGAATCCGGAACCAATGGTTTATCTCGCAGAGCGAAGAAATATGCAACGTACTAAGCCGGTAACGACGGTAAAAGTGTTTAGCAATTTGCCGGAAGCAGAGTTATTTATCAACGGGAAAAGTATGGGCAAAAGAAAAAAGAACGCCATGAATACAATCCTTTGGGATAAAGTAAAGCTGAATAAAGGGAAAAATGAAGTGCTTGTCAAAGCGAAATCTGCTGCGGGAATGCTGGAAGATACGGCTGCCTGGGAGCTTCAATAGCCTCAATAAGGGAATAGGCTGTAATTCCTAAGATTAGATAAGACCGGTTGGACTTTATGAGTATTTCATAAAAGCTAACCGGTCTTTTTTATTTTTATAAATGATAGCCCTGACTTTGCATTTCTGCTGCAATAAAACGCTGGTACTGTTCCATATTGAGTGGATAATCCCAGCATCCCATTCTATGGTATAGTTCTCCGCCGAAACCGGTTTTAAACTTATACAGGCCATATAATGGGTGGGCAGGATCCGGCTGCGGTGCTACGCCAAAGAAGTCATATTCCAGACAACCTCTGTTTTTAGCAATTTTCATGGCTTCCCATTGCAGGGCATAAGTGGCCATATAGTTGCGGTTACTGGAGGAGGAAGCGCCATAAAGGTAAGTGCCTCTTTGTCCGGAGATCACGAGAAACATGGCAGCAAGTGGGATACCATCACTGTCGGCCAGTAAAAGTTCTACCTCTGCCGGCGAAGCCGTATCCTCTGCACGAGCGGCAAGTACCGTTCTGAAATACTCAATATCATTGATGTGAATACGGTTTCTGATGGCCGTTTCCTGATACAGTGCGTACCAAACATGAAGATTTTCCATGCCTACTCTGGTCACATTTACGCCCTTTCTATGCGAAAGGTTAATGTTATACCGGGTTTTCGGTTTCATGGAACTCAGCAAGCTGTCTTCGTCTTTTTGAAGATCGAGGAAAATGGTATTTGAAGGCAGGATATCTGAATTTGTCTTTTTCAGGTTCCAGTTGGTGGTGTTAAAGTTAAAACGAAACTCCTGATATTTCTTTTCCGGCGGACCGTTCCAGATACCGGACTCATCGAAACTGTCGTTTTCTTTTGCCCAATGAGATTCCCAGGCCAGGTCGAACCGGATGAGGATACATTTTTCCGGAAGGTGGGAGCGGAGGTTTTCCGACAACTCTTCCAGGAATTTCCCCTGGTATTCTTCGTTGGGTTCAATTTCCGGGCCGTAGGGAACATAGGCAATGCTATGTTCGCGGTCTAATGGCTGGAGTATTACTAAAAAATCCGCATGGGTATGGGTATTCGATAAAGCATCATGATAAATGTCCTGATTGTTGACTTTAAAATTGAATGCTTTAGATTGGAGGCCTTGTTGGGTTTTTACTTCCGACCAGAATGCGGTTTGCTGAACGATTGAAGTCTCATAAACTTCTTTAATGTGTTTTTTGTCAATGGCTATATTCATCTTTTTCCTTTCCACCTGCAAAGGTCGGGAATTATATGATGATAAGCCAATTTAAGGGCTTTTAGTCTCTGGCATGGAAGCAAGGGCGACATCTTGGCTCGTAGCTATCTTTTTCTCCCAGAAGGACTTTGGATTGATTGGCGACGGTGCGGTAGGAATAGGCTGCCGGACTGCCGCAACGAACGCATATCGCATTTACTTTGGTGACGAGTTCTGCTATGGCCATCAGGTTTGGCATTGGCCCGAATGGCTGACCACTGAAATCCATGTCTAAGCCGGCAACAATGACACGGATGCCGCGTTGCGCTAAAATGTTACAAACTTCAGGAAGGCCTTCATCAAAAAACTGGGCTTCATCAATTCCAACGACCTGCACATCGGTATTTAATAAAAGGATGGCGGCGGAGTTGTCTACCGGAGTAGAAGGGATGGAATTTCTGTCGTGGGAAACCACATCACGATCGTCATATCTGGTATCAGTGGCCGGTTTGAAGATTTCTACTTTGAGTTTGGCAATGGTTGCACGCTTTAATCTTCTTAACAATTCTTCCGTTTTACCTGAAAACATAGAGCCGCAAATTACCTCTATACTCCCGCAAAACTCTCCTCTTCTGTAATTTTGTTCGCTGAATAACATCTATGATCCTGATCTTTATAGCCCACTAATATCGAAATTTTGTAGTACTTTTGAGTAGCAAGTTACCAACATAAAACCTCAAATCTGACGTTATTAACCTATGATGAACCAAGAAGATATTTTTAGAAAGATAGGGCTGATTTTAGAAGAGCTTCAAGATCAATATGCCTATCTGGCAAGAAATCAGCAACAATTAAATGAATTAGAGCTGGAACTTTTTATGGCAAATGCGAGCTTTTTGTCAGATCATGTTCAGATTGTCAGGAAGTTAAATTCCGCGAAAATATTAAAGGAAATTCCTGCACATACCAGTCCGGATCCTGTTCCTGAAATTTCAGCGGCAGTTACGGAGATCAGTTGGGATAAACCATCCTCGCCGGAGCAGAATTTTGGGCATCAAAATGCGACAAATATTTCGTCGGAAACAGTGTTGGAAACTCAGGCGCAGATCGCTGCGGTAGACGTGTCAGTGATTGAAGAGACCACCATTTCAGCAGTCGAAATCCCAATGGAGGAAAGTCCGGTGTTGGAAGCTATACCAGCAGAAAAACCAGTCTTTCAAAGCCCTGTAATCGCAGAAGCTCCGGAATATCCCGGGGAATTGTTTACGGAACCTTCGGCACCTGCTACTTTTGAGTTTATATTTAAGGATTCAGAAAATACGGATAAATTCGATTTCGAAGAGAAAGCGGTGGATGATATTTTTGACCGCCCTTTAACAGCGGAAGAAGAACAAATCATTGCGCAAAAACAGAAGCTAAGAGATCAGGAAGCAGCGGATCAGGAACGAGTGACGGAGAAAGCAGCAGAACCAGTAGCATCAGCTCCAGAACCGGTAGCGGAAAGAAAAGCCCTTAGGGAAGAGGACGATGAAATTGGCCCTGAGCCGTTTTTAGTGGCTAAAGAAGTGTTCGTAGCTAAAGAAGAAGACCTCATTCCTCCTGCACACACAACCTTGCAAGTAGATCCGATTGCAGAAAAAATAATTGAAGAAAAGAAAGTTGAAGAAAGGGTTGCTCCGGAAGCAATACCGGTTCAGCAGCCTGTTGCGGAAGCAAAGGCTCCGGAAACACCGGCCAAACCCTTGTCTTTAAACGAGCGCCTGGCTTCTCAACTGGGGACCAATCTAAATACCGGCAGTTCAGCGCCACAGAAAAACACGCTGACCGACTTAAAACAGGGCATCAATCTAAACGATAAAATGTTGTACATCAAAGACCTGTTTAACGGTTATAACCTTGCTTATGCGGAAGTGATAGACTTGTTGAACAAGATGGCTGATTTGAAAACTGCTGATCACTTCCTGCAACATAACTATGCAGAAAAGAACAACTGGGCATCAAAACCAGGGACAGTAGCTAAGTTTTATGAATTGTTAAAGCAACGTTTTCCGGCTGGCTAAATAAAGCCCATCCGGTTAGAGTCCAGTTTCAAAAAGATAAACAGCAACACGGTGAAACTCCATAGGGAGGAACCACCATAACTGATAAAAGGCAACGGAATACCGATCACGGGAATAATCCCGATGGTCATTCCGATGTTAATGAACACGTGGAAAAAGAGAATGCTGGCCACACAATAGCCGTATACCCTGGAAAAGGTAGAGCGCTGCCGCTCGGCAAGATTGATGATCCGCAGGAGTAGAAAGATGTATAAAGCGATCACGGTAAAGCAGCCTGCAAAGCCCCATTCTTCCCCTATGGTGGAGAAAATAAAGTCGGTACTTTGTTCCGGTACATAACCATATTTCGTTTGTGTACCTTCTAAAAAGCCTCTTCCGGTAAGCTGTCCCGATCCAATCGCGATCTTAGACTGTATCACGTTGTATCCGGCCCCTTTAGGATCTGTCTTAAGTCCTAACAGGATTTCAATTCTGGTACGCTGGTGAGGCTCTAAAATCTTATCATAAGCCACTTTTACCAGGAACAGGTAACCAATGGCAATCAGGGTAACGATGATAGAGGAGATCATCACCTTGTGTTTTCTTCTGTTCTGATAGATAAACAGACCGCCTATGGCAAGGATAAGCGGGATTAATATTTGTGCAGGAATCAGGAAATCGGCAATAAACAGAACGATCATTCCTAAAAAGATCAGCAGGAAATACCCCGACAAACCTTCCCTGTAAAGCGGGAACATGAAAGATAAAAAGACCAGTGCTGATCCCGTATCCGGTTGTAACATGATCAGAAACAGCGGAATCCCGACAATCACAGCCGCAAAAAATATAGATTTTATATCCCTGAATTTGGGGTTAAAGGTGCTCACATAACGTGCCATCAGTAAGGCTGTACCGAACTTTGCCAGTTCCGAGGGTTGGAGCCTAAAGCTGCCCAGGGGGATCCAGGCCTGATTTCCGGCTACTTTTCTACCCACAAGCAATACCGCAATGAGCAGTAGCATGGTGATCCCATAAACCACGGGAGAGAAGACACTGAAAAATTTGGCATCCAGTAATAAGATGGAAAATCCAAGGACTAGTCCGGTAATGATATAGATCAGTTGCTTACCATATTTGGCGGCAAAGCTGAACTCATTGGCTTCAGCTCCATTGAAAATGGAGGCATAGATATTTACAAACCCAATGGTACACAAGGCCACATAGAGCAGGATGGTGATCCAGTCTACATTAAAAAAGAAACGGTTGCCTTGCTGTGTAGTCATTTATTTTGTGGGTATGATTGGTTTAACGGTACTGATTCCTGTTTTTACGGCTGCAGGTGCCGGTATGTGTGCTGGTGCGGGTAATATTTTAACCGGCGTTGTTAATGCTTTATGTGCCGAATCCTTTTTCAAAGAATCTACCTGTATGGGTTTCAGTTTTGGCTTTGGTTTTTTCGGAACAGGAAGAACGACTTGTTTTTTCATCCATTCCACACCAGCTCTTTTATTCACTGCAATACTGTCTTTCAGGTATTTTTCTGCGATATAACTGGCAATTGGCGCCGCATACGTACTTCCATAACCTGCATTTTCTACAATGACAGCGATGGCAATCTTTGGATTATCGCGGGGGGCAAAACCGATGAATACCGAGTGATTTTTTCCACGTGGATTCTGAACAGTTCCGGTTTTACCACACATCAGGATGTTATCAATTGCCGATTGTCTGGCCGTACCCCATGGTGCATTTACCGCATCCTGCATCCCGTCAATTACGGGCTCAAAATGTCTGGCATCTACACCAACATAATTTTTGATGGCATATTCCTTTTTGATCACTCTTTTCTCACCGATGGCTTTAATCAGGTGGGGCTTTACATAGTAACCTCTGTTGGCGATGATGGCCATGATATTTGCCATCTGTAATGGCGTCGCATCCATCTCCCCCTGACCAATCCCTAAGGAGATCACGGTGGTATTTCCCCAGCGGTTGCCATATTTCTTGTTGTAATGCTCTGAGGTGTATAGAATTCCTGGTTTTTCTGAAGGAAGATCTACGCCTAGTTTCTGACCAAGCCCAAATTTACTTACCTTTTGCTGCCAGGCATCGTAAGCGATTCGCTCGTTTTTAAATTTCTTCTGTTTCAGTAGTTTCTGGAATACATACAAGGCGTAAACATTACAAGATCTTGCCAGGCCTTTACGCAAACTGATATTACCGTCTACGTGTTCACATTTCACCCTGTGGTTTCCGGCCATAAAATAACCAGGGCAGTTGAAAGTAGTATTGGGATCAATTACGCCTTCCTGCAAACCGATTAAGGCATCCAATGGTTTAAATGAAGATCCGGGAGAATAATAACCCTGAATCGGACGTACATTAAATACACGGTTTGGATTTTTATCCAGGTTAATCAGGTCCATGTAATTGTTTCCCTGATTACGGCCTACCATGAGGTTAGGGTCGTAACCCGGACTACTCACAAAGGCCAGAATTTCTCCTGTGGCGGGCTCAATGGCCACTATACTTCCCACCTTATTTTTTAAGAGTTCTTCACCGAGTTTCTGAATACGGAAATCCAGGGAAGAAACTACTTTCTCTCCGGATCTGGCGAGGGTATCAAATTTACCTTCGGCATAACTTCCTTTCGGAACATTTCTCGCATCGTAAAGCATATTGATGATTCCTTTTTCCCCACGAAGCACCTCATTATATTGTTTTTCGATACCCGCTTTTCCAATATAATCACCGGGGCGATAATAGCCCTCACTCAATTCAATATCTTTTTTGGAGACCTCTTTTACATAACCAAAGAAATGGCCTGCGGCACTATCGGGATAATATCTAACGGTTCTGCTTTGTACAAAGAAGCCCGGAAAACGGGAAAGCTGCTCGGATAAAGCAGCATAAATCTGTACAGAAAGTTGTTTCTCAAAAATGCTGGGTTGGTACCTGGACTGGACGGTCGCTTTATTGAAACTCTTTTTAAAGCGTTTCATATCGATACCGATAATATTGTTCAGCGCCATGGTATCAAATTCTTTCACCTGATTTGGGATCACCATCAGGTCATATACCGGCTCATTCTGAACCAGTACTTTGTTATTTCTATCGAGAATTACGCCTCGGGCAGGGAAGGTATAGAGCTTACGCAATACATTACTTTCCGCAGAAAGGAAGTATTTGTCGCTGGCCACCTGAATATAAAACAGCGTCCCTAACAAGATCAGGGCAACCAGAATAAATAGACCCTGTATAATGTATTTACGGTTAAACAGATTGTCCATTAGCGTGCCTTTCTGTTATAGAATATAAATTCTATGAGTATGATTAAAAATAGGGTAAAGATCGCGCTTAATAAACACCTTAACAAGGTGTAAGAGAATTCTGTGAGGCGGAAAGTTTCCAGGAAAAACAGCACGATATGGTGCGCAAAGGTACAAAGGATGGCATAAATGCTAAACCATTTGAAGCCCATGTTTCCAAGGGTAGGTTCCGGTTCGTCGAAATTATCTTTATTTACGGTGACGGCAATGAAGGAGATCCTGACAAAAGCCAGGGCCACGCAGGCTGCGGCATTTACGCCCAGGGTGTCATAAAACGCATCCAGGGTTAATCCGGTTGCAAAAGCAATCAGGTATAACAGGAGGTTTGGCGTTTTAAAGGGTAGTAAAAGTAAAAACAGAATGTAGACAAAGGGCGTCGCCAGACTGTAAAAGCTCAGGTTTCTGAGTAATAAGATCTGAATAAAAAGTAGTAAGAACCATCTGAAGATGTTTACCAATATTATTTTACTGTTCATTCGGCAATTTTGATTCTAAAGCTTTTTGTTCCTCTGCTAATTTGTCTTTGATGACATAAACATACTGTAAGGTACTAAAATCATTGAAAAGATCGATTTCGATCGTCATGAAATTATCCCCTGTGGCAATGCCTGTATTACTTACCCTGCCTACCAGAATGCCTGGAGGGAAGCGGGAGAAACCAGAGGTGACTACCGTATCTTTTAAGGCGATTTTGAAGTGATTCGGCACATCTTTGATGTAAGCCTTTCTATAATCAAAATTCTTGGCACCCCATATTAAGGTACCCAGGGCATTATTTTTCTTAAGGGTCACACTCACCTTGGTGTCTTTATGTAATAAAGATTCAATGGTGGCGAGGTGTTCTGAAACATCTCTGATATAACCTACTACACCTTTTCCCGGAGAAATCACGGCCATACCACTGGCAATGCCATCGGCAGTACCACGGTTAATCGTGATGATATTATTTCTTAAGGTGATCGAATTCTTGATCACTCTTGCCGAGAGGTAAGTGTATTGAGTTTTGTTGAGCGTGTCTTTAACGACCACATTTTTCGCACTATCGATACTGCTCAGTGCCAGAAGTTCTGTTTTTAGCTTTGCATTTTCTGCAGCGAGGCTATCATTTACGTCCCCTAGATTGAGGTATTTTTTTAATACGTTCAGGTTTTTATAAGCGGTACCCACTACTTCATTTGTGGAGTTAACGGTTACGCTACGCTGATAGGAGTTGTTACTCACTGTCAGATAAATACCAATAGTAAAGAAAATGATAAAAAAGAAAAATGCGTTGTATCTGTTTATAAAAATCCAAAGGTTACGCATACTTTTCGATTCGGGGTTTTATTTTTTGTAAGCTGAGTTTAAGTTTTAAGCTCCTTTAAAGTTTGATCACCAGAGAACTTAAAACTTAAACTCAGGATACGTTATTGCATTAAGAATTTATAACCACCAATGTTTTTCAGGGCGATGCCTGTTCCACGTACTACTGCACGAAGCGGATCTTCGGCAACATGTACAGGAAGCTTGGTTTTTGCCGCTACACGCTTATCTAAACCGCGTAACAAGGCGCCACCACCTGTCAGGTAAATACCAGTCTGGTAAATATCTGCAGAAAGCTCCGGAGGAGTGATTTCTAATGCTTTAAGGATTGCTTCTTCAATTTTCGAAATAGATTTATCCAGACAATGTGCGATTTCCGTATAAGAAACGGTGATTTGTTTCGGTACGCCTGTCATTAAATCTCTTCCTTGTACAGCGAAATCTGCTGGTGGATCAGTAAGCTCCGGCAATGCAGCACCTACTTCAATTTTGATTTTCTCCGCAGTACGGTCACCAATCATGATGTTATGCTGACGACGGATATAATTCACGATATCAGAGTCAAAGTTATCACCGGCAACGCGGATCGACTGGTCGCAAACGATACCTGATAACGCGATTACCGCGATCTCCGTAGTACCACCACCTATATCGATGATCATGTTACCCATCGGCTCTTCTACGTCAATTCCGATACCTACAGCAGCTGCCATTGGCTCGTGAATCAGGTAAACTTCTTTAGCGCCTGCAATTTCTGCTGAATCTCTTACTGCACGTTTCTCTACCTCAGTGATACCGGAAGGGATACAGATGACCATTCTTAACGAAGGGAACATCCATCCTTTACCACCATTCAGCATGCGGATCATTCCTTTGATCATCGCTTCTGCGGCATTAAAATCGGCAATTACACCATC
This sequence comes from Pedobacter gandavensis, assembly GCF_032677645.1. Classification (GTDB taxonomy): domain Bacteria; phylum Bacteroidota; class Bacteroidia; order Sphingobacteriales; family Sphingobacteriaceae; genus Pedobacter; species Pedobacter gandavensis_A. Next base: position 203,743 of record NZ_JAVTSB010000001.1, on the reverse strand, counting down.
TTTCAAAGGTCTTACCGTACGGATATTATCGTGCGTTTTTCCCTCCATTTGCATGGCCTGACGGCCAATAGCGATGATCTTGTTTGTTTGTCTGTCGAAGGCAACGATGGATGGCTCATCCACTACTACCTTGTCATTATGTATGATTAGAGTGTTAGCCGTACCTAAATCGATAGCTACCTCTTGTGTAAACCAATTAAATAAACCCATTTATTAGGTGATAATTTAAGTATTAAAAATTCTGTATACTATTATAATGTAAAACTACGTCTTTTTATTGTATTCGCAGTTAAATAAATTAGTGTTTAAAATGTCTAATACCCGTGGTAACCATTGCGATGCCTTTCTCATTTGCCATATTGATAGAGTCAGCATCTTTAATAGAACCGCCTGGTTGTAAAACCGCAGTAATACCTGCTTCAGCTGCAATTTCTACACAATCAGGGAAAGGGAAGAATGCATCAGATGCCATTACTGAACCTTCCAACGGGAAGTTGAATGCATTTGCTTTTACGATGGCTTGTTTCAGGGCGTCAACTCTTGACGTCTGACCTACACCACTCGACAACAACTGGTTGTTTTTTACAAATACAATGGTATTAGATTTGGTATGTTTAACAATTTTGTTGGCAAAGAAAAGATCTTTAAGTTCTTCAGCAGTAGGAGTTTTCTCCGTTACTGTAGTCATTTGATCTACATTTTCAATGATTAAATCTTTGTCCTGCTCAATCACACCATTCAATAAAGTTTTGAATTGTTTTTTGCTCAGTTCAACCTCATTTCTCTGTAAGATTACTCTGTTCTTTTTAGCGCGGAAAAGCTCAACAGCTTCCGGTTGATAAGCAGGTGCGATCAATACTTCGAAGAATAATTTGTTGATTTCTGTAGCCGTAGCTAAGTCGATTTCGCGGTTAGCGATTAAAACACCACCAAAAGCACTTACCGGATCACAAGCTAAAGCCGTGTCCCATGCTTCCTTAATGGTTGCTTTAGAAGCTACACCACAAGCATTGGTATGTTTTAAGATGGCAAAGGTAGGCTCTTCGAATTCATCGATTAAAGCTACTGCAGCGTCTACATCAACCAGGTTGTTGTAAGAAAGCTCTTTACCATTCAATTTAGTGAACATGGCGTTTAAATCACCGTAAAATACACCTTGTTGGTGTGGGTTTTCGCCATATCTTAATACCTGCGCAGCATTGATGCTTTGCTTGAATACAGGAAGCGGTTCTTCCGTATTGAAATAGTTGAAGATGGCTGTATCGTAGTGAGAAGAAGTATGGAAAGCAGTTTTCGCATAAGCTTTACGCTGTGCGATAGTTGTTTCTCCATCTTGAGCTTCTAATTGATGTTGTAAGGTTGCGTAGTCGTCTTTTGAAGCCAGAATAACCACGTCATTGAAGTTTTTAGCAGCTGCTCTGATTAGCGAGATACCACCGATATCAATTTTCTCGATGATTTCTTCTTCAGAACCACCAGCTTTTAAAGTTTCTTCAAATGGGTATAAGTCCACAATAACCAGGTCGATTTCAGGGATCTCATATTCATTGATCTGCTCCTGATCTGAAGTCAGGCCTCTTCTGTTCAGAATACCACCGAAAACTTTAGGGTGTAATGTCTTTACCCTGCCTCCTAAAATAGAAGGATAACCTGTAAGGTCTTCCACTGCTGTAACCGGCAGATTTAGGTCTTTAATAAATTGTTCGGTACCACCAGTAGAGAATAACTGGACACCCTGTTTAGCTAACAGGCGAACTAAAGGTTCTAAACCATCCTTGTAATAAACTGAAATTAAAGCGTTTTTGATCTTTATCGATTGACTCATTAGAGAAAAATTTTGAGCCGCAAAAGTACCCATTTTTCTTTTAATCTCAAATGGTTATTTGTAGTATATTAAAGGAAGGTTATCTTTCTAATCCTGACGCTCTTTTTTGCGTCCTTTTTAGAAAGATAACCGGCCCTTGCTACAGTTATTTTTTGATCTTTTTGATAATCGATTCTACCACGCGTGGATAATGGTTATGCTCCAGTTGCTGGCCTTTAAATTTGATCATTTCCAGGTTGTCGTCTTTTTCAATGCGGTATTTTGCCTGGTAAATGTATTCCCCTTCATCGTAGTTTTCATCCACATAGTGAATGGTAATTCCACCTTCAGGCTCATTTGCTGCCATTACTGCATGGTGTACATGATCGCCATACATGCCTTTTCCGCCAAATTTAGGGAGGATTGCAGGGTGAATGTTGACAATACGTCCCGGGTATTCCTGAATCAGATTTTTAGGAATCAGCCATAAGAAGCCAGCCAGTACAATCAGGTCAATTTCCAGATTTTTCAATAAGCCAGTGATCTTATCGGTATGATAAAATTCATTCCTGTCGAAGATGTGTGAAGGGATCTCGAAATTATCTGCACGTTGTAATACGTAAGCGTCAGGGTTGTTGGTCAGTACCAATGCGATTTCTGCTTCCGGATGATGTTTGAAATGCTCCATGAGTTTCTGGGCATTAGAACCCGAGCCCGAAGCGAATATGGCGATGCGTTTTTTCATAGGTGCATTTTATTTAAGGGAAATCAAGCAGGTACTGTTCTGGTCTAAAAAGGCCGGTAATAATTTTTCAAAAATAGTATTTTAAGGCTTCATCGGAAGTTTTTTGTTGCTTTTTGTCTTTTTGTGGCAAATAGGAGGCTGGTTTTCCTTTTCTGAGCGGGGGTTGTGGTCGGGTTGTGGTCGGGAAGAGTGGCATCTTCGGATAGCGCATGGAAAGGGTTCAGCATAAGTTGTTCATAGTTTGCTGTGGGTTTAATTATCCAGACCCTTTCCCATAGTTTAGGCAACCCTAACTAAAAACAGCGCTCTTTCCAACCAGTACCAAAGCGCTTTTCATTGCTTTTCGTACTTTTTCTCTTTATGTCGATTTTTCTGTTACCTTTGTCGCAGAATGCAAAACAGCTGTAAGGCGATGCGCATACTCAATAGCGGATGCTGATCAGGAATTGAAATTTTTAAACAATCCGGGCTTTCTAAAGTATTATAAATCAATAATTAAGATTTATTGAAAATATTTACGAGTTCATTTTGCATATTAAAAACATTAATTCTATATTTGCAGTCCGAAAAAAAGGAAAAACAAAAGGCTGGTAGCGGTTGGGTTTGTGCCCAATATTCTTGAAAGCTTTAAAAGGAATATTATAATATTGAAAAATGGCAAATCATAAATCTTCGTTAAAAAGAATTAGAGCAAACGCAACTAAACGTTTACGTAACAGATATCAGGCAAAAACTACTCGTACCTTTATCAAAAGGTTACGTGCTGCTGAAGATCAAAAAACAGGAAAAGAGTTATTACCGAAAGTAATCTCTATGTTAGATCGTTTAGCTAAGAAAAATGTTATTCACAAGAATAAAGCAGCTAACAACAAATCTAAATTGACTAAATTTGTTAATGCTTTAAAATAAGCATAGCTTTACAATATTATAGACGGGATGTGCTTATGGCATATCCCGTTTTTTTGTTTATGGCTAATTATGAACAGAGAATAGGAATTAAGCAATGGGCAGAAGCAGACCGGCCCCGGGAGAAATTAATGCTTCATGGGCGCAGGCAGCTGACGGATGCGGAACTGATTGCAATATTGATCGGTTCAGGGAATTCAGAAGATACCGCAGTAGATTTGAGTAAGCGCATTCTGGCTTCCTGTAATCAGGACCTGGATGTGCTGGGCAGATTAGAAGTGAAGGATTTATGTAAGTTCCGCGGAATTGGCGAAGCGAAGGCAATCTCCATTGTGGGCGCATTAGAACTCGGCCGAAGGCGTAAACCCGGTACCACAGCAAAGGTCAGGATCGGTGGTTCTGAGGATTGCCACAAGGAGTTTTCCCCGGTACTGACCGATTTACCACACGAAGAATTCTGGATCTTATTGCTCAACAGAGCCAATGAGGTGATTGTCAAACATCAGGTCAGTAAGGGCGGTTTAACCGGAACCGTAGCTGATCCGAAAGTGATCTTTAAGATCGCACTGGAGCATAATGCCGCTTATGTGGTGCTGGCACATAACCACCCCTCCGGAAATTTAAAACCCAGTGCCGAAGATATTACCCTCACCAAAAAACTGGTGGCGGCCGGGAAATTACTCGATCTGTACATTCTGGATCACTTAATTATTACAAACAAATCTTACTTTAGTTTCAATGAGGAAGGCTTACTTTAGCCAGTCATGAAGAAATTGATACAACTCAGTCTCGCTTTGCTGCTTACGGCGGTAACGGCCAGCGCACAGCAAGGGAAACCCTTTCAGGTGATGTCTTATAACATCCGGTTAAATGTAGCCTCTGATGGCGTAAACGCCTGGCCAAACCGCAAGGATGAGGTCAAAGCTTTAGTCAGGTTTCATGATGCTGATATTCTTTGTGTGCAGGAGGCTTTGCCTTTACAGGTAGATCAGCTGTTGGAAAACACCAATTATGCGATGGAAGGGGTAGGCCGTGAAGACGGGAAGCGTGCCGGGGAGTTTTCTGCCATCTATTATGACAAATCCAGATTTGTGAGAAAAGACGGCGGCACCTTCTGGTTGTCGGAAACACCAGACCAACCTTCTAAAGGCTGGGATGCGGCATTGAACAGGATTTGCTCCTGGGTAAGGTTGTACGACCGCCTCAATAAAAAGGAGTTTTTGGTGTTCAATACCCATTATGACCATATCGGAGTGCAGGCAAGGATTGAATCGGCAAAGCTGATTAAGCGTAAAATACAGGAAATTGCACCGGCTTTGCCTGTTGTGCTTACCGGAGATTTAAACGTGACTCCGGAAACGGAGGCGATTGCGACGATTAATTCTTTCCTTACAGATGCTAAAACTGCTTCCATCGAACCTCCTTATGGTCCGGAGGGAACATTTAATAACTTTAAGTTCGACAGCCCTTTAAACCAAAAAATTGATTACATCTTTGTGAACAAAGGTTTTAAGGTGTTAAAGTTTGGCGTGTTATCAGATAGTAAAAATTTGAGGTATCCATCGGACCACTTACCAATTATTGCCCGTTTATCTTTCTAAGAGGTTTACACCGACGGCATTATTTTATATCTTTGCATTTTATACTGAACATAGAACATGAAGATATCATACAAGTGGCTGACACAATTTCTGACAACTGATAAAACTCCTGAAGAACTTTCCTTAATCCTGACTAATATCGGGCTGGAAGTAGAAAGTCTGGAAACCGTACAACCGATTGCAGGTGGTTTAGAAGGTTTGGTGATTGGACACGTCATCAGTTGTGTGCAACATCCTAATGCGGATCGTTTACGCGTAACTACAGTAGATGTAGGTACGGGAACAAATATTCAGGTGGTTTGCGGTGCGCCAAATGTTGCGGAAGGCCAGAAAGTGGTAGTCGCTACAGTTGGTACTACCGTTTATCCAAATGAAGGTGAGCCTTTCAAGATCAACAAATCGAAGATCAGAGGCGAAGTTTCTGAAGGGATGATCTGTGCTGAAGATGAAATCGGATTGGGTGTTTCTCATGATGGGATCATGGTGCTTCCGGCAGATACTGTAGTTGGTATCACTGCTAAAGCTTACTTCAAGCTGGAAGATGATTATTTGTATGAAATCGGATTGACGCCTAACCGGGCTGATGCGGCTTCCCATTTAGGCGTAGCCAGAGATTTAGCGGCTTATTTACGTACGCCGGTAACCATGCCTGATGTTGCTGCTTTTAAAACAGCTAACGAAAGCCTGACGATTCCGGTTACCGTTGAAGATACCGAAGCCTGCCCAAGATATAGCAGCGTTTCTATTTCCGGGGTAACGGTGGCAACTTCGCCAGACTGGTTACAGGACAAATTGAAAATTATCGGCATTCGCCCGATCAATAATATCGTAGACATTACCAATTATGTATTGCATGAATTGGGACAACCTTTACACGCTTTCGATGCGGATCAGCTGACAGGCGGTCAGGTTATCGTGAAGAAATGTGCAGAGGGTACACCTTTTGTAACCTTAGATGGGGTAGAACGCAAGCTTTCTGCAGAAGATCTGATGATCTGTAATGCAGCAGCGCCAATGTGTATTGCCGGTGTATTTGGAGGTAAAAACTCAGGTGTAAGCGAAACTACTACGAACATCTTCCTGGAAAGTGCTTATTTCGATGCTAAATCGGTACGTAAGACTTCCAAAAGACATAACTTGAAGACTGATGCTTCTTTCCGTTTTGAGCGTGGTACTGATCCGGATATGACGGTTTTCGCGTTGAAACGTGCGGCGTTGTTGATTCAGGAATTGGCTGGTGGAGAAATCTCTTCTGCTGTTTCTGATATTTATCCAAATCCAATCCCTGCATTTGATGTGGAAGTAAACTACCACAACATCAATAAACTGATTGGCGTGGAAATTCCTCATGAAGAGATTAAAGCGATCATCACGTCATTGAATATGGAAGTGGTTGCCGAAACTGCTGAAGGTCTTTCTTTAAAAGTACCTACTTATAAAGTAGATGTAACCCGCGAATGTGACGTTACAGAAGAAGTATTGAGAATTTACGGTTACAATAACATTGAGATTCCAACTAAAGTGAATGCTTCTTTATCTTACGGTACGAAACCGAATAAAGAGCAAACCCAACATGTGATTGCGGATATGTTAAGCGCAAATGGTTACCTGGAGATCTGGTGTAACTCACTAACTAAAGGTGCTTATTCTAAAGTACCGGAAGAAGCAGTTCATATTCTGAATCCATTAAGTTCTGATTTGAATGTGATGCGTCAGGCCTTGTTAATGCCGGCTTTAGAAAGTGTAGCGTATAACCTGAACAGAAAAACTACAGATATTAAGTTTTATGAATTCGGTAAGACTTATCATTTGATCAATGAAAAATACGTAGAACGTCCGCGTTTACTATTGGTATTGTCTGGATCCACTCAATCGGAGCAATGGAATCAGAAACCAACACCGGTAACTTTCTATAACCTGAAAGCAGCGGTTGATGCGGTCATCGGTCGTATGGGAATTACCAATTACCAGTCTGAAGAAGTGAGTGATGAAAATTTCGCTTATGGCTTAAAGTATTTCAGAGGCGACAAAGCGATTGTTACTTTTGGTGCGGTGACTGCGGCTGATCAAAAAACTGCTGATGTGGAGAAAGACGTATTTTACGCAGATTTCGACTGGGCATTGATGCTTGACATCATCAGAAAAAATAAAATTGTGAACAAGGAAGTGTCGAAATACCCGGCGGTAAGAAGAGATTTATCGATGTTGGTGGACTTAGATGTGACCTTTGATCAATTGAAAACTATTGCTTTTAAAACAGAGAAGAAGCTGATTAAGAGCGTACAGGTATTCGACGTTTACGTTGGAGACCGTTTGCCGGAAGGAAAGAAATCGTATGCCCTGAACTTCACTTTGCAAGACGAGGAGCAGACCTTAACCGACAAGCAAATTGATGCGGTGATGCAAAAGATTATTTCTAACTTAGCGCAAACAGCAAAAGCAGAAATAAGAAAATAATTTATTGCTTTTATATATTTTTTAGATTAGTACAAAAACTTTAATAACATGTCTTCGGTTGCCGATCAATTAAACTCCGTATTGCAAAAAACAGCCCGCGTAATCGAGCTCTGTAATGCCTTACAGGAAGAAAACGATTTATTAAAGCAAGAAAATCAATCTGTAAAAGTAGCCCTGGATAGCTCCAAAAATCAACGTGCAGACCTGGAAGAAAAGCTCCGTGTACTGAAATTGGCGAAGAGTATTGAGGGTACAAGTGAAAAGACACTTGATATAAAGCAAAAAATTAACGATTTTGTGCGTGAAATAGATAAGTGCGTGGTCTTACTGAAGAAGTAAGGAAAACAGAAAAAGTGAAACAAAGCTAAGAAATGGGAGAAATCTCTATAAAAATAACTATTTCCGATCGTATCTATCCTTTAAAGGTGAATACGGAAGAGGAAGAAATTGTGAGGCGGGCAGCAAAGATTATCAATGAGCGCATAAAGGACTATCAGGAAAATTATGCGGTTAGAGATAAACAGGATTTGCTTTCTATGGCAGTGCTGCATTTTGCAACAGCAGTACTGAGGGTAGAAAACCAGGTTCAGGATCAGGATACTGTAGTCGCCGAAAAGGTAGAGGAACTGGATAGTTTATTAAATGATTTTTTCTCCAAATAGGATCGTTCTTTATATGAGTTAAGATTAGCACAACGATATAGCCGCAGCTAGATTTTTGAGTTTCACAATTTTAAAAACTTAACACTTCAATATTTATAGAATTAAGAGGGTGTATTTCATTTGCATTTATGTACCTGAAAATGACTTAAATTCTAATTATAACTCGTTGAGGTTTTTAATACGTGGGACTCTTTGAACTGGTTGCGGTTTTTTTTACAGGCAAAATTTACGTTGCCGTTATGGGAAAGGAACACCAGGAGTTGTTCGTCCCGCAGGGCAAGGGAAATATATAAATAGAGATGAATTAAAATGGAAATAACAGGAATAATTGGATATGTACTGGCCGGCTTAGTTGTTGGTGTAATCGTAGGTAGATACCTGCTGCGTACCCTGCTTAAAAATCAGGAAATTGCGGCGCAAAACAAGGTGAAAAAAATTCTTAAAGATGCAGAGCTTAAAGCTGAAATTCTCAGAAAAGACAAAGCTCTCGAAACAAAAGAGAATTTTCTAAAGTTGAAAACTGACCATGATCAGGAAATCAACACAAAAAATAATCAGATTAATCAGCGTGAAAACGCGATGAAACAGAAAGAACAATCTGTCAATCAGCGTTTGGAAAACATGACCCGCAAGGAGCAAGAGCTGGATAATCAAAAAAAGAACCTGGAGAAACAAACGGAAGTAACCGTTAAAAAACAGGAAGAAGTAGATGTGTTGAAAAATCAACATGTGAAACAGTTGGAAACCATTGCCGGTCTTAGCGCAGAAGAAGCGAAAAACCAGTTGGTAGAAAACATGAAGCAGGAAGCCCGTACACAGGCGATGATTCAGGTAAAGGATATTGTAGATGAAGCCAAACTAACTGCAACGAAAGAAGCGAAAAAAGTGGTGATTCAAACGATTCAACGTACCGCAGTAGAAGCAGCAATTGAAAACACGGTTTCTATTTTCCATATCGAAAGTGATGAGATTAAAGGTCGTGTAATTGGTAGAGAAGGACGTAATATCCGTGCTTTAGAAGCCGCTACAGGGATTGAAATCATCGTTGATGATACACCGGAAGCAATTATCTTATCTGGTTTTGACCCGGTAAGAAGAGAAATTGCCCGTTTAGCTTTACACCGTCTGGTAACAGATGGCAGGATTCACCCTGCACGTATCGAAGAGGTCGTAGCGAAAACGAAAAAACAAATTGAAGATGAAATCGTAGAAATCGGTGAACGTACCGTGATCGATTTACAGATTCATGGTTTACACCCTGAGCTGATCAGAATGGTAGGTCGTATGCGTTACCGTTCTTCTTACGGACAGAATTTATTACATCACTCGCGTGAGGTAGCTAATTTCTGTGCAACGATGGCTGCTGAATTAGGCTTAAATGCTAAAATGGCGAAACGTGCCGGATTATTACACGATATAGGTAAAGTACCTGATGATAACCCTGAATTGCCTCACGCAATCTTAGGTATGCAACTGGCGGAAAAATATAAGGAACATCCTGAAATTTGTAATGCTATTGGTGCTCACCATGACGAGATCGAGATGACTTCTATGATTTCACCAATCGTTCAGGCTTGTGATGCCATCTCTGGTGCGCGTCCGGGTGCCCGTCGTGAGGTAGTAGAAAGCTATATCAAGCGTTTGAAAGAACTGGAAGAACTAGCCCTTTCTTACCCTGGTGTAGAGAAAACTTTCGCTATTCAGGCAGGTAGAGAACTTAGGGTAGTGGTAGAAAGTGAAAGAGTAACGGATCAGCAGGCAGAATTGTTAGCAGCCGATATCTCTAACCGCATTCAAACAGAAATGACTTACCCGGGTCAGATTAAGGTCACAGTAATCAGGGAAACCAGATCTGTTTCTTTTGCGAAATAATTGATAACCAGCGCTTAAGTAATTAAGCATACTAATATTTAAAGCGAAAGCGGTGGAATTATCCATCGCTTTCTTTATTTTTACTAAAATCCAATATCGGATAGCTACAAAAGATGAAGAATCACATGAAGACGAAAGCAGTAGAGAAAAGCAAAGTGGATGTTCTTTTTGATAAATACGCAGAAAGCCATCAAAATCATACCAATGAACTGATCCATTGGATATGTGTACCCTTAATTGTTTTTAGCCTGTTGGGTTTAGTATGGGCCATTCCTTTTCCACACCTTGCCTTCCTGGGTAAGTACAATGGTTTTGTGAACTGGGCTTCCTTCCTGATCGCCTTCTCCGTGTATTATTACTATAAGCTATCTCCGGTTATGTCTTACCTGATGCTGTTATTCATCTGCCTGATGTCTTTCTTTATCGTGATGCTGGAGAAGTGGGAACTTGCCGGCGGACCAGCAGTATGGTTGGTTTGTGCAGTGATCTTTGTAGGCGCCTGGATCGGCCAGTTTATCGGCCATAAGATCGAAGGTAAGAAACCTTCATTTTTAGAAGATGTTAAGTTTTTGTTAATTGGCCCAATTTGGTTATTGCACTTTATATGCAAAAAAATCGGGTTGAAATATTAAACCAAACCTCATTTAACATGAAGTTAACACGCTGGTAAAGGAATGGTAATTTTCTGCTAATATAAGCCTAACATTGTGGTAATAGCTTTGCCTGAAATAAAAACAGGGAAAATTGAAATCACAACTAAATCTCAAAAAGGCATTAATTACCATTTTATTCGTAATTATTGGCAGCACAGTGTTTGCTCAAAACGGCAAAATTTCTGGTAAAGTATCTGATAAAAAGACAGGGGAAACACTGATCGGTGTAACGGTTAAAATAGCAGGTACCACTAAAGGCACCTCTACTGATGTGGAAGGTCGTTATGTGATTGCAGCTTTGGCAGCAGGAAAGTATACGATCGAAGCTTCTTATATTGGTTATGCCACTAAACTGATCACCGATGTACAGGTGAAAGCTGGTGCTTCTACTCCGATTGATATCGTGATGGAAGAGTCGAATTCACAAAAACTGAATGAGGTAGTGATTACTGCTACAGCAAGTAAGGAATCGGTGAATACGCTTTTTGCCAACCAGAAAGCCAGCATCAGTATTTCAAGTGGTATCTCTGCGGAACTGATTAGAAAGAGCCCGGATAAAAACACTTCCGAAGTGTTGAAGCGTGTGAGTGGCGCAAGTATCCAGGACAACAAGTTTGTGATTGTTCGTGGATTATCTGATCGCTACAACTCAGCCATGCTGAACAACTCGATGCTTCCAAATACTGAAGTAGATAAAAGAGCATTTTCTTTTGACATCCTTCCTTCTAACCTGATTGATGCCATCGTGATCAACAAAACTGCCTCAGCAGATATTCCAGCTGATTTTTCGGGTGGTGTAGTACAGATCACAACCAAAGACTTTCCTGATAATCCTTTCCTGAATTTATCTTTAGGAACGTCTATCAATATGCAATCGGCTTTTAAAGATTTTTATGTAGCACCAAGAGGTGGTCTGGAAGCTTTAGGGATTTATGATAAAGGAAGAGATATTCCAAAAGGTTTCCCATCTACAGATGTGTTCAGAGCCCTGGAACCTAATTCAGCAGAAAGATTTAATTTATCCAGAAAATTCAAAAATAACTGGGGTTATAACAAAGTGACCGCTAAACTGGGTCCGATCTTTCAATTGAATTACGGGACTAGTAAAGTGTATAAAGACGATTCTAAATTCGGAACCGTATTGTCATTGACTTACAGATATGATGAGAAATTGAAAACTTCAGACCAGAAGGCTTATACCGGACAGGCGTTGGGAGATCAGTATCATGACAATCAATATAACTTCAATACCAATATCGGGGCTTTAGCCAACTTCGCTTACTCCTGGGGTACCAATAAAATCACCTTGAAAAACATTTACAACAGGGTGCTTGAAAACCAGTTTACCATTCGTGATGGTAAAGATGATTCTGGTAGCGGATTTATCAGAACCAGTGATTACTTATTGCAACGTTCTTTATTGTCTAACCAGTTAACCGGTGAGCATTTATTAAGCGAAGGCAGTAAAATCAAAATGGATTGGAATTTAAACTATGCCAATACAGATAGAAAAGAGCCGGGTTACAAACGCATGGAGTATTCTAAAGATGGGGTAGCTGCAATTCAACTGGCGAGTGCAGATGCTAAACTTGCTGGTAATTTCAACTCTAAGTTGAACGAGGATGCTTATGGTGCTGCCTTAAACTTTACCATTCCGGTTTCCTGGTTCCAGGATAAAAACAAAATTAAGGTCGGATATTTTGGAAATTATAGAAAACGTGATTTCAGTGCAAGAACTTTAGGTTTCGTTAAAAACGGTAATTTTGATAATTCTTTACTGACTTTACCACAAGATCAGATTTTCGCTCCGGAAAATATCCGCCCGAATGGATTTGTATTGGATGAGATTACCAATGGTGCTGATCGTTATGATGCGAGTGCTTTGCTGAATGCTGGTTATGCCATGTTTGATGGTTATCTGACTGATAAAATTAGATTTAGTGCAGGTGCAAGGTTAGAGTCTTACCAGTTAAAACTGAATAGTAGAGACAATGGTAAACCAGTAAACATAGATTCTACCGCGGTAAATCTATTGCCATCTGCCAACCTGATCTATAACTTAACAGATAAAGCGGATATCCGTGTTTCTGCTTCCCAGACTGTTGGACGTGCGGAATTCAGAGAGCTAGCGCCTTTCCCTTTTTATGATTTCAATAAAAACATGAACATCAGGGGTAATGCTGCTTTGAAGCAATCAAAAACTACCAATCTGGATTTAGGGTATGCCTTTTATCCTGCTTCAGGAGAAACCTTCTCCGTATCTACCTTCTATAAGTACTTCGATTCGCCGATAGAGCAGACACTACAATTGGGTGGTGGTAGATCATTAAGCTATGCGAACTCTGAATCAGCTACTGTTTATGGAATTGAATTGGAATTCAGAAAATCACTGAAATTCCTGGGGGAACGATTCAACAACTTTACCTTCAATACCAATGCTTCTTATATTAAGTCGGAAGTGATTGTTTCTAAGTTGGTAAATAAAAATGGAGTAAGACCATTGCAGGGACAGTCGCCATACCTGATCAATGCAGGCCTAACTTATAATAACACTGCTGCGAATACTTTGGGTGTGACTTTATTATACAACAGGGTTGGTCCACGCATCTGGGCAATCGGTAACGTAGAAGATCCTGATATTTATGAGTATTCAAGAAACGTATTGGATCTTCAGGTTTCTAAGAAGTTTGCAAAATCAAGAGCAGAGGTAAAACTGAACTACAGCGATATCCTGAACAACAAAGCTTATTACTATCAAAAGGTAAAAGGTTCAGATCCAAATGCGTCTTTCGACAAGAAAACGGATAACATAAACATTGCAGACCGTTTTGGTTCTTCAATCTCTATTGGCTTCTCTTACAAAATCAAATAGCCTTAACAATAACTTAACAACTATAGCGGCTATTCTTAATTCATACTTAATATTGGATTAATGTAGCCGCTGTAGATTTGACTAAACAATAAACAGACATGAAAAATAGATTAAACTTAAGCCTGTTAGCATTATTAGTTACAGGAGCTACAGCAATAACTGGTTGTAAAAAAAGTGGTGGTGATTCAATTATCGATCCTATTGTAGACCCTGCTGTTCCTGCTACATTAGCGGATGCGTTTTTTGATAAAGTAAGTTACAGAGGAGCTTTTGGTACAACAGATTGGACTGCCAACTGGACTAACTTTTCACCAAAAACAGCAGTATACGGTGCAACTACTGTGACCTTATCAGGTGATATTTCTGCTAACACCACTTTAGATGCTTCGGTAGTTTATTTGTTAAAAGGATTTGTATATGTTAAAAGTGGAGTTACCTTAACGATTCCTGCGGGAACGGTAATTCGTGGCGATAAAGTTTCTAAAGGTACCCTTGTTGTTACCCGTGGTGGTAAGATCAATGCGGAAGGAACTGCTGCAAAACCAATCGTGTTCACTTCAAATGAAGCAGTAGGCTCAAGAGCTCCTGGTGATTGGGGTGGGATTATTATCCTTGGTAAATCGACCAACAACATTCCTGGTGGTGAAGGTTTGATCGAAGGTGGTTTAACTCTTCCTGAAGGAAATCACGGTGGTACTATTCCTGATGACAATTCTGGTGTACTTAAATATGTACGTGTAGAATTCCCTGGTATTGCCTATACGACTAACAATGAGATCAACGGTATTACTTTTGGTTCTGTAGGATCTAAAACAGTAGTGGATTACGTTCAGGTTTCTTTCTCTGGTGATGATTCATTCGAATGGTTTGGCGGTACTGTAAATGCAAAACACCTTGTTTCTATTGCAAACGTGGATGATATATTTGACTTTGATAACGGTTTCTCTGGTAAACTACAATACTTAGTCGCACAAAGAAATCCGGAATTAGCAGATCAGGCTGGTCAGTCTAACGGGATTGAGTCTGATAACTCGGAGAAAGTTTGGGATTCTAATCCAAGAACACGTCCGGTAATCTCTAACATGACTTTAATTGGTCCTGGTATTACTGCTGATGCAAAACATGAATATGCTAACTTATGGAGAAGAGGTTCGAAAATGGTATTAGCGAACTCTGTATTCATCGGATTTAAATACGGTATCGATATCCGTGATAAAGAAACCGGTGATGCTTTAATGGCTACTACTGATGGAAACTCATTGATCAAAAATAACATTTACCAATCGTTTACAGTAGGTAAAGATATTGTAGCAAGTGGTTCACCTGCATCTTTTGCAAGTGCAGATTTGCTTAAAACTTACCTGACTTCAAAAGGAAATACCTTTATTGATGGAACTGCAGCAGCTTTATTGTTGGAAAGTCCATTTAACTTAACTGCTCCTAACTTCTTATTGAAAGCAGGTTCTGCAGCAGCTGCCGGCGCAACATTCTAAGCTAAGGTAGATACGATATAAAAATCCCCCTGGAGTTTATCTTCAGGGGGATTTTTTGTTGTTCTTAGAAGTTCTTGCCAACCTTCTCCAGCATTTCTGCAGGAATGTTCTGCATATCTACCAGGAGGAATCCATCCAGACAGTCGGAGAATTTAGGGTCAATATTGAAACAGATGATTTTCGCATTCAGGTTCATGTATTGTCTTAATAATACCGGAATCTTAATGTGTGTGTTCTCAATATCTGAGATCAAACTATCCAGGTCCTTTAAAGATTCACTGCTTTCAACCAGCAGGTTCTTATCAATGGCAGATAAGTCTGCTTTAAACTTGTTCTTAGGCTTCACAAAAGCCGCCAGTTCGTAATCAAAGTGGTTCTTCGTAATGTAATCCACAATCAGTGATTTGGAGAACTTAGAGAAGTTATTACTGATACTTACCGGACCGAACATATAACGGTACTGTGGATTGTCGAGCAGGTACTTTAAAATTCCTTTCCAAAGCAAGAACAGTGGTAATGGTTTTAACTGGTATTCCTTGCGGATCCATGAACGGCCAAGCTCTATTCCTTTTCGCAGGATCGGGTAAAACGGTTCTTTAATTTTGAAAAGTTCAGAAAGGTAAAATCCTCTTCTGCCCATGGTATCCAAAATCTCATCGCCTTTACCAATGCGGTAAGCACCTACAATGTTTTGCTTTTCTTTATCCCAGATAAAAAGGTGGTGATAATAGATATCGTAGTTATCCAGGTCGATTTTTTTGTTCGTTCCTTCACCAACTTCTCTGAAAGTAATCTCGCGTAAGCGGCCGATTTCTCTCAGGATATTTGGAATACTAGTGGTTGGCGTGATGTAAACTTCGTAGTTTTTCTCCTGCCATACCCTGAACGTTTCCAGTTCCTCAATCTCCGATACAATCAGTGAACGATCGGTTTCCTCAATGACAGGCTCCGGTTTCTTTTTGATCTTGAAAAGATTGATTGGATTGAATAGCTTTTTCTCTTGTTCCAGGCCTGTTCCTAAGGCATAGGTACGGGCACGTAAGAAGTCGAGCAGCTTATTGGTGTTGTTTCTGTAAGAGATATCCTGGATATGAATCGGCTTTCCTATTCTTACTTTTATTTTAAGGCCTTGCTTATTCAGGAATTCTGAAGGAAGTTTGGCGGTTCTTAACGTTGGGTGAATGAAACTCAAAATATTAAACAGAACACCGTTATTACCATGGAAATAAATTGGCACTACGGGTACTTTTGCACGGGCAATTAATTTACCTACTACCGGATGCCATAGGCGATCGGTAATTTCCTGTTTGTCCAGGCTAAAAGTAGATACCTCACCGGCAGGGAAAATCCCGATTGGTGTTCCGCTTTGCAATAAATCGAAAGTCGCTTTAAGGCCGCTGATGCTGGAAGTATGTTGTACGTTCTCGAATGGGTTAACAGCAACAAAAAATTCGCTGAGGTTAGGGATCTTTTTAAGGATAAAGTTGACCATTACTTTGGCTTCCGGTCTCACGGTACATAGCAGTTTTACTAGTGCTAAACCTTCAATACCGCCGTAAGGATGATTGGCTATCGCAATAAAACCGCCGGTTTTAGGGATGCTTTTCAGGTCGTCCTCATCAAAATCTATCGTAACGCCAATGGTCTCTAATATTTTGTCAACAAATTCTAATCCGTTATAATGTTTGTTCTGAGAAAAAACCTTGTTGATGTCATTCAGTTTCATCATCTCCATAAGCAAGGCTGCCAGGCCAGGCACGCCCAGCTTATCTATTTTTGTGGCCTCTGCAAACTCTTCTGTGGTTATGATCTTCATCTAATTTTTTGTGTGAATATAAAGCAATTTCAAAAATAAGATTTATATTTTTAAATAACAGTACCTACATTGTGCAGGTGATCAGAAAATGGCGAAATAACTACTTTGAATTTTCTAAAAGCCAGTTTAACGGACTATTGGTGTTATTTACACTGATTTGTGTATTTGCTATATTTCCACCACTTTACCGGGCTTTAGTTCCTTTACAACCGCCAACATCAGAAGAGCAATCGGCTTTGCTGAAACTGGAGCTGGCCGGAGTTTCGGAAAGCGCCCAAAAGGGCTACACAAATCAGCGCAGCTACGGAAGTCAGGATAGGCGCCGTGTTTCCGAAAAAAGAATACCTTCCTTATTTTATTTTGATCCGAATTTAATCGGACAGGAAAGCTGGCAGCAACTCGGCTTATCCGAAAAGCAGGCGCAGGCGATTTTAAACTACCGGTCTAAGGGTGGTGTATTTCGTAAAGCATCGGATTTGAAGAAGATGTATACGATTCGCCCGGAATTATACCAACAGCTGGAGCCTTTTATTCGAATGGAGGCAGTGTCTGCTGATCGCTCAGATCGCCCTGCGCAAACCTTCCAGCCAAAAGAAATCATTATGGTGGCATTGAATACCGCGGATACCCTGGAGTTGGATCGTATTCGGGGGATAGGGAAAGTATTTGCCAGAAGGATTGTGGCGTACCGGGAGCAGATTGGTGGTTTTCATCAGAAAGAACAGCTGATGGAGGTGTTTGGCATCGATAGTCTGAAGTTTCAGGAAATTAAGGGACAGGTATCGGTAGATCCTGCGTTAGTAAGGAAAATTAATATCAATACGGCAAGCGCCGCTGATTTCAAGCGCCATCCTTATCTCCGTTACCAACAGATCAATGCTTTAATTGCCTATAGAAAACAACACGGAAATTATAGTAATATTGCTGACTTAAATAGGGTGGCTATAATGACACCTCAATTGATTGAAAAATTAGCGCCTTATCTTATTTTTTGAAAAATGATATTAGAGAAAATTAAAAAGACAGTTAGGGACGTAAATGATTTCCCAAAAGCCGGAATTGTATTTAAAGACATTACCCCGATTTTAAAGGACCCTGCTTTATGTCAGGAGATCCTGAAATCTTTAGCTGCACAGTTGGCTGATGAGAAAATTGATGTGGTTGCAGGTATTGAAAGCAGAGGCTTTTTATTTGGACCGGGATTGGCACAATTGCTAAATGTACCTTTTATTCCGATTCGCAAGGCGGGAAAACTGCCTTATAAAACAATCCAGGAGTCTTATGCGTTAGAATACGGAACGGCAACGATTGAAGTCCATGAGGATGCATTATTGCCTGGACAACGGGTTTTGATTCATGATGATTTGCTGGCTACCGGCGGTACAGTGGTTGCTGCCTCAAAACTGATGATGCAATTGGGTGCAACTGTTGCAGCCTATTCTTTCATCATCAGCCTTGATTTTTTAAATGGGAAAGACCGTTTAACACCATATAGCGCTAACGTATATTCCCTGGCAGGTTATTAAGCTTTTTCGGAGGCGGAAGTAGAAATGCAATCCTAAACAGGTTAGGATTGCATATTCATAATATAAAAGGGGGGAGTTATATACTAGTTCGTAATTTTGCAGGCCTGGTAAAAGCAAAAAATGAATAACACGATGGCGATTACCCTTAACAGCAGGATCGTGTAACGGGTAACATAGGATTTGTTGATGTTTTTGGTATACATGGCGTAATATTTATATAGATAATTGATCTGTTTTCTATATTGTTGGAATAGATTTTTGTTTATGTATTTATTTTGCCGTAAAATTACTCCAGGATAAGAGGCTTGTCAACTGAGAAAATACGCAGTTCTTCATTTTTATTCTTTAAAAAGTAACCATATTACAATGAAAATGCAGTCGAGAGAGAACTTTGGGGATTATTCTAAGACATTTATTACTGATGTTCCTACGGATCTGGAAAGTGAAACGGCCATTTTTTTTGCCCGTACTTTACCCAGATTCCCGGATGAAGCGATTTACATTTACTCTTTTAAAGAGAACCGTATGATTTATGCGGGGGGATGGGAAGAGATCTTAGGTTATAAAGACAGCGAAATTAATATGCTGGCCCTTGTTAATATGTCGGCACCAGAGTTTGCCCCTTTTTCTCATGAACTCAATGATAAAGCACTTCAGTTTATTCATCAAAAGAGCAAAGACCTCGAAAAATACAGCTTCAGCATAGAATTGAAGAAAATCCATAAGGATGGGACCGCAGTTCCGATTTCTGCAAGGGTAGGGGTATACAGTTCTGAAAACGGAAAGATCACCGCAATTATTGGGCGTTTTCAAGTCAACCGAAGCCTTATTTTTGGTAAAATTATGCGCTATGCTGCTTATGGGCCTGAAAAGGAGAAGTTTGAAGAGGAGCTGAACAAGATTTTATTCAGCTACCTGGCGATTTCTAACAAAGAACGCGAAGCTTTGGAACTGGTGGCAAAGGGCTATTCCTTTAAGGAGATTGCCCATGACCTAAAGGTTTCGCATTCTGCGATAGAAAAACGGATCATCCCTTTATATAAGCGCTTCAATGTAAAAAGCCTGACCCATCTCGTCAGCTTCGCGTACGACAATTCTATTTTACCTTAATATTGGGTCAAGATTTACGCGGACTACGTTTGAATCGGCTATGCCGATCTGTTTAAATAAGTGTTCCCAACGCTCTTCCTGGTTTTCTGTGGCTTCTTCCTCATTACCCATCACCCAAATTGTATTCATCTTTTTCAGGTTTTCTTTGTTGAAAGGACCATATTCCGGATTATCCAGCAATTCATAGAATATAGGTGCCCGAAGGATGTCTTTCCTGATCTGGCCACCTGGATTGATGTCATCTATAATCAACAGGGAAGAATCATGCCATGCCCAGGAGCCGGGAGAGATGGCCACCCGCTCTGCTTTCTCAAAAAACATAGACAACAATTTTGTGGCGGTTACATAACTGCATCGGTTGTTTTTAATTGATAGTTCAGTGGCTATGGCTACAGAAAGAGAGGTTTTCCCACTTCCTTTAGAGCCAAATAGTAAGAGGTGTTTTCCACTTTGTGGATTTTTCACGAAATCTGTAATCACTGCTTTGTGATCCTCCTCAATCTTGAATTTCCATTGGCTTAGTCGTAACTGGAAAGGATACCCTGCATTTTGAAGGTGCATTTTGGTCGAATACCAATAATAAGAAGGGTAAATAACCAGTACAGACAGGACCAGGAAGATCACCAGGGCGGAGATAGTATAGGCACAAAGTAGGCTACAGGCAAATGCACCTAGTCCGAAAAAACATAAATCCGTCAGTGTATCAAAGGTGATATTCCCCCATTCGGGATGAAATATATAGCCGGTGTTCTTAATGGCCTGATTTTTTGAATTGGCATTAAACAGCAGCGGGCCAAGGAAGTTGTACAGTTCAAATAAAATCCAGCATCCCCAGATGATGGCGGGTGCCAGGAGTTCCGGTCTGGATACTTCCGTTTTGGAGCTGAGGAAAGTATATAGTATAAAGGTTGGTATAAAGCCCAGGGAGAAATGGCCGAACTGATTGGCCATCCAGGAATAGGTAAGGGTCACTCCACGGTAGGCATCTTTTCCAATCAGGTCATTTTTTAGCTGTTGAAGGATGTCTTTTCGGGTAATAAATCTCATGATCGCGTTTAATTTGTAGTTTTTTCAGAACTAAATTAAAAAAAATATAAATAACTATTATGCGCTATAGCTTTCCTTAAAAATGAAGGGGTACGGTTAATGAACTAAATACCGTTTCGTTCTATCAGGAGGCGAATTTTGAACTGTGGTTGCTATAGTTTTTATTCCTTATAATTGTTCAAATTCAAACAATAAGATATGTTAGAAACGATGGATAGTTCTGTAGGATACAACTTTAGTATTTCAGAAGATCAGGAGATGATCAGGAAGATGGTAAAAGATTTTGCTGAAAAAAATATTCGTCCTCAGGTAATGGAATGGGATGAAGCGCAACATTTCCCGGTAGAGGTTTTCAAGAAACTCGGCGGATTGGGATTGATGGGGGTGCTGGTTCCTGAGATTTATGGAGGATCTGGTTTTGGCTATCAGGAGTATGTAGATGTGATTGTGGAGGTAGCTAAAGTCTGCGGCTCTATCGGTTTATCCGTAGCAGCACACAATTCTTTATGTACAGGACATATTTTAGCTTTTGGTACAGAAGAACAAAAACATAAATGGTTGCCTAAGCTGGCTACTGCAGAATGGATTGGTGCCTGGGGTTTAACGGAAGCAAATACGGGTTCTGATGCTTTGGGAATGATGACCACTGCGCGCTTAGAAGGCGATGAGTATGTAATCAATGGCGCTAAAAACTGGATTACTCACGGAAAAAGTGGTGATGTAGCGGTAGTCATGGTTCGTACCGGTGAAAAAGGAGATTCAAAAGGGATCTCAGCAATCGTGGTAGAACGTGGTACACCTGGTTTCTCTGCCGGTAAAAAGGAGAATAAACTGGGAATGCGTGCTTCGGAAACCACGGAGATGATATTCGACAATTGTCGTGTGCCTAAAGAAAACCTGTTGGGTAAGGTAGGAGAAGGTTTTAAACAGGCCATGAAAGTATTGGACGGTGGACGGATCTCTATTGCTGCTTTATCGTTGGGAATTGCCAAAGGTGCGTATGAAGCAGCAGTTGCTTATGCAAAGGAACGCCATCAGTTTGGACAACCTATTGCCAGTTTTCAGGGCATCAGCTTTAAACTGGCGGATATGGCCACAGAGATTGAGGCTGCTGAGTTATTGATCAGACAGGCTGCTGATTTGAAGAACCGTGGACTACCAATGACCAAGGAATCGGCCATGGCTAAGTATTTTGCTTCTGAAGTGTCGGTACGTTGCGCCACAGAGTCTGTACAGATTTTTGGCGGGTACGGATACACGAAAGATTTTCCGGTAGAGAAGTTTTACAGGGATAGTAAATTGTGTACCATTGGGGAGGGAACTTCCGAAATACAAAAAATTGTGATCGCAAGGGAGATTTTAAAAGATTAAATAGGTATATTACCTATTATATAATAGCATATTCTAACCAAATATAAACAGTAACGGATACGGCGACCTTTAGGGTCGCCGTATTTTTTTTATTTTTTACTGGATGGAAATGATTTCATAGACAACATAATTACTATAACCTCTCCATGGTAAAGCTCCCATATACTCTTTGTAACGGAGTTCAAATACTTTTCCGCTGTTCAGCATCATCTTCTCCGCTATAGCTGCATTTTCTACAGAAAACTCGAACTCATTGGATTGAATGTTTCCGGATTGTTTGGATTTAAGTCCGGTTTGAATCAGTTTCCCCTCGTAGGTTTTAAACAGATAACCTTTTTTGACTACATAGTTGAGTTCTCCGGCCTTTACGCCTTCTCCGAGTACAAAGTAGAAGCGGAAGTAGACAAAGCTGGCCAGAGCGAGCAGGACGATCCCGAGGATGATGAAAATCGTTTTTTTGGATTTCATAGGTTTTTGAGTAAGTGTTAATGCATAGACAAAATTAATTGGGCATTGTTTTAAATAAAAATACACTTATTGTTTTGAGAATCAAAACAAAGCTCTATCTTTGCAATCCTAAAAACAACGAGAGGGGGTATATTTACGTTATGATTATCATTAATATTAAAGACGGCGAATCACTAGATAAAGCCTTGAAACGTTTCAAAAAGAAATTTGAAAAAACAGGTGTGTTAAGAGAATTGCGTAGCCGCCAAGCTTATGAGAAAAAATCTGTAGCTCGTCGTACGTTAGTTAAACATGCTATTTACAAGCAGAACATGCAACTTGAAGGAACTGTATAGTTTCTAAAAAGTTTCTATGATATTAAAGCGCTATTGGTGAACCCAGTAGCGCTTTTTTATTTTTAATGTGAAATTTCTGAGGGTTTCACGAGGGATCTTTTGTATATTCACTTATCGTGTTTTACAAATAGTATGCCTATGGTTATTGCGCAATTCCTCCTTTATCTCCAGCACGAGAAACGTTATTCTCCACATACCCTGAAGTCTTATGAAACGGACTTGTTGCAGTTTAGTGATTACCTGCATCAGAGTTTTGAATTGCCGGTAGTTGAAGCCGGTCATCCCCAGGTGAGAAGTTATATGGTAGCCTTAATGGAAGCGGAGGTTTCAGAGCGTTCTATAGGCAGGAAGCTTTCTACGCTTCGCAGCTTCTATAAATACCTGTTGCGTGAAGGTTTAATCAGCGCGAGTCCGATGACGCTGGTCAGGGCACCAAAAATCCCCCAAAGACTTCCTGTATTTATAGAAGATCAGAAATTAGATGTTTTACTGGACTCCGCTGAATTTTTCGACGAGACTTTTCCTTCTGTTCGTGATAAACTGGTGATTGAAACTTTGTTTGGAACAGGTATGCGTTTGGCGGAATTACTTTCGCTCCATACGGAAAGCATTGATTTTTACGGCGCTACGATCCGTGTGACGGGTAAAAGAAATAAAGAAAGAATTATTCCCATGAGCAAAGTTCTTGCGGATCAGCTGAAAGCGTACATTGACATAAAAACTTTACAAAATTTTCATAACAAAATGGGTCCCTTATTCGTTACAGATAAAGGAACACCAGCTTATCCTAAACTAATTTATAGGATTGTGACCAGTTATTTGACATATATATCCACACAGGATAAGAAGAGCCCCCATGTATTGCGTCATTCTTATGCGACAAGCCTTTTAAACAGGGGGGCGGATTTGAATGCAATAAAAGAGTTATTAGGACATGCCAGCCTTGCAGCTACACAGGTATATACGCATAACTCTATAGAGAGATTAAAATCAATATATAAACAAGCCCATCCAAAGGCATAAAAAAGGAGGAAACAATGAAAATTACAGTTCAATCGATCCATTTCAATGCAGACCAGAAATTGTTGGAGTTTATTCAAAAGAAAACAGATAAGTTAGACCAGTACTTCGACCAGATTATTAGTGGGGAGGTTTATTTGAAATTAGAAAATGTAGAGGATGAAGCAAACAAAATAAGTGAGATCAAACTGATCGTACCGGGCGTTACGATGTTCGCAAAGGAACAATGTAAATCTTTTGAAGAGGCCACGGATTTGGCAATTGAGTCGTTAAGGAAGCAAATCACTAAACACAAAGATAAAACGCGAGAAAAATTAAGCGAACATAAAGCAATTTTAAATGCCGACGAAGTATCTGATTATTAGGCTGATATTTTGAAGAATTTTAATAAAAAGGGTGGCAGGATTAAGTCCTGCCATTTTTTTTTTAAAATAATTTTGGATCATATTAAAATTGGTGTACATTTGCAATCCCAATCAGAGAGGGCGTTTCTCTTAAAAGATTCGGATTAGTTCTGTGAAAGATTAAAATTTGAAAAATCATTGTGCACACCATTGCAATGATGATATTAGCCTCCTTAGCTCAGCTGGTAGAGCAACTGACTTGTAATCAGTAGGTCATTGGTTCGATCCCGATAGGAGGCTCTTTTAACTTCGATACTGCAAAGTATTGGCAGGTTAAAGGTAGGGGGGGATACCAGAGTGGCCAAATGGGACAGACTGTAACTCTGTTGTCGCAAGACTTCGAAGGTTCGAATCCTTCTCCCCCCACAATAAAAAAGCGAAAGTAGCTCAGTTGGTAGAGCGATAGCCTTCCAAGCTATAGGTCGCGAGTTCGAACCTCGTCTTTCGCTCAAAATTGGAAAAGCTGGAGAATCGGCAAGGAATTGAGTAGTTCAATTCGAATATCAAAATTGAACTACTTAATTTAATTTAGATTGAAGCTGAGATTAAAAGCCGAAGTAGCTCAGCGGTAGAGCACTTCCTTGGTAAGGAAGAGGTCGTGGGTTCAAGTCCCATCTTTGGCTCAAGATAAAAACAAGCTTTGTTGAATCTGTCGTTTATAGCAGTTGAACAAGGTTTTTTGTGTTGAATTTGTATCAAAACAATTAATTAATAAAAAGTTATAACCTACTAATAAGTATAAAAACATGGCAAAAGAAAAGTTTGACCGCAGCAAGCCGCACTTAAACATCGGCACAATCGGTCACGTTGACCACGGTAAAACAACCTTAACAGCAGCTATCACTAAAGTGTTATCTGATGCTGGTTTATCTGAGGCGCGTTCATTTGATTCTATTGACTCTGCTCCAGAGGAAAAAGAAAGAGGTATCACTATCAATACAGCACACGTTGAGTATTCAACTGCTAACCGTCACTATGCACACGTTGACTGTCCAGGTCACGCGGATTATGTAAAGAACATGGTTACTGGTGCTGCACAAATGGATGGAGCTATCATCGTTGTAGCTGCTACAGATGGTCCAATGCCACAAACTCGTGAGCACATTCTATTGGCTCGTCAGGTTGGTGTTCCTTCATTGGTAGTATTCATGAATAAAGTGGATATGGTTGACGATCCTGAATTACTAGAATTAGTAGAGATGGAAGTTCGTGAATTGTTATCTTTCTATGAATTCCCTGGTGATGATATCCCTGTAATTCAAGGTTCAGCTCTTGGTGGCTTGAACGGAGATCCTACTTGGGTTGCTAAAATCATGGAATTAATGGATGCTGTAGATAGCTACATTCCAATCCCTCCACGTTTAACTGAACTTCCATTCTTAATGCCTGTTGAAGATGTATTCTCGATCACTGGTCGTGGTACTGTTGCAACTGGTCGTATTGAGCGTGGTGTAATCAACTCTGGTGATCCTGTTGAGATCCTGGGTATGGGTGCTGAAAATCTTAAATCAACTGTAACAGGTGTTGAGATGTTCCGTAAGATCCTTGATTATGGTGAAGCTGGTGATAACGTAGGTCTATTGTTACGTGGTATTGAGAAAACTGATATCCGTCGTGGTATGGTAATCTGTAAACCAGGTTCAGTAACTCCTCACACAGATTTCAAAGCTGAGATCTATGTATTATCAAAAGCAGAAGGTGGACGTCACACTCCATTCTTTAACAAATACCGTCCACAATTCTATTTCCGTACTACAGACGTTACAGGTGAAATCACCTTAGTTGAAGGAACTGAAATGGTAATGCCAGGTGATAACGTTACTATCAATGTTAAATTGATCAACGCAATCGCAATGGAAAAAGGTCTACGTTTCGCAATCCGTGAGGGTGGTAGAACAGTAGGTGCTGGTCAGGTAACTGAAATTGTAAAATAATTTAAAGCTGAAAGGCATTAAATAACCAGATAAAACAAAGTAGCGGGCTTTAACCGCCCACTACTTTGTTTCTAATAAAGCTGCTAAATCCAAGTTGAAGGGATAAAGCATAATACACACACGGGAATAGTTCAACGGTAGAATAGAGGTCTCCAAAACCTTTGATCAGGGTTCGAATCCTTGTTCCCGTGCTAATAAAAGATTATGGCTAAAGTAGTTCAATTTATTAAAGAATCGTATGAAGAAATGACCCAGAAGGTTACTTGGCCTACATGGGGAGAATTGCAAAATTCTGCAGTGCTGGTTCTGGTAGCTTCGTTTATCATTGCATTAGTCGTTTTTGCAATGGATAAGGGATCTACTTTTGTTTTAGATACTTTTTATAAATCACTTTCTAATTAATATAGCTAAATGGACGATCAGTTGAAATGGTATGTAGTTAGGGCGGTAAGCGGTAAAGAGAAGAAGGTAAAACAGTATATCGATTCTGAAATTAGCCGTTTAGGTTTTTCTCACCTTGTTCCTCAGGTATTAATCCCAATGGAGAAATACTATCAAATGAAAGAAGGAAAAAAGATTGCGAAAGAACGTAACTTCTATCCCGGATATGTTTTGATTGAAGCGAATTTGGACGGAGAGCTAGAGCACATTATTAAGAATGTTAATAGTGTAATTGGTTTTCTGGGAGATAAAGGCGGAAACCCGGTGCCTATGCGTCAAGCAGAGGTTAATCGCATTTTAGGTAAAGTTGATGAGATGAGCCAGCAAGGTGAAACCATGAACGTAACTTACTATGTTGGAGAGAACGTAAAAGTAATGGATGGACCATTTAATGGTTTTACCGGCGTGATTGAAGAGGTGAACGAAGAGAAGAAAAAACTCAAAGTAATGGTTAAGATTTTCGGAAGAAAAACTCCACTGGAGCTTAACTATATGCAGGTAGAAAAAGAATAGAAATATTATATAAGATCTTAAATGTTACTTGCTTCCAACATTATAACATTGAGTATTAAAATTAACAAAACAGAAAATGGCAAAAGAAGTCAGTGCACTTGTTAAGTTACAAATCAAAGGTGGAGCTGCAAATCCATCACCACCAGTAGGACCTGCTTTAGGTGCTAAGGGGGTGAACATTATGGAGTTTTGCAAGCAATTCAATGCTCGTACCCAAGATAAGCCAGGTAAAGTATTACCAGTTGTAATCACTGTTTATGCTGACAAGTCTTTCGAATTTATCATCAAAACCCCTCCGGTTGCTATCCAGTTAAAGGATGCTACTAAATTAGCGAGTGGTTCTGCTGAGCCCAACCGTAAGAAAGTTGGTTCGGTGACTTGGGATCAGGTTAAGTCAATTGCTGAAGATAAAATGACTGATTTAAATGCTTTCACTATCGAATCGGCAATGAGTATGGTTGCCGGTACAGCACGCAGTATGGGAATCACCGTTAGCGGTGATGCACCTTGGACAAATTAATTAACAAAAAACAGTTTACAACAGTGGCTAAATTAACAAAAAATCAAAAAAAGGCACATGCTAAACTAGAATCTGGTAAAACGTATTCTTTACAGGATGCGGCTGCTTTGGTAAAAGCAATAACTACTACTAAATTTGATGCATCGGTTGATATCGACGTAGCATTAGGAGTAGATCCACGTAAAGCCAATCAAATGGTTCGTGGTATTGCAACTTTACCACACGGTACAGGTAAAACTGTACGTGTATTAGTACTTTGTACTCCTGATAAGGAAGAAGAGGCTAAAGCAGCAGGTGCAGATTTTGTAGGTTTAGACGAATATGTAGCCAAGATTGAAGGTGGATGGACAGATGTTGACATTATTATCACTACTCCTGCTTGTATGGCAAAAGTAGGTAAACTGGGCCGCGTTTTAGGTCCACGTAACCTTATGCCAAACCCTAAGTCAGGTACTGTAACTAACGAAGTTGGTAAAGCAGTAACTGATGTAAAAGGCGGAAAGATTGATTTTAAAGTTGACAAAAGTGGTATCATTCACGCATCAATAGGAAAAGTATCATTCCCAGCAGAAAAAATATATGAAAACGCATTAGAAGTACTTCAGGTAATTTCTAAGCTAAAACCATCTGCTGCAAAAGGAACTTATTTTAAGAGCATTCATGTTTCTTCTACTATGAGTCTTGGAATTGCAATCGAAACTAAATCAGTAGCGGGGATTTAATTATGAACAGAGAAGAAAAACACGTAGTAGTTTCAGCACTTCTAGAGAAGATGCAGGAATTCGGTAACTTTTACATTGCCGATACATCAAGCTTATCTGTTGAGAAAATTAACATGATCCGTCGCAAATGTTTCGAAAGCGGGATTGAAATGCAGGTAGCTAAAAATACTTTGATCAAAAAAGCGATCGAAGGATTAGAAGGCGATGCATCAGAGATCTTTGTTGCGCTTAAAGGTCAATCAGCATTATTATTCTCTACAACAGGTAATGGTCCAGCTAAGCTGATCAAAGCCTTGAGAAAAGGATCTGATAAACCACAACTTAAAGCGGCTTATATCGATTCAACAGTATTCGTTGGTGATAACCAATTAGATACTTTAGTGAGCTTGAAATCAAGAGAAGAGCTTATTGGAGACATCATTGGATTATTACAATCACCAGCTAAGAATGTTATTTCAGCTTTACAGTCAAGCGGTAACAAAATTGCAGGAATTGTTAAAACTCTTCAAGAGAGAGAAGGTTAAGGAACACCTCATAAGTTCAAATTATAAATTATTATTTTACGTAAATTTTTAAAATCTATAAATATGGCAGATTTAAAAGCGTTTGCTGAGCAATTGGTAAACTTAACAGTTAAAGAAGTTAACGAATTAGCTCAAATCTTAAAAGACGAGTATGGTATCGAACCAGCTGCTGCTGCAGTTGCTGCGGCTCCTGCTGGTGATGCTGCTCCTGCAGCTGAAGAAAAATCAACTTTTGATGTTATCTTAAAAGAAGCTGGTGGTTCTAAATTAGCAGTAGTTAAATTAGTAAAAGACTTAACTGGTCTAGGTTTGAAAGAAGCTAAAGATTTAGTTGATGGCGCACCAAAAGAATTAAAAGCTGGTGTTTCTAAAGACGAAGCTGAAGCTTTGAAAAAACAATTAGAAGAAGCTGGAGCTGTAGTTGAAATTAAGTAATCACTTAATTTTAATATAACTTTAAACATAGACTCCGACTGTATAGTCGGAGTCTATACCTGTTTATAAACATTTCATCTTGTTTGGCTGGTGAAAACGTTTAACGGCAAACCAAACAAATAGTTTATTCTTAAACTAAATTAACTTTAGTCCATTGGCAAATAAAGTCGACCAAAGAGTAAATTTTGCACGTAGTAAGCACATCATAGATTACCCGGATTTTCTAGATGTACAGTTGCAATCATTCAGAGAATTTTTTCAGATCGAGACCACTTCAGATAACCGTCATACAGAAGGTTTATTTAAGGTGTTTGCTGAAAACTTCCCAATCACAGATTCTAGAAATATTTTTGTTTTAGAATTCCTAGATTATTTTATTGATCCACCGCGTTATGATATACCTGAGTGTATTGACCGTGGGTTAACGTATAGTGTTCCATTAAAAGCGAAGCTGAAACTTTCTTGTAATGATGCAGAACACGAAGATTTTGAAACCATCATTCAAGATGTGTACCTGGGAACTATTCCATATATGACCCCTAAAGGTACCTTCGTAATCAACGGTGCAGAGCGCGTAATTGTTTCTCAATTACACAGGTCGCCAGGTGTGTTCTTCGGTCAAAGCCGTCACACAAATGGTACTAAGCTTTATTCTGCGCGTGTGATTCCTTTCAAAGGTTCATGGATCGAGTTTGCTACTGACGTTAATAACGTGATGTATGCTTATATCGACCGTAAGAAAAAATTCCCGGTAACTACACTATTGCGTGCAATCGGTTATGATTCTGATAAAGACATCCTTGAATTGTTTGATCTTGCTGATGAAGTAAAAGTTAGCAAATCAGGTTTAAAGAAATATATCGGACGTAAACTTGCTGCAAGAGTTCTAAGAAAATGGGTTGAAGATTTTGTGGATGAGGATACCGGTGAGGTAGTTTCCATTGATCGTAACGAAGTAATCTTAGATAGAGATACTGTTTTAGAGGATGAGCACATTGATATGATCATTGATGCAGGTGTTAAAACGATCATCTTATCTAAAGATGATGGTGCCAGTCAAGCTGATTATACCATTATCTATAATACTTTACAAAAAGATACTTCAAACTCTGAAAAAGAGGCTGTTGAAAACATCTACCGTGCTTTGCGTAACGCAGAACCACCTGATGAGGAAACTGCAAGAGGTATCATTGAGCGTTTGTTCTTCTCGGATAAACGTTATGACTTAGGAGATGTTGGTAGATACCGCATCAACCGTAAGTTGAAAATGGATACTCCTGATCACGTTAAAGTATTGACAAAAGCAGACATTATTGCGATTGTTAAATACCTGATCAAACTGATCAACTCTAAAGAAGAAGTGGATGATATTGATCACTTGTCGAATCGTCGTGTTCGTACAGTAGGTGAGCAATTATACGCTCAATTTGGTGTTGGTTTAGCGCGTATGGCTCGTACCATTCGTGAGCGTATGAACATTCGTGATAACGAGGTGTTTACCCCAACAGACTTAATTAATGCCCGTACATTATCGTCGGTAATTAATTCATTCTTTGGTACCAACCAGTTATCGCAGTTCATGGACCAGACAAATCCTCTGGCAGAGATTACGCACAAACGTCGTCTTTCAGCCTTAGGCCCAGGTGGTCTTTCCCGTGAACGTGCCGGTTTCGAGGTACGTGACGTTCACTATACTCACTACGGTCGTCTTTGTACGATTGAAACTCCGGAGGGTCCAAACATTGGTTTGATCTCTTCTCTTTGCGTTCACGCGAAGATCAATAACTTAGGTTTCATTGAAACTCCATACAAAAAAGTTAAAGACGGAATTGTTCAGGTAGATGAGGATGTGATTTACCTGTCTGCAGAAGATGAAGATGGTAAAACTATTGCACAAGCGAATGCTGCTTATGATGATCAAGGTAATTTCACCACTGCACGTGTTAAAGCACGTTACGAGGGTGACTTCCCGGTTATTGAGCCTGAGAAATTAGACTTAATGGACGTGGCACCTAATCAGATTACATCGATCGCTGCTTCGTTGATTCCGTTCCTTGAGCATGATGATGCGAACAGGGCCTTGATGGGATCCAACATGCAACGTCAGGCCGTACCATTGTTACGTCCTGAAGCACCAATCGTTGGTACAGGTTTAGAAGGTCGCGTAGCCCGCGATTCAAGAACACTGATCAATGCTGAAGGTGAAGGTGTAGTAGAATATGTGGATTCAAATGAGATCACTATTAAGTATGTTAGAAACGATGCAGATCGTTTGGTTTCATTCGAAGGTGATAGCAAAACATATAAATTAATCAAATTCAAGAAAACCAATCAGAACACTTGTATCAACTTAAAACCAATCGTTAAGAAAGGTCAGAAAGTAGTAAAAGGACAAGTACTATGTGAAGGTTATGCTACTGAAAATGGTGAATTGGCATTAGGAAGAAACTTAAAAGTTGCTTTCATGCCTTGGCAAGGATACAACTTTGAGGATGCGATCGTAATTAGCGAGCGTATTGTTCGTGAAGATATCTTTACTTCATTACACATTGAAGAGTTTGAATTAGAAGTGCGTGATACGAAACGTGGAGAAGAGGAATTAACACCAGATATCCCTAACGTTTCTGAAGAAGCTACTAAAGATTTAGATGAAAACGGTATTATCCGTGTAGGTGCTGAAGTTAAAGAAGGAGACATCCTGATTGGTAAGATCACTCCTAAAGGAGAATCTGATCCTTCGCCGGAAGAGAAATTACTACGTGCGATCTTTGGTGATAAAGCAGGTGATGTGAAAGATGCATCCTTGAAAACTCCTCCTTCGATCAAAGGTGTTGTAATTGATACTAAGTTATTCTCAAGAGCTAAGAAAACTACTAAAGCTGAAGAAAAAGCAGCGATAGAAAAATTAGATAAGAGATATGACCTTGCAACTACTAATCTGAAAAATGAGCTTGTAGATAAATTGTTCCAGATTGTAAACGGTAAAACATCTCAGGGTGTATTCAATGTTTACAAGGAATTATTATTCCCTAAAGGCGCTAAGTTTACGCAGAAAAGTCTTGCTGATCTGGAATATGCTCACATCAACCCATACAAATGGACTACTGATGAAGAGAAAAATGACCAGATTAAATTGCTGTTGCACAACTATGGTATTCGTGTGAACGAAGAATTAGGTGCTTACAAACGTGATAAATTCGCCATCAGTGTTGGTGATGAATTGCCATCAGGTATTGTACAAATGGCTAAGGTTTATGTAGCTAAAAAACGTAAATTAAAAGTAGGTGATAAGATGGCTGGTCGTCACGGTAATAAGGGTATTGTAGCCCGTATCGTTCGTGATGAAGATATGCCGTTCTTAGAAGATGGAACACCTGTTGATATCGTGTTGAACCCACTGGGTGTACCTTCACGTATGAACTTGGGCCAGATCTATGAAACTGTATTGGCATGGGCCGGTAAAGAATTGGGTGTGAAATTTGCAACTCCGATCTTTGATGGTGCTAAACATGACGAGGTAGAAGACTGGATCGCTAAAGCTGGTGTACCTGCTTCAGGTAGAACTTACTTACATAACGGTTTAACGGGTGAGAAATTTGACCAGCCAACAACTGTAGGTATTATCTACATGTTGAAACTAGGGCACATGGTTGATGATAAGATGCACGCTCGTTCAATCGGACCATATTCATTAATTACACAACAACCATTGGGTGGTAAAGCTCAGTTCGGGGGTCAGCGTTTTGGTGAGATGGAGGTTTGGGCATTAGAGGCATTCGGTGCGGCTAATATCCTGCAAGAGATCTTAACTGTTAAGTCAGATGATGTGATCGGTAGGGCCAAAACTTATGAGGCGATTGTAAAAGGCGAAAACCTTCCTACGCCAGGTGTACCAGAATCATTCAATGTATTGGTACATGAGTTACGCGGATTAGGTTTAGATATTACGTTAGACTAATGTTGAATTTTTTAATGCTGGAACGGACCACAGTTAAGCTGGTGTCCGTTCCGGCTTTTTAAATTTTCAAATTCAAACAAAAGAGCTATGTCTTACAAAAAGGATAATAAATTAAAAAGCAATTTCACCTCGATCACCATTAGTTTGGCATCGCCGGAGGCTATTTTAGAGCGCTCTAGTGGTGAGGTGTTAAAACCTGAGACGATAAATTACCGTACTTACAAACCTGAGCGTGATGGTTTGTTCTGCGAGCGTATTTTCGGTCCGGTTAAAGATTACGAATGTCATTGTGGTAAATACAAACGTATCCGTTATAAGGGTATTGTGTGTGACCGTTGTGGTGTTGAGGTTACGGAAAAGAAAGTACGTAGAGAGCGTATGGGGCACATCAATTTGGTGGTTCCTGTTGCGCATATCTGGTATTTCCGTTCTTTACCAAATAAAATTGGATACTTATTAGGATTGCCTACAAAGAGATTAGATTTGATCATTTACTACGAGCGTTATGTAGTAATTCAAGCTGGTTTCATGGCAGAAGAAGGTATTCAATATATGGATTTCTTAACTGAAGAGGAATATCTTGATATTCTTGATAAGTTGCCAAAAGAAAACCAATATTTAGACGATAAAGATCCTAATAAATTCATCGCCAAAATGGGTGCTGAAGCATTAGAAGATTTATTGAAACGTATTGATTTAGATACTTTATCTTATAACTTACGCCACCAGGCTGCAAACGAAACTTCTCAGCAACGTAAAAACGAAGCTTTGAAACGTTTACAGGTAGTGGAAGCTTTCCGTGGTGCAAGAACCCGAATTGAGAATAACCCGGAGTGGATGATCATCAAGATTGTTCCTGTTATTCCACCGGAATTGCGTCCGTTAGTACCTCTTGAAGGTGGTCGTTTTGCGACTTCAGATTTAAATGATCTATATCGTCGTGTGATTATCCGTAACAATCGTTTGAAACGTTTAATCGAGATCAAAGCGCCGGAAGTAATTTTACGTAACGAAAAACGTATGTTACAGGAAGCGGTAGATTCGTTATTTGATAACTCACGTAAAGTAAATGCAGTTAAAACTGAAGGTAACCGTGCTTTAAAATCTCTTTCAGACATTCTGAAAGGTAAACAAGGTCGTTTCCGTCAGAATTTATTAGGTAAACGTGTGGATTATTCTGCTCGTTCGGTAATTGTTGTAGGTCCAAACCTTAAATTACATGAATGTGGTTTACCTAAAGATATGGCTGCGGAGCTATTCAAACCGTTTATCATTCGCAAGATGATAGAAAGAGGTATCGTTAAAACAGTAAAATCTGCAAAGAAAATTGTAGACAGAAAAGATCCATTAGTTTGGGATATTCTGGAGAATGTTTTAAAAGGTCACCCGGTATTACTGAATCGTGCACCAACACTACACAGATTGGGTATCCAGTCTTTCCAACCTAAATTGGTGGAAGGTAAAGCAATCCAATTACACCCATTAGTATGTACCGCATTCAACGCGGATTTTGACGGTGACCAGATGGCAGTACACTTACCATTAGGACACGCCGCAATCTTAGAAGCACAAGTATTAATGCTTGCTGCACACAACATTCTAAACCCTGCAAACGGTACTCCAATTACGGTACCTTCACAGGATATGGTTTTGGGTCTTTACTATATTACTAAAGGCCGTAGAACTGATGAGCAACGTGTAGTTAAAGGACAAGATTTCTCTTTCTACTCTCCTGAGGAAGTAATCATCGCTTATAATGAGAAAATGATTGATCTTCACGCGTTTATTAAAGTTAAGGTAAATGTGAAATTGGAAGATGGATCAATCGTTAATAAATTGATGGAAACTACTGTAGGTCGTGTACTATTTAATCAAATGGTTCCGGCAGAAGTTGGTTATATCAATGAGCTACTAACTAAGAAATCTCTTAGAGATATCATTGGTCATGTGGTAAAAATTACCGGTATGTCACGTGCAGCTAGATTCTTAGATGATATCAAAGAATTAGGTTTCCAAATGGCGTTTAGAGGAGGTTTATCATTTAATTTACAAGATGTAAACATTCCGGTTGAAAAACAAGCGTTATTAGAGCAAGCTTCTGCTGAAGTTGAAGAAGTAAGGAATAACTATAACATGGGATTCATTACCAACAACGAGCGTTACAACCAAATTATCGATATCTGGACTCGTATTAATAACCGTTTAACATCATTCGTGATGACTCAGTTATCAAGCGATAATCAAGGTTTCAACTCAGTTTACATGATGTTAGACTCTGGAGCCCGTGGTTCGAAAGAGCAGATTCGTCAGCTATGCGGTATGCGTGGTTTGATGGCTAAGCCTCAGAAATCAGGTTCAGGTGGTGAGATTATTGAAAATCCGATTCTATCTAACTTTAAGGAAGGTCTATCGGTATTAGAATACTTTATCTCTACTCACGGTGCGCGTAAAGGTCTTGCGGATACGGCGTTAAAAACGGCGGATGCGGGTTACCTTACACGTCGTTTACATGATGTAGCACAGGATATGATCGTTAATGCAGAAGATTGTGGTACTTTAAGAGGTATGTACACTACTGCATTGAAAGATAATGAAGACATCGTTGAGCCATTATACGACAGATTATTAGGTCGTATTTCTCTACATGATGTATTCAATCCTTTGAATGGTGAATTATTAGTTGGAGCTGGCCTTGATATTGATGAAGACATTGCGAAAGCAATTGAAGAATCACCATTAGAAGGTGTTGAAATTCGTTCGGTATTAACCTGCGAAAACAAACGAGGAGTTTGTGCGCTTTGTTACGGTCGTAACTTAGCAACTGGTAAACGTGTTCAAAAAGGTGAAGCTGTCGGTGTAATTGCTGCACAGTCAATCGGTGAGCCGGGTACACAGTTAACACTTCGTACGTTCCACGTTGGGGGTACTGCATCGAATATCGCTGCAGAATCTCAAATCAATGCTAAATTTGATGGTATCATCGAGTTTGAAAATGTTCGTACAGTAGAGAATGATACTGAAGATGGTATAAAACAAATTGTTTTAGGTCGTTCAGGTGAATTCAAAATTGTTGAAGCAGGCACAAACAAAGTGATCATGACCAACAACATTCCTTACGGTTCATTCTTATATGTTGAGGATGGAGCTAAAATCGCTAAAGGCGATAAGATTTGTTCATGGGATCCATACAATGCGGTAATTATCTCGGAGTTCGCCGGTAAAATCGAATTTGATGCAATCGTTGAAGGTGTAACCTTCCGTGAGGAGTCTGATGAGCAAACTGGTCACCGTGAGAAAGTAATTATCGATACACGTGATAAAACTAAAAACCCTTCTGTACGGGTTGTGGATAAAAAAGGTGAATTGATCAGAGGATATAACATCCCTGTTGGAGCCCACATCGCTATCGATGAAGGTGACGCAGTTAAAACTGGTCAGATCCTTGTTAAGATTCCTCGTTCAACTGGTAAAACAAGAGATATCACGGGTGGTTTACCACGTGTAACTGAGCTTTTCGAAGCACGTAACCCTTCAAACCCTGCTGTAGTAACAGAGATTGATGGTGTGGTAACCTTAGGTGGCGTTAAACGTGGTAACCGCGAAATGACGATTGAATCTAAAGACGGAGAAGTTAAAAAATACCTTGTTCCATTGTCTAAACACATCCTGGTTCAGGATAATGACTTTGTGAAAGCTGGTATGCCTCTATCTGATGGTTCTATCTCTCCAGCGGATATCTTAGCGATTAAAGGCCCTGCGGCTGTACAAGAATACTTAGTAAATGGTATTCAGGAAGTTTACCGTTTACAAGGTGTAAAAATCAATGATAAACACTTTGAGGTGATTGTACACCAGATGATGCAAAAAGTTCACATTGAAGATCCGGGAGATACCACTTTCTTAGAGAATAATCTAGCAGATCGTTGGGACTTCATGATTGAGAATGACGAGATCTATGACAAAAAAGTTGTGATAGAAGCTGGTGATTCAAACACAGTGAAACCAGGACAAATCCTTTCTCTACGTAAATTAAGAGACGAAAATTCTCAATTGAAACGTAAAGATCTGAGACAAATTGAAGTTCGTGATGCAAGACCTGCAACTGCGAGTTCAATGTTACAAGGTATCACACGTGCTTCATTAGGAACGAAATCGTTCATCTCTGCAGCATCCTTCCAGGAAACTACAAAAGTGTTAAACGAAGCAGCAATCGCTGGTAAACGTGATAACATGCTTGGATTAAAAGAAAACGTTATTGTTGGACACTTAATTCCTTCAGGTACAGGTGTACGTGGATATGAGCGTATCATTGTAGGTTCTCAAGAAGAATACGATAAATTATTAGCTTCGAAACAAGAAGAAGTAGATGCTTAATATTTAAATATCTTTTGAAAAGTCCCCCTTCTGATAAAGTCGGGGGACTTTTTTTATGCGTTTTGGTTTGGAAAATAATTGCGCATCCGCTACCTCGGTATGGATTAAAGTAATAGTTTTGTGTTATGGAAGAACAGCAAAACGAAAACCAATTAAATATTGAACTTTCTGAAGAAGTTGCAGAGGGGATTTTTTCAAACCTGGCCATCATTACGCATTCCAACACGGAGTTTGTACTGGACTTTATCAGAGTGATGCCGGGTGTGCCTAAAGCAAGAGTGAAATCAAGGATTATCCTGACACCAGAACACGCTAAAAGGTTAATGGTAGCAATGCAAGATAATCTGGAGAAATATGAGGCTGCTTATGGCAAGATTAAAACGCAGGATGAGCCTCCTGGATTTCCAATGAACTTTGGCGGACCAACAGCTCAGGCTTAAGATTCTAATACGTTATTGATATGAAGGATGACGGCTTTGCTGGCATTGGGTTCAAACCAGGCAGTGTTGTCATCCCTTCTAAACCAGGTCAGCTGTCGCTTTGCAAAACGACGTGTGTTTTGCTTGATCTTATCTACCGCAGTCTCCAGTGG
The DNA here is from genome assembly GCF_032677645.1 of Pedobacter gandavensis. GTDB lineage: Bacteria > Bacteroidota > Bacteroidia > Sphingobacteriales > Sphingobacteriaceae > Pedobacter > Pedobacter gandavensis_A. The sequence continues at coordinate 165,568 of NZ_JAVTSB010000001.1, read as the reverse complement.
GATATTACCATCCAGATAATCGAATAATTCGGAATATCCTACGGTATTTAAGGCATTATATTTTCTGTAAGCTTGTAGCCCTTTTACCTCCTCCAGCAGACCTGCACCCATCATTTGATCAACTCTATGGTTGATGCGCTGATAGAGCGCTGCACGGTCCATATTGAGCCCTATTTTGATGATATTGAAAGGTCTTTGTTTTTTACTGTTGGTTTGGTAGGAAGAAAGCTTCTCGCCTGTAGAAAGAAAGAATTCCAGTCCTCTGACCATCCGTTGCGGATTGGCCTGGTCTACCTTCTCATAATATTCAGGATCATGAATTTTTAGCTGTTGTTTGATGGATTCAATACCTTCCAGTTCCAGCTGTTGTTTTAATTGTTCGCGGATGTTGAGGTCTGTATCCGGAAGATCATCGAGTCCATTACAAACGGCATCGATGTATAAACCGGATCCGCCGACCATAATCAGCAGATCCTGTTTTTTAAAAAGTTCCTCCATTAGCTGTAACGCTTGTATTTCAAAGTCGCCGGTGCTGAACAGGGTTTCTATACTATGGGAATTGATGAAATGATGCGGAGCTGCATTTAACTCTTCCGGAGAAGGTTTAGCAGTCCCGATTTCCATTTCCTTAAAGAATTGACGGGAATCAGCCGAAATAATTTCTGTAGAAAAGTGTCTGGCCAGTTCAATAGCCAGCGAAGTCTTTCCTATTCCGGTAGGGCCGACAACTACAATTAAGGTTTTATCCAATAACATGATGGAATATTAATAATCGTCGTCTTTACCACCACCGTACTCATCATCTTCGTAGCTGTCGTCATCGCTACCATACTCATCGGTATCCGCTGCATCTTCTTCTGAATCGTCATCAATTGTTTTTTCTGCGGTATTGATACCTCTTCCGTCCATTGCGGCCAGTTCTTCAGTATCTCCAGGAACAAAGTCCAGTTCGTTCAGAAAATCAAAGTCAGAAGATTCTTCATCAGTTGATACTGCAACGGCATTAAAATTATCTTTATCGATGATTTTAGGGGCTTCTCCCTGACTTTTAACCAGTACAGGGTACTCAAGGTTAGGATCAGTTTCCAGAATGATCTTGATCAGTTCTACATGAAAATCAAATGGACGGTCGAAATTGTAGATATAATAGAATTTCTGGTGTGGATCTTCAATGAAATTGCTCAGTTTAGCTTTTTCCATTAAAGTTACACCTCTATCTGCTTTACGTTGATTCGGCAGGTAGGCAATTTCGTCTCCTTTGATCCAATGATCAGTACTTACATAAAAAGACGAGGATTTTTCAGCAGAATATCCTGTTGAGCGATGTATCGCGCGATGTAAATCTTCAAATGTCTGGTTTGGTTTGATATCGATTTCCCTAACTACCTCATCGAAATCCTCGAAACTTATTCTAAATCTATAAATTGCCATCTGAGCTTTTTTTCTAGCTATAAAATTATAAAATATTATTGTACTTTGTATTAGCGCTTTACGGGTTGCAGGCCGAATTCTTTGGCTTTTTCCAGCATGAACTGTAAAGCTTCCTCGTAGTCGTTTTTGATCTCTCCTTCCAGAATTGCTTCTCGAATGGCATTTTTAATCAGTCCTACTTCTTTACCTGCGCCTAATCCGAATATTTCCATGATATGGGTACCAGTAATTGGTGGCTGCCAGTTTCTTACTTTGTCCCGTTCTTCCACATCTTTCAGCTTCTGTTTAACCAGCTCAAAGTTATTACGGTACTTTTTTACTTTGTACTCGTTTTTTGTGGTGACATCGGCATTGCAGAGCATCATTAAGCTCTCTATATCTTCGCCGGCATCAAAAAGTAACCTTCTGACTGCTGAATCCGTAACCACTTCCTGTGCCAATACAATGGGCCTTAGGTGTAACTGTACGAGTTTCTGCACCAATTTCATCTTCTCATTTAATGGAAGTTTCAATTGATTGAAAATCTGAGGTACCATTCTCGCACCTTTGTCTTCATGGCCATGAAAAGTCCAGCCATGTCCTTCTTCAAAACGTTTGGTTGCCGGTTTGGCAATGTCATGAAGAATAGCTGCCCAACGGAGCCAAAGGTCGTCGGTAGCTTCACAAATATTATCGAGAACCTGCAAGGTATGATAAAAATTGTCTTTATGTCCCTTTCCGTTAATGATGTCTACTCCGTAAAGGTTGGCCATTTGTGGAAATACCAGGTGTAAAAGCCCGGTATCAAACAGGTATTTGAAACCTATAGAAGGTGTTTTAGAAAGGATGATCTTGTTAAGTTCATCGGTAATGCGCTCTTTAGAGACAATACTGATTCTTTCTTTCTGTGTTTTTATTGCGTTGATGGCGCTTTCGTCTATGCTAAACTCTAGTTGAGTGGCAAAACGAATGGCCCTCATCATCCTCAATGGATCATCTGAAAAAGTAAGTTCAGGATCAAGTGGGGTTCTGATGAGTTTTTGCTCCAGGTCATTAATTCCGTTAAAAGGATCAACGAGTTGAGCAAAATTGTCTTTATTCAGGGAGATGGCCAGGGCGTTGATCGTGAAATCTCTTCTCAGCTGGTCGTCTTTGATGGTGCCGTTTTCTACGATAGGTTTGCGGGAATCTGAGCGGTAGGACTCTTTTCGGGCTCCTACAAATTCTATTTCCAGATCGCGGGTTTTAATCATGGCAGTGCCAAAGTTTTTAAATACCGCAACCTTGGTTTTGAGTTGTTTACCTACTAATTCGGCAAACTCAATTCCATTCCCTAACACCACAATATCGATGTCTTTAGAAGGTCTTTTTAAGAAAATATCGCGCACATACCCACCTATTACGTATGCTTCAATCTGATGTGTTTGAGCAATATCGGCAAGGACTTTAAATATTGGATTTTGTAAATGTTTTTCCATTAATGAGTTACAAAAGTAATAAAACTTACTTTCTAATAAAGGAAAATTGACCTCCCGGCGCTAATTTCATGATGGTGGACGGTTTCTTTGGTGCCTGTAGCTCTTGTTCCCAATCAACTATGTAATCTACTGCGGCTTTAATTTCTTCTGAAATCTCATCAAAGATCAGGGGAGAAGGTTCACCGGATTTATTAGCAGAAGTAGAAGTAATGGGTTTACGGAAGCGTTGAATAAGCTGCTGACAGAAGTCATGCTTTACAATTCTGATGCCTACGCTACCATCTTCATTGATCACATTCTTCGCCAGGTTTTTTGCAGCGGAGAAGATGATGGTTAATGGGTTTTCTGCGTATTCGATTAAGTCGTAAGCCACATCAGGGACCTCTGTAACATAACTTTGGATTTTGGAATCATTGTCCAGCAGGACGATAAAACTCTTATCCGCAGTACGCGCTTTGATCTCATTTATTTTGGCTACCGCTGCTTCATTTGTAGCATCGCATCCTAATCCCCAGACCGTATCTGTGGGATAAAGAATCACCCCTCCGTCTTTTAATACCTGAAGGGTTTTTTCAATTTCTGTTCTAAGCATAACCTGTTATTTCTGGTGATTGGAGAGTACCCGGGTATAAATTTCAATCATTTCCTCTGTGAGGACCCGTGTGTCAAATTTTTTAACATATTCCAGCCCTTTCGCCTTCATTGCTGTGGCGAGGGTAGGGGTGTTCAATACTTTATTGATGGAAAGGGAGAGCGCTTTGTGGTCAAATGGTGAGACATATAAGCTATGTTCGCCTCCGGCCTCTTCCAGACAAGAGCCTGTTGCTGCAATTACGGGAACCCCGGAATACATGGCTTCTATTATTGGAATGCCGAACCCTTCATATAAAGAAGGGTAAACGAAGGCACTGGCCAACTGATAAACGGAAGGCAGTTCATCAAAGGGCACATTTTGTAAAAAGGTAACTTTGGATCTCAAACCAAGCAAGTCAATTTCTTTGTTGACAAGCTCCGTATAAGCTGTTTTTTTTCCTACTACCACGAGCTGATACTCTGGATTAATTTCTGGTAATGCCTTAATCAGTGTGAGTAGATTTTTGCGGGTTTCAATCGTACCAACATTCAAAATGTACTTTTCTGGCAACTGGTGTTTAGTCCGGACTTCCTGTTTTTTCTTTTCATCCGCAGTAGATTTGAAACTATCGTCGCAGCTTTGGTAAACCACCTCGATTTTATCAGGATCTGTTTGGAAAAAATGAACCAAGTCTCTTTTTGTACATTCACTAATGGCCACAACTTTGTCTGCATGTTTGCAGGCATAGCGGAATTTCAGTTCGTAAATGAAGCGGTCTATCCTTCCAAAATATTGAGGGAAGCGGAGAAAAATAAGGTCATGTATGGTAACGACACTTCGAATTCCGGAATGTTGAATGCCCAGGGGGATTTCATGACTTAAGCCATGGAAGAGCTCTATCTGATCTTTTAGCAGTTGTTTTTTTATGCCCGAAGTTCTCCAGAACCATCCGGGAGTATCTGGTAGCGCTATCTTAATCCCTTTAATCTGCAAAAAACGGGAGATTTGCGCATGTTCCTTTACTTTGGGTGTATAAACAAAATATTGGTTTTGAGGGAAAAACTCGGCCAGGTGGGTAATTAAAGACCTGCTGTAATTTCCCAGCCCTGTTAAATTATTCGCTGCCCTCTTTCCGTCAAAACCAATCTTCATTATATTATACTGCTACATTATTTTCTCTCAATGCATCATTTAGAGAAGTCTTTTTATCTGTAGATTCTTTACGTTGACCGATGATCAGGGCGCAAGGAACCTGGAATTCTCCAGCCGGGAATTTCTTAGCATAGCTACCTGGAATAACTACTGAACGTGCTGGAACGATACCTTTATATTCAATTGGCGTGCTTCCTGTTACGTCGATAATTTTTGTAGAGGCTGTTAAAACTACGTTTGCACCTAAAACGGCTTCTCTTTCTACGCGAACACCTTCCACAACGATTGCTCTTGAACCCACGAAAACGTTGTCTTCAATGATTACCGGAGCAGCTTGAATTGGCTCTAAAACACCACCAATACCAACACCACCACTTAAGTGAACATGTTTACCAATCTGCGCACATGAACCTACAGTAGCCCATGTATCCACCATTGTACCTTCGTCAACGTAAGCACCGATGTTTACATAAGAAGGCATTAAAATCACACCTTTGGCTAAATAAGCGCCATAACGAGCGATACCATGAGGTACAACGCGTACACCTAATTCTTTATAATTGGTTTTCAATTTCATTTTATCATGAAATACGAAAGGACCAACTTCAATTTCTTTCATTTCTCTGATTGGAAAATAAAGGATTACTGCCTTTTTGATCCATTCATTCACAGCCCATGAGTTCAGTACTGGTTCAGCAACGCGCAATTCACCCTTATCAAGTTGCATAATGACCGTTTCTATTGCCTCGCAATATTCACTATATCCTAATAAAGTTCTGTCTTCCCAAGCGGCTTCTACTAACTTTTTTAATTGTGCTATCATGTTTTAAGTTATTTTTTGACAAAATAAATCAATTTTATGTATAGACCATTGTTTTCTATAATGTATTTTTGATTTTTTATGGCAGAGCAAGAAAAATTACGGATAGATAAGTACTTATGGGCAATAAGATTATTTAAGACCAGGAGTTTGGCGACAGAGGCTTGTAAGGCTGGTCGGGTAAAATTAAATGGTAATAATCTTAAAGCTTCTGCAATCGTAAAACCTGGAGAGGTGTATCAGGTATCCAAGGGAATAGAGAAGAAAGTGATTGAAGTAGTGGAGCTTTTATACAATAGGGTAGAGGCGAAAATTGCGGTCACAAAATATAAAGATATTACTCCTTTGGAAGAGACCCAGGGGTATAAATCTATGTTTCATGCTCCGGTGTTGATCAGAGATCGTGGTGCAGGAAGGCCAACAAAGAAAGATCGTAGAGAAATCGATGACCTGACTGGTGGTCTTTTTGAGGAAGAAGAAGGAAAAAAAGAGTCTTAGGTTATTTTAACAGTCTCATTCTATAGGCTTGCATCGCTGTCGTACCCAATAATTTAATCAATTGATAATTGGCGACGGCACCTACAGCAGCACCAACTATAGGTAAGAGCTGGGCGAGTTTGGCCAGATCGATGTAATCCCGGTATTCCTGTTGAAATGTTTTCCAGTCAAAGCTGTCCACGTTTTCAGGAAGTATATGAAGCTTATTTTCCCAGTTCTCCATGTGCATGAAAACCTTTGTGCGTCCCTGCTGACTGGAGAAAGCGAGCTGAAAAATATACAGCAAATATAAACGCTCTCTATAGTCTTTTACATCAAAGCCATATAGGGCGGCAATTTCGAACAACAGTTTCATTTTTATGCCGATGAGGATTGGAAAATCAGCCATGCTCATTAGAAAACCACCCGCACCGGTAATTCCCCCTTCTGCGGCCCCGGTTTTACAGTAATTGTCAATTTTCGACTTCACCAAAGCTTCTCTATGGACCAGGCTCATTTCCAAAGGGGGAGGATTAGAACTGGTGTAGGCAGAACCATAAAGTACACCTTTGATCATATTTTTGATGGTTACGGTAATCGCAGTATGAATTTTTTCAGGGATATAACTGTTGATTTTCTTTTGAATAGTATTGGTCATCTTATTGAAAAATGAGGGTTTTAATCTCATTTTCCGCTTCCAGAATTCCAGTTCTATGGCTATTTTTTCTTCGTAATTCACGCTTGCATATTACAACAATTATTCCTTAAAGATTAAAGTTTAAGTATTTGCTTATTGATTGGGAAAACTATATATTTAGTTATTCCTAAATAAACCTAAATACTTGATTATGTTCATCTCAAAGAAAATTATTTTTTCACTCTTGCTATTCAGTTCCGCTTCTGCCGGAGCCCAGCAGGTCGTGTTCAGTAGCAAAGCCCCTAAGGGAGGCGAACCACTCAGTTTCACTTATGATCCCGCCGGTGGCACTTTCGCTAATGAAAAGGAGCTTCAGTGTATGGCGCAATCTTTTGTGAACCTTAACCGAAAATCTGTCAACGTTACCCTCAAAAAGGAAGGGAATGTTTTCAAAGGTATCGTCAATCCTGTGGACAGCACAGACCTGGTCTGTCTCGTTTTTTCAGCAAAAGAACCTACTGACCTCAGTCCCCAGGGACATTACACCCTGTTTTATGATAAAGGAACTGTTAAGGCGAATGCTTATCTGGCAGAAGCGCAATTGCTCACCGCGATGAGCAGAATGGCAGGATTAAAGGCCGATCCGGCTAAAGCAGTAGTATCTTATGAAAAGGCATTTGCTGCACAACCAGCTTTGAAAGAGAAATATACAGTCGCCTATTTGAGTACCTTATACGGACTGGATAAAGTGAAAGGAAAAGAATTGATCAACAGTAAGATTAAGAGCTATCAGTTAGAAAAAGCGCCTAAGGAAGTTGATTTGATGACTTTAATGTCATTACATGTTTTACTCAAGGATAAAGCAGCGGCAGATGCTTTAAAGCCGGTTATTGTTGCCCGATATCCCAAAGGAGACCTGGCTTTTACTGAAGCAAGAGCATCCGCCTATCAGGAGAAAGATCCGGATCAGATCGCGCTGAAATTAGCCGCGATGCTGAAACAGTTTGACCTTGATCAGAAAAGGACAGCCGATGCTGCGAAGATCAGTGGTTTATATAGCCAGCTCGTTTACAATTACGGCCAAAAAAGAAATTTGGAGAAGTTCAATTTATACGCTCCAATGATTACCAATAAAATGAGCCTGGCCTCCTTATCTAATTCCCTGGCCTGGCCGCTCGCTGAGAAAAATGAAGACATAGATTTTGCAGCAGTGTTATCAAAAAAATCATTGGCCTTACTGGATGAAGCAAAAAATGAGAAGGTGCCAGCTTTTTATGCTTCAAAAGAACAATATATTCAGGGTATTGAAAGGATGTATCAGACAAATGCGGATACGTATGCGCTGATTTTACACCATAAAGGAAATGATAAAGAGGCCGTTATTTATCAGGAGAAAGCGGGTTCTGCCGCAGATGCTGAAGGTAATGCCCGTTATGTGATGTATCTGGAATTAGCTGGTAATCCGGAAAAAGCATTTAAAGTAGCTGATGAATTTTTGAAAGCTGGTAAGGGTACAGGAGAGATGAGAACAAGGTTTCAAAAGCTTTACGAAGGACAGACTTTAAGCACTCCCTTCAACACCTATATGGCAGATGTTGATAAAACCGTATTTGCAATTAAGCGCGCAGCTACGGAGAAAGAAATGATTAACCTTCCTGCACCTGCGTTTAACCTGAAAAACTTAAAAGGAGAATCTGTGAGTTTAGCCAGTCTCAAAGGAAAAGTCGTGATTCTGGATTACTGGGCGACCTGGTGTGGGCCATGTGTGGCTTCTTTTCCAGGTATGCAAAAGGCCCGGGAAAAATATGCAGCTGATAAAGATGTGGTGTTCCTGTTTGTGAATACCTGGCAGCGGGAAGAAAACAGAGACAAGGTGGTCAGAGACTTTTTAACGGAGAAAAAATATGATTTCAACGTGCTTATGGATACGAAGAACGAGCAGAACCCGGAAGTTTTTGATGTGATTACTGCTTACAAAGTAAGCGGCATACCTACTAAATTTATCATAGGACCGGATGGCAACATCAAGTTTAAAGCTGTGGGCTTTTCAGGGTCAACTGATGGGGTGGTAGAGGAGCTGGATCATATGATCAGCCTGGCCAAATCAAAGTAAGAAGGAATATAAAGCCATCCTTAAAGGAATGTTTAGTTAAACGCAAGATAATGCGCTTTAATATTCCTTTAAAGATGGCTTTTTTGAGCCTAATAAGTTACTCTCATTGGAGATTTCTCCCAGAGTTTAAAAGCCTGAATGGCTTCATCTCTTAGCATTTGCTGTATAGGTAAACTGCGCGCTGTCATCGGCTTTTCGAGTTCTTCATAGATGAATTGGTCATCGAAGCCTATATTTGCCGCATCGACCTTCGTATTGGCATAATAGATCATGTTTATCCTGGACCAGTAGACCGCACTCAAACACATCGGACAAGGCTCGCAACTGGTGTAAATCACACAGCCAGTTAGGTCAAAAGTCTTTAGTTTTTTACAGGCGATCCGGATAGCTGATACTTCTGCATGCGCTGTCGGATCATTTGTGCTGGTTACCTTATTGCCGCTTTTTGCGATCACTTTACCATCTTTAACAACCACTGCACCAAATGGACCACCAAGTTCATCGGTTACGTTTTTTTCGGAAAGGCCGATGGCCATGCGCATAAATTTCTCGTGTTGTTGTTGCGTTGTAATACCCATTATAATGATTTATGTATTTAATTTTGAAGGATTGGAAACAGGAGCTCAGCGTTCCCGCCAAAAAATAAGCACAAAAAAAATGCCCCGATTACACGGAGCATTTAATTTCATCAACCGATGATTATTTTTTGTAGGCTGCGTTCAATCCTACGATCACTTCGCTGGTTACGTCTAAAGACTCATCAGCAAATAAGATTGCACTGTTACCTTTTGAATAAGTTAACACCATTTTGAAGCCTTTACCTTTTGCATAAACTTTCAGGTATTCCGCAACTTTATCATATAATTTTTCATTCTCAGTAGCTTGCTCATTTTGAAGTGCAGCACCTGCATTTTGAGAATAAGCTTGTAATTCTTGTTGTTTACGTGCTAATCTTTCTTCAGTAGAAGCTCTTTGATCAGCAGGTAACGTATTTTGTTGTTGTTGATATTGTGCTACTTCACGTTGGAAAGCTTGTTGTTTAGAAGCAAGATCTGTTTGTGCAGCTTTCGACTTTGCATCAAGCTTAGTTTTTAAGTCTTTGAAATACTGATATTTTGTTAACAGGGAATCAGAATTTACATAGACGATTTTTTCAGCGCTTGTTACCGTGGCCGACTCAGTTTTTGGAGCAGTGGTACCTGCGTTTTCTTTGTTCTGGCAAGAAGCCATAACGGAAACTAATGCAACTGCAGTAGCAATGCTGCCAAGTTTTAATGTTGATCTTTTCATCTAATGATTATAATTGATTTTTTTGTTTTAGTTTTTCGAATCGATCATCCTTCCAGCTGTTTTAAAACTGGTTTTTCCGAACATTTCAAGTCCTCTGGAATGATAAATTTCAACAAATATAAAATTTCAAATTTAGTATCCTAAAAAACTACGGTTTTTAGCTCATTTTTAGTGGTTTTTCGGTCAAATAGTTATCCACATTTGCGGTTAATTAGGCTAAAATGGTTATTTTTGAATCTAATTGTTTTTTTAAAAATTATGAGCGAAGAAAAGGATCCAAAGTCAAATTATTCGGCAGATAATATACAGGTTTTAGAAGGTTTAGAAGCGGTGCGTAAGCGCCCTTCGATGTATATAGGAGACACCGGAGTAAAAGGATTACACCATTTAGTTTACGAGGTAGTAGATAACTCTATTGATGAGGCGTTGGCAGGTCATGCTGACACGATATATGTAAATATTCTTAAAGACAACTCGATCAGAGTTGAAGATAACGGTCGTGGTATTCCTACCGGAATTATGCAGAAAGAGCAGAAATCAGCTCTGGAAATCGTAATGACGGTATTACATGCCGGGGGTAAATTTGATAAGGATACTTACAAAGTTTCTGGTGGTCTGCATGGTGTGGGGGTAAGTTGCGTGAACGCATTATCAACGCATTTAAAAGCAGAAGTTCACCGCGACGGACAAGTTTGGGAGCAGGAATATCAAAAAGGAAAGCCACAATACGATGTTAAAGTGGTGGGTGTGTCAGATAAAAGAGGAACGGTAATTACTTTTACTCCGGATCCTGAAATCTTTACACAGACTTTAGAGTACCGTTATGATACTTTAGCGAGCAGATTAAGAGAACTTTCTTTCCTGAATAAAGGAATTAAATTAACACTTACTGATGAGCGTGAACTGGATGAAGAAGGAAACCCGATAACGGAACTTTTCCATTCTCAGGGAGGCTTAAAAGAATTCGTTCAGTTTTTAGATGGAGGTCGCCCTTCACTGATTGCAGAGCCGATTTATGTAGAAGGTATCAAAAATGGTATTCCGGTAGAGCTTGCTTTACAATACAATGATAGCTATGCAGAAAACGTACACTCTTATGTGAACAACATTAACACACATGAAGGTGGTACACACATTGCAGGTTTCAGAAGAGGTTTAACCAGAACGTTAAAAGCATATGCAGATAAGTCTGGATTGCTTAAAAACGTGAAATTTGAGATTACTGGTGATGACTTTAGAGAAGGATTAACCGCTGTTATTTCTGTGAAAGTACAGGAGCCACAGTTCGAAGGTCAGACGAAAACAAAACTGGGTAACTCTGAGGTAATGGGTGCAGTTGATATCGCCGTAGGTGAAGCACTGAACAATTATCTGGAAGAATATCCAAGAGAAGCGAGACTGATCGTTAATAAAGTAATTCTTGCCGCTACGGCACGTGCAGCAGCACGTAAAGCACGTGAGATGGTGCAACGTAAGAGCGTAATGGGTGGTTCAGGTTTACCTGGTAAGCTAGCCGATTGTTCTGATAGTGATCCGGAAAAATGTGAGATCTACCTTGTCGAGGGAGATTCCGCTGGTGGAACTGCCAAACAAGGCAGGGACCGTAACTTCCAGGCTATTCTTCCACTGAAAGGTAAAATCCTGAACGTAGAGAAAGCAATGGAGCACAAAATCTACGAAAACGACGAGATCAAGAATATGTTTACCGCATTAGGTGTAAGCATTGGAACTCCTGAAGATGATAAAGCGTTAAACCTGACTAAGCTTCGTTACCATAAGGTAGTGATTATGACGGATGCGGACATCGATGGATCACACATTACCACCTTAATCCTTACTTTCTTCTTCAGATACATGAAAGCATTGATTGAAGCCGGCTATGTGTACATCGCAGCGCCACCATTGTACCAGGTTAAAAAAGGAAAAGAGCATGAATATTGCTGGAATGACCAACAACGTGATCAGGCAGTACAACGCTTAAAAGGTGCAGGTAAAGAGGAAAGTGTACATATCCAACGCTATAAAGGTCTTGGAGAGATGAACGCAGAGCAATTATGGGATACTACCTTAAACCCTGCTACACGTACTTTGCTACAGGCAACTATTGAGAATGCTGCTGAATGTGACCATACCTTCTCCATGTTAATGGGTGATGAAGTTGGTCCAAGAAGAGATTTCATCGAGAGAAATGCTAAATATGCTAAGATCGACGCTTAATTAGCGGATCAAAATAACAATTAAACAAAAAAGGAGGTGCCGTATAGTACCTCTTTTTTTGTTTAATAAAATCAGCGCATCGCTATTTCCAGCTATACATAGCTCTCATTTAGGAGCAAATAGCTAGTTGCTATAAAGGAACAGCTTAAGCTTTTTATAATTGATCAGGGCATCATATTTCAGGAGGATATCGCTGCCAATAATACCGGCAATTGTGGGATGTCCCATTTGCTCATAAGCCTGGTTTACGCTTTCCAGATCCAGGGCTACCGTTTCATAGTCATGAATAACCAATCTACCCATCTTAATTTTAGGTATAGTGGCCTGTATGGTACTGGAAGTAGCAAATAAAGTAGTCGCATGAGTTTCCTCACTATATTCCAGTTCTGCAATATTGTTTTTAATCAGCGTCATATCGAACACGGAGCGGGAGGCTCCCGTATCTAAAACCACAAAAGATTTCTTCCCAAAAACAACAATTTCCACCAAAAGGTGGAAACCGTCATCTTGTAGATTTATTAAGGTTAAGGGAACAGTAATCGTTCTCATTAATTTTATACTAGTTTCATGTCGTGTAAAACGCTGTTCATGGCACGAACGGCATCAGCACTTTTATTAAAGGAAGCCTGTTCCTCCTCATTCAATTTATAATCAATCACCTTTTCCCAGCCATTGCGGCCAACAATCACCGGGACACCTAAACAGATGTCCTTCTGTCCGTATTCGCCATCCAGGGCTACACAGCAGGTAAATAATTTCTTTTCATCACGCACAATACTTTCTACCAAAGCAGCACCTGCGGCACCTGGAGCGTACCAGGCAGAAGTACCCAGCAGACCAGTTAACGTAGCACCACCAACCATGGTATCAGCGGCAACCTTATCTAAAGTTGCTTTATCTAATAACTCAGTGACTGGCAAACTCTGGTAAGTTGCGTAACGTGTTAAGGGGATCATGGTCGTGTCACCATGGCCACCGATTACAAAACCCTGCAGGTCGTTGGAATTGCAGTTTAAAGCAACACTTAAATAGTATTTAAAACGGGCGCTATCTAGAGTTCCACCCATACCAATAATTCGGTTTTTAGGTAATCCTAATGATTTTAAGGCCAGGTAAGTCATGGTATCCATTGGATTACTGATCACGATAATGATCGCATCCGGAGAATATTTAAGAATATTTTCTGCAACACCTTTAACGATTCCGGCATTGATGCCGATCAGTTCTTCGCGGGTCATGCCCGGTTTACGTGGTAATCCCGAAGTAATCACGGCTACGGTAGAACCTGCAGTCTGACTATAATCATTGGTCACCCCTTTTATTTTTGTATCAAAGCCCAATAGAGTGGCCGTTTGCATCATATCAATTGCCTTACCTTCGGCAAAACCTTCTTTGATGTCTAATAAAACAAGCTCTTCTGCTAATTCTTTTCTGGCAATATTATCTGCACAAGTGGCACCTACAGCGCCGGCACCTACAACCGTTATTTTCATAATGAATCTAATTTTATTTTAAGCGTAAGCAAGCTTGCGGCCTGTTTACAGGGGTTAAATCTATTGTTTTTAAATGGGCGTTGATATTATAATTTACAATTTAATTATTTATTAAAGCAAAGCTAATCAGGTTAGCCTTGCTGCCTAAGGTATAAATTTTGGGCAGTTTTAAAAACGCTTTTTAAAACTTTCTTCAACCTTGCTGGTTTTATGATAAAGAATTTACATTTGCTTAATAGTACTAAACTAACTAACCTATTATGGATAATGTGCCCGTAGAAAAAGTTGATATCATGTCGTATGCAGGGAAGTGGTACTCTTTATATTCGATACCCACTTTCATTGATAAGCACTGGCGCCAAACAGTGGAGACATATGTCATCCATCCTGATGGTTATTATGCTGTTTTTACTGGTTATAAAGTACAAGGTGAGGATAAACAAAAATATTTCAGGTCTAAATTGTTTGTAGTTCGTGGCAGTAGAAATGCCCGTTTTAAAGCAGAATTTATCTGGCCGGTAAAAGTAGATTACTGGGTGATCGAACTTGCTGAGGATTACTCTTATGTGGTAGTTGGCCATCCCAAATTCAAGTATCTCTTCATTATGGCGAGAAAGCCAAATATTGATGAGTCCTTGCTTGCAGAAATTATAGAGCGCTGTCAGAAAAAGGGTTACGATACCAGTAAGCTTGTTTCTCAGGAACACCAGGCTTCCGGGCCGATTCCTGTTTCCATTCTGTGTAAAGATTAGCACCCTTCTGTGTAAAAATTCAGGACTTCAATTACAGGAAGAATGGAAATTTCCGTATTTTTGATCAATCATATTGATTTCTAAAAAGACGATTTTCTAATTACCCAGCTATGTATTTGATTTTTGATACCGAAACAACGGGATTGCCACGCAATTGGAATGCGCCGATTACCGATACGGATAATTGGCCGAGATGTATCCAGATTGCATGGCAGTTACATGATGCGCTTGGAAATCTGATCGAGCATCAGGATTTTCTGGTTAAACCGGAAGGCTTCAATATCCCTTACGATGCGGAGCGAATCCATGGTATTTCGACAGAACTGGCGGCCGAACAAGGTATTCCTCTGGCAGTAGTATTAGATAAATTTAATGAAGCCCTGTCAAAATCCAAATTTGTTGTCGGACAAAATGTAGGCTTTGATGTCAACATTATGGGCTGTGAGTTTCATCGTTTAGGCGTAGAAAGTCCAATGGCGACCATGCCGGTACTGGATACCTGTACTGAGGTTACCGCAGAATTATTGCGTATTCCAGGTGGTCGTGGAGGTAAATTTAAATTGCCAACACTGACAGAATTACACCAATATCTTTTCGGTACACCATTCTCAGAGGCCCACAATGCTACGGCAGATGTGGAAGCAACCACGCGTTGCTTTTTGCAGCTGATCAAAATGGAGGTATTTACGCTGGAGCAATTACATGCGGATGCCAACTATATACCTGCCTTTAAAGAGAAAAATCCAGGGGTAGTAGAAAGAATAGGGTTAAACCATGTCAACCTAAAATCTGCTTCTGAGGAAATCAGAAAACGTCTGCAAAAAACTGAAGCTCCTAAAGTATCTAAAAAGACACTGGAAGAGAACAAGCTGGAACTCGCGAATGTCAGCTTTGCCCATTTACACAACCATACGCAGTTTTCGGTACTTCAATCTACGATTAATATTCCTTCCCTGATTAAAGCGACAGCAGCACATAAAATGCCGGCAGTAGCGATGACAGATCATGCGAATATGATGGGTGCTTTCCATTTTGTGGCGCAGATTCTGAACCATAATAAAGGAGTAGAAGCCAGAAACAAGGAGGCCATAGAAAAAGGAGAAACACCAGAAGAACTGATCATTAAACCTATTGTAGGTTGCGAATTCTTTGTCTGTGACGATCATTTAGATAAGAAAAGAAAAGACGACGGCTACCAGGTGGTCTTATTGGCGAAGAATAAACAGGGTTATCATAACCTGGCAAAAATGTCTTCTATCGCTTATACGAAAGGATTTTACTATATCCCACGTATCGATAAGGCGGTTATAGAACAATATAAAGAAGACATCATCGTCCTTTCTGGTAACTTATATGGAGAGATTTCCAGCAAATTGCTGAATCTGGGTGAAAAACAAGCAGAAGAAGCATTGTTATGGTGGAAATCGCAATTTGGCGAAGATTTCTATGTTGAAGTGATGCGTCATAACCAGGAAGATGAAGACATTGTCAATGTCTCTTTAATCGCCCTGGCTAAAAAACATGATGTAAAGCTGATTGCCACTAACAATACCTATTATATTAATAAAAGAGATGCCAATGCCCACGATATTTTATTGTGTGTAAAAGACGGAGAGAAACAGGCTACACCTATCGGGCGTGGCAGAGGATACCGTTTTGGCTTACCAAATCAGGAGTACTATTTCAAAACTCCTGAAGAAATGAAAAACCTTTTCGCCGATTTACCAGAGGCGATTATCAACATACAGGAAATTGTAGATAAAATTGAAATCTTCAAATTAGCCCGTGAAGTCCTTTTACCTAAGTTCGATATTTCAGAAGAATTCCTGGTTAAGGAAGATGAAGAAGACGGCGGTAAAAGAGGGGAAAACAAATATTTGCGCCACCTGACCTATGAAGGGGCGAAAAAACGTTACGGAATCATCACGGATGATATTGCTGAACGTCTGGACTTCGAATTACAGACGATTGAGAAAACCGGTTATCCGGGATATTTCCTGATCGTTCAGGATTTCATTGCCAAGGCCAGAGAATTAGATGTGTCTGTAGGCCCTGGAAGGGGATCTGCGGCAGGATCAGCAGTAGCCTACTGTCTGTGGATTACCAATATTGACCCCATTAAATACGACTTACTATTTGAGCGTTTCCTGAATCCTGATCGTGTTTCCATGCCCGATATCGACATCGATTTTGATGACGAAGGACGTGGAAGGGTAATGGACTATGTAATCAATAAATATGGCTCCAACCAGGTGGCACAAATCATCACCTATGGTACCATGGCGGCCAAATCTTCCGTTAAGGATACCGCAAGGGTATTGGATCTGCCACTTTATGAGGCAGAGAAAATCGCAAAGCTGATTCCCAACATGAAGCTGGCTAAAATATTTACGCTGGATGAGAAGGCGCTTAAAGGCGCACTTCGTGCAGATGAATATGAAAAAGTTTTAGAGCTGAAATCTTTGGCAGGAGCCAATGATTTAGGGGCAAAAACACTGGAACAAGCGCAAATCCTGGAAGGCTCTTTAAGAAATACAGGGATTCATGCCTGTGGGGTAATTATTACTCCAAGCGACATTACGAACTTTGTGCCGGTAGCTACCGCCAAAGATTCGGACCTGTATGTGACCCAATTTGACAACTCCGTAGTGGAAAGCGCCGGTTTGTTGAAAATGGACTTTTTAGGGTTAAAAACATTGACCCTGATTAAAGATACCGTGAAGCTGGTTAAATTCAGACATAAGATCGACCTTGATCCGGATGCTTTCCCGATTGATGATGCGAAGACGTATGAGCTCTTCCAACGCGGAGAAACCATCGGAATCTTCCAGTACGAGTCTAACGGGATGCAGAAGTACATGAAAGAGTTAAAGCCAACCGTTTTCGGGGATTTAATTGCCATGAACGCGCTTTACCGTCCGGGACCACTGGAATATATCCCAAGCTTTGTACGCAGGAAAAACGGAGAGGAAGAAATCAAATACGACCTTGATGCCTGCGAAGAATATTTAAAAGAAACTTACGGAATTACCGTATACCAGGAGCAGGTGATGCTTCTTTCCCAGAAACTTGCCGGATTTACCAAAGGTGAGGCCGACGTTTTACGTAAGGCGATGGGTAAGAAACAGAAAGACGTACTGGATAAAATGAAGCCTAAATTTGTGGCTCAGGCTGCAGAAAAAGGACATGATCCAACAGTATTGGAGAAAATCTGGAAAGATTGGGAAGCATTTGCTTCTTATGCCTTTAACAAATCTCACTCTACCTGTTACGCCTGGATTGCTTACCAGACGGCTTATTTAAAAGCGCATTACCCAGCTGAATACATGGCTGCGGTACTTTCCAATAACATGAGCGACATCAAGCAGGTGGCCTTCTTTATGGAAGAATGCAAGCAGATGGGCGTTTCTGTATTGGGACCGGATGTGAACGAATCGGGCACTAAATTCTCGGTAAATACCAGCGGACAAGTACGTTTCGGCCTTTCCGGTATTAAAGGAGTAGGAGAGAAAGCAGTAGAAAGCATTATTTTAGAACGTAATGAAAAAGGTTCGTACAAAAGTGTATACGATTTTGCCAAGCGTTCTAATACCCGTACGGTGAATAAAAAAGCTTACGAAAGTTTTGTTTATAGTGGTGCTTTTGATGGCTTCGGCTATCATAGAGCGCAGTATTTCTTTGTCGGGATTAACGATAAGATGAACGGCATCGAGAAGATGATCAAGTTTGCCAATGATTTCCAGAACAACGAATCTTCTGCGCAATCCTCTTTATTTGGCGGATCGGCTTCCGAAATGGTTTACGAACCGAGTTTACCGGTATCTCCGGAATGGACGCTGATCGACAGGTTAAAATACGAGAAAGACGCTATTGGTATCTTTTTAAGCGGGCACCCACTCGATAACTACAAATTAGAACTTAAAGAATTCTGCCAGCATAAGGTAAGACATCTTTCTGTAGTGAATAAAATCAGAACAGGCGATTCTACGGATGAAGTCCTGGCGGAGTTCGAAGGCATCAAGAATAAAGAACTCGTAGTGGGTGGATTAGTGGTAATTTCTGCGCAAAGAATGACCAAAACCGGCAAGCCTTTCGGTACCATTGTGTTCGAAGATTACGAAGATACTTGTGAACTTGCCTTGTTTGGGGATGACTTCATCAAATTTAAACAGTTCCTTACTGATGGCTACTTCTTACAGATCAGAGGGAGAGTAGGGGAGCGTTTCCGTAAAGAAGGCGACTGGGAGTTCAAGATTACTTCTATCCATTTGCTTTCCGAGCTGCGGGATAAATTGGCAAAGAGTGTCACCATTCAAGTGCCTATTGAAAAGATTACAGACGATTTTATGTTGAAGGTAAATGCCATTCTGGAAGAGAATAAAGCGGGTACGGATCACCAGAACTGTCAGTTATTATTCGAAGTTTACGATAGAGAGCAGAATGTGAATGTGAAGCTGCCTTCCAAATCTTTGAAGATTAATCCTAATAATGACTTTTTAGAACAATTAACTGCTTTAAACGTAAATCCTAAGTTGAACTAATGTCATTTTGGCATTGGTAAGCTGATGGCATTACAATTGATTATATCTTTGCATAGAGTTTGGAATTAAAGGTTAAATTTACCGATTCAAACAAACAGACAATACAATAAAAAACTAATTTAAAATAAGAATTATGGCTTTGGAAATTACAGATGCAAACTTCGAGGAAGTTGTATTAAAATCAGATAAACCCGTTTTGGTTGATTTTTGGGCAGAGTGGTGTGGTCCATGTCGCATGGTAGGACCAGTAGTAGACGAAATCTCAAAAGAATACGAAGGAAAAGCAATCGTAGGTAAAGTAAATGTGGATAACAACCCTCAGATCTCTACTCAGTTCGGTATCCGTAACATTCCAGCGTTATTGTTCTTCAAAAACGGTGAAGTAGTAGATAAACAAGTTGGTGCTGTTCCGAAATCAGTATTGGCACAAAAATTAGATGCACAGTTGTAATTAACTCAACATATACTAGTTAAAAAAGCGTTCATAATTTTATGAACGCTTTTTTTATATTTACCCTATGCAGTATCCAATCGATGAGCAAGCAATTCCTTTCCATGGCAATCTCGAGTTATTAGCCAGACAAGTGGTAGAAGGATTTATAACCGGCCTTCATAAAAGCCCTTTTCATGGCTTTTCTGTGGAATTTGCAGAACATCGCTTGTATAATGTAGGGGATAGCGTAAAAAATATCGACTGGAAGCTTTTTGCTAAAACCGACAAGCTATTCAGCAAACGCTTCGAAGAAGAAACCAATCTGAGGTGTCAATTCATTGTGGATGTTTCTTCCTCCATGTATTTCCCTTCCGGGGAATATAATAAACTTAACTTTTCTGTACAGGCTACTGCCGCTTTGATCTATTTATTGAAAAGACAAAGAGATGCATTCGGACTCAGCTTGTTTTCCGACCATCTGTTGCTCAATACACCTGCCAAATCGACCACTACACATCAAAAGCACCTGTTTAGTCATTTAGAACAAGCCCTAAACACAGCGGCGATGAATGTGCAGACCAATGTGGCCCAGGCCTTACATCAGGTAGCAGAGCTGATTCATAAACGTTCCTTAGTCGTGATTTTTAGTGATATGCTGAACAGCGATCAAGGAGGAGACCATTTGGAAACCCTGTTTTCCGCACTTCAACACCTGAAATTCAACAAACACGAAGTGGTGATTTTCAATGTAACCGACAAATCAAGGGAAGTCGATTTCGAATTTGAGAACCGTCCCTATGAATTTATAGATATGGAAACGGGAACCAGGATTAAAGCGCATACCGCGAACCTGAAAACGGATTATTTAGCCAGAATGAGCCAATATAGAAAGGCCATCGAGTTGAAATGCAGCCAATACAAAATCGACATGATTGATGCCGATATTGCTGCTGGATTTCAACCGATATTGGAGGCCTATCTGATTAAAAGACAAAAAATGAGTTAAGCGGAAGCAAGCAACGCATTTACGTTTCTTAGAATAACCTCGCAGGCATATTCAATTTCCGCTTCTGTAATAATTAATGGTGGAGCTACACGCATAGAATTGCTGCAATGCAGGAACCAGTCGCTGATCACACCATCCGCGATACAGGCATCAATGATTTTCTTATTGATCTCAAAATTTTCAAACTCAATAGCCATCATCAAACCTTTTCCACGCACCTCTTTAATGGCAGGGTGAACCAGTAATTTTTTAAATAACTCGCCTTTTTCGGTAACACCATCCACGATATTCTCGTTTTGGATCGTCTGTAGCGTGGCTAAACCTGCTGCACAGCTCACCGGGTGACCGCCAAAGGTAGTCAGGTGTCCTAAGATAGGATTTGTAGCCAGGGCTCTCATGATCTCTGTAGAACTGATAAATGCACCAATTGGCATACCGCCGCCAATTCCTTTAGCTAATAAAAGAATATCCGGACTAATCCCATAATGTTCAAAACCAAACATCTTTCCGGTACGACCAAAGCCGCATTGAATTTCATCCAGCACCAATAAAGTACCTGTAGCAGTACATTTAGCTCTTAAAGCCTCAAAATAGGCCTTATCGGCAGTTCTTAGTCCAGCTTCACCTTGTACGGTTTCCATAAATACAGCTGCGGTACGTTCCGTAATCAGCTCAAGATCCGGCAAAGCATTAAAATTGATGAAGCTGATATCAGGAAGAAGTGGTCTGTAGGCTTGTTTAAATTCTTCGTTACCCATTAGGCTTAAAGCACCCTGGGTACTGCCATGATAAGAATTATGGCAGGCAATAATTTCGGAGCGACCGGTAAATCTTTTGGCCAGTTTCATGGCACCTTCTACGGCTTCCGCACCGGAGTTCACGAAATAAGTACAGTTTAAATGAGCTGGAAGAATATCTGCTAAGGCTTTAGCAAAGTTTACCTGTGGACTCTGAACAAATTCACCATACACCATAATGTGCATATAGTTTTCCACTTGTTCCTTCACTGCATTAACTACGGCAGGGTGACAATGGCCAACATTACTCACACCGATACCGGCAATTAAATCCAGGTGTTTTTTGCCTGTAGTATCATAAAGATACATACCGCTGGCTTTAGTGAATTCTAAAAGAAGTGGCTCTAATGTAGTTTGGGCGTTATGTTGAAGGAATAATTGACGTTGTGTAAGCATACACAAAAATACAAATTAATTTCGCTCAGGCCTTCCATTTCTGTATCTCGATAAGAGTTCTCTTTTGAAACTCTCCTGAGCACGGTAATATTTTCCTACCGTTTTGATTGGCAGACTGGATTTCAATTTGTAATAATACTTTTTCTCAATGGATAAGTCCCTTTGTTTATAGTTCAGCTCGTTTACAATCAGGCTTTGAATCTCCGTGTCCGATAGGTTATCAATTTCCGTAAGCTTTTTAAAGCTGATCATATTTTGAGATCTTTCTTTACGTAAAGCAGCCTGTTCCTTTTGAAAATCATTGTATATCGGCCAGAAAATCTTCGCCTCCTCTTCAGAAAGATCTAGTTTCTGTGTTAAATAGCTAATTCTTAACGACTCAATTTCAGCAGACCTTTCCGCCGTTTTCTGTGCAGAAGCAAGAAAAGGTAACATAAAAAGCAATGCGGCAACAACTATATTTTTCATCGGGGGTGTTTTTTATTTAATAAGCAGTTTCAGCAATTATAGCGCTGAGGCAATTTCATTCTGACTGTAGTTGCTGAGGATGTAGTTTTCTAAATCAGCTTCTGCAACCAAAGGACTTTCCTGCGTTAGACTATTGGATTGAATATGTTCTATAATGGTGTTTTCATCAATATCATAAAGCATCTGTTCATTTGCTGCATCAGCAGAAAGTGAAAGGGAAGGATTGGTATGCTGATAAAAATACACACCCAATGTACTAATCAATACAAAACATGCTGCGGAAGCATACTTTAATGCCTTAGAATGCCATAAACGGAAAGTCTTTGATACCCTTTCCGCAGTGGTTTTTGTTGCAATCTTTTCTTGTAATTGCTGGAAATAATCTTGTGGTACTGTATAACCCACCACTTCTGCCTGGATCTTTGTAGAAAGTGATTCGAAGTAACCTTGCGGTAGATTAAAACCTGATTCCGGAGTACTTGTTTTTAAGTCGTCCAGGAATATAGCTTCCTCAATATCGGCAGGTAATCCTTCAAAATACCCTTCTGGAATAGAAAAAGGATGTTTCACGCTCAGCCCAGCCAGGTGGGGGGCCTCGTTCATCCATTCGCTATTTTCTAAATCATTTTCCATTGTACTTATATTGATACATTTCAGAGCAAAAGGTTTAAAAGGTAATGTCCTCATTTAGCATAAAAGTTTCAACTTTTTTTACCGCGATATGAAAAGAGGCTTTTAAGGCACCTACACTGGTTCCTGTAATTTCAGAAATCTCCTCATATTTAAGGTCATCAAAATACTTCATGTTAAAAATCAGGCGTTGTTTCTCCGGTAAAGTGAGCAAAGCCTGTTGCAGCTTCATCTGGATTTTATCCCCGTTAAAATAGGAGGATGCGACCAGACTTTCGGCAAGTTCTTCAGAAACCTCATCCAATGGGGTATTGTTGCGTTGTTTCTTCTTATTCAGGAAAGTAATAGATTCATTAGTGGCGATGCGATAAATCCAGGTATACAATTTGGAATCGCTGCGAAACTTATCCAGATTTTTCCAGACTTTCACAAACACTTCCTGAACCAGGTCGTCCGTGTCATCATGGTCGATCACCAGCCGGCGGATATGCCAATAGATCTTTTGCTGGTATTTTTGAAGAAGCAGGTTAAAGGCTTCATTGCGAGTCTCCTTGTTGGAGAATTTCTCTAAAATTTCTGAATCTTCAACCTGCTTCATTTATTATGTTTAATCTGTTAAATATGGACAGATATATTAAAACGTCATTAAAGACTTATTTATTGGCTCTTTTCATAACTTTTTGAACCGCTTCAACGATATTAATCGTATCCAGGCCGTATTTAGTCATCAATTGATCAGGCGTTCCGCTTTCACCGAAGCTATCATTTACCGCTACAAATTCCTGAGGTGAAGGAAGTTCTGTAGACAATAATCTTGCTACACTTTCTCCAAGACCACCGAATTTATTGTGTTCTTCACAAGTTACCACGCAACCTGTTTTCTTCAGTGATTTTAAAATTGCAGCTTCATCTAATGGCTTAATCGTGTGGATATTGATAATTTCTGCATCAATTCCCATGGCTGCCAATTGCTCACCAGCTTCGATTGCTTTCCAAACCATATGTCCGGTAGCTACGATAGTTACATTAGTACCTTCGTTTACCATCCAGGCTTTACCGATTTCAAATTTCTGATCAGGATCTGTAAATACAGGGATTACTGGTCTTCCGAAACGTAGGTAAACAGGGCCTTCATATTCAGCGATGGCGATAGTTGCTGCTTTAGTCTGGTTGTAATCACAAGTATTGATAACGGTCATGCCCGGAATCATTTTCATCAAACCTATATCTTCTAAAATCTGGTGTGTAGCACCATCTTCACCTAGTGTTAAACCAGCATGAGAAGCACAGATTTTTACGTTTTTATTAGAATAAGCAACAGACTGTCTGATCTGGTCATAAACCCTTCCTGTAGAGAAGTTAGCGAAAGTTCCTGTGAAAGGAATTTTTCCACCGATGGTTAGGCCAGCAGCAATACCGATCATATTTGCTTCGGCAATACCAATCTGGAAAAAGCGCTCTGGAAATTCCTTAATGAAGGCATCCATTTTCAAAGAACCTACCAAATCCGCACAAAGTGCAACTACTTCCGGGTTTTTCTGTCCTGCTTCAAGTAATCCTGCTCCGAAACCAGAGCGGGTATCTTTCTTTTCAGTATATGTGTACTTTTTCATGCTTAGTAGTCTTTTAGGGTAGAAGGTAATTGTGCTAATGCTGCGGCAAGTTGCTCATCATTTGGAGCAATACCATGCCATTTGTGTGATCCCATCATGAAATCTACACCATTACCCATAATGGTACTCATTAAGTTTAAAATAGGCTTGCCTTTACCAGTTAGCGTTTTCGCGTAATGTAAAGCTCTGACAATATCCTCCATATCGTTACCGTTAGAAGTGATGACATGCCATCCGAATGCTTCGAATTTAGCCTGTAAACTTTCTAATGAAAGTACTTTTTCTGTAGGACCATCAATTTGTTGTCCATTATAATCAATGGAAGCAATCAAATTGTCAACCTTATTGTGAGGCGCATACATGATGGCTTCCCAATTCTGGCCTTCCTGTAATTCACCATCTCCAAGTAATACGTAAATGGTCGAGTTATCTTTATTTAATTTCTTCGCTTGTGCAGCCCCAATTGCTACAGATAAGCCCTGACCCAAAGATCCGGAAGCAATTCTGATACCTGGAAGGTGCTCATGCGTGGTTGGATGTCCTTGTAATCTTGAATTTAATTTTCTGAAAGTAGCTAGTTCACTGATATCAAAGTATCCTGATCTTGCAAGTACACTATAGAAAACAGGTGAAATATGTCCGTTAGACAGGAAGAATAAATCTTCTCCTTTTCCATCCATAGTAAAATCAGTATTGTGGTTCATGACCTCAAAATACAATGCAGTCATAAAGTCTGCACATCCTAATGATCCTCCGGGGTGGCCTGATTGACAACCGTGCACCATTCTAACAATATCTCTTCTTACTTGAGAAGCGATATCTTCTAATTCATTGATTGTATGTTTCATTAATTGGGGTTGTTGATTAATAGGACAAATGTAATTAAAAATACTTTGGACGTAACATGTTAAGCTAAAGTTCAATAGAAAGACATAAAAATCAACTATTACCTCATTTTTACTTTATTTTTCTATCGATTTTTCAATATAAGCTTGTTATTCCGAAGAATTCTATATTTTTAGGAACTTTAATATTCGATTTTGATAAAAATACTAACCAAACTTCAAAAAGTTGATAACAAAAAATACGCAAATTAAATCATGACAAACCAAACACAAAAATCAGTAATTTCTCCCATTGTAACTATTGGGGCTTTATTCTTCATTTTTGGCTTTGTAACCTGGGCCAATAGTACCTTAATTCCCTTCCTAAAAATAGCTTGCGGACTTAAAACCGACTTTGAAGCCTTTTTGGTAACCTTCGCATCTTACATTGCTTATTTCTTCCTGGCATTACCTTCTTCATGGATCATAAAGAAATTAGGATTTAAAAACGGAATCATTATCGGCTTACTGATTTTAGCATTCGGATCACTTATTTTTATCCCTGCAGCAGATTCCAGAAGTTTTGGTCTGTTTTTAACCGGTATTTTCATTCAGGGAGCAGCCCTTTCCTTATTACAAACGGCTTCTAACCCATATATCAGTATTATTGGTCCAATAGAAAGTGCGGCAAAACGCATGAGTATCATGGGATTGTGTAATAAATTTGCCGGTGTGATTGTACCAGTGATCATGGGTACCATCTTCCTTAAAAATGCAAGTGCTATTGAGACTAAAATCAATGACGTAGCTACAACATTTGCAGAACGCGAATTGCTATTAGAAGAAGTATTGGGTCGTGTACATACACCTTATATTGTATTGGCAATTGTGTTCACGCTTTTTGCGGTATTCATTAAATATACCAACCTTCCGGAAGTTGATGTAGATAAAGAAGATGTAGTTGAGCCAGGCGAATTACAGGCAGGTGAAGCAAAAGTAGCTAAAACTTCTATTTTCCAATTCCCACACTTGTTTCTTGGAGCCTTCTGTATCTTCGTTTATGTAGCTGCTGAGGTAATGGCTGGTGATATCATTGGTGTATATGGAAAGTCGTTAGGTATCAGTGCCGACATTACTAAATACTTTACTACCCTTACTTTAGGTAGTATGCTGGTAGGTTATGTAGTTGGTATTATTGTGATCCCGAAATACATTACACAACAGTTTGCGTTAAAAATCTGTGCCATATTAGGGGTAATTTTTGTATGTGCTTCTTACTTAACACATGGTTATACTTCCGTTATTTTCGTCGGATTATTAGGTTTGGCGAATTCACTAATGTGGCCGGCAATCTTCCCGCTGGGTATAAAAGGCCTGGGTAAATTCACTAAAACCGGATCAGCCATTATGGTGATGGGTATTGCTGGTGGTGCAGTTTGGCCATTGATTTACGGTTACCTGAAAGATTATTTACACATGGATTTCCAATTGGCATTCTTTATTAGTGTATTACCTTGTTACCTATACATCTGGTATTTTGCCGTTGCGGGTCACAAAGTTCGTACTAAAGGATAGTCTACAAAATATAGCTGTGTAAACAGCATCAGTTAAAAAGGAGAAGCGTAAGTTTCTCCTTTTTTGTTTAAGCTCATACTTTCCTATAACAAAGCCTGTTTCACTCCTTTCCTGTTTTTTATCGCTTTAATTTTCCTGATACGGTTGGTATCTTGTTAATACTGAACAAAATGAATGCTTGTTATGAAAAGTTAATAGCGCCCAAATCAGTATTTTTGTTATTATAATTTGCTGTGGGGGGCTTAATCTTAATTTATTCGTATGGATATTGCTGCCTTTAAAAAGCGGGTGAATGGTGTTCCTGTTTTAAGGGCATTATATATATTAGTGTCCCTGATTTTACTTGCCGTGGCCATCAGTTTCTGGGTGATCCTTTTGGCGGACAATCAACAATTTCGCATCTGGTTTTCCATCGCTTCCCTGCTGACCATCCTGGGCTTATGCTATATGCTGATCCGCGGGCTTAAGCAAGTTTTAAAACCGAATGAGGTACGTAAAAAAGACGAACAATCGCCCAGCCTGGAGCGGCTCCATCAAATGCTGGAACTTAAAAATAAAGAATTAAGTGGTTTAGCGCAGGAGCTGATCAAAGAGCAGGAAATCCGGGAGTCTTCGGAAAAAGCCAAACAAATATTCCTGGTCAACATCAGCCACGAAATCCGGACGCCTATGAACGGGATTATGGGGTTCGCTCAATTGCTGGAGGAGTCTCTGATTGATGAAGATCACCATGAATCGTTGCAAATGATCATCAAATCGGCAGATCAGCTCATGGCCATCCTCAACGATATCCTTGACTTTTCAAGACTGGAAGCCGGAGATATCAATTTCCAGAACCTTCCTTTCGCCTTAAAAGATAGCGTACACTCTATATATAGAATGATGGAGCATAGCGCAAAATGTAAAGACCTTGATTTTAGCTACGAGATTCCGGACACCCTGCCGGAGGTATTAAGCGGTGATGCCCTTCGTTTGGGACAAATCCTCTTAAACCTGACTTCCAATGCCATCAAATTCACAGAGAAAGGAAAAGTGAAAATCTCCTTAAAAGTGATCAATGAGCAGGAAGATCGTATTGCTATTGCCTTTAAAGTGCAGGATACCGGAATAGGGATTCCCAAAGATAAACAGGAATGTATATTTGATTTCTTTGAACAGGTAACCAGTGATACCTCCAGAAGGTATGCAGGCACAGGGCTGGGCTTAAGCATCGTAAAGCGCCTGGTAGAATTACAGGGGGGAGATGTAGCCCTGGATAGCGTGATGGGAGAAGGCTCCGATTTTTATTTTACCATGGATTTTGGAAAAGTGACCGATGAGGTTAAAACATCAATATTGAAAACCAGACACCGGCTTCAGCAACCGCTGATACAAAACGGTAAGGGGATTAGGGTCTTGATTGTAGAAGACAATCCGATCAACCAGTTACTGGTGATCAAATTGTTGGAAAATCAGGGTTATGGAATTACTGTGGCCGGAAATGGCCGGATCGCATTGGAGGAATATGATAAGCAATCATTTGATATTATTCTGATGGATTTACAGATGCCGGAACTGGATGGTTATGAAACTACGCGGATCATCAGAAAGATGACCGGAGAAAGAGGAGATATCCCAATTGTAGCCATGACTGCCCATACCATCAAAGGAGAACTGGAAAAATGTGTGAGTATCGGAATGAACGATTATATCTCTAAGCCCTTCAATTCAGCCGAATTGTATCAAAAGATAGAAATCATCATAGAAAAAGCCAGATCCGGCGTCGTTACGGTCAACAAACCCTAAATCTGGCTTTTTGCAAGCTATGCCTCTAGTAATTCTAATACCTGTGCCGTAGCATTTTTGGTGTCTACCTTAGCAATGATATGCGTAATTACGCCATTTTCGTCTATCAGAAAGGTTTTTCTGTTGGTGCCCATATACTTTTTACCGTACATGTTTTTTTCGCCCCAAACGCCATAAGCTTCCACGATCTTTTTGTCCGTATCTGCAAGCAGGGTAAAAGGTAAATCATATTTAGCGATAAATTTCTGGTGAGATTGCTCATCATCTACGCTTACGCCCAATACTACAATGCCTTTAGCCACTAAACCCTGGTAATTGTCTCTGAAATCGCAGGCTTCCGTAGTACACCCAGGAGTATTGTCTTTTGGATAAAAATAAAGTACTACCTTTTTTCCTTTGAACTGATTCAGGGAAACGGTAGCTCCATTCTGGTCCTTTGCGGTAAAATCAGGGGCAGTCATGCCTGCTGTTAATTCACTCATAATATTATTTATAAAACGTGATTGAATAATTTCTGTTATTGCCTTTCATATCCGTAACAATTACCTCCAGGATATGTTTCCCCGGTGCAATGCTACCATCAAAAGTATGCCAAAGGCTGGCGGTCTTGCTGTCGAACTCCATCAAAATCCATTTGCCATCCACAAAACCGTTAAAGCTTTTCAAACCGGACAGGTTATCCCTTAGTTTAAAGGACATCTTAGTGATCCCTGCCATGTTCTTGCCATCGCTGATATTGATAGGCGTAAGGGTAGGAGGAACGGTATCAATCGCAATATAGAAGCTGCCAAAATTCCTTGGTGTAGCCTTCACATAGCCATTGTCGTACACGCCACCTTGTCCGCCGCCACCTTTATTAACGATCAAAGCTTTCTCTTTGTACTTGTCCAGACTGCTGTCGGCCTTAATCCAAAGCTCAAAACCCAGATGCAATGGCGTCAGGTTATTGTGAATCTGATGAACCGCAGAAAAAGCATTGCCGGCAGGTTTAGGGAAGGTCTTATATTGAAAATTAAGGTCGTTATACAAGGTTCCTTTAGGTAAAATAACCTTAACATCCGGTGTGTTGAATTCATTTACATTGCCATAGGCATAAGCGATTCCAGGCGCTTGTTCTGGTGTTTTTAACGTAGCTTTCTCGTCAGACTGAACTTTAAATGGCAGGATACTTTTGTTTCCTTTTCCATCCGTGATGATATATTTGAGCTGATGTAATTTGCCATCATTAAACTCTATGCGGCCATTATTCACCAGGTTACTGTAAATACCCAATGGATTTCCCGGATCTACAAAACTCTTTTGAATACTTTTTTTGGTATTGATAAAAGCAGGGTAGTCGATATGAGAATTGATAGCTTTGCTGTTTTCAAACTTGAATCTTTCCATCGAAGAAGTGAAGACTACTTTGCCATCCAGTTCCAGTTCGATAGAATAAACACCGTTTGTACCCGAGGCACCGTTGTGTTTATCGGTACTGATGACTCCAAATCCAACTTCTCCGCCTAAATTAATGGTATTTACCTGATTCAGCTTGTAATTGCCTGCGCCACCAATTACCTGGAAATATTGCTTTGGCGTCAGTTCATTAAAAGGTTTATTGTTTAAGCGGTACACATACATCGAGTAAATGACCGGGGGAATATTATCCGGAATCTCAAAGCCAAATAATTGAGGGTTGATGGTCGCTTCTGTTTTCGTGTCTCTGATTTCAAAGTGTAAATGAGGACCGCCGGAGCTGCCTGTATTACCTGTATAAGCAATCACATCGCCTTTGCGGACCGGAATTAAGGTCGTTGCAGGGAAATCATCCAGCTCATAAGATTTCCTTTGATACTGCAGGTTTTTCACTTGTTGTCCGATTTTAGGATTAAAGCGCGATAAGTGACCGTATACCGAAGTATAACCGTTAGGGTGGGTCAGGTAAACCGCCAGTCCGAAACCGCTGTTCTGTACTCTTAAACGCGAAACATAGCCATCTGCGATCGCATATACCGGATAGCCTTCGCGCTGATTGGTGCGAAAATCCATTCCGGAGTGAAAATGATTTGGTCTGAGTTCTCCAAAAGAACCAGCCAAAGCCGGTGGAACAATATCCAGGGGAGATCTGAAATCTACCAGTGGATATTTCTGATTACTAAAAACCTGTTGGGCATCGGCTATAAAACTGCAAAGTACCAGTGTCAGCAGTAAGACATTTGCTTTAATCATCTAAACTATTTTATTTCAAAATTTAACAATTGCTGGCCATCCATCCAGGCTTCCAATCGGTCACCTTCGTGTATTTGTCCTACGCCTTCCGGTGTACCTGTGAAAATCAGGTCTCCTTTTTTCAGGGTAAAATATTGAGATATAAAAGAGATCAGGTATTCAAATGAAAAGATCATATCCTGAGTATTCCCTTGCTGACGTGGCTTTCCATTGATCTGAAGTTCAAAAGGAAGCTTATGTAGGTCGCTAAGTTGTGCTTTTGGAACAAATGTCCCCACAGCTGCACTATGGTCAAATGCTTTCGCAAGTTCCCATGGCAAGCCTTTTTCTTTATGTTTCGTCTGGATGTCCCTTGCTGTAAAATCAATACCCAAACTAACTTCTTCAAAATAGTTGCCGGCAAATTTTTCAGCGATATGTTTTCCTTCTCTACAGATTTTCAGGATCACTTCCAGTTCATAATGAATGTCGGAAGAAAATTCAGGAATGTAAAAAGGTTTGTTTTCTCTTAAAGCAGCAGTATCCGGTTTTAGAAATATGACCGGGACCCCCGGGATAGGGTTGTTTAATTCTTGGGCATGCGCAGCGTAGTTGCGGCCAATGCAAATGATCTTCATCTTCAGATTTGGGATTAATAATTATGGAACTAACAAGATTCGGTCCTGAAAGTTTCTTCCTCCCCAAAAATACTAAAGAATAGGGGGAATTATAAAACGGAAATACGTTTTACTATGGTTTCAGATCCGGAAACAACCTTTAGGAAGTAAATTCCACTGTTCAGGCGGTTGGGAATGGAATAGCTTTTTACCTGTTCTCCGGCAGCAACACGCTCATTAGCAAGCGTAACCACCTCGTTTCCTAGCAGATCCATGATTTTAACAGAAAGGTTAGACTCGCGGTCTAATTTCAGAATCAGGTTAATCTGGTCAGTTACCGGGTTCGGATAAACTTTGATGACCGTAAGAATTTTATCGGCTTTGATACCTGTAGCACCTTTCGCATTTGCCAATACATCGTTATATGGAATATACCCGAAAGCAGATTTAGGCTTATAGGTAGGTACATTGGCTTTAATCTGAGGGGTCTTGTAGATTTTTTTTGCCCTTACATTGGAGATGGTACTGTCCGCTTTCTGAGCTAAAACATTTAAGCCGCAGAAAACACTCAGGCATAAAATGCAAGAAATCTTCAAGAGCAGTTTAATTTGTAGTTTTATATTCATGTTTGGATAGTTCCAAAAATATAAATAATTAAACAATAATATCAAGGGTTTTGTTCAATATTTTAATATTTAACAATATTTAACAACTTAATGCGTTCTGTCTTGTTTGTGTTTTTAACCATAAAATTCAGTCTTGGATATTATGGGATTGTAAATTTGTTTATTTACTGTAATTTTACCGCATAATTAGAACAAGGTGTCGAATCAGAAAAATTTAAATGCGCTCAGTGCCGGAGGGTTACTCATTAGTTTAGGTATTGTATATGGAGACATTGGAACCTCGCCACTCTATACTTTAAAAGCGATTTTTACAGCGGTAAAAGGTGCAGGGCAAACGGTAACTCCGGAATTAGTACTCGGTGCAATTTCCTGTATTATTTGGACACTAACCTTACAGACCACGATTAAGTATGTTGTGATCACGCTTAAGGCGGATAACAAAGGAGAGGGTGGGATTTTCTCGCTGTATTCTCTGGTACGAAAGAATGCCAAATGGCTCGTCATACCCGCCGTAATCGGGGGCTGTGCAATGCTTGCCGATGGAATTATTACCCCCAGTATCACGGTTACGACCGCTATTGAGGGATTACAATTGAAATTCCCGGAGGTGCCTGTCATCCCGATTGTTATTGCCATCATTACCGGACTATTTATCATTCAGCAGTTTGGAACTAACCTCGTTGGAAAGCTGTTCGGACCGGTCATGTTTTTATGGTTCAGTGCATTGGGTGTCTTAGGTCTGCTTTTTGTAGTTCAGGATTATACCATATTAAAAGCCCTGAATCCTTATTATGCAGTGATCCTGTTGATCCATAACCCCGCGGCCTTACTTATTTTAGGTGGAGTTTTTCTATGTACAACCGGAGCAGAAGCTTTGTATTCTGATATGGGGCATTGCGGAAAAAACAACATCAGGGTCAGCTGGGTATTTGTAAAAATAATGCTGATTTTAAACTACCTCGGACAAGGGGTATGGGTGTTACACCGTCCTCATTATGAAGTGGAACTCAACCCTTTCTTTGAAATTGTGCCTCCTGCATACCTGTTATTTATGGTAGCCCTGGCTACATTAGCTGCGGTTATTGCCAGTCAGGCGATGATTACCGGTTCATTTACCCTGATATCGGAAGCGGTAAGGTTAAACTTATGGCCTAAAGTAAGGATCAATTACCCAAGTAATCAAAAAGGACAAATCTATGTGCCTTCGATCAACTGGCTGCTTTGGCTGGGTTGTGTGGCCATTGTATTGATATTTAAGAAATCCGGAGCAATGGAGGGGGCCTATGGTCTTGCTATCAACTTAACGTTCTTGTCGACCACCATTCTTGTGGCCGCTTATATGAAACGTAAAAAGGTTCCGGTTTATATTATTGTGATCTTCTTAGTGATTTATGGCGTATTAGAATCTACTTTCTTAGTAGGTAACCTTGCCAAGTTCTTCCATGGTGGCTGGATGACCGTATTGATCGGTTCTGCCTTGTTTACCGTGATGTGGAGCTGGTATGTAGCCAGAAAAATCAAAAACAGATTTGTAAAATACGTAGAGATCGAAGATTACTTCCAGATCATTTCTGAACTGAGTGAAGATATCTCTGTGCCAAAGTACTCTTCTCAGCTGGTGTATTTAACCTCTGCGAATTTTAAAACGGAAATCGAATCTAAAATCATTTACTCGATCATTCAGAAAGAGCCAAAACGTGCCGATATCTATTGGTTGGTGCACGTAGACGTGGTGGATGAGCCGTATACAAGAGAATATAAAGTAGAATTCCTGATTCCAGGGAAGTTAATACGTATCGATTTTAAATTGGGTTTCAGGGTAGAGCAAAGCGTAAACCTACTGTATAGAAAAGTAATTGAAGACCTGGTGAAGAATGGCGAAGTAGACATTACCAGTCAGTACACTTCTTTAAATAAACATAAAATTGCCGGAGATTTTAGATTCGTGTTGTTAGAAAAACACCTGTCGAAATTCTCTAAACTGAGCTTCTATGAGCGCAGTGTAATGGATTATTACTTCATTCTGAAACGTTTCAGTCTTTCTGAAGAACGAAGTTTCGGACTGGATTCCAGTTATGTAGATGTGGAGAAAGTACCATTGATCTTTGTAACACCGGACGATATCGAATTGACGAGGTTACCAGTATAAAGGGGTTTTATAATCCTGAGAAGGCTGTTCATATTCATTTATGGGCAGCCTTTTTTTATGTGATTTTATCACAAATAAAAAAAGGCTCCGGGGAGGAGCCTTTAGCGTTGGTCTTCCGACCGAACAACTATAGGGATAATTATAGGAGGGCAATTTATTGGGTACTAATACCATAACTAAGATAGAGAATTATTTCTGAATACCACGCAATTATTCCTTACGAAAATCAGTGTATGTGTTTGGAATGTCTTTGTATTGATGCCGTATTGCGCTCCAGTTTTCTTAATCTTTAATAGGTCATTGATTAATGGTTGATTAATCCTTGATAGGTCTAAATGACCTTTCAACCATGGTGCAAGGATGGTCTAACTATGGAGGAATTCTGAGCACATATGGAGTACATTCCAAAGTCATCCTGAACTTGCACTAAAAGAAAATATTTCTGGGTAATTGTTTTGCTGCTATTCAACGAATTCAGGCAAAAAAAAACAGGCTGCCGGAAAGGCAGCCTGTACTCTAATTTTATCAATGGAATTAAGAAATCGCTTTGCTTTCTTTGCCCAGTTTACTATGTCTGTAACCGTAAAGGAAATAGACTACCAGTCCGATAGCCAGCCAGATTCCGAAACCGATCCAGTTGGAAATCCCTAGCTCACACATCATATACAAGCAACTCATCAATCCTAAAACAGGAATCAGTGATAAATTTTTGGTGATACAGAAATAAGTGATCACCAGGCAAATGATAAAGAAAATCCACATTGGGATCTTATGTTTAAATAGCGACCAGCCTTCTTCATATTTCTTCTCTACACTAACCGCAGATTGATCTATGAACTGTTGGTATTGTACTTCAGATAACTCGCTTAGGTAAGCTGCGGCATCTAATGTTTCTCCCTGAGCTACTTTTACAGGGCCGTTTTTAATTTCTTCTTTTACAGATTCCAGTTCCGTTCCGTTTAAGGAAGTGATAAAATGAACCGGTTCATTAATTCTTGGCGTATTGAAGATGAATGCATTTGTTTGCTCCTTAAAAGCCGTGAAGCCATAAATTAAGGAAGCGATCAATGCAATAGGAATAATGTATTTTGAGTTTACATAAGGCGTTTTAAATTTACCACGCTGTATGTTCGGCTTATTCTGGAGTACCAATACGCCAGCACAAACCAGCACAAACGCAAATAGCGTACCTATAGAGCAAAGATCGGTTACGATCGTCAGATTCATGAACAAAGAAGGAATGGCGACTACAAAGCCTACTACAATCGTTGCAAAGGAAGGTGTTTTATAAACCGGGTGAATCTTCGAAAAGGCTTTTGGCAATAAACCATCACGGCTCATGCTCATCCAGATTCTAGGTTGTCCCATTTGGAAAACCAATAACACACTGGCCATGGCAAACACCGCAGACACGGCAATAATTCCGCTCATCAGTTTCAGGTTGATATGGTCGAACACAAAAGCAAGTGGATCACCAACTGCTAAAAGACTATAATTAACAATTCCGGTAAGTACCAAAGCAATGGCAACATATAAAACCGTACAAATAATAATCGCCCACATCATCCCCCTTGGAAGGTCACGTTGTGGGTTTTTACATTCTTCGGCGGTTGTAGAAATGGCATCAAAGCCGATGTAAGCAAAGAATACTGCGGATACGCCTTTAAGTACACCTGATACCCCATTTGGAGCGAAAGGATCCCAGTTGGCCGTATCGATATAGAACACACCAACTGCCAGCACCAATAGAATTACGGCTAATTTAACCACAACCATTGCATTACTTGCATTTCTGGATTCCTTCATTCCTCTGTAGATCAGCCAGGTAATCAGGATAATGATCCCTAAAGCTGGAATATCTGCTACAATATGGAAATTACCGATTTTTGGCGCGGTAATCCAGGCATTATTGGCCAGTTTAGTGGCCTCATCCAGGTTAGCGAAGCTTTTTCCGGCAGCAACCAATGCTTCAGCATGTTTATGACCGTTATAGGCAGAAAGGTAGTCCATTGTGGCCCAATCAGGCACATGAATCCCTTTAAGGCCTAAGGCCGGTATATTTATGGAGGAGAGGAGACCCGTAAAGTAGTCGGACCAGGAAATGGCCACTGTAATGTTCCCGATAGAGTATTCCATAATCAGCGACCAGCCAATAATCCAGGCTACTAATTCGCCAAAGGCGACATAAGAATAGGTATACGCACTACCCGAAACCGGTACCATAGAAGCAAATTCCGCATAAGCAAAAGCGGCAAAACTACAGGCAATAGCAGTAAAGATGAATAGAAAAATTACTGCCGGCCCTCCCTCCGCACTCGCTTTTCCAATGGTACTGAAGATACCGGCACCAATAATGGCGGCAATCCCAAAGGCAGTAAGGTCTCTGACTCCTAACGTTTTTTGTAAGGAGTCGCCATGCTCCCCATGGCCTTTTTCTGCATCTTCTAATATCCTGGATATAGACTTCTTTCTGAAGAGTTTTTCAAACATTGAATGGTGGTTAGTTTAGTTTGTAATATTCAAACTTATAAATTACTTCTAAACAATTAACCTAATTTCTGTAATTCGTCTTTTACAAAGGAAGCCAGTTCCTCAATATAGCCCTGACTGAAATCAAATTTAATGCCCGCAGTTTCATAAATTTCATTGATTGGTTTGGTATAACCCAAAGAAAGTGCAGCCAGATATTGTTCCAATGCTTTTTGTGGATTTTCCTTGTAATTTTTCCAGATAGCAATGGCGCCCAATTGTGCAATCGCGTATTCTATATAATAAAAAGGAACCTCAAATAAGTGTAATTGCTTCTGCCATAGGTTGCCAAATTGAGCTTCCTGACCTTCCCAATCCGCAAATCCAGCACCGAAACGCGCATAAATTTGTTTGAACGTTTCTTCTCTGTCGGCCGCATTATGACCTGGATTAGTGTAGATCCAATGTTGGAACTGATCAATCACCGCAACCCATGGCAAGGTTTTCAACACATCTGCCAGTTGCTCTTTTTTAGCGCGTAATAAATCTTCGGGATTGTCGAAATAAACATCCCAATAATCCATAGAAATCAACTCCATACTCATGGAAGCTAGTTCTGCCACTTCAGATGGACAATGTTTAAAGTCGTTCAGCTCCAGATTAGCTGTCATAAAAGTATGTATCGCATGACCGCCTTCATGAACCATCGTGGTTAAATCCCGGAGCGATCCCGCAGAATTCATGAAGATAAAAGGGGCCCCGGTTTCTGCCAATGGATAATTGTAACCTCCCGGAGCTTTACCTTTTCTGCTTTCTACATCAAACAGGTTATTTGCTTTCATCGTAGCCAGCATTTGTCCCAGTTTCGGATCAATTGCGTTAAAACAGGCAATGCTTTTATCAATCAGTTCTGCACCATTTTTAAAAGGCTTTAAGGCCGCTTTACCCGTGGTGCTCACCTCCATGTCCCATGGTTTTAAGGTGGTTAAACCTAGAGCATCGGCACGTTTCTGCGCTTGTTCTTTCAGGATAGGCACCACTTGTTTCTCAATAGCCTCATGGAAATGATAACAATCCTGCGGACTATAATCAAACCTACCCAATGCCTGGAACATATAATCGCGGTAATTTTCGAAACCTGCATTTAATGCCACCTGATGACGCATCACCAACAGTTCATCAAACAAGATGTTTAAATCGTCTTTATCTACTAAACGGCGCTGCTGGATGGTCTCCCATGCCTGTTGCCTAACCGCTCTATCGGTCTCTTTAATGAAGTTTGAAGCTTGTTCAAGCGTATATTCCTGACCATTAATCTCTACACTCATGGCACCGGTAATTCCCTGGTAACGTTGTTGAGCAACCTGTAGTTTGGTCAGCAGTTCCACATTCTCTTCGCGATAAATTTCAATTGCTTTTCTGATCGCTCTGATGTAAACAAAGAACTTTTCCTGATCCAGCTCATCAATAAAAGGACTGTCGTTGAACTTTTGATTTAACTGGTTGGCGATAGGGGAGATTTTCGGCTCGATTTCCGTAGCGAAGTATTGAAAATCTGCGACCAGCTTTTCATTGGCCGTATCACAGCTCATGCGGATATAACGCCAGGCAAAATCTTCCTCTAAGGCAGCTTCCAGCTCACTTTTATCTTTCAGCCATTTTTCCAGTTCCTGTACATCAGCAATTGGACGTTCCAGCAATTCATCTAAAATAGGCGCTAAATTGTCCCATTTCATTTCAAGCTGCTGCGGAATATATGTTCTTTGTTTTACGGGTATATTAAGATTAATCATAGCTGTTTTTAAATTACTATGGCAAATATAATGAACGCAGGGCAGAGGCTTATACTTCTGTTCAAGTAAAATCGGCTGGAATTAAAAAGCCCTTTTCAAGCAGAGCTCGAAAAGGGCTTTTCCAGAATCCTGTGAAAGGATTTGGGAATGTCGTGTAGCGTTAGTACAGCAATGTTCTCATTAATGCATCTGCAAGGAAGCAGGCTGCAAAAATTACCGAAGCAAAACCGTTAGTGGTCATAAAAGCTTTGTCTACTTTACTGATGTCGTTTGGCTTAACTAATAAATGTTGATAGATCAACATCGAGCAGAAAAAGGCAACGCCCAGGTAATAAAACCAGCTAAAGTTATCCGGTTCCAATGCAATAGGTGCAATAACACATATTGCAGAGAGCACATGGAGACCTTCTGAAAGTTTCAAAGCATTTTTGATACCCAATGCTGCGGGAATGGAATGAAGTTTCTCATCGCGGTCAAAACCTTCATCCTGAAGCGCGTAAATAATATCAAAACCACTTACCCAAAAGAGCACTGCAAAAGAATAAAGCACTGGAATCAGGGCAAATTCTCCGGTTACGGCGATATAAGCACCGATAGGAGCCAGCGAAAGTCCTAAGCCCAGTACCATATGGCACAAAGCGGTAAATCTTTTGGTATAGCTATAAAATAAAACTACAAACAAAGCTACCGGGGATAAGTAAAAGCAAAGCGGATTGATGAATGCGGTGGTCACTATAAATAGAATACAGTTGACAATCACAAAGATCAGGGCCTCATTGGCAGATACTTTTCCTGCCGGAATATCACGCATTTGTGTGCGTGGATTTTTGGCATCGATATTTCTGTCCAGGTACCTGTTAAAGGCCATTGCCGCATTGCGGGCAAAGACCATACAGAGCAATACCATGACTAATAACATCCATCTAAATGGGCTGTCGGTGGTAGTTACCCCCAGAAAAAATCCGATCATCGCAAAAGGAAGCGCAAAAACTGAATGCGCAAACAAGACCAGTGAAAAATACTTCTTCATATCACCAATACCTGTTTAGTCTTCCTGAGGCGTTAAAATTGGCATAGCAAAATCCTTATTCGTCTGTTCGATAAATTTCAGGATTTCTTCTTTACCAGCGTATTTTTCCGCAGAAGTTACAAAACAAGGAGGGATTTCTTCAAACCAACCACTCAATTCTTTTTTGAAGGCTGCTACGTTTTTATCCGTTTTTACTGCCGATTGTTTATCTGCCTTAGTGAAAGCCAGTACAAATGGAATCTGGATTTCTCCCATCCAGCAGCAAAACTCGATATCGATCTTTTGAGGTTCTAATCTACTGTCTATCAGTACGAAAACGCATTGTAGGCTTTCTCTTTTAGTGATATAGTTACGGATAAATTTCTCCCAGCTTTCTCTGCTGTTCTTAGAAACTTTGGCATAACCATAGCCTGGTAAATCTACAATATACCATTCGTCGTTGATGAGAAAATGGTTAATTAACTGGGTTTTACCCGGCCTTTGGGACGTTTTTGCTAAACCATGCTGGTTAACCAGCATATTGATTAATGAAGACTTCCCTACGTTGGAACGTCCGATAAATGCATACTCGGGCTTATTGGCAACAGGCAAAGCTGAAACCTTTGTATTACTACAAATAAATGTTGCTG
This sequence comes from Pedobacter gandavensis, assembly GCF_032677645.1. Classification (GTDB taxonomy): domain Bacteria; phylum Bacteroidota; class Bacteroidia; order Sphingobacteriales; family Sphingobacteriaceae; genus Pedobacter; species Pedobacter gandavensis_A. The sequence continues at coordinate 125,587 of NZ_JAVTSB010000001.1, read as the reverse complement.
ATTTTATAATCATTTGACAAAGGTAGAAAATTAGTTTTCAACAATACTTATCTTTGCAGCTTACCATGAACGAAAAGATCACACCATACCAGTCTGCAACCGCTACTAAAAAGGAACAAGTAGCCTCTATGTTTGATAACATATCTGAAACTTATGATTTTTTAAATCACTTTATGTCGCTCGGAATTGATATTCTATGGCGTAAAAAGGCGATTGGAGAGCTTAAAGCACTACAACCACGTCTGATCCTGGATGTCGCAACAGGTACCGGTGATTTCGCTTTTGAAGCGATAAAAATTCTTAATCCGGAAAAGGTAATTGGCGTAGATATTTCTGACGGAATGCTAGAAATGGCTCGTAAAAAGATAAAAGAGCGTAATTTGGGCGGTGTTTTTTCTGTTCAGATGGGCGATTCTGAAGGTTTACATTTCGACGACAATCATTTTGATGCCGTTACTGTCGCTTTTGGCGTAAGAAATTATGAAAATTTAGAAAAAGGACTGGCAGATATGTACCGCGTTTTAAAACCAGGTGGTAAAATCGTGATCCTTGAATTCTCGAAACCAAGAAAATTCCCGATTAAACAAGGGTATAATTTTTACTTTAACCATATCACGCCATTATTTGGAAAGATTTTTTCTAAGGATAATAAGGCCTATACTTATTTGCCGGAATCTGTAGCCGCATTCCCGGATGGGGAAGCCTTTAATCAAATGATGACTAAAGTTGGCTTTAAAGAGGCAAAAGATAACCGATTAACATTTGGTGTATGTGCAATTTACACTGGTATTAAATAACCATACCTTTTTTAGATCCGTATGAAAATAAAGTTAACCCTTTTCTCCTTTTTGATGCTTGTGGTAGGTACCGCAAATGCGCAGAATTGGGGTGGGGGTATAGATGATACGGATCTGCATTTTGGTTTTACTTTTCAATATATCTCCTCGGAGTATAAGCTGCTCAAAAAAACCGACTGGAAGGAAAGTCCGGGCTATATTGCCGATTTACCGGAATATGTGCCCAGAGGTTTAAGTTCTATCGCGGCAAAACCTTCTGCCGGATTTGGAATCGGCTTTGTGATCAACCAAAAGATATTGGAGAATGTAGATCTGCGTTTAACGCCAATTCTGGTGTTTAACGACCGCTTACTGACCTATCGTTTTGAAAATATTCCGATCATTGCAGGACAACCTTTTTTAGAAGTAGAAAAGAAAGTACAATCGACACTGGTAGAGTTTCCGCTGGGCATAAAATTGAAATCCAACAGGAGGAACAATTTCAGGGCCTACATGATTGGCGGGGTTAAATACTCTACAGACATCTCCTCCAAGAAAAAAAGCGACAATACGAAGGTGACTGATCCAATGGAAATGTTCCTGAACAACAAAAAAAGTTTTCTTTCTTATGAAGCAGGTTTAGGAATGGATCTGTATTTTGAATACTTCAAAATGTCTCCGGAACTGAAATTATCTTATTCATTTGATAGTGTTATGAAAAGGGAAATGCCGCATGTATTTTCCAACCCAATCGATAAGTTAATGCTGCGTCATGTCACGTTCAGCTTGTTTTTTGAGTGATTTGTCAGAATTTTTTTAGTTTTGTTCAAACTATTATCAGCTTAACCGCGCATTACTCCCGGTAAAAAAGGGAAGAAATCATTTTAATAATTAGCATTAAAAACAATAAACCAATGAAAACTGCATTAATTACAGGAGCAACTTCAGGAATTGGAGCGGCATGTGCTGATTTATTTGCTGCACAAGGTTATAATTTGATTCTTGTAGCCAGAAGAGCTGCACTGTTAACAGAGGTTGCCAAAGGTCTGGAAGAGAAATATGGGATTGAGACCAAAACACTGCTGGCAGATGTCAGGATTTTTGACGATCTTTCTGATGCGCTGGAAACTTTACCCGCTGCCTGGAAACAGGTAGATGTGCTGATCAATAATGCAGGATTAAGTCAGGGATTAGACCCGATTGATAAAGGGAGTATTTCGGATTGGGATACCATGATTGATACCAATGTAAAAGGCTTGCTTTATGTCACTAAAATTGTGTCTAACTGGATGATTTTAAGAAAATCCGGACACATTATTAACATAGGCTCTATTGCCGGACAAGAAGTTTATCCAAATGGAAACGTATATTGTGCCACAAAACATGCAGTAGATGCCCTAAATAAAGGGATGCGCATCGATTTATTGCCTCATGGCATTAAGGTTACCGCCATCAATCCGGGAATGGTAGAAACGGAGTTCTCTAAAGTTCGCTTTAAAGGAGATGAAAGTCGTGCTAAAAAAGTATACGACGGTCTGGAGCCTTTAGTGGCCAACGACATTGCGGAGGCCATTTGGTTTGCGGTAAGCAGACCAGCACATGTCAATATTAATGATATGTTGATTATGCCGACGGCACAGGCATCAGGAGCCATTATTAAAAGAGATTAAAATTTCAATTCAAAAGATATGATATCAAATACTATAGATCAGGAGATTAAAAAAGCGATGCTAGCTAAAGATCAGGCGGCGTTAAGAGGTTTAAGAGCGATTAAAGCGGCTATTTTACTAGCGAGAACAGAAAAAGGTTCAGCAGAAGAGATCAGCGAAGAAACAGAAGCTAAGATTCTTCAGAAACTGGTAAAACAACGCAAAGAATCATCAGACATTTACAAAACACAAGGTCGTGAAGATTTGAGCATCATCGAAGAAGAAGAAATTGCAGTGATCAGCCAGTTCTTACCTAAGCAATTGGATCAATCAGAAATTGAAGCTATTGTTGCTCAGATTATTAAAGATTCTGGTGCTACTTCAGCAAAAGAAATGGGAAAAGTTATCGGCCTTGCCAACAAAGAACTTGCGGGTAAAGCAGACGGTAAATTGATCGCTGAAATCGTTAAAACGCAATTGGCATAGTATATGCTGGAATTGTATGTGTTTAAACTTTTTTCCAAAATTAATGTCTTAAATTACATATAATTTAATTTACTGCACTAACTTAGTAGCATTACCTTATTAACACAAAATATGAAATACGAAGTAATAGACGAAGACGGGTTTAAATATATTGAGGCTGGAAAAGGAGAACCCCTGGTATTACTTCATGGTTTAATGGGTGAGTTGAGCAATTGGGAACCAACGATAGATCATTTCAAAGAAAAGTATCACGTTATTGTACCGATTTTACCACTTTATGAACTGCCTATACTTACTTTAGGTGTAAAAAGTTTATCAAAATACGTACACAGATTTTTAAAATATAAGAAACTTAATCAGGTAGTTTTAATTGGTAATTCACTGGGAGGGCACATCGGATTAGTCTTTACTGCCGCTCATCAGGAATACGTAAAAGCACTGGTATTGACCGGAAGTTCGGGCTTATATGAAAATGCATTTGGTGGATCTTTCCCTAAAAGAGAGAACCGCGATTATATCAAAGAAAAAGTACAATATACCTTTTACGATCCGGCAATTGCAACGGAAGAATTGGTAGATGAGGTTTATAAAAGTGTCAATGACCGCTCCAGAGTGATCAGAATTCTGGCCTTAGCAAAATCTGCTATCCGCCATAATATGTCTAAAGAGCTGTCGAGAATTACAATCCCGGTTTCCTTAATCTGGGGAAAACAGGATAAAATTACACCTCCTGAAGTGGCAGAAGAGTTCCATGAACTATTGCCTAATTCAGAGTTAAACTGGGTTGATCAATGTGGACATGCACCGATGATGGAGCGTCCGGAAGTTTTTAATGAATATCTGGAGAAATTTTTGAACAGAATATTACTGAAATAATGTTTGCAACTGAGCTCATATCTAATTCAATTCCCCCGCTAAAGACTTCTGATTCAGTTCAGAAAGCTTTGGAACGGATGACTGAGTTCAAGCTGTACCATTTACCCATTGTCAATGAAACACAGTTTCTAGGCCTACTGGCAGAGGAAGAGTTGATCGAAGTGAGGGATCCCAGTCAGGCAATCGGAAGTTTGCCTTTGTCTATTTTAAACCCTTTTGTGTATGAAGATGCACATATCTACGATATCATCAGGCTTTTCCAACAACTGCATTTATCGGTAATGCCGGTGCTAGACTATAAAAAGAACTATTTGGGGCTCATTTCTATTCATAATCTGCTGGATTATATCGCAGATATTTATGCCGTGAAAGAGCCGGGGGGGATTATTGTGCTGGAAATCAGTAACCGCAATAACTCCCTTTCCCATATGGCACAGATTGTAGAAGCAGACAATGCGCAGATCCTTTCTTCATATGTGCAATCTTTTCCCGATTCCACCAGATTAGAGGTGACTTTAAAAATCAATAAAACTGAATTGTCGGGAATTATCGCCTCTTTTGAGCGGTACGATTACCAGGTAAAAGCTGTGTTTAACAGCACCATTTCAGACAATGGTACCGAAGACAGATATAATTCATTCATGAATTATTTAAACGTATAAACCCCATAAATGAGAACTGCAATATACGGTAGAGAATTCAATAATAGTGTTCTACCTTACGTACAGGAAGTATTCAATGTGTTGGGGGAATTAAAAACACCCATTCTTGTTTACAAAGATTACTTTGATTTTATTAAAGACAAAATAAAGCTGCCTGATGGCATTGTTGTTTTTAGTCACCATACCGAACTGGTAGGTCACACTGATGTGTTGATCAGCCTGGGAGGGGATGGCACGCTACTCGATACGCTATCGCTGATCCGTGATTCCGGAATTCCGGTAGTCGGGATTAACTTCGGCAGATTAGGCTTTTTAGCCAGCATTAATAAAGATGAGATCCGCATTGCGATTGAAGCGTTACGCAGCAAAGCTTATGCTTTAGACAAAAGAACGCTGATCAATCTGGATTCTAAATTAGACCTGTTCGGAGAAGAGAATTTCGCTTTAAATGACATCACCATACACCGTAGAGATAAGTCGGCGATGATGATTATCCATGCTTATATGAATGACGAATTTGTCAATTCTTATTGGGCAGACGGTTTAATTATTGCCACGCCTACAGGTTCTACAGCTTATTCATTAAGCTGCGGTGGCCCGATTATTTATCCGAGTTCACAGAATTTTGTCATCACGCCGATTGCACCGCATAACCTTAACGTTAGACCGGTCATCATTCCTGATGATGTAACCCTGACCTTTGAAGTGGAAGCAAGAAGTGCTAAGTTTCTGGTATCCTGTGATTCCAGAACGGAAACGGTAGACCGTTCCGTGAAACTAACCCTCAATAAAGCGGCTTTTCATGTCAATCTGATCCGGTTAAATGACGAAAGTTATTTGAAGACGTTAAGAAATAAACTACTTTGGGGCATCGATACCCGAAACTACTAAAATGCATTACAGAATTCAGCTCTTCTGTTTCTTTGCCTTGTTTTTCATTGGATCAACCGCCTTTTCCCAGAATCTGGAATTTGGCCTGGTCGGTGGAGGGGCTGGATATATGGGAGATCTGAATCAAAATAAGCCCTTAAAAATTAGTGGAATTTCTGCCGGAGCCAATGTCAAGGTTAACTTTGATCCTTACTGGAGCCTTGGCCTGCATTATATGCATGGGAAGATCAAAGCCAACGACCTGGATTCAGAAAATGAGCAATTCAGACAAAGAGGCCTTAATTTTAAGAGTACTTTAAATGAATTTAGTTTACAGGTAGATTTTAATTTCTTTGAATATTTTGCCGGTGGAGGAACTAAGAATTTCACGCCTTATATATTTGCCGGAATAGGCGGGGTATGGTTTAATCCAATCGGGAAGTATGATATTCCTTCAAATCCTGGAGCAAAAGAATATCAGCTTCGCTTTTACCGGACTGAGGGACAAAAGGATGCCTATCCCAATTCGGCCTTTACAGTGCCTTATGGCGTAGGGTTTAAGGTCAGGTTAAAAGACAACTGGGGTTTATTCTCGCAGATCGGTTACCGCACGGCTTATACGGATTACCTGGATGATGTGAGTGGCAGATATCCTGCCGCTGATTTTACAGCCAATGATGCCGCAGACCTCCGTCTGATCCGTGAGCATTTGTCTGGATTCCGCTCCGATGATCCTTCATTACCAGTTACTAATCTATACGGGACCCAAAGAGGAGACTTAAGAAAAAGAGATACTTATATGTTTGTAGGTATTGGCATATCTTATACCTTTGTGTCCCAAAAATGTTATACATTTTAAGCATATTTGCATTCATAAATGGGATTTAAAGAACAAATTGACGTTACACGCCTACCTGAACACATCGCAATCATCATGGATGGAAACGGGAGATGGGCAAAAAACCAGGGTAAATTCAGGCATTTTGGCCATGAAAGTGGTGTGCTATCTGTGAAAGATATTGTAGAAGGTTGTGCCGATATCGGTATTAAATACCTGACTGTTTATGCTTTTTCTACGGAAAACTGGAACAGACCTATTGAAGAAGTTAACGCTTTAATGGAGTTACTGATCTCTACTATTAACCAGGAAACCGCTACACTCAATAAAAATAACATCCGCTTAAATGCCATTGGCGATATCGCTTCGCTACCTCAAAAATGTATTGATGACTTAAAAAGTGCGATGGACAATACGGCGAAAAATACCCGTTGTACCTTGACCCTTGCCTTAAGTTACAGTGCGAAATGGGAAATCCTGGAAGCTGCCAAAAAACTGGCTCAAAAAGCTAAAGATCAGGAGATTGAAATCGATGATATTAATGAAGACCTTTTTTCTGCCCAGCTAACCACCACCAATATGCCTGATCCCGAACTGATGATCAGAACCAGTGGAGAACATCGGGTTAGTAATTTTCTGTTGTGGCAGATGGCTTATACGGAACTGTATTTTACCGATCAGCTTTGGCCGGACTTCAGAAGGGAAGATCTTTTTGAAGCGATTGTAGACTACCAGAAACGCGAACGCCGCTTCGGTAAAATTAGTGAACAACTGAACTAATTTTACTTTTAACACTTTTTAACATGTGTTTAAATTAACTTAGCATCGATTTTTAGATTGTAAATGAAAAGAATATATCAACTCATACTATTGTTATTGATTGGTTTACCAACAATGGCACAGATCCGTCCTCAGTCCAATCCTGCAACTCCTACATTAAAAGTTAATGGCCTGGATCTGGATTATTTTAACCCCAAGGAGTACACTATTGCAGATGTAACCCTGTCAGGAACGAAATTCTTAGACAAAGATGTGATCATCACCCTTTCGAAATTAATTAAAGGGGAACGCATTGTACTTCCAGGTGAAGCAACAGCAAACGCAATTAAAATCCTTTGGGAACAAGGATTATTTGATGATGTACAATTAGACATTACGAAAATTGAAGGCGATTCCGTTTACTTCGATATCGAAGTAGTTGAACGTCCTAGATTGTCTTCTTTTGATATTCAAGGGGTTAGTAAATCTCAGAAAACGGATATCCTGGAGAAGTTGAATGCGAAGTCTACCAAATCTATTATCAACGAGAACTTATACAATTCTACCACCAGTATCATTAAAAAATACCTGTTGGAAAAAGGATATTTCTTTACGACGGTAACTTACAAGACTAAACCAGACCCAAATCAGGAGAACCACGTGATTCTGGAAGTGATTGTGGACAAAGGCCGTAAGGTGAAGGTTCATGAGATCGACTTTACCGGTAATGAAGTGTTTTCGGACGCTAAATTGCGTAAGTTCCTTAAAAAGACTAAACAACAGGCTTTCTATAAAGTTTTTGGTTCAGGTAAATTCAACAAAGAAAAATACGACGAAGACAAGAAAACACTGGTTGCTAAAATGCAGGACAAAGGTTACCGTGATGCGGTAATTCTGAAAGACAGCATTTACAGATATAATGATAAATCTATCGGTATTAAGATCGACGTATTCGAAGGTCCTAAGTACTATTTCGGAAATATTTCCTGGGTAGGTAATGCTAAATACGCAGGTAAAGACCTGGAACGTATCTTAGGTATTGAAAAAGGCGAGGTTTTTTCTGAAGAGAAATTAGAGAAAAAATTAAGAGGTAGTGCCAATAGTGATGATGTATCGAGTTTATACCTGAACGATGGTTACTTAACGTTTAACGTTGATCCTATTCAGACTAAAATCTATGGGGATACCGTAGATGTGGAAGTTCGTATTTATGAAGGTCCTCAGTACACGAATAACAGGATTACGGTTAAAGGAAATACCATCACTAACGATAGGGTAGTACTTCGTGAGGTACACACTAAACCAGGTGATAAGTTCTCTAAAGATTTATTGATCCGTACCGTTCGTCAGATCGGTCAGTTGGGTAACTTTGATGAGTCTAAAACAGTACCTACACCGAAGCCAAATCCGGCTGATGGTACCGTAGATATTGAGTATGCGGTAGAAGAGAAACCTTCTGATCAGATTGAGTTGTCTGGTGGTTTTGGTGGTGGTAACATCATCGGTACTTTAGGACTTACTTTCAATAACTTCTCTTTAAGAAATCTTTTCAATCCAAGTGCTTACAAACCTTTACCAAAAGGTGATGGTCAGAAATTAAGTTTACGTGGACAAACGAATGGTAAATACTACCAGTCTTACAGTTTCTCCTTCTCTGAGCCATGGTTAGGAGGTAAAAAACCAGTGAGTTTCGGGGTTAGTGCATTTACATCCTTACAGTCTAACGGCTTAAAAACCGGCGAAATTCGCAATGGTCAGACCCAACAAAGAATCCGCTTAAACGGGGTAACAGTTAGTTTAGGTAGAAGGTTAAACTTCCCGGATAACTATTTCCAGTTGAGTCATGCTTTGAGTTTCCAACAGTATATTCTGAATGATTATCCAGGTTATAAATTCAACACGGGTACTTCTTACAATATCAGTTTAGCACAAGAGTTGAGCAGAGATTCACGTGATTCTCCAATCTTCCCTACTGGCGGTTCTTATTTCAAATTCACGATTCAGGCAACACCTCCATATTCATTGATTAACAAATTGAACTATGCGACGGCTCCTGATAAAGAATTCTATAAATTCACAGAATACCACAAATGGAAATTTGAATCTCAATGGTTCCATAGACTTGCCGGTAAATTTGTAGTGAAAGCACAGGCACAATTTGGTTTCCTTGGATCGTATAATAAAGAAGTTGGTGATCCTGCTTTCGAGCGTTTCAAACTGGGTGGTGATGGTATGCAAGGTTTCGACTTCCTACAGGGATCTGAGCTTATTGCAATGCGTGGTTATGCAAACAGTGCTGTTATTCCTAATGGTGCCAATGTACAGATCGCACAACAATCTGGTAGTCCAATCTTCGCTAAATATGTGTTAGAGGTGAGATATCCGGTGATTGCAAGTCCATCCGCTACGGCATTCCTTGTCGCTTTTGCGGAGGGTGGTAATACCTGGAACAAGTTCGCAGATTTCAATCCTTTTAACGTTAGACGTTCTGCAGGTTTTGGTGCGAAGATATTTTTACCGATATTTGGAATGTTAGGTATCGATTATGGTATTCCGTTTGACAAGATTCCTGGAATTGAGAACGGAGGAAAGCAATCGTTTACCTTCAGTATTGCTCAACAGTTAGGTGGATTTAATTAACGTTAGGATAATAAAAAAACAGGCTATGAAAAAATACCTTTTAATATGCTTCTTAAGCTTTACCTGTATGGGAGCTTTTGCACAGAAGTTCGCTTATGTAGATACGGAATACATCTTAAAGCACCTTCCGGAGTATAAGTCTTCCCTGAATGAGCTGAATGTTGCTTCACAACAATGGCAGGCACAGGTTGATCAAAACTTTGTGGAGATCGATAAAATGTACAAAGCTTATCAGGCAGATCAGGTATTGCTTACCGCAGATATGCGTAAGAGAAGAGAAAATGACATCATCGAGAAAGAAAAAGAAGCTAAAGATTTTCAACGTAGAATCTTCGGTCCGGATGGTGAGCTTTTCCAGAAACGTGGTAAGTTATTAGGTCCTATTCAGGACAAGGTAACAAAGACGATTACGGAAGTTGCAAAAGGCAAACAACTGGATTTTATCTTTGATAAAAGCAGTGAAGCAACCATGATGATTTATGCGAGCAGCAATTATGATGTAAGCAATGATGTGATCAGGTTGTTAGGTTTTAAACCGGGAACCATCCTTAAGTAATCAAACACAAATAGATAAACAAGTAAAAACAATTTATTAAGACAAATAGAAATGAGAAAGTCAATTAACGTATTTTTTATCGCAGCGGGGTTATTGTTTACTGCTAACGTAGCGAATGCACAACAAAAATTAGCGCACCTGAACTCGGCATTGATCATTGAAGCTATGCCAGAGGTTAAGGAAGCAAGAACTAAACTAGAAGCATTCGGTAAAACTAAACAAGCGGATGTAGAGAAAATGATCTCTGAATACCAAACTAAACTGGCGTCAGCTGAAGCAAAACAAAAAACGTTGAGCGAAGCTAACAAAGAAACTGTTGGTAAAGAACTTCAGGAATTAGGTGCTCAATTACAAGATCTTCAAAAACGTATCGAAGATGCAAGAGCAAAAGCTCAACAAGAAATGGAAGCTAAAAATGCGGAATTGTTTAACCCTATTCAAGTGAAAGCTGATGCAGCAATCAAAGCTGTTTCTAAAGAAAAAGGTTTCGCTTACGTATTTGATACTGCTAACCAGGCTTTAGTGTACTGGGATGGTGGTGATGATATTACTGCAGCTGTTAAAGCTAAATTGGGTATCTCTGCAACTGCAGCTCCAAAGAAATAATCAGAAATAAAATATATAAATTGCGGGATGGGGTGATCAAACTCCATCCCGCTTTTTTTTTACCATGAATACGACACAATCTATAGGCATTTTTGATTCTGGTTATGGTGGTTTAACCGTGTTTAAATCTATAGCCAGACAGCTGCCGCAATACAATTATATTTATCTGGGGGATAATGCCCGTTCTCCTTATGGAGATCATTCCTTTGAAACGGTTTACCAGTACACTTTAGAATGCGTAGAATGGTTGTTTGAGCAGGGATGCCCGCTGGTGATCCTCGCCTGTAATACGGCTTCTGCGAAAGCGCTACGCAGCATCCAGCAAAAGGTGCTTCCGCTAAAGTATCCCAATTACCGGGTATTGGGCGTCATCAGGCCAACCGCTGAGGTGGTAGGTCAGTATACTTCTAATCAAAAGATAGGGGTAATGGGAACCCGTGGTACGGTGAACTCGCTTTCCTATGTGTTGGAAATTAATAAGTTTTTTCCGGAGGTTGAAGTGCAACAGCAAAGCTGTCCGATGTGGGTGCCCTTGATCGAAAATAATGAACATCTCAATCCAGGTGCGGACTATTTTGTACAAAAGTACCTGGACGAGTTGCTGCAAAAAGACGCGGATATTGATTGCATTCTCCTTGCCTGTACACATTATCCTTTACTGATCCCTAAACTTCAGGCCATCCTGCCCCCGGGTATTGAACTGCTCGGACAAGCGGATATTGTAGCCAATAGCCTGGATTTATATTTGCAAAACCATCCGGAGATTGCCGCAAAGATTGCGCAGGAAGGTAGCCGGAAGTTTTTTACTTCGGGAGATACCGCTGCTTTTGATCAGCATGCCTCCATCTTCTTTGGGGAGGAAATCCAGTCGGATAAAATGCAGCTTAAACTTTTATAAAATACTTTGTTCAGGCAATATGAACATCTTCTATTGCCTGTTAAACGCTTTAAACAGTATTTAATTAGCCGATTATAATCTCAATGAAAGATTGTATTTCTTTCTAGGTTCTGAAAATTATTAACGGTAAATTTGCGGCTCAAATCACACACGAATGAGCGACTCGATTAAGCACGAATGCGGTATTGCCTTTATCCGCCTTTTAAAACCTCTCTCATACTACCAGGAAAAATACGGTACCACTCTTTACGGCCTTAATAAGCTTTACCTTTTAATGGAAAAGCAACACAACCGTGGACAAGATGGCGCAGGTATTGCCACCATTAAACTTGATGTTAAACCAGGACACCGCTACATCAGCAGGTACCGGTCTATGGCTCAAAATGCGGTTTCTGATATTTTTGGATATGTACAAAGTAAATTTGTAGACATTCAGAATGAAACGCCTGAGCTAATGCAAGATTCTGAATGGTTGAAAACCAATGTTAGTTTTATCGGAGAAGTTCTATTAGGTCACCTTCGCTATGGTACACATGGTCAGAATAGTATTGAAAATTGTCACCCTTTCCTACGTCAGAACAATTGGATGACCCGTAATCTTGTGATTGCAGGTAACTTCAACATGACGAATGTGGAAGAGTTGTTAGAGCAACTTTATGAGCTTGGACAACATCCGAAAGAAAAAGCGGATACGGTAACAGTTCTGGAGAAAATCGGTCATTTCCTTGACGATGAGAACCAGGAGCTTTTTGATGCTTACAAGAAAGAAGGATTAGATAACGTAGAAATTACCCACAAAATCTCTGAAGGTTTGGATATTGCTAAAATCCTTCGTCGTTCTGCAAAGAACTGGGATGGTGGTTATGCAATTTCTGGTATCGTTGGTAATGGTGATGCTTTTATCCTTCGTGATCCTTCGGGAATTCGTCCGGCATTCTATTATGCTGATGATGAGATCGTAGTTGCTGCTTCTGAAAGACCAGCTATTCAAACTGCTTTCAATATTCCATTTAAAGATGTGCAGGAAATTAAACCAGGGCATGCCTTGATCGTTAAGAAAAACGGTACGGTAACTCAGGAAGTTTTCAGAGAGCCTCAGGAAAAAAGAGCTTGTTCATTTGAGCGTATTTACTTCTCCAGAGGATCTGATGCAGATATCTATAAAGAAAGAAAACATTTAGGCGCATTATTGTGTGATCAGATTCTGAAAGCCGTTAGTGCAGACCTTAAAAATACCGTATTCTCTTTTATCCCGAATACTGCTGAAGTTTCTTTCTACGGTATGGTAGAAGGCTTACACAGCTATATCAGAGGTGTACAAAAAGATACCTTGCTGACTCGTAAAGAGCAATTAAGCGATGAAGAACTGAATGAATTGCTATCCATGAATCCAAGAGTGGAGAAACTGGCAATTAAGGATGTAAAACTAAGAACGTTCATTACTCAGGATGCTGACAGAGGTGATATGGTAGCGCACGTTTATGACACTACTTATGGTGTGATCAAGAACGGTACCGATACTTTAGTAGCTATTGATGACTCGATCGTTAGAGGAACAACCTTGAAACAGAGTATCATCAAGATCATCGACAGACTACACCCTAAGAAGATCATTATCGTTTCTTCTGCTCCACAAATCCGTTACCCTGATTGCTATGGTATCGATATGTCTAAAATGGGAGAATTTGTTGCTTTCGAAGCGGCAATTCAATTGTTGAAAGCGCGTGGTATGGAACACATCATCGAAGAGGTTTATCAGAAATGTAAAGCTTCTCTGTTGTTGCCAAAAGAAGAGATCGTGAACCATGTGAAAGACATCTACAGACCTTTCACCCAGGAAGAGATTTCTGCACAAATCACGAAGATCATTACCCCTGAAAATATCAATGCAGAGGTAGAAGTAATTTATCAGACTTTGGATAATCTACACGTAGCTTGTCCGGATCATACTGGTGATTGGTATTTCTCTGGAAATTACCCAACACCTGGTGGTAACAAAGTTGTGATTAAAGCTTTTGTGAACTGGAAAGAAGGAAACAACCAAAGAGCTTACTAATTAAGCGCTTTAATAAAATACAAATCCCCGCCTGGCTTATTGCCTGGCGGGGATTTTTTTATTTATAATGTTTTAATAAGACTTCTATAAATAAGCGGATGGCAAAGATGATGATGACCGCCCCCGCAATCCGGTTTAGGTTTTGTATGGTCTTCTCTTTGATGCGGTACCGGAGCTTGGCTGCATAATAAGTTTTGACGCCATCTACGGTTAGCTGTGTGGCCATGGCCACAATAAAGAAGACCACTTTCTCCGACATCGTTAAATGGAGCTGCACCGAAATGATGCCCCCCACCATAATCCAGAACATCAAGGTAGTAGGAGATAAGAGGCACATTAAAAAGCCTTTAAGGATGTAGCCGCGCTTTTTAATCTTCGCGATCTCGCCTACATCATAACTTACTTTTACCTTGTTGAAAAGGTAATACAGCCCGATCCCAAATAAAAAGAGGCCTCCAACGATGCCTATATATTGAAAGTATTCTGATTTATAGTCTACAAATTGCGCACTGAAAATGGTAAGCGTGATAAAAATTATGTCACTAAAAATCACACCCACCGCAAGAGAAAACCCGGCTTTGAAGCCTTTCTCAATGCTCGTTTTAATCATGGAAAAGAATACAGGACCCGTTAAAAACGAAAATAATATACCTGCACCCACCCCCTGTAATATTGCTTCAAACATTCACCTAACTTCTAAAATTATGCTAATATGCGATTTTATGAATAAACCCCGCCTTATTATTTTTATAGATTCCCCGGCATAGCCCGCCAATATCCCCCTTGAAAGGCGGCCGGGAAAGTACCAGTGTGTAAACATTACACTTTAGCAAACAGTTTTTTTTATTTAAGTTTAGCGCACCAAAATAAGTTACTTACGATTATATGGAACAACAATCTAAAAAAAATTATGGCACCGCTTTGTACACAATTATTACTGTGTTCTTTTTCTGGGGCTTTGTTGCTGCTTCAAATGGTATTTTTATCCCATTCTGCAAAGCGCATTTTAATCTGACTCAATTCGAGTCTCAACTTATTGACTTTACATTTTACGGTGGATACTTTATTGGGTCGCTGTTGTTGTACTTCGCTTCTCAAGCCAGTAAAGTAGATATTCTGAATAAAATCGGTTACAAAAAAGGGATTATCGCCGGATTGCTTATCTCTGCAATTGGTGCATTGATCATGATTCCCGCGGTTCATTCCGGATCTTTCATCTTTATACTATTTACCTTTTTCGTGATTGCCCTGGGTTTCTCCCTTCAGCAAACTGCGGCTAACCCTTTTGTGGTGGCTTTAGGTGCGCCTGAAAGTGGTACACACCGTTTAAACCTTGCCGGTGGGATCAATAACCTTGGTGGTTTAATGGGCCCTGTGATCGTGAGTGTGGTTTTATTCGGTACAGCAAATGATGCCATCCCGAAAGCAGTAGAAATCAGCTCTATTAATAACTTATACCTGATTCTTGCGGGTCTGTTTATCGCCGTAGCGATTTTCTTCGCACTGTCTAAGTTGCCTAAAGTAACGAGTGATGAAAAAGTAGAAGCAAGTCCTAAACCTAACGGTCCATTGGTCGTGATGATCCTGGGTTTCTTAATGGTTGCCGCTGCAGGTCCTTTAGCAAATGCTACTTGTATTCCTTCTCCGGTATTTGTGTACTCTTCTTTAGCCATCATTCTTGGTGCTTTACTGTTTGCTTATACCGTTAAAAAAGATAACCCTGAGAAATGGGGTGCCATGCAATATCCACAATTGGTATTGGGAATGCTGGCGATCTTCATGTATGTAGGTACAGAAGTAACGATTCAAAGTAACCTGGGTGCTTTATTAAACCTGAAAGAATTTGGTGGTTTAGCAGAATCTGAGATCAAACAATACATTTCTCTATACTGGGGAAGTATGATGATTGGTCGTTGGACAGGTGCGATATCGGCTTTTAGCATGTCTAAAACCTTAAGAAATATCCTGACTGTAATTGTGCCTTTCGTGGCTTTCGGTGTGATCTTAGTGGTAAACCATTTCACCGGAACTGATGTAGGTAACTTATATGTATATGGAATCTGTATCGCGGTAATGATTGTTGCCTTTTACCTTGGACAAGAGAAACCGGCTAAAACACTGGCGATTTTCGGAACTTTAGGTGCGATTTCTATGGCTATCGGTTTATTAACCACTGGTCATGTTGCGATCTTTGCTTTCGTAAGTGGTGGCTTGTGCTGTTCAATCATGTGGCCTTCGATCTTTGCTTTGTCGATCACCGGACTAAACAAATACACCAGTCAGGGTTCTTCATTCCTGATCATGATGATTTTAGGTGGTGCGATTATTCCGCCAATTCAAGGTGAACTTGCTGATGCGATTGGTATCCACAGTTCTTATATTGTTCCTGCAATCGGCTTTGCTTACCTGGTATTCTTTGCCTGGAGAGTGAGTGCAGTGCTGAAAAGCCAGGGTATTAATGTAGAAAATATTGAGGCCGAAGGAGGTCACTAATTATATTTAACCGGAAAGCTTCCCATTTATTCAATGGGAAGCTTTTTATTTATACCTATATGAGTAAAAAGAGTTTCGATCAGATTTATATGAATTTAGCAGTAGATCTTGCTGCCCGTTCCCATTGCGTAAAGGCGCATGTTGGTGCGGTGCTGACAAAAGATACACGCATTATCTCTATCGGTTATAACGGGCCACCCCCCGAAACACACAATTGTGATGAAGAATGGCCGGAGACGGGCTGCGACAGAGATTCGAGAGGCAGTTGTTCTCTTGCCCTTCACGCTGAGGAAAACGCGATTTTATACGCTTCCAAAAACGGAGCTAAAGTAGAAGGCGCTACCTTATATACCACACTTTCCCCTTGTATCGCCTGTGCGAGATTGATTTTATCCTCCGGAATTAAGAAGGTTTTATTCAAAGATTCTTATGCAGAATACAAAGGATTGGCTAGTGATGAGGGCGTAGATTTTCTAAGAAGGTTCGGCGTGGAGGTAATTAAGTACCAAATCGAGGTTAATTGACATTCTGTCTTGTACCAGCAGGTAACTTTTCTTAACTTTGGCCATGCTAGAAAAAATCATAATTCTCGATTTTGGTTCCCAATACACGCAGCTAATTGCCCGCAGGGTACGTGAGCTTAATGTGTATTGCGAAATTCATCCTTTCAATAATATTCCTGAAATCACATCAGACGTAAAAGGTGTTATCTTTTCAGGTAGTCCTTTTTCGGTTCGTCAAGCAGACGCTCCACAGATTGACCTGACTAAATTCCACCTTAAATTCCCTGTATTGGGCGTTTGTTATGGTGCGCAATATATGGCGCAACAACTTGGTGGTGAGGTTCAGGCTTCATCAACTCGTGAATACGGCAGGGCTAACCTGAATTTCGTTGCTAGCGGAAGTAAATTACTTAAGAATATCAATCTGGATTCTCAGGTATGGATGTCTCATGGAGATACCATCACTAAGATTCCTGAAAACTTTGAACTGATTGCAAGTACCGACAGCGTAAAAGTTGCGGCTTATCAGATTAAAGATAGCGAGACCTATGGCATTCAGTTCCACCCGGAAGTGACTCATAGTACTGACGGAAAGCAATTATTAGAAAACTTCCTGGTAGATATCTGTGGATGTCAGCAGAACTGGACTTCTGAAGCTTTCGTTGAAACGATCATTGCAGATTTAAAAGAAACTATTGGCGACGATAAAGTTGTACTAGGCCTTTCAGGCGGTGTAGACTCTAGTGTTGCTGCGGTATTATTGCACAAAGCAATCGGTACTAACTTACACTGTATTTTTGTTGACAACGGTTTACTTCGTAAAGACGAATATGAAAGTGTATTAGAGCAATACAAACACCTTGGTTTAAATATCAAAGGCGTAGATGCTAAGGACCGTTTTTTAAGCCAATTGGCTGGTGTTACTGATCCTGAGTTGAAACGTAAAGCAATCGGACGTGTATTTATCGAAGTTTTCGATACAGAAGCACACCTGGTTGAAGATGTGAAATGGTTGGCTCAAGGTACCATTTACCCTGACGTAATTGAATCGATCTCTGTAAACGGAGGCCCTTCAGCTACGATTAAATCTCACCATAATGTTGGTGGATTGCCTGATTTCATGAAACTAAAAGTAGTGGAACCATTGAAAACTTTATTTAAAGATGAAGTGAGAAGAGTGGGTACTTCATTAGGTTTGGAGCATTTCATCATTGGCCGTCACCCTTTCCCTGGTCCGGGATTAGCCATCAGGATTCTTGGTGAGGTAACTCCTGAGAAGGTAGCTATCCTTCAGGAAGCGGATGCAATTTATATCAATAACTTAAAAGAAGCAGGTTTATACGATAAAGTATGGCAGGCAGGAGCAATCTTCCTTCCGGTTCAATCTGTAGGCGTAATGGGTGATGAACGTACTTACGAGAATGCCATCTGTCTTCGTGCAGTGGAATCTGTAGACGGTATGACTGCCGATTGGTGTCATTTACCATATAACGTACTCGCCAAAATTTCTAATGAAATTATTAACAAAGTAAAAGGAATAAACCGCGTAGTATATGATATCAGTTCAAAACCACCCGCTACAATTGAGTGGGAATAAGTATTGGCTGATCATTTGTATTGCTTTCTTATTTTCGGCATGTTCGCCGAAAATAAGAAAGTCTGCAAATAAAAAACCCGATGGCCAGGGTAAAGATAAAGAAATAGAAAAGCCTACTGAGCGGTTTACACAGGCTAATATTTCTTTGCTGATCCCTTTCCGTCTCAATGAAATTAACCTGAAGTCGGCTACCAAAGCCGGGGTTGATAAAGCAGCAATGGCCATAGACTTTTACCAGGGTTTTAAACTGGGAATAGATTCTGCGGCAAGTTTGGGCTTAAACTTCAAACTAAGTGTCTTCGATACCCGTGATAACAATACGCAGATTGATGCGCTGATCGACAGGGGTACTTTAACCTACAGTAATCTGGTAGTCGGACCTGTGTTTCCTCAGGGAGTTAAGCACATTACTCCTTATTCTATTGCCAGAAATATGCCGGTACTATCACCACTGGCTGCTACGCATCCTTCTGAATTTAACAATCCTAACCTGATCTCGGTAGTCAATAATATAGACCTGCATGCAGCGAAAATTGTGAATTATGTGGCTAAAACATTTCAGCCGGAAAACACGATTGTGGTGTTGATCAATCCGAAATCAAGTAGTGATGAAGTGCTGGCTAAGCCTTTAAGAGAGGCTTTTGCTGCCCATAAAAAGGCTTTTACGCTACAGGAATATCCTTCGGTGTATAGCCTGGAAACGAAGATGCAGAAAGGTAAAAAGTACGTGATCATCGTGACTACTTCTGATCGTAAGTTTGTGGTTCCTACTCTGGACAGGTTGGTAAAGATTAAAAACAAGGGTTTTGATATTGATTTATTCGGACATCCGGACTGGATCAAACAGAATTATAATGTGGATAGGTTACAGGCTTTGAATACGAGTATCACCGCCTCTTATCATGTCAATTACCGGAGTCCGGCAACCATACAGTTTATTAAAAAATACAGGTCAGCATTCAGATTCGAACCTTCTGAATATTCTTTTAAAGGGTTTGATATTGGCTTTTATTTCGGTAAATTATTTGCTGAACACGGGGCTGATTACTTAAAGTACCTGACTAAAGAGAAATACGAAGGACTACACAATTCCTTTGATTTTTACCACGATGAAAAACTCGGTTATATCAATACCAGTTTAATGCTTTTACGCTATAAGAATTTTGCTATAAATATTGTAGAATGAGAATAGAACACCAGATCCGGGCATTTGAGCAGATTTTTAAAAGCTACGATGGGCTTTTGCCATTACATCGGTTTTTACACCTCTATTTCAAACAGAATAAAAAGATGGGCTCTTCGGATAGAAGATGGTCCAGCCGTTATATATATAGTTTTTTCAGACTGGGAAAGGCCCTGATGAAAGAACCGCAGGTATTGCGTTTGGCAATTGCTGATTTTCTATGCAATAATACCCCTGGCCTGGTGGTGGATACGCATCTGCCAAAATTGGCTGATCAAATCGAATTGCCATTGAAAGCGAAGCTGGCGCTGATTCAAGACGCTTTTCCGGCCTTCAAACTGGCAGATGTTTTTTCTTTCCATCAAAATTTAAGTGCCGCAGTAGAACAGGAAGATTTCTTTGAATCTTTCTTTATACAGCCGGATTTATTTTTAAGGGTAACGAAAGGACACATGAAGGCTTTACTAACCGCTTTGAACGCACATGAAGTGCCGGTAAAAGAGCTTAGTGAAACGACTTTAATGCTGCCAAATGGCACGAAACTGGAAAACGTATTCCCCAATCAGAAGTTTTATCAGGTTCAGGATCTTTCTTCTCAAAAGACAGGTTTATTTTTTGAACCTAAAGCGTATGATCGCTGGTGGGATTGTTGTGCCGCCTCAGGGGGTAAATCCCTGCTGCTACACGATCTGGAACCTACGGTGCAGCTCGTGGTGAGTGATGTTAGAGAAAACAGCTTAAACAACCTGGATGATCGTTTTCATGAAGCAGGAATTAAGAAGTATCAAAAGAAAGTATTAGACCTGTTGCAAAACAACGATCTGGACTTACATGATTATGAATTTGATGGGATTGTACTTGATGCTCCTTGTTCCGGATCAGGTACCTGGGGACGTACACCAGAAATGTTGTTCTACTTCGATGAACATAAAATCAATATGTATACCCGTTTACAGAAGGGAATTGCCGCCAATGTGGTCAAATACCTGAAGGTGGGGAAACCATTGATCTACATCACCTGTTCTGTTTTTAAACAGGAAAATGAAGAAGTAGTCCGCTTTCTGGAAGAAACGCTTCCGCTGAAACTGGAGAAAATGGAAGTCATTAAAGGATATAAAGATGCTGCGGATACGATGTTTGTAGCTCGTTTGATTAAAACGGAAACCATATAACACTCAATATAAAATGGCCCCTGAATTGTTTAAATTCAGGGGCCATTTTTATGTCTGGAGGTTTGGTTACTTACAAGCCTGTATTGTTTCTGAATAGTTTAATGGCAATGGCCAGTAAGATGATTCCAAATGCTTTTCTCAACACATTTAGTCCGGCTTTACCAAGCAGGCGCTCTAAACGGTTGGTGTTTTTCAATACGAAATAGACAAATATCATATTGATCATAATGCCCGCAATGATGTTTTGTGTGGCATATTCTGTTTTTAATGACAATAAGGTAGTCATGGTTCCTGCACCTGCAATTAATGGGAAGGCTAGCGGGACGATCGATATGGTTTCCGGAACATCTTCCTTAAAAATGGTGAGTCCAAGGACCATTTCCATCGCAATGACGAAGATCACAAAGGAACCGGCAATTGCGAAGGATTCTACATCCAGACCGATTACTTTTAATAAGGTTTCTCCCGCAAAAAGAAAGATAATCATCAATGCTGTAGCCACAATAGTTGCTTTTTCAGATTGAATATGACCGGCTTTTTTTCTAAGTTCTATGACTACCGGGATGGCACCAAGGATATCAATAATCGCGAACATGATCATTGAACAAGAGAGGATTTGACTGAAATTAAATTCCATAGCAGCTGATTTATGCTGCAAAGGTATAGTATTTTGTAATAAAATGGTGACCTGCTGTGAAAACAAAAAGTCCCGGGTTCCTTTGCGGAAACCCGGGACTTTTGTTTATAAATGCCTGTCCTTTTAGTAAAGGAGGCTTATACTTTGGCTTTCACGTTTTTAGAAGTGGCCGCACGGTATACGTAAATGAAGATATGTACCACAGCAAATATCAGGGAGAAGTAGTACAATCCAGTATCAGTTCCGTTGGTGGTATGGTGGTGAATGATCGCCACAATAATCAACAAGACCGCTAAGGCCAAACCGATGTAAGAAACTACTTTATTACTTCTGGCCAGCGTTACCGGATTATTGTCGGACAATAAACTGTTTTTGATTCCGTAGAACAAATACACGTTTACACCGATAATCATCCATACCAATAAACGAACCCAGGTATCCAATGGAAGGAAAATCATCATTCCCAAACAAACCACTACACCTAAGATCGGGATAAGCGGTACCATTGGTACTTTAAATGCTCTTGGAAGATCCGGCATACGTTTTCTCAGGATAATGATACCAATACATACCAGAATAAAGGCAAACAGGGTACCGATACTGGTCATTTCACCCACAACTCTTGCCGGAACAAAAGCAGCGAATAAACTTACAAATACCATGAATAAGAGATTGCTCTTCGCAGGAGTACTGAATTTAGGGTGAACTTTAGAGAAAACAGCTGGCAATAAACCATCTCTACTCATCGAGAAGAATACTCTGGATTGTCCAAGTAACATCACCAGGATGACAGAAGAATAACCACCTAAAATGGCAAGGATAATCGCTTTGTTTAACCATGGATATGCTGGCGTTACAATTCCTGCTGCATTTTTAACACCCATATTGTCAATCGCTACAGCAACCGGAGCAATACCATCCTGACCTTTGAATAGGTCGTAGTTGGCAACACCTGTCATTACGTGTGCAAATAAGATATAAAGAATAGTACAGATGAATAGCGAAACAAGGATACCGATTGGCATATCTTTCTTCGGATTTTTAGCTTCCTGTGCTGCAGTAGATACTGCATCGAAACCTATATAAGCGAAGAACACAATACCCGCTGCTCTGATGACACCACCCCATCCGTTTTCAAAGAAACTGGCATGACCTGGTTTATCCGCAGGGATAAAATATGGAGAATAATTGTCTGCATTGATGTATTTCCAGCCTAAGAAGATAAAGATGAATACGATCACCACCTTAACGGCTACAATAACACCATTGATGATGGCCGATTCTTTAGTTCCTCTGATTAATACCATTGACATTAATACGATGATAAATACGGCAGGTAAGTTGAACATACCATTAACGATCGTTCCATCGGCAAGTGTAGCGGTGTCAAATGGCGACATCACTACCTGTGCGGGTAGGTGAAGGTCATAATATTCGAGAAACTTGACCAGGTATCTGCTCCAGCTAATAGAAACTGTAGCGGCACCAACCGCATATTCCAATACTAAATCCCAACCAATAATCCAGGCTACTAACTCGCCCATGGTGGCATAAGAATAGGTATATGCACTTCCTGCAACAGGGATCATGGAAGCAAATTCTGCATAGCATAATCCTGCAAATCCGCAACCTATTGCTGCAATAATAAAGGAAATGGTGATTGCCGGGCCGGCATTATTGGCCGCTGCTGAACCTGTAATGGAAAATAATCCAGCACCGATAATGGCCCCAATACCCAAAGCAACCAGATTTACGGGGCCAAGGGTCCTTTTCAGTGCCCCTTCTCCGCTTTCGGAAGCTTCTTTTGTAAGTAAGTCGATTGACTTTCTAAAATTCATAGTTTAAAGTTTAGTAAAAGGTTGTCTATAGTCTTTTTGGTTTGTAATCTGATTGTCAAACCTAAATAAAGATGTTTAAAAATAAAAGGGATTTTTATTCAAAATCCCTTTTATTAGTAACAATCGTGAAATTATGGTTTGACCGGGATCGTATCCAGCAGGTTCTTTAAAGTGTCAATCTGCTCTAATCCGTTCCCATCTATCGTTTTCATCACCCGGATTTCTTTGATGACTTCCTGTTGCGCTTTAATTTTTGGCATACCACTTATCGCAATATAAGGAGCAATAACAAGCGATACAATAGACATTAGCTTAATTAAAATGTTCATAGAAGGTCCTGAGGTATCTTTGAAGGGGTCACCTACCGTATCACCGGTAACAGAGGCTTTATGTGGTTCAGATTTTTTATAGAACATCTCCCCGTTAATTTCTACTCCTTTTTCGAAAGACTTTTTAGCATTGTCCCAGGCACCACCTGCATTACTCTGGAAAATTCCCATCAGTACACCGGAAACGGTAACACCTGCCAGTAAACCACCCAACATTTCTGCGGAACTCACTGAAGGAAACACCCCTTTAAAGCCGAAACCTACTATGATCGGTACCAATAAAGCAATTGCACCCGGCAACATCATTTCACGAATAGAGGCTTTGGTAGAAATGGCTACGCATTTTTCATACTCAGGTTTGGCTTTGTATTCCATAATCCCGGGGATTTCGCGGAACTGACGACGCACTTCCTGAACCATTTCCATCGCTGCTTTTCCTACCGCTGCAATACATAAGGCAGAAAAGATAAATGGAATCATGGCCCCAACAAACAAGGCGGCCAGTACCGGTGCTTTGTAAATGTCGATGGCATCAATGCCTGCAACACCCACAAAAGCGGCAAACAAGGCCAGTGAGGTTAGTGCAGCCGAAGCAATAGCAAATCCCTTACCCGTGGCGGCAGTGGTGTTTCCTACGGCATCCAGGTTGTCTGTACGCTCACGAACCTTTGGAGGAAGCTGGCTCATCTCTGCAATTCCACCGGCATTGTCGGCAATCGGGCCAAAGGCATCAATGGCAAGTTGCATGGCTGTAGTGGCCATCATACCGGCAGCAGCAATAGCCACACCATATAAACCGGCAAAAGCATAAGAGAAGATAATTCCGCCTGCCAGTACCAGGATAGGGGCTACGGTAGATTTCATCCCGACCGATAATCCGGCAATAATATTAGTAGCATGTCCTGTTCCGGACTGTTGAATAATTGATTTGACAGGGCCTTTACCCATTGCGGTGTAATATTCTGTAATGATACTCATGAGTGTACCCACCACCAGACCGACCAGAATGGCACAATAAACATCCATTTTAGTGAAATCTACGCCACGAAGGTGCAATTTTGGAGGCAGCATAAACATCACGATGAAGTAACAGGCAATCGCCGTAAGGACGATAGAACTCCAGTTGCCCAGATTTAAGGCGGTTTGTACATTAGAATCTTCGCCTTTAATACGTACAAACCAAGTGCCTACGATAGAGAAGAGGATCCCCAAGCCGCAGATGACCATCGGCAACAAAACCGGTGAAAAGCCATTCAGCTGATCCAGGGCCAGGCCATTTAGTTTGTCTACTACAATTTCCTGTCCCAATACCATAGTTGCCAGGATGGTGGCCACATAAGAACCGAATAAATCGGCACCCATACCCGCTACGTCACCAACATTATCACCTACATTATCGGCAATGGTAGCCGGGTTCCTGACATCATCTTCCGGAATTCCCGCTTCTACTTTACCCACTAAATCTGCACCAACATCGGCCGCTTTGGTATAAATACCACCACCAACACGGGCAAATAAAGCGATAGATTCTGCGCCTAAGGAAAAGCCGGTCAGTACTTCAATCGCTGTTTTCATTTCTGTACTGTTGGCAGAAACGACATTAAATACCTGTAGAAAAACGATAAATAAACCTCCTAAACCTAATATTGCCAATCCGGCAACGCCTAATCCCATCACTGTTCCGCCGGTAAAGGATACCTTTAAGGCCATAGATAAACTGGTTCTGGCGGCTTGTGTAGTCCTCACATTGGCTTTAGTGGCGGCTTTCATACCGATATATCCTGCAGTAGCAGAAAATACAGCACCAATAATGAAAGCAACCGCAATGATCCAGCTGGAATGTAAGGGAACGCCATTGATCTCATGAATGTTTCCGGACCAGGCGAGTAATGCGGCAGTAAAGACCACGAAAATGCTGAGTACTTTCCACTCGGCTTTCAGAAAGGCCATGGCGCCATCGGCTATATAGCCGGCAAGTTCCTGCATTTTCGCATCACCAGCATCTTGTTTGTTCACCCAGGCACTTTTTATGGCCATTACGAGGATGCCAATTAAACCCAGCAAGGGAATAAAGTAAATTAGATTTTTTTGTAAGAACTCCATACTTAGTTTAAGTTTATTTGGTTATTTAGTTGATTTACTGGGTATAGATTACTCCCTAGGATGGAGTTGCGCGTTCACAGATCAGATAGAGCTACGTAAAATTAACAGTGTTCCTTTAAAAAGCAAATTTTTAATGAACTGATTATTAAGGTTTTTTTATGAAAAATAATTTAATGTTTCGAAAGGCTTTACACCTCACCGCTTTTTAATTTTTTTAAATATATTAGCACAAACTAACCAAACAAAATGAAAGCATCAAATTGAACCACAATTAATTGTATGCCTGAATTTTGAAAACCAACAACCAAACCCTAAGGACTCTTCGAAGGGGTTAAGAACAAAAAAATGGAAAAAGAAAGTCAAGATGGCTCTTTCAAAAGAGAACTTGGATTATTAGATGGTACCATGCTGGTCGTAGGATCAATGATCGGCTCCGGTATTTTTATTGTCAGTGCGGATATTGCCAGACAAGTAGGCTCTGCGGGATGGCTGATCCTGATCTGGGTACTAACCGGACTGGTTACGGTAATCGCTGCCGTGAGTTACGGGGAGCTGAGTGCCATGTTTCCGAAAGCAGGTGGGCAATATGTGTACCTGAAAGAAGCTTACAATAAACTCATTGCTTTTCTCTATGGCTGGAGCTTTTTTGCGGTGATACAGACCGGAACGATTGCCGCGGTAGGTGTGGCTTTTTCTAAGTTTTCCGCCTATTTATATGAACCTTTAAGTGATACTAATATTCTCTGGCAATTACAAACGGGAACGGCTGCTAACGGAACACCGGAGTATTTTGCGTTGAATGCCGCACAGCTCGTCTCTATTGTGACCATTGTTTTCCTGACTTATCTCAACAGTCGTGGGGTAAAAGACAGCAAAACCTTGCAGACTTTCCTAACCATCATTAAAATATTATCATTAGCTGGCTTAATTGTTTTTGGTTTTACCCTGGGGGCAAAAACAGAAATATGGAATGCCAACTGGGCTGATGCCTGGAGCCTGAGGTCTATGAACGTAGAAACCGGTTCCTGGGTAACTATTGGTGGTTCTGTGCTTTTTGCCGCTATTTCTGCTTCTTTAGTCGGTTCTTTGTTTTCCAGTGATGCCTGGAATGGCGTTACTTTTATTGCAGGGGAGATCAAAAACCCGAAACGCAATGTCGGACTTAGCTTGTTTCTGGGGACTTTCATTGTTAGTGTGATTTATGTATTGGCCAATTTGATGTATGTGGCCGTGATTCCTATGAATGATATTGCCACCGCCAAATCTGATCGTGTAGCCGTAGTTGCTGCCCAGCATATTTTTGGAAATGCCGGAACCATCATCATCGCTTTGATGATCATGATTTCTACGTTTGCCTGTAATAACGGGCTGATTATGGCAGGAGCGAGGGTGTATTATACGATGGCTAAGGATGGTCTTTTCTTTAAGAAAGCCGCCGGCTTAAATAAGGCGGGCGTGCCTGCCTGGGCCTTATGGATTCAGTGTTTTTGGGCTTCAGCCTTATGCCTGACCGGTAAATATGGCGCACTCCTTGATTTTGTCATGATCATCGTGATGATCTTTTATATCCTGACGATTCTGGGTATTTTCATCCTGAGAAGAAAGATGCCCAATGCCGAACGTCCATACCGTGCTTTCGGTTATCCCGTATTACCAATGTTGTACATCATCTTCGCGACCGTTTTTTGTGTGTCTTTACTGATCACCAAAATGAGTACCTGCGGTTGGGGTGTAGTCATTATGCTGGCTGGAATTCCGGTGTATTATCTTACGAAACAAAAGCATAAAGACCTTGATCTGGTAAATTAAAACGATAAGATACTGTTGCTGCGGGTAGAATTTGATATTTTTGGACAATAATTAAGTACTATGGAAGAGGATGTAATCCTGAAAATCAGTTACCGGATAAAAGAAATCAGAAAAGAAAGAGGCATCACCATTCAGGAGTTAGCAGATCGTGCAGGAGTAAGCAAGGGCTTGATTTCTCAGATTGAAAATAACCGGACTGTGCCTTCCCTGATGGTTTTGATTGACATCATCAAATCACTTGATGTGGATTTAAACCAGTTTTTTAAAGATATTTCCGATAGAGCGAATAAAGCACCGGTAATAGTCAAAAGAAAGTCTGAATATGAATCATTTGAAAAGGAGCAGGCGCTGGGATTTTTATACCAGCGGATCCTCACTAAATCTATCAAAAATTCTACGGTAGATATTGTATTGCTGGAGCTGGAACCAAATGCTTCGAGGCCTATGGTGAGGACCGAGGCTTTTGAATACAAATACATCCTGGCAGGAAGTGTGAAATACCATTTTGAAGATCAGGATATTGAATTGTCAGCAGGCGATTCTTTACTTTTTGACGGCCGCTTAGCCCATACCCCAACAAATATCGGGAAGGATAAAGCGATCATGCTCATCGTTTACTTCTTTGAGGAAGTAAAGGCTTAATCTCCTGCTAAATCTGGCCCCTTCTTTAGCTCCCTCTGATTAGATTATGGGAGATAAAGAAGGGTATAGACAAACAGGATACTTATGGCCAGTAAAATGAGTATATTCATTTTATGCGCAAAGTTCAGCGTGTAGCCCATCGATCTTTCACGTTTAGGTACAATTAACCGGGAGTCTTGTGGGTTCCAATAGATGAATCCCATCTTATAATTTACCAGATTGTCTACAGGGTCTAAGTCCATTTTTGAGCAGGTTTTTAAGTGTTATCTTATAAATATATGGTTTTCAGTTAATTTATAAAACTCTGCTATAAAAATAATTACAATTTTTAAAAATAAATATACTCCTGTTTATTTCATTATTTCTCCTTCCTTACCTTAGTCTTTGTTTTTTTTATAAGAACCTTTTTCGCGTCTTTTGCGGAGGTCTGGTTCTCAGGCGCTGCTCCTTTTGCTTTTCGATCGGATTCGGCCATTTCTTTCTCCCTGGTTTTCTCTTCGCGATTTTTCATAACGGTATTTTTTAGTGTCAAATCTTTATAGATAAACAAGTGAAAAATAATTTGGTTTATTTCGGGTCCCCGGCAAAATTCAGTAGAACACGCAAAATCGGAGGAAGACAGTCTTGTATCAAAACAAAATATCTGCTGATTTGTAGTTATATCACGTAATTAAGAACAAAATACATTTCCATGGAAAAAATGATTCAAGCCCTATTCAATACAGAAGTAGAGGCATTTAAAGGTTTAAAGGCGTTGCAGGAATTAAACCTGACCAACGATATTTCAGTTGGTGAAACCTATATATTAACACGTGATGAAGATGGAAAAGTAAATATCCGTTCGGCAAAGAATGAGTCGACAGGAAATGGAGCCCTTACTGGTGGCGTGATTGGTGGTTTAATAGGGTTATTGGCTGGTCCGCTTGGATTTATCGTTGGCCTGGCTGGTGGAATGATTGCCGGCTCTGCAGGAGAAACCCTGAAAGCTGAGGGCGTATCAGATTACCTGGATCAGATTTCTGCGAATATTCCTGATGGTAAGTCTGTTTTGATTGCCCACGTTTGGGAAAATTGGGAAACACCTGTGGATGCTTTATTAGGTCCATTGAGTGTAGAGCTGAAACGTTATAATCTGGACGAGAAAGTTTTTGTTCCGGCAAGAACTGAACTGGATAAACTGAAAGCAGATATAGAGGCCGCAGAAGCTAAACTGAAAGAAGTAACGGAAGCTGAAAAAGCCGATTGGGAAAAGACGCTGGCGAATTTGAAAGCCAAACGTGCCGCTTTGGAAGATAAATTAAAAACCCATAACGAACATCAGGAGAAACAGTACGAAGAGTGGATCAACACATCTCCTGCAGAACAGCAAACAGAAGATGCGGAGAAACAAGCAAGACTTGAAACTAGAATTAAGGAGCAGAAAACGCGCCTTGATGCGATAAAAAAAGATAAATAAGTATTAAAAGCGGGCTTTAAGCGGCCCGCTTTGGTTTTTCTATATTCATTAATACGACTGCAAAAAGGATCAGGACTATGCCCCCGAACTGCATTAGATTAACCGGTTCTTTTAAGATAAAATGCGCCATTAGTACCGAAACCGGTATTTCCACGGCTGCGATAATAGTGCCCAGTCCGACTCCGGTAAGGGGCATCCCCATGGTAAAAAGTAAGGGTGGAAGGATGGTTCCGAAAAGTGCAAGAACGATTCCCCATCGCCAAAAGATGTCAAAGGAGAAATCCATGTTCAGGGAAGCATGGAAAATCAGCATAATGATGATCAGGCCACCAATGACCAGATACAGACTTCTTCTAATCACCGGCAAATGAAGCGCAATCCCATTAGACGCGTAAACGGTAATGGTGTAAGCTAATGCCGCCAGCATGCCGAAACCTACACCACGCCAGTCTAAAGTAACCGAAGATTGTAATAGGTTGGTTGCCAGTATCGTTCCGCCGATGATGATCAGGACGGAAATAATCTTTCGGTTTCCAGGTCGCTTTTTATGTAGGAACATTTCCAGAATCACCCCCATCCATACCGTTTGCATCAATAAAACAATGCCCACACTAACGGGGATATACTGAACAGATAAGTAATAGAACATGCTGGTTAGCCCCATGGCCGTGCCGGCAAACATTAATTTCAAGAGACTTTTCCAGTTGGATGTTGGCTTGCTTCCTGCTGTGGCTGCTACGCTGGACGCAGAGGCGGCTGCGTTTGTGGCTTGCTCCTTACTAAACAGCTTGCTGAACATACTGATGAGTAATAAACCAATCACGCCTATGGTAAACTGCGAGATGGTCACTTCTGCTGTGGTAAAACCTTCCTTATAAGACATTTTGACAAATGTTGCCAACATTCCATAACTCGCTGAACCCAGCCCCACTAAAATACTTCCTTTAATTAAGTTGTTTTTCATCAGATCCCTCTACTAATTGCTGCAAAGGAAGGGCTTTTTTAACCAGGAAATGTCAACATAGGTTGAGACTTTTACAATTCTGCTCTGATCCTGCTAAGTTGTGTTGGGGTAATGCCAAGATAGGAGGCGATATGGTGCAGTTTTAGTCGCTGTAATAAGAGCGGATGACTTTGTTTAAATTCTGCATACCGTAATCCGGCAGTTTCATGTTTCAGGCTGATTTCTCCGATTTCTTTTTCAATTACCCAATGTTGTTCCAGGTAATGGATATAAAACCTGGCGATGTCCGGAAACGCTATGGTTAGCAGACGAAAACCTTCAAAAGGGTAGCTGATGATTTCGGTAGGCTCTAAGGCCTGGATAGTAAATTTACCAGGTTCCTTTAAGAGCATGGCACTGGTGGAGGCCACCAGCGTTTGTTCAGGGAAGAATTTCTTGATGACGGTAGCGCCTTCTTTATCGGTATAGAAATAAGATAACAGTCCTTTTTGTACGAAAGAAACCCTTTTAGGGATACTGCCTTCCATCAACAAATATTCCTGTCTGGCTAGTTTCTGCGTACTCAGCAATTGCTGCCAGGCCTCCTTTGCAGCAGTTGAAATCGGCGTATAGCTGTTGATATATTTCCAGAATTCTTCCATCTTTTTATGCTTCGTTTAGCAGTTTCTGGAAGCGTTCCACAAACTGACCAACATGAAAACCATCCATTAAACCATGGTGAACATGGATCGATACTGACATGGTCTTTTTTCCTTCAGATTCCATCATTTTACCAAAGGAGATCTTCGGATTACTATCTGCCAGGGTAAAGCTTCTGGCATGCGACATGGATGTAAAATCTAGCCATGGCAGGGCCGAATAATGGATCACGCATTCTCCCGAGCCGGCAGGGAATAGTGAGGTGCTGTTTTTTACGGTTTCTATTTCTTTTTCCGCGATCACCTGGAACTCAGAAAAATCTTCGCGGTAATCCATATAAGAGAAGCCGAAAGATCCGTCCGCTCTGCCAACTGTTGGCGAGGCATTGACCTGATCAAAGATCCAAACCTGATCTTCCACAATACGGTAACGGAAGCAAGGAATCTGATTTGCGGCAAGTAATGATTTATGCAGGTAATGTAGGAAAAAAGAAATGCCTTTTGCTTTTGCTGTGGCATAGGCAATAGTACAGTCAACTTTGACGGTTACGCCAAAAAAGGGCTCTTCAAACTGGCTGAAGAAATGAAAATGGTCTTTTCTTGACCAGGTATTTAAGTCTAAAATTTGTGTCATGGTACTCAGGGAATAAAACGCTGATGCTTTAAAACAGGTCAAATATCGGTGTTTTGTCCAAAACATCCGGATTGTCATGCGGAATTAAGTTTATAGTTTGTTTAATGTCAAATTAGGTTCTAAAACCATTGTTCCTATGCTGATCAATGAAACTATTAGTTAATTTACGGATAACCTATATATTAATATCTTATGATTACAATCATTGTCGCAACAGATTTTTCCGATGTCGCAGAGAATGCAGTAGCTTATGCTGCAGCTGCCGCAAAACACAGCAAGGCCAGGCTGATTTTATTCAATTCTTATGCCCTTCCTCACCATGCTTCAAATACGATTTTAGCAGCTTCCAGTGTTCAGAAGTTAATTGACGATAACAATAGCCATTTGCAGGAGCGCGCATTTGATATCGCCAAAAACTACGGGATAGAAGTTGGTTTTGAAACCCGGTTTTCTTTTGTTAGGGATGAGTTGAGTGATGTGATTAAAAAGTATGAGGCTGACCTGCTCATTCTTGGAATGGGCTCTAAAACCCTGGAACAAGACCTGATTGGAAATACCACAACTGCCGCAATTAAGCAATTGAAGTTTCCGGTGATCGCCGTTCCGATCGGAGCAAAATTTGAAGGATTGAAAAAAATCTTATTTGCCTGTGATGTGCTTCGTGGTGTACCCGCGCAAATTCTGAAACGAATTCAGGAATTAGCCATCAGCCTGAATGCAGAGGTAGAAGTATTCCATGTGAATACTGCGATTCAAGAGTTACAATCCGGAGAACGTAACTTAACAGAAAAAGATGCCATTGGAAATGGCTTGGCGGGAGTGAGTTATTACTATAAAAACGTGAAGTCTAATGCCGTAATTAAGGAGATTGCAAAAGAAATTAAGGCATTTGATGCGGACCTTCTGATCATGATCCCTAATAAATATGGTTTCTGGGCCTCATTGGTACACCGTAGTAAAACGAGGGTAATGGCTTCCGGACTGGAAATTCCACTGTTCTCTATTCCACTTTAATTTTCATCAAACCAGCTGGTTTTAAAATAGAAATATATTCATACCCTACATAGATATGATGCAAATATTTTGCATCATATCTATGTAGGGTTTATTGTGTAGCTTAATTTCTTAGAAGCCTGAAATTTAAACCGCTTATTTGTGCAAAATTTATGCAAATTACTCCGGGATTGATATATTTGGTAAATTAGTATATTAATCAATTTCTCATGACAACATCTGCTCAAGACCGCTTTATAAAGTTAGGCTTAACCTTACCACCTGCCCCAAAACCTTTGGGAATCTATAAACCTTACCTGATTGATGGTAAATATTTGTACCTCTCTGGTCATGGTCCTGTCCAGAATGATGGTTCTTTAATTATCGGACGTGTTGGCGACGATATGGATAAAGATCAGGGAAAACTAGCTGCCCGTCAGGTTGGCTTAACCATGCTTTCTACCATTGTAACCAATCTTGGAAGTCTAAACTCCATCAAACGTGTCATTAAAGTATTGGGAATGGTAGGCTGTACTCCGGATTTCGGAAGTCATCCTTACGTGATCAATGGCTGTAGCGAACTGTTTGAATCGGTATGGGGTGCTGAAAATGGAATCGGTGTAAGAAGTGCAGTAGGGATGGGTTCTCTTCCTGATCATATTCCTGTAGAAATAGAAGCTTTATTTGAATTGGTTTAAGCTAATTTAGTACTCATGAATGCGACTCCACGTATTACCTGTTTTGGCGAACTTTTACTGCGTTTCAATACGCAAATGGGTTTGCGCTTTGTACAATCTAACGCTTTAAACATCCATGTTGCCGGTGCAGAAGCAAATGTTGCCGTGTTATTGGCCAGGTTAGGCCTGGACAGTAGGATGGTGAGCAGGGTTCCTGATCATGACCTGGCAGAAATGGCGCTTGGAGAATTGCGCAAGTATGGCGTAAATACCAGCGGAGTAGCTAAAGGAGGAGAACGATTGGGTACTTATTATGTAGAAAATGGCAATCATCTGCGCCCAACGCAAGTCATTTATGACCGTTCCGGTTCTGCTTACGCCCAATTGAAAACAGGTATGATCGATTGGGAAAAACAATTCGCAGAGACTACTTTATTTCATTGGTCGGGCATCGCGGCAGCATTATCTGGTAGCGCTGCGGAGGTTTGTAATGAGGCCATCGAACTCGCGTATAAAAAAGGAATCACCATTTCTGCAGATTTCAATTACCGCAGGAAGCTTTGGAATTATGGACTGGAACCAAAAGAAGTGATGCCGGATTTACTCCGCTATTGTAAAGTAGCAGTCGCAGATCTCGACAGTGTGGCCATTTATTTTGGCATCGATACGAAAGAAGGCCTGACTTACCGCGCCCGCTTTGAGCATTGCTTTTCACTTATCAAAGAAAAAATGCCCTTGCTCAACACGTTTGCCATGAGCTTTAGAGTGGTAGAGGGATTAAACCATGTTTATTTTGCCGGTGTAGCCCATGAAGGGGAATTTTATTATTCTACCATTCATGCCCTGCCATTCGTAACTGATCAGATTGGTACGGGTGATGCCTTTACTGCCGGATTGCTTTATGGGCTTTCTTCCGGTTTTAGTCCGGAAAAAATGATCGAATGGGCAACAGCATGTGGCGTCATGAAACAAAGTATTCATGGAGATTGGGCGCTGATCAATAAAGAAGAAATTGAAGCGTTTATAAAGAGTGGAATCTCCACAAAAATCAATAGGTAGAATAGCTATCAAACCTTAAAATATGGAAAACTGGCAGGAAATCTCTAATCTGGATCAATACGACACCCCCTTATTTGTGGTGTATGAAGACCGTGTTAAATATAATATTGAAATGGCACTTGCCTTGGTCTCCGGAGATTTATCCAGATTCCGACCGCACATCAAGACGCACAAAATGGGGGAGATGTTACAGATTTTCTCCGGCTATGGCATTCATAAAATCAAGTGTGCCACCATTGCCGAAGCAGAACTGGCCGCTTTAAATGGGATGACAGATATCATGATCGCTTATCAGCCGGTTGGATTTAAAATCCATAGAATGATGAACCTGATTAATACTTTTCCGGACTGTACATTTTCCTGTCTGGTAGACAACCTGGAGACCGCAAAAGAAATTGCTGCGGTAGCAAAAGAGGCAGGGTCTGTAGAAAATAAGGAAATACGCGTTTACCTGGACCTCAATACCGGGATGAACAGAACTGGTTTTCCGGTAGCAGAAAATGTGGTTGCTTTTGTGATGGCCTTAAAAGAAATCAGCGGCTTAAAGTTTATGGGCTTACACATTTATGATGGCCATATCCATGACCCTGATCCGGCTGTTCGTGCCGCGCGGGCAAAACCAGCGATGGATAAAGTGCTTGCCGATGCGGATGAACTGATCAAAAGCGGCTTTGCTGATCTAAAGATCGTGGCTGGTGGTTCCAATACCTTTTCTTTTTATTCGGGAATAGAAAGCGTAGAATGCAGCCCCGGAACCTTCGTTTTTTGGGATGAGAACTATAACAGGTTAATCCCTGAACTGAACTTTAAACCTGCTGCGGTATTGGTATGCAGCGTAATTTCTCTACCTGCACCTGGAATTTTATGTGTAGACCTGGGCTATAAATCAGTTTCCTCGGAAAATCCGATAGAGAAGCGGGTGGTTTTTCCATGGAATGATGACCTGACGCCAATCGGGCATTCTGAGGAACACCTCACTTTGAAACATATCGGACCAACCGATTATAAGGTCGGGGACCGGATTTACGGCCTCCCTTACCATGTATGTCCTTCCTGTGCGCTATATGAAGAAGCACAGGTGGTCAATGATCATCATCAGATCGAAAAAAGCTGGAGAATTAAAGCCAGGGATAAAAAGATCTCTATTTAACTATAGAAAAGTCAGGTTCGGATTAGTCCTTTTATAAGGGTCAAGTAATGGGGCATTCGGTGGAAGCTCCGTTACAATATAATCCACTTCTGATAAGTTGGCAATTTTGATCTTCATCGTAGAATTCAGTTTCTCGGAGATAGACACGATGGCCACCTTATCAGAAGAAGCCAGCATGGCTTTCTTTACCTGTACTGTATCCCAGTCAGAATCTGAAAAACCACCTTCAATATCCAATGCGTTGGTGCCCAGGATGCAAAGGTCGGTTTTAAGGTGTGAGAGCTGATTGAATACATCCCCGCTAAAGCACATCTGGCTATACGTAGAAATTTGTCCGCCAAGCATAATCGTCCTTACATTCGGTTTGTCCAGCAATTCTACCGCAGATAAAACACTCGCAGTTACAATCGTGATCCTCAGGTTTCCCGGAATCAGTTTAATAAATTCTCTGATCGTGGTGCCGCCACCCAGCAACAGCAACATGTCTTTTTTCAATAAAGGCAAGAGCTTCTGTGCAATGGTGATCTTATCGTCCTGCGAATAGGCTTTTTGCTCAGAAGTATGGTGATAAGCACTGGCCATCGCCCCACCTTTTACCTTGATCACCAAATTTTCTTTTTCCAGCTCATTAATGTCTCTTCTGATGGTATCTTCGGAGACATTGACGATCAATGCCAGGTGTTCAAATGTGGCGCGGGTATGGATGTTAATTTCTTTAACAATGAGCTGCTTGCGCTGTGCTTTTGTTAGTGGGGCTGCTTGTTGGTCGGTAGTCATTACTGATGGTATAATTACAATAATACGTCTTAATTATAAAAAACAAATAATTTTATGCCTATGGCAATTGCTTCGGGCTTGCTGTCCAGTTCTCGTTAGGCTGGATAGAACCGGATTTTCCGCCCCTTCCTTTGCTGTCGAATGTGCGGAACCTGATCAATCCTTTAGCCGGAATAGGTTTGGTATAAACGGGACTGTCTTTTGTAGGTTCCGTCTGATCTGTGGTATAGCGAATCGTTAGTCCCGGAAACTGTATATTCAGGTGTACCAGGCCATCTTTAACCACAGCACCAGGAGTAGGGAGTCTGTAGTTCAAATCCTCAAATGCGGCATCAATTCTAGGCAGTTCTTTTTTACCAACCACATTGACAAACTGAGACCAGGCACGGTTATACAACTGTTTTCTTTTGATAGAATCCGGCTCATTTGCCCAATCAGGGTCAGTAGCCCAGGCTCTTTCGGCCAATCCCAGCAGTTTAGGCATAATCATATATTCCAGATCTTTAGGACCTTTGATGGTTTCGCTCCATAACAGGCCTTGTAAACCAACGATATTTGCCTTTCCTTTAGCCGTTAAGCGTTCTTTGGAATCGTAAAATCCTTCTTTTAAGGTGTTTCCGAATTTGTCTTTATTGGAATTCAGGAAAGAATTGAAAGGGATAAAGTTGAAAGCTTTGTCGATATCAGCATATTCTCCCCAATAATAACCAGGTTCATCGAAAGACTTTTGGTAGGCCATGTCGAAATAGAAATTACTAACACCACCCAAAATCACCTTATAGCCAACATTAGCCAGGCGGTAAGCCAGATCTTCTGCACCCCATCCGATGATGTTATTCCATACATTGAGGTGGATGTTTTTATCGGCAAGACCAGGGTTTACGACATAAGATTTCTTTCCGGCGGTCACTACAGGCTGCATACCTACTTCTTCCCAGCCGGATAAATACAAATTCCTTTGTTTTAACATCTCGTATAACCGGGTGTAGAAATACGCCCATAAACCATTCACATCTTTCAGTTCGGGATGCGCTTTTACAAAAGCTAAGCTTGTTGGAGAGGCTTCCCATGCACCATCAGGAACCTCATCGCCACCAAAATGTATGGTTTGTAATGGGGCATCTGCCGCTTTATACATGGCGATGATCTCATCACTTACTTTTTCCATGAAATTATAGGCAGAAGGAAGTGCCGGATCAATCACATTGTCCTTCCAGTTTTGCACCGAACGGTAAGTAGAGCGGTCGTTCAGGTCTTGTAAAAGATATTCGGTAGCGGCTTTTGGGTCACCGGCTTTCATGAGTCTGTGGTAACGTGCTTCCATCGAACGGATGGCTGCCCTGGCGTGTCCAGGGGCTTCAATTTCTGTGATCACTCTGATGTGACGTGAATTGGCGTGTTTTAGAATCGCGATAAAATCAGCAGTACTATAATGACCAGTGCCATGTGGATTGTTCAGAAAGGGGCCAGAGCCAAAGGAAGGAATCAAATGATTGGCATTACTATCTACCGGATGTGCTCTTTTTGAACCCAGTTCAGTAAGCTCAGGTAAACCTTTAATTTCGAGTCTCCAACCCTCATCATCATTTAAATGGAAGTGTAAAACATTGAGTTTATACATGCCCATTAAGTCCAGCAATTTGATGATTTCTTCTTTTGTCTGGAAGTTTCTCGCTACATCAATCATCAATCCTCTGAAAGAGAAACGGGGATGATCCTCGATCAGCGCGTTCTGTACCTGGATATTGGCAACTTTTACGCCTCTTTTTTGAGGAGGAAACATACTGAATAAGGACTGAATCCCATAAAATATACCAGTAGGATCAGCAGCACTGATGGTCAGGTTGTTTTGGTCGATTTTCATCGCATAACCTTCTTTTGCCAAGGATTTATCCAGCTTTAACAGGATCAATTTTCCGGCAGGAAGTTTAGCATTTACTGCTTTCTTCGGACTCAATAATAGACCTAGTTTCTCTTTTAAAAAGCTGTTTTCTTTGCTGAATAAAGGATCTGATGATATTTTTACGGTTCCATCAAGAATAAAAGTACCGGATTTTTTCTCATAAGCAACCGGAGTAGGGAAGACTTTTTGAAGTTCCTTTTCCGGAAGATTAGCGATGCTTTTATTCTCTTCATAGATGAGTTGAGGCGTGATGGCAGGAACACGATCCTGTTTATTTCTGGCAAATTGTGCCGGACTGGTAGAAGGAATAGCCTTTACATTGGTGATAGGGATTGGTTTTTTCGGATCATTATCGTAGACCAGGTAAAAACCTTCAGGAGCATCCGTGAAATTTACCGCCCAGTCGCTGGAAGCAAATTCAATATTTACGGAAGCCCCGTTACTAATAGGAACGAATTTAGTAGTTGGGCGGAAATAATATAAATCACCATTCACATGAACGAGCTCTACTTCTCCGCTTACTGTTTTCGCGATAATCCTTCTTGCAAAATTGAAATATAACTTCCAGTTTTTGTTCGCTAAAGGAACCGGACCGTTATTTTGAACGTTCAGTACCGATAGGAACTGACCTGCACCAGCATGGCTGTTTTCTATTATCTGCCAATTAATTGCAATGTTTTTTGCATTTACGGCGTCTTTTTGAACTTGCGCAGTAGCGAAGAAAGCCAATAAAAGCATTGGCAATTGTAACAGTAGTCGTCTCATTTTTGTGCCTATTAATTAGCCTAATATAGAGTTTCCATCATTAATTTGCAAACAGAAGAACTTCTTGTGAATAAATTAATTGAGGAGCAGAAAGTTAATTATTTAATTGTTATGTTTGAAACGCGTGTTTTGTTGCAAAAAATATGCAAACCAAATGTACAGGTATGATTTTCGGAAACAAACGGAATGATCAGGGTAGCTATTTAAAGTCATGCTTTAAAATGACCCTGGTATTAGGATTACTTTTTTCAGGTACGGCGATATATGCCCAGGATTCTCTGTTTCAAGTGATTCCAGAACCGGTGTATGCTAAAAGTACCGGGCAGAAAATGATTATCCGCCCGGAAATGACCATGGAGTATCCGGAATCTTTGGCAGCTAATGCAGCCTTGATCAACGAAGCCATTCGCTCTTATACCGGTTACCTGCTCCCTTTAAAGCCCTTGTCCGAAAATGCGCTGGCATCGACCAACAAACTCGCAGAGAGCAACAAACCAGGAAAAAAACAGCGCAGTCCCCAACAGTTGATATTGTCGGTAGATTCTGTACAAGTTAAAATGAAAAGTGGTTACCAGCTTTCTATTCAGAAAGATCAGATTTTTATTATTGGTCATGATCCTGCCGGTGTGTTTTATGGCATACAATCGCTGATCCAGTTATTGTCCCGCTCTGAAAATAATGTTTTGTCTCTGCCTCAGGGAATAATCAGGGATTATCCGCGTTTTAACTATAGAGGTATGCACCTCGATGTGGGCAGACATCTCTATACGGTTGATTTCCTGAAAAAGTTTATCGACCTCCTCTCGCTGTATAAATTCAATGTTTTTCACTGGCACCTGACGGAAGATCAGGGCTGGCGGATAGAAATAAAAAAATATCCTAAGTTGCAATCTGTGGCTGCCTGGCGGTCGGGAACAATTATCGGCCATAAAAAAGAAACGCCACACACTTTTGACGGCCAGAAATATGGTGGATATTATACGCAGGAGCAGATCAAAGAAGTGGTGGCCTATGCGGGTTCTAAATATGTAAACGTATTGCCGGAGATTGAAATGCCGGGTCATGCATTGGCCGCGCTTACTGCTTATCCCGAGTTAGGCTGTACTGGCGGACCTTACCAGACTGCACAGTTCTGGGGAGTGTTTGATGATGTTTTTTGTGCCGGTAATGAACAGGTTTACCAATTTATGGAAGATGTGCTGGATGAGGTAATCAGTCTCTTT
This sequence comes from Pedobacter gandavensis, assembly GCF_032677645.1. Lineage (GTDB taxonomy): Bacteria > Bacteroidota > Bacteroidia > Sphingobacteriales > Sphingobacteriaceae > Pedobacter > Pedobacter gandavensis_A. The sequence continues at coordinate 85,370 of NZ_JAVTSB010000001.1, read as the reverse complement.
CCTTATGCTTATATCCACATTGGTGGCGATGAATGCCCGAAATTGAAATGGGAACATTGTCCGAAATGCCAGCAGCGCATTAAAACCGAAGGCCTTAAAGATGAGCATGAGCTCCAGGGTTATTTTATGAAGCGCATAGAACGCTACCTGGCCGGTAAAAATAAAAAAGCCATTGGCTGGGATGAGGTATTGGAAGGTGGGGTTTCTAAAAATACCACCATTATGAACTGGCGCGGAGAACAAAGCGGTATTGCTGCGGCAAAAGCCGGTTACGAGGTGATCATGACTCCCGAAAACCTGCTTTACCTGGATTATTACCAGAGTTTAAATAAAAACGAGCCGGTGGCTGCGGGTAATTATACGCCTTTATCAAAGGTGTATGCGTATGAACCGATCCCTGATGCCCTGACTGAGGAAGAAGCAGGATTTGTTAAAGGGATTCAGGCAGGGGTCTGGACAGAATACATGAGTGACGAGAAACACCTGGAATACATGGTTTTCCCGCGTGCATTGGCGGTATCAGAAATCGCCTGGTCGCAAAGAGGCCGGAAAAATTACCCCTGGTTTCTACAGAAATTACGTCAGCAGGAAGCCTTGCTTAAAAAGAAAAAGGTCAATTACTATCCTTATTTTGAGGAGATAACCGCTGAATGGAGCGATAAAAATGGAAAGACCCTGTCTTTAAAAAGTACTTTGCCCAATGCAGAGATTAGGTATACGATAGATGGGACGCTTCCGGGAGTAGGGAGCAAACTTTACCAGCAACCGATCTCTTCAGAATTAGCGCAATCTATGGAACTAAATGCGCAGTTATTTGTTGGAGGCCAGCCTAAGGGCAGGGTGTTTAATCAGAAATTCCAGCATCACCTTGGACTGGAAAAGGAAATAAAAATTGCAAATCCGGGCAGCGGGAAATATAATTTTCCGGCAAATCTGCTCTTGAATGGTTTTGAAGGGCATCACCGTTTCAATGACAGTCAATGGTTGGGCTTTAGTGAAAAGGATCTGGACGCGGTAGTAGATTTAGGAAAAGCAACAGCTGTTTCCGAAATTGGGATCAATATCCTCAATTACCATTGGCAAAGGATGTGGGCACCAAAACGAATACGTTTCCTTGTATCCATGGATGGCCTGACTTTTAAAGAAATTTATAGTCAGGAAAAATTCGATATTAATGGGATCAATAAAGTGCGGGCGCAGTTTCCAACACAGCAAGTGAGGTATGTGAAGGTCATAGGAGAAAATATAGGAATCATTCCGAAAGGAGCATATGGAGAAGGAGAAAAGGCCTGGCTGATGGCAGATGAAATTTTAATCAATTAAAATCCGTTTATTCATGACCATATTTATCGTTGTAGGTTGTATTTTATTACTTGTTTTACTCACTACCTGGGGGAAAGTGAACGCTTTCATTGCTTTTCTTTTAGTATCAATCCTAGCCGGATTATTATTGGGCATTCCCTTATCAGGCATTACTAAATCTTTGCAAAAAGGGGTAGGAGATATCCTTGGATCTCTGGTGATGGTGATCGTATTTGGTGCCATGCTGGGTAAACTGGTTGCCGCAAGTGGGGCTGCGCAAAAAATAGCCTCGGTTATGATGAAGATTTTTGGGCGTAAATACATCCAATGGGGATTAATGACCACAGGGTTTATCATCGGGATTCCCTTGTTTTATAATGTAGGTTTTGTATTGATGGTACCCCTGATATTTTCGGTGGTTTACAAGTATAAACTGCCTGCAGTGTATCTGGGGCTACCGATGCTGGCGGCTTTATCGGTAACACATGGCTTTTTACCGCCTCATCCTTCTCCGGCCGCATTGGTGCTACAGTTTCATGCCAATATGGGTATGACTATGCTTTACGGAATTCTACTGGCTATCCCTGCAATCGTAATTGCCGGACCTTTATACGCCAGGACTTTAAAAGGTATCGTCGCCATACCTTTAAAAACTTTTCAATCTGAAGACCTGCCGGAAGATCAGCTTCCTGGTGCCTGGAACAGTTTCATTTCCGCTTTATTACCGGTCATTGTCATGGCCATTACCACGGTATGTGTCTTGCTGTTTAAAGATTCACCAAGCCTCACAAGCTTTGCCGGATTTTTAGCAGAACCTTCTATCGTGATGTTGCTCACCCTTTGTGTAACCACCTTTACGCTGGGAATTAAAACGGGGAAAAAGATGAAAGAAGTGATGGGGATTTACGGGGATGCGGTAAAAGATATTGCCATGATTCTGTTGATTATAGCGGGTTCAGGCGCATTAAAACAAATCCTTTCAGATAGTGGAATGAGTCAGGAAATTGGAGACGTATTGGCTGGATTGTCTATAGAACCCTTGTTTTTGGGTTGGCTGATTGCTGCGGTGATCCGTGTTTGTCTGGGTTCAGCTACGGTGGCAGGCCTAACAGCGGCAGGGATTATTGCACCGCTCATGATCAACTCTAATGTAAACCCTGAATTGATGGTGTTATCCATTGGTGCCGGAAGTCTCATGTTTTCTCATGTCAATGACCCCGGGTTCTGGATGTTTAAGGAATATTTTAACCTGAGTATTAAAGAGACCATTCGCTCCTGGTCGGTCATGGAAACACTGGTCGCGGTAATTGGCTTAATTGGCGTGTTGATCCTGAACCAGATTATTTAAGGCAGATTGTGGTTCCTGTTTTTCCGGAATTTCCTGCAATTGGAAATATAAAATAAGCACTTTACTCAGCCAGGAGAAGAAGATCAGCAGGTAAGCGCAGAGTAATACGGCAATGAGGTAAAAAGTCCAGATGAAATCATTTGGAATGATAAAGAAAAATATCTCCAGCAGGAAGATTTGTAGCAGATACCTTACATAATGAATGGCATTGATGGCGGGGTTTTTCTCCCGGTTAGTCCAGTAGAAATAAGCAATATTGCAGAGGGTATAACCCAATGCTGCTGCGTACCAATATTTCAGATTGAGTGTTTCTAATGCGACAAATAGTTGGGAAAGACAAAATAAAGCCAATAGCTGCGGGAAATACTGCCATGGATTGGGTGCTTTCGACGACTGCTTTACCTGTTCCTGCATCACCCATTCCTGTAAAATCAGCAACAAGGTCAGGAGCAGAAACAGCAACCTGAAAAATGAGGCACTGGTTAGAGAATTGACTAACTCAGTATAAGAATTGACTAGTCTCAGATCGCCGGGGATGGCTAATGCCAATCTAAAAAAGCTCAGGGCGATTACAGTACCATACATTACCTGTATTAATACAGGTATTTTCTCTTTCCTCGTCCTCATGTAAGTGTGGTTGGTATTGATTTCTCCTTTAGCGGTATACAAAATTACATTAATTGCAAAATACTTCCAAATCAATTGGTTGCCAGGTAGTTTGTTGCCTAAGTTTTTGCCGGATATTATTTTCTAACCAGGCTCTACCGGACTACTCGCTGTAACCACAGGATTGCTGATTATGCTGACTTTTCTTTTTTTCAAAATATACTTCAAAAGAATGGCGGCCACGATCAGGAAGATGATCGCATTTAGATAACCCCAGAAAACGAGAAGCACCAAAATTCCGGTCGCATACGGAAACCATAAATACGTGTTTTTAATCAGTTCCCGGTAATGGTATATCGCTACCAGAATCAGACTACCAATCATCAGGAATAAATTAAGCCTTGTATTGAAATAGCGGGTTAAAATATCGAACCAGGCAGGCTGAATGGTCTTTTCTGACGTACTGATTCCATAAAACCGATCCGATCCTTTTTTCTTGTAAACGCTGATAAGGGTTCCGGATTTTAAGTCCTTTGCTGTCGGATGGGGTGCATACCACCACATCGGATAATCTTGTTGCAGCTGGCTTTCTTTTTCGCGCAACCTTATAGAAATAGTGTGGTTGTTTTGATAATAACCCATACCAATCTTTGCGGTATCAATTATTCCCGTTTCTTTTTCATAAAACAGGTCCGGTGCGGCGGCTTTAAAGAAGCCGAATAATAGGCAAAAGCCGAAAATGAGCATGAATATCAATCCCGGCCAGCTGGTCTTATAAAATAATATGGCTTGTTTATACATTTAATTATTTCCTTGTTAATGTACAAATAACACTATAGATTAGGACAAGTAACAGTTTTAAACTCAGAAAGTTCTATTTTAGGTAAAGATAGAAAGATTTGGATGGTATCGTAAAAATGTTACATTTGAATTAACCAAAGTAAACCAAACTAAACCAGCATGTCCAAACATTCATCCGACTTAAATAACCTGATTAGTCACATTGCCTTGTATGATAGTGAAATCGCCTACAAGCAGTTCTTCAAGTGTTTATTTCCGGTATTATACCGTTTCAGTTATTGTCTGTTGAAATCTAAAGAATTGTCGGAAGAAGTGGCTAGTGATGTCATGATTACGCTTTGGAAAAACAGAAAGACCTTAACGGAAGTAGAGAATGTAAAAGTTTATGCCCTGGTGATTGCACGCAACCTCTCTTTGAATGTACTCAACAAGCATTCGCGGCATGAAATCGTTTCTATTGATGATATTGAGGTTGAAGTGGTACTGGATTCTTTGAACCCGGAACAGTTGCTGATCAATGGCGAGCTTAAGAAAAGATTGGAACGGGCTACCCAATCCCTGCCTGATAAATGTAAAATGGTGTTCAAATTGATCAAAGAAGATGGGCTCAGCTATAAAGAAACGGCCACTCTTTTAAAGATTTCCGTCAAAACTGTTGACGCCCATTTGGTAACCGCATTAAAAAAACTGGCGGTTGTCTTACAGATGGAAACGTACCTCCTTTAATTTATTTTATTTTTTTTTGCGAATCGACTAGGGAGTTTTCTGAAAAATATTGTCCTATACCTACAACCAATATAAACTTCAGAACGAACCATCCTTATGGATAATAACAGAATCATAGAACTGTTGGCCCGGAAACAGGCCAATGAGGCTACGCCGCGTGAACTGGAAGAGTTACAGAAACTCCTGACTTCCTTTCCCGATGCGCAGTATTTTGACGAAGTTGTTGCTGAAATCTGGGCTCAACGCGAAGATATAGCAGGTATGGACGAGGGCGCATTAGATGCTTTTTACCTGGCTCATAAACTGAAATTCAAGGAAGAACTTGGATTTAAACCCCCGGTAATCAGAAGCGATGCCGCTGATCTTCCAAATGTATCTGCTAAAGAAAAGGCAGCCGCCGCCAATGACACATCCATCGTTCCGAAAATGGAACGGAATCTCAACTCCTGGATTAAAAACAACTATAGCCTTCTTGGTATTGCCTGTGGAGTTTTCATCATTGCCATGGCTTCCTTTTTTTACCTGAAAAATAATGCAAAGGAATTTGATACTCAGGTAGTCAATGGCAAAGGGACTCGTAAAAAGATTTTACTGCCTGATGGTACACTGGTATGGCTCAATGGGGAAAGCAGCCTTTCTTATGACAGTCAGCTCGATGATGAACAACAAAGACTGGTTTATCTGGAGGGAGAAGCCTTTTTCGATGTATCGCACCGCCGCAACAAACCCTTTATTGTACGTACCAGAGAGCTATCCGTAAAAGTATTGGGAACGGCTTTCAATGTAAAAGCCTATGCTAAAGAGGCTGGAACGGAGGCCACACTGCTGAGAGGTTCTATAGAATTGTGTATGAACAACCAGCCAGCAAAAAAGGTCATCCTGAAACCTTCAGAAAAGTTTGCTACGGCCACACAGCATAAAAACAACCTCAATAAAAAAGGAAATCAGCCGGAGAACGTTGCGCCAGACTTAATCGTGGAGCACATTGTACCTGTCCGCATCGCCGGATCAGAATATATAGAAGAAACTTCCTGGAAAGACAATATGCTGGTGTTTCAGAATGAATCCCTGCAAGACTTAAAACCTCGTTTAGAGCGCTGGTTTAATGTACATATTGAACTAGGTTCAACCATTCCTAAAGATTACCGCTTTACCGGAGTACTTAAAAATGAAAATATTAAAGAGGCCTTAACCGCCATGCAATTAATCAAACCATTTCACTTTAAACAAAAAGCAGATGACGTAATTATTTACTAACAAAAAAAGGGAGTAAATGCGCCAACATTTTCCCCCTTTCCCAACCTTCAAGCGGTAGTTAAAACTACCATTATCAGATTTTTAACTTTGAAATTGACAAATCTATGAAAAAAAAAGAACTGTGCAATAAAGTTCTATGTACCGGATTTTCCCGAAAAAAAATTCTATTGATGTTAAACTGGAGCTTTGTTTTGTCGTTCGTCTTGTGTTTGCAAGTTTCGGCATCTACTTATTCACAATATACTAAGGTCGATCTCGACCTGAAAAAGGTGAAGTTAAAGGATGCCTTGAGCATCCTCCAAAAGAAAGGTAATTTCAGACTGTTATACAGCGAAGCTGACCTTCCCCTTCATAAAAGTATTACCATGGTTAAAAGTGATATCCTCGTAGCCGATGCCTTGAGGATATTTTTAGAAGGTACAGGCTTGAAATTTCAAACGCTGGAAAATCAACTGGTAGTCATCCGTACACAAAATTCAGAAATGGCAGAAGTGATCGTTAAAGGAACGGTTTCTGATGCAAAAGGAGGGGGTGTTCCGGGGGTGAGTATCAAGCTTAAAGGCGGAGCAGCCGGTGCTACTACCGATGCAAACGGAAGATATAGCATTAAAGTTCCGGATAATGGAACACTTGTATTTAGCTATATGGGTTATGTAACTCAGGAAATTCCGGTAAATAACAGACCGGTCATCAATGTGACCATGTCTGAAAAAGCTGAAGACCTTTCAGAAGTTGTAGTTGTTGGTTATGGTACGCAAAAGAAAGCGACCGTATCTGGTGCAATTGCCTCTGTAAAAGGTTCTGAACTGGCAAAATCGCCAACAGCAAATCTTTCCAACTCCTTAGCGGGACGTATGCCGGGGGTAACCGCCATTCAATCTAGTGGTGAACCTGGATTTGACGGTTCTTCCATCCGTATTCGTGGGATCAACTCCTTAGGAAATAATGAAGCCCTGGTTGTAATTGACGGGGTGCCAAACCGGACTGGTGGATTAGAGCGACTAAACCCTAACGACATCGAAAGTGTTTCCGTTTTGAAGGATGCTTCTGCTGCCATTTATGGTTCCAGAGCTGCGAATGGGGTTATTCTTGTCACTACTAAACAAGGAAAATCGGGTAAACCACAGTTCTCCTACGACTATTCTTATGGTTTGCAACAACCAACACGGACACCAAAAATGTCTACTTCCCCTCAATATGCGGAGATTTTAAATGAGTTTAAGATCTCGGGTTCTGATTTACCGGTCGATCAATGGGGAGCTGCATGGCAAGCCCTGAAAAATACGGGTGTTTACAACAGAACTGATGGTAAACCTGCTATTAATGCGGCCTATCTTCCAGCTGAAATGCAGGCTTTCCGTGATGGATCTGATCCCTTACGCTACCCAAATACAGATTGGTTTGACACTACGCTTAAACAATGGTCGCCACAACAAAGACACAATGTACAGTTAACCGGAGGTGGAGAAAATATGAGATTCCTCGTTTCTATGGGCTACCTGGATCAGGATGGTTACTATAAGAAATCTGCTACCGGCTACAAACAATACGACATGAGGATTAACCTCGAAGCCAATCTGAATAAATATATCACCACCACATTGGGGATTACCGCAAGAGAGGAATTGAGAAATTTCCCTACCGTAGGTGCCGGAGATATCTTTAGAATGATCATGCGTGGGAAACCTACAGAGATTGAAGTCTGGCCAAATGGATTACCAGGGCCAGCAATTGAGTACGGTTATAACCCTTATGTGACCACAACCGATCAAACGGGCTATTTAAAAGATAAAAGAGATTATTTCCAGACTAATGGTAAGGTGGAGATCAGAATCCCGGGCATTGAAGGCTTGAAAGTAACAGGAATGGCAGCTATTGATAAATTTGCCGGTCGTGTAAAAAGATGGCAAACTCCATGGACGCTTTATTCCTGGGATAAACGTTCCTTCGAAGCTGATGGGGTAACACCAGTATTAGTTGGTACAGTAAGTTCTGAACGTTTAGATCCTAGTTTATCTGAAACGGCTGGCGGACAAACCGCTATCAATTTAACTTCGATGGTCAACTACGACAAGAAATTTGGTGAGCATAGTCTGGCTTTAATGGCAGGTGTGACCAGCGAAAAAGTCAATAATGATGGGTTTAATGCTTCGAGAAGGTATTTTATTTCTACTGCTTTAGAAGAATTACTGGCGGGTGGAGATCAGGAGCAGACTGTTGGAAATCCAACGGCTGAACCTAATAACCTTTACAAAAGAGCACGTTTAAGTTATTTTGGTCGTGTAGGTTACAACTATAAGGAAAAGTATCTGGCAGAATTTCTTTGGAGAGTAGATGGTTCTTACATCTTCCCACCGGAAAAACGTTTCGGATTCTTCCCTGGGGTATCTGTAGGCTGGCGTATGTCTGAAGAGTCTTTCTTCAAAGATAATGTGAGCTTTGTAAACAACTTGAAATTTAGAGCTTCATGGGGACAAATGGGTGCAGAAGCTTATATTAATTCCGCATTGGCAGAATATCAATACCTGAGTACAGCTGGCTTTTCAAATTATGTGATCAACGACAAGTTTACCCAGACTATATATGAGGCAAGCGTACCCAATCCTAACTTTACCTGGGAAGTGGCAAATAACCTGAATGTTGGTTTAGATGCTTCCTTCCTGGATAATAAGCTGGCCTTCGAATTTGATTATTTCTATAACAAAAGAACCAAAATTCTGATCAACAAAAGTAATTCGGTACCTGAAAGTTCAGGAATCTCTGAGAAATTGCCACCGGTAAATCTGGGGAAAGTAGACAACAGAGGTTTTGAATTTAAGTTGAGCTATAATGACCAGGTTGGTGAATTTGGATATGGTGTAAGTGTAAACGGAGGATATGCGAAAAACAAAATCGTGTATTGGGATGAAACTCCGGGAGCTCCCGAATGGCAACGTTCTACCGGACGCCCAACCGGAACTCAACTGGCCTATAAATACGCTGGTGTGTTTAGAGATCAGGCAGAAATTAATGCCAATAAAATCAGCTATAGCGACATTACCCAGGCCTTATTGCCAGGCGACATGAAATTCGAAGATGTCAATGGTGATGGTGTCATCAATGCAGACGATAAGGTGAGGCTAGACCAAACCAATGTTCCAACCTTTACCGGTGGATTAAACTTAAACCTGCAATATAAAAACTTCGACCTTTCGGTGCTGATACAAGGTGCTACTGGTGGTGTTCAGATTGTAGGCTTAACGGAGTCTGGTGAAATTGGAAACTTCCTGGAATGGTCTTATAAAAACCGCTGGACGATTGACAATCCAAGTTCTGAATTCCCACGTTTATCCGACCGTGGAAAGACTTATTATACCGATACCAACAAAGCAGCCAATAATACCTACTGGATTCGCAGTAACAATTATATCCGCCTGAAAAACGTGGAATTAGGTTACTCTTTGACAGAGCAAACCACTAAAAAGCTAGGCCTAATCGGCTTAAGGTTTTACGTAAGCGGATTGAACCTGGCTACCCTGGATAAGATTAAAATCTGGGATCCGGAATCTACCAATTCCAGCTCACAATATTACCCACAGGCAAGGGTAATCAGTGCCGGTGTTAAAGTTACTTTTTAATGGATCAGGACCAAAAAATATAGAACGATGAAATCAACAATCAGAAATAAATATATACTCACAGTTGCAGTAATGGCAATCCTGGCATCAGGTTGCAAGAAGGATTTCCTGACGGTAGATCCACCAGATAAGATTGATTCTGAACTGATATGGAAAGATGGTGCTTTAGCTCAGGCTTTCGTAACCGATATTTACAGTGGCTTAAATGACGGTGGTTTTTCAGAGCAAATGCTCTCTTCAGTGTCTGATGAGTCTATGTTTACCCACCCAACAAGGGGGATTGACCTGGTCAATTCCAGTACCATTAACCCATCCACACTAGGTTGGGTAGACGATACCTGGAAGTATGTGAAAATGTACAACCGAATCCGTTCCTGTAACATGACTATCGAAAGATTAGGCGCCGCAGATAACGGGATCACTGATAAAGCTTTAAAAGACAGGTTGCTGGGAGAAGCACATTTTATGCGTGCCTATTTCTATCATCAGCTGCTAAGATATTATGGCGGTGTTCCTTTGATTACCAAAGTGTATGTACTTACAGATGATTTTAATGTGAAAAGAGCATCTTATAAAGAATGTACTGACTTTATCATCAAAGATTGTGATGACGCACAGCGATTATTAGGTACTACACTGATGGATAAAGGAAGAAGTAGCGCATTGGCTGCTTTAGCCTTGAAATCAAGGGTATTACTCTATGCGGCCAGTGATTTACACACCACAGTAGGACTTCAGTCCCTGCAGATAAGTGGTGGACAACCGCTGACTCCAGCGATATTGCCATTATTGGCTTATGAGGATGATGCCAACCAATCTCAACGATGGCTACTGGCTCAGAATGCGGCAAAAGCAGTAATGGATGCCGGACATGGCTACAAATTAGATCTTGTTGCTCCGGCAACCGCTGCACAGGGTCGTATCAATTATAAAAGTCTTGCCATGGGCGGAGGTAGTAAAGCACTAAATATGGATGCTGCTGCGGCCTCAGAGTTAATTCTGGCAAGGTATTTTGTAGACCGTAGTGACATGCGTTTAGGCAGAGCAAATGGCCCGAATGGTTACCGTAACTGGGCCGGAAATACGCCAATCGGCCTGTTGGTAGATGATTATGAAATGACCGATGGTTCAAAGTTCAGCTGGTCAAACTCTGCTCAAAAAGCGAATCCTTATGTGAATCGTGATCCACGCTTTTATGCAACAGTCTTGTATGATGGCGCTGATTGGAAACCAAGGAATAAAATATCCGGTGATGTTGATCCTGCAAGCCAGATTCAAACCGGTGAGTATGACCTGATCGTGGATGGTAAGACAATCACCGCTAAAGGTTTGGATACGCGTTCCGGTCCTATTGAAAGCTGGAATGGTAGCTGGACGGGTTATTACTTCCATAAATTCACAGACCCTGATCCGAATATTATCGATGCCAATATGCCTCAGTTTATCCCATGGCCTTTCTTTAGATATACCGAAGCCGTGATGAACTATATTGAAGCAAGTATCGAACTGAATCAATTGGGGATTGCCACACAATGGTTAAACAAAATCCGTTTCAGATCGGGAATGCCTGCAGTAACGGCAACAGATAAAGATGGGTTAAAAGCAGTTTACCGTCATGAGCGTAGAATTGAAATGGTGTACGAAGAACAACGTTACCATGATGCGCGTCGCTGGTTGATCGGTAAAGCTACCCTGGGTAGAAAAACTGATTACATCAAGGTAAAAGGTACCTTTAAACCAGGTAAGACCCTGGCTGGTAAGTACAAATATGATCCTACAATTTATGATTATACCTACACGCCAACGATAGAGACGGCGCAGGAAAATCGCATCTGGCTGGATAAAATCTATTTCAGACCTTTCAGTAGAGATGAAATGAATAAGAACACCTCCCTGGTACAAAATCCAGGCTATTAATCGTAAACAAACTTTGTTTAATATCTGAAGGCTGTGCCGGTTGTTTCCAACAACCGGTACGGTCTTTTTTTATGCCCTGTCTTTTCATTGGGATCTTTGCAGGATTATTGGGCTGGTTTTTCTAGCTTTGCCTCAAATAACAAAGAGATTTAATGGAAGTCAAAAATTTAGAACCTCAGGAACTTTGGAGTAATTTTGCTGCTTTGAATGCAGTGCCCCGCGCTTCAAAAAAAGAAGAACGTGTGATTGAATTCATGGTTCAGTATGGCCACAGCTTAGGGCTGGAGACCATTCAGGACAAAACAGGTAATGTGGTGATCAAGAAACCGGCTACTCCAGGTATGGAGAACAGACAAACGGTGATCATGCAATCACACCTGGACATGGTTCACCAGAAAAATGGCGACCGCAACTTTGATTTTGCTACTCAGGGTATCGAAATGTTTGTGGATGGCGATTGGGTACGTGCTAATGGAACAACTTTAGGTGCCGATAATGGGATTGGCGTAGCAACGATCATGGCGATCCTTGGCTCTTCAACCATTGTTCATCCGGCAATTGAAGCGATGTTTACCATCGATGAAGAAACCGGCATGACGGGCGCTAAAGAATTAGATCCTTCGAACTTTACAGGAACCATTTTATTGAACCTGGATACCGAAGAAGACGATGAGTTAACAATCGGCTGTGCAGGTGGTATCGACACCAACAGCATTTATAATTATAAACAAATCCCGGTAGCTAAAGATCATCTGGCTTACCAGATCACGATCAAAGGATTATTAGGCGGCCACTCCGGAATGGATATCCATAAAGGTAGAGGAAACGCAAATAAACTGATGAACCGTATCTTCAATACAGCCCTTAAAGCCGCAGACGTACAATTGTGTACCGTTGATGGAGGTAGTTTAAGAAACGCAATTCCACGCGAGTCTAAATCGGTTGTCGCAGTTCCTGCAGCACAAAAAGAAATCTTCCTGGCTTGTATCGCTGATTTTTCTGCGGTATTAACAGAAGAATATAAAAGTATTGAAACGGCAATGAACATCAGCATCGAAGAAACTGAGCTTCCGGAACATGGGATGGCTAAACAGGATTTCGTAAAAATCGTGAATGCGGTTTATGCCTTGCCAAATGGCGTGTTCAGAATGAGCCCTGACATTAAAGACCTGGTAGAAGCCTCTTCTAACCTGGCCAGAGTGATCATCAAAGGCGGTGAATTTATCACACAATCGCTGCAACGCAGTAGTGTGGAAAGTACCAAAGATGATGTCGCTTTTGCAGTAGGAGCAGCCCTGGAAAACATGGACTGTGATGTTTCCCGTAGCGGAGATTATCCGGGATGGAAACCAAATGCAGACTCCGATATTTTAAGGTTAATGACCAAATTATATCAGACTACTTTTAACGCTGAACCAAATGTAAATGCTTGTCATGCCGGGTTAGAATGTGGTATTTTAGGTGCCCATCTTCCAGGTATGGATATGATTTCTTTTGGACCAACCATTCATGGCGCTCACTCACCAGATGAGTGTGTGAAAATCTCTTCAGTACAGAAGTTCTGGGGATATTTGCTACAGGTTCTTCAGGAGATTCCCTTAAAGAAATAAATCATTATAACTGATGTTGTAAAACTCCCTGCTTTCCTTAAAAAGGATTCAGGGAGTTTTTTTATATCCCTGATTAAAGCGTATTTTACTGGCTGAGACAGAGCCTTTAGCGCTAAAAAGAAATCGTACGTTAAGAATGGTAATTATTGCATTGTTTAGCATATTTGCATAGGTCCGGGAATACAAAAACAGGAATGAAAAATCAGTAATTAATCACCATTAGAATGGAAGAGTTGAATTTTAAATATTTTGATGAAATCAACGAATATTACTTCAATCAGCTAACGAATGAGGATAAAACCCTGTTTGAAGCCAAATTGATTCTAGACACTGATTTAAAACGGGAGTATGCTGTATTTCTTGCGATGATTTCTACGATGAAGGAAGAGAATGAATCAGCGCTGATGCGGGCTTTTGCCGATGCCGATCCTATTCTTGATCAACCCTTATTGAGTAAACCAGCAAAAAATAAAAAAATAATCTTTTTAATTGCAGCAACGATAGTTGTACTCTGTATGGTGATGCTATTCTGGTGGAAGCAGGCTATGGCTATTTTAGAAACGATCTTCAAATAAGTAACTGCTTTTCTTACCCGTATCTTTTTACCAAAAAACTCCCCTTACATATAAATAAACCAAGATTATTTAATCGATTGGTAATTTTCCCTTAACATGGAAAAGGCCATATTTGTATCATTAAATATTTGGTTAGTATTTAAAGTTTAGGTTTAGTTGAAACAAAAGCCCCGATGGATGTCGGGGCTTTTGTTCTTTACTTACTTTTTGGTAAACTGTTGATCCAGTCCCTGATTAAACTGACTCCTTCTTTATGGGTTAAGGTACGTGCAAGCTCCGGCATGGCCGTTCCTGCCTCTGTACTATTCATTCGGTAATAGAGAATTGACTGCGCTGCATTTCCTGGAATAATATCATAATCCAGGCCACCAGCACCACCACCAGCAGAAACCGGTGCTTTTTTAAAGCCGAGATGATCCGGGTTCTTTTCGGTATAATCCAGAAATAGTCCGGTATTGTAAGCATCACCACCTTTAGTATGACAATGCGCACAGTTAATGTCCAGATAAGCCCTTGCCCTTTGGTCCAGGGTAAAGTTTTTGGTATCCGTCCATACCGGCAACTGATGTACTTTACTTAGCGCTGGTAAGCCGGTTAACTGCCCATGTGCTGCCCAACTGCTCAACTGGTTTTCCTTTTGCCCCGGAACTGTGAAGTTCAGATTTCTGGCTTTCGGACCAATCGGTGTTAAAACGCCATCCTTAATGTGACAACGTTTACAATCGTTAGTATTTGGGACCTGATAATTAGTGAAATACTCTTTTCCCTGATCATCTAATAAAGTAATAGGAACCTTAGTTCCGATAATGTGTTTCTTTGCTTCTGTCTGCTCTTTATTCCACAAATAATTCATCACCTTCCAGTTTTTATCCTTCGGATCTTTAACGAGCAGGCGTGTTTCAATCATGACCTTTTGATGCGCGACATTGGTATAAGCGAAGTTTTTAACGATAATGGTCGAATCAGGAAAATCCAGTGCGCCATCTTCCGTATACTTGATTTTAGTACCCTTTGGCAAGACGATAAAACGGTCTTTAACCGCGTAATCGGTAAACAGGGGCGTAGTCAGGTCATAATGAATGATCCCGGAATCCGGCTGTAGCGATGCCAGCTTACCTTTAAAAAAGCCATAATCAGACAACTTATCTTTAAACTGAAATTCTGTTGATGCTGCGGGAGTCGTAGTCGTTGTTTTGTTCTTGCATCCCTGCTCCGTCAGTACCGATAAAGCGATACCGAACAGAATCAGGGAGCCAAAAATATAGGTCTTTCGCATTATTATTTACATTGGAATGGGCTGATATTTGTATTCGGTTTCCATTTCGCAGGATTGGCAATATTCAGGAAATCTGCATTTACAAAAACATTGTCGCCAGGCTGTTTGATACAGATAGAATCTGGATTAAGCGCTGTTCCCTGAGTCAGGATATTACTGGTAATACCATCATACATGATCAAAGGAATCCTTTTGTTTTTACGCGCAGGATCAAGCTGATTCAGTTTCGCCTCTGTAGCGACCAACAGCTGACCGATGCGATGCTCATAAGCGGGTTTCGGAAATTCCGGTCCCATGCTGATCGTATTGTCGTGGATATTGATATTTTTAGGAATAGGAGAGTAGTTCGCATTGATCTTTTCTCCGGCTTTCTCATCCACTGCAAAACCCGAGGCAATGGTAATAGAAGAGGTATTATTATTGGTAATCTTGTTGTTGTAAATTTCAATATCCGAAGCCGCCAGAATAATAATCCCGCTACCCGGAGAAGCGTTTCCTACACCCCAGGTGGTTCCAAAACTTCCCGCCTTGGCGAAATTTCTGAAATTATTGTCATGGATATTGTTGTTATATACCTTCACGTGACCACCTCTTTTCGAAAGATCCGGTAAATCAAAGATTAAGAAACCAGCCGTGTTATTGTAAAACTCATTGTCATAAACCAAGGCATTGGAAGTGTTTTCAATCTCACAACCGGCCACATTTTTCGCTGCTTTACAATTTCTAACGATGGCACTATCCGTCTGACCTACATAAATCCCTGCATCAGAAGAACCTTCGGTATAGCAGTTTTCGATCAGTACGTTTTTACACATTACAGGGTAAATCGCATACCCGCCACTGGTAGAATCAGCCTTGCTCCATACCGCATGAAGATTCGTCACCGTCACATGGCTACTTTTATTAATTTTCAAAAGATCGCCTTTAGAATCTTTAATCGTCATCGCATCAATGGTGAAACCTTTCACATCGGTTACGCGAATTCCTTCACCTCCCTGACTCTGACTAGAAAAATCAAGGATAGTCTTATCATGGCCTTCCCCCTGAATTAAAATATGGTTAACCTGGGCAATACTCAGGTTGTCGAACTTGTAATTTCCGGCTTTCAGCATAATGCTGGTGCTGTCTTTCAGCGATAAAAAGGCCTCTTCGATTTTAGCTTCCTCGCCGGGATTAAAGCTGAGGACGGTTTTGTACTGGTTCTGCGGGCCTGTTTTCTGAGTACAGGAACTCCATACTCCTGTTGCCAGGAGTAAGAGGAATACCGCGCGGATGGATTGTTTCATATTTGGTTTTTTGTGTTTAGGCGATTAAAAAATATTGTAAGCATAGGTCACATAATAAACGGCTCCGATATTTGGATTTGCAATACCGGTAGAGTAATATTTATTAGTGATATTGGTTGCCCCTAATCTGATACCAGAGCGGGCTTTGATCAATTTATAACTAACCTGAGCATCGATTACTGCTGAACTAGGTACATTACCTGTTGCCAGACCACCGGAAACTACATATAGGTAACCTGGTTTATAGCGCAGACTGGTGTTGAACGACCATACTTGTCTTTTTCCAAAACCACTGTTGCCAAATTCCAGGTTCACATGGTAACTTGGGGTATTGAAATTGTTCACCTGGCTGTTGTTTTTGTTTTTAAGGTGATCGGAGAAATAATTCACTTTCGTCATGAAATTATAGCCAAGATCCACACTTAAGCTGGCCGCATAACCATAGGTATTTACGGTCTGTCCGCCATTAAAAGCAATATTGTATTGCGTATAAGTGCTGTGGTCTTTGAAAGCATTCGGATCATCAGTACCAGGTGTATTGGCCACATTGGCATAGCCGATAAAATTCTTCCAGGTAGAGAAATAACCCAATACATCAAAAATCACCCTTTTACCAATCAGTGCGGCATAGCCCAGCTCAAAAGCGTTCACCGATTGTGGTTTAATGTCGTTGTATTCGAAGCGCTCCAAAACTCCCGGATCTCCGCTTTGCTGATATTTTTCTACACTTTCCAGGGTATAAGGAGGATATTTATCGAACTCATATTTACCGTTCAATAAGAGCGAAGAACCGCCGGAAGAATAGCTGTTAAGGCCATTCATCGTGCTTTGCAAAGCCTGAATATTGGAAGGGAAACTGTAGGCATTCTGGTAAGAGAAGCGGATAAAGTGTTCTTTGGCAACCTCATAAACCATCGAAGCTCTCGATGTTATTTTCGGATCAGAGAACAACGTGTTTTTGTCGAAACGGAAGGAAGTACTTAAGCTCAGTTTATCATCCAGTACTCTTTTTGCCAGTTGTACATAAGCACTATATTCTTTAACATTAATCGGCTTATTTTTATCAGGGAAAAGTGTGTTTTTACTGTTTAAACTGTATAATCTCCAGTTTACTCCTGCAATCACACTCATAAATTTGATCTCTTCCGCAAAATTGTATTGTGCTTCTGCATTATACAGCTTACTACGGTCTAAAAACAACGTGCCACCATCAGGGATTGGAGTACTACTGATGCTATCTCTCAGGTGATTAAAACGCGGAGAACCCAGCACCGGACGGCCCTGATCGGCAAAACCACGGGCAGCAAGATTGGCGTCCTGCAAAGAAGCGCCACCCGCAAGTGCAGTAAGTAGTCCCGTCGTATATTCCGGGTACCAGCCACCAACATTACCATCATAACTAGGCTTCCAGGCTTCATTCATCAACTGTGCAGTAGGGCCGGCGATAACGGTATTACCCGAGTTTTCGGAAGTCGTATACGCACGTATAAACCAGTTGTCGCTTTTTACTTCTGCACGATACTGACCTACTTTAAAGTTTTTCAATTGATATCTCGTATCATTGGTATACACGATATTTCCTGTACCATAAGTACCGGATAGGATACCCTCTACTTTTGAATTGAATTTATACCTTAATTCTGCATTGGCTTTAAAAAGCTTGGCTTTATTGTCCAGGAATCCATATTCCGGATAACCTGTTCTGGCCACATAGTTTTCTTTGCTCAGCAAAGGCTCGATTAAAGGGGCAAGATCAGGGTTTCCTGCCAATGCAGCCTGTAAAAATGGATTGATATTTACGGAAGTTGCACTCCCATACATATTGACGCCATTGTAATTTGGATCAGTTTCCGCATTGCCCGGGCCGTTTTTATTGTCCATATTATTGGCTACCCAGTCTTTTGCCTGCGTATATTGCATATTCACCTTAAAGGCGAACTTTTCATTTACTTTCTTTGCATAGCGAACTGCCCAGTCGTAATAAGGAGAAGCCGGAACAGGATCATTGTTGTTCTTACCGTTTACATGGTTTACACCCTGGGTAACGAGTACACTTAAACCCTGGTATTTAAAAGGATTTTTACCCGTCATGACCATGGTGCCATTCAGTCCACGGGAGCCGTAAAGCGCAGAAGAAGCACCGGAAAGCACCTCTATATTGTCTACATCCAGTTGTGTTAAACTAATGGCAGAACCTAATGGAAAATTCAGACCAGGGGCCTGATTGTCCATTCCATCCACAATTTGCGTGAAATTCGTATTACCACTCGTGTTAAATCCACGGGTAGAGATACTGGTAAAACCGATACTGGATACGGTAACATCCACACCTTTCAGTCCCTGAATCATATCCATATAATTCAGCTGCGGGGAATTGACAATGTCTTTACTGGAGATTTGCTCAATGGTGACGGGGGAAGCCAGCTTCTTTTGTACCGTCCTGCTGGCAGACACCACGACCTCCTGGCCCAACATAGAGGCGGGTTCGAGATTGACATCCAAAGGCTCCGAAAAACTAGTAACGGCCACTTCTTTGGGTTCAAAACCAATGGAGGAAATGAGTAGGGTAAGGGGGAGTTTTTTAGAAGTTTTCAATTGAAATCTTCCACGGTCGTCGGTATAAGTACCTTCATTGCCGTTTTTGATGCGTACAGAAACCGCATACGCAGCTTCCTTTGTCACATTGTTTTTAACGCTTCCCTTGATCAGGTTTTGTGCCCTGACGGAATCGGGCATAAAAAAGTAAAGCATCAGGCTGAGTAACATGATCTTGTTCATATTTGGTTGGTTTGGTTGTCTTAAAAAACTTCAACGTAATGCGGTGCAAGCACCCATACTCCAATAGAACTACTCATGTTAATCAGCGCTAATCTTGATGAACCTGTTCTATCTTTTTATCCCTTTAAATATCAGCGAAACCAGAAACTTAATGTCCTGAAGACTCTGTGTATAATCAATTTCTGTCTCTCCTTTTAAAATCGCCTGTTGCTCCACACTGTGTTTCAAGGCATCTGTGAGGTTAATCAATACGGAAGCTGTGTTTTCCAAATCCGTCATATACACTTCTCCATCTTCGACGGCCTTTCCCAGCAACTGCGTTACAAATACTTTTTCCCTTTTCATCAGGGCATTGTACAACTCAAAGAATCGCGGTAAGATCTTGTTCAGCGTATCCACAGATACACGATTCATATTCAATACGTTCTTATAGTAGTTAAACCTCGATTCCAGATAAAAAGCAATCCGGTTTTCTATCCCTTCTTTAAGCAAGGTGGCCTCCTGCAAAGAGTTGATAAAATCTTCTCCTTCTTTGAGTGCCACTTCAATGAAAATATCTTCTTTATTCTTATAATAATAATATAGCGATGCTTTATTAAGTCCAACTGCCTGAGCAATATCATCAAGCGTAGTTTTATCTAATCCGAATTTTGCAAAGCATTGCATGGCTGATCTTCCGATCTTTTGTTTTACCAGTTCTTTTTTACTCATGTTCCTTACCTTAAAACTATAAACATATTTTCAATAATCCAAATGTTTTAACAAAACGTTTGAAAATTGAAAAATACCGTGTTCAAAGGTGTAAACTTAAAGTATTCAGGGGAATAAGAATGGGGTTTTCGGAGGGAAATAAGGAGCCGGAGGAGAATCCCCCGGCATTATGGTGTGGAAATCCGGTTGGATCTTATGGTTTTAACAAGATAATTTCTACCCTGCGGTTCTTTAATCTTCCTTCGGGAGTTTTGTTATCGGCAACAGGTTTGGTATCCCCAAGACCGGCAGTTTTGATTTTGTTGGCTGGAATTCCCTGACTAACCAAAAAGTTTTTCACGGATACGGCGCGTTTTTCTGACAACCATTTGTTGTAGGTGGCGGTTCCTGTTTTGTCAGAATGTCCTTCAACCAGGATGTTATTCGCCTGCTCATCTTTGATCACATTGGTAACCGCAGTAATTCTCTTTTTCGCAGCTTCACTTAAGTAAGAAGAATTGGTTGGGAATAAAACTTCAGAGCTAAAAGTAAATTTGATGCCATCATCGGTACGTTCAATCTGATCGTCCGGTAAATCTTTTTTCATTTTATCCAGTGCGGCATCTTTATTTTGTGCAACCGGAGCTGGAGTAGTTACGATGTTCTTTTTTGTCTTACAAGAAAGGGTAACGGTAAGCAATAATGCTAAAATGAGGTTTGTTTTGTGTGTCATTAAGAAAAAAATTAACCGTAAATATAGCCATTAATCAGCCCAATATTCCTTTACCTTTGTATCAAGTTTAAGGTATCAGGAATTAACAGCTTTATCTATTATATGAATTGGGAAAAATTATTGTCGGCAAAACGCTGGGGAAATGAAGATAGATTTGCTGGAAATCAAAAAGAAGCAAGGTCAGAATTTCAAAGAGATTACGACCGGATCATTTTCTCTTCACCCTTCCGCAGGTTACAGAACAAGACGCAGGTATTTCCGCTTCCCGGAAGTGTTTTTGTCCACAACAGGTTAACGCATAGTCTGGAAGTAGCCAGTGTTGGTCGTTCTTTAGGTACTATATTCTATAACAGGTACAAAGCAAATGATCCGGAAGTAGACGAAAACTGTCCGCTGTTATGCGAAATCGGAAACATTATCGCCTCTGCCTGTCTGGCCCATGATCTTGGGAATCCCGCTTTCGGTCATTCCGGAGAAGCAGCCATTTCCCATTACTTCACCAATGGCGATGGAAAAGCATACCAGAACCAGGTAACAGCAGCAGAATGGGAAGACCTCATTAATTTTGAAGGAAATGCCAATGCACTCCGGATTCTGACCCATCCCTTTGCCGGAAAAGGAACAGGAGGCTTTGCTTTAACTTATGCCACATTGGCTGCAATTGCCAAATATCCTTGTGCTTCCCTTGCCGGACACAACAAAGCGAATATCTACACTAAAAAATATGGCTTCTTTCAATCGGAGCAAAGTGGTTTTGAAAAGATTGCAGTAGAAATGGACCTGATCAAGGTGCAGGACGAGCCGATGGTTTATAAAAGACACCCACTGGTTTACCTGGTAGAGGCGGCCGACGATATCTGCTACAACATCATCGATCTGGAAGATGCCCACCGACTGAAAATCCTTTCCTATGCTGAGGTAGAAACTTTACTTGTGCCTTTATGTAATGATCCTAAATTGCAGGAGCGTTTGGCAACCATAGAAGACGATGACGCTAAAATCACGCTAATGCGGGCGAAATCTATCAGTACCTTGATTGGCTTATGCTCTAATGTGTTTTCTGAGCAGCAGGAAGCCATCCTGAATGGTGATTTCAACCAAAGTCTGATGGATGCCATTGAAGAGCCTTATCTTGCTGTGATGAAAGAAATCGAAAAGATTTCTTATAAAAAGATTTACAATTACGCTTCAGTCGTGCAGATTGAAGTAGCCGGTTATAAAGTAATGGGTGGTTTGCTGGAAGAATTTATCCCGGCCTATTTAGAAAACGAATCAAAATACCATAAAAAGCTGGTAGAATTGATCCCCAAGCAGTTTTTGACACAAGAAACGGATACGTATACAAAGATTCAATCGGTACTGGATTTTATTTCCGGTATGACCGATATCTATGCTGTAGAACTATTCAGGAAGATTAAGGGAATTTCCTTTCCTTCCATGAGCTAAATAAAAAAGGTTCCCAAAATGCTAAACACTTTTTGGGAACCTTTTGATAGATACTTAGATGCTTTTCAGCAAACGAACTTTAAGAGCTACAAGATAAGGTGGCACTGCCGGGTTGCTCATTGGCCCATTGTGGTCTCAAGGCAAAAAACTCGTCATGTGTCTTACTGTATGGTGTTGCTAAAGCTTTCTGTAGTTTTTTGAATAATTGATCATTCCCCTTTTCCAATTCCTGAATCGCTTCATACAACAGGTAATTCCTAAGGATAAACCTCGGATTACTTGCTCTCATTTTTGATTTGGAAACAGCTCTGGAGATGGTGTTCTTACCCAATCTTTCTTGATAAATACTGATGTTTTTAGCCAGTAAATCCTGTTGAATTTCTGATAAATCATAGTAGAATGAAGGTGTAAAATGAGTGTGAATCGCTGTCGGGTCGGTTAAGCCATCAGGAAGGTCGCCTAGCAACTGATAAAAAATTGTCATATCCGGTTGAATCTCCGCCATTAGATTTTCAAAATCATCGATCAGGTTAATATCACCGGTTACCAGCTCATCTAAGCCCATTTTATCTGCTTTCATCGAATAGAATTTTTCGTAGAAAACAGGACCAAAGCTTTCCACTGTACTGATCAGTTCTTTTGGATCTTCAAATAACGGAGAAATCGCATTGGCCAGACAGCTTAGGTTCCAGTAAGCGATGGAATGTTGTTTGCCGTAAGCATAACGGAGTCCGGGATGATCTGTTGTATTCGGACTGAAGTTGAGATCGTAGGCATCCAGAAAAGAGAAAGGCCCGTAATCGATCGTCAGACCAAGGATAGACATATTATCTGTATTCATGACACCATGTACAAATCCTACCCTCAGCCATTCTACCACCATCGTGGCAGTGCTTTCCATTACTTTTTTGAACCATTGTAAGGTTTTATCAGCACCTGTAAGTTCCGGATAGAATCTTTCAATCGTCCAGTCGACCAGCTTTTGCAGGTTTTCATATTCTTTCCTGGCGGATAACATTTCGAAATTGCCGAAACGTAAAAAGCTTGGTGCCGCGCGCATCACAATTGCACCTGGTTCAGGAGCAGGGCGACCGTCGTAAAACATGTCTCTTCTCACCTGATCACCCGTTGCAACCAGACTAAGCGCTCTGGTGGTGGGTACGCCCAGGTGAAACATCGCTTCACTCATCAGGTATTCTCTGACAGAAGACCTCAATACAGCTCGTCCATCCGCCCTGCGCGAGTAGGGGGTAAGACCAGCACCTTTTAATTGTAACTCCCAGGTTTTACCATCTGGTAATGGCCATTCGCCAAGTGTGATCGCTCTGCCATCACCCAGCTGTCCGGCCCAGTTTCCAAACTGATGACCAGCATAACAAGCGGCATAAGGTTTCATACTCGGATTAACCGCGTTACCACCAAGAATATTCAGGTCATTTTCATCCGGTTCTGCGATGCCAAGGTCGGCAGCAAGATCGGTTGTCCAGGCCAATAGTTTCGGCGCCTTAACCGGGCTGGGTAAAACCCTGCTATATAAAACTCCGGGTGTTTGACGAGGTTGCGTATCGCCGCTTTGGTCTCCGTCAAAAGCTTCCGTAAAATCATTGACAAATTTATGAGTGCTCAGGTGTTGCATAGTTGAATCGGGGTATTAGTTGTTGTATACAAATATCGGGTAAATTCAGGAGTTCGCATTCTGCCTTTGTATCCTGACTAAGTAATTTTTTGTTGTAGGGCAGTTGTTATTGATATCTATATGTATTTGCATCAACATATATCTATATATAGATGTCTGTTGATGGTTTTAATAATGCGGTTTAAGCAGTCAGCAAGGCGGATAATTTGTCCAGCATTTTAATCCAGCTTTGGTAAGCGCCATTTTCTTTGGCAGAAGCTTCAGGCACAGTTTGATGAATCGATAGTTTGGTTTGTTGTCCAACCGCAGTAAATAATACGGTAGTTAAGATCTCCAAAGGCCAGTCGCCGGGTTTTCCTGCCTCAGTTGCGGCCAAAGTATCTCCGGCTTCATTGCTTAAAGTCATCGAGAAAACCAGTTTTTCGGGTGCTTTTACTTCCAGATATTGGCCCTTTACCCAGCAATCTCCATGAACAGGGTCTTGAATGCAGGAATGAAAACTGCCATTTTCAGTGAGGTTGAGTGCTTTGTAAATAATGCTGCAACCATCGGGCGCATACCATTGTGTTAGTTGTTGCGGATCTGTCCAGGCTTGAAATACCATTTCAACCGGGGCATTAAAAAGATGCGTGAGGTACAGCTCCTTTTCTTTGTTTTTAGTGATTTCCATTGTCTTGGGTTTTAGTTTTTAAATCCTGTAGATAATGATCAAGTTTTTCGAATCTATGTAGCCATTGTTTCTTAGATTGTGATACCCAGTCGGACACTTCGTCCAGCTGTTCCAAACGGACTTCGCAATATCTTTCCCTGCCTTTTTGAGTCACCACAATTAAACCGCATTCGGTTAAAATCTGAATGTGTTTGGAAATGGCCTGCCTGCTGCTATCGAAGCTTTCCGCTATGGCGTTTAAATTCATTGGGCCTGCGGCAATCTTTTCGATAATCTGCCGGCGGGTAGGATCGGCTATGGCCTGAAATACATCTCTTCTAATGATCATAATGAAAAATATAATAGTAAAGATAAATGCAATCATATGGTTGCGCAAGTGTTTTAGTGATTATTTTTCATTAACCTGTTGAAATACAGCTTTAAGTAGTTTTTTTGTGGTGGGGTTAATAATTAAGTCTTAATGGGCTTGTGCTATGTTTTGTCGGGTGGTAATGGCAAACGGTATTAAATCTTATGAACTCCTGATGATCTCTCTAAATTTTTGACTGATCCTATGGTTATCTAATACGGTGATTGTTCCGTGTTTTTAGGCAATTTAGCCCAGTAAGGCCCTAGAAGAACACAGGATAATGCTTTAAAGAGCCTACAATCTTATACTGACATTTTAACGTGTGTTCCTGTGTTGGCCGATACCGGTTCGTCTTAAAATAGGAGCAGACAAAGGGAATTGCCCCCTTTGTATTTTATACCTTTGCAAGAAAAGAGTTTTGATGGCGAAATTGAACCGGTTCCTATATAAGTATGTGTTATTATTGTCGGTATTTATACTGAATGGATTTTCTGCGATTGCTCAGGAAGCGATAGACTGTGAAAAGACTTTAGATCAGGAGCCTTATTTTGTGCGGCATAAATCCGGGGCTAAAGACCAGGCTTTACAGCGGGATATTGAAATTTTAAAACGCTGCGGTAATTTTAATCCGGTAGATAGTGCCTTTCTTAAAGGTAATATGCTGGGAATGCTGATGCTTCAGGAAGTAAGGGCTGGAAAACCGGCTACTTATCGCACCCTCGTGGAGTTTTTCCAGAATTTCAGGAAAACAGCCGAGTATAAGGATTTCTCTTATGGATTGGCCTTATACCGTAAAATAGGCGACAAGAAGGTAAATCTGGCCGATTGGCCTGCCGATCAGGAGCTGTTTGTCAGGATGGGGTTCACAGTGAATGATCTGGAAGATTTTAAAGACTTTATTTCCCGACCGGAACATGCAGAAATGAGTTATTTGCAGGTTTTTTCTAAGTATATGAATGAAATTGAGGGCATGCGGGTAGATAAAGATTAGAATTTACTCCAGCCCTTAGAAAAGGTATTAAAAATAAAAGCCGTACTTTTGTGAAAAATTAAAGCAATTGGGAACTCTACTGGACTTAGGAATAAAGGGATATAATAATTACGGAACGCACTTGAAAGAGAAGTATAAGGGGCAGCGCGTATTCAAAGTAATCGTTGATGGTGGTTTCACCTGCCCGAATCGTGATGGCAGCAAAGGCTATGGCGGTTGTACCTATTGTAACGTAGATTCATTTACACCGGAGCTTTCCAGAAGACTACCAACCATCCGCGAACAGCTGGAACAAGGTATAGAAAGAGGTAAAGGTTTTTATAAAGCAGACAAATTCATTGTCTATTTTCAACCGAATACCAATACCTATGCACCGGTTCATTATCTGAAAATGATGTATGATGAAGCACTTTCTATCAATACGGAAGATGTAGTAGGTTTTTCTGTAGGTACGCGTCCGGATTGTATCGATGCGGAGAAAGTAGCGCTTTTAGAAAGCTATTCAGATCGCTTTGATGTTGATTTAGAAATGGGAATGGAGTCAATCTATGACGAAACCCTGGACCAGATCAACCGTGGTTGTAGTCATGCGGAATTTGTAGCAGCAGTTAAATTGCTGGATAATTCTAAGCTTGACCTATGCGTACACACTATTTTTGGCTTCCCATGGGAAACAGAAGAAATGATGCTGGGTTACATCCATGAGATCAACAAATTCCCTAAAATCAAATTTGTAAAATTCCACCACCTTCACGTTGTAGAAGGATCTATTATGGGGGCAAAATATAAAAAAGAACCGTTCAAATTATTCACTTTAGAAGAGTACACGGATTTCCTTTGTAAGGCAATTCCATTGTTACGTCCGGATGTAGTGATTCAGCGCCTGTTTGGTATTTCCGACTGGGATTTACTAATCGCACCAAACTGGGGACTAAACAAATCTTCTATCCAGACCTATATCGATAAAGAAATCGAGCGCAGAGGGATAGTACAAGGATCTGCTTACGTTTCTGTAGCGGAATAATCACCGAACAGTTCGATCACCTTCTTTTTTCTAAATTCAAATATTTGTTGCAGTTCTGCTGCAACAAATAAACTATTGGCCATTCTTCCGAAAATGCCCATGGGTAGGCCGTAGGTTAAAATGTCATTCATCTCTACACCGCGATCAATTGCGCGGAAATGATGCTGATGGTGCCAGAATTGGTAAGGACCAAAGCGCTGCTCATCTATGAAATACTCCTGATCTTTTACCTGGGTGATTTCTGTCATCCAGTTCAGCTTAATCCCTAACAGGGGTGATACCTTATAAGTAATGATCATTCCCGGATACATCTTTTTCTGATCATTAGAGTCTGAGGTAACCTGAAAAGCCATTTCTGGCGGAGTAATCTTCGCTAAATTCATTGGAGAAGAGAAAAAATCCCAGGCTTCTGCAAGGCTAACCGGTAACTGCTGACTAAATTTTAATTGGTATGCTTTCATAGGTATATAAAGGTACGTTATTTCTCTATTTCCAGTTTTCTTCCCCTAAAAATCTGTTAATCATGTTATTTTTATCTGTTTATCTATAAAAACACCTATTTATTTCTATTATTTCATTTTCAATCCTATGTTTTGTAGTGTATTTGTGATTTTAATATAAAATTGCATCTGTTTATTGTGTTTTTGTTTGGCTTTGTCTTGTTTTATTGGAATTTAAGTAATGTTTTTCTGTTTTTGTGTTGGTTTTGTTTCGATAAATTCCAATTTTTCACTAGTTTTATGAAAAAATAAGAGTAAAACCAATTATAAATTTTAAAAACCGAGAATCATGGCCAAAATTTTATTAAAACAGGTAGGACCTTTTGCAGTTTTAGCAATAATTGCAATTTTAGCCCTTTTTGTACCCCTACATCCGAACTTTGATGAGGGAAAGTACAATACTTCAGACATTGCATTCATTTTACTGGCTACTGCACTGGTATTTTTGATGACTCCAGGCCTTGCTTTCTTCTATGGAGGGATGGTTCACCGTAAAAATGTACTTTCTACGATGATTAAAAGTGTGGTTGCCGCAGGAGTAATCAGCGTTTTATGGGTAACCGTAAGCTTTAGTCTGGCTTTTGGTGACAGTATTAACGGATTAATCGGAAATCCATTAACCTATATGTTCTTTCAGGGCGTAAACTCCGGACCATCATGGAGCCTGGCACCAACCATTCCACTAACCTTATTTGCACTTTTTCAATTGATGTTTGCCATCATTACCCCCGGACTGGTAGTAGGTGCAGTTGCAGAGCGTATCCGTTTCACTTCATACATACTATTTATCGTCTTGTTTGCACTTTTCGTGTATTCTCCATTGGCACACTGGACCTGGCATCCTGAAGGTATCCTGTTTAAAATGGGTGTCCTTGATTTTGCAGGTGGTACTGTAGTCCACATTTCTGCCGGTATGGCTGCTTTGGCAGGTGCATTGGTATTGAAAAGAAGAAGAAGTCACCAGGACCATCAGGAAGTTCCTCCTGCAAATATTCCTTACGTATTAATCGGTACCGGATTACTTTGGTTCGGCTGGTTCGGCTTTAACGCAGGTTCTGCATTGGGCGCAAACAGTTTGGCTGTATCTGCTTTTGCAACCACTAATATTGCCGCCGGTGCAGCAGGTTTATCCTGGATGTTCTTTGATGTAGCCAGAGGTAAAAAACCTTCCGTACTTGGTTTCTGTATTGGTGCTGTGGTAGGATTGGTCGCGATCACGCCAGGTGCGGGATTTGTGAGTATCCCTTCCAGTATTTTTATCGGTGCAGCGGCAGCAGTAGTGTCTAACCTTGCTGTGGTCTGGAAATCAAAAACAAGTTTAGACGATACATTGGATGTATTCCCTTGTCATGGCGTAGGTGGTATCGTTGGAATGTTGTTAACTGGTGTATTTGCCACAAAAACTGTAAATGCAGCTGGTGTAGATGGTTTACTTTATGGTAATCCTACCTTCTTCCTGGTCCAGTTGAAAGGTGTACTTATCGTTGCCCTTTTCAGTTTCGTTGTCTCTTTCCTAATCTTCAAATTCATCAATATAATCCAGCCAATCCGTGTAACCTCCGAAGAAGAAGAAGCTGGTCTGGATGCCAGTCAGCATGACGAGAAATATTTCCAGGGAACTTTAATCGTTGCCGCAACGGGAGTAGAAATGGACAATGTTGATTAATCGCTAAACCAAACAGAATAACCCAAACAGAATCACCCATAAAAAGAATTTTGCCTATGCTGTAATGCCCCCGATACAAATGCTTTAACCCATTATTGATTCTATACCTCAAACCAACCAAACCATGAAACTAAGATCAATTTTTACCACTGCATCACTGTCCTTCGCTTCTTTTTCTTATGCACAGGAAGCGCCTTTGCAGATTTCCGGATCTGTCGATACCTATTATAAGTATGATTTTGCGAAACAACCTAATATCGGAACCAGCTTTGCGGGCGACCAGAATTCTATCTCCTTAGGGATGATAGATCTGGCGCTGAAGAAAACTACAGGAAAAGCTTCATTTGTAGGGGAATTGTCTTTTGGACCACGAGGACAATATCAATCCCTGATCAATGGAGATGGAACTGACGACAATTCCTTTCATATTCAGAATCTATATGCAGCCTATGCCTTTACGGATAAGTTTACCGTAACTGCAGGTTATATGGGCACCTTTATTGGTTATGAGGTAATTTCTCCGACCGGAAATTACAATTATTCGACTTCCTATCTGTTCACCAGCGGGCCTTTCCAAAATGCAGGGATCAAAGGAAGTTATGCTTTCTCCAGTAAAGTGAGTGTGATGTTGGGGTTATTTAATGATTGGAATGTGTATAAAGATTTGAATGGGGTGTCTCATGTTGGCGGACAATTAACTCTTAGTCCGGTTGAGGGCTGGACAGCTTACCTGAATGTATTGTCGGGAAAATCTGCCGGAGCGGTAGGTACAGGAACAATTCTGGATTTAACCACTGCTTATCAGGTAACAGAAAAGGTGAAATTGGGTTTAAATGCAGCCGATTATACGGTAACCCATGATGGTGGAGGTTATAGCGGTGGCGCTTTGTACGTACAAAATGCGTTTACAACTGCTTTTTCTTTAGGCCTGAGGGGCGAATATTTTAACTGGAAAGGGACAGGGGAGGATAGCGATGAAAATATTCTCGCATTCACGCTTTCTGCGAATGTTAAAGCTGGCGGACTGACCTTTATTCCTGAGGTCCGGTTTGATGACGGATCTTCTGCTATGTTTGTGAAAAAGAACCTTAATCCCTCAAAGAATGCTTCACAGTTTTCTTTGGCTGCGGTATATGCTTTTTAGTCTTCGTTAATTAAATGCTGGAGGAGGTTGTTAAGCTTAGTATTTTGTGATTCGAATACTGATTTAAGCAGCCTTCTTCCTGTTATCTTTAAATCGCTTAAATTTATACTTTGGAAATTAAATATGCGCTGCATATGAAAGTAAATCTGCTATGCTTATGAAATTATATCTGCTGTGCTTATGGTGTTTTGTTGGAATGTCTGCTGTCTTTGCACAAGAACCGCAGCTATCCTTTGATGATCGCGGTAAATACATTTACTACGAAGTCGTATCCGCAAAAGGCAAAACTGCGGAGGAGTTAAAGCAAGGGGCTAAAGCTTATTTTAAAAGTCTGGCAGCACCAAAAATCCAGTTATCGGAGCAAGACTCCCTCTGGACTGGTAAAGGAAAACTAATCCTCCATAAAACGGCCTTTGTATTAACCCGTCCAACGGGGGAAGTTCGTTATCAGCTGTACCTGGATTTTAAAGAAGGGAAGTATCGTTTCTGGCTCACAGATTTCAGCTTTGTGCCCTATCAGCGGGATCGCTATGGCAATTTCGTTCCTGCTACACCATTAGGTATACCTTTAGAACAGAGACCCGGAAAATTAAATGCAGCGGAATGGGAATCTTATGGGAAAGCAACTGCTAAAGAGGCACAGTTATTTGCGGATAAATTTAAGCGCGCGATGTTGGAGGATCAGGCAATAACTATTCCAACCGCTAAAGCGATTCCGGTACAGACTACAAAAGATAAAAAATGGTAATTAGTGTACCATTTTATCAGCGCAGGTAGAGCTGGCAAAAGCCTCAGGCTTTGCTTTAAAAATAAATCCCATACTCAGGATATAGCCCATTGCTTCATTTAAAGCCTTGTTCGACTTAAACATCGGATTGGTGTTAATGTCTGCATGGACTTCCAGATCCACATCATACAAATCCAGTAAATCGCAAACCGCATAAGCGGTTTCTATGGATTTTTGTACTTCTACCAGCATTCTTTCCTTGATGCTCATCTTTTGTGGCGTTTTCTCCTGATGGATATACATGAAACCTCCATGATTCTCCCTTAACAGGACAATTACCGTCGCAAAATCAGTTAGTGGCCCTTTTACCTGTGAGTCTGTACCGATACAGACCTTGAGGTGGAACCCTTTTTCGGTCTCCCTGATGATGGCTTGTTCTACTTCTTCTAAAATGGACGAGTGGATCACTTCGCCGCTAAATTTCTTCCAGGTCATACGTTATTTGGTGTTAGAGTAAACAACCCGTATTCAGGTTTCTTAAAAATACCCGGATTAAATTAAAAAACCATTAATTTAATGTGGTTTAATTGTCAACAAATACTTAGTTTTCAACAGGTTGTGCGTTTTAAGGAGGAGCTAATCTGGTTTTACATCCTGCTATCCCACTTTTTGCATGGAATGCTATCGTTGTAAAACCGGGTGTCAATGGTAGAAAATGAAAACCCTTTTTCTTCCTGTTTGTTATAATAATTCTTGTCCAGGGTTCGTTTCTTATAGTAGAACAGATTCTTATTCCACAGAAGAACAGGCTATTTATCTAAATATAAGCATTATGAAAGCAGAATTGATTAATGAGTTTTATTTATTACAACAAAGCATGGCTCCTTATGATTACCGGGAGAAAATTGAAGAACAGGTCTATGAACCTTTAAAAAAGGCGAATCATAAAATGACCTCCTGGATCTACAAGCGTGGTAAGATGTTGATGATCCTGGACCGGAAGATGAACAGCTCGATGAAGCATCTGAGACGTAAATATTTGAAATTTTAACCTGAATTTTATATTTCCGGGCATTTCCCGCTAACGTTAAGGCTTAATTCCCTTATCTTTGTGCCATTATGGTAGAAAAGATACTGGAGAAATTAAAAATTACTTCTTTGAACGAGATGCAGCAGGCATCACTTGCGGCGACCGGAAAAGGAAGTGACGTGGTTTTATTGGCACCTACAGGTTCCGGTAAGACATTAGGCTTTTTGTTTCCTCTATTGAACAACCTCAATGCAGATGTTAAAGGAGTGCAGGCTTTAGTGCTGGTCCCTTCGCGTGAACTTGCTTTACAAATTGAGCAGGTATTCAAGCAGATGGGAACTGGTTTTAAAGTGAATTGCTGTTACGGGGGGCACCCTGTAAAAACAGAACGAAATAATTTAGAACAACCACCGGCGGTATTGATTGGTACTCCGGGAAGAATAGCGTATCATTTGCGCCATGAGAATTTTGATGAATCTACGATCCACACTTTGGTGTTGGACGAGTTTGACAAGGCGCTGGAATTTGGTTTCCAACAAGATATGGCTTATATCATCGCGAAATTACTTTCTTTAAAACAAAGAATCCTGACTTCAGCTACGGCAATGGATCAGATTCCTGATTTTACAGGTGTAAAAAAACCGGTGGAAATAGATTTCCTGAAAGATGTTAAGGTAGCACCAGATTTGAAGCTGAAAAAGGTATTAACTACCGCAGCGGATAAATTGGACACCTTATTTCAATTGATCTGTAAGATCGGTAACAAAACAACCTTGATTTTCTGTAACCACAGAGAAACGGTCGACAGGATCAGTGATTTGTTGATCGACAAAGATTTGGCACACGATATTTTTCATGGTGGCATGGAGCAGGATGAGCGTGAGCGCGCCTTGCTAAAATTCAGAAACGGAAGTATTAAAATCTTAATCACAACGGATCTTGCTTCCCGTGGTCTGGATATTCCTGAAGTAGAGTACATCATTCATTACCAATTACCATACACAGAAGATGCGTTTTTACACCGCAACGGACGTACGGCTCGTATGAATGCAAAAGGTACCGCTTACCTGGTTATTGCTGATGATGAGAAGTACCCATTCCTGAAAGCAGATATCGAAACGGAAAACTTAAAAGGTAATTTTGACCTTCCTAAGGATAGCCAGTGGCAGACCCTATACATCGCGGCAGGTAAAAAAGATAAAGTCAACAAAATTGATATCGTTGGTCTGTTACTGAAAAAAGGTGGTCTTGAAAAAGATGATGTTGGCCTGATTGAAGTGAAAGATACAGCTTCTTATGTGGCGGTAAAAAGAAAGATGGTAGGTAGAGTACTTGCGGCTTTAACTAACGAAAAAATTAAAAACAAAAAGGTGAAGATTGAAGTTGCAATGTAAATCGCAATATTTAATTACTGATCTGAATTTAATACATAAAGTTCTAAATAATGAGCAATAACGATATTTTTAAGAAATTACGCGTAGCACTGGAGCTAACAAATGATGATATCATCAAAATAATGGAATTAGTGAACTTCAAAATCACCAAAAGTGAGCTTGGTTCCTTTTTCAGGAGCGATGACCATCCTAATTTCAAGCCTTGTGGTGACCAGATTCTGAGAAACTTTTTAAATGGCCTTGTCATTTATAAAAGAGGACCAAGAGTGACTGAATCCACTGAAAAACCAGCAAACTAAAAACTATTTTTTTAGATCAGGCCGCGGAGAAAATTAGCTTTTTCTCCGCGGCTTTTTTGTTTGTAAAATCCGCCTAATGATGGTTAATTGGGAGTTTAATTAATAATTTGTGAATTTTCATTAATAGTTGATCACTGTATGGTTTAGATGATTTTTGTTTAAAAAATAGTTAAACATTTATTTGTAGCTGAGGAAAATGACATTTTTTTGTATATTGTAATAAACAATTAGTAGGTATATGTCTTAAAAAGGTGGGTAAATTCCCTTAAGGTGGAACGTAGATTGTAAAGGCTGAGTAACTTGTTGTTGGCAACGAAGAATACCTTTATTTATTATATCTACCCCTATGATTACAAATTTACCTCTCTATCTGGCTCCTGCCAGAGGATCTTCCGTGTCCAAATTCCCACTAAAATCATTTTCGTCAATTGCGCTGTCTTTTGCTGATAAAACGAAATTTTTATTCTGTTTATTGCTTCTGGTCATTTTTGGCCAGCAGGCAAATGCTCAATTTACGATCACAGAGAATTTTAAAGGCAGTTCTACTGGTAATATTACCATTGGTGGTAACGCTAAACTGACTTCCGGAAAGGAGGATCCGGTGGGTAGCGGTTGGTTGCGACTGACACCAGATTCTACAAATAAACTTGGATATGGTTACGTAAATCAGTCTTTCCCTTCCACATTAGGGGTTTTGGTCGATTTTGAATATACGGACTGGCGAAGACCAAACACCGGAGGAGCAGCGGATGGTTTTTCCGTATTTCTTTTTGATGCTACAAAACCCAATTCTATTGGTGGTAAAGGTGGTTCCCTTGGGTACGCACCTATTGCAGCAAACTCTGCCAATGATCATGCTGGTGTAGTGGGTGGATATGTAGGAATTGGATTAGATGAATTTGGGAACTTCTCCAATCCAGGAGAGGGAAGGACAGGGGGGGTGACTACCAATACAGGTACCGTATGGCCGGATAGGATTTCTATGAGAGGTTCTCAGGCAGAAAGTTATAAATACCTGACCAGCGCTGTAGTACCCGGTGGAGTTGATTATCCAACTGCCGTAAGTACAAGGCCAGATCCAACTTTGTTCTATAGAAGGGTGCAAATTGAGATTTTACCTATTGTAGGGGGGGCAGATAATGGGAAATACCAAATTACGGTGAAGTTGAAAACCAGTTTAACCGGTAATTTTGCAACAATTCTTGCACCTTTTACCTTAGCCACCTTACCCCCTGCAAATCTGAAATTGGGTTTTGCTGGTTCGACAGGTGGTTCTGTGAATAATCATGAGGTAAGAAATGTAATTATTACCACTCCTGGTGGAGTTAGGGTGGATAAAGCAGTGGATAAAGCAAGTGCGATTTCTGGTCAGGATCTTACTTATACGGTCAATGTGACAAATTCTACTCCAGCTGCGATTGCGAATTTGAAATTGGCAGATACCATCAGGAATTCAGCCAATGCCATTCTTACGGCAGCTGATTTTACGATTAACAGCATTAGCTTTAGTAACAATGGAAATGCGGGAAATACCGCTCCTGGTTATTCAAATGGAACTGTAGTTGCCGGTGGGACCAATCCATTCAATGCTACTTTGAATATGGCGGCTAATACCACCAGTACTTTTACCATAAAGGGGACGATCAATAATGCTTATAGCAATAGTATTCTGAAAAATTCCGTCGGAATAGACCCTTCACAAACAGGAATTACAGATACCGATTTAACAAATAACTATTATACGGTTTCCACAAATGTATTGAAACAAAATGTTGATGTGGCGATTTCAGGAACCGTAGATAATAGCTGTTTTGTCCCCGGAGGGAATACTTTTACTTATAGCGTAACCAATCAAGGTGCTACACCAACGGTGACTCCGGTGAGTGTAACTTATACTCCTCCTTCAGCAGCATTTACTGTGGTAGGAACACCTTCAGGTTCGGGTTGGTCAGTTTCATTGTCCAATGGGGTTTATAGATTTACGAGGACATTGCTTGATGCTTTAGCCTCTGGGTTTGCTTATCCACCGATTTCTATAAAGGTGTTAGGACCTTCCACAGGCGGCCCCTGGACAAATCAGGCTGTTGTGACCTACCTAAACGATTCAGATATTTCAAACAATACAGCCAGCGTACTGACTTACGCTATTCCTGCAGCCCCTTCATTAGAGAGTACAACGGTTAACTATTGTATAGGTGCAACAGCAAGCCCATTAACGGCGACTGGTACCAACCTAAAATGGTATACTGTTCCTGTTGGAGGAATGGGAAGTACTACTGCACCTACGCCATCAACGACTACTGTAGGGACTACAAGTTATTATGTGACTTCAAGTAATGGTACCTGTGAAGGACCAATGACTACGATCAATGTGGTGGTACAGGCTGCAATCACTGGAAATACGGTTTCTGCCAATCAGATAATTTGTTCAGGACTCCAGCCTGCAGCATTAACAGGTGGAGCAGTGACCGGTGGATCTGGTAGTTATCTTTACTACTGGGAACAAAGCATCAATGGTGGAGCCTGGACTGCAGCAAGCGGCCAGAATAACCAGCCCGGTTATGCACCTGCTGCATTGACCACCACTACGGCCTATAGAAGAACCGTTAGCGGGGGAGCCTGTTCAAATACCAGTAATGTGGTTACGGTTACGGTTCAGCCAGCCATCAGTTCAAATACGATTGTCCCTCCAGCTACCCTGACGCTTTGTGGTGCAGGTGATCCTGGATTGATCACCGGTTCAGCAGCGCTTGGAGGTACTGGAACCCCAACTTATATCTGGCAATCCAGTATAAACAATGTGAATTATACGACTATTGCTGCTGCAACCGGAGAAAATTATGATCCGGGACCAACACCAATTACGGTATCCACCTGGTATCGTCGTCTGGCTACCTCAGGAGCTTGTACATTAGCTGATATTAGTAATGTCATTAAGTTCACGGTGAATCCGGTATTAACTGCAGGAACAATTGGTGCAAATCAAGCCTTTTGTGAATCGGCTATGCCAGCTACCTTTAATGAGTTAACGCCTGCTACAGGCGGAGATCAGATTTATGCCTATCAATGGCAAAGTAGTACTACAAGTACGACTACTGGTTTTGCTGACATTCCAGGTGCCACGCAAATCAACTATACCGTAAGCAGTCCAATTCGTCAAACCACTTATTACCGCAGAACGGTGATTTCAGCCGCTTCAGGCTGCGGTCCGGTAAATAGTCCTGCGGTTACCGTTACGATTACTCCGGTAATTACCGGGAATGCGCTGACTACACCAGTCGTATCTGCTTTTTGCGGGCCAACGGATCCCGGTGTAATTACAGCTACAATCCCTACAGGTGGCAATGGAACATATGTTTACAAATGGGAAAAAAGTATCGATGCTGGCAATAGCTACACGGTGATCGGTGGCAATACCGCTAATTTATCTCCTGGACTTGTGTCAGAAATGACGCTATTCCGTAGAACGGTGACTTCTGGTGCCTGTTCGTCTATCAGTGTTCCGGTAATCATCTATATTGATCTTGCCCCAACACCTTCCAATGCAGGTGCTAACCAACAGCAATGTGCGACAGACTTATTCCAGATGAACGGAAATGTACCGGTATTAGGAACGGGAGTATGGGCTGTGGTATCAGGACAAGCCGCGATTGATAATGTGAATCTGCCAAATACAACCGTGAATGTTGCAAAAGGAAAAACAGCAACATTATCCTGGACCATTAGTGCTGGCGCTTGTCCATCATCAGTGAGTAATGTCACCCTAACTAATTTCGACAATCCAACTACTGCCAATGCAGGTCCGGATATCACTCAATATAATAGTGCTGCATTTACCATGAATGCAAATGTGCCAACTTCCGGAACAGGAGTATGGAGCGTTAAAGTAGGAAGCACTGCAACAATTGCCACGCCAACTGCAGCAAATACCCTGGTAACTATTGAGCCGGGAAGCACGGCAACCTTAATCTGGACGGTGTCAAATGGTACTTGTACCGCTTCTTCTGATGAAGTAGTGATCACTTATACCAGACTCGCAGATATTAAAGTAACGAAATCGGTAGTGACTCCGGGACCATTTGTTGCCGGACAACCTATTGTTTACCGCATTGTAGCCACCAATAATGGCCCAAGTGATGCAACAGGGTTAAAACTACTCGATAATGTACCTGCTGATATTTCCGTATTGGCCATTAGTGCCAATGCGATGGGAACTGCCGCAGTTACTCAAAATACTTCCGCTGGTAATGCTATAAACGTGACTGGCGACATTGCTTTTGGTGCCGGCAATAGTATTACTGTAGATGTGAATGGTACCGTTGCCGCCAATTATTCAGGTAACCTGGTGAATACCGCTACGGTAACTTCTCCAATCATTCCTGATCCTGATGGGGCAACTTCTACAGTAACCAGTCCCGTGGATAGAAAACCAGTCCTGGTCTTAGAAAAAGACGGCCCGGCAAATGTCATCGCCGGAGATGCCATTGCTTATAAAATCATCATCAAAAATACAAGTACCAGCGATGCCATTGGTACTGCTATTAAAGACCTGATTCCTGCACAGATTAATAATGTGAACTGGACGGTCAGTAAAACCGGCACGGCAACTTTTACCGGGAATGCCAGCAATACCGGAAATAACATCAGCTTTACAGCAACGATTCCTGCGGGCTCAGCCAATACGGTAGTCATCAATGTAACTGGAACCGTATTGCCTTCTGCAACAGGAAGCTTCAGCAATACCGCATCAGCGACACCGGTAGAAAATGTGCCGCCAGTAAATTCCAATACTGTAGTGACCACAGTTTCCAGCAAATCCGGATTGGTGATGCTGAAAAACGGACCAACCAATGCACAAGCGGGAAGTCCGATCAGCTACACTTTGAGAATTACCAACAACGGATTGAGTGATGCCTTAAATGCAAGAATTACGGATGCGATACCCGCAGCCATAAAAACAATTACCTGGAACGCAACAGTTCAAGGCAGTGCGACCATTATCGGTCCAAA
The DNA here is from genome assembly GCF_032677645.1 of Pedobacter gandavensis. Classification (GTDB taxonomy): domain Bacteria; phylum Bacteroidota; class Bacteroidia; order Sphingobacteriales; family Sphingobacteriaceae; genus Pedobacter; species Pedobacter gandavensis_A. The sequence continues at coordinate 46,962 of NZ_JAVTSB010000001.1, read as the reverse complement.
TGACGGCGGTGGAAGTAACTCCATCAGTCTAAATGGAAATATACCAACAGGAGCAGCCAATGCCATTTTGGTAACGATCAATGGCATTGTTGATCCATCGTTTAGTGGAACTATCACCAATATTGGTATTGCTACACCTTCAGAAGTTGGAGGTACAACATCAAATTCTACCGTAATCACTCAGGTGAGCCGTACTCCGGTATTGACGATTACTAAAACTGGTGCAGCTACTTTAGTTGCCGGTCAGACTGTAAATTATGTGGTTACGGTAACCAATACCAGTACTGCAGATGCGAAAGCTTTAGTGATCACAGATGCAGTGCCAGCTCAACTGAGCAATGTGGTCTGGAGTACCAGTACACTAGGGACAGCCTCTATAGTTGGCACAGGAAACGGTACGGCTAATGCGATTAGTGTTACCGGAAATCTTCCTGCCGGATCAGCCAACAAAATTGTGATCAATATCAGCGGAACATTGAGTGCTGGTTTCTCTGGCACTTTAGCAAATACGGCAACGGCTACACCAGCAGAGCCTGGAACGGAAGCGAAATCAGCGACCAGTACAGGTCAGGCCATCAGACAGCCCGCTTTAAGTATTCTGAAAACCGGCCCGGCTACGATTACTGCCGGTAACCAAATCACCTATACAGTAACTGTGGCCAATACCGGCGTTTCGGATGCCGTAGATTTAGTGGTGACAGATGTGGTGCCAGCCAGTATCAAGGATGTAACCTGGACATCTACCATTGCTGGAACAGCAGTGATTGACAATGGGGCAACCGGAATTGGAAACAACCTTTCCTTAACCGGAGATATTCCGGCAGGTGCGGCCAATAAAATTACCCTGACTGTTAGAGGAACGGTTGATCCATCTTTTAACGGCAGCATTTTAAATACCGCTACCGCTACACCTACAGAAAGTGCAGCAACGCCAGTCAGCTCTTCAGTAACGACTACCGCGGCGCGTACGCCAGAATTGAGCATTACTAAAACCGGCCCTGCAGTATTGGTGGCCGGACAAAACATTACCTATACCATTACCGTAAATAACTTTAGTGCTTCAGATGCGAAAGCATTGGTGATTACAGATCAGGTGCCTGCAACTGTTGGTGGAGTAACCTGGTCGGCAATAGCCGGAGGTACCGCCTTAATTAATGGTACTGCTGCTGGAAGTGGAAACGCCATCAGTTTGAATGCAGACCTTCCGGCAGGTGCCAGCAATAGCATTACCCTAACGGTGAAAGGTAAAGTTACGGCGTCATTTACCGGAACATTGAGCAATACAGCAACGGCTACGCCAGCTGAACCTGGCACGGTCGCCAAATCGGCAACCAGTACCAGCATTATCAGTAGAATACCGGTGTTGGCGATTCAAAAAACAGGGCCTGCAACGATTTCTGCAGGTCAGCAAATCAATTATACCTTAACCATTAGCAATACCGGAACTTCGGATGCCACAAATGCGACGATTACAGATGCGATTCCAGCAGGAATTACCAATGTGACCTGGACGGCAACAGCCGATGTAGGAGGTACTGCTACGATTATAGGTGCTGCTTCAGGAAGTACAAATGCCTTGACGTTCAATGCAAATATTCCTGCAGGCCTGACCAACGTGATCCGGGTAAATGTACAGGGGAATGTGAATTCAGCTGCAACAGGAACTTTAGTCAATACGGCTACGGTAACGCCATCAGAAGCAGGTGCTACTCCATCGGTTTCTACAGTGACCACTACTTTACAGTCGGTACCAGGAGTTACGTTGTCTAAATCGGGTCCTTCACAGATCGCTGCGGGACAAACCGTGACTTATACCTTGATTGCGGGCAATACTGGTCCTTCGGATGCAACTAACCTGAACATTACCGATGCTGTGCCAGTTCCATTAACCAATGTAACCTGGACCGCAGTATCGGAAGGTACCGCAGCAATTACTACCGGAGCAACCGGTACTGGCAGCAGTGTAACCGTTATTGGAAATATTGCCGCAGGTACAGGAAATAGAATCCTGGTGACGATCACTGGTCTGGTGCCATCAAATACTACGGCTACTACTTTCAGCAATGTGGCGAAGGCAAGTCCGTCGGAACCTGGCGTGTCTCCGGTAAATTCAAATACAATTACGACTACCATCAATAAAAAGGTGACCATCTCCGCTGTCAAATCTGCAACAGCAGTACTTTCAGCAGGAGAGAACATCACTTATCGATTAGAAATAAAAAATACCGGTCCTAGTGATGCGCAGAATTTATTGATTGCAGACCAGCTGCCATTAGGAATGATCAATACCCAATGGACTACTGCGACCAGCGGAACGGCATCGGTAATTTCTGGCGTAACAGGTACGGGAAATTCATTGAGCCTGCGCGGTAATATTCCGGCAGGGAATGCCAATGTGATTTTGGTCATGATCACGGGTAAAGTAGATCCGAATTTTACGGGTACACAATTGGTTAATACCTTTACCGTTGATCCGCTGGAACCAGGAAATCCTACCGTAACCTCGAATACCACCACTACCCTCATCAATAAAACCGCAGACCTGCAGATTTCAAAAACAGGTCCGGCAACAGCGATTGCAGGTAGAACAATAAATTATACCATTACAGTAAACAATGCAGGGCCATCAAACAGTATGGATGCGAATATTGTGGATCAGGTTCCGGCAGGAATTACAGGGGTAACCTGGACTGCTACCGCTCAAAATGGTGCCGTGATCAATACCAACCCGGCTTCAGGATCTACAAATAACATCAATGTGCTGGCTGCTATTCCTGCAAATTCAGGAACGGTAACGATCAATGTAAGCGGAACAATTGATCCGGGTTTTACAGGAAGTATACTGACAAATATTGCTACTGCTACTCCGGAAGCAGGAGTCACAGATCCAACACCGGCAACAAGTACAGTGGTTACCGCGGTCAGCCGTTCTGCCAATGTGAGGATTGTGAAATCCGGCCCGGCAAATATTACTGCCGGTGAGCAAATTACCTATACGTTAAGAATTGTAAATGACGGACCTAGTTTCGCACCAGGAGTCCTGATCAGAGATTTATTTCCTGGAGTTCTTCCAGGTTCTCCAGTGACTAATGTAAGCTGGAAGGCTATAGCCTCAAACGGAGCAGCCTTAAACGCTGGAACAGTGAACAATTCGGCTAGTGGAACAGGGAATGTAGCCTTTAGCGCTAATATTCCTTCTAAGACAGGCGTGATAGATGTGACCATTACGGGAACGGTGAATCCGGCGACAGCTCCGGGTGCCTTTGTAAATACGGCCACTGCGTTTTTACCTGATAATTCGGTTACCGATCCCGATCTGGTCTCTAATACGAGTTCAGTGACGACTACTGTTGGCGTAGAAACAAATTTAGCGGTATCGAAAAGCGGACCAAGCAAAATCAATATTGGCGATCCGATTACCTATACCATAGAGATTAAAAACAACGGACTGAGTAATATCACGGATGCTGCCATTACTGATGTGGTCCCTAATTCTGTGGCCGTGAGTAGCTGGACCGCAGTAGCCTCAAACGGCGCCTTTATCGAAGGTTCAATAAACGGGACGATTTCTGGAACGAGTAATGCTGTCATCACCTATGGCGATATTCCATCTACAGTAGTAGGAAATCCTCCTTCGCTGATCAGACTCACCATTCAGGGGATTGTGAAAACAACCGCCGAATCGACCTTTACCAATACGGTTACCGTGGAATCGAATGGTATTAAAGAAAGTGCTGTAGTAACTGCTTTAAATGCATCTACAGATGTATATATCGAGAAAAACGGACCTCAAAGTATCCTTGCTGGTGCACCAATCAGCTACCAGATCAAGGTAGGTAACGATGGTCCGATCAATGTGGCCGGTCTTAACATCTCAGATGTTATCCCTCCGGTAATTCAAAATGTAAGCTGGAATGCGACTACTTTCGGAACGGCAACGATTACCGGAGCAGCTAGTGGAAGTACAAATACCATTCAAACCACTGCTTCAATTGATGCAGATCCTGCAAATTATATCTTAATTAGCGTTCAAGGGACTGTTGATCCAGCTACGAATCTGACTGTCATTAACAATACTGCAAGGCTGTTGCTTCCAGCAGGAGTGTCTGATTTTAACCTGACTAATAATACCAGTACTGCTTCGACTGCCCTGGCTTCAAAATCAGGATTGTCGGTTCGTAAAATGGGACCAGCAGATGCAGTTGCAGGTTCTGAAATCAGCTATACGATTATCGTAACGAATGCAGGGCCAAGTAATGCGGTAGGTACAGTGATTACCGATGCTGTTCCTGCAAACGTTAAAAATGTGACCTGGACCTCCAGTCAGATTGGCGCTGCAACTATTACTGCAGGTGCAACCGGAACTGCCGGCGCAAATAACCTGGTAACCCTAACCGCGAGTATTCCGGCAGGTGCAGGAAATGAGGTAGCCATTGTAGTGAAAGGAACCATTGACCCTTCTTTTGCGGGCTCATTGCTAAACAATGCAGTGGCAACACCTGCTGAGCCAGGGAATCCTCCGGTAACTTCTCAAAATGTAACGACTACCGTAACGAATAAAACGGCATTGAGCATTGTGAAAACAGGACCATCAAGTGTGGCTGCTGGAACAACAATTCAGTACCAGCTGCTGCTGAGTAATGCAGGACCAAGTAATGCATTAGGCATGGTCATCACAGATCAGATTCCTGCAGGCTTAACTAATGTACGCTGGACTACGGCTGCCACTACTGGTGCGGTAGTGACTGCAGGTGCAACCGGAAATACAAATCCGGTATCGGTGACTGCTAATTTCTTAGCAGGTGCAGGCAACCTGGTGGTGACCATCCTCGCGGATGTCCCGGCAAACAGCCAGTTGGCAAGCGTAAGTAATACGGCAACAGTGGCACCAGGAGTTCCTGATCCCAATAACCCACCAGTGACTTCTAATGAGGTGACTACGGGAATTGTGAAAGACGTCACACTGAGTTTAACAAAATCAGGTCCTCCAACCTTAAATGCAGGAGAAAACATCACTTATACACTAGCCATTAAAAATACAGGTCCTTCAAATTCTAGTGCAACCAGGTTAACAGACGCGGTTCCTGCAGACATCACAAATGTTTCCTGGACGAGTACGGTTGCTGGTGGTACCCTGATTACCGATGGTAGCACAGGATCTGGAAACCATATAGATCTGACAGCTGACATTCCGGTAAATGGAACAATCCTGGTCAATGTAAAAGGAACAGTAGATCCTTTATTTGCAGGTACGTTAACCAATACCGCAGTGTTGAGTCCTAAGGAAGTTGGTGAACAGCCAGTGAATGCGGTTGCAGTAACACAGGTGAGTAAATTAACTAATTTACAGATTGGGAAAAGTGCAGTCAACAAAGCAATTGCAGGTCAGGTGATGACTTACCAGATTAAGGTGATCAATAACGGACCAAGTACTGCGCTGAATGCCTTGATTACGGATGCAGTTCCGGTACAGCTGCAAAACGTAAGCTGGACTGCCATTGGATTAGGAGCAGTAGTAATTACGGAAGGTGCCCAGGGAACTGGAAACACTTTACGTGTGAAAGCGAATATTCCTGCGGGTCAGCAAAATGAAGTTGTAATTGAAGTTACAGGAACGATCCTGGCTTCTTACGCAGGTACATTAAGCAATTCCGCTACAATAACCCCGGTAGATCCAGGAAATCCACCATTGGTAACACCGCCGGTAATCACAGTGGTTACACAAGAACCAGAAATCAATATCAGTAAAACAGGTTCGGCAACGGTTACAGCAGGTGGACAAATCAGCTATACCATTGAAGCCAATAATACCGGATTAAGTGATGCCACTAACCTGTCAATCACCGATGCGGTAAATTCAAATATTAAAAATGTAAGCTGGACCAGTAGTACTGCTGGTGCAGGCAGTATCATCAGCGGTAATCAAGGAACTGGAAATGCAGTATTGATTAAAGGAAACCTCCCGGCTGGTGCTGCTAATAAAATCACCATTAACATTACAGGTACAGTAGATCCGGCATTTGCAGGTACTTTAAGTAATACTGCGACTGCTACACCGGAAGAACCTGGTATTCCGCCAGTGGTTACGCCACCAGTGGAAACTGTGGTCAATCAGGTTCCGGTAATTGTAGTCCATAAAACAGGTCCTGCATCGGCCACTGCCGGCGGAGCGATTACTTATGTGGTAGAAGTAAGCAATACTGGTTTGAGTAATGCGAAAAACCTGAACATTACCGATCAGATTGATCCGGCCATTACCGGAGTAACCTGGACGGCCAGTACAGCAGGAACAAGTACCATCAACGGTTCTGCTTCCGGTACGGGAAACGTGGTGTTAAATGCAAATATTCCTACTGGTGCGGCTAATAAAATCAGCATCAGTATTACTGGAACGATTAATCCTGCAGCGCAGGGTAAACTGGTCAATATGGCCACTGCAACGCCTGCAGAACCTGGAATTGTTCCGGTAAACAGTAACCCTGTAGAAACTAATATCGATCAGAAACCAATTGTAGTGATCACTAAAACCGGACAACCTACGGCTACGGCAGGAGGAGAGGTTACTTATATCATTACTGCGGTAAACAATGGATTGAGTAATGCTTCAGGGCTAACTATAGTGGATGATGTACCTACCGCATTACAGAATGTAAGCTGGACTTCGGTTTCAGGAGGAACAGCATCGATTCTTACGGGTGGTACAGGAACAGGTAATTTTATGGCACTAACCGCCAATATTCCGGCAGGGAATGTCAATAATAAAATCACGATTACCTTAAAAGGAACCGTGAACCCTGCCTTCTCCGGGAAACTGGAAAATGCGGCCTCTATTGCAGTGCCATTAATTAATTTCCCGAATGTAATTACACCGCCAGTAGAAACGGCAGTGGATGCCAAACCAGGTATTACGCTGGTTAAAACCGGCCCTGCTGCGGTCATCTCCGGATCGGAAATTACTTATACAATTGTTGCAGGAAATACCGGGTTGAGTAATGCAACGGCAGTAGCCATTACAGATGCAGTGCCTGCTTTGCTGAGCAATGTGAGCTGGACCAGTGTAGCTTCCGGAGCTGCAGTGATCAATACTGGTGCTGCTGGTACCGGAAATGTGCTGCTCTTAAACGGCGATATTCCTACAGGTGCCAATAACCTGATCACCATTACGGTGAAAGGAACAGTTGATCCTTCATACAATGGTAACCTGAGCAATACTGCAATAGCGACCCCATCGGAACCGAATACGGTACCGGTAAATGCCTCAACTACGGCCATTGTAAGCAAGACGCCAGTGTTGGCCATCGCGAAAAACGGACCGAATACCATTGCTGCGGGTCAGGAGATTATCTATACGCTAAGTATCAGCAATACTGGAAAGGCCAATGCAGACAATGCGACCATCACGGATGCCATTCCTGCAAATATTACCGGGGTAACCTGGACTGCAGTGGCAAACGGGGCGGCAAGTGTGGTGAGCGGTGCAACTGGAAATACAAATAACTTATCTATGAATGTACATGTTCCTGCAGGTGCAGCCAATTCGATATTGGTAACAGTTAAAGGAACGGTTAGCCCTTCTGCAACAGCAGATCTGGTGAATAAAGCAACGATTACGCCTTCGGAAGATGGAACAGTGCCTGCTAGCGCTACAGTAACCACTACTTTAAAATCTGCTTCTTCGGTTAGCCTGGTTAAAACAGGTCCATCACAGATCTCCGCAGGTCAGACGGTTACTTATACGCTGCTGGCAGGAAATAACGGTCCTTCTGATGCACGTAACCTGAGTATCACTGATGCAGTGCCTGCCGGATTAACCGGAGTAACCTGGTCGGTGGCTACGCAGGGAACCGCTACAATAAGTACCGGAGCAAATGGTACAGGCAATAATGTACAGCTGACAGTAGATATTCCTGCCGGTATTGCCAACCAGATTTTAGTGACTATTACCGGGAAAGTGCCAGCTTCGGCTGCTGCCGGAACACTGACAAATGTGGCCACCGCTACACCGTCGGAACCAGGTAATCCTCCGGTAACGTCCAATACCATTACCACTACAGTAGACCATAAGGTGGCTATCAGAGCAGTGAAATCTGCAGTCGCTACGATCGCCGCCGGCGAGAACATCAATTATACCTTACAGGTTTATAATGATGGGCCAGGTGATGCGGCTAATCTGGCGATCAGTGATGTGGTTCCTGCGGGAATTACCAATGTCAGCTGGACAACTACTGCCACTGGCAGTGCAAGTGTGGTTGCAAATGGTACAGGTACCGGAAATACACTGAACGCAAGTGTGAATATCCCGGCAGGTGCGGGCAATTCAATAACAGTGTTGATTACAGGATTGGTAGATCCAGGTTATACTGGCACAACATTGAAAAATAGCTTTACCGCTACCCCTGCAGAACCAGGGAATCCGCCGGTACCTTCTGAAGAAGTGACCACGGCTGTGGTTAAAACGGCAGACCTGCAAATCACGAAAACAGGACCGGCTGCGGTTGTCGCAGGTTCAGCGATCAGCTATACGATTAACGTGAAAAATGCAGGTCCAAGTCATGTGACTGCTGCAACTATTACAGACAATCTGCCGGTTGGTTTTACCGTACAGAACTGGACTGCAACCGGACAAAATGGTGCGGTAATCAGTGGTCCGGCTACTGGAACAGGTAATGTAAGCCTGACCGCAGCAATTCCTGCAGGAAATGCAAACGTACAGATTGTGGTGACTGGAAAAGTGAATGCTGATTTTGCAGGCAGCAGCCTGATCAATACGGCAACGGCTACACCAGGACCAGGGGTAACAGACCCAACACCGGCAAGCAGTACGGTAACGACTGCCATCAGTAAAGTCGCGAATGTGAGAATCACTAAATCAGGACCAGCAGATATTGCGGTTGGAGAAATGATGATTTATAACCTTCGCATTGTGAATGATGGCCCAAGTGATGCGGTTGGTGTGCTGATTAATGATGTGATTCCTGGAAATCTGGAAGCCGGGGCAACCTGGACCAGCACACTTCTGGGGGGAGCCAGCTTGAGTCAGCCTTCAGGAACCGGTAACATCAGCCTGATTGGAGGAATACCTTCAGGAACAGGTGTCATTGAAATTAGTATCCTTGGAAAAGTAAAAGCAAATAATTTAGATAAAACAGTGTTCACAAATACGGCTACCGCTTATTTCCCTCCGGGCAGCTTGATCATTGATCCGGATCCGGGTTCAAATACCAGTACGGTGCCAACAATAATCAACAATGATCCAGTGCTTAAAGTATCGAAAAGTGGTCCGTCAACGGTGAATATTGGTGATCCGATTGAATATACGATTGTCATTAGAAACGGTGGCGCAGGAAATATTGTCAATGCAATGATTGCTGATCCGGTACCTAATGATGTAGCGGTAAGCAGCTGGTCTGCTACGGCAACAGGTGGGGCAACGCTGAACGGAGCTGCTTCGGGTACAACCAATTCAATCGTAACTTCTGCGGATATTCCTGCTGATGGAGATCCGAATACGACCGTATTGATCGTAGTGAAGGGTACGGTGAGAACTACTGCCAATGCGGTGTTTACAAATACGGTGACCGTAACTGCCAACGGAGAACGTAAAAGCTCTGTGGTTACTGCTGTGAATCAGTCGACAGATGTTAAGGTAGAGAAATCTGGTCCACAGGCGGTGATCTCTGGAGCTGCGATTACTTACACGATTAAAGTAACCAACCAGGGGCCAAGAGATGTGGTTGGATTAACGATCAAAGACAATGTTCCTTTGGAGATTGGTCAGATCAGCTGGACTGCTCAGGCAGTGGGTAATGCGAGCGTTAACGGAGCAACTACTGGTACGACCAATGCGGTACTAGTGAATGGAGATGTGCCGGTTGGTGCCGCCAATTATGTGCTGATTACGGTGAATGGTACGGTGAATGCCAATGTGCCTTCCGGAAATATCAGCAACATCGCTGCGGTGACTTTACCGGTAAGTATGGTCGACTTTAACATGGCCAACAATACCAGTGAAGTGAAAACAGTAATCAGTTCCGTTTCTGGATTAACAATCAGCAAGGCTGGCCCTCAAAATGGACTTTCCGGATCTGCGATCACTTATACGATCAAAGTACGCAACAATGGATTGAGTAACGCAAGTCAGGCACAGATCAGAGATGTGGTGCCGGCAGGAATCAAAGCGGTAAGCTGGACGGCCACTGCTACAGGCAATGCGCTGATCAATTCCGGAGCTAGCGGAACAGGAAATACAGTAGCCGTGAATGCAGATGTTCCTGCAGGTATCAATGCGGAGGTGACGATTACAATTAATGGTACAATCGATGCAAGTTTCAGCGGACCAATTGTAAACACTGCTACGGTGACACCTTCAGAACCAGGTAATCCAGCAGTAACCTCTCCACCAGTTACCACGAACGTGCTGAATAAATCGGCACTGAAAATTGTGAAAACAGGGCCGAATAGTATTGATGCTGGTAAAACAGTGAATTATACACTGACCATTAATAATGCTGGTCCGGGTAATGCGGTAAATGCGGAGATTTCTGATGCGATTCCTGCTCAATTGACTAATGTAAGTTGGACCAGCAGCGTTTCTGGTGCAGCTGTCATCAATTCAGGTGCAAGCGGACAAGGCAATGCGCTGTTGATCAGGGCGGATCTTCCAGCTGGAAATGGCATCATTACCGTAAATATTAGCGGCTTGGTTCCTGGAGGGACTACCGCAGGAAATATCAGCAATACGGCAACAATTAAGCCTGCTGAGCCAGGTAATCCATCGGTTCCTTCTAATACGGTAACGACAGCAATTGTCAATAATGCAAATTTAAGTCTGGCGAAAAGCGGTCCTGGTACGTTAAACTCAGGAGAAGCAATCAGCTATACTTTAACAATTAAAAATGATGGCCCATCAGATGCCATAGGTGTTAAAGTGTCGGATGTGGTAGATCCTGCGGTAACGAATGTTTCCTGGACTACAAGTCTGATCGCTGGAGCAACCATTAGTTCAGGGGCTACAGGTAATGTGAATGCAGTAGCATTGACGGCTAATGTTCCGGCAAATGGCAGCATCCTGGTCAACATCAGCGGTAAGGTAAATCCTGCTTATGCCGGAATATTGATCAATAAAGCAATATTGACGCCTGCGGATCCTGCTAAACCGGTGGTCAATGCGCAGGTGAGTACAACGGTAACGAGTCTTTCTGCATTGAAAATCACTAAAACAGGGGCTTCAACAGTGACCGCAGGCGGCCTGATGAATTACCAGATTACAGTGGTTAACAATGGTCCGGGTACTGCGCAGAATGCAGTGATCAAGGATGTGGTTCCTGCACAGTTAACCGGGGTAACCTGGACGGCTGTGGCGAATGGAGCAGCATCGATCAGTACCGGATCAACCGGAACAGGAAATGCGTTAAGCGTAACGGCTACGATTCCTGCAGGTGCTGGTGATGGTATCGTCATCAACCTGAGCGGAAAAGTAGATGCTGCTTATCTGGGCGCATTGAGTAACACGGCTACGGTGACCCCGGTAGAACCAGGGAATCCAGCAGTAGTGACGCCTCCGGTGACCACAGTTGTCGTTGCGAAGCCATCGCTGACTATTAAGAAAACAGGCCCGGCTACCATCAGTTCAGGTGCAAATATTACCTATGTGATTGAAGTTGGAAATACAGGACTAAGTAATGCCAAAGGGACGCTGATCACTGATAACGTGTCTGCGGAAATTACCAATGTGAAATGGACAACCAATACAACTGGAACTGCTGCAGTAACCGCCGGTGCAACCGGAACAGGTAATGCGGTGGCAGTAACAGGAGATATCGCAAACGGTGCCGGTAATAAAATAACCATTACCGTAACAGGTACAGTAAATGCAGGTTTCGCAGGTACATTGAGCAATATCGCTACTGGAAAACCTGCTGAACCGGGCAATCCACCGGTAGTGACGCCTCCGGTAGAAACCGTGGTCACTAAGACACCAGCGCTGAGTATCAGTAAAACCGGTCCGGCACAATTGAAATCCGGAGAACAGATCACTTATGTAGTAGAAGTATTAAATCCTGCTCTAAGTGATGCGGATAATATTACGGTGACGGATTTGGTATCTTCGGATATTCAGAACATAAAATGGACTTCGGAGATAATGGGTACTGCTAAGATTATTTCTGGTGGTACTGGTTCTGGTGGCCGTGTAGAGCTGGTCGCAGATCTTCCGGCAGGTACAGCAAATAAAATTGTGCTGACGATTACCGGTACTGTATCTAAGTCCTTTACCGGGAAACTGGAAAACACGGCAAGGATATTGGCTACCGCAGTTACCCCGGAAGTAGGAAGTAATACGGTTGCAACGATAGTCGAAAATGCCGATTTTATCATTCCGAATATCATCACACCAAATGGTGATGGTAGTAATGATACGTTCAAAGTGAAAGGACTGGAGAATTATCCGGGTACTCAGGTAATGATCTTTAACAGATGGGGAAATGAGGTGTTCCGCTCCGATAACTACACCAACAACTGGGATGGTAGTCAGCTGAATGAAGGTACTTACTATTACCTGATCTTAAGAAGAGAAAAATCGGGACAGACAACGCCGTTTAAAGGATGGTTATTTATTAAAAGGTAGAACATTTAAGAACACGCTACAATGAGAGATTTAAAGAAATATGGTTTAGTATCACTGCTCGTACTTGGGATGAGCAGTGCATACGCACAGCAGACGATCCAGTTTAGTCAGTATGTTTTTAATGGTTTAGCTGTTAACCCTGCCTATGCCGGTTATAAAGAAGAATGGACAGCGAATTTTAGTTTCCGCTCGCAATGGGTAGGAATTGATGGCGCACCCCGTACAGGAACGGCCTCTTTTGACGGATTAACAGATCAGGAAGGGAAGAAGATGGGACTGGGATTTATAGCTTCCACAGACCGTTTAGGCCCCCAGAATACCTCTGCCTTTTATGTGAATTATGCGTACCGTTTGCAGTTAGATGCTGAAGATACCAAGCGACTGAGTTTTGGTATCGGTGCTGGTGCAACACAATATAACCTGGATGGCTCGAAATTTATTTCTACAGATTTAGGTGATGGGGTAATCCCGATAGGAAATGAGAGTAAGCTGAGACCCGATGTGCGGGTTGGGGTTTATTTTTATACGCCTAAATTTTATATTGGTGCTTCCGTACTGGATTTATTATCAGGATTGAGAGGTAATGACATCGCCACAGAGGGAGATTATAAAGTACTCCGCCAGGTGCGTCACCTGTATGTAACCGGTGGTATGATGATTCCTTTGTCGGAATCTTTGGATCTGAAACCCAGCTTTATGCTGAAAGAAGATTTTAAAGGGCCTACAAATTTAGATTTAAACGCCTACCTGCTGATCAGTAAAGTGGTCTGGCTGGGCGCTTCTTATCGCACAGGTGTGACCTTATGGGATAAGAAAAATTTACAAACCGGACTAAGTCAGAGTGATGCCATTGCCGGAATTGTAGAGCTTCAAATGAGCAATAGATTCCGCCTGGGTTATTCTTATGACTATACTACGAGCAAGCTGTCCAGCTACCAGAGTGGATCGCATGAGTTCTCGCTAAGTATGAGTTTCCCTGGAAAAAAAGCAAGGGTATTGAGTCCACGTTATTTTTAAGCTGCAAAGAATTATATGAATACAACAGCATTTAAAAGTCCAGCATCTTTCATGACCAGGGTATTGATCATGGGAATAATGGCGCTATTTTTAGGGAATTACACCATGGCTCAGGAACAATTGAGCCGGAAACAACAGGCAGATGTTTACTTTAACCGCTACGAGTATTACCCGGCATCAAGGCTATACCTGCCCCTGGCAGAGCGTAAAAATCCGGATGTAAAAGTATTGGAGAAACTGGCCGCTTGTTATCGCATGATGAATGATTATGACAATGCCGAAAAATGGTATGCGAAGGCAGTTGCTGATCCTAAAGCCGATCCTTTGAGTCATTACTATTACGCGGAAGCCTTACAGCGAAATGAAAAGTTTGATCTGGCTAAAGTTGAGTACTTGAAGTATGCTGCGCTTTCCGGTAACCAGAAAGAGATTGCCTTAAACATCGCTTCCTGTGACAGCGCGGCCTTATGGATCAAAACGCCAAAGGATATTAAGATCAAAAATATGGAATCTTTAAATACCAAATCTGCGGATTGGGGTTTAACCGATTATGGGAATCAGGGCTATGTTTTTACTTCTGAACGTCCCTTAGGCAGAGAAACAAAAGGCAATGATTTGTATAAATGGAATGGGAATCCATGGTTGAAATTATTTACGGCAACAGCCGATGGTCAGTTCAAAGGAGAACTTCCAATTGTTACGGAAGTGAATAGTCCGGCGAAAGCAGAGTATCATGTTGGACCGGTAGTATTCAATAACACCGGAGACATTGCTTATGTGACAATCGCTACCAGAGCGCCTGCGGCACTGATCCCCCTGGATAAAACAAAAGGCGGAGATCGCTTATATACCCGTAGACTGGAACTGTTAATCGCGAAGAAAAACGGTGATAAATGGGATTTGAAGTCTTTCCCTTATAATGATGTAAAGGCTTATTCTGTTGGACATGCCGCGTTGGCTAAAGCTGGTCAGCTGATTTATTTTGCTTCCGATATGCCGGGTGGTTTTGGTAAATCAGATATCTGGTATAGCGAACAGCAAGCAGATGGTACCTGGGGTAAACCCGTAAATTGTGGTGCCGAAATCAATACTCCGGAAGAAGAAGCTTTTCCAACAGTAGGCCCTGAAGGGGAGTTGTTTTTCGCTTCCAAAGGTAAGATCGGAATGGGTGGCTATGATATTTATGCTGCACATGGGGAGAAAAGCCAATGGAGTAAAACGGAAAACTTAAAATATCCGCTGAATTCTACCAGTGATGATTTTTATCTGTTCACAAAGAATGGCAAGTCTGGTTATTTGTCTTCCAACAGACAAGGTGGCGCAGGTGACGATGATATTTACAGCTTCGCTGATGAAACACCTCCAATGATGATACTGGCCTTAGCGGGTACTGTGTTTGACCAGCAAAGTAAAGCGCGCTTGGACGGAGTATCGGTTACTCTAACTGATGCTAACGGAAAACAACTGAAAACTTTACTGACAGGGCAGGATGGTAATTTCTTTTTCGGTTTAGCGAAAGATCAGGACTATAAAGTTGCCTTTAATAAATTAGGCTATACCGAAGACCTGAAAACCTTAAGCACCAAAGGGCTTACTAAATCTGATACTTTAACCATGCAGGCCTTCCTGGGTAAGGATAAGTTTGAGCCAGGTAAGACTTATGTTCTGAAGAATATTTACTATGATTTCGACAAAGCAAACATCAGACCGGATGCAGCAAAAGAACTGGATAAACTGCTGGCCATCTTAAAAGAAAACCCGGCGATTTCCATTGAACTGGGTTCACATACTGACAGTAGGGGCGCAGATCAATACAATCAATGGTTGTCTCAAAGAAGGGCAAATGCTGCGGCACAATACCTGATAGATCGTGGTATCGACCGTTCCCGAATTATCGCTAAAGGTTATGGCGAAACGATGTTGCTCAATAAATGTGGCAATGGGGTAAAATGTACTCCTGCAGAACATCAATTGAATAGAAGAACGGAGTTTAAGATTATCAAAAACTAACTCTTTTGAAATAAACAAAAACAGCCTGTTTTCTTTTTAAGGAGACAGGCTGTTTTTGTTTAGTTGTTTTTTTATCAGGAATCGGGCTTGTCGGGGGCCATGGCTTCTCTGGAAGCGGATTGAAAATCTTCTCTGGTTTTATCCGCTAATATTTGAATTACCTTGCTTATTATTACTGCTAAAACTATTTAATAACAATTAGATAATCTAAAAGGAATTATTTAATTTGCTGAGATTTTAAAAATTAGACGACGAATACAATGAACTCAAATTCAACAAAACTCCCTTATATAGGTGTGGATATAGGTGGCTCTCACATTACTGCCGCTCACGTTGATGCAACCACATTTAAGGTAATTGAAAGTACGCTGAAAAGAGAAAGAGTAGCCTCAATGGATACCGCAGAAGTAATTTTGCAGTCCTGGTTGAAAGTTCTTTCTTCGTTAATTATACGTGAAAACGGTGAAAATACTAAAATCGGTATCGCCATGCCTGGTCCTTTCGATTATGAAAAAGGAATCTCCATGATGCAGAACCAGGAAAAATATGATGCTTTGTATGGAGTTAATGTAAAAGAGATTCTGGCAAAACGTCTGGAAATCCCTGAATCAGATATTGTATTCATCAATGATGCAGAAGCCTTTCTAAGAGGTGAACTGGCCTCTGGAGCGGCAGCAGACAAGCAAAGAGCCGTTGGCATCACCCTGGGCACCGGATTAGGCTCTACGAGCAACGGAAGCGGTATCACTGTAGATATGAACTGGGCTTTCCGTCCATTTAAAGACAGCATCGCCGAAGAATATATTTCTACCAGATGGTTCCTGAAAAAATATAAGGAGATCACCGGTAAAGAGGTTAAAAACGTAGAAGTTCTGTTGGAAGTAGCAGAAGAATCAGTTAAGAATGAAATATTCGAAGAATTCTCCGATAACCTGAGCACTTTTCTGAATGATTTTATTGCGCAGGAACAACCGGAAGTGGTGGTTATTGGCGGTAATATCGCAAAGACATGGGATCATTTCATCGGACTGTTAACCGCCAAAATCAAAGATAAAACGGTAGCCATCAGACAAAGTGAAATGTGGGAAGATGCAGCATTAGTAGGTGCAGCGAATGCATTGGCTTAATATTGGTCTTAAAAACTGTCACTGAGGATGATAGTGATATTTTTGTCTTGCTGTGAGCCGATTAATTTGGTTATTCGGCTCATGAAATTACTATATTTGAGCCGAATAACTAAATTAATCGGCTCATTATGTACAATTGGGAATTACCAGACTGGCCGGATTTCAAATATCAGCTCCAAAATATGGAGCCTGTTTGGTATGATTTTGCCAGGGAAACCGGAGAAGTAAATGGGATGCTGAACGCATTGCCAAATACGATGCAACAGGAAACATTAGTGCAATTGATGTTGACCGAAGCCATTAAAAGCTCTGAAATTGAAGGGGAGTATTTAAGTCGCACAGATGTAATGTCCTCTATAAGAAATAATCTGGGGCTTAATCCAATTCCTGAGGTGCTGGCTGATCAGAGGGCAGCAGGAATAGGTGCACTGATGGTGGATGTCAGAAAGACCTTTCACCTGCCGCTTACCATCGTTAAGCTGATGGAATGGCATAAGCTTTTACTAAGTTCCTTCAAAGGTATAAATCCAGGAAACTGGAGAACAGGGACTGAGCCTATGCAAGTGGTTTCAGGTAGGATGGGTAAAGAGACCGTTCATTTTGAAGCCCCACCAGCTCAAGAGGTTCCGGCTGAAATGGATAAATTTATCAATTGGTTTAATGATACTGCTCCCGGAGCTGCTTTGGAAATTTCTAATCCAATCATTAGGGCAGCTATTTCACATTTATATTTCGAATCGATTCACCCATTTGAGGATGGGAATGGGCGTATGGGGCGTGCTATTGCAGAAAAGGTATTGTCGCAGACGATAGGCAGACCTGTAATGTTGAGCCTGTCCAGAACTATAGCAGCAAATAAAACAGCTTATTATGAGGCCTTGACTGTAGGGCAACAAAGTAATGAAATCACACCCTGGGTCAAATATTTCGCTGAACTGAGCCTGCAAGCTCAAAAGGAGGCAAGACTATTGGTGGACTTTACTTTGCAAAAAACACAGTTCTTTGACCGCTTTAAAGCTGAACTGAATGAACGCCAGTTGAAAGTCATAACGAAAGTACTGGACGCTGGCCCTGCGGGCTTTGAAGGAGGTATGACCGCAAAGAAGTATATGTCTATAGCTAAGACATCAAAGGCCACAGCAACACGAGATTTGCAGTTGTTAACCGAATTAAAGATTTTTATCCCAATGGGTGGTGGTAGAAATATACATTATACGCTAAACCTCTAAACAAATAAGCCCCTAACAGTTCAACTGCAAGGGGCTTATCATTTATCACCTACCGAAAGTATTACTCAATACTTCCTTCTTCTTTTTTCTTTTTCTTACCTGGTGCTTTGTTTTCTACTACAATCAGATCATCTTCTTTGTTGTAGTCAATTTCCAGCGTATCGCCATCATTGATTTCACCTTTTAAGATTTCTTCTGCAATAGGATCTTCCAGATATTTCTGAATAGCACGTTTTAACGGTCTTGCACCAAAGGCAATGTCGAATCCTTTATCTGCGATGAAGTCTTTTGCTCTGTCGGTTAATTTCACTTCATAACCTAAGTTATGTACACGACCGAACAATGATTTCAACTCAATGTCAATGATCTTGAAGATTTCATCTTTACCTAAAGTATTGAAAACAACAACATCATCTACACGGTTTAAGAACTCAGGAGCGAAAGCACGTTTTAACGCGTTCTCAATCACACCTCTTGAATGTGCATCAACCTGGTTTGTTTTAGCCGATGTAGAGAAACCAACCCCTTGTCCGAAATCTTTCAACTGGCGTGCGCCAATATTAGAAGTCATGATAATGATTGTATTTCTAAAATCTACTTTGCGACCAAGACTGTCCGTCAGCTGACCTTCATCCAATACTTGTAATAAGATATTGAATACATCTGGATGCGCTTTTTCAATCTCATCCAATAGAATTACCGCATATGGTTTACGACGTACTTTCTCAGTCAGCTGTCCGCCTTCTTCATAACCTACGTATCCCGGAGGAGCACCCACTAAACGGGATACCGCAAATTTCTCCATATACTCACTCATGTCGATTTGAATCAGTGAATCATCACTGTCAAACATGAAACGCGCAAGTTCTTTTGCCAATTCTGTTTTACCAACACCGGTAGGGCCTAAGAAAATAAAGGAACCAATCGGTTTTTTCGGATCTTTCAATCCTGCTCTTGTACGTTGAATCGCTTTGGTTAGCTTTTTAATTGCTTCATCCTGACCGATAATTTTGGTTGCTACCGTCTCGTACATATTCAACAGTTTTACACTGTCTGTTTGTCCAACACGTTGCAATGGAATACCAGTCATCATAGAAACTACTTCTGCCACGTTATCTTCTGTTACGGTATAACGTTTGGTTTTAGTATCAGCTTCCCATTCTGCCTTCGCACGATCCAGCTCCTCTAAAAGATTCTTTTCAGTATCTCTTAATTTTGCAGCCTCTTCATATTTCTGGCTTTTTACAACCTTATTCTTTTCAAGCTTGATTTCTTCAATCTTGTTTTCAATATCAATGATGTTCTCAGGAACGTGGATGTTCGTTAAATGCACTCTTGAACCCGCTTCATCTAAAGCATCAATCGCTTTATCCGGCAGGAACCTGTCAGTGATGTACCTTGAAGTTAAGGCCACACAAGCATTAATCGCTTCATCTGTATAAGTTACCCCATGGTGATCTTCATACTTTTCTTTAATACGGTTCAGGATCTCAATGGTCTCATCTGGTGTAGCAGGCTCGATCATTACCTTTTGGAAACGACGGTCTAATGCACCATCTTTCTCAATATACTGACGGTATTCATCTAAAGTAGTCGCACCAATACATTGAATTTCGCCCCTTGCCAAAGCAGGTTTGAACATATTCGATGCATCTAAAGAGCCCGAAGCACCACCGGCACCTACAATCGTATGAATCTCATCAATAAACAAGATCACGTCTGTAGATTTTTCCAGCTCGTTCATCACCGCTTTCATACGCTCTTCAAACTGACCACGGTATTTAGTACCTGCGACTAATGAGGCAAGGTCTAAAGTAACTACGCGTTTGTTGAACAATACTCTGGACACTTTTCTTTGAACAATACGTAAAGCAAGACCTTCTGCAATCGCAGATTTACCTACTCCCGGCTCACCGATTAAGATCGGGTTGTTCTTTTTACGACGTGATAAGATCTGAGAAACACGTTCAATCTCTTTTTCACGCCCAACAATAGGGTCCAGACGGTTTTCTTCTGCTGCTTTCGTTAGATCTCTTCCGAAATTATCTAATACCGGAGTCTTGGATTTAATATCGGAAACCTTTTTAGGGCTGCTGAAGCTTTCTTCCTCACGATAATCATCATCACCACCTGTTGATGCGCTATTTTGAGTCTCATCTCTGAAACCGTTTTTATTCACTTCAACTTCCTGTTTGAAAATTTCGTAATTGATGCTGTACTGCAATAAGATTTGAGAAGCAATATTATCATCGTCACGCAAGATGGACAGCAACAAATGTTCTGTACCAATCAAATCGCTCTTGAAGATTTTGGCCTCCAGATACGTGATCTTTAAAACTTTTTCGGCTTGCTTGGTCAATGGGATATTCCCCAGGTTGACCGTTACACTGGACGTACCTCTAACCGAGTCCTCTATTGAGCGACGTAGTTTTGAAGTGTCTACACCCAGCGATTTTAATATCTTAATGGCCATACCATCGCCTTCGCGAATTAGGCCTAACAAAAGATGTTCTGCGCCTATGTAATCGTGACCTAATCTCAGGGCTTCTTCCCTGCTAAAAGATATCACGTCTTTTACTTGTGGAGAAAATTTAGCTTCCATATATACCTTTCTAAATCGGGAATGCTCTAAACTATAAAATTTGTTTTATAAAAAGGCAGCACCCGATTCTTTTATTTTATCAACAATTACGCCATAGGGAAGGAAACGGATGTTAGACCTGCCGATATTTCATGAATCTTACCAATTGCTGACTTAATTGGCTACTTTCCCTAACCCCTAAGCAAATATGTCAGTATAAATATACGAATTTATAAACTCAGGATATGGCTTTCTTTTTCAGGTTCAAATGGTTGTACAATTATTGTACTCCCCGCTTCACAGTTATCAATAATCGTTTTTCTTTATTTTAGAACAGCAGTCTCAGCTAATTTTGGATGTATAGATATCTATATCTATTGATGTCTTCAGGGAAGCGTCAGGAATCAGCTGTATATCTGCTAAACTAATTTTATAATGGGCTTTTCATGCTTATCTTTGCAGGCATTGGACGCCAATATTTCCATTAAAACAGTCAATAATTAAAGTAAACGCCTTTTATAGGCATGTAATATAATCAGTAACTATGTCAGACGAAAAAATAATATTTTCAATGGCGGGGGTAAATAAGATTTATCCACCCCAAAAGCAAGTTCTAAAGAACATTTACCTATCCTTCTTTTACGGTGCCAAAATTGGTGTAATCGGTTTGAACGGATCTGGTAAGTCCTCTCTTTTGAAAATTATCGCCGGTTTGGACAAATCCTTTCAGGGAGAAGTAGTTTTCTCTGCTGGATATACCGTAGGGTACCTGGCTCAGGAACCAATTCTGGATGAGAATAAAACCGTTAGAGAGGTCGTAGAAGAAGGTGTAGCTGAAATTACAGCGATCCTGAAAGAATACGAGTCGATCAACGAACAGTTTGGATTACCTGAAGTTTATGAAAATGCGGATGCAATGGATAAACTGATGGCCAAACAAGGGGAGCTACAAGATAAAATTGATGCTTGTAATGCCTGGGAACTGGATAATAAACTGGAACGTGCAATGGATGCATTGCGTTGCCCGGATCCGGATGCTAAAATTGGTGTACTATCAGGTGGTGAGCGTCGTCGTGTAGCGATGTGTCGTTTATTACTTCAGGAGCCTGATGTATTGCTATTGGATGAGCCTACGAATCACCTGGATGCGGAAAGTATTGATTGGTTAGAGCAATTCTTAAAAGACTACAAAGGAACTGTAATTGCAGTAACCCACGATAGATACTTCCTTGATAATGTTGCCGGATGGATTCTGGAATTAGACAGAGGTGAAGGTATTCCATGGAAAGGAAATTATTCTTCCTGGTTAGAGCAAAAAGCAAAACGCCTTGCTCAGGAAGAGAAAACAGAAAGCAAACGTCAGAAAACATTAGAACGTGAGTTAGAATGGGTACGTATGGCACCAAAAGCCAGACATGCTAAATCTAAAGCGCGTTTATCAAACTATGATAAGTTAGCTTCTGAAGACTCTAAAGAAAGAGAAGATAAACTGGAGCTTTTCATTCCTGCGGGACCAAGATTGGGTAACGTAGTGATTGAAGCGAATAACATTACTAAAGCTTATGGCGATAAATTGTTATTTGAGAACCTGAGCTTCTCTTTACCGCCAGCAGGTATCGTTGGGATTATCGGCCCCAATGGTGCAGGTAAAACTACGTTGTTCCGTTTGATCACGCAACAGGAAACTCCGGATACCGGAACCTTCCGCGTTGGTGAAACCGTAGCCTTAGGTTATGTAGATCAAATGCACAATGACCTTGATCCGGATAAAACCGTATATGAAAACATTACGGATGGTTTAGATAACATTCAGTTGGGTAATAAAGCCGTAAGTGGTAGAGCTTACGTGTCTAAATTCAACTTTAATGGTGGTGATCAGCAGAAAAAAGTAGGGGTACTTTCCGGTGGAGAGCGCAATAGGGTTCACCTGGCCATTACTTTGAAAAAAGGTGCTAACGTACTTTTACTGGATGAGCCTACCAATGATATTGACGTAAACACGTTAAGAGCATTGGAAGAAGCCTTAGAGAATTTTGGCGGATGTGCAGTTGTGATTAGTCACGATCGTTGGTTCTTAGACCGTATCTGTACACACATTCTTGCTTTTGAAGGTGATTCTCAGGTTTACTTCTTCGAAGGTAACTATAGTGATTACGAAGAAAACCGTAAGAAAAGATTAGGTGATGTAACTCCTCACCGTCTTAAATATAAAAAACTAGTGTAAACCACTAGATTTTCAATAACAACAAAAAACGGCTGTTTCCTTTCGGAGCAGCCGTTTTTTTATAACAATGATTTTATCACACAGGAACTGCTAGTACTTACGTCTTACTTTTTCCAGTAATTCTTTAGTTTTTCTAACGCCTTCATCTTCCGATAATACGCTACCTTCATATTCAATACCTACAATTCCTGACCATTTTGCCGCTTTGATAATGTCAAACATCTTCTTATAGTCAATGTCTTTCTCTTCTCCATCAGGAAGGAAATCGTGGGTTTTTGCACTTACACCTTTCGCAAAAGGCATCAGTTCTTCAACACCCAGGTATTTATCATATTCTCTATCTGCGCTGATACGGAAATTCCCAAGGTCAGGCAAAGTGCCGCAATAAGGGTTATTTACGCCTTTAATTACTGCAGAAAGCCATTTCCCATCCGAAGAATAACCACCATGATTTTCTACAATCACATTGATTTTCTGTTGCTTTCCGTACTCACTTAATTTTCCTAATCCATCAATAGCCGCCGTTTTTACTTCATCGGCTGTGCCCTTACCTGCAGCATTGACCCGAATGGTTTTACAACCCAGATATTTCGCGGCATCAATCCATTTATAGTGGTTTTCTACTGCCTTTAATCTGGCTTTATCGTCCGAATCTCCCAAACTACCTTCTCCGTCAATCATGATCAGGTGATTTTGAATACCCTCACTAGAAGTACGGTCTTTAAGTTCTTTTAAGTAAGCTTTGTCAGTTTCTTTCTTATTGAAGAAAGGACTTACATATTCTACGATATGGATATCAAATTCCTTTTTAGCTTTTAAAGGGAAGTCCATATTGGTCAGCTTTCCGGCAAAAAGTGCCTTATGAAAAGACCATTCTGCCAGAGAAATCTGGAAAAACTCTTTCTTTTCAAAAGCAAAACTATCTAAAGGTATCACAGAAGACAGGCCGGCAGCGGCAGAGAATAAGCCCAGATCTTTAAGAAATTTTCTACGGTCGTTTATTTTCATTTGTGTTTGGTTTAGGGGTTGATTTCACAAGGTATTAATTTCTTATTGTAAAAAAAACACTTTCTAAAAAAGACGTATAAACACTTACTTATGGCGGAAATCGTAACAACTTAGTGTGTTTTTAACACATTTTACCAATTAAAGCACCTTCAAATTTTGGATTCTAGGGAAATGCTTCTATTTTAGAGTTGGAATAGGTTAGGTTAAAATATCAATTGTATCAAAAACGTATCAATGAAACTTCAAAAATTACTGGCAGTTCCCCTTTTACTAGCTGCTTTTTCTGCCTCCGCTCAGGAGAAACATCAACCTTATAAACAACAGATTGATGGGACAAAATTAATCTTCGAAATGCAGGCTATCCCGGGAGGAGAATTCCAGATGGGAAGCAAAAAAGGAAAAGCAGATGAATTGCCGCTCCATAAAGTAACACTCGCTCCTTTCTGGATGAGTACCTATGAAGTAACCTGGGATATTTACGAACCCTTCTTATATAAAGATTACGAAACTACGCATAGCACTACTGCCGTTCCGGCAAATGTAGATGCCGTTACCCGTCCAACTAAACCTTATCTGGACATGACTTTTGGCATGGGAAAAGAAAACCACCCGGCTTTAGCCATGACAAATTACAATGCCATCCAATATTGTAAATGGCTTTATGCCAGAACAGGTGTGTTTTATCGCCTGCCAACAGAAGCCGAATGGGAATATGCCAGCAGGGCTGGAAATACGACCGACTATGCTTTTGGCAATGAAGCGGCTAAATTGGGAGATTACGCCTGGTTTAAGGACAATAGCGCTGGCAAAACCCATGAAGTAGGAAAGAAGAAACCCAATCAATGGGGATTGTATGATATGTACGGAAACGTAGCCGAATGGACTTACGACCAATATCAGCCTGATTTTTACGCTAGCGTAAACGGAGAAAAAGGTAATAATCCAGTAGCTATACCTGATAAATTGTACTCCCATGTGATTCGCGGTGGATCTTATGATGATGGCGCAAAAGAATTACGTTCTGCTGCCAGACTGGCTTCAGACCCGGTATGGAAACAACTGGATCCGCAAATTCCAAAAAGTAACTGGTGGTTCCCGGAAGCTCCTTTCATAGGAATGCGTCTGGTTAGACCAGCCACTCCGCCATCAAAAGCAGAAATCGACGCTTATTACAATAAACCGGTAATAGCGGATTACTAAGAAAAAGAACTCACACATTAACAACCAAATAAAAAACCAAACCAAACTATGAACAACGAAGATTTACGCGATAAGCGCCGTGACTTTTTAAAAACATCTGCCCTGGTTGCAGGAGGTGTTATGATCAATCAATTTGCTTTCGCGGGAGGTCATACCTCTACCGATGATACCATTAAAATCGCATTGATTGGCTGTGGAGATCGTGGAACTGGTGCTGCCTTTCAGGCATTAAGCACTAAACAAAATATTAAATTAGTGGCCATGGCTGATGCTTTCCAGGATCGTATGGACAACAGTTATAAAGTGCTTTCTGATAAATTTAAAGATAAAGTTGACGTACCGGTAGAACGCAGATTTGTTGGCTTTGATGGCTACCAAAAAGCGATTGCACTGGCAGATGTTGTATTATTGGTTACTCCTCCGGGATTCAGACCTACTCATTTTGAGGAAGCAGTGAAACAAGGGAAACATGTGTTTATGGAGAAACCGGTAGCAGTAGATGCACCAGGTATCCGTAAAGTCCTTGCTGCGGCAGAAGTAGCCAAAACGAAAAAATTAAACGTAGTCGTAGGATTGCAACGTAGATACCAGACCAACTATACGGAAACTTTAAAACGTATTCAGGATGGTGCTATTGGTGAAGTAATGAGCGGCCAGGTTTACTGGAACAGTGGTGGGGTATGGGTGAAAAAACGCCAGCCAGCACAAACAGAGATGGAATATCAAATGAGAAACTGGTATTACTTCAACTGGTTATGTGGAGATCATATCGTAGAACAACACGTACACAATATAGATATCGCCAACTGGGTGAAAAATGCGTATCCGGTTTCTGTACAGGGAACAGGAAGTCGTGCCTGGAGAACAGGAAAAGATTATGGTGAGATCTATGACAACCACGCCGTAGAATTAACTTATGCGGATGGTGCGGTAATCTATAGCCAGTGTCGCCATTTTGAAGGTATTGCCAATCGTGTGGATGAAACATTCCAGGGAACAAAAGGCCGTACCTACTTATCAGCAGGAAACAATGGTGTAATCTGGGATCTGAAAGGTAAAGAAATGTTTAGTCACCCAACAAAAGGAAATGCAAATCCTTACCAGACAGAACATGATTTATTATTTGCAGCAATCGCCAAAGGAGACTATAAATTTGCTGATGCAGAACGTGGTGCTAAAAGTTGCTTCACAGCCATTATCGGTAGATATGCAACTTATTCCGGACAAACGATTAAGTGGGATGATGCTTTAAAGGCAGACAACAGTCTGATGCCAGATCAATTGAGCTGGAACGCAAATCCAAAATTAATGCCGGATGCAAACGGTTTGTATCCAATCCCAACTCCGGGGAAAACTAAAGTAATCTAAGCCGGATCTGCTTGTGGCAGTAATCCAAAAATCGGCTTTGCTGTTCTTACCGCTGCTGATCACGCTTTTTACGAAGCAAAATGATCAGCAGCAGTATAGCATTCATGGCTATGCCCAGGGTACAGACTATTCCATTAAATATTTTGCTACAGATAGTGTGGTCACTAAAGGATCAATTGATAGTATTTTGCTAAAGATTGATTCTTCTATGTCGCTCTATAAACCCTATTCTCAGATTTCTCAGTTTAATCTTTCGAAGAAAGGAATGCGTGTAGATGATCATTTCGCTGCGGTAATGCGGAAGTCATTTGAAGTATACCGGGAAACAAAGGGAAAATTCGATGTCACGGTAGCACCTTTGGTGCAGGCCTGGGGATTTGGACCGAAAGCAGTAACCAGCTTTCCGGATTCTGCTAAAATAAAACAGCTGTTGCAAAATGTTGGAATGAACCACCTGTCGCTAAAAGGAAATTACCTGAAAAAGGATAAGCCCGCAATTACGATAGACCTGAATGGCATCGCCCAGGGCTATAGTGTAGATGTGGTCGCAGATTATCTTTTGAAAAAAGGAATCAAATCTTTTATCGTCGAAATCGGTGGGGAGTTAAGGGTGGAAGGACCAAAGCCTGATGGATCGGTCATGAAGATTGGCATTGAAGGACCGGCTGCATCCAGTACCGACGAACCGGAAATCCGACATATTCTGACTTTTAGCACAGGCGCAGTCACCACTTCCGGTAATTATAGGAAATACCTGCAACGCGGAAAAGGAAAGATTGCTCATTTGATTAATCCTAAAACAGGTTATCCATTGGATAATCAATTGATCAGTGCCACAATTTTTGCAAAAGATGCCATTACCGCCGATGGGTATGACAATGCCGTCATGGCCATGAGTATGGAAGAAGCTCTGGCTTTTGTGGACAGTAAGAAAGGAATGGAAGCTTACCTGATCTACCACCGTAAGGATGGCAGTGTAGCGGACACCCTGACTACCGGCTTCAAAAAGATGATTTTAAAATAAATAACAATTCAATACCTATTAAAATATCAAAGATGAACAGGATAGAATTTTTAAGAAATAGCGTTTTAGCAACTGGTGCCGTATTGGCCGGTTCTGCTGTAAATGCAGTTGCTAGTACTCCTGAAGGAGCTGTTCTTAATGCAACAACAGCCCCAGGGAAAACATTTAACCTGGATTATGCACCACACCAGGGGATGTTTGCCAATAATGCCGGTAAAGACTTTTTGGATCAGATCCGATACATGCACGATCAGGGATTCAGGTCTATCGAAGACAATGGTTACCTGGGACGTTCCCTGGAAGAGCAAACCAAAATTGGCGATTTACTCGCAAAATTAGGGATGACTATGGGCGTGTTTGTAGTAGATGGTGGTGATAACTGGAAAACTTCCCTGACCACCGGAAAAAAAGAATTCAAAGATAAATTCGTAGACACTTGTAAGCGGTCCGTTGAAGCTGCAAAACGCTGTAATGCAAAATGGCTGACCGTAGTTCCGGGTTTTTATGAACGCAAACTGCCTTACGGAAATCAAATGGCCAATGTAGTAGATGCAATGAGAGCAGGAGCGGAGATCTTTGAACCGCATGGCCTGATTATGGTATTAGAAACTTTGAGCGATACACCGGAATTGTTCCTTCAGCAAACTCACGAAACTTTTAATGTGTGTAAAGCGGTAAACAGCCCGGCCTGTAAAATCCTGTACGATATTTACCATATGCAGAAAACAGAAGGCAACCTAATCGTGAATATGGATCGCTGCTGGGATGAGATCGCTTATATCCAGATTGGCGATAATCCAGGTAGAAAAGAACCAACCACCGGTGAGATCAATTACAAGAACTTATTTAAACATATCCACGGAAAAGGTTATAAAGGCGTGATGGGTATGGAACATGGTAATTCCAGACCAGGTAAAGAAGGAGAACTTCGCGTGATCCAGGCTTATCGTGAATCTGACAACTTTTTAGCTTAACCTTCAAAGGAAAAGAAATTTAAAACATACTAAACTGGGTTCCGGGTACTTTAAACAGACCGGAGTCCAGTTGAATACGCTGTTCATTCAAATGATTTAAACGGCAATGGAGCTTAAAATTGTCTTTAATCAACTGCGCTAGATTTCCATTTCCCTGCATTCTTTCTCCAAACCTGCTGTCGTTCACATTCCCATCGTGACAAGATTGGATCTGATGCCATACCTTTTCAAAACGATCCGGGTAATTTTTACGGAGCCAGTCTTCAAAAATATCACCTACTGCACCATTGAGCCTCACTATCGTATAACCAGCCGAACGCGCACCGGCATTGGCCACTGCCTTTAGTATGGCCGGAATTTCATGATCGCTTAAGCCCGGAACTAATGGGGCAACCATCACACCCATCGGGATACCAGCCTTACTCAACTCTTCCACAATCTTTAATCGTTGTTTAGCAGTGGTGGTCCGGGGCTCCATCTTTTGTCTTAACTGCTCGTTCAAACTGTTGATAGATACATAAACCATGCACAAATTTAACTTGGCCATTTCCGATAAGAGATCCAGATCGCGAAGAATGAGGGAGTTTTTGGTAATCAGCCCGATCGGCTGTCGATATTCCAATGCAATTTCCAATAGCTGTCTGGTGATTTTAAACTGCCGTTCTGCCGGTTGATAACAATCCGTATTACCTGAAAGAGAAATGACGGAAGCATCCCAGCCTTTTCGTTCCAGGAACTTTTTAAACAAGCCAGGCGCATCTTTCTTAACCACAATTTTTCGTTCGAAATCAAGACCTGCACTAAATCCCAAATACTCATGCGTATTGCGGGCATAGCAATAAGTACAGCCATGTTCACATCCCAGGTAAGGATTCAAAGAATAGGCCATCCCCACATCCTGACTGCTCACCTTATTGACAATAGATTTACTCTGACTAAAAATAAAGCTGGTCTTCTGATCACTTTCTTCCCAATCGTCTATGCCTTCCTGATGCTCCTTCACATAATCGCTCTTTGCAAACCTGTTGTGTGGATTGAATTGTGCACCTCTTCCCTTAAAGTAGTTTTCGCCGGTATCTTCCTCTAATATCATCAGTTAAAATTACTAATAATATTAGTAATTAACAATACTTACTTCTTCGGCGTAATCGGGATGTAATCCATAGGAACGGTATCCGCCATCTTTTCATAAGCCCAAAATCCACTAAATAATGCAGCCTTTGCATTAAAAACCCCTCCATTCATATAAATATGAAGGGGTGCCTGAAGCAAATGAATCACCGAAATCTGGTAATTTGGAATATCTAGGGGCCGGTTGATTGCATGGCCGGAATGGTCCGTATATTCCGGAGTTTCTCTTTCATTGGTATTCATCACATAAAGATCATCACTGAAATTAATTGTTCTCAAATCAGTATATAATGATTTCACTAAGGTATCCGTTAAGATTTCGGCCCTGTTCAATACACTTATCTTTTTCGGAACAGCCCTTTGTTTGAGCCAGTAATTAACAGAATCATTCAATGGAGAGCCGCCACCCGCACCTATTCTAATGATATTATTGCCGGGTTGCTGAAATCTCTTTAGATGTGCATTGATCAGACTATCCGGAAGCCTGTTTTTATTGGGGATTTCTGCCAGTTTATAAATGACAAAGCCCTCCGCAACGCTGCTGTTCTGATATAATGAGCGGAAAAAATGCTGGGAAGAACCCTGATAAGCAATTTCTCTTTTCCTGATCCATTCCTTCTTTTTAGATTTTGAGCCGGGTAGCTCTTCATAATAGGGATGGCCGGAATAGTAAACAATATTATTTTTTAAATCCCTTTCAAAATACTCCAGCATATACTTAATGCGGTAACCTAATGATTTATTTTCAATGATTAGAAACTCATTGGCGGTCACGCTCAGCTTGTTTTCAGCCCTGTCGAAGTAGGCTTGTATGACCTGAGGATTTAGGATTTTACATTTCTCCGCATTTGGAGTCCTGCCAATAAACTGAGCGATGAATTGCTTAATATACTTGTCCCGATCCGGGTCTGCTTTAATGATAACCTCCTGGAGTTGAACCGTGTTTTCCTTTAATTGCACCTCAATTTTAACAGACTTGTCGGATATAACGACGTTTTTACTGAAAGGAAGATAGCCCATCATCTCGATCAGCACATCATAGTTTCCGGGTTTAAGGTTCGACAGGATAAATTGCCCGTCATTATTAGAGACGGTCGCAATCTTGTAACTGCTCAGGTATACTCCGGCACCAGGAATGGTTATTCCTGCTTTGTCTTTAATGGTTCCGCTGATATTAAAGCTATTCTGGGCAAAGCAACTGAATCCAGTTAATAAAAGTAAAATACAAAAGCGCAACCGTATCATAAGACTAATGTAGCTAAAGCGTTATAAATATAAGTTCCGGCTTTTAATAACCCAGAAGTTCTTTTGCATTGGCGATTGCCGGAAGTCCCGGATCCTTGCCACTCAGCATTTCTGCAATGACGTGAATGCGCTCTTCAGGAGCCAATCGGCGGATTCCTGTAGTAGGACGTACCCCTTTCTCATTTTTGTACACAAAATAATGTGCTTCACCTTTAGCCGCAATTTGTGGAAGGTGGGTGATACACATCACCTGCATGTTTTTTTCCAGATCACCGATTACATCACCTACGCGAAGGGCAGTTTCTCCGGAAATACCTGTATCAATTTCATCAAAAATTAAGGTAGGTAAAGCCGTATGTTTGGCCATAATTGATTTCAAAGCCAGCATCAATCTGGAAAGCTCTCCACCCGAAGCGACTTTGCCAACCGGTGCCGGTGGCTGACCACTATTCGCAGAAAACAGCAACACTACATTGTCTTTTCCATCTTTATTCAACTCCTCTAAAGGTGTTTTTACAATCTTGATCTTTGCATTTGGCATACCCACCAGTTGCAATACTGCTTCAACCTCGTTTTCTGTGGCTATGATAGACCTATCCCGATCCGAAGATAAAATGGCGGCCATCTCCTCCAATTGTTCTTTCAGTTGAGCGATTTCCTGATTTAAACGATCAATTTCTTCATCGCTGCTCAATAGATTATTTAAATTATCAGAAAGCTTTTGATGGATGCCCATCAGTTCTTCAATACTATTGACTTTATGTTTTTGTTCTAAGGTATAAATCACATCCAGACGGCTGTTGATCTCTTCAATTCTTGAAGGATTAAAAACCGTGCTTTCTTCCAGATTTAAGGTTTCTGCGGCAATGTCTTTTAATTCGATCAGCGCAGAACGAAGACGCTCATTCAGCTGTGCATAATCCGGGTTAAAGCGTTCTATCGCCTGAATCTGAACAATCACCTCTTTTAGAACCGGCAGGGCCGAAGCTTCCTGGTCAGAAAGTAAGCCATAGGCATTCACCAGACTTCTTTTGATACTTTCTGCATTATTGAGCGTTTGCAATTCTATCTCCATCAAACTTTGCTCATCCATTTTCAGGTTTGCATTTTCAAGTTCGGTGAAAAGAAACTGCTCATAATCCTGTCTGCTTTTCGCTTCATCAGCTGCGGTTTGTAAGGCAGCAAGAAGTTGTAAATGCTTTTTATACTGTTTGTAACCTTTGCGGTATTGGGCCAGCAGCGATTGATGATCAGCCAGCGTATCTACTACAGAAAGTTGAAATCCGGGATCATTGATCTCTAAAGTCGCATGTTGCGAGTGGATATCAATCAATTTTTCTCCAACTTGTTTCATCACGCCAAGCGTAACCGGAGTATCATTGATGAATGCTCTTGATTTACCATCGGTAGAAATCTCTCTCCTTAAAATAGTTTCCTCATAAAAATCAATGTCGTTCTCTTCAAATAAAGAATGCAGCGTATCATCAGTCAGAAGAAATTGGCCTTCTATGATACATTTCTTCTCCTGATTAAAGAAATACTTGGTTTCTGCACGTTGTCCGAGAATCAGGGACAGGGCACCCAGCATAATAGATTTACCAGCACCAGTTTCCCCGGTGATGATGTTTAAACCTTTGTCGAGTTTTAGCTCAACGCTGTCTATTAGAGCGTAGTTACGAATGGAAAGTTTCTGTAGCATATTACCCTGCTAAAATAACAAATCTTAAGCAATGAAGCTGGGTTCTTTCGCATAAAAAAGGCAGAAGAAAAATCTTCTGCCATTAGTTCTGTTTACTGGTGTTCCTTAGTTATTTGGTTTTTCTGAGCTTTCAGTTTCCTTTTTCTTTTTTAATGCTTCTACTTCAGCATCAAATTTGCTACGCAGTTCCTTGTATTCTGCTGAACTTTGAAGTGCTTTCGCTTCAGCTATTTTTTTCTTGAATTCCGGAGAATTAACATGAGCCATGGTTGCTTCCGCATTTTTACGGATATCTTCCTGCTGTTTTTTCCATTCCGGAGAATCAAAGTGTTTTTTCATGGCCGCTGCATTTGCAATCATAGCTTCCTGATTTTTCTTGAAATCCGGGGAATCAAAACGTTTGGCCATGGCTACTGCATTGGCAACAATGGCCTGCTGTTGTTTCTTCCATTCCGGAGAATCAAATTGCTTCCTGATCTCTTCAGCATTTTTACGGATGGCTTCCTGTTGTGCTTTCCATTCCGGAGAAGATAAGAAGGCCATGCTGGTATTTCTGATGCTATCTGCGATAAATACACCGGTTCCAAGGCTATCAGGGTAATAATAACTCCGCTGACCATTCTTATTTGTCGTAATCACTACACGGTTTATCTTTTTGTTTTTTGTGGTGTCAGCACAAACAGCTGCTGCGGGTTTTGCCACTTTCAGTGTTACGGCCACCGGCTTTTGAAATCTAAGCCCTATACCGGCGATCTCCATTTCAGGAGCTGCCGCTGCTGCCGCAATAACAGCTGTTTTTTCTGCTTTAGAAGGCTTCACCCAAGCCAGAGAAATTACGGTGATAATGGTTAGTGTGATGGCAAAGAACTGTTGCTTTGCATTCATATAAGTCGTTTTCATGTCTGTAATTCTTTTTATACGTTGATACAAATGTTGATTTTTTCCTGTCGCCGCCATGGAAAGGGCAGGGGCAGATTTGTCTTTCAGAATTTCCAGCTTTAGCAAGGCATGAGCATACGTCACCGGCGTCCCGGTAAGCTGTACAACCAGATCATCACAAGCATGTTCACGTTCAATATTGATGAACCTGCCACTGAGCCAGATGAAAGGATTAAAAAATAAAATGGTTTCTATACCGGTTTTAATAAGATTTAAGAGGTAGTCATTTCTGCGGATATGAGAAAGCTCATGGATTAAGATGGCCTCCACCTGTTTCAGATCCAGCTGTGCAGCCAAAGCAATTGGAAACAAAACAATCGGTTTAAAATAACCCAACACCAGGGGAACGTTTACCTGGTCTGAAAGGTAAAACCCAATGTGTTGCTTTAACTTTAACTGGCTCCGCATCTCTTCGAATATCGAGGCCCATGCCGCAGGAACAGCCTGATGTACGGAATTCTTAAGCTGCTGCATTTTTTGATAACCAGCCAGTAGAATAAACAACTGGAACAGTAATCCAATGCCATATACCGTAACGAGGTAGGGGAACATCTGTTCGGCTTTGCTGCTGATATTCTGGGGAATGTCGTTTAGGTACTCATAGTAAGCCGCGCTGATCATCAGATTGGCACTTTGCTGCGTACCATTAACCTGTGGAAGTTTAAATATGGAGAAAAAGGTGATGCAAAAGCAAACAAAGATGAGGCATAAAGCGCCATAGGCGAGGTTATGTTTGAGGCCAGACCTTAGCTTTGGAAAAGCAAGGACGATTAAGAATAACAGGCCATAAATAATGGCACCTTGCCATAAAGAGTGGAATATACTCCAGCCGGTTGCTTTGATCAGGTTGTTTACAATTGCTTCCATAATGTGGTTCTTGCTTAGGTTATTTGTCGCTTAGGTTGTCTAGGTATTTTTTAATCGAATCGATTTCATCTTTACTGGCACTGTGGTTGCCTAAGGCCTGCATCACCAAACGTGCAGCGGAACCGTTAAACACATTGTCGATCATTTTACTCACGAGGTGTTGCTCGGTTTTCTCCTGATTAACCAATGCCCTGTAGATATGCGTTTTTGAAGAAGTATCACGGCTCACCAAACCTTTTTCGGACATGATCTGCATCAGCTTTAAAGTGGTGGTGTATCCTGCTTCCTTGTTCTTTTCCAAAATCTCATGTACTTCTCTTACCGTACAATGGCCTTTTTCCCACAATATCTGTAAGATCTCTAATTCGCTTTCCGTGGGTTTAAGGGGGGTAGATTGGGTCATATCTCTTGATGTACGAATTGTTTCGTAATCAAATGTACGAATCTATTCGTAGAAACAAAATGTTTGGTAAAAAAAATAACAAATATTTTTTGAAAAGGGGATTACATGCCTTTTTGGACCGGTTTTAGGGCCTCGTATTTACTAAGGTTTCCAGGGTCAACTTCAGAAAGTAACTGATAAGAAGTGATGCGTTCCTGCGGATTACCCAGAGAAAGCACGTTTACAATTTCATCTGCTTTGCTGGAGAAATACATATTTGGAAAGATTGAACCTATTTTCTGGCGGTCCATTTTTGTTAAATTGGCAAGAAAAGAAACGATCTTTTTTAAAGCCTTATCCTCGTCTTGTTGCAAGCGATCCAGCCCATTAAAATGGTAATTAAAGATAAATCCCCTCAGTTCTTCAAAGGAATTGTCGAGTAAGTTCTGATTTAACCAGTATCTGTTTCTTAGTCCGTCAGAAGCCTTCCATCCCGCATTGCTCGATGCCTGGGCAAGGTTTAACGTGTTTTGGGCTTTAATGAAGTACTGGGTTCCTCCAAGCTGACTAAAACTATCTTTATCCAGCCCAATAATGGTATGCGCGTAGAAGCCAAGTAAAGAACTCAGGTTAGAAATGTAATTCTGTTCAGAATAGTCAAGTGCCGAACCTTCGTTATAATTGAAGTCAAAATCTTTGTCGCTAATGTTCAGGATGGTGCTGTTATATGCAGTACCATAAACAGGTCTGCTCGATTGGATTTGTGCCTCTGCTTTATAACCTGAACCGCCATCCCATGAAGTTACTGTGATCACGAAATTGGTTTCTACCCGTTCATTTGGCAGGTAAGTTTCATTCGTCCACTTGTTATTGTTTAAGAAGTCTCTGATTGTGTTTTGAAGGATCTCCAGGTTCCGCTTATTGATGTTCGGAACAGTAGGAGCAGCAACCGTAACCCGGGCATTCAGCTCCTGAGCACGAGCAATAACCTGACTAAAAAGGAAAGCGATAAAGAGAAGGAGAAAGCGTTTTTTCATTAATGAACTAGTTTTAGTATTTCATTGCAAATATCCCTTGCCACTGCTGTCTTTGATTTAGTTTCAAACACGATCTTTTCCCCTGCTTTATTAAATATAGTGATTTTATTGGTATTCAGCTTAAATCCCGCCCCCTTGTCGTTGAGAGAATTGAGTACAATCAGGTCCAGATTTTTCTTGCTGAGTTTCGATTTGGCATAAGCCTCTTCGTTTTCAGTCTCCAGTGCAAAACCCACTAAAATCTGATTGCCAGACTTAACTTGTCCGAGCGTAGCCAAGATGTCTGTTGTCTTTTTAAGTTCCAGACTGAATTCCGCACTGTTTTTCTTAATCTTCTGATCTGCCGCGGCAACTGGAGTATAATCTGCTACAGCAGCACTCATCACCATGATATCCGTTTGAGGAAAGGCGGTTTCGCAAGCAGCCAGCATATCGGCAGCACTCACTACATCAATCCTTTTCAGCGTACTATTGCTCTTTTCGGCAGTAGGACCGGTAATCAGGGTAACTTCGGCGCCTAAGGCTACAAACTCATCCGCAATGGCAAAGCCCATTTTCCCGGAAGAGTGGTTGCCAATAAAGCGAACCGGATCAATCGCTTCATAAGTAGGGCCGGCAGTAACCAGCACCTTTTTACCCAATAAAGGAAGTCCTTTTTTTGCAGCCTCATTCAGGAAAGAAAGGATGTCTTCAGGTTCAGCCATCCGGCCGGCACCATACAAGCCACTTGCCAGTTCTCCATCACCCGGAGGGATGATCTGATTTCCATAAGAAAGCAATTTATCTATATTCTGTTGGGTACTCTCATGCTTCCACATGTCCAGATCCATCGCCGGAGCAACAAAGACAGGGCATTTTGCAGATAAGTAAACCGCAGATAAAAGGTTGTCGCAGATTCCTGTAGCCATCTTCGCCAAAGTATTGGCACTAGCTGGTGCAACGACCATGAAATCAGCCCAAAGGCCCAATTCAACATGGTTACTCCAGACACCGGTTTCGGCATCGAAGTATTGCGTGTATACAGGATTTTTTGAAAGGGTAGCCAGGGTGAGCGGAGTAATGAAATTCGCCGCATCGGCCGTAAGGATAACTTTAACGTTTGCGCCAGCCTTTACCAGTAACCTGACCAGTATCGCTGATTTATATGCTGCAATGCTGCCGCAAACGCCAAGAATAATGTTTTTATTTTCTAGCATAGTTTTTTAATGCATGAATGCAATGGAATACCTATGCCTGATCTTATTGTTGCTCTTTAGCAGGGTTTCTGTAGTAAATTTTGTCATTAAGAAACTCATCAATAGCAATTAAGCTAGGCTTAGGCATACGCTCATAATGCTTACTGATTTCGATTTGTTCCCTGTTTTCAAAGATCTCTTCCAGGTTGTCATTTGAAGAAGCAAACTCAGCTAATTTACCGTGTAATTCTTCTTTAATGTTGTTAGAAATCTGATTAGCCCTTTTAGAAATAATTACTAAAGACTCATAGATATTCTCAGTTTTCTGATCTAAATCATTAACATTTCTAGTAACCGTAGTATTCGGTACAGCAGGTTTATTCGTGTTCATTATTTGATGGGGGTTTTAATTGTAGTATTGGTACTATCCGCCTTAGCTTCTTTCGCCAACATGGCTTTATATTTTTCCTGATTCTTTTGGAATTCCGCAATCATACGTTTTGCATGCTCAATACCAGATTCACTATCAGCCTTTAATGTTTTAGCCTGATCCATCAATTTACTCTCTGGATAGGAATTCATAAACTCATCGGCATAAGTGATCGCTTCATTGTAACGGTCTTCCTGACGGATTTCAATACTGTTTTTTGCGTAGTTATATTGTGATCTCACGATCAGTAAATCCATCTCCTCTGCATACTTAATATCAGGGAAATCAATTTGTGCATTCTTTAAAGCGATTACGGCTGATTTGTAATTGCTGACATCAGCTGCGCCCAAATCATAATATAATTTAGCATTGTCAAATGCTTTAGTCTCTAGTTTTGCACGTAAATCTGCAATGTATTTACTCGCCTGAGCTACACGCTCACTTTTTGGATAAAAGTTGATAAACAACTGTAAAGCGTCAATCGCTGCCTTGGTATTCGTCTGATCTAAGGAAGATTTTGGCGATTCCAGGTAGTAGCAATAAGCCCCCAGGTATCTGCATTCTTCTGCATATTTACTGGTCGGATAGGTATCCGCAAATGATTTAAACTGATATCTGGCAGTGGTGTAATCTCTTAATTTGTAAAGGGTTAAGGCGTAGTAGTAGTTTAAGTCTTCCGCTTCCGCTCTACCTCTGTACTTCTGTGAAAGGTCTTCAAAAAGAATAATCGCTTTCGAATAATTCTTCTTGTTGTAGAGCTTCATGGCCTCCTGATATTTCTTGGCTACATCATTGCTCAATCTGATTTTTTCAAACTGGCTTTTGCAACCCGCTATAGTCAGGGCTATAATGGTGAAACTTAATAGTAATACGTGTTTAATTTTAAACATTCTGCAAAGATAAGTTAATAATACGATAACGTCAATTAAAAATAATAGGACGCTAAACTATGGAAAGCGTTTCATCCCGTCAAACCCTTAACATATTTTAACAAATGACAATTCATAAAATCGTCACCTGAGGCGATAAGGAGGATTAAATATAAGTATTTCTTGTTGTTTTACCGCTTAAAAATCACCGGTTTTATAAAGGGATACAGGAATGAAGGACTTGCCTTATAAATCAGCAGGCTAAACGAAAAGGTTAAAGGGTGTTAAAGTTCTTTAAATCAGTCTTGTGCTGACTTACATTTATGTTATGAAAACCCTTCCACTGATCTTTTTACTCTGGATAGCGATCCAGCTACACTGCCTGGCTCAGGAACAATCCTTCCCTAAACTGATTCGGGGCAGGGTGATTGATCAGGATACCAAACGGCCCATCCCAAACATCCGGATTAAAATGAGGTCCGGTAGAACGGTAACCGGTAACAATGGCGAGTTTAGTATGATGCCTGAAAAACTGGATACCCTAAAGTTTTCCGGCTTCAACTACCTCCCCTTGACACTGCCCTATGCTGCCGGTATGAAAACGGAACTGCTGATTGAACTCAGGGAAAGCCAGATCGGGTTGCAGGAAGTAGCCATTGTGGCGAAGAGAAACCATAAAAAAGATTCACTGCAAAAGAGAAAGGAATATGCCAGTGTTTTCAATTATAAAGCGTCTGGTTGGAAATCTGTATTTGTCCCGGTGTCTTCACATAATCCGCGCTTGCCTTTTGAATTTGTTTCCCTCAACATTGGCGGACTGGTTAGCTTGCTGACCAGTAAAAACAATAAGCAGAATAAATTCAGGAAAAAACTACTCAGGGATGAATCTGCGGCTTATGTGAACTCGCGATACAATGAAGAGCTGGTTGCCGGATTGAGCACTGGAAATGGGAGGACTGCCCTCAGCGGAGATTCCCTCTACCTATTCCTCAATACGTATCGGCCCCCAAAAGATAGCCTGTTGCAAATGACCAATTACCAACTCCTGATTTACCTGAAATCAAAGTTGATTGTTTTTAGATCGGAAGCCGGAAATAGGTTGGAAAATTTAACAGGTTTAGATCAAAAACCTTAGCAGAGCCTTTATTTTAACGAACTAAATTGCCAATATCATTGATACAATAGCCAGTACTAAACCAGTTAATTCTTTTAATTTAGTCGGATTTATAACCAAGTATAGTAATAGCCGATGATGATGAAAAAGACGCTGATCGTTGCCGGGGCACTCTTATCCCTACAGAGTGTTTCATTTGCCCAACATCAAAATATTTATAAGAAAAACTGGATAGACTTTAATAAAAACGGGAAGAAGGACATCTTCGAAGACCCAACACAGGCGATTGAAAAACGGGTAGCCGATTTACTTTCTCAAATGAATGTGGAAGAGAAAACCTGTCAGATGGCCACACTTTATGGCTATGGCAGGGTACTAAAAGAGGAAATGCCAGTCGCAGAATGGAAAACAAAAGTCTGGAAAGACGGTATCGCCAATATTGACGAAGCATTAAACAGTCTGGCCTATAATAATAAGGCTGTAACGGAATTTTCTTACCCATTTAGCAAACATGCCGATGCGATAAATACCCTTCAAAAGTGGTTTATAGAGGAAACCCGAATGGGCATCCCCGTAGATTTCACCAATGAAGGCATCCATGGGTTATGTCATGATCGCGCAACGCCCTTACCTGCACCAATCAATATCGGTAGCACCTGGAATAAGGCTATGGTAAGACAAGCCGGTTCAATTGTAGGCAGAGAAGCAAAAGCATTGGGCTATACCAATGTATATGCACCCATTCTTGATCCCGCCAGAGACCAGCGTTGGGGTAGAGTCGTAGAGTGTTACGGTGAAAATCCTTACCACATCGCCGAGCTCGGCAAACAAATGGTCTTAGGCATTCAGGAAAATGGCGTTGCCGCTACTTTAAAGCATTTTGCAGTCTATAGTGTTCCAAAAGGTGGCAGAGACGGACATGCTCGTACCGATCCCCATGTGGCACTCAGAGAATTACACCAGATTCATTTGTATCCTTTTAGAAGGGTAGTTCAGGAAGCTGCGCCAATGGGGGTAATGAGTAGTTACAACGATTATGATGGCGTTCCAATCACTGGAAGTCACTATTTCTTAACGGAATTGCTAAGAGAAAAATATGGGTTTAATGGGTATATCGTTTCGGATAGCGAAGCCGTAGAATACATTTATTCTAAGCACCATGTGGTGGATGACTATAAAGGTGCGGTGAAACAAGCGGTAGAAGCCGGACTGGATGTCCGCACCAATTTCACCATGCCTGAGGAGTATATCATGCCTTTAAGAGCCTTGATCAAGGAAGGACGTGTATCCATGAAAACGATCGATGAACGCGTCGGAAATGTATTGCGTGTTAAATTCCGT
The DNA here is from genome assembly GCF_032677645.1 of Pedobacter gandavensis. Taxonomy (GTDB): domain Bacteria; phylum Bacteroidota; class Bacteroidia; order Sphingobacteriales; family Sphingobacteriaceae; genus Pedobacter; species Pedobacter gandavensis_A. The sequence continues at coordinate 6,346 of NZ_JAVTSB010000001.1, read as the reverse complement.
TTAGGTCTTTTTGATCAGCCTTATGTGCAAAATACCAAAGCATCAGATCAGTTGGTACATACAGCCAAAGATGAAGCCTTTTCCGCACAGCTGAGTCGGGAGTCTCTGGTCTTGCTAAAAAACGAAGCTGATTTATTGCCTTTAACGCTAAAGAATCTGAAGAAAATCATGGTTACCGGTCCTCTTGCCGCAGAACAAAACTATACGACCAGCAGATATGGCCCTTCAAATAATCCCATCACTTCTGTTTTGGATGGGCTAAAAAAATACGTAGGGACAGCAGCAACTGTAAATTATGTGAAAGGTTGCGACATTATTGATCCAACCTGGCCGGAAAGTGAAATCATTCCAACGCCATTGACTGCTGAGGAGCAGGCTGGAATAGATGCCGCAGTGGCAGAAGCGAAATTATCAGATGTGATCATCGCCGTAGTAGGAGAGGATGAGAAACGCGTCGGAGAAAGTTTGAGCCGTACTGGTTTAAACCTTCCCGGCCGACAATTACAGTTGTTAATGGCCTTACATGCTACCGGTAAACCGGTGGTGATGGTGATGGTAAACGGGCAGCCTTTAACCGTCAACTGGGAAAATAAAAACCTTCCTGCAATATTGGAAGCTTGGTTTCCTGGCCCACAAAGTGGAAATATCATTGCAGAAACTTTGTTCGGCGACTATAACCCTGGTGGGAAATTACCCATCACCTTCCCAAAATCAATCGGACAGCTCGAATATAACTTCCCTTTTAAACCCGCTTCTCAAGCCGGACAACCAAGCAGTGGAAACAATGGATACGGTAAAACGAGTGTAAATGGTGCTTTATACCCATTTGGTTACGGTTTAAGCTATACCACTTTCGAATACGCTAATCTAAAAGTGAAACAAAGCTCGCAACAGGCAGGCGCTACTATTGAAGTCAGCGTGGATGTAAAGAACACCGGAAAACGTAAAGGCGACGATGTGGTACAGTTATACCTTAAAGATATGGTGAGTAGCGTAACCACTTATGATTCTGACCTGCGTGGTTTTGAAAGAGTAGGACTTTTACCAGGCGAACAAAAAACAGTAACGTTTGTACTCAACCCGGACGATCTTTCTATCCTTGATAAGGATATGAACTGGAGGGTGGAGCCGGGTAAATTCCGCGTGATGATCGGCCACTCTTCTGAAGATATCAAATTAAAAGAAGAATTTGATATCCTCCCTTAAGGGTAAACCGCGCTTTAATACAGGCCTTCTGAAGCTTTAAGGAGGCTTAGGGAATATAGCCCGCTTTGAGATTTTAGGTGATTAACCCTCCAATGACGATTAGCGTCACTGGAGGGTTTTTGATTGATGCCCCATCTGCTTATTGATCCTGGTAGATAAGCGATTCTTCAACAACGAAATACATCATTTAATTAGCTGCTCTAGTCAGCATGAAAAATATTTTCAAATTAATTATTTGGATAATTAAAACTATTGTTTAGTTTTACTGTGTACTAGTTAACTAGTACACTAAACTTAACCGCTATGATAGAAATTTCTAACCTGACTTTTGGATACAGCAAAAAGAAGCTGTTGTTTAAAAATCTGAACTTAAAACTTCAACCTGGCCATATCTATGGTCTTCTTGGAAAGAATGGGGCAGGTAAATCCACACTGCTTAAAAACCTTGCCGGCCTGGTGTTTCCGCAGGAAGGACGTTGCAGCCTGAAAGGCTATCGTGCAGCAGACCGTTTACCCGGCTTTTTGCAGGAACTGTTTTTTATTCCGGAAGAGATTTACTTACCAGGAACTTCTGCTGTTCAGTTTGCCCAAAATACAGCACATTTTTACCCTAAATTCAACGAAGAACAATATTACCGGATGCTCTCAGAATTTGATGTACCGCAAACCAGTATTCTGAATAAACTATCTTTTGGCCAGCAGAAAAAAGTAATGATTGCTTTCGGCCTCGCTACAAATACAAGCTTGTTAATTATGGATGAACCTACAAATGGTTTGGACATTCCTTCTAAAGCGAAGTTCAGGAGAATCATTGCCGGTGCATTAACAGCAGAGCGTTGCATTGTCATTTCTACCCACCAGATCAGAGATTTAGACAGCCTGATTGATCGCCTCCTGGTTGTACATGAGCAGGAAATGGTCTTGAATAAGAGCCTGGATGAAATCGCTGAGCGCATTCATTTTAGTAGTTCTGCACCATCGGATAAGGCAATGATCATCTATGAGGAAGCACACCGGATAGGTTTGAATACCATGAGTGTAAACCATAACGAAGCTTTTAGTAAAGTTGATGTTGAACTTCTTTTTAGTGCCCTCATCAACGATCATAAATCAGTTACAAACCATTTAAACTAAAAAACGCCTCATGAATAATATATTTAACCTTTCGAGATTTTTACAGCTTTTTGTTAAACATACTCAGGAATATTATAAAACCTATCTGTTATCTGTGGGCGTAATAGTCGCGCTGCTGGCAACAACTTTGGGCTACGTATCCTATTTAAGTAGTGGAAATTTGGGTATTAAGAGTCAGTTTACCATATTTTTCTGTTTCTTTATCGGAGCCGGATCAATCTTTACCAGCATGATTTTCTCAGATCTTGGGAATAGTAGAAAATCAATAGCCACCCTGATGTTGCCAGCCTCACATTTTGAGAAATATCTGGTGGCCTGGATTTACTCTTTTCTAATTTATCAATTGATTTTTGTACTTAGTTTTTACGCGGTGGACCTGCTGGTTTTAACCGTGCAAAATTCAGGAACAGATAAAAAAATGGAGGTGTTGAACTTACAGACCCCTGGATTAACTTATGGCATGGCACTGATTACTTTCGCCGTACTTCATAGCCTGGCTTTCCTCGGTGCCGTGTTTTTTGAAAAACTCCATTTTATAAAAACCGCCTTCACGGTAGCCGTAATTTGTCTGTTCTTCATTTTGATCAATCAGCCTTTAGCATCTGCTATTTTAGGGATAAAATTAGAAAAGGTAGTCCCCTTAGTTAATGCAACCTTAAGAGAAGCTGATGTTCGTTATAGCTTAGAAGCACAATCGTCCATTAAACCTATTATGATAGGGATGACGTATACAATCGTGCTGATCTTATGGATCGGCGCTTATTTTAAATTGAAAGAAAAACAGGTGTAGTATGGAATTTAGGGAGAATGAAGCGATATACCTGCAAATAGCAGCTTATGTTGGAGAACACATTGTATTGGGCAAATGGCCCCTGGATCAGAAGATTCCTTCGGTCAGAGATTTAGCCGTTGAACTACAAGTAAACCCCAATACCGTGGTGAGAGCATATGAGTTCTTGCAGAATAAAGAGGTAATTACGAACAAACGGGGGATTGGTTTCTTTATCGCCGCAGATGCGGAAATGAAAATCAAGGAATATAGTAAGGAACGTTTTCTTGGAAATGCCCTTCCCGAATTCTTCAAGAATATTTATCTGCTGGATATCAGTATGAAAGAAATTGAAGAAAGGTTTGAGCAGTTTAAAGCCGAACATTACCACCAGGATTAAATTGAAATATGACCATCAGTGACAGCTTTTCGAATAAACTGCGCGTTTTCTTTAGCGTCAGGAATGTTTGATAAATGCCCCATCTGATAATTAACCATAAAATTAGAAATAGATGAAAACAAGTAACATGTTGATCATTGCCGCAATTATCGTCTCATTAGGGATGATTACGACCTATAATTTCTCCTTAAAAGCTGCCTATGAAGCAGGTGATTATAAAAATCGTTTCAATGAAAGCGAGTTTACAGAAATGAAAAATGTGGAAACATTAAATGTGAACGCTGCCAATTTGATAACGGTTGTGATAGAACCAGGGAAGAAAGAAGGCATCTGGATTAGAAAAAGAATTAAAAGCCGGGTAGCGCTTAATCAGGAAGGACAAACTTTAACCATCGGCCTGACAGATGAAGCCAAAAAAGCGATCAGAACTATTGGATACGACGATATTGTGCTGATTGTAAATAACTTAAGTAAGTTGAAAACGGTTGCTTACTGGCCGAAAGGAAATACACAGGAAAATGTCAATTATTTTGGCTCTGAAGTGGTCTTAAAAGGCCTAAAAGGTGACAATCTGGAAATTATGATGGATGGTTCAACTTCTGTTAGTATGGATAAAGCGGTACTGAAAACATTAAAGGCGGTGATAGGAGAGGAGAAAGGTGCTGCTGCGCTGAATCTTGATCAGGACAATCAAATTGAATTTGCAGAGTTTGAGATTCCGGGAGCAAGTAAATTGACCTTGAGTAATCCCAAAATTGTAAAGACGCAGTATAATGTGTCTGATAAGGCTAACGTAACTTTAAATGGTACGGCTTTACAGGTCATCAAAAACAAGTAAATCTGCATCGTTTTAAAACAACCAAATAAAATGGAAGGGCTCATGCAATTAGCATGGCCCTTTTTTGTTGGATAATTTTTTTTAGCTGGAAAAGAGGGGTAGAAGGTCAGAGGAATGGCTTTGATTTATAGGGGTTTTAAGGGCGTTTTGTGAGGGGGTTGATGGGGCCTTAGCCGGCTTGATGACCAAACAGGCTCTCTGTTAAGCCTACTTATCCTGTTTAATCTTGCTGCAGTAACAAACTAATTTATAGGCGCTTCGATATTTTTGATACTAAACTTAATTTCAGGCTAACCTTGCCGATAGATTTTACGGTTTTCTAAGGTTAAATCATCACTGCTCCTGCGCGCTGCTACTGTGTTTGTATTTTTTGAAAGGGCCTAAATCAGACTTTAAGTGTGTTTAAGGCCTGTCTGTTGAGTATATTAAAGACAGCATTTGCGTTGTTGTTTATTAATTTAATTATGTCCAACTTGGACTGAGTAAACAATTAAATTTTAAAATTATGTCAATTTCAAGAAATGGAATGCATGGCTACCCAAGCGGTAAGCTAGGCAATGTGGTCTCTTATATGTTAAGAGGTCAGTTGGTTCACAGAACCGTAGGTAAACCCGGCAAACCTAGTCCGAAACAAAAGGCGAATCATGAGTCTATGCGGGTAATCACGCATTTTCTGGGTCATTTTAAAGATTATCTGAATAATGGATTTGAGTTAGAAGCGCGCGGAACAATCAGAAATCAGCACAACCTGGCGGTATCCTACAATAAGAAAAATGCTTTGCAGGGGGAATATCCGAACATCAGCGTCGATTATGCAAAAATACAATTCAGTAAGGGTACGTTAAAGAACCCTGAAGGCCTCCGTATGGAGAAAGTGGAAGGTGGTTTACAAATCAGCTGGGATCCTTTTTATCAATCCGCAATGGGTTCACAATATGATGACTGTCTGCAACTGGCGGTTTATTTTCCAAAAAGCAGGAGGCAAAAAATAGAGTTGAATTTTTCTAAAAGGGAGATGGGGACTGCTTTTCTAGCTTTAGCCGAGGAAGAGCTGGAGAGTTCTATGGAAGTATACCTGTTTTTAAGTGCTGCAAACCATGATTCCGTTTCAGATACCCTTTATCTGGGCAATCTGAACGGTGCCTGGGAAAACCAGAAAATTATAGCAGAGAAAGGAAAAAATGTGGAGACAGAAGCTTTATATGAAAACGCGAGGTATGTGCAGGTAATGGCGCAATACAAGGGTCAAATGGAGTTAAAGCCAGAGAATAGGATACCGGATAAAGCTTTTAGAAACTTAGAAACGGAATATTTGGTTCTCAGAAATAGATATGAATCAACATCCAGATCGCGGCAATCAAAACCTGGTTAGAATTTTTAAATTAAGCATATAACTCCTGTAATTGGTTTGAACTACGATGAAAAGCAGCAACCGGCTCTGTTTTTCAACCTATTATAGTACTGTTGCCTGGCTTAGGTATGCCGAATAGGCGCGTAAACCTGCAAAATGAGATTGATTGGCAGTCTCCTCATTGCTATGTTCCATAATTTGGGGATATTATTAGGGTATACCCACGCTGAATTGGCGATTTAAGCATATCAATTGGCTGTCTTTGGATATACCTATATATAATATGACCTTTCAGATGGATCATATGGATCGGCCTGGTCTCGGTATACTATATATATAGGTATGATGAACGTATGATTAGATGGCGTTATGAATTGGTTTATTAAGGAATCCTTTGAGTTTATTCAACATTATCTGCCGGAGAGCCGGTTTACAGACTACGTTTTCAGGTATTATACCTTGAATTGTCTTACTGGTAGGTGCTGTCTGATTTGTTTTTACGATTTACACACTGTGGCTCATGTACTTAGCGATGTGATACAATTATAAAGGTAATATTGTTTGCAGGGGAGCTTATTTTTCCTACTTTTGCATCCCGCTTCGGAGGAAGGGTTTAGTATAAAAAACACACTAAAGAAGATTTGAAAG